>NZ_JALLPO010000001.1:0-341590 GCF_023276435.1 Sphaerisporangium perillae
TCCAGAAGTCGGTGATCTTGTTGGCCTCGGAGGAGGAGGCCAGCGACACGGTCTTCTTGACCGGGGCGGTCGCGGCGTTGGCCGAGGTGACCAGGGTGGCACCGATCATGCTGGTGGCGGCGATGGCCCCACCGAGCGGGAGAACGAGACGCTTGACTCGGGTGTTCAAGGAAACTCCTTGGGCTGGCGTGGAACGCATCTTGCGCCCCATGCGTCAGTAAAGGGAATGCCATGAACATACAGAGGAGATCTTGTTCGCGGTAACCAAGAACGCGGGCATTTTTGGGGATCCGTCCCCGCGTGATCATTCTGTGACCGCCCTGTCGGCGCACATCTGCCGTCAAGATGGCGCAAATCGCCATCATCTGCGCAGCTCACGGCACAGGTGAGGCCAGTGGTACAGGTGTGACGAGCGTCAACCGATCGGCGACTCGAGGGCAGCCTGTGTGACGCAGATCACACTGATTGCAGGGAGCCAAACGGGCGCATGGCTACGTCTAACGGCCTCGCAGCTACCGTTAATCCGGCAAATCGGACACGCGGACGAGGGGGCGAAGCCTGGAACGGGGCAACTTCGGGAAGCCTTCCGGCGGGAACGGGCCAAATCGCGAAGGTTGTCGCCAGACCGTGTCCGCGTACTTACGAGGGGCCCCGGTGTCGCAGCGCCAGGAGGTTCGGTGCAATGCCAGAGGGGCCCGGCATCGCGCCGGGCCCCTCTCGGACATACAGGTTCTAGCGCCGGCTCAACCGGTCTTCTGCCGGGCCGCGTAGGAGTACACGAGATAGGTCGCCGTGTTGAAATACGGAGACGACACACCGTCGTAGCGGCCGTCGCCGTCCAGGTCCCAGGTAATGCTGTTCACGCCGTTGAGGTAACCGATGCGGCGCGACTGGCTGTACTTGATCACCCAAGGACCGCCGCTGGCTCCGGCCGTGAACGCGCATCCCCTGAAGAGCACGCCGCCGTCCAGCTCCCACTTCGGCGTGGAGATCTTCTTGGTGGCGCGGTTCAGGCACGACTCCATCGTCCGGCCGGTGTACGGACGGGTGCCGTCGGGGTGCGGGCCGGCCGGGTAGCCGAAGGCGTACGCGGCGACGGTGTAGCCCCTGTTCCAGGCGAAGCCCTGGCCGCCGACCTGGCTCTCCAGCCGCCCGGTGTCGACGGTCTTGTAGACCGGCTCGCCCTTGGCGTCCTTCTTGGGGGTGCCGTTCGCGTCCTTGTCGGCTTCCCAGCGGTAGCCCCGATGGACGGTGACGAAGGCGTAGTCGTAGTCGAAGTCGCCGGTCGCGGCGTAGGTCTCGTGGAGGTTCAGCGTGTCCCCGACGTAGATGCCGTACGGTGTCGCGCCGTCGCTGGCATAGGAAGGGATGAAGATCCAGTACTGGACGGGCTTGCCGTTCCTGACGTCGTACGCGCAGTGCCCGGCGGTGGCGACGACGTTGCCGTACTTCGAGTGCACGGACGAGGCGGAGCACCAGTACTCGGACTCGCCGTTGCGGAAGAACACCTTGCCCACCGTCAACGGCAGGTTCACGTTCTTGGAATTCACCGTCTTCGGGGCCGTCTTCGGCGGGATCACACCCGTGAGGGCGGTCGTCTTGCTGTTCGGGCTCTTGGTCGTGCTGCCGGCCTTGGTCGCGGCGGGTGCTACGGCGGCGGCGGTGCTGCTGGAGCTGGCGCTGGAAGTCCCGTCGGCGCCCGCGGCGGCGGTCTGCGGCGCGTAGCTGCTGGCGTGCTTCAGCCGCTCGGGCGTCCACCAGTCGACGACCTTCTGCATGTCCACGTCGCTCTGCGCCAGGGGAACGGACGTGATGCCCGCAGGCGCGGTGCGGGTTTCCGCATGCGCTCCGACGGACCCCGGGCCCGCGGAGAGGACCACACTCGCGGTCGCTAGGGCGCCGCAGAATGTGAGCGCGAACCGCTTCGCTCGGGGTGGCATTTCGTACCTTCCAGTGATGAGAAGTGAACGGACAACAGTGAAGGGCGATTTTTCCAGATCAACAGGCTGACGGCACTGTACTTGGCTGACCTGGAGTCACTTCGTTATGGGGGTGGTCGGTCGGGGGAGTGGACAGAGTGCGCCCGTAGGGGGCCGGATATACGGCCCGGCCCCCTACGTTGCCCTGCCGGCCGTCAGCTGGTCGTAAGCTTCCCGGTCCACAGGTTGGCGGCGTACTTGTAGATGCCGTAGGTGTCGCTGTTGAAGTACGGCGTCGTGATGTGGTCGTAGCGGCCGTTGCCGTCGGTGTCGAGGGTGAGGCTCACGACACCGTTGAGGTAACCGGTGCGCTTCGCGCTCTTGTACTCGATCAGGAACGGACCGCCGGTCGCGCCCGGGGTGAAGGCGCACTTGATGGCGAGCTGCTCCTCGGCCTTGTACTTGGCCACGACGGGGGCGGCGGCCGTCTGGCCGTAGCACCACTTCATGGTCTCGCCGGTGTAGGCCTTGTTGCCGTCGAGGTGCGAGGCGGTGGGGTAGCCGAAGCTGAACTGCTTCGCCTTCGTGCTCCGGTTCCAGGTGAAGCCCTGGCCACCGACGTTATCGCCAAGACGGCCAAGGCTGGTGAAGGTCTTCACGTAGAACTTCGTGATGTAGTACTCGGCGTCGCTGCCCGGCTTGACCCACTGCTTCACGAAGAAGCGTGTGATGAGGAAGTTCCCTGCGGAGTCCCTGTAGGAAGTTCCCTTGCCGACGTACTTGGGATCGTTCGCCTGCGACTCTGTGACGTTCTCGGTGGTGGTGTACGCCTTGGCGCCAGACTTTTTGACGTCCTGGCCTTCGGCCTGGTCGTACTCGTCCTTGGTGACTTCCTTAGGAGCGAAGACGGCTCCCTTGTAGTCAGGACCGACGATCTCTTGAGCCACCGCCTCCTTGGTGTAACCGACACCGCCGTGGCCTAGCCAGTCGAGGTAGTCCGCTTTGGAGACCTTCGTGTCGACGGCGTACTTCTGTGCCTTGGACGCGTCGAAGGTCTTCTTGTCGACCTCCTTCTCGCCGGTCTGCTTGACACCGTCATACACGTTGACGAAGGCGTAGTCGTAGTCGTAGTCCTCGTAGACCGTGAAGTCATCGTGGAGGTTGACCTTCGAGCCGACGTAGACCCCCCACGGTGCTTTGCCCTGGTAATACCCAGGGATGAAGACGAAGTCGTCGACATACTTGTTTTTGTCGGTGTCGTAGACGCAGTGGCCGGCGGTGGCAACCAGGTTGCGGTACTTCGACTGCACCGAGGTGCCGGAACACCAGTACGGCTTGCCATCGACCTGGAAGAACACCTTGCCCACATTGGTGGGGAGATTGACGTTCTTCGACTTGCCGGCGGACTGGCTTCCAGCGCCGGTCGGGGCGATCGAACCGGCCTTCCCGTCGGCTGAGGCCTTGCTGGTGCTCGTCCTCAGTTTCGCGGAGACCGAGGAGTCCTCGGCGTAGTGCTTCGCCGACTTGAGCTTGCCGGGTGTCCAGGACCCCGCGATGGCCTTCGCGTTGGTCCCGGAGGTCAGCGTGCCCGACTTCACAGGAGCCGGCTTCGCCTGCGCGCTGGCGGTGGTGGTGAGGGTCGCACCGATCATGCCGGTGGCGATGAGGGCACCACCGAGAGGGAGGATCAGGCGCTTTGCTCGGGTGTTCATTGAGCTCCTTCTATGTCATGGGATGCCCGGGAAGGACCCATGCGTACGTAAAGAGACAACGGAGACCGTACTCCGGCGATCTTGGCCATTGACCCCCAAACGGGACAAAACGACATCTCTGTTACCGGCTTGTTATGAAACCGGTGGAACCGGAGAGATACCTGATGCGTCGAATCTCGCTCTCGATCATGGGTCCGCCGGGCCCGCGATCCAGAGCCCGGCGCGTGATCGACGACCAAAGAGCGGGAGGACGACGACCGCCCACGCCATGCGAAATCGGGGGATTCACATGCGACGTCTCATCAAGGGCCTGACCTGCGCTGCCCTGCTCCTCGGCACGGCCGCTGCCATGCCACCCACGCCCGCGGCCAGGGCCGACGCCGACGGAGGTGCGCCCGCCATCCCCCGCCCCCTCCCCGGAGCCCCGGGCGTCCCCTGGTTCCCGATCTTGGGCACAGACCGCTGGCACCCGATCAGGGGAACCGGCCCCTGGAACCCGACCAGGGAAACCGGCCCCTGGAACCCGACCAGGGAAGCCGGCCCTTGGGTCTCCACCAAGGAGGGGAACTCCGGGACCTCCGCGAAGGAGGCCGGCTCCGAGAGCTCTGCCAAGGAGGCCGGCTCCAAGCGCTCCGCCAAGAGTGGTGACTCCTGGACCTCGGTCAAGGGGGTGAGCCGCGTCCTCCTGCTCACGATCGCGCACGGCGAATCGCCCACGCCCACAGATCGGGTCGCTCTCCTGCAGTGCTCCCCGCCCGGAGGCACGCATTCGAAGGCGGCGGATGCCTGCAAGCAACTGGAACGCGTCTCGGCGAACCTCAACGACCTGAACGTGTCCCCCGACGCCAGGTGCACCAAGGAGTACGACCCGGTAACCGTCTACGGCGCCGGGCTGTGGGACAGCGGCCGCCTGTCCTACGAGCGAACCTTCGGCAACCGCTGCGAACTCCGCGCCACCACCGGAGCCGTCTTCGGCTTCTAACGCCGGTAAGCGTCTTGGACCGGTGGCTGGGGAAGCACTGCATGACCCGAAGCAGCATTCCCGAGGTTCCAGACGTGTGGCCAGGGGCGTGCCGGAGGTGCTTTTGGGTGATGTCCGGATGCCGGGTCCGATGTCATTAGAGGCCGAAGTGGATGCGGAGGGCGGCGTCTAGTTTGGCGAGGGTAGAGGGGGAGAGGCTGCCGATGCGGGCGCCGAGTCGGTGTACGGCGACTGCTCGGAGTTGTTCGGCCTGGGCCTTGGAGTCGGTGGGAAGTCCGCATTCGTCGGCACGGAGCAACACTTGGAATGAGTAAATGCGGTCGACGTTGGAGGTGATGGGGACCACGGTCACCACGCCGCGTCCGTTACGGGTAGCGGCACGGTTGGCGGCGTCGTTGCTCACCAGAACGGCGGGACGGGTCTTGTTGGCCTCGGAGCCTTTCACCGGGTCGAAATCGACCCAGTAGAGATCACCGCGCCGCATCGGTCAGGCCGTCACCGGAAATCGATTCCCACGACTCGGCGTCTTCGCTTGTCCCCCACTCGGCGAAGGCGGCGGCGTAGGTGTCTTCGAGGCTGACCGTACGGAGCAGGTTGATCGCGTTGTGCAGGGCCGCGGACCGCGACGGGGCATCGCCGCGCTGGACGGCTTCGTCCAGGAAGACGACGTCCTCTTCAGGCAGGCTCACACTCACTTTCATACTTCGATGCTACCAGCGGTACTACCTGATGTCGGGTTGAGAGTGACTACTCGTCGGTTAGTTCCTGCTCGCCGGGGGATGGGCACGAGATCGACTTCTTGGTGGAGTCCGCTGACGGACGCGTCGCGGCTGTCGAGATCAAAGCCGCGTCCTCGGTCTCGCGAGCTGATCTCAAGCACATGTTGTGGCTTCGTGGGCGCCTTGGGGATCTCCGGGCCTATCTGCCTGGTGAGGGCGGGTGACGGGTACGACGTGTCATTGCGTCTCGGGGGCGGTGGGTGTCTTTCGCCTCCGTCGTTCCAGGGCCTGGAGTAGGCGGGAACCGGCGGTCATCTCGAGGTCAGGGGTGGAGCGGTAGGCCTTTGAGGGTTTTGTCGATGAGGTTGCGGGGGCCGTAGACGGCCAGGCCGACCAGGGGGAGGTCGTCGGCGGGGACTGCTGTCACGGCGGCGCGGTTGTCGTCGTCGTTGCCGGTCTTGAACATTTCTTCTATGTAGACCGCTGTGGGGATGCCCCGGGTGAGGGCGCGGGTGTGGACGCGGGTGAGCCCTTCGGCGTCGGCCGCGTAGATGAGCACTGGCTGGCGGAACATCGCGAGGTAGGCGTTGCCGGAACCGTCCGCGTACGGCTCGCCGATGACGTCCTCGGCTCCACCGGCGACGGCGCTCGCCAGGAACGCGGTCACGTTGAGCTTCTGCCAGACGGCCAGGTCCTCCCGGACGACGATGCCGATCTTCGTGTCGAAACGCATGATGGCAGCTTGGCGCGGTACGGGCCGCCGGGTCTTGTACGGCGGTGCGGGCTCTTGGAACTCTGGGTTCGCGGGCGGGGAGGAGGAGAATGGGGGGATGGCAGGGGACTGGTCGCGTTATTGGCGGGCGGAGGACCGGCCGTTGGAGGCGATGTACGCGCACTTCGAGCGGCACGTCTACCACCGGCACAGCCACGAGACGTACTCCTTCGGCGTCACCGAGGAGGGCGCGCAGAGCTTCACCTGCCGAGGGGAGGCCCATACGAGCGCGGCCGGCATGGTGATGGTCTTCAACCCCGAGGATCCGCATGACGGGCACGCGACCGACGAGTCCGGCTTCACGTACCGCATGGTGCATATCGGGCCCGCGCTGGTGGCGGAGGTGCTGGGGGAGGCGGCCGGGCGGCGGGCCGGGTTGCCGCTGTTCACCGACCCCGTTCTGAAGGATCCCGGGCTGGCCGGCGGGGTGCGGCGGTTGCACGGCGCTCTGCTCGGTGGGGCTACGGCGCTGCGCCGGGACGAGCTGCTCGACGGTGTGGTGGTGGCCATGGCACGGCGCGCGAGCATACGCCTGCCGGAGGGTGAGCCGGTGCCGTGGATGGGCGCGGGCGGCATCCTGGATGTGGGGCGCGAGTGGGGATCTCCCGGAGCCGGCCGCGGATCTGGCGCCGGTCGCGGATCGGGTCCTGTGGGGACGAACCACCGGCCGGCCGGTGCCGGCCGTGCGGCGGGACACGTGAGAACGGCGCAGGTCGTGCGGGAATTGCTGCACGACGCGGACGACGGAAGCATCTCGGCGGGTGAGCTGGCCACCGCCGCCGGACGTAGCCGCTTCACCGTGTACCGGTCGTTCCGGGAGGTGTACGGCATGGCGCCCAGCGACTACCAGCGGCAGCTGAGGCTCCGCACCGCGCGCCGGCTCCTCATCGAAGGTCACTCATTGGCGGATGTCGCGGCCATGACCGGGTTCACCGATCAAAGCCATCTCACCCGATGGTTCACCCGCTACTTCGGGGTCACCCCAGGCGCGTACCGCCGAGCCGTGGCGGCGCGCTGACATTCGCGCCCGTCACTCGCTGATGATGATGAGGGTGCCGAGGGGGAGGTGGGAGACGGCGTCCAGGCCGTCTTTGGGGAGGCGGACGCAGCCGTGGGAGACGGCCTGGCCGAAGATGCTCTTGTCGGGCCAGCCGTGCAGGCCGATGGTGCCCGGGCCGCCTTCGAAGGTCTGCAGCTTCTCCGAGTGCGCGCCGAGCGGCAGGATCACCGGGCTGTAGTCGACGCCGGACGGTGAGAGGGAGGCGAGCAGGAAGGTGCGGCCGACCGGGGTGGGCGTCTCCTTGGTGCCGATGCCCACCGGCCACGATCCCGTCTCCTGCCCGTCCTTGAGCACGGTGAGCCGCCGGGATGAGAGGTCGATGCGCACCTGGTAGGGGCTGCGGGTCTGCTTGGTCTTGCCGTCGCCGGTGTGGATCCAGCCGGTCGACCCGTTGGGCCTGCTGGGCAGGAGGACCCGCATCCAGTCCGGGCGGGCCTCGACCACGGGCAGCCAGGTGGGGGCGTCGAGCTGGGTGGCCGGGACCACCGCGATCGGCGCGCCGCCGGGGTCGGCGTACACGACCTTGGCGGCCTGCGGGTGCACTACGAGCCCGTCGTTGGCGGCAAAGGGCTGGGGATCGCGTTGCGCCTTGCGGATGGTGGTCCACGTCGTCGAGCGGGGGAGGGCGGCGAGCTGCTTCGCGGTCAGCTGCACCGGGGCGACTGGCTTGGCCGACGGGGCCGGCGGCGTGGCGAGCTCGCGGTCGAACTTCCAGTTGGTGAAGAGGACGAGTGTCGCCAAGCCGACCAGGACCGTGGCCGCCACCGCGGCGATGATGACAGTGGTACGAGTGGATCGACGGCGAACGTACATGGGACCCCCTGGAGTACTGGCTACTGCTCTTCGTGATCGGTGGAACGAAGGGACCGGGGCGGGGGGTTGGGGCCCGTCGGCCCGGCTGGGAGGTGTGGGGGTAGTGCTCGCGCTAGGTGCCGACGGCTCGGCCGTCGGGGTAGGGCAGGACCGGAGGGGTGGAGGCCCGAGGGCCCGACCGGATGGACCGGGCGGGCCCTCTGAGTTCCCGGGACGGTGGAGGGCCCGACCGGATGGACCGGGCGGGCCCTCTTGAGTTCCCGGGACGGTGGATCAACCCGTCACGGCGAAATGCTGGACCGGCCTGTGCACAGGCTTGTGGTAGTGCTTCTTGACCTGGTGCGGCTTCTCGTAGTGGTGCTCGTGCTCCGGGACCCACCGGTTGCGACGGGCGTCCCAGTGGGAGGAGTTGGAGTGGTGGCCGCCGCCCGCGTCGTAGAAGCCCTCGACGTGACGGCGGATGCCCCTGTCGATCAGGGTCGTGAAGTCCCTGTTGTGGTGGTGCCACCACTTCTCGCAACGGCGGCGCAGGTCGTCCCTGTCCTGGCGGTTCATGTTGTCGCCGGACGAGGAGTCCTGGTCGTCCTCGAAGTTGTGCTTGAATCGACGGCAGCGGTGACCGAGGTCCTCATCGTCACGGTTGTGGTCGGTGAACTTCTCGTCGTCGCCGTCATCGTCATTCTCGTCATCCTGGACATCGTCCTGCTTCTTCACCTCCTTCGCCTTCTTGGGCTCTGCCTTCTTCTTCTCCTCTTCTTGATGCTTCTTCCAGTCGTCTTCCTTCTTCTTGTGCCACCACTCTTCCTTCTTCTTGTCCTCCTCCTTCTTCATGTCGTCTCCATCGACCCTTACGGCCGTCGAGGAGGTGCTGGTGGCGAAGGAGGTGTTGCCCACGTAGGTGGCGGTGATGTTGTGCGTGCCCTCGTCCAGCAGGACGGTGAGGGTGGCCCGGCCGGCCCCTTCGAGCGGGACGGTGCCCAGGTCCCGGGTGCCGTCACGGAAGACGACGTTGCCCGTGGGAAGGATGTTGGTGCCGGTCCCCGCCACCGTGGCGGTGAGGGTGACCGGGTTGCCCCTGCGGGCCGGATTCTGCGACACGGTCAGTGTCGTGGTCGTCGTGATGGCTACCCGTGCGGTGACGGCGAACCCGTGCTTCACGGGCGCGGCCGGAAGCAGGGATGCCGCCTTCGTGCCGAGGTCCTGCGGGGCCGCGATCGCGCTCGCACTGCCAGGTGCCGCGGCGAGTGCGCCCATCGCGAGAGCGCCCGTGAGAGCTGCCGTCAGCCATGAACGACCGACATTACGTTGTAGAGAGCGTGGGTGACCGACGTCTATCATAAAGCGGTCCTTTTCTTTTTGCAGTTCAAAGTAAAGGAGCACCTCGATGCTGGCGCGCCTGCATGTCCGACCCTACTCATGGTCGACCTCAATACCGTTGTCCGACATGCGGGAGATTCGCGCTAGCAGCGAGGTAATGGTAAAAAATAGAAGGCCACTACTCTGCCATTTTTCCTGATAAATCGGGCGGCATCTCGCACTCCCCGCACGTCGGAACCCCTACGGCGTCGGGGAAAGCGTCGTTGAGTAAAAATCGGGCGACCTGGTTCAGCGAATCAGCGAGTCCGCTCGAATTTCTCGTGGTGCCCGCGTGTCCGGCCGGGCGCCGTGCGGCGATTTGGTGGGGATCGCGGTGTTATTCCGATAACCGCCGCAGGCATGGCGATCGCGCTGAAGTGAATGCGATGAGGCCGAGGACTGCTATCCGGGAATTCGCGGCGGGTCGCGGCGGTTCCTTCCGCGGGACCGGCCAGGGCGACCGCCCGCCTAAGGGGCGGCCTCAAGAGAGCGGGCCGCGGCGCGGGGATAGGGTTCGGCCATGTTCGCCGTAACGTGCACACGTACCGACCCCGACAACCCTCTCGCCGGGCTCACGCTCGGCGAGCACCCCGAGCCGAAGCTGCCCGAGGGGTGGACGACGGTGACCGTCAGGGCCACCGCGCTGAACCACCATGATCTGTGGACCCTCAAGGGCGTCGGCATCCGCCAGGACCGGCTCCCGATCGTCCTCGGGTGCGACGCCGCCGGCGTGGACGAGGACGGGAACGAGGTCATCGTCCACTCGGTGATCGGCACTCCGGTCAACGGGGACGAGACCCTGGACCCCAAGCGCTCGTTGCTGTCGGAGGTGCACGACGGCACGTTCGCCGAG
This sequence comes from Sphaerisporangium perillae, assembly GCF_023276435.1. GTDB lineage: Bacteria > Actinomycetota > Actinomycetes > Streptosporangiales > Streptosporangiaceae > Sphaerisporangium > Sphaerisporangium perillae. The sequence goes on from NZ_JALLPO010000001.1 coordinate 10,187, forward strand.
CGGGTCGCGGTGCCGCGCGGGAACCTGGTGCCCAAGCCCGCCGCGCTGTCGTTCGAAGAGGCCGCGTGCCTGCCGACGGCGTGGCTGACCGCCTACCGGATGCTGTTCGACAAGGCGGGGCTGCAGCCGGGATCCACCGTGCTGGTGCAGGGAGCGGGTGGCGGGGTGGCCACCGCCCTCATCGCCCTCGGCCGCGCCGGCGGCTACCGTGTATGGGCGACGAGCCGTTCGGAGGAGAAGCGGGCCAGGGCGCTGGAGCTCGGCGCGGACCAGGTGTTCACGCCCGGAGCCCGCCTTCCCGAGCGGGTGGACGCCGTGATGGAGACCGTGGGGCAGGCCACCTGGGACCACTCCCTGAAATCGCTGCGCCCGGGCGGACGCGTCGTGGTCTCCGGCGCGACGAGCGGCGCGGTCCCCCCGGCCGACCTCAACCGGGTGTTCTTCCTCCAGCTCTCGGTGGTCGGCTCCACGATGGGGACGCGCGACCAGCTCGGGCGGCTCGCCACGTTCCTGGAGCAGACCGGCGTACGCCCGACGGTGGACCGGGTGCTGCCGCTGGGACAGGCCGAGGCGGGGTTCGCCGCACTCGAGCAGGGCGAGGTCTTCGGGAAGATCGTCTTCACGCTGCCCGCGGGCGGCTGACCGGCCTTCGGGCTGGGTCCTCTGAACGGGGGGTGGCGGGGGACGGGGCCTCCGCCACCGGCTGGACGGCTTCCGGCTCCTCGTCCCATGGTGCGCGCGGCTGCGGACCCAGTCGGAGCAGCGGGGGGCGGAAGCCGTACAGGATCATCATCGGAGTGCGGAGCGGATCCGGGTGGCGGCTTCGTACAGAGCGTCCTGGGCCGTGGCCAGGGCCTCTTCGCTCACCGATGAGGCCGCCGCCGCGCCGCGGATCTCCTCGACGAACTCCGCCAGCATCTGCCCGAGCTGGGCGTCGCGGTCCTGGGAACCGTGGCCCTGCCAGGTGCCTCCCCAGACGCCGCGCAGCCAGTCCTGCTTCCAGCGCTGGGACTCCTCCTTCCACACCCGCTTCTGGCGCTCGAACTCCAGCTTCTGCTCCTTCCAGGTCTGCTTCTGCTCGCGCCAGGCCTGGCGGTAGTCCTCCTTTGCGGCGCGGATGTCGTCCTTCGCGGCACGGACGTCGTCCCTGGCCTGGTGATGCTCCTCGCGGCCGCCCTGGCGCACCTCGCGGGCCATCTGGGTCAGCTCGTCGCGCAGGGACCGCACGGTGTCGCGGACGTCCTCCTTGACCTCGCGGGCGATGTCGCGGACCGACTGGGAGATCTCCTGCTCCAGCTCGGCCAGTTCGTCCATGCGGGCCGAAAGCTCGGCGCGGCCCTTGTCGGTGATGGTGAAGACCTTCTTGCCGTCCACGACCTCGTGGGTGACCAGGCCCTCCTCCTCCAGGCGGGCCAGCCGGGGGTAGATCGTGCCGGGAGAGGGCGAGTAGACGCCGAGGAAGCGGTCCTGCAGGAGGCGGATCACCTCGTAACCGTGTCTCGGGCTCTCCTCCAGCAGCTTGAGCAGGTACAGCCGGAGGCGTCCATGGGCGAAGACGGGGCTCACTGGTCTCTCCTCAGAAGCGTCACATCGGCCGACACAGTGGTGGCCGACAGGGAGGCCATCCCCCCGCCGAGCCGGCCGGACACCGATTTCGCGCCCGGGCGGCTGGAGTTGCCGAGGCCGGAGAACGCGGTGTGCAGCCTGCCCGATGTCGAGCGCAGGGAGACGTCGGTGTCGACCGACTGTGGCAGCCGTATGACGATGGATCCGGAAATGCTGTGCAGGGTGACGTGGCCGGTCGGCGGCAGCTCCAGGTCGGCCGTGATGCGGCCGGACACCGTGTTGGCGCGCAGGCGGCGCGGTGTCCCGCCGGCGACCGTCAGCTCGCCCGCCACGCTGGTGAACGTCAGGTCGCCCGCCAGGCCGCGGCTCTCGACCGCGCCGGACACCGTCTCGGCCTCGATCTCGCCGCTGACCCCGTCGAGCACGATCTCACCGGACACGCTCTTGACGTTCGTGCGCCGCTCGAAGCCGGCGACCACCGCGGAGGCGGAGATGACGCCCGCCTGGACCGGGCAGTCCTTGGGGACGGTGAGGGTCAGCGTGGTGTCGCGCCGGCCCGGCCGCAGCCAGCCGAGGATGCCGTCCCAGGTCAGGTCCTTGTACGCCACCGTCAGGCGGCCGTTCTCGTCATGCTCCACCATGAGCGGAGGTGTCCCGATGTCGCTCACCTCGAGGCTGGGCGGGCCGTCGCTCGCCAGCACGGCCAGGCGGCCGGCGACGATGCGGACGTTCAACTCGCTCACCGCCTCGAAGATCAGTGTCTCAGGCTTCTCGATGGTCCATTTGGGCATGGTCTCGCCCTTCGACGGCTCTGCACGGTCATCTGTATAAGACACGATATATCGCGTCGGCCAAAAGTCAAGATGTATCGCGTTGCGCCGTGGGAGGCCCGGGGAGACGCGGACCGGCAGGTGTGCGGGTGGTCAGTCGTCCTCGTCCTCGTCGTCGAGGCGGGCGAGCCAGGTGGCGAGCCGTTCGACGGGGATCTCGAACTCGGGGTTCAGGTCGACGAACTCGCGTAGCCGCTCGGCGAGCCACGTGATGCCGACCTCCTCCTCGCCGCGCCGCTCGACCAGCTCTTCGATACCCCTATCGGTGAAATACATCACATCTCCATGGCATAAGCGGATATATGGGGAAGTCCCCCACAGGACGATCTGCGGGGGACTTCCACATGCTGACGGTGACCGGCGTCCCGTTAGCCGAGGCTCTGCGTGACGATCTGCTCGAGCTCGGCATCGTGGGAGGCGTGTGAACCGGTCGCCGGGGAGGAGTTGGCCGGACGCGACACCCGGCGGAGCCGCCGGCCGTCGAGCAGGCCGGGGTCCTCGGTGAACTTCAGGGCGAGGTACGGCCACGGACCCATGTTGATCGGCTCGTCCTGGGCCCAGACCAGCTCGGTGTCGGCGCCGTAGCGGGAGAGCTCGGTGCGCAGCTCCTCGGCCGGGAACGGGTAGAGCCGTTCCAGCCGCACGATCGCCACATCCCCGCGCTCCTGCTTGTCACGGGCGCCCGCCAGGTCGTAGTAGACCCTGCCGGAGCAGAGCACCACGCGCCGGACGTTCGACGGAGTGACGGTGGAGTCGCCGATCACCGGACGGAACGCGCCGGAGGTGAACTCGGCCGACGCCGAGGCCGCCGCCTTGAGGCGCAGCAGCGACTTCGGCGTGAAGACGACCAGCGGCCGGTGGCGGTTCGACAGCACCTGCCAGCGGAGCAGGTGGAAGTAGTTCGCCGGGGTGCTCGGCTGCGCCACCGTCATGTTGTCCTGCGCGCATATCTGCAGGAACCGCTCGATGCGGGCCGAGGAGTGGTCGGGACCCTGGCCCTCGTAGCCGTGCGGCAGCAGCAGCACGATCGAGGAGCGCTGGCCCCACTTCTGCTCACCCGAGGAGATGAACTCGTCGATGATCGACTGAGCGCCGTTGGCGAAGTCGCCGAACTGCGCCTCCCAGGCCACCAAGGCGTCCGGGCGCACGACGCTGTAGCCGTACTCGAAGCCCATGGCCGCGAACTCCGACAGCAGGGAGTCGTAGACGTAGAACTTCGTGGTGCCCTGGTTGAAGGACTTCAGCGGCGTGTGGTCCTCGCCGGTGACCCGGTCGACCAGCACGGCGTGCCGCTGGCCGAAGGTGCCGCGGCGGGAGTCCTGCCCGACGAGGCGGACGGGACGGCCGTCGATCAGCAGGGAGCCGAAGGCCAGGGTCTCGCCCATGGCCCAGTCGATGGCGTCCTCGCTGACCATCTGACCGCGGCGCTGGAGCACCGGGGCCAGACGCGGGTGGACCGTGAAGCCCTCGGGCATCGTGAGCTGCGTCTCGACGACCCGCTTGATCGTCTCCTCGGAGATGCCCGTCGAGGTGTCGTCGTGCGACCACGGCACCACCTCGCCGACGGCGGGCTTGACGACCGCGCCCGGCTCCAGGGGCTTCTTGCCGGCCTCGCGGGTCTCGGTGAAGGCCCGCTCGAGCTGCTCCTGGTAGTCGCGGAGGGCCTGCTCGGCCTCCTCCACCGTGATGTCGCCCCGGCCGATCAGCGCCTCGGTGTACAGCTTGCGGATCGACCGCTTGGCGTCGATCAGGTCGTACATCAGGGGCTGGGTGAAGCTCGGGTTGTCGGTCTCGTTGTGGCCGCGGCGGCGGTAGCAGACGAGGTCGATGACGACGTCCTTGCGGAACGTCTGGCGGTACTCGTAGGCGAGCCGGCCCACGCGGACGACGGCCTCGGGGTCGTCGCCGTTGACGTGGAAGATCGGCGCCTGGATCATGCGGGCGACGTCGGTGGCGTACACGCTCGACCGCGACGAGGCGGGAGAGGTGGTGAAGCCGACCTGGTTGTTGACCACGACGTGCACCGTGCCGCCGGTGCGGTAGCCCCGCAGCTGCGACAGGTGGAGCGTCTCGGCCACCACGCCCTGCCCGGCGAAGGCCGCGTCACCGTGCACGAGCACCGGGAGGACGGTGAAGCCCTCCTCGCCGCGCTCCAGGAGGTCCTGCTTGGCGCGGACGACGCCTTCGAGGACCGGGTCGACGGCCTCGAGGTGGGACGGGTTGGCCACGACCGACGCGGCGATCTTCTTGCCGGTCGGCGTGGTGAAGTCGCCGGAGGCGCCGAGGTGGTACTTCACGTCACCCGAGCCGTGGGCGCTGCGCGGGTCCATGTTGCCCTCGAACTCGCCGAACACCTGGGCGTAGGACTTGCCGACGATGTTGGCGAGGACGTTCAGCCGGCCGCGGTGGGCCATGCCGATCACGACCTCGTCGAGCGCCTCCTCGGCCGCGGAGCTGATCACCGAGTCGAGCAGCGGGATCAGCGACTCGCCGCCCTCGAGGGAGAAGCGCTTCTGCCCGACGTACTTGGTCTGCAGGAACGTCTCGAACGCCTCGGAGGTGTTGAGCCGGCGGAGGATGTGCAGCTGCTCCTCGCGGCTCGGCCGGAGGTGGGGCTTCTCGACCTTGTTCTGGATCCAGGCCCGCTCTTCGGGGTTCTGGATGTGCATGTACTCGATGCCGACCGTGCGGCAGTAGGAGTCGCGCAGCACGCCGAGGATGTCGCGCAGCTTCATCAGCGGCTTGCCGCCGAACCCGCCGGTGGCGAACTCGCGCTCGAGATCCCACAGCGTCAGCCCGTGCGACTTGATGTCGAGGTCGGGGTGCTTGCGCTGGTTGTACTCGAGCGGGTCGGTGTCGGCCATGAGGTGGCCGCGCACGCGGTAGGCGTGGATCAGCTCGATGACGCGGGCCGACTTGGCCACGTCGTCGTCGTGGGTCGCCGAGATGTCCTGGACCCAGCGGATCGGCTCGTACGGGATGCGCAGCGACTGGAAGATCTCGTCGTAGAACCCGTCCTGGCCGAGCAGGAGCTGGTGGATGCGGCGCAGGAAGTCGCCCGACTGCGCGCCCTGGATGATGCGGTGGTCATAGGTGCTGGTCAGCGTCATGACCTTGCTCACCGCGAGGCGGTTGAGCGTCTCGGGGGAGGCGCCCTGGTATTCGGCGGGGTACTCCATCGCGCCGACACCGATGATCGTGCCCTGGCCCTGCATCAGGCGGGGGACCGAATGGACGGTGCCGATGGTGCCGGGGTTGGTCAGGCTGATCGTGGTGCCCGCGAAGTCGTCGACGCCGAGCTTGCCGGCCCGTGCCTTGCGGACGATCTCCTCGTACGCCGTCCAGAACTGGCGGAAGTCCATCGACTCGGCGCCCTTGATCGACGGCACGAGGAGCTGGCGGGTGCCGTCGCTCTTCTGCACGTCGATGGCGAGACCGAGGCCGACGTGCTCGGGCTTGACCAGGGTCGGCTTGCCGTCGACCTCGGTGTAGGAGTGGTTCATGTCCGGCATCGCGGCGAGCGCCTTGACGATCGCGTAGCCGATGATGTGGGTGAACGACACCTTGCCGCCGCGACCGCGCGACAGATGGTTGTTGATGACGATGCGGTTGTCGATGAGCAGCTTCGCCGGGACCACGCGGACGCTCGTGGCGGTGGGGACCGCCAGGCTGAGGTCCATGTTGGCCGCGGTGCGCGCGGCGGCGCCGCGCAACCGAACCTGCTCTGCCGCCGACGGGGCCGCCGCGGCGGGCTTGGCCTTGTCGGCCTGCGAGCTCGGAGCCGGAGTCGTCGTGGGGGTCTTGGGAGCGGCCTTCGCCGGTGCGACCGGCTTCGCCGGCGGTGCGGTGGTGGTCCGGGGAGCGGCGTCGGCCGTCGCGCCGTTGGACCCCGCAGGCGCCGCCGTGCGGCTCGTACCGGAATCGGGGTTGTAGTCAGCGAAGAAGTTCCACCAGGCACGGTCGACAGACTCCGGGTCCTGGAGGTACTTCTGGTACAGCTCGTCGACAAGCCACTCGTTTTGGCCAAAGTTGGTCAATGGGTTTGTCCGCGACGACTCAGACGACACGGCGGAAATCGCCCTCTTCCGCAGATCGGCGTTGTTGATTAGAGAACCTGTCCAAGGCTACTCGCCCAAATTAGTGGCGTGTGCGCTCTCGGGGTCGGCTCACGGACCCGATCATCCCAGGACCGTTCAAACTGGTCACGCTCGGGTAGCCAGTCCGGGGGGTGAGGGCATGCTTACCCCAAGGGCCGGTTCCTCTCGCGTCACCGGGTATGAGTGTGCCACCCCGGGACAGGACGAGGTCAGGCGGGGCCATGAGTCTCGGCCCGCGGCGCACCAGGGCGCGTCAGACGGATCTCACTGCGACTCGACGCGCACCAGGGCGCGTCAGACGGATCTCACTGCGACTCGACGCGCACCAGGGCGCGTCAGGCGGAGCCCACGAGCCGCGACTCGATGCGCACGCCGGGGCTGATCTCGCGAAGCAGCCCCGCGAGCTCGTCTCCCGCCGCCGACAGCTCCTCCAGCGACATCGGCGCGAGCCTCTCCAGCAGGAACAGCGCGTCGACGGTGCTCTCGGTGATGCGGGTGCGCACGCACTGGCGCCAGTTCCACCTGCGGCAGGTGATGCCACGGTCGTCCCGCCAGACCACCTCGCCGATCTCGGGGTGGTCGATGACCTGCAGGCCCTTCTCGACGGCGTCGAACGGCTCCTCGCCGCTCGCCCGCACGAGCCGGGCCGTCCCCTCGTAGTGGGACAGGTCCTCGCCGCCGATCGGCAGCACGTGGCGGATGCTGACCGCGTTGTACGCGTCCACCACCAGGTTGATCTCGGGAGGCGGCATCCGGCGCACGAGGGCGTCGACCGACGGGCGGGTTCGCTGCGGCTTGGCGCCGAACGCGCGGTAGGCGTCCTGCCAGGCGAGGATGTTCGCGTGGTCGGACGGCGCGGGCTCCGCCGCGGCCTCGGCCAGCCAGGCCCGCGAGCGCTCGTCGGACGGCCCGTTGGCGAGGCCGTACGCGCCGATGGCCAGCACGCGGAAGTCCGGACGCAGGAGGGTGACCGCCTCGTCGACCCAGATGGCACCGATCATGCGCATACCTTAGCCCGCGGCCCAGGCGCGCATGGCCGGCCCCGCGACGGCCTCAGGTCGGCGCGACCGGTGGCGTCCAGGGCCTGGTAGCGCCGGGCGTCGATGCCGGCGGGCCGCCACCGTGGGAGGCGGCGGCCCGCCGGCCGTCGTGGTGAGTGGAGATCAGGCGCAGGCGGCGCCGTTGAGGGTGAACAGCTCGGGGGCCGGATTGGCGCCCGGGGCGCTCTTGCCGGTGAAGCCGAACGTGATCGACTGCCCCGGCTTGATCTTGGCGTTGTAGCCCAGGTTCTTCGCGGTGACCGTCGCGCCGCTCTGGGTGAGGGCGGCGTTCCAGGCCTGGCCGGCCTTCTGGCCGCCGAGGAACGCCCACTTCAGGGACCAGCCGTCGATCGTCGTGGCGCCCGTGTTCTTCACGGTGACCTGGGTGGTGAACCCGTCGGGCCACTGCGCGTGCGTCGCGTACGTGACGTGGCACTTCCCGGGCGCCTTGACGGTGCCGTCGCCCTGGTCGGCCACGAACGCCGAGACCCACGCCAGCGGCGAGTTCCAGTTGATCGTCAGCTCGTTGGTGGCCCAGGAGTTGATGTCGTCGATGTAGCAGAACTGCGGCTTGCAGCCCTGCAGCTTCTCCTGCGCGACCGGGTCCTGGACGCCGGAGTTCGGGCCGCCCGCCAGGGTGCCCTTGGGCGGGTTCGGCAGGGAGGTGTCGAGCTGGTGGGAGTACCAGCGGCTGTGCTGGTTGTGGGAGGCGACCTCGCCGTAGCCGGTGACGTACGACTGGTTCAGCGCGTTGCGGCCGAAGATGTAGTCGAGGCCCTGCAGCACGCCGTCCCGGTACTTGCGGATGCCGGTGAGGTCGTAGGCGGCGGCCATGACCACCATGTTGTTCAGCACCAGGTTGTTGGAGCCCCAGTCGTAGGCCGGCGGGTTGTACGGCACCCCGTACGGGTGCGCGGCGAGCGTGGCGAGGTACTTCTCGGCCCCCTCGACGACGGACCGCCGCACCTGGTCACGGCCGGGCAGGGCGTTCGGCACGGTCGCGAGGTCCAGGCGGCCGAGCTGGGCCACGTGGCCCCAGTCGAAGCCGCGCGGCCCCCAGATGTCGGCGGTGTGCTGCGGCGAGGCCAGCACGAAGTCCTTGAACTCCTTCTCACCGGTGGTGATGTAGAGCTCGGCGGCGGCCCAGTAGAACTCGTCGCTGACGTCGGCGTCGTCGTAGGTCCCGCCGCCGGTGCCGTCGGAGGGGGAGGCGAGCCTGTTCGGGTCGGCCTTGGCCGCGGCCCACGCCTTGCGGGCGGCGGTCAGGTTCTTCGCCGCGAACGCCGGGTCGTACGGGGCGAACAGCCGGGCGGCCTGGGCGGCGGTGGCGGCCAGGTTGAGCGTCGCGGCCGTGGTCACCGGGTGCAGCATGCGCTTCTGCGCGTCCAGGTGCGGGAGCAGCGGAAGGCCGGTCCAGTTCTCGTCGTGGATCTTGTGGTGGGCCATCCCCGCGTACGGCTTGCCGTCGGGCACCTGCATCTTCAGCAGGAACTCCTGCTCCCAGCGCGCCTCGTCCAGGATGTCGGGGACGCCGTTTCCGCTCTCGGGCAGCGCGAGCGCGCCGTCGCCCATCGGCCTGGCCGTCGCGGCGTTCTTGGTGCGCTCGAACTCGCTCATGAGCTGGGCGACCGAGATGCCGCCGTTGACGACGTACTTGCCGTGGTCGCCCGCGTCGTACCAGCCGCCGGAGACGTCCAGGGAGTACTCGCAGACCCCCGGCTGGCAGGGCACGTTCGTGTCGCCCTGGTTCGGCGCGACCCCGACGTGGCCGGCGGGCCGGGCGTAGCCGGGACGCAGCGTGTCGAGGATCTCGATGCCGCTGCGCTGCGGGTAGTAGAACTTCAGCGCGTCCGAGCGGAGCGTCTCGTAGGCGGCGGCGCCGATGTCGAACGGGCGGCTGGTCTCGCCGTCCGCCGACAGCGTGTAGCCGGCGCCCGCCTTGCTATAGGAGCCGAAGTCGATGGAGTGGACGTTCTGTCCCGAGCTGTCGTCCACGCCGCGCGGCGTGGTCCGGCCGGAGGCGACGACCTTGCCGGCGGCGTCCTTCAGCTCCCAGGGCAGCGCGTCGGTCGCCTCGGTCACCACGGTGGCGTTCTTCGGGCCCTTGGGCAGATAGGCGACCTGGTTGACGCGGACGCGCGGTCCGGTGTCGGGCTTGTACACGTCGGGCTCGGCGCCGCCCTTGAGGCTGACGTCGTCCACGCAGAGCCGCCACGGGGTGGCGCTGCCGCCGAGCTGGAACACCACCTGCCCGTTGGTCAGGTCGACGGGCGAGGTGAAGGCGTAGGAGTAGGTGGCGCCGTCCGGGGTGAGCTCGGGGTTGGCGGTCAGGTACGCCGTGTACGGGTCGACGGGCAGCTGGACCAGCACCCGGCCGACCTTGGCCGGGTCGGCGGAGCCGTAGAGGCTGAACGCGTAGGTCTCGCCCTTGACCAGGGGGATGTCGTTCTGGCCGATGATGGCGTCCCACGGGTTCACAGTGCCGCCGGGGATGTCGGCGCAGAGCCGCCCGCCGCTGGTGCCGAAGGTGATGCCGTCGGTGTGCCACCAGGGGTCGCTGCCGCTGTCGAAGGTCCCGTTGACGATCTGCTCGGGGCCCTCCGGGTCGGCGGCCGAGGTGGCGGCCCGGGCGGTGGCGGGTGCGGTATTCGTGCCGGAGGCGGATGTCGTATTCGCGCCGGAGGCGGGTGTCGTATTGGTGCCGGACGCGCGCGCGGCCGGAGCGGACAGGGCGGACGCGGCCAGCGTGGCCGCCGCGGTGAGGGCCAGTGAGGCCGCCCATTGTCGGGATGGTCTGATCACGCGGTTTCCCCAGGTGTCAAAGATCGGAGCGCCTGCGGGAGCAGATGTGGGAGCGCTCCCAGAGCGACGGTTCACGCATGGTTCCAACGCATGTGAGGGCCGTCAATGGACCGGTGCCTCGCACCGCGACGGTCGCGAGCCCTCGCGGTGCCCCGCGCCCGTCGCCTAGGTGTGCCGATTACCCGCGGCGCTCGCCTCACGCCTCGTCCCTGGCGGTCCCGGGTTCCCTCTCCGCCATGAAACTTTCATCGTTCGGGGCTCGCGGCGGGGGTGCGGCCGGGGGTGCGTGCGTCGGGGGCGTCGAGGGCGTGCCGGGGCGCGGCGGGCTTGGTGACGGGCTCGGTGATCGGGCGGGAGGTGTGGGAATCTGCAAACAGGACTTTGCAAATGAGACTTTGCAAAGTTATGTTTGCATTATGAGCGAACCGTCTGGCGTCTACCACGTAAGCGACTCCCGGGTGCTGAAGGCCGTGGCCCACCCGCTCCGAGTGCGGCTGCTCGGCGCGCTCCGTCTCGACGGGCCCGCCACGGCCACCGAACTGGCCGCGAAGTTCGGCGAGAGTTCCGGCTCGACCAGCTACCACCTGCGGCAGCTCGCGCGATACGGCTTCGTCGAGGAGGACCCCGAGCAGCGCGACGCGCGGGAGCGGCGGTGGCGGTCGGTCCACCGCTACACCTCCTGGAACGAGCTGGAGATCGGCGACACCCCTGAAGGCCGGGAGGCGGCAGGGTTCATGCGGAACCGGCAGATCGAGGTCCTGCTCTCCGACCGCGAGGCGTTCGAGCGCGACCGCGAGTCCTGGGGCCCGGAATGGATCGAGGCCGCCGGAATGTCCGACGACATCGCCCGCCTCACGCCCGCGTCCGTCACGCTCCTGTACGAACGCATCTCGGCCATGATCCACGAGATGGAGGCCGCCGACGCGGCGAGCCCGCAGGCCGAGCGGGTGTCGATCCACCTCGCGGCCTTCCCGACCAAGGGATACGGCCGGTGAGCGCCGCCCGCCCGTCCGGGCCGTCCAACCGCGTCGATGCCTCCCCGGGTGGTTTCCCGGGGCTCTCTCCTCGCGCGGCGCTGCGGCGCTACGCGCTGGTCAGTTTCCTGACCTGGTTCCCGCCCGGCCTCATGATGGCGTCGATGGTCTTGCTGATGACCTCTCGTGGCCTCGATCTCGCCGAGGTGGGCGTCGTGACGGCCGTCTACGCGGTCGTCGTCGTGATCCTGGAGCTTCCCACCGGTGGCCTCGCCGACGTCGCCGGCCGGCGCACGGTGCTCGCCGCCTCGGCACTGGTCAGCGTCGTGGCGCTGAGCCTGCTGGCCGTGGCCGGCTCATTCTGGGTGTTCGTCCTGGTCTCGGTGCTCAAAGGCATCGCCCGGGCGCTGTCCAGCGGGCCCGCGCAGGCGTGGTACGTCGACACGCTGCACGCCGTCGAGGGTCCCGAGGCCGACCTCAAGCCCGGCCTGGCAAGAGGAGAGGCCATGGGCTCGGGGGCCCTCTGCCTGGCCACGCTCGCCGGCGGATTCATGCCGCTGGTCGTTCCCGGCGGCCTTGCCGCTCCGATGATCGCCGCCGCGGTGGCCGCGGCCGTGCTCTTCGCCGTCGTGCTCGTCGCGATGCCCGAGCCGCCCCGGCCGCGCCCCTCGATCAGGTCGGTCCTGCGGGACGTGCCGGTGACCGTCGGCTCGGGGCTGCAGCTGGGCCTCCGGCACCTCGGGCTCCGCCGCCTGCTGTTCGTCGCCTTCACCATCGGGATGGGGCTCAGCGCCATCGAGATGCTGACGCCGGGCCGGCTCGCCTCGCTGACCGGCACGGCCGAGTCCGGCAGCTCGGTGTACGCCGTCGTCGCGGCGGCCGGGTTCGGGGCGAGCGGCCTAGGGTCCTGGATGGCTCCCCGGGTAGCCCGGCTGCTGCGCGGGCCGATCGCGGCGGCGGTCGCCGGCACGATGGTCGGTGCCGTCGCGTTCGCGTCCCTCGCGGCCTCGGTGGTGCTTTTCGGGCCACTGGGTGTCGTGGCGGCCTGCGCCGCCTACGTGGTGATGTTCGCGGCCGTCTCCGTGGCCGAGATCATGCGCGTGGAGATGATGCACCGGCGGGTCGGTTCTTCGCGGCGCGCCACGCTGATGTCGGTGGATTCGCTGCAGCTCCAGCTGGGCGGCGTGGCCAGTGCGCTCGGCCTCGGGCTGCTGGCGTCCCGAGCCGGTACGGCCGCCGCCTGGTGGGTGGCGGCCGGCGTGCTGCTGCTCTCGGCCGTGCTGTACGTGCGGCTCCCGCCGGCCAGGATCGAGCCGTAGCGGAAGCGGGAGCGAAGGCGCTGACCACCCGCCTGTACAAGCCGCGACGCACCCCCGCGTAGAACAAGGTTCGGTAGTCGGGGCAGAATCGTGGCGTCGAAGGCCGTGGCGTCGAAGGCCGAAGGGAGCGCGGGGATGAGCGAGCAGGGGGCAGGACCGGCCGTAGAGGGCACGGGGTCGGCCGTCCAGGCGGCTGGGTCGGCCGTCCAGGGACCACGAGATGCGGCGGCCGAGCCGGGGAGGCGGGTCACTCCCGCCAACGAGGAGCAGCGAGAAGCCTGGATGGGCGGCGCGGTGCCGCCGGTGGAGCAGGTACGTCCTGGGCTGTGGTCGATCCCGGTGCCGATCCCGATCAACCCGCTCAGGTATGTCCTGGTGTACGCCCTCGAGCTGTCCGACGGGGTCGCGATCATCGACGCGGGCTGGAACACCGAGGAGGCGTACGCCGCCCTCGACGGCGGGCTGGCCGTGGCCGGGTTCGCGATGACCGACGTACGCGCGGTGCTGGTGACCCACATCCACCCCGACCACTACGGCCTCGCGGGACGGGTGCGCGAGGCGTCGGGCGCGTGGATCGGCCTGCACCCGGCCGATGCCGGGCTGCTGCACGAACGCTACGACGAGTCGAGGATCAACGCGCTGGTCGAGCGCGAGCGGGCCATGCTGGCGAGCAGTGGCGTGCCACCGCTCAGCTTGGACGAGCTGGCCGGGGCCTCGATGATGATCCGGCACCACGTGACGATGGCCGGGCCGGACCGGCTGATCGAGGACGGCACCACGCTCGACCTGCCCGGATGGGAGGACGTGCGGGCCATCTGGACCCCCGGCCACTCTCCGGGACACCTGTGCTTCGTCTCGCCATCGAGGCGCGTGCTGTTCACCGGAGACCACGTGCTCCCCAGGATCACGCCGACCGTGGCCGTCCATCCGCAGTCGGGTCCGGACCCGCTCGCCGACTTCCTCGACGCCCTGGCCAAGGTCAGGGATCTGGACGTGGACGAGGTGCTGCCCGCGCACGAGTTCCGCTTCCTGGAGCTCGCGGAGCGGGTGGACTACATGACGGCCCACCACCACCAGAGGCTCGCGGAGATCGAGGCGGCCGTGGCGAGCGGCGAGGGAGCCGCCTGCTGGGACATCACCACGCACCTCACGTGGTCACGGCCGTGGGACACCATCCTGCCGTTCATGCGCAGGGCGGCCACGAACGAGACCCTCGCCCACCTGGTGTACCTCGAGGCGCGGGGCCGCGCCCGCCGAGTCCCGGGCGAGCCCGGCGAGCCGGACCTCTGGTACCCGAAGGGCGACCAAGCACACTGACCCTGCCCCATACCCCTGGCCGCCGGCGATGACCGGGCTCTGCCTGACCGGCTAGCCGGTGGTAATCAAGGTGAACGCCACCGGCCAGACGTTCGTATCTCGGTACGAACGGGGCGCGGGCCCGCCGTGCCCGTGCCGAGCCGGCGTGGACGTCGTGTCAGGGCAAGGTGGAGTGCCGATGGGCAGATCGTTGAACATTCCGGCGGCCGCCCTCGTCGCGGCGCTGGCGCTGGCGCTGGTGGGGCTCACCGGTTGCGCCTCGGCGCCGGATCGCGCCGTCTCGGTCGCGGCCACCTACGACCTCCCGTACAACCTGACCGACGTGCTGTTCTCGCGGGAGATGATCCTGCACTACCGGCAGTCGATCACGATGGCGCGGCTCGTCCCGGAACGGAGCAAGGACGCGTTCGTGAAGAGCCTGGCCGAGAAGATCATCACCGAGGAGACCGCCCAGATCGACGTGATGGCGGGCTCGCTGAAGGCATGGGAGTTCGCGGTGCCGGACGCGGACAATCCGCCTGTGCACCAGATGGCCGGGATGCTGTCCCCGGCCCAGCTCCTGCTGCTCAAGGGCAGGTCCGGCCCTGAGTTCGACCGCCTCTGGCTCACCACGCTCGCCCGGCACACCGACTACGGCGTACGCCTCGCCGAGAAGGCCCGCGACGAGGGCAAGGACCGCGCGACCGTCGAACTCGCCCGGAAGATCGCCGCAGAGCAAAAGTCCCAACTCGCGGAACTCATCAAGCACCTGTCGTGACCTGAATCGTCAAGGGTGACCGGGTAGGGCTTTGGGATCTGGCGGCGGGCAGAATCCGACGAGCCGTGTTAGCGGTGTCGAGCTGTGCCGCGGGGTTCAGGGGAACACAGGGGCTGGTCAGGCGAGGCGGGTGGTGCCTCGGCCGGTGGTCAGGGGGAGGTCCAGGAGGGTGCGGATGCCCGGGGGGGCCGCGCAGACCGAGGCGATGGCGTTGACCGCGTGCGCGGCGGCGCCCGCCAGCCCGTGGGACACCTCGTCGACCTTCAGCATGAGCTGGGGGCGGCCCTCGATGTGGATGGCGAAGCCCGGCTCGGGCCACCGGCGGACCTTGGCGGCGTCGGCCTTGTACACGCATTCCACCGTCATGAACGGCCGCCCCCGGATGAGCCCGGAGAAGATCCACCGTGAGGCGCAGACGGTGCCCGGCCGGACGACCCCCGCCATGATCTCGAACTCCTCGGTGGCCAGTTCGTACTCGTCGGTCTCCTCCACCTCGTCCAGCTTGACGCCGAGCGCGCAGGCGACGAGTTGGACGCTCTCGGAGAAGAGCGCTCGCTGCACGGACCGGAAGGGGCGCACGGCCATGCCGTAGTCCTTGGGGGCGCGGCCGAACCCGATCAGGTCCATGACTATCTGCCGCGAGGGGTGCCCGAGGTAGTCGGAGGACTCGCGCACGTAGATGTGGTCGAGCCGTGTCGACAGCCCGGTCAGGGCCAGTGGCAGCAGGTCGCTCATGAACCCCGGGTTGATGCCGGTGCCGTACACCGAGGTGCCTCCCGCCCGGCAGGCCTCCTCCAGGGGCTCGACGACGCCCGCCCCGTACACCTGCGGGTAGACGAAGCCGGTGGTGGTGATGACGTTCTTGCCAGAGGCGAGGAGCGCGCACACCGTCTGCAGGTCGGCGCTGTAGTCTCCGCCGAAGTAGGCGGCGGGCAGCGGCATGTGCAGGACGCAGTCGGCTTCGGTGGCCAGGACGCGGTCGACGTCGTCGGCGCAGAGCACGCCGGTCTCGGGCAGCCCGACCAGGGGCCCGGCGTCCAGCCCGACCTTGTCCGGGTCGTACACGAGCACGCCGGCCAGTTCGAACTCGGGCCGGGTGATGATGCTGCGAAGCGCATAGCTGCCAACGGCACCCGTGGCCCACTGGATCACGCGGATGGGCGGCTGTGCGGGCATGCGCGGCCTCCAGCCCGGGGGGTCTCGGACGGGGCCGTGCGGAGATAGGGGTCGACGCTGACCCTCGCCCATGCAGGGCAGAAACTATAGCAGAATCTGCCTCATCTGATCACTATCCGCTACTTGCTCCGGCGTGTTGCCGGGCGGGTCTGGGGCGTGAGCGCGTCGCGCGATATTCTCGGCTCACTAGAATCTTGTTCTCCTGGAAGGGTTGGGCGACATGTCCGAACTCAGGTTCGACGGGAAGGTCGCGGTCGTCACCGGCGCCGGACACGGCCTCGGCCGGTCGCACGCGCTCCTGTTCGCCGAACGCGGTGCGAGGGTCGTCGTCAACGACCTCGGCGGCGCGCTCGACGGCACCGGAGCGTCCACGGGGCCCGCGGCCGAGGTCGTCGAGCTGATCGTCAAGAACGGCGGCGAGGCGATCTCCAACGCCGGCAACGTGGCGACCCCCGAGGGCGCCGAGGCGATCGTCCAGGCCGCCCGGGACGCGTTCGGCCGGGTGGACATCGTCGTCAACAACGCCGGCATCCTGCGCGACAAGTCGTTCGGCAAGATGACGGTGGAGGAGTTCGACGCCGTGCTGGCCGTGCACGTCCGCGGGTCGTTCCTGGTCAGCCGGGCGGCGTTCCCGCACATGAAGGAACAGGGGTACGGCCGTATCGTCAACACCTCCTCGCCCGCCGGCCTGTTCGGCAACTTCGGCCAGGCGAACTACTCCACGGCGAAGATGGGGCTGGTCGGCCTGACCAAGACCCTCGCCATCGAGGGGGCGCGCGCCGGGATCAAGGCCAACGCGATCGCGCCGATCGCCTGGACGCGGATGACCGAGGCGCTGCTTCCCGCCGAGTTCGAGCAGAAGTTCACCCCCGACCGGGTGAGCCCGGTGGTGGCGTTCCTCGCGCACGAGAGCTGCGAGACCACGGGTGAGGTGTTCAGCGTGGGCGCCGGCCGCGTGGCCCGCGTCTTCGTGGCCGAGGGCCCGGGGTGGCGGACGGACGATCTGACGATCGAGGCGATCCGCGACAACTGGGAGGCCATCCTCGCCGAGGAGCCCTACCTCCGGCCGACGACGCTGGGCGAGCAGGCCGGCGCTTCCATGAAGGCCATGTTCTAGAGGCCCGCCCTCTCATCGCGCCCGTCTCGTTCAGAGACGCGCGCCTCTTGCCGCGGCCGCGCCGTCACGGGCGAACCTCCTGTGACGGCGCGGCTTTCTCGTGGCGGTGACCTGGGTCACTCGCTTTCGTTGATAACGGCGAAAGTTATGAATTGTCATCAAAAAGGCCTTCCCGGCGCGGCGGAAGTGAACTAGCTTCGGCGTCACACCACTCCGCACCGGAGGCGCTGTGAAACGCATGCCCGTACGGCCCGACAACGTTCATCAGGCGACCCTGCTGCGCCTGCTGCGCGACGGCGGCCGGTCGCGCGCGGAGCTCGGGGACGTCGTCGAGCTCTCCCGCTCCAAGCTCAACCTCGAGCTGGACCGTCTCATCGAGATGGGCATGGTCGAGCCGGCCGGGCTGGCGGCCTCGCGCGGCGGCAGGCGGTCGGGCATGGTCCGGCTGTCGCCCCACATGAGGTTCGCCGCCATCGACATAGGCGCCACCTCGGTGGACGTCGCGGTCACCGACGGCGAGCTGGAGATCCTGGGCCACCTCAGCGAGCCGTGCGACGTCCGCGAGGGCCCGGTCGCGGTGCTGGGCCGGGCGATGGAGCTCCTCGGCAAGCTGCGCGAGGAGGGACTGTTCACCCAGCTCCACGGCGCGGGCATCGGCGTGCCCGGCCCGGTGAGCTTCCGCGAGGGCGTGCCGGTCGCGCCGCCGATCATGCCCGGCTGGGACCGCTACCCGGTCAAGGAGGCCGTCAGCCAGGAGCTCGGCTGCCCCGCCATGGTCGACAACGACGTGAACCTCATGGCTCTGGGGGAGCTGCACGCCGGCCTGGCGAGGCAGGTCGACGACTTCCTGCTCATCAAGATCGGCACGGGCATCGGCTGCGGCATCGTCGTCGACGGCAAGATCTACCGGGGCGTGTCGGGAAGCGCCGGGGACATCGGGCACATGCGGGTCGACGATCAGGGGCCGACCTGCACGTGCGGCAACACCGGCTGCCTGGAGGCGTACTTCGGCGGCGCGGCGCTCGCCAGGGAGGCGGTCAGGATCGCTCCGCGGTCGCCGTACCTGGCGGAGCGGCTGGCCTCGGGCGGGAAGCTGTCCGCCGAGGACGTGGCCGCCGCCGCGATCCTCGGGGACCCGGCCGCGATCCAGCTCATCCGGGACGGCGGGCGCCAGGCGGGACAGGTGCTCGCCGGCCTCGTCAGCTTCTTCAACCCCGGCCTGGTGATCATCGCGGGAGGGGTGGCCCGCCTGGGGCACGTACTGCTCGCCGAGATCAGGAGCGTCGTCTACCGCAGGTCTCTGCCGCTGGCCACCGGGAACCTGCCCATCGTGCTCTCGGAGCTCGGCGACACCGCCGGGGTCATCGGGGGCACCCGGCTCATCAGCGACCACGTCTTCACCGCTTCCTAGTCCCCCGTCCGCCTAACCTCCCCGTCCGCGTCCCCTGGCCGCACGTCCGTGATCCGCCGTCCGGCGGCCCCCCGCCGGCCGTTCCCCCGTACCGCACCCGCACTCCCCGGAGGCCCCGTGAGCGACCTGCTCGTCATGCGAGGGATCGTGAAGCAGTTCCCCGGCGTCCGCGCCTTGGACGGCGTCGATCTGGACGTCCGCGCAGGTGAGGTGCACTGCCTGCTCGGGCAGAACGGCGCGGGCAAGTCCACACTGATCAAGATCCTGGCCGGGGCCCACCAGCCGGACGAGGGCACCGTGACGTTCGGCGGCGAGCCGGTCCGGTTCGCCGGGCCCATCGCGGCCATCAGGGCCGGCATCTCGACCATCTACCAGGAGCTCGACCTGGTCGACGGGCTCTCGGTCGCCGAGAACATCTTCCTCGGCCACGAGCACGCGGCCCTCGGCTTCACCCGCAGGGGGCAGATGAACAGGGCCGCCGCCGAGT
The DNA here is from genome assembly GCF_023276435.1 of Sphaerisporangium perillae. GTDB lineage: Bacteria > Actinomycetota > Actinomycetes > Streptosporangiales > Streptosporangiaceae > Sphaerisporangium > Sphaerisporangium perillae. The sequence continues at coordinate 29,080 of NZ_JALLPO010000001.1, forward strand.
TGCTCGGCCGCCTCGGGCACGGCGAGATGCGTCCGACGATCGAGGTCGGACGGCTTCCCGCGGCCGGAAAGCAGATCGTCAGCATGGCGCGGGCCCTGTCCCACGACGCGCGGCTGATCGTCATGGACGAGCCGTCGGCGGCCCTCGCGCACGACGAGGTGGGCAACCTGTTCCGGATCATCCGGGAGCTGACCGCGCAGGGAGTGGCCGTCGTCTACATCTCCCACCGGCTGGAGGAGATCCGTGAGATCGGCGACCGGGTCACGGTCCTCAAGGACGGCAGGACCGCCGCCGTCGGGCTCGCGGCCCGTGAGACGCCCACCTCCACGGTCGTGTCGCTGATGACCGGCAGGGACGTGGAGTACGTCTTCCCGCCGCGCCCGGAGCCCGGATCGCACGACAACCGTCCTGAGGTGCTGAGGGTCGAGGGCCTGACGCTGCCCGGACGCTTCGCGGACGTCTCGCTCACCGTCAGGGAGGGCGAGATCGTCGGCCTCGCCGGGCTGGTCGGCTCAGGCCGGTCGGAGATCGTCGAGACCGTCTACGGCGCCCGCAAGCCGGCCTCGGGCCGGGTGGTGCTCGCCGGCGAACCGGTGCGCCCCGGCAGCACCTCCAGCGCCGTACGGCGGGGCATGGGGCTGGCGCCCGAGGAGCGCAAGTCGCAGGCCCTGCTGATGGACGAGAGCGTCGCGCGCAACATCACGATCGCCGGCCTCGGCAGGTACGCCCGGTTCGGCTGGATGGACCGCAAGGGCGAGAACGCCGCGGCCACGCGCCTGGTCGAGACGCTCGACATCCGCCCCGCGGACCCGCGCCGCCCGGTCAGGACCCTCTCGGGGGGCAACCAGCAGAAGGCCGTGTTCGCCCGGTGGCTCGTCGAGGACCGCAAGCTGCTGCTCCTCGACGAGCCGACCCGGGGCGTCGACGTGGGCGCGAGGGCCGAGCTGTACGCCGTGATCCGGCGGCTCGCGGACCAGGGCGTGGGCGTGCTGCTGGTGTCCAGCGAGGTCCCCGAGGTGCTCGGCCTGGCCGACCGGGTCCTCGTCCTTCGCGAGGGCAAGGTCATCCACGAGTCGGACGCGCGCGATCTCGACGAACCACGAGTCCTAGACATGATCATGGAAGGGAGCGCGTTGTGACGGACGCACGCGCCTCGGACGGCGGCACCCCGGCGGACGCACGCGCTGCGGGCGGCGACACCCCGATGGACGTCCCCGCCCCGGGCGGTACTCCGCAGGGCGGAACACCGCCGGCCGACGAGCGGGCCCGCGTCGAGCGGCAGGCGCGAGCGGCCCGCCCGGCGGGTCCCAGTGTGCTGAGCAGGGTGGGGCAGGCGCGCCACCTCGGCCTGGTCGTGGCGCTGGCCCTGCTGGCGGTGGTGGGCCTGGTGACCACCCCGGAGAGCTTCGCCACCTCCTCCAACTTCGTGAGCATCCTCGCGCTGGCCTCGACGATCGGGGTCATCACGGTCGGCATGACCTTCGTCATCATCGGCGGTGGCATCGACCTGTCGGTCGGCGCGATCATGGCCCTCGCCTCGGTCTGGGCGACGACGCTCGCCACCCAGTCGTACGGGCCGGTCGTGATGGCCGTCTGCGCGATCCTGGTCGGCACGGGCGCCGGGCTGGTCAACGGCTTCCTGATCTCCTACGGGCGGATGGTGCCGTTCATCGCGACCCTCGCCATGCTGGTGGCGGCGCGCGGCCTCGCGCAGCGCATGTCCGACCGCAAGACCCAGCTCGTCCAAGCCGACAACAGCGCCATCGTGGACCTGTCGACCACCCGGGTGCTCGGGCTGCCGCTGCTGATCTACATCTTCGCGCTGGTGGTCGCCGTCGGATGGCTCGTGCTCAACCGCACGACCTTCGGGCGGCGCACCTACGCGGTGGGCGGCAACCCGGAGGCCGCCAGGCTCGCCGGAATCAACGTGCGGCGTCACACGATGATGCTGTACGCGCTCTCCGGCCTGTGCTGCGGCATCGCCGCGGTAATCATCATGGCCCGTACGACCACGGGCTCCAGCACCCACGGCGATCTGTACGAGCTCGACGCGATCGCCGCGGTGATCATCGGGGGAACCCTTCTCACCGGTGGCCGGGGAACCATCATCGGCTCGATCCTCGGGCTGCTGATCTTCACGGTCATCACCAACCTGTTCATCCTCAACGGCCTCAACACCAGCGATCAGCTCATCGCCAAGGGCCTGATCATCGTGATCGCGGTGCTCCTGCAGCGGCGAAGCCTGGAAACCCGCACCTAGGGCTCGCCGGCCGGACCGCAACCCCCCGAACAGAAGGAGATACTCACCATGGACAAGCGCGTCGCCCGACGAGGGTTCCTCGTCAGCGGAGCCGTCGTCGGAGCCGGGGCCCTCGTCAGCGCCTGTACCGGCAACGAGCCCGCGGCGTCCCCCAGCTCCGCCGCCCCGCAGGCGGCCACGGCCGGCACCGACAACGACAAGCCGGGCACGAAGGTCGTCATCGGCTTCTCCGCCCCCGCCGCCGACCACGGCTGGATCGCGGCCATCGCCAAGAACGCCGAAGCCCAGGCCAAGCAGTACTCCGATGTCGAGTTCAAGCCGGTCGAGCCGACCAACGACATCAACCAGCAGATCTCGGCCGTCGAGTCGCTGATCGCGGCCAAGGTCAACGCCCTGGTGATCCTGCCCAACGACGGCGAGCAGCTCAACCAGGTCGCCCGCAAGGCGATGGACGCCGGCATCCCGGTCATCAACCTCGACCGGGTCTTCCCCGACAAGCTGTCGTACCGGACGTGGGTCGGCGGGGACAACTACGGCATGGGCGTGGCCGCCGGCTCCTACATCGGCAAGACCCTGAAGGACAAGGGCGTCTCCAACCCGGTGATCCTGGAGATCCAGGGCATCGCGACGCTGCCGCTGACCCAGGACCGCAGCAAGGGCTTCGCCGACGCCCTGAAGACCTACGGCTTCACCGTCACCGCCAAGCAGGACGCCAAGTTCACCGTCGAGTCGGGCACGCAGGTGGCCAGCAACCTGCTCCAGGCGCACAAGAAGATCGACGCCATCTGGAACCACGACGACGACCAGGGCATCGGCGTGCTCGCCGCCGTCAAGGAGGCCGGCCGCAGTGAGTTCTTCATGGTCGGCGGCGCCGGGTCGGCCAACGCCATGCGCGACATCGCGGCCGACAGCGGCGTGCTGAAGGCCACCGTGACCTACAGCCCGACCATGGCCTCCTCCGCGATCAAGCTCGCCCGCCTGATCGCCCAGGGCAAGGGGCTCAGCGACCTGGTCGAGCAGCAGGTGCCGCAGTCGATCACGCTGGCGTCCGAGACCATCACCAAGGAGAACGCGCAGAAGTATCTGCCGCTCGGCTTCGAATCCTAGAATCGGGGGTTGTTTCGTGAGTGACACCAGGGCCGCACTCGGGGTCGGCATGGTCGGGTACGCGTTCATGGGGCGCGTGCACTCCCAGGCGTGGCGCAGCGTCGGCGCGTTCTTCGACCTGCCGGTCACGCCGGTCATGGCGGCGCTGTCCGGCCGGAGCAGGGACCGTACGGCCGCCGCGGCCGCGGCCCTCGGCTGGGCCGCGGTCGAGAACGACTGGAAGGACCTCATCGAGCGGGACGACGTCGCCATCGTCGACATCTGCACGCCCGGTGACTCGCACGCCGAGATCGCCATCGCCGCGCTGGAGGCGGGCAAGCACGTGCTGTGCGAGAAGCCGCTGGCCAACACCGTCGCCGAGGCGGAGGCCATGGTCGCGGCGGCGGAGCGGGCCTCGGCGCGCGGCGTGCGGAGCATGGTGGCGTTCAACTACCGGCGGGTCCCGGCGGTCGCGCTCGCGCGGCGGTTCGTCGCCGAGGGACGCCTGGGGGAGCTGCGGCACGTCCGCGCCCAGTACCTCCAGGACTGGATCGTGGATCCCGAGTTCCCCCTGGTGTGGCGGTTGCAGAAGGACAAGGCGGGGTCGGGCGCGCTCGGCGACATCGGCTCGCACATCGTGGACACCGCCCAGTTCGTCACCGGGCAGACGCTGACCGGCGTGTCGGCCATCACCGAGACGTTCGTCAAGCGGCGTCCGCAGGCCGAGGAGTCGGCGGGGCTCGCCGCGGGCGCCGCCGGTGACGCCGGTCCCACGGGGACCGTCACCGTCGACGACGCCGCCCTGTTCATCGGCCGGCTCTCCGGCGGGGCCCTGGCCTCCTTCGAGGCGACCCGCTTCGCCGCCGGACGCAAGAACGCCATGCGCATCGAGATCAACGGTTCGCTCGGGAGCCTGGCCTTCGACTTCGAGTCGATGAACGAGCTGTGGTTCCACGACCACACCCTTCCGGCCGAGGAGGCCGGGTTCCGGCGCATCCTCGTCACCGAGCCGGGCCACCCGTACGCCGGGGCCTGGTGGCCGCCCGGGCACGGGCTCGGGTACGAGCACACGTTCACCCACGAGGTGAAGGACTTCCTCGAGGCGATCGGCACGGGCACCGACCCGGCCCCGTCGTTCGCCGACGGGCTGCGGGTCCAGCGGGTGCTCGCCGCCGTCGAGGAGAGCGCCGCCGGTGACAGCCGGTGGACCCCCATCCCCTAGCCCGATGCCCCCCGCGGGCGGATCCTGGTCGGGGGCCCCGCCGGCCGCCCTGGCGAGCGGACCCGCGAGCGCCCGCACGCACAGAACTCCTGCACGCATAGAAGGAGAACGGAATGACGCGACCGATCACCTTGTTCACCGGCCAGTGGGCGGACCTGCCCTTCGAGGAGGTGTGCCGCCTGGCCGGCGAGTGGGGGTACGACGGCCTGGAGATCGCCTGCTGGGGTGATCACTTCGAGGTCGACAAGGCGCTGTCGGACGAGTCCTACATCCCCCGCAAGCTGGAAGTGCTCGACAAGCACGGCCTGAAGGTGTGGACCATCTCCAACCACCTCGTCGGGCAGGCCGTCTGCGACAGCCCGATCGACGAGCGCCACAGGGGGATCCTTCCCGCCCGCATCTGGGGCTCGGGAGACCCCGAGGAGGTGCGCCGGCGGGCGGCGGAGGAGATGAAGGACACCGCCCGCGCGGCCGCCAAGCTCGGCGTCGGCACGGTGGTCGGGTTCACCGGCTCGTCCATCTGGCACACCGTCGCGATGTTCCCGCCCGTCCCGCCGTCCATGATCGACGCGGGCTACCAGGACTTCGCCGACCGGTGGAACCCGATCTTGGACGTCTTCGACGAGGTGGGCGTGCGCTTCGCCCACGAGGTGCACCCGAGCGAGATCGCCTACGACTACCACACCACCGTGCGCACCCTGGAGGCCATCGGGCACCGCCCGGCCTTCGGCCTCAACTGGGATCCCTCGCACATGGTGTGGCAGCAGGTCGACCCGGTGAACTTCATCCTCGACTTCGCCGACCGCGTTTACCACGTGGACTGCAAGGACGCGAAGGTCCGCGCCGCCGACGGACGGCGGGGACGGCTGTCCTCCCACCTGCCCTGGGCCGACCTGCGCCGGGGCTGGGACTTCGTCTCCACCGGCAGGGGGGACGTGCCCTGGGAGGACTGCTTCCGCGCGCTCAACTCCATCGGCTACGACGGCCCCATCTCGATCGAGTGGGAGGACGCCGGCATGGACCGCCTCGCCGGCGCCCCCGAGGCCCTGACCTTCGTCAAGGCCCTCAACGCCATCACCCCTCCGAAGGCCTCCTTCGACGCCGCCTTCTCCTCCGAATGACGCGAGCCTCCCGCGGACCCCTTCCTGCGAAGACGCCGTCTCCGTAGGAAGGGGTCGCCGATCTCGGGGCCTTCGGGTCAGTCGAAGACGACGATCTGGCGCAGGACCTCGCCGGACCGCAGGGCCGCGACGGCGTCGTTGAGGTCGGCGAGCTTGATCCGGGAGCTGATCATGCTCTCCAGGTCGAGCTTGCCGGCCTTCCAGAGGTTGGCGAAGAACGGGAAGTCCCGGCGCACGTCACTGCCCCCGTACAGCGAGCTGAGCAGGTTCTTGCCCTCGAACAGCAGGCTGAAGGCCGACAGCGGGACGATGTCGTCCATGGCGCCCGCGCCGACCACGATGACGTCGCCGCCCCGGCGGGTGGCCCGCCAGGCGGACATGATGGACGCCGACTTGCCGACCACCTCGAAGCCGTAGTCGAACCCCTGGCCGCCCGTCAGCGAGCCGATGACCTCCATCAGCTGGTCGGGGGTGCAGGCGTCGGTCGCGCCGACCTTCTTGGCCAGGGCGTGTTTGGACTCCAGCGGGTCGACCGCCAGGATGGTCGTCGCGCCGGACACCCGGGCCCCCTGGATGACCGACAGGCCCACGCCGCCGCACCCGATCACGGCCACGGTCGAGCCGGGCCTGACCTTCGCCGTGTTGATCGCCGCGCCGACGCCGGTGGTGATGCCACAGCCGATCAGCGCCGCGACCTCGTACGGCACCTCGGGGTCGACCTTGATCGCGCCCTGCCAGGGGACCACGATCTCCTCGGCCCACGTGCCGCAGCCCGCCATGCCGAACGCCGGCGTCTCGCCGCCGTAGCGGAACCGCGCCAGCGTGAAGCTCTCCATGACGTAGGTCATGCAGAGGAACGGCTGGCCGACGATGCAGTTCGGGCAGGTGCCGCAGGCCGGCGTCCAGTTGAGGATGACGTGGTCGCCGGGCTTGACGGTGGTGACGTGGTCGCCGACCTCCACGACCTCGCCCGCGCCCTCGTGCCCGGGGATCACCGGCAGGGGCATGGGGAGCACGCCCGACAGCACCGAAAGGTCCGAGTGGCAGACACCGGTCGCCTTGATCTTCACGCGGACGTCCGTCGGCCCCACGGGGGTGAGGGTGAAGTCGTCGCGGATGTCGAGCTTGTCATCGCCGACGGCGTGCAGCAGGGCGGCGCGCATAGGGGGGGACCTCCTTGAACGGCGCCTACTCCTCTTCGAGGGAGAGGGCGGCTTTGGGGCAGGATCGGACCGCGTGGCGCACGCGGTCGAGCATCTCCGGCGGGGGCTCGGGCAGCAGGACATGCAGGTTGTCGTCGTCGTCCACGTCGAAGACCTCGGGCGCCAGGCCCATGCAGACCGCGTTGGCCTCGCAGACGTCGTAGTCGACCTTTATCTTCATCATCGAAGCCCTTCTCCCTGATGTACGGCCTGTTCCGAGCCTAGGCCGAAGCGGGGGTCGAGAGCTTGCGGTGGTCCCACGAAACCACCCGTGTCGGCTCGACGATGTAGGCGACGCGCTTGCGGCCCGTGTGCTCGACGTACCCGCGCACTTCCGGCGTCACGTCCGCGTCGGCGAGGCCCGTCATCCGCTTGGTGATCTCCAGGCCGATGTCGAGGACGGCCTTCGGCTCGTCGATCAGGCGCGCGGTGCCGTACAGCAGGATGCCCCGCAGCTCGGAGTAGTCGTCGCCGGCCTCGATGAGGCACGTCACCCTGGGGTCCCGGTCGATGTTCCGCGTCTTCTGGGCCTTGCCGTACGTCCAGAAGGCCAGGCGGCCCTCGACGAGCCCGTAGAACATCGTCACCATGTGCGGTGTCCCGTCGGGGTTGATCGTGCCCAGCTGGAGCTTGCGGGACTCCCGCAGGAACGCGGCCACCTCGTCGTCGGACATCACTATGCGAGCACGCTGGTTCACCCGCAAAGTAGAACACGTTCCACCAGGTGGGGCAAGGGCCGTACGGAATATTGTTCGGGCCGCATGGATCACGGAACCGGGGCACGGTTCACAGGTGAGCGGCGTTGATAGATAGGGTGCACCAGCATTGCCGTACACAAGGGAAAAATCATGAATCACGTGTCCTTGCCGGCGGACCTGCGTCACGCGGCTGAGCGCGCGAAGGGGTTCATGCCGTCGGACGAAGGCAAAGCCCTGTTCGACACCGCGTGCGTGTACGGACCTCTCGGCCCCATCTGCGAGATAGGTACCTACTGTGGCAAGTCGGCGATCTACCTCGGCGCCGCGGCCCGGGAGGTCGATTCCGTCGTCTTCACCGTTGACCACCACCGCGGCTCGGAGGAGATCCAGCCCGGCTGGGCCCACCACGACCCCACCCTGATGGACCCGCGCTTCGGCAAGATGGACTCCCTGCCGTTCTTCCGCGCCGCCATCGCCTCCGCGGGACTGGAGGACCACGTCATCGCGATCGTAGGACGGTCCGAGACGGTGGCGCGTTACTGGCACACGCCCCTGGCGATGCTCTTCATCGACGGGGGCCACTCCGAGGGGCCCGTCACCAAGGACTACGAGGGATGGGCGCCGCACGTCATGGTGGGCGGGGCCCTGGTCTTCCACGACATCTATCCCGACCCCGCCAAGGGAGGACAGGCCCCGTTCAACGTCTTCCGGCGCGCCCTGGCCTCGGGGGACTTCAAGGAGGTCGCGACCGAGGGTTCCCTGCGGGTCCTGGAGCGCGTCGCCGCCCTCTAGCGCGGCGGTGAGACGCCGGGGGAACGATGAGTTCTCCGGCGCGGTGCGTCTTATGAGTGAGCCTCGTGACGTGCCGGCGACACGAGGCGCCGCACCGCGAACGGAAGAACGGGAAACCTCATGTCGCTCGAGAACAAGAACGCCATCATTTACGGAGCCGGTGGGTCGATCGGCGGCGCGGTCGCGAGGACCTTCGCCCGCAGGGGCGCGCGGGTCTTCCTGACCGGCCGGACCCCCGAGAGCCTGGAGAAGGTCGCCGGCGAGATCACCGCCGCGGGCGGGCGGGCCGAGGTGGCCGTGGTCGACGCCCTGGACGAGAAGGCCGTCGAAGCCCACGCCCAGGCCGTGGCCGACCAGGCCGGCAGCCTGGACGTCTCCATCAACCTGGTCACGCGGGGCGACGTGCAGGGCACGCCGCTCACCGACATGACCACCGCGGACTTCCTGCGCCCGGTCGTCACCGGGCTCACCACGAACTTCGTCACCGCCCGGACCGCGGCCCGGCACATGGCAGCGCAGGGGTCGGGCGTCATCTTGACGCTGAACAGCGGCTCGGCGCAGGCGAGCCCGATGATGGGCGGCACCGGGCCGGCCGACGCCACCATGGACACCCTCGTGCGCAACCTGGCCATCGAGATGGGGCCGCGCGGCGTCCGCGTCGTGGGCATCTGGACGGCGGGCCTCCCCGAGACCTTGTCCCGCGAGAAGCTCGCCGCGGTCAACCCCGGTCTCGCCCTCGACGAAGCGGCTTTCCAGGGCCTGCTGGCTCAGCTGGACCAGATGCGCATGCTGCGCCGCTCGCCGACGCTCTCCCAGATCGCCGGCACCGCCGCGTTCCTCGCCTCCGAAGACGCCGGCGCCATTACCGGGACCTTCGTCAACGCCACCGGCGGCATCTTCCCGGGCTGACCCGCCGGCGGCAGGCGGTGGGGCGTGGGAGGCCCCGTCCGCCGGCCCGCCGGTGGCACGCGGTGGAGGGGGTCAGGACTCGTCCGGCTCGGCGGGAGGAGCGGCGGTATAGGCGGCGATGGTGCGCTCCGCCGCGGCGCGCGCCACGGCCTCGTCCGTGCCGGCCGCCGCGTCCGCGTCGCCCCACCGCTCGCCGCTCAGCGTCATGAACAGCCTGCCCTCGTCGGAGGCGGCCCAGGCGGCGCCCGCCTCGAGGTCGACGGCCTGACCGCTCGACAGGTGGAGGGCGAGGCCCATGAGCCCCATCTCCCAGCCGATGCCCACCGCGCCGGGGCCGAACTCCCCCCAGTGGGCGCCAACGATGGCCGTGTGCTCCAGTTCGAACCGCGCCCGGCCGTCCGGCTCGGGGGACAGCCGGACCTCGATCCAGCTGGTGTCCCCGCCGAACTCCCAGGTGGCGGCGAAGCTCTTCGGCGGGTCGCAGCGCTCGACGACGCCGCCGGCGTTGCCCTCGAACTGGTAGCGGCCGTGCAGGCGCAGGTCGCCGGAGATGGGCAGGAACCACCGGGCGATGCGCTCGGCGTCGGTGCAGGCGTCCCACAGGTCCTCGACGGTGGTGTCGTAGGTCTGGCTGATGGTCACGCTGCGCGCCTCGCCCGCTTCGAGCGTGCGCGAGCCGACCTGCCGCCGTACGGCGTTGATCTGCTGAGTAACGTCGATCATGGAGTTTCCCTCTGGTTGGGTTCTTCGCCTGGGTCGCGGAGCCGGCGTTCGCGCTTGCCGCGGGCCAGCTCTGTCGCCAGCGCGTCCAGATGCGGAGTCCAGAAGCGCCGGAAGCGGTCGAGCCATGCGTCGATGTCGCGCAGCGGGTCCAGGTTCACCGCGTAGAGACGCCGGGTGCCCTCGGGGCGCACCGTCGCGAAACCGCCGTCGCGCAGCACCCGCAGATGCTGCGACACGGCGGGCTGGGAGATGCCGAACTCCTCCTGGATGATCGCGGACACCGCGCCGGAGGTCTTCTCCCCGTCCGCGAGCAGTTCCAGGATCCTCCGGCGGACCGGATCGCCTAGTACATCGAACGCGTGCACGAGAAATTTGTATCAATGCCAGCTTATATAAGTCAACCCTTTAGAAGGTTCTCGCGGTTGTCGGCGGACCGGATGCCGGTGCCGCGCGGCCGCGGCTACGTACGGCTGGAGGCGGGGGAGCAGCCGCAGGCGTCGGGGTCGATCACCGGGACGGTGGAGCGGCCTGCGTCGCGGAAGAGGGCGGACGCCGGGGTGGCGCCCGAGAGGGCGTCGGCGGCGAGGATGACGGCGGCGGCGGTGTACGCCGACTGCTCGTTCGGGAACCACGCCTGGTTGGCGAACTGCCATCCGGTCCAGTAGGAGCCGTCCGCGTGGCGCAGGTGCTGCATGTCGCGGTAGACCGTCAGGGCGCGCTCGCGGTCCCCGATCGCGTCGAGGGCGAGCGCCAGCTCGCAGGACTCCGCGCCGGTCACCCACGGCTGGTCCGACACGCAGCGGATGCCGAGCCCGGGGACGACGAAGGTGTCCCACTCCTCCTCCAGCCGCAGGCGCGCGTCCGGCCCGCGCACCGCGCCGCCGAGGACGGGGTAGTACCAGTCCATCGAGAAGCGGCTCTTGTCGGCGAAGGCCTCAGGGTGCGCGGCCAGCACGTGACCGAGCCGGTCGGCGGCCAGCTCCCAGTCCGGTTGCGGCTCGCCCAGGTGCTCGCCGAGCAGGACCCCGCAGCGGAGCCCCTGGTAGACCGACGAGCAGCCGGTCAGCAGGGCGTACTCGGCGGGCTCGCCGGCCGCCGAGCGCTCCCAGACGATCTCGCCGCGCGCGGTCTGCAGGTCGACAACGAAGTCCAGCGCCTTCCTGACGACCGGCCACATGGCGCGGGTGAAGTCCTCGTCACCGGTCATCAGCAGCTCGTGCCGCACTCCCACGGCGACGTACGCGGCGTGGTTGCTCTCCCCGTTGGCCTCGGCGGCCGCGCCGCGCACCATCTTCATCGGCCAGGAGCCGTCGTCCCGCTGGAGCCGCGCGAGCCAGTCGTAGCCCTTCCTGGCCTCAGCGCCGAGCCCGGCGGCCGACATGGCCATCAGGCACTCGACGTGGTTCCACGCGTCGACGTGTCCCTCCGGCCACGGCACGCCCCCGTCGGGCTCCTGGACGGCCGCGATGCTGTGCGCGGTCGCGAGGATCTGCTCCGCCGTGATGATTCCCGGCACGGCCGGGACGCGGCCTCGACGCATGGGGGTCCGGTGAGTGGAGGAGGAGCGGTCAGGGGACTTCCCGTTCGCCTCCGTCGCGACCGGTTCGGTCATGCGGGTTTCCGGACGTAGACCACCACGCTCTTCCCGATCAGAGGGTTGAGCAGGGCTTCCGCGATGCGGGTGGCCGGGGGGCGCTTCATGATGTCCCACACGAGCAGCTCGTGGTAGGCCTTGGCCAGCGGGTGGTCGTCGTCGTTCACGCCGACCGCGCACTTGATCCACCAGTACGGCGAGTGCAGGCCGTGGGCGTGATGGTGGGGGCCGACCGAAAGGCCGGTCGCCTTCAGCTTGGCGGTCAGCTCCGCCAGCGTGTAGATGCGCACGTGCCCGCCGGGCGCCGTGTGGTAGGCCTCGGACAGCGCCCAGCAGATGCGCTCGGGCAGGAAGCTCGGCACGGTGATCGCCGCCTGGCCGCCCGGCTTGAGCACCCGGTGGATCTCGCGCATCGCCGCCATGTCGTCGGGGATGTGCTCCAGCACCTCCGCCGCGATCACCCGGTCGAAGGACGCGTCGGGGAAGGGCATGGCGAGCGCGTCGCCGGTCACGGTCTCGGCGGTGGCCTCCGGCGGCACCTCACCCGCCTTGTCCATGGCGGCGAACATGTTGGCCACGCTCTCGAGCTCCGCCGCGTCCTGGTCGAACGCCACCACGTCGGCGCCGCGCCGCAGCACCTCGAACGCGTGGCGGCCGCCGCCGCAGCCCAGGTCCAGCACGCGGACCCCAGGCCCGACCGGAAGCTTCCCGAAGTCGACGGTCAGCACTTGCCGCTCCCCTTTCGCCAGCCGCGGGCACTCATCGCTCCGCCTTCGTCCGTGCCCGGCACACGCCTTCGCCGGGGCTCATCGGGCCGCCTTCGCCCTGGCGCGGGCCTCGATGGCCTCGCGGTACGCCTCGGCGGTCCGCTTGGCGACGACGTGCCAGGTGTACCGCTCCATTACGCGGTCGTATCCGGCCCGGCCCACCCGCTCCCGCTCCTCCGGCGAGTCGTGCAGCCGGCGCAGGACGGAGGCCAGCTCCTCGGGGTCGCCGGGGGCGACCTGGACGGCGGCGTCGCCGACGACCTCGGGGAGCGCTCCGGTACGGCTGGCGACGAGCGGCGTGCCGCAGGCCATGTGCTCGACGGCGGGCAGCGAGAAGCCCTCGTACAGCGACGGGACCACCGAGATCTCGGAGGTCGCGATCAGCTCGCCCAGCTCGTCGTCGGAGATGCCGTGCACGAACTTCACCCGGTCACCGAGGGCCAGCTCCTGGACGAGCTTCTCGGTCGGGCCACCGGCCGTGGGCTTGCTGACCACGGTGAGGTTGACGTCGCGCTCGGTGGCGAGCTTGGCGACCGCGCGCAGCAGGGTGGCGACGCCCTTCATGGGGGAGTCGGCGCTCGCGACGGCGACGATCGACCCCTTGCGCTTGGGCAGGTGCGGGCGCGGGTGGAAGTAGCGGGTGTCGACGCCGAGCGGGATGAGCCGCATGCTGCTCTGCGGCACGTTGAAGTCGCGGTGGATGTCGGCGAGGCTGGACTCGCTGACCGTGAGGATCGGCTTCAGGCGGGGCGCGACGATGCTCTGCATGCGCACGAATCCGTACCAGCGGCGCATCGACAGCTGCTTGCGGAGTGGCGCGGCCTTCAGCTCGATGCGCCGGTCCACGCTGATCGGGTGGTGGATGGTGCCGACGACCGGGAAGAGCTTCTGGATGCCGAGCACTCCGTAGCCGAGCGTCTGGTTGTCCTGCACGACGTCGAAGTCGCCCTGCCGCTTCTTCAGCTCGCGCAGCGCGCGCAGGCTGAAGGTCAGCGGCTCGGGGAAGCCCGCCGTCCACATCGTCGCGACTTCGAGCACGTCGATCCAGTCGCGGTACTCGCTGAGCCCGGGGGTGCGGAAGGGGTCCTCGTCGCGGTAGAGGTCCAGGCTCGGCACCTCGGTGAGCACGACCCCCTCGTCCAGCTCGGGGTAGGGCGGTCCGGAGAAGACCTCGACGTAGTGCCCGAGTGCGACCAGCTCGCGGCTGAGGTGGCGCAGGTAGACGCCCTGGCCGCCGCAGGTGGGCTTGCTCCGGTACGACAGGAGGGCCACCCGCAGCCTGCCCTCGGGGGATTCCCCTGCCTGGCCTCGCTCGTCGTCTGGAACCTCCACGGACACCCCTTTCGAGAGCGGTGCTCGGCAGTCGCCCACACCGGCATATACCGCGAAGCCGATCTTAGCCGCGAAGCCTACCATCTGGGTGTAGGCCCGTATCCAATCTGGAATTGTGCCTCACATCACCCTCACACCGTGCGAGCTGCGACGTTAGCTCGACCGAGCGTCACTCGGTAGAACGCGTTCTACCCGGATGGCGGGCAAGATCCTCAGCGCCCCATAGCGCTTGACGGGTCCCATGGCGGTACATTCGCGTCTTACAGCTCAAAGTTCGGGCTAAGCCGTACAAGCTGCCGAGCCCGAAGAACAAGGAGGACCCGTTGGCCAGGCGTGCGCTGATCACTGGCATCACCGGGCAGGACGGCTCCTACCTCGCCGAGCACCTGCTCGACCAGGGATATGACGTCTGGGGCCTGGTACGCGGCCAGGCCAACCCCCGGGTCGCACGCGTCCGCCGGCTCCTCCAGGACGTCCAGCTCGTACGAGGCGACCTCCTCGACCAGGGTTCGCTGATCAGCGCGGTGGAACGCGTCCAGCCCGACGAGGTCTACAACCTGGGCGCCATCTCCTTCGTGCCGATGTCCTGGGAGCAGGCCGAGCTCACGGCCGAGGTGACCGGCATGGGCGTGCTGCGCATGCTCGAGGCGATCAGGGTCTGCTCCGGGATCACCTCCTCGCGGGCGGCCGGCTCGGGCCAGATCCGGTTCTACCAGGCCTCGTCGTCGGAGATGTTCGGCCAGGTGCGCGAGACGCCGCAGAACGAGCGGACCCCGTTCCACCCCCGCTCGCCGTACGGCGTGGCCAAGGCCTACGGGCACTTCCTCACCCAGAACTACCGCGAGTCCTACGGGATGTTCGCCGTCTCCGGCATCCTGTTCAACCACGAGTCGCCCCGGCGCGGCGCCGAGTTCGTCACCCGCAAGGTGACGCTGGGGGTCGCGAGGATCAAGCTCGGCCTCGCCTCCGAGCTGCGGCTCGGCAACCTCGAGGCCCGTCGCGACTGGGGGTACGCGGGCGACTACGTCCAGGCCATGCGGCTGATGCTCCAGGCCGGGACACCCGAGGACTATGTCATCGGCACCGGGCACACGCAGTCGGTCCGCGAGCTGGTGATCGCGGCGTTCGAGGCGGCGCAGCTCGACTGGGAGAGCTACGTGGTCGGCGACCAGGCCCTGCACCGGCCCGCCGAGGTGGACCTGCTCTGCGCCGACCCGAAGAAGGCCCGCGTCCAGCTCGGCTGGGAGCCCACCGTGGCCTTCGAGGAGCTCGTCGCCATGATGGTCGAGTCCGACCTCAAGCTCCTGTCCGAAGGCGCCGACCCCGAGCAGGACTCCTCCTGGCCGTAGGCCCTGACCGCGGGGACGGCCGGTCGCGGTTCGCGTAGGCGCCGGCTCAGCCGATCCACGCGCCTGTGGTGAAGTTGCCGACGTTGATGGCCATGACGGGGACCATGACCGCCATGCTCACGTACCACACCCAGGGTCGCCGGACGCCGGCCACGCCGAGTGCCACCCACAGCGGGAACCAGGTCAAGGACGCGCGGCCGATGGACAGGTAGAACGACGACAGGGTGAGGAACGACAGCACCTGAGGGGCGATGTAGGCCAGCTCGGGCCAGCGGCGGCGTACCGCCAGGCAGATCGCCAGGACCAGCAGCACCGCGGCGGCGATCATCTCCTCGTAGTAGGACATGGTGAGCGTCGGGACGTCGTCGGACATGTTCCAGGTGTTGAGGAAGGCCTCCCACGGCCAGACGGCGTGCCGGCCCCAGAACCGGTCCTGGACGGTGTTGTAGGCCAGCCAGTCCCCGGTGCGGGTCCACTGGAAGACGGTGTACAGCACTATCGGCACGCCGGGCAGGGCCAGCCAGGGGAGGGCGCGCCAGCCGCCTGGCGCTTTGCGGCCGTTGGCGGCCACCAGGAACATGATCAGCAGGCCGAGGGCCAGGAACAGGCCGGAGATGCGCACCACGGTCGCCGCCGTGGCGCACAGCGCGGCGTCGTCCCACCGGCCGTTGCGGGCCAGCAGCCAGGCGCAGATCGCGAGCGCCAGGAACAGCGATTCGGAGTATCCGGTGTAGAGGAAGGCCGCGAAGGGGCTGAGGAACAGCGCCGCCACGGCGAACCGGCCGCTGCCCTTGGCGTAGGACTCGGCCAGCCGCGACAGCGCCACCGCGACGACCGCGCAGGCCACCAGGGAGATGATCACGGTGGCCAGGCGGCCGTCATGCACGACCGGCTTCATGAGCTTGATCAGCATCGCCATGCCGGGGAAGAACGCGGGCAGCTTGGCGCTGTCCTGCATGCCGGGCGGGCCGTCGTAACCGAACTCGGCGATGGCGATGAAGTTCTCGGCGTCCCAGCGCGTGAGCCGGTTCAGGAACGGGTCGGTGGTACGCCCCGGAGCGGCCAGGTAGGTGTAGATCAGGAAACCGACGTGGGAGCAGAACCAGATGAGCAGCGCCTGCCGGTCGCCGGCGTCGCTCAGGAACCGGGGCGTCCAGCGGCGCCTCCCGATGATCCCGCTCGGCTCGTCCGGGGATGGAGCCGGTGCGCCGGCGCCGGGGTCGGCCGTGGCGGTGGCCGTGGAGTCGCCTGGCCCGTCGGGCTCCTGGCCGGGGGTGGCGGTCTCGGCTCGCTCGTGAGGGGAGGTGTGTTCCAGCACGAACACACCCTCATATAGCGGTCAAAGTACTGGCAAGCGACCGCGCCTCATGCGATCGGGCCGTCCCGCAGGCCTCGGACGGCCACTCGTGCGACCTGGTGCGTGTCACCTGCGCGATGACCGGCCGGCTCCGGCCATCGAGTGGGCGGCGAAACTTTCCCTGCCGAAATATCGTCATCGATCCCCAAAATGGTGATGATCCGGGAGGATGTCTCCGATGGACGGGCAGCCTTCACTACACGAACCCACCGTGACCCACCGGCGGACGATCGGGCCCTATGTTCCCGTTCGCCGCCTCGGCGAGGGCGGCATGGGCATCGTGTACCTCGCCCACGACGCCTCGGGGCGCAAGGTCGCGGTGAAGGTCATGCGCCCGGAGCTGGCGTCCGATGAGGAGTTCCGCGGCAGGTTCCGCAAGGAGGCCGAGGCCGCGAAGCGGGTCGCCCCGTTCTGTACCGCTCCCGTCCTCGACGTGGGGCAGGACGGTGAGCAGCACTACCTGGTGACCGAGTACGTCGAGGGTCCCGACCTGTCGTCGGTGGTCGACGCGCAGGGGCCGCTGACCGGGTCGAACCTGGAAGCCCTCGCGGTCGGCGTCGCCACGGCCCTCGGCGCCATCCACCGGGTGGGGGTGATCCACCGTGACCTCAAGCCCTCCAACATCGTGCTCGCGCCCGTCGGCCCCCGGGTCATCGACTTCGGCATCGCACAGCTGGCGGACACGGTCGCCGAGCACGTGGGGCTGGTGATCGGCACGCCGAGCTACATGTCCCCCGAGCAGGCACGCGGGGAGCCGGTCACCGCCGCCGCCGACGTGTTCGCGTGGGGATGCGTGATCGCCTACGCCGGTACCGGCCGTCCGCCCTTCGGGCGCGGGCCGGCGTCGGAGGTCCTCTACCGGGTCGCCCACCACGTGCCCCGGCTGGACGAGCTGGACGAGCGCCTGAGACCGCTGGTCGAGCAGGCCCTCGACAAGGACCCGGCCAGGAGGCCGACCGCGCAGCAGCTCCTCGACCGGCTCGTGGGCCGGGAGGAGGTGGCCGTCGAGGCCGCCACCCGGATCGTCAGCGAGATCTGGACCACGCCGGCCGCCGCCGAGTTCGCGGGGACGGGCTCCGCGGGGACGGGCTCCGGGGGGACGCGCTCCGCGATGAAGCGCGGCTGGCGCCGGTTCGGGCCGCCGGTCGCCGCCGCCGGGGTCGCCGTCGCCGTCACCGCGGCGGTCCTGATCGTGGTGCTCGACCGAGAGCGGACGACGGCCGCCACCGGTCCGGTCGCCGTCCGCGACGGCCAGGTCGACGGCGACCCGATCCGGGTGACGATCGACGGGGTACAGCGACGGGGGACCTCCGTCAGCGTGCGATGGACGATCAAGCTGACCGGCACCGGAGGGAACTGGTACCCGAGGGACCTGTTCGGGAACGACGTCTCCGGGGCGAGCCTGCTGGACCCGCCCAGCGGGTCGAAGTTCTCCCCGGCGCGCAAGAACGACGCGTGCCTGTGCAGCGCGGTCCCGAACCAGTGGTACAGGCCCGGTGACATCCTGTCCCTGTACGCCTCCTACACGGGAGTGCCGGACGGCATCGAGACGGTCAGTGTCGACATCCCGGGGCTCGGCCTGTTCCCGGACCTCCCCGTCTCCACGGCGTGAGCGGACGGGACGCCCGCCGGGGAGGGGTCAGCGCTTGCGGCCGACGCCGGCGAGCACCCACATCTTCTCGGGGTCGACGGTCCGGGCGATCGGCGGACGCCATTCGGGCGCGATGACCAGGCCGGGCTCCACGAGGTCGAATCCCTCGAAGAACCGCGTCACCTCGGCGTGGGAGCGGGCGACGAAGGGCGCTCCGGCGCTGGTCGACACCTTGACCAGCTCGGCCGTCTCGTCGGGGTGGGGGTCAGGGGTCACGCTGGAGACGGCCAGGTAGCTCCCCGGGGCCATGACCTCGCGCAGGCGGGCCACGACCTCGTAGGGCCCTTCGGCGTCGGGGATGAAGTGCACAACGGCCACCAGCAGCACGGCCACCGGCCGGTCGAAGTCGATCAGCCGCCGCACGTCGGGGTGGTCCAGCACCTCGTCGATCCGCCGCACGTCGCCGCGGACGAAGGCCACGTCGCCGCTGGTGGCGACCAGGGCGTCGCCGTGCGCGACGACGATCGGGTCGTAGTCGACGTAGACGACCTTGGACTCCGGTGCGATCTCCGTGGCGACCTGGTGGACGTTCTGCTGGGTCGGCAGGCCGGAGCCGAGGTCAAGGAACTGGCGGATGCCGGCCTCGGCGGCGAGGTAGCGCACCGCGCGGCCGAGGAACGCCCGGTTCTGGCGGGCCATGATCCGCATCTCGGGGGCGAGGGAGAAGACCGTCTCGGCGGCGGCGCGGTCGGCGGCGTAGTTGTCCTTGCCGCCCAGCGCGTAGTCGTAGATGCGCGCGGCGCTCGGAACGTTGGGGTCGACGCCCTGCGGTGCCGGACGGTGGTCTGACATCGTTTCTCCTCTACCGCCGCCCCCATCCGACATGAGCCTGACATATGGGTTGATCGGCGCCCTGGTGGGGCGATCATAGCGGCGGCGCACGCCGCCGGGCGCGGCGCCGGCACGATCGTGCCGGGCCGGGGCCGGACGCCCCGGCGTGCGCCGTGCCCGGTGCCGGGGTCAGACCCCCACGGGAAGGTTCTTGATGCCGTTGATGAAGTACGACCTCAGCCGCTTGGCCTCGCCCGCCTGGCGGAGGTCGGGCATGCGCTGCGCGATCACCTCGAAGAGCACCCGAAGCTCGAGCTTCGCCAGGTGGTTGCCCAGGCAGAAGTGGGCCCCGCCGCCGCCGAAGCCGATGTGGGGGTTCGGGTCGCGGGCGATGTCGAAGCTCGACGGCGCCGCGAACACGCCCTCGTCCCGGTTGGCCGAGGAGTAGAACACCACGACCTTGTCGCCTTCCTTGATGTCCTTGCCGCCCAAGGTGGTGTCGCGGGTCGCCGTGCGGCGGAAGAGGTTGACCGGCGACACCCACCGGACGATCTCGTCCGAGGCGGTGCGCGCGAGGGAGGGGTCGCGGACGAGGCCCTCCCACTGCTCGGGGTGCTCGAACAGGGTCAGCATGCCGCCGGAGGCGGCGTTGCGCGTCGTCTCGTTCCCGGCGACGACCAGGAGCAGGATGAAGAGGTCGAACTCGTCCTCGCTGAGCACCTCGCCGTTGTCCCCAGGCTGGAGCAGCTTGGTGACGATGTCGTCGCGCGGCTCCTCACGGCGGCGCGCGGCGAGCTGGTTGGCGTAGGAGTAGACCTCCGCCGCCGCGGCCTGCCCCTCCTCGGGGGTGGTGGCGTAGTCGGGGTCCTCGCTGCCGATCATCCGGTTGGACCACTGGAAGATCTTGTCGCGGTCCTCCACGGGCGCGCCGAGCAGCTCGCAGATCACGTACAGGGGGAGGGGCGCCGCGATGTCGGTGACGAAGTCGACGCTCCCCTTGGCCATGGCCTGGTCGACCAGGCCGTGGCAGATGTCGCGGATGTGGTCCTCCAGCACGCCGATCTGGCGCGGAGTGAACCCGCGGTTGACCAGGGAGCGCCTGCGAGTGTGCTCGGGGGGATCCTGGTTGAGCATCATCATCCGCTGGAGCTCGCGCTGCTCCTCGGGCATCTCGTTGAACAGCGCCAGCTTCTTGCTGGAGGAGAACAGATCCGAGTGGCGCGAGATGTGCACGACGTCCTCGTGCTTGGTGACCGCCCAGAAGCCCGGCCAGTCGCGTTCCTGGTCGCCCTCGTGCCAGAAGACCGGATCGTTGGCCCGCAACCACCGGAGCTGCTCGTGCGGAACGCCATCCCGCGCGTAGTGATCCTGGTCGACGAGATTGATTTCCATATGACCACCCGGGGGAGTTGATCAAGCGCTTGGTTGGAGACGTTTCTGAAACGTGTTCTATTACGGGCGCAGGGGCACGTCAAGACGCGCTCAGGGTGTCATACCCCTCCCTCCCGTCGCCGCCCGCGCGCGGGCGTCACATTACGAGATGGCGATCGACTTGTCGTCTTGCAATCCAGGCATCCGATGAATGAAGACATATACCACGCAGAGGCTTGACGTCGGCCCATCCCCGCGTAGTCTTCTCTCTCAACACATCCGATGAATATGAGGAAGACGCGTGAAGCTGCTGCGAGTCGGACCCCCCGGAGAGGAACGTCCCGCCGTCCTGGACGGGGACGGACGCCCGCGCGACCTGCGAAGCCTGCTCGGGCAGGGCGCGGACCTCGACGGAGTCTTCTTCGCCACGGGACAGATCGAACGTGTGGCAGGCGCGATCCAGGCGGGCGAGCTGCCCCTCCTCGACGGCACGGCCGACGGCGGCGTCACCGGGCGCGTCGGGGCGCCGATCGCCCGCCCCGGGAAGGTCGTCTGCATCGGCCTCAACTACCGCGACCACGCGGCGGAGACCGGAGCGGCCCTCCCCGCGGAGCCCATCATCTTCATGAAGGCCCCAAACACCGTGGTCGGGCCGAACGACGAGGTCCTCATCCCGCGTGGCAGCGTGAAGACCGACTGGGAGGTCGAGCTGGCGGTCGTCATCGGCAGGACCGCCCGCTACCTCGACTCCCACGAGGAAGCGCTCGCCTGCGTCGCCGGGTACGCCATCTCCAACGACGTCTCCGAGCGGGAGTTCCAGCTCGAGCGCGGCGGCCAGTGGGACAAGGGCAAGTCGTGCGAGACCTTCAACCCGCTCGGCCCGTGGCTCGTCACCGCCGATGAGGTGCCGGACCCGCAGAGCCTGGGCCTGCGGCTCTGGGTCAACGGCCAGGCCCGGCAGGACGGCGGCACCGCGAACATGATCTTCACGGTCGCCGAGATCGTGCGCTACCTGAGCCACTTCATGGTGCTGGAGCCCGGTGACCTCGTGAACACCGGCACGCCCGCGGGCGTCGCGCTCGGCATGCCGGACCAGCCCTACCTGCGGAAGGGCGACGTCCTCGAGCTGGAGATCGACGGTCTGGGCCGCCAGCGCCAGATGGTGGGACAGGCATGAACGGCCTGCCGCTGATCACCGCGCTGGAGACCCACGACATCCGGTTCCCGACCTCACGGGAGCTGGACGGCTCCGACGCGATGAACCCCGACCCTGACTACTCGGCCGCGTACGTGGTGCTCAGGACCGACGGCGGCATCGACGGGCACGGGTTCGCCTTCACGATCGGCCGGGGCAACGACGTGCAGACCGCGGCGATCAAGGCTCTCGCGCCGTTCGTCGTGGGCAGGCGGCCGGACGATCTCGGCGCCCTGTACAAGGAGATGGTCCACGACTCCCAGCTGCGCTGGCTCGGCCCGGAGAAGGGCGTCATGCACATGGCGATCTCCGCGGTCGTCAACGCGCTGTGGGACCTCAAGGCCAAGATCGAGGGCAAGCCGCTCTGGCTTCTGCTGGGCGAGATGGCCCCCGAGGAGATCGTCTCGCTGGTCGACTTCCGCTACATCAGCGACGCGCTCACCCCCGGCGAGGCGCTCGAGCTCCTGCGCCAAGCCGAGCCCGGCAGGAAGGAGCGGATCGCCCACCTGAACGCCCACGGCTACGCCGCCTACACCACCTCCCCGGGCTGGCTCGGGTACGACGACGACAAGCTCCGCCGCCTCTGCGAGGAGGCGATCGACCTGGGCTTCACCCAGATCAAGCTGAAGGTCGGAGCCGACCTGCAGGACGACCGGCGTCGGATGCGCATCGCCCGCGAGGTCTGCGGCCCCGGCTACCGCATCGCCATCGACGCCAACCAGCGCTGGGACGTGGGCGCGGCGATCAGCTGGGTCAACGCGCTCAAGGAGTACGACCCGTACTGGATCGAGGAGCCGACCAGCCCCGACGACGTGCTCGGCCACGCCACCGTCGCCCGCGCCCTCGCGCCCATCAAGGTCGCCACCGGGGAGCACGTCCAGAACCGGGTGATCTTCAAGCAGATGCTGCAGGCCGGCTCGCTGTCGGTCGTGCAGCTCGACTCCGCCCGCGTGGGCGGCGTCAACGAGAACATCGCGATCCTGCTCCTCGCCGCCAAGTTCGGCGTGCCCGTCTGCCCGCACGCCGGCGGCGTCGGGCTGTGCGAGCTGGTGCAGCACCTGGCGATGTTCGACTACGTGGCGGTAAGCGGCAGCCTGCAGGACCGGGTGATCGAGTACGTCGACCACCTGCACGAGCACTTCGTGGACCCCGTGGTCGTCAGGAACGGCCGCTACCAGGCGCCGCAGGCCCCCGGGTTCAGTGCGGCCATGCGCCCGGAGTCCATCGAGGCGTACGCCTTCCCCGGCGGTCCCGTCTGGAGCGAAACCGGCATTCGAGGAGGTGCCCGATGAGCGAGTTCGAGGGTCTTGCCGCGCTGGTCACCGGCGGCGGCTCCGGGATAGGCCTCGCGACGGCCCGGCTGCTCGCCGAGCGCGGCGCCCGCGTCGCCTGCCTCGACGTCAACCCGCCCGGCGAGCCCTTCGCCGGCGTCAAGGCCGACGTCACCGACGACGCCGCGGTCCGCGCGGCCGTCGCCGAGGCCGCCGAGCGCCTCGGCGGCCTCGACATCCTGGTCAACAACGCCGGCATCGGCGCGGCCGGCACCGTCGAGCGCAACGGCGACGAGGAATGGCGCCATGTCCTCGACGTCAACGTCCTCGGCATCGTGCGGGTGACCCGGGCCGCGCTCCCGCACCTGCGCGCGTCCGGCCACGCGGCCATCGTCAACACCTGCTCGATCGCCGCGACGGCCGGCCTGCCCGACCGCGCGCTCTACAGCGCGTCCAAGGGCGCGATCCTCTCGCTCACGCTGGCCATGGCGGCCGACCACATCGGCGAGGGCATCCGCGTCAACTGCGTCAACCCGGGCACCGCCGACACCCCCTGGGTGCAGCGGCTGCTCGAAGCGGCGCCCAACCCGGACGCCGAACGCCGCGCGCTGGAGCGGCGCCAGCCCATGGGCCGGCTCGTGAGCGCCGAGGAGGTCGCCGCCGCGATCGCCTACCTGGCCAGTCCTCTCGCCGCGAGCACCACGGGCACCGTGCTGGCCGTCGACGGCGGCATGCACGGCCTCCGCCTCCGTCCCACCCCGTAGCCCCCCGCCCGGCTTCCGTCCCTCCGAGCCGGCCACCCGCCCCCATCCCCAGGCGCCGCACCGTTCTCCCTGAGGCGCCACACCCCCCGCATTTCCCGTGAATCGAGGCGACAAGTGAGAATGCGATCGTCGGCCACCATCGGCGTGGCACTGTCCGCGTTAACCCTGACGCTCGCCGCGTGCGGGTCGTCGACACCGTCGAGCCCTTCGGCCTCGGCCCAAGGCGGCTCCGCGGCGGCGGGGGGCAAGATCGGCATCGACTTCCCCCGCACGGACAGCGACTTCTGGAACTCCTACAACAAGTACGTCCCCAAGCTGGCGGGTGAGCTCGGCGTCGACCTGATGCCGCCCACCAACTCCCAGAACGACGTGGCCAAGCTGGTGTCCAACACGCAGGCGCTGGTCAGCCAGGGCGCGAAGGCCATCGTGATGGCCCCGCAGGACACCGGCGCGATCGCGACCACCCTCGACCAGCTCGCCGGCAAGAACATCCCCGTCGTCACCGTGGACACCCGGCCCGACAAGGGCAAGACGTTCATGGTCGTCCGCGCCGACAACCGCGCCTACGGCGAGAAGGCCTGCGAGTTCCTCGGCGAGCAGCTGAAGGGCAAGGGCAAGGTCGTGGAGTTCCAGGGATCGCTGTCGTCGGTCAACGGCCGCGACCGCTCCGAGGCGTTCGCCGAGTGCATGAAGGCGAACTATCCCGGCATCACGGTCTTCGCCGAGCCGACCGAATGGGAGGGCACCAAGGCGTCGGCCGCGCTGCAGACCCGGCTCACCCAGCACCCCGACATCAACGGCATCTACATGCAGGCCGGCGGCGTGTTCCTCGCCCCCACCCTCCAGCTGCTGAAGTCCAAGAACCTGCTGGTGCCGCCGACCGACCCCAAGCACATCTTCATCATCTCCAACGACGGCATCCCGCAGGAGTTCCAGGCCATCCGGGACGGCCAGATCGACGCCACGGTGTCCCAGCCCGCCGACCTGTACGCCAAGTGGGCGCTGTCGTACGCCAAGGCGGCCCTTGAAGGCAAGACCTTCGCCCCCGGCAAGACCGACCACGACAGCACCATCGTCGACGTCGGCGGCGGCCGCCTCGAGGACCAGCTCCCCGCCCCGCTGGTCACCAAGGAGAACGTGGACGACCCCAACCTCTGGGGCAACCAGGTCGGATGATGTCACCACCCGCCACCCCGGCCGTCGAGGCGCGGGGCATCACCAAGCGCTTCGGGCCGACGACCGCGCTCGACGGCGCGGGGATCGTCATCGGCGAAGGCGAGACCCACGCCCTCGTCGGCCGCAACGGGGCGGGCAAGTCGACGCTCGTGTCCATCCTCACCGGACTCCAGCGTCCCGACGAGGGCCAGGTGCTCTTCGCCGGCCGTCCCGCCCCGGCGCTCGCCGACCGCGACGGCTGGCGGCGGCGCGTCGCCTGCGTCTACCAGAAGTCCACGATCATCCCCACGCTCACCGTCGCGGAGAACCTGTTCCTCAACCGCCAGGCGGGCCGGGGGCCGATCAACTGGCGGTCGCTGCGGGCGCGGGCGCGCGACCTGCTCGACGAGTACGGCGTCGACGTCGACGGCGGGCGCCTCGCGGGAGACCTCGGCGTCGAGCAGCGCCAGCTCCTGGAGATCGCCCGGGCGCTGTCGTTCGGCGCGCGGTTCATCATCCTGGACGAGCCGACCGCGCAGCTCGACGGCCCGGCCATCGAGCGGCTCTTCGAGCGGATGCGGGCGCTGCGGGCGCAGGGCGTGACCATGATGTTCATCTCGCACCACCTGGAAGAGGTGTACCAGGTCTGCCAGTCGGTCACGGTGTTCCGCGACGCCCGCCACGTCCTCACGAGCGAGGTCGCCGACCTGCCGCACGACGAGCTGGTCGCCGCCATGACAGGGGAGGCCGCCGCCGGCTACCAGGCCCGGTCGCGCGCCTCCAGGAGCTCCGCGCCGATCGTCCTGAGCGCCGAGAAGCTGTCGCTGGCCGGCCGGTACCAGGACGTGGACCTCGCCGTGCGCGCCGGAGAGATCGTCGGGCTCGCCGGGTCCGGCAGCAGCGGCAAGGTGAGCCTCGCCGAGACGCTGGTCGGCCTGCACGCCGCCGACAGCGGCACGGTCACCGTCAACGGCGCCCGGCCCCGTCCCGGGGACGTCACCTCGGCGCTGCGCGCGGGGCTCGGCTTCGTCCCCCAGGACCGGCACAAGGAGGGCTTCGTGCCGCTGCTCTCGATCGCCGAGAACGCGACCCTGCCGATCGCCCACAAGCTCGGCCGGTTCGGCGCGGTGTCCCCGGCCAGGCGCCGAGCGCGGGCCGAGCGGATGATCGAGGAGCTGGACATCAAGACCACCGGACCGTCCCAGCCCGTCGGGGACCTCTCCGGGGGCAACGCGCAGAAGGTCGTCATGGCGCGGGCGCTCGCCGACGACCCCGGGGCGCTGGTCGTGATCGACCCCACCTCGGGGGTCGACGTGCGCGCCAAGCAGGCGCTGCTCGGCGCCGTCGAGGACGCCGCCGAACGCGGTGCCGGAGCGGTGCTCGTCTCCGACGAGCTGGACGATCTTCGCATCTGCGACCGGGTCGTCGTGATGTTCCATGGACGGGTCGTCAAGGAAGTGCCACGGGGCTGGGCGGACGCCGAGCTCGTGGCGGTCATGGAAGGTGTCGACGCACGATGACGGAAACGACCGTGACCTCTCCCGGCACCCCCGGCGGGCCTCCCGGCACGGCGGGCGGGACCGGGCGGGGACCGTCCGGGCTCCGGCTCGCGCGGTTCCGCGACCTCGCCCTGGTTCCGGCCATCCTGCTGCTGGTCGTCGTCGGCGCGCTGAT
Organism: Sphaerisporangium perillae; assembly: GCF_023276435.1. Classification (GTDB taxonomy): domain Bacteria; phylum Actinomycetota; class Actinomycetes; order Streptosporangiales; family Streptosporangiaceae; genus Sphaerisporangium; species Sphaerisporangium perillae. Next base: position 55,344 of record NZ_JALLPO010000001.1, read on the forward strand.
CGAGCCGGCCTTCCTCAGCGGCGACAACCTGACCAACGTGCTGCAACAGCAGACCGAGCTGTCGCTCCTCGTGCTCGCCGAGGCGGTGATCCTCATCGCCGGGAAGTTCGACCTCTCGCTGGAGTCCACCGTGGGCCTCGCGCCCGCGTTGGGTGTCGCGCTGGTCATCCCGGCCGCCTCCAACGGCCTCGGCACCGACTGGCCGGCGGCCCTGGGCATCCCCATCTGCCTGCTGATCGGCGTGCTCGTCGGCGCGTTCAACGGGCTGCTGATCCTGCGGTTCAAGCTGTCGGCGTTCATCGTGACGCTGGGCATGCTGATCGTGCTGCGCGGCCTGCAGATCGGCTTCACCGGCGGTCAGAACCTGTTCGCGCTGCCCGATTCCTTCCTCTACCTCGGCAACGCCCGGTGGGTGGGGCTCCCGGCGTCGGTCTGGATCTGCGGGCTCGCGTACGCGATCGGCATCGTGGCCCTGGGGTACTTCCGGCACGGGCGCTCGGTGTACGCGATCGGCGGCAACGTCGACGCGGCACGCGCCGCCGGAGTGCGCACCGACCGGGTGCTCTGGACGGTCTTCATGATCGGCGGACTGCTGGCCGCCCTGGCGGGCCTGCTGATGACGGGCCGGCTCGGCTCGGTCGCGGCGTCCCAGGGCAACGGCATGATCTTCACGGTCTTCGCGGCCGCGGTCATCGGCGGGGTCAGCCTCGACGGCGGCAAGGGAACGCTGTTCGGCGCGCTGTGCGGCGTGCTCGTCCTCGGGCTGATCAACAACATCCTGACGCTGGCCGGCGTCTCGGCGCAGTGGATCCAGGCCATCTACGGTGGCATCATCCTCATCGCGCTCATGCTCGCCCGCGTCACCAGTGGGAAGGCGCAGGATTAGCGCATGACGACGGACGAAGGAGAAGCCATGCCGAGCCGGACCGTGGGGCGGGGCGCGCGGGTGACCAGGCTTGGATTCGGCGCGGCGCCGATCGGCAACCTGTTCTCGGCGATCAGCGACGAGCAGGCCAGGGAGACGGTCGACGCGGCCTGGGCGGCCGGCATCCGCTACTTCGACACCGCCCCGCACTACGGGCTCGGGCTGTCCGAGCGCCGCCTCGGCGCCGCCCTCCTGGACCGGCCCCGCGACTCCTACACCCTCTCCACCAAGATCGGCCGCCTGCTCGGCCCCGCCACGCGGCCGGGACGCGACGACCAGGGGTTCGACGTGCCCGCGACCCATCGCCGGGTCTGGGACTTCTCCCGGGACGGCGTGCGCCGGTCGATCGAGGAGAGCCTCGAACGCCTCGGCCACGACACGATCGACATCGTGCTGATCCACGACGCCGACGACCACTGGGCGCCGGCCGTCGGCGAGGCCTACCCGGCGCTCGCCGAGCTGCGCGACCAGGGCGTGGTCAAGGCGATCGGCGCCGGCATGAACCAGTGGGAGATGCTCGCCGGCTTCGTCAAGGAGACCGACGTCGACCTGGTCATGCTCGCCGGGCGCTACACCCTGCTGGACCAGTCGGGCGCGGCCGGACTTCTGCCGCTCTGCCAGGAGCGCGGCGTCTCGGTCCTGGTGGCCGGGGTCTTCAACAGCGGCCTGCTCGCCACGCACGAGGCGACCGGCACCTACGAGTACGCACCCGCGCCCGGCGCGCTGGTCCAGCGCGCACGGCGCATCGCGGCGGTGTGCGAGCGGTACGGCGTCACGCTCCCGCAGGCGGCCCTGGCATTCCCCCTGCGGCACCCGGCGGTGACGGCCGTGGTCGCCGGCGCCCGCTCGGCGCAGGAGGTCGAGCGCAACGCAGCCCTGGCCGCCACCCCCGTCCCCGACGCCCTGTGGACCGCCCTCGCCGAGGAGTCGTTGATCGCCCCTGCTTAGCCGGATCGTCCGGCTTTCATCGCTTTTGTTGGCTTTCTGTGCCGTCGAAACAACGCACCCTATGGGAAGCCATTTCTCGCCATTGGTCGTCGACGGATCCGCCTTTGCGGCAAGGATTCCCGCACTATGCTGAATCGCGGGCGGCGCAGGGGTTTTGGCCACTTGGATGGCGGGTCGACCTGGGGTTATTTGTGGTTAGTAGAGGTAATTGCCCACTCTTAGCGGGATATTGGACCGCTTTACTCTGAAGTCGGGTATATCGGCGAATGCGGCGGAAAGGCCGTCCGAACAGGGTGAGGGAGAAGTCCAATGATGGCGGTGCGCGCGGGAGTGGTCGCGATGGTGATGCCGTTGACGTTGCTGAGCGCGGGGGCCGTGTCCGCGGAGCGGCAGTCGCGACCGATGAGCCGTGACACGGACGCGGTCCTCGCGCTCGGCCGGTTCGGCGTCTACGGCCCCGGGCAGGCGGCCATCACCTACGATCCGAAGCTCGTCCCCACGGATGCCGCGGCCGCCGTCGCCTACGTGCCGGCCGCCGGCGGGGGCGGGAGCGTGCAGCTCCGCGCGCAAGGCCTGCTGCCCAACCGCGCGTACGGCGCGCACGTGCACACCAAGTCCTGCGGCGCGAAGGGCGACGACGCCGGCCCGCACTACCAGCACGTCCAGGACCCCGTGACCCCCTCCACCAACCCCAAGTACGCCAACCCGCGCAACGAGGTCTGGCTCGACTTCACGACCGACGCCCGCGGCAACGGCTTCTCGCGCTCCGCGCTGGAGCACGGGTTCGGCGACCGGCACCCGCGCTCGGTCATCATCCACACCGAGCACACCCACACCGACCAGGGTCACGCCGGCCAGGCGGGCGCGCGGCTGGCCTGCATCAACGTCGACTTCTGACCGCGGGTTCCGTTCGCGAGGGCCGGCCGGATCAGGTGATCCGGGCGGCCGTTCCCGCGTACCGTGGTGCGGCGTCCCCGGTCCCGGTGACGCGGAAAGCCAGCCGGTCGGTGCCCTGCGGAGAGAGCAGGACCGTTCCCGGATGGCACTGGTCGCCGCGCACCTGGTCGAGCCGGTAGGCCGTTGCCGCGCCCTTGGGGGCGAAGAGGGTCAGCCGGCCCGTGCAGTGCAGGTCGGCGCCCCACTTCATGGTCCCCGCCGTCGTGGTCTCCGCGAAGCGGATCTCCACGGGGAACACCCGCCCGGCCGTCGGATGCTCGGCGCTGCCGGTCCACCTGCCCGCGTACGAGAACGGCGTGGCGGGTTCCCCGGCGCCGGACCCCGGCCACCACCACGCGGCCGCGGTGACCGCTCCGGCCACCAGGAGGGCCAGCCCCGCCAGTCCGGCCATCCTCGCTCGCCGTCGCCGCGCCGGCCGATGGGAGGGGTCCGCCATCTCGTCACCGGCGTCCTCGTCCCGGCCCGAAGCGACGGTGACCGGAACGCCACCGCCGGCCGGGGCACCATCGGTGACCGGCGCGAAGGTGAGGGTGGCCGGGGCGTCGTCGTGGCCGGGGTAGCGGTCGAACGGGAGCGTCGCCGGGGCTTCCGGCTCACGGGTGAGCGGCCGGGCGGCCAGGATGGCCCCGGTCTCCAGCACGGCGCCGGACGCGGGGACGGCCGCGGGCCCTCTGCCGATGAGGTGCCGCAGCGCCTCCTCGGCGCTCGGACGGCCGGCGGGGTCGGGGTCCAGGCAGGCGACCACGATCTCGCGCAGCGGCCCCGTGAGCGGGTCCAGGTCGGCCTGCCCGAACAGGATGCGGCCGAGGATCGCCTCGAAGGAGTCCGCGGCGTAGGCGTGCCGCCCGCTGGCCGTGAAGGCGACCGTGAGCCCCCACCCGAACATGTCCGCCGACGGCCCGGCGCGCTCGCCCTTGAGCTGCTCGGGCGAGATGTACGCCGGAGTCCCGACGGGAACCCTGCCCGTCGTGGTCGCGGTGTCCATCAGCCGGGAGATGCCGAAGTCGATGACGCGGGGCCCGTCCAGGCCGAGCAGGACGTTCCCCGGCTTGAAGTCGCGGTGGACGACACCCGCCTCGTGGATGGCCGCCAGCGCGGTCGCGGTGCCCACGGCGATGCGGTCGAGCGAGCCTCCGGTGCGCGGCCCCTGGGTCGTGACGTGTTCCTGCAGCGAGACGCCGTCGACGTACTCGCTGACGATGTAGGGGCGGTCGCCGTCGAGGTCGGCGTCCAGCACCTGGACGGTGCAGAAGGGCGCCACCCGCCGCACCGCCTCGACCTCGTCGGTGAACCGGCGGCGGGCCTTCTCCTCGTCGAGCCGCGAGTGCATCAGCTTCACCGCCACGCGGGCGCCGCCGGGCGACTCCCCGAGGTACACGATTCCCTGGCCGCCCCGGCCGAGGCGGCCGACCAGACGGTAGCCGCCGAGCTGCCGGGGGTCTTCCGCGCGAAGGGGGACGGGGGTGGACATGTGCCCATGCCTACCACGGCCGCGCCCGTCCCGTGGGACGTTGATCGGCGGGACGGGGACGCGCCGCCGTCTCGCCCGGTGGCGGCCGCGAGGTCAGGGCCGGGCGCGGTCGGTCAAGGGCCGGAGCGGGCCGGCCGGCGCCGGGCGGGGGCCGGTCAGGGGCGAGCGCGGTTCGGCGAGGGGCGGGGGCGGGTCCGCGGGCTTCTGCCGCGTCCGTACGGCCAGCGTCGCGAGACCGGCCAGGACGACCGCGCCGCCGAGCAGTTCCCCGGTGCTCAGCTGCTCGCCCAGCCACACGCGCGCCGTGGCCATGCCGACAATGGGCACGAGCAGGGTGAACGGCGCCACGGTGGCGGTGGGGTAGCGGCGCAGCAGCCCGTTCCAGGCGCCGAAGCCCACGAACGTGGAGAGCACGACGACGTACGCCAGCGCGGCGAGGGAGCCGAGGTGGAAGGTGGTGAACGCGGTACGGATCCGGTCCGGGCCCTCGATCAGGCCGGAGAGCGCGAGCAGCGGCAGTGGCGGCACCAGGCTCGACCAGACGAGCAGCCCCGGGCCGGCCGGCGCCTTCGCCCGCCGGATGCACACATTGGCCACACCCCAGCAGGCGGCGGCGCCGAGGGCGAGCAGCAGGGGCGGTAGCGGCACGTGGGCGCCCCTGCCGAAGGCGATGACCACGATCCCGGCCGAGGCCACCGCGATGCCGAGGAGCTGCCGGCGGCCCGGCCGCTCGCCGAGGGCCATCGCGGCGAAGCACACCGTGAAGATCACCTGAGCCTGGAGCACCAGGGAGCTGAGCCCGGCAGGCAAGCCGAGGTGCATGGCGGTGAAGAGCAGGCCGAACTGCCCCGCGCCGAGGAACAGTCCCACGGCGACGATCCAGCGGGCGGGGATCGCCGGACGCGGGACCAGGAACACCGCCGGGAGGGCCACCAGGGTGAACCGCAGCGCGGCGAAGAGCAGCGGCGGGAAGTGTTCGAGGCCGATCTCGATGACGACGAAGTTGACGCCCCAGATCACGGCGACGGCAACGGCGAGGAACGCATGGAGGGGACGCACGCGACGAGTCTCGACGGAGGCCGATCGTGCAGTCCAGCTATTTCTTCTACCCCACTACCGGTAGATTCTCTACATGATCGAGGTACGACGGCTGCGCATCCTCCAGGAGCTCGACGCCCAGGGCACGGTCGCGGGGGCGGCCCGCGCCCTGCACCTGACGCCGTCGGCGGTCTCGCAGCAGCTCGCCGTCCTCGCCAAGGAGGCGGGCGCGGAGCTGCTCGAACGGGACGGGCGGCGCGTGCGGCTGACCGGGGCGGGACACGTGCTGCTGGCCCACGCCCACGCGGTGATCGCGCAGCTCGAGGCGGCGCGGTCCGATCTCGCCGCGCACGCCGAGGGCCGCATAGGTCTCGAACGGGCCGGCGGCTTCCCCTCGGCGATCCGCCACCTCCTCGCCCCGGCCGCGGCCGCGCTGCGCGAGACCCACCCCGGGTGGCGCACCGAGATCTCCGAGGTGGAGACGGAGGTCGCCCTGCCCCTCCTGGCCCAGGGCGACCTGGACCTGATCGTCGTGATGTCCTCCTCGCGCCTGCCCCGCCACGAGGACCCCCGCGTCCGCCTCGTGGAGCTGCTCACCGACCCCTTCGACGCGGCCCTCCCCTCCTGCCACCCTCTGGCCCGCGGCCACGCCGGACCTCCAGGCGTGCCGCCGTCTCCCGCCGCCCCGGCCCCCGACGCGATGACGCGGGACGAGCTCGATCTGGCCGCGCTGGCGGAGGACGACTGGGTGGTGTCCGGACCGGGGACCGCCTGCCGCGAGGTGCTGGAGGCGGCATGCCGGGGATCGGGCTTCCAGCCCCGAATCGCGCACTGCGCCACCGACTTCAACGCCGTCCTGGCTCTGGTCGGCTGCGGCCTCGGCGTGACCCTCGTACCGCGCATGATCGGCGCCGGGGACGCCCCAGGGGTGTGCGTGCGCCCGCTGCGAGGCCCGTCCGTCCCGTCCCGCCGCCTGTACGCCGCCCTGCGCCGCGGCACCGGCAGCACCCCGCTGCTGGCCGCGCTCCAGCGGCAGGCCGCCCGCCTGGGACGATCACCGGGGTCCCCTGCCGGACCTGAGACGGGTGCGGCGGTCAGTCCCCGAGCCGCGCGAGGCGTTCGGCGAGGAAGTCGCGTTCGAGGGCGTTCTCGGTGAGCAGCAGGGCCTCCTCGTAGGCCGTGCGGGCCTCGGCCGTGCGCCCGAGACGGCGCAGGAAGTCGGCGCGGGAGGCGGCGAGGTAGCCGTAACCGGCGAGCTGTGGTTCGGCGGCGAGCGCGTCGAGTTCCGCGAGCCCCCGGACGGGACCGGCGGCGAATCCCACGGCGACGGCCCGGTTGAGCGCCACCACCGGCGACGGCCAGATCCGTACGAGCAGGTCGTAGAGCGCCACCACCTCGCTCCAGTCGGTGGCGTCCCACGTCGGCGCCTCCGAGTGGACGGCCGCGATGGCGGCCATCAGCACGAAGCGGCCCGGCGGGCGCCGCCGTAGCGCCTCCTGGACGAGCGGGACCCCCTCGCCGATCGCGGTCCGGTCCCAGCTCGAACGGTCCTGCTCGGCGAGCGGCAGCAGGCGGCCGTCCCGTGCCACCCGGGTGGCGCTCCTGGCGTCGGTCAGCAGGATCAGCGCTAGGAGACCGGCGACGTCCGCGTCGTCCGGCAGCAGCGTCCGCAGCATGCGCGCGAGGTCGAGCGAGAGCTCCACGAGGTCGCGGCGGACCAGGGAGTCGCCCGCCGGGGCGGTGTGCCCGGTCGTGAACAGCAGGTGCACGACGGTGAGCACCGCGTCGATGCGCGCGGGCAGCGCCTCGGCCGGTGGCAAGCGATACGGGATGCGGGCGGCGGCGATCTTCTTCTTGGCCCTGGTGATGCGGGCCGCCATAGTGGGCTCGCTGACCAGGAAGGCGCGCGCGACCTCGGCCGTGGTCAGCCCGCACAGCAGGCGCAGTGTCAGGGCGACCCGCGCCTGCGGCGCTATCGCGGGGTGGCAGCAGGTGAAGATCAGCCGCAGCCGGTCGTCCGCCACCTCGTGCCCGCCCGTCTCGTCCGTCTCGTCCGAGGCTGTCTCGATCCGGTCGTCCAGCAGGAGGGGCAGGGACCTGCGCATCGTCGCGTCCCGGCGCAGCAGGTCGAGGGCACGGTTCTTCGCCACCGTCGTCAGCCAGGCCCCCGGGCTGGCCGGGACGCCGCGCGTCCCCCAGGTCGTCAGCGCCTTCGCGTACGCGTCCTGGACGCACTCTTCGGCCAGGTCGAGGTCGCGCGTGACGCGCACCGTCGCGGCGAGCACGAAGGCCCACTCACGACGGTGCGCGTCCGCGACCGCGGCGGCCACGGCCGGCGTCATGTCACTCGAAGATCTGCACCGGACGGACCTCGACGCCCCCGTACGGCGCCGGGACCTGCTTGCCCACGGCGATCGCCTCGTCGAGGTCGGCCGCCTCGATGAGGTAGTAGTCGCAGATGACCTCCTTGGTCTCGACGAACGGCCCGTCGGTGACCAGGAAGTCGCCGGAGGAGTCCTTGCGGATGGAGGTGGCGGTGGAGGTCGGGTGCAGCGCGTCACCACCGAGCAGCGCGGCCGCGTTGTTCTCGCCGAACGCGGTGTGCTCCTTGTAGGTCCGGTCGAAGTCCTCCGGGCCGGCCCCGGTCCAGGAGGCTTCGTCCTCGTAGATGAGAACCAGGTACTTCGCCATCATGCGGTCCTTTCGTCCTGTGCCCGGCCTGCGTCCGGGCTTGGTACTCCTACCGACGCGCGCCACCCGCCCAGATCGACAGAGCACGCGAAGATTTTCGCTACATGCTCCCCAGGGCCTTCACGAGCGCCGTCGCGGCCGGGGCGATATGGCGGCCGTGGAGGAGTTCGGTCCGGTGGACCAGGCGCGGCAGGGCCACCGGCACGGCCACGACCGAACCGGCGACGACGCAGTGGCCCGTGCCGGGGCCGGCCAGAAGGGCCGTTTCGGGGACGACCGCCAGGCCGTGGCCGGAGGCGACCAGCGCGAAGAGGGATGCCGTGTCGGTTCCCGCGTAGTCCAGGGAGACACGCAGGCCGTCGGAGCCCACCGCCGCGCGCAGGTAGGCGAGCGGCGCGGCCACGTCGGGCGCGTCGATCCAGCGGGCGTCCACCAGATCGTGCAGCCGCAGGGCACTCCGTGTGGCCAGGGGATGCCCGGCGGGCAGCAGCACCATGACGGGTCCCTCGGCGATCCCCATGGTGGTCAGCGCGCCGAGGTCGGACAGGTGGAGCGGGTCGCTGGGCGCGGTCACCCCGTCGACGAGCGCGAGATGCAGTTCTCCGGCCATGACGGCGGCGACGATGGCCTGGCGGCCCGCGACGCGCAGGGTGAGGTCCAGGTTCGGCGTGGTGCGGCGCATCCGTGCCAGGGCGCCGGCGAGCCGGTGCGGCACGGCCAGGGGCGAGGCGCCGACCGTCAGGCGGCCGGGCGGCTCTCCGGCGACCGCGGCCACGTCGGCGCGCGCGGCGTCCAGCCGGAGCAGGATCGGCGCCGCGTGCTCCAGCAGTCGCTCGCCGGCCTCGGTCGGGCCGACCGGCCGCCGGTGCAGCAGCGCCACGCCGAGATCGGACTCGAGCGCCGCCACGTGCTGGGACACCGCCGACTGCGTGTAGCCCAGCTCGCGGGCCGCCGCGGAGAACGACGCGCATCTGATGACGGCGACGAACGTGCGCAGGAGATGGGGGTCCATTCGATAAGTGTCTCTTATGCGGGAATGGGGAATCATCGTTGGCGCTTAACGGGCTGTAGGCGTGACGATGTCCTCATGTCACAGATCTCGCCGGAACCGGAGACCCCCGCCCCCGCTCCGGCCGCCGCCGTACCGGCCCCTGCCCCGTTCCTTGGCTCGCACGTCGCCCGCATCGCGATCGTCGGCGACCGTTCCGCGCATGTGCGGGCGCATGGGCGCATCCCCGTGCTGCTGGACGCGCTGCGCGAGCGGCACCGGCTCGACCTGGACGCGTACTGGATCCCGAGCCGTGACGCGGAGGACGAGCACGCGCTGGGCGGTTTTGACGGCGTCTGGCTGGTGCCCGGCAGCCCGTACCGCAGCGAGGCCGGTGCGGTCGCGGCCGTCCGGGCGGCGCGGGAGGGCGGCGTGCCCTTCCTCGGCACGTGCGGAGGGTTCCAGCACGCCCTGCTGGAGTTCGCCCGGGACGTCTGCGGCATGACGGGCGCGCGGCACGAGGAGAACCGCGAGGAGGACATGCCGCCGCCCGCGGGAGAGGGGCGCGGTGCCGGGTCCACCCCGGACGGATACACGCCGCTCATCGTGCCGCTGGCGTGCTCCCTCGCCGGGCACGAGAGCGCGGTGCGGATCACGCCCGGGTCGCTGGCCGAGCGGGTACTCGGGACGAACCGGACGATCGAGCGGTACAACTGCTCGTACGGGCTCGACCCGCTCCACCTGGGCACGCTGCGCGCGCACGGCATGCGCTTCACCGGCTACGACGACGAGGGAGAGGCGCGCATCGCCGAGCTGCCCGGCCATCCCTTCTTCCTCTGCACGCTCTTCCAGCCCGAACTGGCGGGCGACGGCACCCGTCCCCACCCGATCATCCGCGCCTTCGCCGCCGCGGCGACCGAGCACGCCCGGACGCTCGTGGCCACCTGACCGGCATGCTCGCCGAGCCGGGACAAAGGCGGCCGGGTCACAGGGCGCGGCGGAGCCATTCCTCGACGCCGGCGACGTGGACGGTGGCCCAGGCGCGGGCGACGTCGGGCTGGCGGGCGGCGATCGCCTCGTATATCGCGGCGTGCTGCTCCCTGGTCTTGGTGGTGGCCCCCTCCTGGGTGAGGCCGCGCCAGATGCGGGCGCGGGTGGTGGGGCCGGACAGGCTCTCGATGAGCGAGCAGAGCACGGTGTTGCCGGAGCCCTTGGCGATGTGCTGGTGGAACTCCAGGTCGTTGGCGACGAGTTGCTCGATGCTCGGTTCGTCGGGGAGGGCGTCGAAGATGGCCCGCAGCTCCTCGACCTGCCGCTCGCCCATCGCGACCGCCGCCATGGCCGTGGCGGCGGGTTCGAGGATGCGGCGGACCTGGAAGAACTCCAGCACGGTGTCGTCGCGGTGGAAGTCGACCACGAAGGAGAGGGCGTCGAGCAGGAGGTGCGGCTCCAGGCTGGTGACGTAGGTGCCGTCGCCCTGCCGCACGTCCAGCACGTTGATCAGGGCCAGCGCGCGGACGGCCTCGCGGAGCGAGTTGCGGGACAGGCCGAGCCGCTCGGCGAGGTCGGCCTCCTTGGGGAGCCTCGCGCCGGGGCCGAGCTCACCCGAGACGATCATTCCCTTGATCTTGTCGATCGCCGCGTCCGTGACCGCCACGGAGTCACCCACCTCTGGAGTTCAACCCACGCCCAGACATCCGATGTCTATGAGTGTATGGGGTCAATATGACGTGACTGTGAACCGTACGGGATCGCCGGGAGCGCCAGATGTGCGGTGGACCTCGTCACGGACCTCCAATGTCCGCAGGTGTGCCGCGGCCTCTGCGGCCGCCATGCCGCGCTGCGCCGGGCCGAGGTCGGACCATGGCCGGTTCCAGGTCATCCGCTCGGCGACCTCCCAGATCGTCAACGGCTCTCCAGGGAGCCCGGCCATCAGGTCGCGCAGCCGGAGGAGCTTGTCCTCGTGGTGGTCGCGGATCTCAGCCGCGCGGGCCGCCGCGTCGGGGAAGGTCCACTCGTGGGCGGGGAGGGCTTCGGTGTCTCCCAGTTCGGCCACCCGCGTGAGCGACGCCAGGAAGTCGCCGAGCGGGTCGACGTCCTGCCTGTCGTACGGATAAATGCCGATATGGGGAGTGATGCCGGGCAGCACGTGGTCGCCGGTGAACAGCCGGTCGGCGTCCTCCAGGTGCAGGCACACGTGCCCCGGCGTGTGCCCGGGCGTCCAGACCGTGCGCAGCACGCGGCCCGGCAGGTCGACCAGGTCCCCGTCCCGCAGCTCCAGATCGGGCTGCGCGGGCGCGTCCGGCCGGGCGGAGCGCTGGACGGCGTCCGCGTCGGACCCGGCGCCCGCGCGCCGCATCATCTCGGCCTGGAAGTCGCGGTGCGAGCCGTCGGGCAGGCCCCGGATGAGCCGTACGAGCGCGGCGTCCGCCTCGTGCATGGCGATCCAGGCACCCGACGCCTCGCGCACCTGCCCGGCGAGCCCGGCGTGGTCGGGATGGTGGTGGGTGACGACCACCCCGCGGACCGAGCGGACGTCCACGCCGACGGCGGCCAGCCCGTCCCGGAGCGCCGCCCAGGCGTCCTCGTGGTTCCAACCTGCGTCCACGAGCACCGGCCCGGCGGGGGACTCGATGGCGTACACCAGCGTGTACCCGAGCGGATTGCCGGGGATCGGGACCGGGACGCTCCACACCCCGCCGCCCAGGTCGGCGGGCCGCTGCGCGCTGTAGAGCCTGCGTCCGGTCTTCACGTGCGCTCGAGAACGGTGGCGGTGGCCAGGGCGCCTCCGGCGCACATCGAGACCAGGGCGGTCGAGGAGTCCGACCTCTCCAGCTCGTGCAGGGCCGTTGTGATCAGGCGCGAGCCGGTCGCGCCCACCGGGTGGCCGAGCGCGATGGCGCCGCCGTTGACGTTGAGGTGGTCCATCTCAGGATGATGCACCGACGCCCACGACAGCACCACGGCCGCGAACGCCTCGTTCACCTCGAACCGGTCGATGTCGCCGGCCGTCATGCCCGACATGGCCAGGACCTTGGCCGTGGCGTCCACGGGCCCGTCCAGGTGGTAGTACGGCTCGGAGCCCACGAGCGCCTGGGCGAGGATGCGGGCGCGCGGCCGCAGCCCGTGCCGGGTCGCGGCCTCCTCGCTCATCAGCAGCACGGCCGCCGCGCCGTCGGAGATCTGGGAGGAGGTGCCCGCCGTGTGCAGGGCGTTCTCGCCGAGCACCGGCTTGAGCCGCGCCAGCCCCTCGGCCGTGGTCTCACGCAGGCCCTGGTCCCTGGTGACCGTGTGGGTCTCGCCGGTCGGCTGCCCGTCCTCGCCCAGCACGGGCGCCGTCACGGGGATGATCTCGCGATCGAACCGGCCGTCGGCCCAGGCCTTCGCGGCGAGCTGCTGGGAGCGGGCGCCGAACCGGTCGAGCTGTTCCCGCGTGAGCCCGCGCCGCCGGGCGATGCGCTCGGCGGCGGTGAACTGGTCGGGCAGGTCGATGGACCAGTCGTCCGGCCGGGGGTTGGCGGGCAGCACGTTGCTGCCGAGCGGCTGGCGGCTCATGACCTCGACCCCGCAGGCGATGCCGGCGTCGATCACGCCGGCCTGGATCAGGGCGGCGACCAGGTGCACGGCCTGCTGGGAGGAGCCGCACTGGGCGTCCACCGTCGTCACCCCGGTCTGGTACGGCAGGCCGGCGTAGAGCCACGCGTGGCGGCCGATGTGCCCGCCCTGCTCGCCCGCCTGGGTCACGCACCCGGCGAACACCTGCCCGACGATCGCCGGGTCGATGCCCGACCTCTCCACGACGCCCTTCAGGGCCGCCGCGAGCAGCGCCTGAGGTTTGATCCCCGCCAGCCGGCCGTTGCGCTTGCCTATGGGTGTGCGTACGGCCTCGACGATCACCGGCGTGCCCATGCGGGGCCTCCTCAACGTTCGAACATTGTTCTGGTCGAGACTGTAACTTGTTCTATTTTGGTACGGAAGCCTTGCGGAGGCCCCGGCCGTGGGACGCCCCGAATACCTCGCGCGTCACGGCGCGGGGATGTCCGTTTCAGTCCGAGTCGATGGGGATGTTGCCCGTCAGACGCGCGGGTCGTAGTGCGGATTGGCGACGAAGGCGTCGAAGCTCTTGGTCTCGGGGTTGTACGACCAGGCTCCCCGGATGAATCTCCGATGTCTGACCCCCGGGCGGAGCCGGCGCGATCGCGGGCAGGCGAAGCGTCACGCTGTGCCGGGCACGGCGGGCCGGCGGCCAGAACGCGTCAGCCGTTGAAGCCGGCCAGCAGGCGCCCGGCGGCGATTTCGATGCGGCGCTGGATCTGCTCGTAGGTGCGCCGGCCGCGGAGCATCTCGAGCAGCTCCTGCACCCACACGCTCGCCAGCGAGCCCGCCAGGGCGAACTGCTCCTCCGAGGCCGACTCCGCCGTCAGGCCGTTGCCCGAGACGCGCAGAAGCAGGACGGCAATGCGGTCGCCGAACGGGACCTGAACCTCCGCCATGATGAGGGAACGGATCAGCGCGTCGGCCAGCTCGGGCTCGCGCATCAGGCCGCGGGTCGCCCGCATGAGCACGTCGACCGCCCGGCCGTCCGGGGTCTCGGCGCTGGGCGGGCGCCGCTCGATGCTGCTCTCGAGAAGGTCGATCTCCTCCCCGACGACGGCCACCAGGAGGTCCATCTTGGAGGGGAAGTAGCGATAGAGCGTTCCCAGGGCCACCCCGGCACGCTCGGCGACGGTCCTCATCTGCATGGCCTCGACGCCGCCTCGTGATGCGAGCGCGGCCGCGGCCTGGACGATGCGCTTGCGCCGTTGGTGCTGGCTGCGCGTGCGGACCCCGGAGGAGACCCGGGCCGCCGGAGGCGGGTGCACCGCGTGGTCACCGCCGTCGGCGCCGATGACGGCGGGGACGGCTGCGGTGCCGGCATGCGAATGGCGCATGAGAACACGTTACCGGATTAAGCGCAGGTAGGGCTTGTTACTCGTCAGTCACAAAGAACGCCTGTCTTGCATGACATTTGTGTTGCACGCAGATGTCCGGTGGGCGTCGCGTCAGATCACTCTGGACACAGATTAGAATCTGTTCTAGTTTGCGGCTGACCGGTCTCCACTGGGGCTCGGCCGGGCTCATGGAAGGCGCCGTGATGGATTTCGACCTTGACGAGACGCAGGCGGAGCTGAAGAAGCTGGCCGCGGGCCTGTTCGGCCGGGAGGCCGGCCACGACCGCCTCGTGGACCACGAGAAGAGCGGCCGCCCGTACGACGCCGCGCTCTGGGCGGCGGTGGCGCGAGCCGGGCTGATCGGGGTGTGCCTGCCGGAGGAGGCGGGCGGCGCCGGGCTCGGCGCGGTGGAGATGGCCGTGATCCTCCGGGAGGCGGGGGCGCGGGTGATCCCGGTCCCGCTCCAGGACGGCCTGGTGGCGGCGATGGTCATCGGGCGGTACGGCTCCGCCGGGCAGCGCGCGATGCTGGCCCGCCTGGGCGAGGGCGAGATCGTGCTGACCTCGGCGCCACTGGAACCCGGCCGCGACCTCGGCGCTCCACCGGGGACGACGGCCCGGCGCACCGGCGAGGGCGGACCCGGCGGGGCGGAGACGGGTGACGCGGCCGGGGACGGCGGCGGATGGGTGCTCTCTGGAAGCAAGACCATGGTGTCCTACGCCGCCGAGTCCGCGGCGATCGTGGTGCCCGCGTCGACCCCGCAGGGAGTCGGCCTCTTCCTGGTCAGGCCCGAGGCGGCGACGCTGCGGCCGGTGCCCGCCGCGACGGGAGAGCCCGTCTCGGCCCTGATCCTGGACGGCACCCCGGCCGAGCCGCTCGGCGAGCCGGACGGCCGGGCCTTCGCCACCCTGCGGCTGCTGACTCTGGTGGCCCTCACGGCGAGCGCCTCCGGCGTGCTGGCGGGGGCGCTGGAGCTGACCACCCAGTACATCAAGACCCGCAAGCAGTTCGACCGCGCGCTGGCGGAGTTCCAGGCGGTGACGATGCAGATCGCCGACGTCTACATCGCCGGGCGGGCGCTCGACGTGGCGGTCTGGTCGGGCGCCTGGCGCGTCGACCAGGGACTGGACGACGCCGAGCTGGACCTGGCCGTCGCCGCCCACACGGTCACCGACGCCGCGCTCGCCGCCCTGTACACCTGCCAGCACCTGCACGGCGGCATCGGCCTGGACATCACCTACCCACTGCACCGCTACTTCGCCTGGGGCAAGCACCGGGCGCACCTCCTCGGTGGCGTGGAGGCCCGGCTCGACACGATGGGAGCGCTCGTCTGATGCTCATCGACCTGACGCCCGAGCAGAAGCGGCTCCGCGACGAACTGCGCGAGTACTTCGCCACCTGCCTGACCGCCGAGGACCGGGGGAAGATCGCCCTGGACCCGTTCGGCGAGGCGTACATGGAGCACTGCCGCCGGCTCGGCCGGGACGGCAAGCTCGGCCTCGGCTGGCCGAAGGAGTACGGCGGGGGCGGCTACGGCCCGCTGGAGCAGCAGATCTTCGCCAACGAGATCGCCCGCGCCGAGGTGCCGTACCCACTGATCACGGTGCAGACCGTGGGGCCGACCCTGATGCAGTACGGCACCGACGAGCAGAAGGACTTCTTCCTGCCCCGCATCCTCGCCGGGGACTGCCACTTCGCCGTCGGGTACAGCGAGCCGGGCGCCGGCACCGACCTGGCCTCGCTGCGCACGACGGCGATCAGGGACGGCGACCACTACGTCGTCAACGGGCAGAAGATCTTCACTTCGGGCGCGCACTACGCCCACTACGTCTGGATGGCCGTCCGCACCGACCCGGAGGCCAAGAAGCACCGCGGCATCTCGATGATGATCGTCGACACCCGGGATCCGGGGTTCTCCTGGACGTCGATCGTGACCATAGACGGGCGCCATCACACCAACTCGACGTACTACTCCGACATCAAGGTGCCGGTGAGCATGCTGGTCGGCGAGGAGGGCAAAGGCTGGGACATCATCGTCAGCCAGCTCAACCACGAGCGGGTCACGCTCGGCCCGGCCGGCAACATCGCCCGCTTGTACGACCGGTTCGCCGCCTGGGCGCGGGCTACCGGCGCGATCGAGGAGCCCGCGGTACGCCGGGCCCTCGGGCGCGTGTACGTCTACTTCCGCACCAACGAGCTGCTCAACTGGCAGGTCGCGGCGAACATGGACCTCGGCTGGCTCGGGGCGCCCGACGCCTCCGCCACCAAGGTCTACGGCTCGGAGCGCATGCAGGACGTCGGCCGGATCATCGGGGAGACGCTGGCACGCTTCGGCGACCCGTCGGACCCGGAGACCGCCGCCTTCGTCGAGCAGCTCGACCGGTCGGTCAAGGGGGCGATCGTGCTGACCTTCGGCGGCGGGGTCAACGAGGTCCAGCGCGAGCTCATCGGGATGCTCGGCCTGTCACTCCCGCGCCCGCCCCGATGACGCGGCGGCAGCGCCGCCGAGCACGGGCCGCATCGGGCACGGACTGAGGAGAGAGATTGTCGACGACGGCTGAACCGGGCGTCGCGGAGCCGGCCGCGACGGGCGTCCACGAGCGGTTCACCGCCCTGGCCGAACGGCAGATCGAGCTGGGCGAGGTGCGCGGCGCCGCCGCCGCCGATCCGGTGAACCTGCCGATGATCCGGCACTGGACCGCCGCGATGGGGGACGCCAACCCGGTGTACACCGACGCGGCGTTCGCGGGCGCGAGCGTGCACGGGGAGATCGTCGCACCGCCCGCGATGGCGCAGGTGTGGACGATGCCCGGGCTGGGCGGCGGCAAGGGCGGGACGAGCCCGGTGGACGAGCTGATGGTGGCACTCGACGAGGACGGCTTCACCGGAGTGGTCGCCACCAACTGCGAGCAGACCTATCACCGGTACGCGCGGCTGGGGGAGCGGCTGGTCCCCGCCACGCGGATGACCGGCCTCGCCGGGCCGAAGACCACGGCGCTCGGAGTGGGATATTTCGTGACCTGGCTGGTCACCTGGTACTCCGAGGACGAACCAGTCGCGGAAATGATGTTCCGGGTATTGAAGTTTCGTCCCCGGGAGGAGAAAGCCGCGCCCGAGGAGCGCACGCGATACCCCCTCAGGCCGGCCGTCAACAGGGACACGGCGTTCTTCTGGGAAGGTGTTCAGGAAGGCGAACTACGGATCCAGAAATGCGGTGACTGTGGTGAGCTGCGGCACCCGCCCGGACCGGTCTGCCCCTCGTGCCGGTCGGCCAACCGGGTGTACGCCGTGGCGAGCGGGCTCGGCGAGGTCTACAGCTTCGTCGTGCACCACAACCCTCCGGTACCGGGGATCGAGACGCCTTTCGTGGTGGCCGTAATTGCATTACCCGAAGGAATACGCGTTGTCGGAAATGTCGTGGAATGTTCACCGGAAAAGGTGGGTATCGGTATGCCGGTACGCGTGGAATACCGAGAGATGGACGACGAGCTGACCTTGCCGATGTGGGTACCCCGGGAGTCATGATGCGCACCCTGACGGAAGACGACATCGAGTGCGGAACCGTGCTCCCCCCGTTGCACATCGAGCTGACCCCGACGACGGTCATCTCCACGGCCCTGGCCACCATGGACTTCACGCCGGTCCACCACGACACCGAGCGTGCGCAGGCCCAGAGCTCCAAGGACATCTTCCTGAACATCCTGACGACCATGGGGCTGGTGGAGCGCTACGTCACCGACTGGGCCGGGCCGGAGGCCCTGATCCGCGGCATCAACGTCCGGCTCGGCGTCCCCGCGTACGCCGGGGACACGCTCACGCTCAGCGGGACGGTCATCTCCCGCGAGGACGGCGAGGTGACGGTCCAGGTCCGCGGCGCGGTCAGCCTCGGCGACCACGCCACCGGCACCGTCCGCTTCTGCCTCCCCTGTTGACGCCGCCCCGGCCGCTCCGCCGCCCTCCTCGGACCCGCGCCCGCGCTCCCCGCTGAGGCGTCCGCCGTCAGAAAGGCCCATCACGTGCACTCGCTCTCCGGTCATACGGCCGTCGCGGGCATCGGCGCCACCGAGTTCTCCAAGGCCTCCGGCCGTACGGAGCTCCAGCTGGCCGCCGAGGCCGTCTTCGCCGCCCTGGACGACGCCGGACTGGCGCCCTCCGAGGTGGACGGCCTGGTGACCTACACCCAGGACGGCAACCAGGAGATCGCGGTCGCCCGCGAGGTCGGCATCGGCGACCTGTCCTTCTTCTCCCGGGTCGACTACGGGGGAGGCGCGGCCTGCGGCACGGTGCTCCACGCCGCCATGGCGGTCGCCACCGGCGCCGCCTCCACGGTGGTCTGCTACCGGGCCTTCAACGAGCGGTCCGGACGCCGGTTCGGCCAGCCGGACGCCCGGCTCGGCGGCGAGCCGTCGTCGCACGGCATGGAGATGAGCTGGCACGTCCCGTTCGGGTTGATGACCCCGGCCGCGTGGGTCGCGATGTTCGCCCGGCGGTACATGCACGCCTACGGGGCGACGTCGGAGGACTTCGGCCGCGTCGCGGTGGCCATGCGCCGGCACGCGGCGGTCAACCCGGCGGCCTGGTTCTACCAGCGGCCGATCACCTTGGAGGAGCACCAGGCGTCCAAGTGGATCGTGGAGCCGCTGCACCTGCTCGACTGCTGCCAGGAGAGCGACGGGGCCGTGGCGCTGGTCGTCACCTCCGCGGAGCGGGCCAGGGACCTGCGGCGGTCGCCGGCCGTCATCACCGCCGCGGCGCAGGGGTCGGGGGCCGGGCAGATGATGATGACGAGCTTCTACCGGGACGACATGAGCGGCCTGCAGGAGATGGGGGTCGTGGCACGCGGCCTCTGGGAGATGTCGGGAATGTCACCACGGGACATCCAGGCCGCCATCCTCTACGACCACTTCACGCCGTTCGTGCTGAGCCAGCTGGAGGAGCTGGGCTTCTGCGGCAGGGGAGAGGCCAGGGACTTCATGGCCGGCGGCGGCATCGAGATCGACGGCCACCTGCCGGTGAACCCGCACGGCGGCCAGCTCGGCGAGGCGTACATCCACGGCATGAACGGCATCGCCGAAGCCGTGCGCCAGATCAGGGGGACCTCCGTCAACCAGGTCGAAGGCACCCAGAACGTCCTGGTCACCGCCGGCACCGGCGTCCCGACGAGCGGCCTCATCCTCTCCCGCGAGTGACCCCTAGCGCTTCAGCCCCTCCGGCGAGTTCCCCCCAGCGCTTCAGCCCCCCAGCGAGTGACCCCCAGCGCTTCGGCCTCTCCCGTGACCGACCGCGTGACCGCGATCGACCGCGTGACGCTTCCGCGACGTCGGGCTGTGCGGCCGTGCCGGTCAGGGGGTGACGATCGTGGGGACCGCGAAGAAGACGAGCATCGCGATCGCGACACAGAGGACGAACCCGACAAGCTCCCAGAGCCAGTCGTAGTGGTGCTCGCCGAGCTTGATCGGCTTGAGCCGGTCGTGCCGGCGTGGCCGCGACACCCCGCCCCGGACCGACCCACCGGCCGGCTGCGCGCCACCGGCCACCTCCGCCGCCTCGACCGCCGTACCGGACCCCGCCTCGACCGCCGTACCGGACCCCGGCTCGCCCGTTGTGCCCGGTGCCTGCTCGACCGCCGTACCGGACGCCGCCTTGACCGCCGTACCGTACCCCGGCTCGACCGTCGCTCGGGGCACCGATTCGGACGCTTCGGGGATCGCGCGTGACATCGCGGGTGCCGGCTTGGACGCTTCCGGTCCGGCGGCTGTGGATGCCGGTCCGGAGGATGGGGGTGCGCTTTCGGGCGGTGCCTTGGGCATCGCCGGTGTGCTCGTGGAGGTCACTTCTCCAGTGGCGGGCGCGGTCGCCGCCTTGCCGGAAGCCGATGGCTCCTCGCGCGTCTCCGGTCCGGTGACCGCGGGCCGCTCGCCGGAGGCCGTACGCCCGCGCAAGGGCGGCACGGCCGGTATGGGGCTGGTGTCGTCGACCATGAGGGCGTCCCACCCCCAGCCTGCGTGACCCGGACCGTCCTGAACCGGGATGGCCGGAAGCGGGCCGCCGTGGCCCATGTCGCCCGGGCCGCCGTCGACGTCCCGGAAGGACGTGGGCGACGGCGGGACCTCGCGGGAGGGGAAGGGGGACGGCGGGAAGTCAAAGGCGGGAGAGGCGAAGGCAGGGACGTCCCGGATGGGAGTAGCGGGGGCCGGGTGCTCGCCAGGGGGAGAGGCGGGCGGCGGGAACTGGCGGACGAGAGACGAGGAGGCCGTGAGCTCTCGGGCTGGGGAGGCCGGGGGCGGGGTCTGCTCGGGCGTGGCGGGGAGGCGGACACGGGTGAGCGCGCCGCGTGCGACGGCGAGCAGCCTGGCGAGGGCCGAGGCTCTCTGCGTGCCCTGCGCCGAAGCCGTCTGGGTGCCCGGTAGCGAAGTCGTCTGGGTGCCCTGTGCCGAAGCCGTCTGCGTGTCCTGTGGCGAAGTTGTCCGGGAGCCCTGCTTCGCGCCCTCCTTCTCGGAGGGCTTGTCGGAGGCGGGCGTGGCCTGCGTCCCCATGGTGGCCCAGCCGGTGAGCTCCTGCTCGGTGACCTGCCCCGTGGGGCGGGCCGGCGGACCGGCGCTGAAGGTGCGCTGGAGGTTGGGCCACTGCCCGGTGGACAGGGCCTTGCTGAACGGCGACGCCTTCTCCTCGGCCGCGCCGCCCCTGCCGGCCCCGCGCCCCTTGCCGGCGGCACGTCCCTTGCCGGACGCGTGACCCGTGTCGCCGGCACCGGCACCGGCGACAAGGCGACCGAGCGTCCCAGACGCGCCGCCCTTGCCGGCCCCGCGCCCCTTGCCGGCGGCACGTCCCTTGCCGGACGCGTGACCTGTGCCCTCGGCGCCGGTGCCGGGGGCAGGGGGACCGACCATCCCGGACGTACCGGGCGATCCCGCAGTGCCGAACGATCCCGCAGTGCTGGGTGAACCGGACGATCCCGCGGTGCCGGGCGAACCAGGCGTGCCGAACGATTCCGCGGTGCCGGGCGTACCGGACCTGCCGGGCGAACCAAAGGTGCCGGGTGAGCCGAAGGTGGTGCCGGGGGTGGGGCTTGTGGTTCTGCGGGCCGCGCCTCGTACCTTCGGCATGGGCT
This sequence comes from Sphaerisporangium perillae, assembly GCF_023276435.1. Classification (GTDB taxonomy): domain Bacteria; phylum Actinomycetota; class Actinomycetes; order Streptosporangiales; family Streptosporangiaceae; genus Sphaerisporangium; species Sphaerisporangium perillae. Next base: position 76,404 of record NZ_JALLPO010000001.1, read on the forward strand.
CGGTGGTGGCCTCGTGCTTGGACCTGCGGCGGGGCTCGGGAGGCGTGAGCTCCTGGGCGGGGAAGACGCCGGTGTTGGTGAACGGGTTCGGCTCGGCGAGGGGCAGCGGCCAGCGCGGGGTGGTGGGCCACCGCTTCTCGTCCGGCCGTGTGGAGGCCCCGGCCGGGATCGGCTCCTCGGGGATGGCGCTGAGGATCCGCGCGCGCAGGGTGACGGGTGGCTTGCGCCAGGGGAGCCGGCCGAGCGCTTCCTCGGCGGGTGCGATGGCGAGCGCGTCGTACACCTCGACCACCCGCGCCGGGAGCACCGCCGTGCGGGCGGAGGTGATGGTCGCGGCGATGGAGCGGCTGAAGCGGTGGCGGGCGCTGATCACGAGCTGCTCGGCGGTGTCGGCGGCGACGTCCAGGACCCAGGCCAGCTCGACCGTGTCGAGCCCGCAGACCGCGGAGAGCAGGAGCACCTCGCGCTGGTGGGGGCGCACCTCGCGTACGACCCGCTCGACCAGCGCGGTGGCGGGGTCGACGGCGGGATCGACCGAGGGGAAGACGTAGGCGACGTCGCGCCGGTAGATCTCCCGGCGGGCGAGCGCGTAGAGCGCGGCGCGCGGTGGCTCGATGGCCGGGACGCCGGTGAGGACGGACACTAGTGCGTCGGCGGCGGAGGCGGTGTCACCGAGCTGGTCGTGGCAGTACGCGAACAGCCCGGCGGCGTGACGGTCGTAGAGCTCGGCGACCAGCTCGCCCCGAGGGCGCCGGTCGGTGAGCGATTGGGTCACAGCCGGTCCTCCGGAATCTCGTGCGGGTACGGGGGGTTGGTGTGACGGAGGAGGAGAGGGAGCTCGGGAGCCAATCATGCCAAGGCTCGCGAGGGGCCGCACTAATCGATGCCACTTTGATAGATATCGCGAAAGTACCAGGAAGAAGCCGCCGGACAGCGGGTATTCGCCCATTTCTGAAATGCCGACAAGTCGGCATAACGGCGGTGCTGGGGCGGTTCGGCCGAGATCCCCATAGGGTGTGTGGGGAAAGATCAAGTGGACCCGCGGTCGGACCGTCACCTACCGTGGGGGCTGCCGAGCGGGTGGTAGCCGCGCGCAGCCGACTCGACGATTCCGGGCCATACGGTCCCGGCCGAGAAGCACGAGGTCGTGCGTGATCACTTTTGAAGGCGTCACCAAGCGCTACGGCGACGGAACGGTAGCCGTCGACAATCTCAGCCTCCAGGTGCCGACCGGGGCGATAACCGTCTTCGTCGGGCCGTCCGGATGCGGCAAGACCACCTCGCTGCGGATGATCAATCGCATGATCGACGCGACGGAGGGACGCATCCTGCTCGACGACAAGGACATCCGCCAGATCGACCCGCCGACCCTGCGCCGGGGCATCGGCTACGTGATCCAGCAGGCCGGTCTCTTCCCACATCGCAAGATCGTGGACAACGTCGCCACCGTGCCGTACCTGCTCGGGTGGGACAAGAAGAAGGCGCGGGCGCGCGCGATGGAGCTGCTGGAACGCGTCGGGCTGGACACCAAGCTGGCCGGGCGGTACCCGTTCCAGCTCTCCGGTGGCCAGCAGCAGCGCGTCGGCGTCGCGAGGGCCCTCGCCGCCGACCCCCCGGTGCTGCTGATGGACGAGCCGTTCAGCGCCGTGGACCCCGTCGTACGCACCAGCCTGCAGGACGAGCTGCTCCGCCTCCAGTCCGAGCTGCACAAGACGATCGTGTTCGTCACGCACGACATCGACGAGGCGATCAAACTGGGTGACACGGTCGCGGTGCTCCGCGTCGGCGGTCACCTCGCGCAGATCGCCGACCCCTCGACCTTGCTCGCCGAGCCCGCGGACGACTTCGTCGAGGGCTTCCTCGGCAAGGACCGCGGCATCCGGCGGCTGTCGTTCGTGCCGGCCGGCGGCGTGGCGGTGCGTGCCGAGCGGGACGTGCCGGGCTGGTCGGTGGTGCTCGACGGCGACGACCGGCCCCTCGGCTGGCGCGCCGGCGGCTCCACCGGACCCACCGACACGCAAGCGGCCGGTAAGGACGGGTTGCTGCCGTTCGGGACGTTCGACCTCGAGAAGGACTCCCTGCGCGCCGCCCTGGACGCGGCGCTGCTGGCGCCGTCGGGCTGCGCGATCGCGGTGGACGGCGACGGCAGGTTCGCCGGCGTCGTCACCAGGGAGGCGCTGGACGAGGCGCTCCTGCGCGCCAGCGGGGCGGCGGGGCCGACGGGGGCGGGGTCGCATGGGTGACGGCGAGCCGCTGGTCCGCTGGGCCTGGATCGGCCGCAACTGGCCGAGCATCCAGCAACTCCTCGTGGACCACGTGATCATGGCGCTGCTCCCGGTGCTGCTGGGGCTGCTCATCGCGTTGCCGCTTGGCCTGGCCAGCGCCCGCTGGCGCGTCCTCTACCAGCCGACGGTCGGCCTGATGAACGTCGTCTACTCCCTGCCGTCCCTCGCGGTGTTCATCGTGCTGATCCCCGTCACCGGCCTGGCCGAGCGGGCGACGGTGATCATCCCGCTCACCTTCTACTCCCTCGCGGTGCTGATCCCCGCGGTGGTGGACGGGCTCGAGGCCGTGCCAGACCACGTGCGCCAGTCCGCCGTCGCCATGGGGTTCGGGCCGATGCGGCGGCTGCTCCAGGTCGACCTGCCCATCGCGGTGCCGGTGGTGCTCGCGGGCCTGCGGGTGGCGACCGTGTCCAGCATCAGCCTGGTCAGCGTCGGCGCGCTGATCGGGCGTGGCGGGCTCGGGTACCTGTTCATCGACGGATGGCAGCGCCAGTTCTACACGCCCATCGTCGTGGGCATCGTGCTGGTGGTGGCGCTCGCCGTGCTCGCCGACGGCCTGCTCGTCCTCGCGCAGCGCCTGCTCACGCCGTGGGCCCGGGCGAGGAGGGCCGCGTGAACTGGCTGATCGACTTCTTCGGGAACCCCGCGAACTGGTCCGGCCCCGGGGGCATCCCGGCCCGGCTGCTGGAGCACGTCGAGTTCTCCCTGGTGGCCCTGATCCTGTCCATGATCATCGCGATCCCGCTGGGCCTGCTGATCGGGCACACCGGGCGGGGCGCCGTGCTGGTCGTGGTCACCGCGAACGCGGCCCGCGCGCTGCCGACCCTCGGCCTGGTGGTGCTGATCGTGCTGCTCGTCGGGGTCGGCACGACCTGGCCGGTGCTGATCCCGCTGGTCGCCCTGGCGATCCCGCCGATCCTGGTCAACACCTACGAGGGCATCCGGGGCGTCGACGAGGACCTGCGCGACGCCGCGTACGGCATGGGCCTGCGCGGCGGCCAGGTGCTCATGAAGGTGCTGGTCCCGGTGGCGTTGCCGCTGATCCTGCTCGGCCTGCGCGTCGCGGCGATCCAGGTGGTGGCGACGGCCACCGTCGCCGCGTACGTCGGCCTGGGCGGGCTCGGCCGCTACATCATCGACGGGCTGGCGACCAAGGACTTCCCCAGCACGATCGGGGGAGCGGTCCTCGTGGCCGTGCTGGCACTGATCGTGCAACTGGCCTTCTCGCTGCTGCAGCGCGTGATGGTCTCTCCCGGCGTGAGCCGCAGAGCGGCCAAGGCCCGTTAGTCTGTATTACCCCCCGATAAAGAAGGGAATATGCACGTATGAGGCGGATCATCACCACCGCGGCGGTCGCACTGACCGCGGTGTTCACCCTAGGCGCGTGCGGCGGCGGAGACCCGCTCACCACCACCAGCAGCGCGAGCGCGGCCCCCAGTGCGTCCGGCTCCGGCGGCGCCACCAAGGTCGTCGTCGGCTCGGCCAACTTCCCGGAGAACGTCCTGCTCGCCTCGATCTACTCCCAGGCCCTGCAGGCCAAGGGCGTCCAGGTGGAGGAGAAGTTCAACATCGGCAGCCGTGAGGTCCTCTACGACCAGGTCAAGTCCGGCGACCTGACGGTGCTGCCCGAGTACAACGGGGCTCTGCTCAGCTTCATCGACCCCAAGACCACCGCCGCGAGCAAGGACGACGTCAACGCCGCGCTGAAGTCGAAGCTCCCCGCCGAGCTGGAGATCCTGGACTCCTCCCCGGCCGAGGACAATGACTCCCTCACCGTCTCCAAGGAGACCGCCACCAAGAACAACCTGACGACCATCGAGGACCTCGCCAAGGTGGCCAAGGACTTCGTGGTCGGCGGCCCGCCGGAGTTCAAGAAGCGCCGCGAGGCGCAGTTCAAGGACGTCTACGGCCTGACCTTCAAGGAGTGGAAGCCGACCGGTGACACCACGGCGGACGCCATCAAGAGCGGCGCCGTCCAGGTGGGCAACGTATTCACGACCGACCCGAAGATCCTGATCAACGGCCTGGTGCCGCTGCAGGACCCGAAGAACGTCTTCGGCGCCCAGAACGTCACGCCGCTGGTCAACAAGGCCGGCGTCGACGACACCGCGCGCACGACGCTGAACGCCATCTCGGCCAAGCTCGACACCACCGCCCTGACGGACCTGATGAAGCGCGTCGCGGTCGACAAGGACGACCCGCCCGCCGTCGCCAAGGACTGGCTCACCCAGAACGGCCTGCTCTAGCCCGATCCGAGCCGGTAACCGGCGATTGAGAGGTCTCCCGGGGCACGTCCCCGGGGGACCTCTCGCGTTATGCGCCGGCCGACCGCCTGCGGAGTCCCGCGCGCCGTCTCGGCCCAGGGCACCGTCAAGGCCAGCCCCGGCTCGGTCAACGTCCCCGTGGTCTGCGGCGGCCAGGTGGTAAGAGGTGGCCATCGACCTGCCGGACGAGCGCGACCAGCTCACCACCCGCTCCCTGCCCCGCTTCACCGAACTGCGGGCCCACGTCTACGAGCTCATCCAGCAGGCCAAGCGCGGCCATCGCCCTGCCCTTCCCTGAAGCGCCGAGTCCGGTGCGGCCGCCGGTGGCGGATGCTGGTAGGAGTGGTGGCCATGAACGAGTTCACGGAGGCGATGCGGCAGCTCGTCGCGGGGGTGGCCGTGGTCACCGTGCATGACGAGCGCGACGACATCGGCACGACGGTCACGACCTTCGCCTCCCTGTCGGCGGACCCGCCGATGGTGATGCTGAGCCTCACCTCCTCCGGCTACCTGTGCGAGGTCCTGCTCCGCCAGGACCGGTGGGCGGCGAGTCTGCTGTCCGGGACCCAGGCCGTGGTCGCCAGCCGGTTCGCCACCCCTGGGCGTCCCAGCGCCCGCCTGCTCCTCGCCGGGACTCCGCACCATCGCGGCGCGCAGACCGGGGCGTTCGTCATCGACGGCGGCGTGGCCGCCCTGGAGGCCGAGACCGCCCGGGTGATCCCCGGCGGCGACCACACCCTCTTCCTCGCCCAGGTGCTCCGTGTCGACTACGTCGACCCGGCACTCCCGCCCCTGGTGAGGATGCGCGGCCGTTACCGTGCGGTCAACTGACGGTGCCGTCAAGCTAAGGAGATCAACACCGGGGTAGGTCGTCTTCCGGGATGATCCCGTCATGCGATGGGTTGTAGCGCTTCTCGCCATCATGATCGCGGCTCTGTGCTTCGGTGCCTGGGAGTTGCTGTCCGACTCGTGCCCGCCCGAGGCGTGTGACAGCGGTCCGACGGTTGCCCTCAGCGTCCCCCTTCCCGTGGATTCCGCTCACTGGACGATGTCTCGCCACCGCCTTGATCAGCTTTCTGAGGACGCGACTGATTCGCCCGACATCGTGAAGCGGTTCGCCCGCGACGACATCTGGACGTTCAGCACGAGCGGCGGCGGTCTGGAGGTGACCCGCTGGGATGGGACACGCCGGCGGAGAATGACCCCGCCGCTCCCGGACGCCCTCCTGATCGAGGACATCACCGGTACGGGCTCCGACGACATCTGGATCTCAGGGTCGGACGTACGGCTGGGAGCGCCAGGCGATCGAACCGGTCCGGACGGGATACTGGCCCACTGGAACGGACGCGTATGGGAACGCGTCCCCGCCACCGCGAACGTGATCGATGTCGCCTCCGTGGCGAGGAACGACGTCTGGGCCCTCTTCGACGGAAAGATCATGCACGGGGACGGTCATACGTGGACTCCGGCCTCCGTGCCTGAGGTGCCGATGCCCGGCTCTCTTCACGGAGAAGCCCCCGAGAGCCTGTTGAGCGACATCATCGCGCTCGCCGCGAACGACGTGTGGGCGGTCGGCACGGTCACCACCTCCTTCTGCTGCGACAACTGGATCCACCACCGTGAGGTCGTCATGCACTGGGACGGGCACGCCTGGAACCTTCTCGACCTCGGTATTCGTGGCCTTCACTTCAGCCAGGCGGTCCCGGACGGGCACGGCGGACTGTGGATCGCCACCCGGCGTGACGGCGAACCCTGGACGCCCATCGCCATCCACTACCGCGGCGGACACTGGACCAAGAGCACGCTTCCACGGCCGGACGGGTACCAGAGTGTGCAAGCCGACCAGATCACGATTACGGACAAAGGAAGGATCTTGCTGAGCGCCACCGCGTATGCCGCCAAGGACGGGATTCCCACGACCGTGGAGTACAGCCTCACCTCGTAATCTCGACCCGCTTCTCTGGCCGGGTATCCGGCTTCGTGACGGCCCGCCGCCCGGGCCGGCGCAGCACGGTGGACGCGACGGCGAAGGCCGCGACCAGGAGCCCGGTGGCGATGGCGAACGCCAGGTGGTAGCCGCCGGTCAGCGCCTCGGCCTGGCTCCTGCCCTGCTCGACGAGGTCCCCGGTGCGGGAGGCCGCCAGCGTGGAGAGCACGGCCACACCCACCGCCATGCCGATCTGCTGAGTCGTGTTGAACAGCCCGGAGGCGAGCCCGGCGTCGTCGTCGCCCGCGCCGGACATGGCGAGCGTGGTCAGTGCCGGGAGGGCGAGCCCGAAGCCGGCGGTGAGCAGCATCGACGGCAGCAGATCGGTGAGGTAGTTCGCTTGCACGGGCACGCGGGCGAGCAGCCCGAGGACCCCCATCAGGAGCAGCAGTCCCGCCAGCAGGACGTTGCGCTCGCCGAAGCGGGCGTTGAGCCGCGCGGAGACGCCCAGTGAGACCGCCCCGATGACCGCCGCCGCCGGGAGCATCGCCACGCCGGTCGCGGCGGCCCCGTACCCGAGCACCTTCTGCAGGTACAGGGCGACGAGGATCTGGAAGGAGAAGCAGGCGGCGACCACCAGGATCTGGACCAGGTTGGCTCCCGAGACGTCCCGTGACCGGAAGATCCGCAGCGGCATGAGCGGGGTCCGCGCGGTGGCCTGCCGGACGACGAACGCGACGAGCAGCGCGACGGCGAGGGCGCCGTACCCGAGCGTGAACGCCGAGGTCCAGCCGTGCTCCTCGACCTTGACCACGGTGTAGATGCCCACCATCAGCCCGGCCGTGACCAGGAGGGCGCCGATGACGTCGGCGCCGGCGGCGACGCCGAGCCCGCGGTCGGCGGGCAGGACGGGCACGGCGACCGCGAGCGCCGCGAGCCCGATCGGCAGGTTGATGAAGAAGATCCAGTGCCAGCTGAGGGCGTCGGTCAGGACGCCCCCGAGCACCTGGCCGATCGAGGCGCCGGCGGCGCCGGTGAAGCTGAAGACGGCGATCGCCTTCGCGCGCTCCCTCGGCTCGGTGAACAGCGTCACCAGGATCCCCAGGCTGACGGCCGAGGCCATGGCGCTGCCCACGCCTTGCAGGAACCGGGCGGCGATCAACGTGGCCGGGGTGGTGGCGACGCCCGCCAGCACCGAGGCGGCGGTGAACAGGGCGCTGCCGCCCAGGAACAGGCGCTTGCGGCCGATCAGGTCGCCGAGCCGTCCGGCGAGCAGTAGCAGGCTGCCGAACGCGATCAGGTAGGCGTTGACGACCCAGCTGAGGCCGGCGGGGGAGAAGCCGAGGTCGGCCTGGATCGCCGGCATCGCGACGGTCACGATGCTGCCGTCGAGGATGGTCATCAGCATCGCCGAGGCGATCACCCCGAGGGCGATCCAGCGCGATCGGGGCACGGCGGAGGTTGCGGACATGGGCACTCCTGTCAGAAAGGCGACAGGAGGAACCGTAGCAGATGGTTTTTTAGTAGACGATCCCTAACGGATCTGATTTCCCCGCTGTCGTGCCCGCCGCACCGGCTGGGGGTTCTCCACCGGAGTGGACAGTGGCCCGGTGACCAGGAGGTTCATGGCCCGCAGCAAGATCTCGCGCTCGCCTTGGGGAATCGCCGCCAATGCCTGCTCGTGGACGCGGTCCACGATCTCCTGGCTCCGCGCGGCGACCCGCGCCCCCTCCTCGGTGACCGCGATGATGCGGGCCCGCCGGTCCTTGCTCGATGGGCGGCGCTCGGCGAGGCCGGCCTCCTCCAGGGCGTCGACCGTCACGACCATCGTGGTCTTGTCCATGTCGCCGATCTCCGCGAGCTCGATCTGCGTGCGCTCCTCTTCCAGGGCGTGGACCAGCACGCAGTGCATGCGCGCGGTCAGGCCGATCTCGGCGAGCGCCGCCGACATCTGGGTCCGCAGCACATGGCCGGCGTGGTCCAGCAGGAACGACAGGTCCGGTGCGGTGCGGGCGGGCGCCATGGCGGTCATGCCTGACAGCATAACAATTCGGTCCGTGACGGATTATCCGCTGGAAGACCCATTCCGGAAGACCCCTTCCTGTGGGCGCCCCGAGGAGGGTGAACCTGGAGGTATAATATCTAGTTTGTGCGGATGAGTGAAGGCGTCGAATGGGCGGTCCACTGCTGCCTGACGCTGGCATGGCTCGATGAAGACCGGCCCGTGCCGACGGCGAGGCTGGCGGCGAGCTACGAGCTGCCGCCGGCGTATCTCAACAAGCAGCTCCAGGCCATGGTGAGGGCCGGGATCCTCGCCTCGACCCCAGGGGTGAAGGGCGGCTTCCGGCTGGCCCGACCGCTCGAGAAGATCACGCTCATGGACGTCGTCACGGCCATCGAGGGTCCGGACGAGGCCTTCCAGTGCACGGAGATCCGTCAGCGCGGCGCGGGGGTGGAGTCTCCCGCCCGGGGGTTCCGCGTGCCCTGCGCGGTCACGACCGCGATGCGCAAGGCCGAGATGGCCTGGCGGCGGGCGCTGGCGGCGCAGACCCTCGCCGACGTGCGGGCGGCGGCCGACCGCCACGCGCCCCAGGCGGGCGAGAGCCTCCGGCGCTGGTACGCGCGCGGCTCGTCCTCGTCCCCCCCTTCTTCCCCCTCCTCGCCCTCGTCCGCCTGATCGTTCCGACGATGAGGCCTCCGCCTCGGCCTGGAAGCAGAAACTGGAGATCCAATGTCTAGATTATGAGCCCCGGCCGCCCCATGGCCGCAGGCCGTGGATTCCCGACGAGTCAGACGAACACCGACTTCACGTACGGCGGTCGCCGTACCCCCAAGCCGTACCTCATGAAAACGGAGAAAAGCGATGCAGTCACGGATGGACAACTTCGCCAAGGTCGCCGCCAAGGGCTACCGCGCGATGCTCGACGTGGGTGCCTACGTGGCGCGCAGCGGCATCCCGCACGCGACCCTGGAGCTGGTCAAGATCCGCGCCAGCCAGATCAACGGGTGCGGGTTCTGCCTGGACATGCACGGCCACGACGCCAAGAAGGCCGGTGAGACCGACGAGCGGCTGTTCACGGTCGCGGCCTGGCGCGAGGCGCCCTACTTCACCCCGGAGGAGCGGGCGGCCCTGGCGCTGACCGAGGCGGCGACCCGGATCGCAGACAACCCGCACGGGGTGCCGGACGAGGTCTGGGACGAGGCCGCCGACCACTACGACGAGGAGCAGCTCGCCGCGCTGGTGATGGCCATCGCCGAGATCAATGCCTGGAACCGCGTCAACGTCACCATCCGCGGTGTCGCCGGCTCCCACCGCCGCCCCGCCTCCGCCTGACCGGTGTATGGCGGGTGACCCGGTGATGGTTCGGCGGACGCCGTCTCAGTCGAGTCCGCCGAACCAGCCGGGGACGTCGAGGCGGAAGAAATCGGGCGGGGTCATCGCGCGCAGGCCGGATTCGATGGCGCGGAGGTGTTCCTCGCCGAGGGTCTCCGACCAGCGAGCCCGGATGTCGTCGAAGATGCGGGCCGACCGCACGAGGCTGTCCACGCCTCGCTCCGTGAGCCGCACGATCTTGCGTCGGGCGTCCTCGGGGTCGGTATCGCGCTCGATGTACCCCATGCGCTCCAGCGTGTCGATCGTCTTGCCGGCGGCCTGCTTGGAGACCCCCAGCCGGCGCCCGAGTTCGACGGCCGTGGTGCCGCGCGTGCCGATGGCCTGCATGACGAACCCGTGCATCGGCCGCATATCGGGATGTCCCTGGCGGGCCAGCTCGGCGTGGACCTCGTCGATGATGGTGCGGAACCCCAGGAACAGCCGGAGGGGCAGCTCGAAGCCCGGCGGGTTCGTTGACACGATGGGCGACCTCGCTCAGTGCGGACAACCGTGTTGACCATCGTACGCGCGGTGACCGGGACGAAGGCCGCGCTCAGGCCGGTACGGGGAGGATGGACGGGTCGGTGGCGACGGAGCGCAGCCGGGCGAGCATGATGGTCCGGGTCCTGGTGATGGCGCCGGGGTCGTCGTGGAGGAGCGCGTCGCCCCCACCGGCGCGCGCGTAGGCGTCCAGCTCGAAAGCCAGCCCCTCGACGTCGGTGTCCTCGGCGATCTCGCCGAGAACCTTCGCCTCGAGGATGTCGTCGGCGTTCTTCTTCCGCCAGCGGCGTAGGTGCGCGGCGATCTCGTCGCGCACCCGCCCGGGCCGGGTGTCGAACTCGGCGGTCGCGGCGTAGAAGAAGCACCCGCCGGCGAAGACCGGCCGAGACATGTAGCCGAGCCGGCGCTCGCACATCAGCCACACCCGTCGCAGGCCGGGTGGCACCTGTTCGGCGGGCCGCACGACCTCGGCGATGAAGATCGCCGCGGCGGCGCGGACGGTGGCGAGCTGGAGCTCCTCCTTGGAGCCGAAGTGGGTGAAGACGCCGCTCTTGCTGACCTTCAACTCGGTGGCCAGCCGCCCGATGGACAGGCCTTCCAGCCCGTCGACCGAGGCGATGTTCACGGCCCGCTGGAGGATCAGCCGCCGGGTCTGCTCCCCGCGCAGCAACCGGCCGTCGGTCTGTGTGCCGATCATCTTCACCGCCTTCGCCCTGTCCAGCCAAACTATACGACCATTCGTGCAGAAAGTTTGCCGAAGCGGTTGACAGAATGCTCGGCACTGAAAGAGTGTACGACCGTTCGTATAGTTTGATTGGAGCCCAGATGCCCCGCACGACGTCCGCGCCACCGGGAGGCGCCGCGCTCCCGCTGCTCGCCTCAGGGGCGACCTTCCTGGCGATGCTCGACGCGACGGTGACCAATCTCGCGATCGCCGACCTGCGGCACGATTTCACCTCCGCGTCCGTGGCCGGCTTGACCTGGGTCATCACCCTCTACGCCGTGCTGTTCGCGGCACTGCTCGCACCGGCGGGCCGGCTCGCCGACATCGTGGGCCGCCGCCTGCTGTTCCGGAGCGGTGTCGCCGTCTTCACCGGCGCGTCGCTTCTCTGCGCGCTAGCCCCCAGCCTGCCGATGCTCCTGGCGGCCCGGGCCCTCCAAGGGGCGGGTGCGGCCGCGATGATCCCCGCCTCGCTCGCCGTCCTGCTCCACGACACCCCCGCGGACCGCAGGGCCCGCGCGATCGGTCTGTGGACCGCGTCGGGGGCCATGGCCGCCGCCGTCGGCCCCAGCGTGGGCGGGGTGCTGGTGGACCTGCTGCACTGGCGGTCGCTCTTCTTCATCAACATCCCGGTCGGCCTGGCCATCATCGTCTGGGCCCGGGTCATCCCCGCCGGCGAGCGGACGCACGGGCGGCTGCCGGACCTGTTCGGCACGGCGCTGCTGGCCGGCGGCATCGGGGCGATCGCCCTCGGCGTGACGCAGGGACCGTCCTGGCACTGGGACGACGCCCGGACGATCGGCCTGCTCGCCGGAGGCACCGCCGGCACCGCGCTCGCCCTTTGGCGGTCCACCACGCACCCTGTTCCCGCCGTCGAGACGTCTTTGTGGCGCAGCCGGACGTTCGCCGTCGCCAACATCGCCTCGGCGCTCTACGGCGCCGCGCTGTACCCGTGGCTGCTCGTCGGCGTGCTGTACCTGACACAGGTCTGGCATTACTCGGAGCTGCGGGCGGGTCTGGCCGTGAGTCCGGGGGCGCTGACGGCCACGATCGCCGCGCTGGCCCTCGGCCGGTTCGGCGGCCGGTTCGGTCCGCGCGCCGGCGTCGTCGGGGGTGCCGCCGTGATGGCCGGCTCCGCGATCTGGATCGTCCTGGCACTCCCGGTGACCCCGCAGTTCCTGACGTTCTGGCTGCCCGTAGGACTCGTCGGCGGTGCCGGAATGGGGGCCCTCACCTACGGTGCGGCGAGCGCCGCCGCGTTGTCGGTAACGCCGCTGCGGTTCGCGGGGGCGACCGGGCTCAACACGACGGCCCGGCAGCTCGGCGGCGCCTTGGGCGTCGCGGCGCTCGCGGCGATCCTGCCCGCCCGGACCGGACTACAGGGCTTCACCAACGTCTACCTGTTCTGCGCGCTGGTCTCGGCCGCGGCCGCCGTCATCGGGATGGCGATCACGCTCCGCGCCGCTCCCGCCGCCGTGCCGGCGTCCACCCGGAAAGAGGAGGTCACGGCGTGAACGAGGCCATCGACCCGCACTGCCTGAGCGACGAACACGCGGCCGGGCTGCTGGCGCGAGCACCCTGGGAGCGCGTTGTGGGGATAGGGGACAGCGTCATCGAGGGGATCAGGGAGCCGGTGGACGGCTACCGCGACGAGAGCTGGATGGACCGGCTCGTCCGGATCCTGCGCCTGGTGCGGCCGACCCTCGACCACCTCAACCTCGGCAGGCGGGGCCTGCTCGCGGCGCAGGTGCGCGAGTCGCAGCTGGCACGGGCACTGGAGTTCCGCCCGGACCTGGCGGTCGTGGCCTTCGGCGGCAACGACACCTTCGGGCGCGACTTCGACGAGGCGGGGGTGGCGGCGGAGCTGGAGGCGGTCGTCTCGGCGCTGCGCTCCGCCCGCTGCCAGGTCGTCACCATCGGGCTCCTCGACATCACCCTGTCCGGGGTGGTGCCGGAGAAGTACGCGAAGACCTGGAGCACGCGGCTCGGCCGGCTGAACGCGCTGACGGCGGAAGTGGCCTCCAGGTTCGGCGCGATCCATGTCGACAACACCGGTCATCCGGTCGCCGCCGACCCGGGGATCTACAGCTCGGACGGCATCCATCTCAACGCGCGAGGCCACGCCATCGCGGCGGCCGGCACCCTGCGCCGCCTCGCCGCCGCGATCGACGCTCCCGCTGCGAGCAGGGCGAACTGACGGCGCCCTCACCGGTCCGCGCGGCGTGGTCGACGCGGACCGGCGGGGAACCGGCGTGGTTCAGCGGATGGTCCACCAGCCGGGGAGCATGAGGGGGCCGTACGCCGGGAGGCCGAGTTCGGAGGCCAGCCGGGCGAGGGGCCCCCACGCTTCCAGGCGCACCCGGCTGAGCGCGGCGGCCTTGTCCTCGCTGGAGTCGGGCGGGCGGAGCCGCTCCAGCGGATGCATGCGCGGATAGGTGCGCACCGTCGCGTTCTTGGGCAGGCCGGCCCTGCTCCTGGCGATCGCCAGCGCGTCCTCCAGGCCGCCGAGCTCGTCGACCAGGCCGCTGCCGAAGGCGTCGGCGCCGGTCCAGACGCGGCCGCGCGCCAGCTCGTGGGCCCGGTCGCGGCCGAGGCCCCGGCCGTCGGCGACCTTGCCCACGAAGTCGTCGTAGATGCGGTCGAGCCAGGCGTTGACCCGCTCCCACTGCGGCTCGGAGAAGCCCCGGCTCGGCGAGAACATCCCCGAGTTGGCGCCCACGTCGACCGACTCGGAGGTGACGCCGACGCGGCCGAGGAGCTCGCCCACCGACGGCTTGCCGCCGAACACGCCGATGGAGCCGGTGAGCGTGCCGGGCTGGGCGACGATCACGTCGGCGGCCATCGAGACGAAGTAGCCGCCCGACGCGGCGAGGTCGCCCATCGAGATGATCACCGACTTGCCCGCCTTGCGGGTGAGCACGACCTCCCGCCAGATGGTGTCCGAGGCGACGTACGACCCGCCGGGGCTGTCGACGCGGAAGACGATCGCCCGGACGTTCTCATCCCGGCGGGCGGCCCGGAAGGCGGCCGCGATCGTGTCGGAGCCCATGGCGCCCCCGCCGCCGAGCGGGCTGCGCCCGCTGCGGCCGAGGCGGATCTGGCCATTGCCGTGGATCAACGCGACGACCTGCTCGCCCGGGTGCGGCAGCTTTCTGGCGATGGCGCCCTTGGCGTACCGCGAGACGAACAGCAGCACGTCGTCCTCGCCGCGGACCTCGTCGTACACCTCGTCCCGGTAGGCGAGCCGGTCGACCAGCCCCGCCTCGACCGCCTCGGTCCCGATGAACGGGCCCTGGTCGATGAGCTCGCGGACGCGCTCCGGCGCCAGGCCGCGTCCCTCGGCGATGCCGGAGACGATCTGCTCGATGACCGACTCGGCGATGCGGGCGGCGGACTCCCGGTGCGCCTCGGTCATGTGGTCCTGGGTGAACATGTTGGCCGCGGTCTTGTACTCGTGCCGCTGGCCGATCTGGTACTCGACGCCGATCTTCGCGAGCGCGTTCTTCACGAAGCGCTGCTCCAGCGAGATGCCCGTCAGGCCGACGTCGCCGGAGGGCTGCAGGTAGACCTTCTCGAAGGCGCTGGCCAGGTAGTAGGGCACGGTTCCCGCGCCGAACTCGCCGAACGTCTCGGCGAAGGCCACCGTCAGCTTGCCCGCAGCCCGCAGCTGGACGACGGCCGTGCGCAGCTCCTGCACCATGGCGAGCCCGATGGGGCGTCCGCCGATCTTGACGACGAGGGCCTTGACGCGAGGGTCCTTGCGCGCCCGCCGCAGCCCTTCGAGCACGTCGGCCAGGCGGGTCTTGCGCATGGAGAGGATGGCGCTGAGCGGGTCGGACGGGGGCCCCTCGGAGAGCCCTTCGGTGAGGTCGAGTTCGAGAACGAGGGGAGCCGTGCGCCGCTGCCGGAACCGGTCGACGGTGTCCATGATCGCCTTTGTCGCGTCCATAGCGACACCCTAGGCGACGTTTCCAGTACGGAGGCGCACGCTTTCCTCTCGGCTCAGATCGGCTCGGCTCAGATCGGCTCGCTCACAGCGGAGGCCGGTCGCCGGCGTCCTGCGGAACTGCCGTCGTGCCCGCGTCGGCGGCGGGCGCCTCCGGGGTTCCGGCGTAGCGCAGGTAGAGGGCGCCGAGCGGCGGCACGCGCAGGCGGGTGGAGCAGGGAAGCCCGTGCCAGGGCTCTTCGACGGCCTCGATGGAGCCGAGGTTGCCGACGCCGCTGCCGTAGTAGGTGTACGCGTCGGTGTTGAGCACCTCGTCCCAGCGCCCTCCGGCGGGCAGGCCGAGCCGGTACCCCTCGTGCGGCTGCCCGGAGAAGTTGGCCACGCAGGCCACCATCGACCCGTCGGCGCCGTGGCGCAGGAACGAGAAGACGTTGCCGGAGGCGTCGTCGGCGTCGATCCACTGGAATCCGGCGGGCGTGTGGTCCTGGGAGTACAGCGCGGGCGTCTCGGCGTACAGCCGGTTGAGGTCGCGGACCAGCCGCTGGACGCCCTGGTGGGGCTCGAAGTCCAGCACCCACCAGTCCAGGCCCCGCTCCTCCGACCACTCGGAGCCCTGGCCGAACTCGCTGCCCATGAACAGCAGCTTCTTGCCGGGATGGGCCCACATGAAGGCGAACAGGGCGCGCAGGTTGGCGAAACGCTGCCATTCGTCCCCCGGCATCTTGCCGAGCAGGGAGCCCTTGCCGTGCACCACCTCGTCGTGCGAGAGCGGCAGCACGAAGTGCTCGGAATAGGCGTACATCAGCGAGAACGTCATCTGGTGGTGGTGGTACTGCCGGAACACCGGCTCGTGGTGCAGGTAGGCCAGGGTGTCGTGCATCCAGCCCATGTTCCACTTGAACCCGAAGCCGAGCCCGCCGAGGTGCACCGGACGGGAGACGCCGGGCCACGCGGTCGACTCCTCGGCGATGGTGATGATGCCGGGCGCCTCGCGGTAGGCCACGGAGTTCATCTCCTTGAGGAACTCCACGGCGTCGAGGTTCTCCCTTCCGCCGTAGACGTTCGGCGTCCACTCGCCCTCACGCCGGGAGTAGTCGAGGTACAGCATCGAGGCGACCGCGTCCACGCGCAGGCCGTCGATGTGGAAGTCCTTGAGCCAGTAGACCGCGTTGGCGACCAGGAAGTTGCGGACCTCCCGGCGGCCGAAGTCGAAGATGTAGGTGCCCCATTCGGGGTGCGTGCCGCGCCTGGGGTCGGCGTGCTCGTACAGGGGCGTCCCGTCGAAGCGGGCGAGCGCCCACTCGTCCATGGGGAAGTGGGCGGGCACCCAGTCGAGCAGCACGCCGATGCCGGCCTGGTGCAGCCGGTCGACGAGGTGGCGGAACTCGTCCGGGCCGCCGAAGCGGGAGGTGGGGGCGTAGTAGGAGGTGACCTGGTAACCCCAGGAGCCGCCGAACGGGTGCTCGGCGACCGGCAGGAGCTCCACGTGGGTGAAGCCCATGTTCGTGACGTACTCCACGAGCTGGGACGCCAGCTCCTCGTAGCTCAGGCCGGGACGCCACGAGCCGAGGTGCACCTCATAGGTGCTCATCGGGGAGGCGATCGCGTCGCGCTCGGCGCGCCGGCGCATCCACGCCTCGTCCTGCCAGTCGTACCTGGACACATCGACGATGGACGCGGTCGCCGGCGGCCGTTCGGTGCGGCGGGCCATCGGGTCGGCCTTGGAGCGCCACACCGAGTCGGCGCCGAGGATCGAGAACTTGTAGTGCTCCCCCTCGCCGATGCCGGGGATGAACAGCTCCCATACTCCCGACCGGCCGAGGGAGCGCATCGGGTGCGCGGCGCCGTTCCAGTGGTTGAAGCCGCCCTCCACGCGCACGCCGCGTGCGTTCGGCGCCCACACGGCGAAGGCGGTGCCGTCCTCGTCGTCGTGCCGGGTGACGCGGGACCCGAGGACCTCCCACAGGCGCTCGTGCCGCCCCTCGCTGATGAGGTGCAGGTCGACCTCGCCGAGCGTGGGCCAGTGCCGGTACGGATCGCCCGTCTCGTACGGCTCCGCGCCCTCGTAGGTGACCCGCAGCCGATAGGGCGGGATCTTGTCCACGCCGGGCAACGTCACGGTGAACACACCGTGGGCCTCGTGCCGCATCTCGTGGAGGCCGTCCTCGAGCACCAGCTCGACCTTCTCGGCCAGTGGCTTGAGCGCCCGTACGGTCAGGCCGTCAGGGGAAGGGTGCGCGCCCAGGATCGCGTGTGGATCATGGTGGGCGCCGCCGGCCAGCCGGTTCAAGTCCAGATCCGCGTTCATCGAATCGCTCACCGCTCCTCGGCACCGTGATTGTGGTTATGAGCTAACCCTGCCCCAGATCCTCCCGCCAACCCATGATGTCGGCCGGATCACACCATGGGGACGGCAAATGCGTGGTTCGGCGGTCACAGGGCCGTGTCACCACCTCAGCACGCGGACGCCTCCGGAGGACATGTCGACGACGATGCGCCCGATGTCGAGCTCCTCGCCGTTCGGGAACCACACGAACAGTTGCAGGCATCGGCGGGTCTCGCAGCCGAACCGCCGGAAGATCAGGGAGCGTACCCGAAGGTCCGCGGCCGATGTCAGTGGCCTGTGCGCAGCCTCGGCGTAGGCCCTGCGCACGATGGCCGCGAGCGGGGGGTCGGCGAGCAGGAACTCCGTCGCGCGCGCCTGCTCCGACCGGGTGGGGGCCGGCGGATGCCCGCCGTCGCGGGGATCGGGGGTGCTCGAAGGAAGGTCCGCGGGAGACGGAACCTCGGTCCCCCCGCCGCGACGGGCGCGGTTCCCCTCGCGGCTCCGGGAACTCGCCTCGTCCTCGTACCCCGGGTCGTCCACCTCCGGCCGGCCCGCCTGGGTCGGCCCGCCGAGCCCGGCGCCGGCCGTCCGCGGGCGCGACGCTCCGCTCCCGTCCTCGCCCGCCCAGAGCAGCGCCACCACGCCCGTGCACAGCACCGCGGTCAGGGTGGCGCCGCCCACGATGGTGATCGCGAGCCGCCTCAGCCCCATCAGCCCACTCTCTCACTTTCCGTGAATCCCCGATCACGGATCGTATCGGAGAGAGCGGCCCGGTGTGGTGCCGGCCGGTGTCAGCCGGCGGGGTGGGTGAAGGCGGCGAGCGGGATGGGCAGCCAGGCCGGGCGGTTGCGCGACTCGTAGACCACCTCGTAGGCGGCCTTGCTGAGCTCGAGCGCTCGGAGCAGTACGGCGTCGTCGCCGTGGATGCGCCCGCTGCCGGCCGAGTATCCGGCGATGAACGCGGCCCGGTTGCGCTGGGACCATTCGGCGGCCCGGGGTTCGAGCGCCTCAGCGTCCGGATGGCCGGCGAGCAGGTGGCGGGCCGCGTAGTCGAACGACCGGAGCATGCCCGCGACGTCCCGGAGCGGGGAGTCCAGGGCCCGGCGCTCCAGGAGCGGCTGGCCGGGCTCACCCTCGAAGTCGAGCACGACCCACTCGCTCGGGGTGCGCATGACCTGGCCGAGGTGGTAGTCGCCGTGGACCCGCTGAACGGTGATGGGCCTCCCCGTGTCGGCCAGCCTGTCGAAGGCCTCATGGGCGATGCCCGCGTGAGCGGCGAGATCGGGGACCTCGGAGATGGCCGCCTCCAGGCGGCGCCTGAACCCCTCGACCATCCGCTTGACCTCCGGCGCCTCCACCGTGCTCGTCGGGAAGGCGGCGGCCAGCTCCTTGTGCAGGTGGGCGGTGGCCATGCCGAGACGGTGCGACTCGGCGGCGAAGTCGCCTCCGGCGTCGCCCGCGGCCGTGCCGGGCAGCGACCCGTAGAGGTCGCGCACGCTGGTGAGGGCGAGGGCCCAGCCGTCGCTCGCGGTGCGCAGGAACTCCTGGGTGAACGCGAGCGTGGTGTTCTGGCCGTCGATGTCGGCCTCGATCCACCCGTACGGTTTCGCGATGTTCGGCGAGCCGCGCTCGGCGAGGGCGGACACCACTTCCAGCTCGGGGTTCACCCCGGGGATGATCTTACGGAAGAGCTTGCAGATGTAGGCGTCGCCGAACACCAGCGAGGTGTTGGACTGCTCCCCGCCGAGCACCAGGCTGCGCGGGGAGGTGTCGATCTCGGCGCCCGGCATGCGGCGGAAGCGGAGCGCGCCGATGTCGGCGTCCTCGGCGATGGAGAAGAGCAGGACGCTGGTGACGTCGGCGTCGTGGACGGCGTCATAGGCGAAGCCGTCGGGGGTCTCCCCGATCGCGACGTGCTGCAGCCGCTGGGGCAGCTCGGGGCGGAAGCCCAGCAGGAGCTGGTAGCGGTCCGTGCGTGAGTCCTGCCTGACCGTGATGACGATGTGGCGCACGGACACGCCGGCCTCGGCCGGCGGTCTCGCCGTGCCGTCCGTGGTGCCGCGGGACCCCGCCACATCGCTGTGGAAGGATTCCGCGGGACCACGAAGGGGGAGCGGCGTGGTGGCCTCGACGGCCAGGTCGGTGATCGCACGGCCCTTGCCGGCGAACCACCGCTGATGGGTGATCCAGCCGGCAAGTAGCGCTTCGAGAGTATGTCTCACGTCTCCTCGGCTGCTGCGCTCGTGGGCGGAAGGGTGAACCAATAGAACCCATGCCCGGGGAGCGTCAAAAGATACGGAAGTTCGCCAATCGGTGGAAAGGGAACTCCACCCGTGCACTCCACCGGGGTGGCTCCCTCGAACCGGCGCAGGTCGAGCTCCACCGGCTGAGGGAAGCGCGACAGGTTGTTGACGCAGAGCACCCGGTCGTCGCCGAGCTCGCGGACGAAGGCGAGAACGCTGGGGTTGGAGGAGTTGAGCTCGGTGAACTCGCCCAGCCCGAAGACGTGGTGCCGCTTGCGGATCTCGATCATCTTCTTGGTGAAGTGGAGGAGCGATCCGGGGTTCTTCTGCTGCGCCTCGACGTTGAGCGCCTGGTACCCGTAGATCGGGTCCATGATCACCGGCAGGTAGAGGCGGCCGGGGTCGCAGTCGGAGAAGCCCGCGTTGCGGTCCGGCGTCCACTGCATGGGGGTGCGGACGCCGTCGCGGTCGCCGAGCCAGATGTTGTCGCCCATGCCGATCTCGTCGCCGTAGTAGATCACCGGGCTCCCGGGCAGGCTCATGAGCAGGGCGGTGAACAGCTCGATCTGGTTGCGGTCGTTCTCCAGCAGGGGGGCCAGCCGGCGGCGGATGCCGACGTTGGCCCGCATGCGCGGGTCCTTGGCGTACTCGGTGTACATGTAGTCGCGCTCTTCGTCGGTCACCATCTCGAGCGTGAGCTCGTCGTGGTTGCGCAGGAAGATGCCCCACTGGCAGTTCTCGGGGATCTTGGGCGTCTGGGCCATGATCTCGGAGATCGGGTAGCGCGTCTCCCGGCGGACGGCCATGAAGATGCGCGGCATCAGGGGGAAGTGGAACGCCATGTGGCACTCGTCGCCGCCGGTCACCGGGTCGCCGAAGTACTCGACGACGTCGGCCGGCCACTGGTTGGCCTCGGCTAGCAGCACGCGGTCGGGGTAGAGCTGGTCGACCTCCTTCCTGATGCGCTTCAGGTAGGCGTGGGTCTGCGGGAGGTTCTCGCAGTTGGTGCCCTCCTGCTCGAACAGGTAGGGCACGGCGTCCAGCCGGAAGCCGTCGATGCCGAGGTCCAGCCAGAAGTTCAGCACCTCGACCATGGCGTCCTGAACGGCCGGGTTCTCGTAGTTGAGGTCCGGCTGGTGGTGGAAGAACCGGTGCCAGTAGTACTCGCCGCGGACCGGGTCGTAGGTCCAGTTGGAGGTCTCGGTGTCGATGAAGATGATGCGGGCGTCCTTGTACTGCTCGCCGTCCTGCGACCAGACGTAGAAGTCGCCGAACGGCCCGGTCGGGTCGTGCCGGGACGCCTGGAACCACGGGTGCTGGTCGCTGGTGTGGTTCATGACCAGGTCCGCGATGACGCGCATACCTCTTTTGTGGGCCTCGTCGACGAGCTTGATGAAGTCTCCCAGGTCGCCGAAGTCCGGGAGAATCTTCATAAAGTCGGAAATGTCGTATCCGCCGTCTTTGAGGGGGGATTCGTAAAGTGGCAGGAGCCACAGGCAGTCGACGCCGAGCCACTGGAGATAATCCAGCTTGTTGATGAGGCCGCGGATGTCTCCGGTCCCGTCGCCGTTGGAATCCGCGAATCCCCGGATGAGGACCTCGTAGAAGACGGCGCGCTTGTACCAATGAGGGTCGCGCGGCTTTTCGTGTGTGAAGGTGTTCGGGACGGGCTGAGGCGTCAAGCTCACCTGTGGACTCCCCGCTGTGCTGATGCGCGCTTTCCGCCGTTGTGGCCAGGCGTTACGGCTGGCTCGCCGGCGTCGCTCGCAGTGAGAGGACGTGGGCTGGGTTGCTGTGCGGATCGAGGCGCACGTAATTGGCATGCCGCCAGTGGTACGACTCGCCCGAGAGCTCATCGTCCACGACGAATTCGGCGCCCCAATCGAGGCCGAGGCCCGGCATGTCCAGCCAGACCGTCGCCTCGTGGGTGTTGTGTGGATCGAGGTTGACCACCACCAGAACCACATCGCCTAGGCCGTGCCGTCGTGTGGACGCGTCATAGGCACCGGGCAGCCGCTTGGAGAAGCAGATCATGTCCGGGTGGTCGATGTTGTGGAACCGTAGGTTACGCAGTTCCTGGACCGCCGGGTGTGCTCTTCGGAACAAATTGAGGGTCGTAATGAACGGAGCCAGGCTCCGGCCCTCGCGCTCGGCGGTGGCCCAGTCGCGCGGCCTCAGCTCGAATTTCTCGCTATTGAGATATTCCTCGCTTCCCGGTCGTACCGGGGTGTTCTCGGCAAGCTCGTAGCCCGCGTACACGCCCCAGGCAGGGGACGCCATCGCCGCCAGGACGGCTCGGATTTTGAACGCCGGCATGCCGCCGTTCTGGAGGTATTCGTGAAGGATGTCCGGAGTATTCACGAAAAGGTTGGGTCGCAGGTAATGCGCGGTTTCGTGAGACAGCTCCGAGAGGTAGCCCTCGAGGTCGGCCTTGGAGTTCTTCCAGGTGTAGTAGGTGTAGGACTGATGGAAGCCGACCTTGGCGAGGGCGCGCAGCATCGGGGGGCGGGTGAAGGCCTCCGACAGGAACAGCACGTCCGGGTCGATGGTCTTTACCTCGGCCAGCAGCCGTTCCCAGAACGCCACCGGCTTGGTGTGCGGGTTGTCGACCCGGAAGATCCGCACGCCGTGGTCCATCCAGTGCCGGACGACCCGCAGGACCTCGGCGTAGACGCCCTCGGGGTCCTTGTCGAAGTTCAGCGGGTAGATGTCCTGATATTTCTTCGGCGGGTTCTCGGCGTAGGCGATGGACCCGTCGGCCCTGATCGTGAACCACTCCGGATGCTCCTTGACCCAGGGATGGTCGGGGGAGCACTGCAGGGCCAGGTCGAGCGCCACCTCCAGGCCCAGCTCGCGGGCCCGCGCCACGAAGGCGTCGAACTCCTCGATCGTGCCGAGGTCGGGGTGGATGGCGTCGTGGCCGCCGTCCTCGGAGCCGATCGCCCAGGGGGAGCCGACGTCGTACGGCTCGGGGTGCAGGGTGTTGTTACGACCCTTGCGGAACGTCTCGCCGATCGGGTGGATCGGCGGCAGGTAGACGACGTCGAAGCCCATGCGGGCGACGGCCGGCAGCCGCTCGGCAGCAGTCCGGAAATTTCCGGACTTGGGGATCGTGCCCTCCTCGACGAGGGCGCCTTCGGAGCGGGGGAACAGCTCGTACCAAGAGCCGTACAGCGCCCGCCTCCGGTCCACTCTGACGCGGTGCCTCGGCCCGCGCGTGACCAGCTCACGCAGCGGGTGGACGGCCAGCGCGGCGGCCGTCTCGGGCAGCTGCGCCATCGCCAGCCTGGCCCGCGGATCGAGATCGTCGTCGCGCAGCCGGTCGGCCACCTCTTGCAGGATCGCGCGGTGGGCGCACTTGTCGCAGCCCGCCTGCCGCACGGCCTTCGCGGCGCGCTCGAAGATGCGCGCGCCCTCCTCGCACATGAGATCGGCGTCGATGCCACGAGGGATCTTGATCCCGGCGTCGTGCAGCCACGTGGCGACCGGGTCGCTCCAGGCCTCGACGCGGAACTGCCACTCGCCCTCCGAGGGCAGCGTCACCTCCACGGCCCAGCGGTCGGTGCCGGGAGCGGTCTCGCGCATGAGCTGCAGGCGCCCGCGTTCACCTTTGGGGTCGGTCAGCACGACCCCGGCGGCCACCGCGTCGTGTCCCTCGCGGAACACGGTGGCGCTGATCTCGAAGGTCTCGCCGGCCGCCGCCTTCGCGGGCCATTGCCCGCAATCGACAACAGGGTAAATGTCCTGTATTGGGATTCGTCCGATCATCGCGTCTCAAGGTAGCGGCGACGCGCCGGGCGCCACCGGGAGTTGTGAGGGCAGGTAATGATCTTGCTTTCAAGTAGGTGGTTCCGGCGGGATCGCCGGGGTGTGGGCGGGCATGGTGGTGTTCACCCCGAAGTGACGGACTCTCTCCGGGGCTGGAGGTGTGGTGAGGCTCTTACATGGGACTGCCCCCATAGTCGCTCTTCAAGCCTGCTTGAGGGAAGTCAGGGGATACTTGGGGTGGGTTGTGTCCCTTAACGTCATCCTGAGGGCATCACCCGGACATGATCAAGTTGAGATCACCGTGACGAGTCGTCTTTAGTGAGGTTTGAGCTGCTTGGGTAGCGGTGAGAGCGAAACGCATGAGATCTGGTAGGCGCACAAGAGTGTTTCGGTCGCGCGTCGTGGCGCTGAGTAACTAGGGTCTGGCCCCGTGAGAGCTATCCGCAGGTTCACCGTCCGTACCGTCCTTCCCGTGGAGCTGGCCGCCCTTGGCGAGCTGGTCCACAATTTGCGCTGGTCATGGCACCCCGAGACCATGGACCTGTTCGCCGAGGTGGATCCCGACACGTGGCAACGGGTCGGGCACGACCCGGTGGCGCTGCTCGGGGCGGTGGAGGCCGACCGGCTGGCCGAGCTGGCCCGTGATCGCAGGTTCCTCCGCAGGCTGGCCGACGCCGCGGACGACTTGCGGGAGTACATGACCGCGCCGCGCTGGTACCAAACCCTGCCCGACGCGCCGGCGGCCATCGGTTACTTCTCGCCCGAGTACGGCATCGCCGCCGCGCTCCCGCAGTACTCCGGGGGCCTCGGCATCCTCGCCGGCGACCACCTGAAGGCCGCGAGCGACCTGGGCGTGCCGATCCTCGGTGTCGGTCTGCTCTACCGGCATGGCTACTTCAGCCAGTCGCTGTCGCCCGAGGGCTGGCAGCAGGAGCACTACCCGAGCCTGGACCCCGGCGGCCTGCCGTTGAGCCTGCTCAAGGAGGAGGACGGCACGCCGTCCCGGGTGGCCATCGCGCTCCCCGGCGGCCGCGCGCTGCACGCGCAGATCTGGGTGGCCCAGGTGGGCCGCGTCCCGCTGCTGCTGCTCGACTCCGACGTGTCGGAGAACGACAACGCCGCGCGCGACGTCACCGACCGGCTCTACGGCGGCGGCACCGACCACCGGCTCATGCAGGAACTGCTGCTCGGCATCGGCGGCGTGCGGGCACTGCGGGCGTACTGCCGGATCACCGGCCGCACCCAGCCGGAGGTGTTCCACACCAACGAGGGCCACGCGGGCTTCCTCGGGCTCGAGCGCATCCGTGAGCTGACCGAGCACCGGCTGTCCTTCGACGAGGCGCTGGAGGCCGTCCGCGCGGGCACGGTCTTCACCACGCACACGCCGGTGCCCGCCGGCATCGACCGGTTCCCCGCCGAGATGATCGAGAAGCAGTTCGGCGGCGACAACGCCTGGCCGACCGTGCCCGTGGAGCGCATCCTCGCGCTGGGCGCCGAGCCCGGCACGCCGGAGGCCGCCGTCGGCGAGTCGGTCTTCAACATGGCCGTCATGGGCATGCGGCTCGCTCAGCGGGTCAACGGCGTCTCCAAGTTGCACGGCGCGGTCAGCCGCGAGATGTTCAAGGGCCTGTGGCCCGGGTTCGACCTCGACGAGATCCCGATCGGCTCGATCACCAATGGCGTGCACGCCCCGACGTGGGTCGCGCGCGAGGTGATGGAGCTGGCGGGCAAGGAGCTGCCCTCGCTGATCGAGAAGGCCCAAGGCTGGGAAGGGGTGCAGAAGCTCTCCGACGAGGACATCTGGGCCATCCGGGGACGGCTCCGCCGCCGGCTGGTCGAGGCGGCCCGCGACAGGCTCAGGGTTTCCTGGCGGGAGCGTGGCGCCTCCACCGCCGAGCTGGGGTGGATCGACGAGGCCCTGGACCCGGACGTGCTGACCATCGGCTTCGCCCGGCGGGTGCCCTCCTACAAGCGGCTGACGCTCATGCTGAAGGACCCCGACCGGCTGAAGGAGCTGCTGCTCGACCCCGAGCGGCCTGTCCAGATCGTCATCGCGGGCAAGGCGCACCCGGCCGACGAGGGCGGCAAGAGGCTGATCCAGCAGATCGTGAAGTTCGCCGACCGCGAGGACGTGCGCCACCGCATCGTCTTCCTGCCCGACTACGACATGGCCCTCGGCCAGGAGATGGTCCAGGGCTGCGACGTATGGATGAACAACCCGCTGCGTCCCCTGGAGGCCTGCGGCACCTCGGGCATGAAGGCCGCGCTCAACGGCGGGCTCAACTTGTCCATCAGGGACGGCTGGTGGGACGAGTGGTACGACGGCGACAACGGCTGGGCGATCCCCACGGCCGACGGCGTGGAGGACCCCGACCGCCGTGACGAGCTGGAGGCCTCCGCGCTGTACGACCTGATCGAGCGGGAGGTCGCCGACCGGTTCTACGACCGTCCTGGCGACGCGCACCCGCGGCGCTGGCTCGACATGGTCAAGCACACGCTCAGCTCGCTCGGGCCAAAGGTCCTGGCCGGCCGCATGCTGCGCGACTACGTCGTCGACCTGTACACCCCGGCCGCCAAGTCGGCGCGGGAGCTGTCCAAGGGCGAGCACGCCAAGGCGCGCGAGTTCGCGGCCTGGAAACTGCGGGTCACCCGCGCCTGGCCTGGGGTGCGCGTCGAGCACATCGAGACGTCGGGCATCGGCGACACTCCCGAGCTGGGGGCGGCGATGGAGGTGCACGCGACGATCGCGCTGGGCGAGCTGTCGCCCGACGACGTGAGCGTGCAGGCGGCGTACGGCAAGGTGGGCGTGCACGACGAGCTGCTCGAGCCGTCGTACGTCACGCTCTCGGCCGAGGCGCTCGGCGACGACGGCAAGGCCACCTACACCGGGATCGTGCCCCTCGACCGCACGGGCGCGTTCGGGTACACCGTCCGGGTGGTGCCCTCGCATCCGCTGATGTCGTCCCCGGCCGAGCTGGGGCTGATCGCCGTCCCCGAGGAGCCCGTCGGCATGACCAACGGCACGCTGCGCTAGAGGAACTCCCTCTGCGCCGTACCCTGCAGGGACGAATAACTACAAATCCGTCAAATCAGCATATAGACCTCGAATGTACTGGCCTCGAGTGGGCAGGGCTGACGGGAGGCGACGCGATTTCAGCCATGAAGGAGCGTGACCCGTCATGGAAGGCTGGACGTTCGAGGGACAGCCGGGGGAACTGGGCGACACCACGATCACCATGGTCGAGGGCGGCTCCTTCTGCGTCTGCCAGCAGAACGGCGACATCCTGCCCGGCGGGGCCGAAGGCGTGTACTACGCCGACACGCGCCTGGTGTCCCGCTGGGAGCTGCGCATCGACGACGCGCCCCTGGAGAGCCTGAAGGTACTGCCGGCGGAGCCCTACCACGCCACCTTTCTCAGCCGGATCCCTCCCCGGCCGGGGAGGGCCGACAGCACGATGCTCGTGATCAGGGACCGCTACGTCGGCGGGGGCCTGCGCGAGGACGTCACCCTGCGCAACCTCGCCGACGAGAGCGCGGGGTGCCTGGTCACCCTCCTCGTCGCCTCCGACGTGGCCGACCTGTTCGAGGTGAAGGCCCACCGCATCACCTACGCCACCGACATCGAGACCGCCACGGATCGCGGCGGTTTGCGGATCGTCTCCGCCAGCCGCTCCCGCGGGGCCAGGGTGACCGCGGACTGGGGGGAAGGCGAGATGGTCGCCGTCCCCGGCCTGCTGACGTTCAGGGTCGTCGTCCCCGCGCGCGACGAATGGCGGGCGAC
Organism: Sphaerisporangium perillae; assembly: GCF_023276435.1. GTDB lineage: Bacteria > Actinomycetota > Actinomycetes > Streptosporangiales > Streptosporangiaceae > Sphaerisporangium > Sphaerisporangium perillae. The sequence continues at coordinate 103,539 of NZ_JALLPO010000001.1, forward strand.
CTTGGAGCTGGACCCCATCCTGGACGGGGAGGAGGTGCCCGCCTGGTTCTCCCGCCGGCATCCGGTCGAGCGCGCCGAGCCCGCCATGCGCCTGGCCGAATGGGAGCGCGGCAGCCCGGCGATCACCACCACCAACATCACGCTCGCCCAGACCCTCCGCAGGTCCAGGACCGACCTCGGGAGCCTGCGCCTGTTCCGCCCCGACCTTCCCGACGCACTGCCGTCCATCGCCGCCGGCGCCCCCTGGTTCATGACCCTGTTCGGCAGGGACTCCCTGATCACGTCGTGGATGACCCTCCCGCTCGACCAGACGCTGGCCCTCGGCACCCTCCACCGCCTCTCCGAGACCCAGGGGACCAAGGTCAACCTGCTGAGCGAGGAGGAGCCCGGCAAGATCCTGCACGAGCTGCGGTACGGCGTGGAGCCCGGGATACCGTCTTCCGGCGGCGGCCGGCCGTACTACGGGTCGGTCGACTCCACCCCGCTGTTCGTCATGCTCCTCGGCGAACTGCGCCGCTGGGGCATGGACCCCGGCGAGATGCGCCGGCTGCTGCTCTACGCCGACGCGGCGCTGGCCTGGATCGAGGACTACGGCATGCGCGACGGGTTCCTCAGCTACCGGCGCAAGACCGACCGCGGCCTGGTCAACCAGGGATGGAAGGACTCCTTCGACGGCGTCACCTACGCCGACGGCAGCCTGGCCCGGCCCCCCATCGCCCTCGCCGAGGCGCAGGGGTACACCTACGCGGCCTACCTCGCGCGCGCCCACCTCGCCCACGAGACCGGCGAGGCCGACGTCGAGCGGCGCTACGAGAAGCAGGCGGCCGAGCTGCGCGGGGCGTTCAACGAGCGGTTCTGGATGCCGGAGCGCGGCTACTACGCGATGGGCCTGGACGGCGACGGGCGCAGGATCGACGCGCTCGCCTCCAACATGGGGCACTGCATGTGGACCGGCATCGTCGACGAGGACAAGGCGGCCTCCGTAGCCGAGCACCTGCTCTCGCCCGCCATGTTCAGCGGGTACGGCGTGCGCACCCTGGCCTCGACAATGGGCGCCTACAACCCGATGAGCTACCACAACGGGTCGGTCTGGCCGCACGACAACGCGCTCGTCGCCGCCGGGCTGATGCGGTACGGCTTCGTCGAGGAGGCCCAGCGGATCGCCGAGGGCCTGCTGGACGCGGCGCACGAGTGCGCCGGACGGCTCCCCGAGCTGTTCTGCGGCTTCGACCGCGACGAGTTCCCGACCCCCATCCCGTACCCGACCTCGTGCGCGCCGCAAGCATGGGCCGCCGCCTCGCCGCTCAGCCTCATGCGGACGCTGTTGCGGTTCGAGCCGTGGCTTCCCTACGGCAAGATCTGGGTGGCGCCGGTCCTGCCCGAGCGGTACGGCCGGATCCGCATGACCAACCTGCCCTTCGGCTCCGGCAGGTGCACGGTCGAGGTCAAAGAGCGCGGCGGCCCCGCCGTCATCACCGGCCTTCCCCCCGGCGTCACGGTGTACGACGTGCCACGCCCGCCCACCGCCACCTGGGTCCCGGACGCGGAATGACCATGCGACGGCAGCCTCACGGCAAGGGCTGGAACCCCGGCCTCGGTACCCGGCGCCGGTCGACCACGGCCAAGCACTCGCGTGGCGACGGGAGCCCCTGCCAGCTGCGCATCGCGATGGTGGCGCCGCCCTGGACGCAGGTGCCGCCCACCGGGTACGGCGGCATCGAGGCCATGCTCGCCGACCTGGTCCGCGGCCTGCGGCGGCTCGGTGACGAGGTGACGCTCATCGGGGCGGGCGCCACCACCACGGGCGCCCCCTTCCTGCGCACCTACCGGCGCCCCCCCTTCGAACGCATCGGCGAGGCCATGCCGGAACTGGTGCACGCGGCCCTGGCGGCCCGGCTGGCCGCCGGGGTGGACGCCGACATCGTCCACGACCACACCCTCGCGGGAGCCCTCACCGCCGCGACCAGAGCCGGCCCGACCGTGATCACCTGCCACGGCGCGGTCGACGGTGAGCTGGGGGAGTACTACCGCGCCCTCGGCGACGCGGTCTCCCTCGTGTCGATCTCCCTCGCCCAGCGGGCCCTCGCCCCAGACCTCAACTGGGTCGGGCAGGTGTACAACGGCGTCCACGCGCCGTCGTACCCGTTCGTGGAGCGCAAGGAGGACTGGGTCCTGTGGCTCGGCCGGTTCAGCAGGCACAAGGGGGCCCACCTCGCCATCGACGCGGCCCGAGCGGCCGGCCGGAGCATCGTCCTGGCCGGCAAGCTCATCGAGCCGGAGGAACACGCCTACTTCCACGAACACGTCATGCCGAGACTCGGGTCCGACGCGCGCTACGAGGGGGAGGCGAGCGTCGCCCGCAAGCACGAGCTCCTCGGCGCGGCACGGTGCCTGGTCTTCCCCATCACCTGGCCGGAGCCCTTCGGCATGGTGATGATCGAGGCCATGGCGTGCGGCACGCCGGTCGTCGCGCTCGGCCTCGGATCGGTGCCCGAGGTCGTCGTGGACGGGGTCACCGGTCTCATCCGGCACTCCCCGTACGAACTCCCCGCCGCCATCGAGGCCGCCGGCGCCCTGAACCCCCGCGACAGCCGCAACCACGTCGAACGGACCTTCAGCGTGGACGCCATGGCGGAGGGCTACCGGCGGATCTACCGAGAGCTCGTCACGCACGCCACCGCCCTCCCAGGCTCACACGCCCGCTGAACGCGGCGGCTCACGCGGGGGTGGTCTGGCGGGCACGCCCCCATCCTCGGGTGGCGAGATCCTCCGCGATGGCGGTCATCGAGGCGTTGAGAGCGCCGCTGAACACGCGCGCCTGGGCGGTCAGCTCGGGCCCGGCGCCCTCCGGAGACCCCGCCGTGAAAGGCGGCCGGGGATCGTATTCCATGATGAGCTGGGTGAACCGGGCGACGTCCTCGCCGAGAAGTTCGGCGAGCACCACCAGCCCGAAGTCCAGACCGGCCGTCACACCGCCGCCCGTGATGCGGTTGCGGTCGACGACCACGCGTTCGCTGACGTTCTCCGCCCCGAACAAGGCCAGGACGTCCCGTCCTGTCCAGTGGGTCGCCGCCCGATAGCCCCGGAGGAGCCCCGCGGCGCCCAGGATCAGCGAGCCGCCGCACACCGAGGTGACGTACTTGGCGCGGGCGCCGCGGTCTTCGAGGAAGGCCAGGACCTCCTCGTCCGCCGCCACCTCGTCCTGGGCGAGCCCTCCTGGCACGAACAGCACGTCCAGCTCGGCGGGGCAGTCCGCGAGAGTGGCCGTGGGCAGCACGGCCACGCCGGTGTCGGAGACCACGGGGTCCATCGTCTTCCAGACCAGGTGCACGTCCATCGTGCGGGCGAGGGCGGTATGCGGCGCGAAGAGGTCGAGCAGGGTCAGGCCCGGGTACAGCAGCATCGCCACCTGCGGGCGGGGCTGGGCGGCGCGGGCGCTACCGACGTCGGTCATGGGGATCCTTCCGGCTCGGCCGCGAGATCATCGCGGAGTGGCGTGGTGTGCGTTTCGTCTTGGGCAGGTGGAGAGACCCCGGCAGGGGTGGCGTTCAGGCGCCGATCGGCGGCGGCGAGCCGGCGCAGTGCCAGCAGGCCGCCGATACCGGGAATGAGGGCCAGGGCCTTCGCCATGCCGTCCGCCGCCGGCGCGCGGAGGGTCGCGGCGACGACGAAGAGGTAGGCGCAGCCGTGCGAAGGGCCCAGCAAGGAGGAGATCTGCGGGACGTGGGCGGTGGCCACGTTCAGCAGCAGAAGGACGAGGGTGACGGCTTCGGCGCGCGCGGCGAGCCGGAGCGGGCGTGAACGCACGAGGTCAGGCTCCTGTGGTGGATCCAGGCCGGACGATCATCAAAATGGTGACCGCCGCCCAGAGGACGTTGAACACGCCGGTGTACATGGCCAGCCGAACCCCGGCCCGCCCCCGAACGGCGAACCCGCTGGATGGGCCGTCGGGTGTGTCACCGGAAGTGCCGTCGGGTGTGCCCTGGGCGGTGCGGTCGGAGGTACGGCTGGATGGGACGTCGGAGGTACGGTCGGAGGTGCCGTGGGAGGTGCGGTCGGAGGTGCCGTGGGAGGTGCGGTCGGAGGTGCCGTGGGAGGTGCGGTGGGGTGTGCCGTCGGCGGCCCCCGCTTTCTGGTCCGCTGGTCGGCCCACTGCCCGGCCCACTGCCCGGTCCGCTGCCCGGTCCTCGTGCTGCGGGACGACGGAAGCCTCGTCCCGGTGCCGTAGGACGGCGAGTGCCTGCTCCTGGCGGGGGAGGACGGCGAAGGCCAGGACACCGGCGGCCGCGGCGGTCAGCAGGATCGATGCGATCAGCCAGGCGTCACCGAGCACCCCGAGAGCGCTCGCGGTGGCGAAGCCGAAGACCGGCACGGCGATGCCGGCTCCGGCGTAGACGCGGCAGATCCGATGCAGGGTCCGCAGCGAGGCCGGCGCGGCCGGGTGTTCAGCGGCGGAGGCCGCCTGGATGCGGCGCAGGGCCGGCGGGAACATGCTGGCGGCTACCGCGACCGGCCCCACCGCCAGGATGGCCGCCAGCACGTGCAACGACAGAAGGATCTTCGTCATGGCGTGCCGGTGCCCCTCACGCGGACAACAGGACGTCGCCGCCCGTGCCCGCGGCCTTTCTGCCGGTTCTCACCTTTGGCCTAAGGATGACTTCGGACGAGGTGGTACGGCCGTGGGGTGCAGGGACCATGGATGCTTTCCGTTTCATGCAGGCAGGATGTGCGGACGCCGTCGACGCTAATGATCGCGGCGCCGAGGAAACAGTGGCATTAATGCCTAAGACCCACGGAATATCGCCAACCGTTTCTGCGGCGTATCGGCGAACCTTGGGAGTGGTAGTCGGGACCTTGGGTGGCATGGTGGGGCACCGTGTGTCTCGCCAACCTGTGTGATCGGCCGACGACCTTGCGTGTGGGGGCGACTCTTTGGCCAGCGTGGTGAGCGCCGCGGACGGGGTCTCGCCCACCCTCTGCGACGTGGCGACGATCTTAAGGATGTGGTGGGAACCGCGCATGGCCTGGGTGATTGCGCATGGGGCTCGGCAACATGGTGTGGTGTGCCGATGATCGCGCGGGTCTCGGAGCGCGCGTGTGGGAGCTTGATGCAGCGGCGTTCGGTCAAGGCGTTCAGGTACTACGTCGCGGTCGCGATCACGGCAGTGGGGGAAGCCGGGTGGTGTTGGCGGTAATCAGCTGCCGTCGTATGTTTCCGCCATGCATACAGTGGCCGTGCTCGCCCTGGACAACGTCATCCCCTTCGACCTGTCCACGCCGCTGGAGGTCTTCGGCCGCACCCGGCTGCCCGGCGAGCGTCCCGGATACCGGGTGCGCGTCTGCGCCCCTGCATCGCACGTCGAGGCCGGGCTCTTCACCCTCCAGGCCCGCGCGGGGTTGGAGGCCCTGGCCGACGCCGACACCATCATCGTGCCCGGCACCGCCACTCCCTTCGCGCCCGTCCCCGATCCCGTGCTGGACGCGCTGCGCATCGCGGGAGCCGCGGGCACCCGGGTGGCGTCCATCTGCGCGGGCACCTTCACCCTGGCCCAGGCCGGGCTGCTCGACGGGCTGCGCGCGACCACCCACTGGCTCGTCGCCCCTGAGCTCGCGCGGCGATACCCCCGCATCGGCGTCGATCCGGACGTCCTGTACGTCGACAACGGCCAGATCCTCACCTCGGCCGGCGCCGCCGCAGGGCTCGACCTGTGCCTGCACATGATCCGTCGCGACTACGGATCGGCCGTCGCCGCCGACGCCGCGCGCCTGTCCGTCATGCCCTTGGAAAGGGAGGGGGGCCAGGCCCAGTTCATCGTGCACGAACAGCCGCCCGCGCCCCAGGGCTCCGCTCTGGATCCTCTGCTGCGCTGGCTGGAGGACAACGCCGGCCGCGAACTCACCCTCGACGAGATCGCCCGCCACGCCGGCATGAGCACCAGAACCCTGCTGCGCCGCTTCCGGGAGCAGATGGGCACCACACCCTTGCAGTGGCTGCACCGCGCCCGCGTCCGCCAGGCGCAGCACCTCCTGGAGACCACCGGGCACTCCGTCGAACGCATCGCCGCCCAGGTCGGATTCGGTTCTCCCACGGCCTTCCGCGACCGCTTCAAACGCATCACCGGCGTCACCCCTCAGTCCTACCGCCACGCCTTCCAGTAGACGGCCTGAGAAGCGCCGGAGATGGGCCCCGTCCGTGGCACAGGTCTCTTTTGCAAGCGCGACCTTCGTGCCCGGGCACCCTGCTTTCATGCGGATTGTGTGGATCTGAACGGCAGCTTCTGCGGACCCGTTGCGCGGAAAGGGTCGCCATCCAGAAGCCAGAAGCCAGAAGCCTTCGCTTGAGCCCTTCAAGAACGGCGTAGCAGCCGGATCAGGACGATAACGGCAAGAACGAACAGGACCGCTCCCAGGAATGCCGCGCCGCCGATGATCAGCTCGTATGCGCGCGGGATGAGTGGGCTGTTCGTCTCCTCGGACACGGTGTGCTCCTTGGTAAAGGGCGAGCCATCCGATGGTACGTGGACGTCCGCTGGAGCGTCGTGAGCGGCACTTCAGGAGGTCCGTGAGCTGGGCGTCTCGGCGTATGGGCGAACCTGACGACTATGGCGACCATGGCACGTAGTCATTGGTTTGTGTCGAAACCTCGCGGTCGCCGAGTGTGAACTTCCTGGCGAGCCCTTCAGGCAGGAAATATCCGTAATGGATGCCATTTAACATCGCGAATTGTCGGATTCCGGAACATTGCACCCGAGATGACGTTTCCTGGGGGGCTCGCAAACTCGTAGCCACCCTGACGCCTCCCGCTGCGCCCCTACCGTCACTACCACGACCAGGTCATCCGCTGCCAGATGCCGCCGATGCTCCCTATTCCGGCCAATTAGGTCAGCTGTGGCGAGGAGCCTTGAATTGTTCATCTCGGGCATTTAACGCCGGTGGAATCGGGTTGCGAGTTACCTCGGCGTGTGAAATTATTCGTACAGGCTTTCGAATGACATTGGAGGTGCGGCGTGGCTGATTCTGCAAGGCGTGATTGGTCACGTCCGCCAGGGCGCGGTGTGCTGGGTCCGGCGTGGTGGGCGGCGGTGGTCGCACGTTCCAGCGCTTGCTCTAGTGACGGCTCGGCTGCCCGAGACATCGATCCGCTGGTCGATCCGCTGGTCGAGCCGGGGGTTGATCCGCTCAGCGACGCGCATGACGCCCAAGCCCGTGACGTCCCTCCGCGTCCTCCTGTCGGTCTCAAGCATGCGAGTGCGGGTGCGGGTGCTGATGGCGCTGCTACCGGGGCTGGTGCGGGCGGCCGGGCGTCGTGGGTGTTGGTGGGACGGGTGCGGGAGGTCGCCGAGGAGTTGGCGGTGGCTGGGGTGCCGGAGTCGCCGGCGGTGTGCATGGCCGAGGTGGAGGATCTTTCGTTCGCACGTGATCGGCTGACCTCGGCGATCGCGGCGCGGGTGGGGCGGGTGCATGGGTCGGGTGAGGCCAGGAGCCGGGGGCATGCCTCGACCAAGACGTGGTTGCGGTCGGAGTGCGGGATGAGCATGGCCGGGGCGGGGCGTGTGGTCGGTTTGGCGGTGGAGCTGGCGCGTCTGCCGCTGGTGCGCGAGCGGTTCGCGGCGGGGACCCTGACCGAGGGGTTGGTGTCGGCGATCTGTGGTGCCGTCGCGCCGTTGACCGATGATCAGGCCCAGCTGTCCGAGCCGATCCTGGTCCGTCTGGCCGATCAGGCGAGCCCGGTGGAGGTGGCCCGGGCGGGTCGTTACCTGCGCGAGGTGCTCTCCCCTGACGAGGCGGCGCAGGAGGCCGACGCCGACTACGCGGCGCGGTTCCTCATCGTGCGCCCGACCGATTCGGGTGGGGTGGAGGGGGAGTTTCGGTTGCCGCGTGAGGCCGCCGGCCGGTTGCGGGCGCTGCTGGACGCCTACGCCAAGCCTCGGGCCGAAGGCGATGATCGCCCGCTGCGGGTGCGAAACGCTGATGCGTTGATCGCGCTTTTGGAGAAGAAGATCACCACTGAGCTGCTGGTCCTGGTCAACGCCGGTTCCCTCCCCGACGACCCTCCCGAGCCGACGTGCGCGGAGCACGGCACTCCCACAGCCCCCGATGCCGTCGCCTCGACCGAACCGACTCCAACATCCATGAAAGTCGTCAGGCCCTCTCGTTTCTCCCGGGGAGATGCGGGGTGTGTGGAAGGTGGCGGGGCTGTCGTGCCGCCTGCCGAGGCAGCGGGTCTCGTGGGTGCTGTCGGGTCTTCTCGGGTCTTGGTGGGTGGTGCCGCCGGGTGTGTGGGAGGTGGCGAGCCTGTCGTACCGCCTGTGGGCGCTGGGGGTTCCGTGGAGGCTGTGGGGTCTTCTCGGTTCTCGAGTGGTGATGCCGCCGGACGTGTGGAAGGTGGCGGGCTCGTCGTGCCGCCTGTCGAGGCTGCGGGTTCCGTGGAAGCTGTCGGGTCTTTTCGGTTCTCGGGGGGTGATGTCGGGCGTGTGGGAGGTGGCGGGGCTGTCGTGCCGCCTGTCGAGGCAGCGGGATCCGTGGACGCTGTCAGGTCACTCCGGTTCTCGCAGGGTGTGGGAGGTGGCGGGTCTGTCGGGTCGGCTTCTGGGGGTGCGCAGGCTGCACGAGTCGGCGGGGCTGTTGGTGATGGGTGCGGGAGGTGCGGGCATAGGGCGGATCGGTGGTTGCCTGGTCTCTTGGCGGCTACCGGGCAGTTGTTGCCGGTCGGGGATGTCCAGCGGCTGGCCCGCACTTCCACCTTGGTGCGGATCGTGATGGACGCCCAGGGGCAGGTGCTGGACATGGGTCGCAAGGTACGGCTCGCCACTCCTGCCCAGCGGCGGTCGGTGGTCGCGCGATATGCCACCTGCTGGGTGGACGGTTGCCCGCTCCCCGCCACCATGTGCCAGCTCGACCACGCCGACGGCTGGGCAGAAGGTGGACCGACCGACCTGGCCAACCTCGGACCGGCCTGCCAGTTCCACAACCGCGACCGTTACCGCCACCCCGACCGCTACCAACGCCGTCGTGTCGGTAAAGACCGCTGGAGCTACACCTATCTCGGCCGTACCCCCCGCCCACACCAGCGGACATGAGGTCCAAGCGGGTTGCGAACGCTGCAGTTCGCCAGCGGACATGATGTCCAGCGGGTCGTGAGCACCCCAGTTCCACTAGCGAACCGGCTGGGCTGGGTGATTGGCCGATTTCGGCGTGCCATCGCATGGGGGGCTGTTGTCGGTGGGCTCGCGACGGAACGTTCGGTTCGCGACGGATGACGGATCGTTCGGGACGTGACGGATCGTTCGGCAACGTGATCGTTCGGCAACGTGACAGATCGTTCGAGTCGTGACGGAGGGTCAGGCGAGCTTGTCCAGGGTGGTGATGTCGTCGCTGGTCAGGTGCAGGTGGGCAGCAGCCAGGTTCTCCTCCAGGTGGGCGAGGGAGGAAGTGCCAGGGATGGCGAGGGTGACCGGTGAGCGGCGGAGGAGCCAGGCGAGTGCCACTTGTGCTCGGGTGGCGCCGTACCGGTCGGCGATCTCATCGAGCGTTGTGAGCTGTTCGACGGTCGGGGCCATCCCGGGCGGGGCCTGCGAGAGGTCCAGGGCGGGGCGTAGCATCCCGGCGGCGAGGGGGAAATAGGGACGAACGCGATACCGGCGTCCTCGCACACGGACAGGACATCCGCGCTGGATCGGTCGAAGATGTGGAAGCGGTTCTGCACCGCCACCACGGGGGCGATCTCCAGGGCCTCGGCGAGCCGGCCTGTCGTCACGCCGCTGAGCCCGAGGTGGTGGATGAGCCCGCGCCGCCGCAGCTCGGCGAGCGTGCCGAACGACTCGGCGAAGGGCGTGTCGCCGGGGAACATGAGCCCGTCCCCGCCCGCCCGCAGGTACACCAGGTCGAGGCGGTCCTTGCCCAGCCGGACGAGGTTCTCTTCGACCTGTTCGCGGAGCTGCGCCGGTTCGCCGGCGGCGTTCCAGCTCTGCCACTCGTCTCGGACCACGCCCACCTTGGTGGCGATGACCAGGTCGCCGGGATAGGGGAGTGGCCTCTCGGGCCCGTCGCGGGCCGGCTGCCTCGTCCGTGAGCCGATCTCGCATCCTGTGAAGAGCCTCTGGGCGGCGCAGTCAGGCTTCCCTGTCAGGAAGCGTGATGGAACAGGAATCTTCGCGATTCGGGTAGATCATGGTTTGCCGTTAAAGTGACCGGCCATGGCGCGGTTCGTGATGCGTGTCCTGGCACCCCTGCGGGTTCGGCGCGCCGTACTCGGCCGGTTCGATGCCCGTTATGTCACGCGGGCCGATCACCGGCAGGACGTCCGGGATGCCCTCTGGGAGGTCCAGGCGGTCAAGCGTGAGATCGAGGCCCTGCGGCGCGAGGTCGAGCAGCTCCGCAAGGAGATCAGGCGCGGGACTTCCGCGTCCCCTGGCGCGGCCGCCGCCACGAAGGCCGAGGAGGCGCTTCGGCTCGCCACGGAGACCGCGTCGGCGGTGGATCATCTGCTCCAGGAGGAGATCCGGCTCTGGCAGGCGATCGACGGCATCCGCGAGGACGGCGCCGCTCCGATCGGTGAAGGCGCCGCTCCGGTGGATCAAGGCGCCGCTCCGGTCGATCAAGGCGTTGCTCCGGCTGCCGGAGATGCGGCTCCCTCTGACGCCGCTCCCCGTGGTGCCGCTCCCCGTGGTGCCGCTCCGAAGCGTGGCGGCAGAGCCGGGAGGGCCGCTCCCGGCGATGAGGCGGCTTCGTGAGGGCGAGCTGGGCATTCGAGGAGGGCCTCTGGCGGCTGCGCCTCCGGCTGGACGCCGGTGAGGAACTTGCCGGAACCGTCACCGATGGGCAGCGGGTCGAACTGGCCACTGACACGTGCCACGTGCGTCTGCCGCGTAGCACAGGCCCTACCGCTACCGGCCGCACCGCTACCGGCTCTGCCGCTATCGGCCGCACAGGAACCGGCTCTGCCGCTATCGGCCGCACCGCTACCGGCTCTGCCGCTATCGGCCGCACAGGAACCGGCTCTGCCGCTATCGGCCGCACCGCTACCGGCTCTGCCGTTAACGGCTCCGCTGCCGGTCTCGACTCGGTTCATCCCGATCTGCTGGCGCTCGCGGCCTGGACCGTCGCCGCGCCGTGGGCGGTGGGCCGCGTCGTCTTCGACCGGCCGATCTCTCCTGACCTGGCCGAGGCGTTCCACAGCGGCTGGGGGATCGAGGCGGGGCCCGTCGGTGGGACGCCCCGGTCGGGCACGCGGCTGGCGATCTCCTACAGCGGCGGCGCCGATTCGGCCGCCGTGGCCGCGATGCTGCCGGACGCGCCGCTGATCCACTTCCGCAGGGTGAGCCATCCCCGGATCCCGAACCGGTGGACGCACTACAGGTCGGACGTGCTGGCGGCGCTCGCGGAGAAGACCGGCAGGGACGTGACGCCCGTCGAGTCGGATCTTGAGTTCCTGCTGCGGTCCCCGCGCCCGGGGTACCCCGAGCATCACGCCGTCATGGTGGGCGCCATCCTGCTCGCCGATGCCATGGACCTGGGGGGCGTGGCCCTGGGCTACGAGATCGGCTCGCGGTGGCTGGGCGGTGGCCGGTACGTCCACCGGTTCACGCCGGACAACCCGATGTGGTCCGGGCACGGGCCGTGGGGCCGGCTCTTCGCCGCCGCGGGACTGCCGCTGGTGCTGCCGGTAGGCGGGATCAGCGAGGCGATGACCATGCGGCTCGCGCTCGGGTCCGAGCTGCGCGACCAGGTACGCTGGTGCTTGCGCGGCGACGGCAGCGGGCCGTGTGGCCGGTGCGGGAAATGCCTGTACAAGGAGCTCATCCAGGCTGCCGTCGAGCGGCGTCCGATGCGTACGACGATCACCGCCGACCGTCCGGTCGCCCGCAAGTGGCAGCAGCCCCCGCCCTACGGGGGCCAGGAGATGATCGAGTACGGCTGCGCCCACGTCCCGGGCATCGAGGACACCCCCTTCGCCCGTGCGGCCGAGTACCTCAAGGCCACGCCGGAGTCCACGCGGTGGCTGGAGCGGTGCTACCCTCCCGCCGTCGAGGAGATCCCCGCGCGGTGGCGGGGCACGATCGAGACGATCATGGCCCGCGAGTTCGGCTTCATGGAGGCCGGCGACGTCAAGCGGGTAGAGAGCTGGGGAGGGCGATGAAGGTCTATGTGTCGGTCGACATGGAGGGTGTGACCGGGCTCACCGACCCCGAGGAGATGCACACCGGAGGCCGCGGCTACGAGCGCGGTTGCGAGCTGATGACGGCGGACGCCAACGCGGTGATCGCGGGGGCCTTCGAGGCCGGCGCCTCGACGGTGACCGTGAACGACGCCCACGGCTCGACCAAGAACCTCCGCGTCGACCTGCTCGACCCGAGGGCCTCGCTGATCCGGGGACCGGGCAAGCCGATGCGCATGGCGCAGGGGCTGACCGCCGACTTCCAGGCCGCCTGCTTCGCCGGCTACCACGCTCGCGCCGGGGTCCAGCACGGTGTGCTCAACCACACGTGGATGGGCAAGGAGATCCAGAACGTCTACCTCAACGGCGAGGTCTGCGGCGAGACGCGGCTGGTGGCCGGGGTCGCCGGGTTCCTCGGAGTGCCGGTGGCGCTGGTCACCGGTGACGAGGCGGTGTGCGAGGAGGCGCGGGAGCTCCTCGGCGACGTGGAGACCGTCGCGGTCAAGAAGGGCATCGACAGGTTCGCCGCCGAGCTGCTGCCGCCCAGCGTCGCCCAGGCGCTGATCAGGGAGGCCGCGGCCCGGGCGATCAACCGGCTGAGCGACTTCCGGCCGTACGTGATCGCCCCGCCGTTCACGCTGGGGATCGAGTGGAACTCCACGGCCATCGCCGCGGGTTGCTCCCTCATCCCGGGCGTCCGGCAGGCGGGCCCGCGGCACATCGAGTTCACCACCGAGGACTTCAGGGACATCATGGCGCTGCTCGGCCTCTTCGCGATGATCGCGGGTCAGGTGGCGTGCAGCAGCGGCGTGTACGGCTGAGCCTGTGCGAAACGATGGCTTACCGGGGCAAGATGGCTTACCGGGGCAAAGGGATGGCCTGACGCGGCGGTCGCTGCTGGTCGGCATCGGCGCGGCCGGTGGCGCGGGCGCGATGTACGCCGCGATGGGGGCGCTGGGACTGGCCCCGGCGAAGGGCACGCCGCCCGTGCCGGTCGTCGGCGGGACGGCCGCCCCCTCGCCGTACGTCCCGCCGCAGCGTTCGGACTTCGCCCTGCGCGGCGGGCGCCCCGCGTCGGTGCTCGTGCTCGGCGCGGGCGTGGCCGGCCTGGCGTGCGCGTACGAGCTGGGCAAGGCGGGGTACGACTGCACGGTGCTGGAGGCCCGCGACCGGGTGGGCGGGCGCAGCCTCACCTTGCGCGGGGGCGACACCGTGACCGAGCTGCCCGTCCAGGGCGCGGCCGGCTCGGCGTCCCCGGGGGACACGCAGCGGGTGACCTTCGGGGAGGGCACGTACTTCAACGCGGGTCCCGCCCGCATCGCCCAGTGGATGGTGACGCTCGACTACTGCCGCGAGCTGGGCGTCCCGCTGGAGGTGTTCGTCAACTCAAACTCGGCCGCCTACGTGCTCACGGCCGGGATGAAGGCCCCCGTGCGGGTCCGGACGGCACGCGCCGACGCCTACGGGTACATCTCCGAGCTGCTGGCCAAGGCGGCCGACGCCGGGGCGCTGGACGCCCGCCTGACCGGCGCCGACAAGGAGCGACTGCTGGACTTCCTGTCCGCCTTCGGGGAGATCGGCCCGTCCCACGACTACACCGGGGGCGAGCGGCGCGGCTACCGGGTGAACCCGGGCATCGGGCAGGGGTCCGAGCTCGGCGCCCCTCCCTCGCTCACCGAGGTCCTGAGCCAGGGCCTCGGCCGGGTGCTGACCATGGACGCGGGCTACGAGCAGGCGATGCCGATGTTCCAGCCGGTGGGCGGGATGGACGCCATCGTCCACGCGCTGGCGCGGCAGGTGGGCGCCGATCGGATCAGGACCGGCACGCGCGTCACGAAGATCACGAACACCCCGGACGGGGTCGAGGTGGCGGTCGAGGGCGGCGCGCCGCTGAGGGCCGAGTACTGCGTCGCGGCCCTTCCTCCGCATCTGCTCGCCCGCATCCCGGGCAATCTCGGCGCCGACGTCCAGGCCGCCCTGGCCACTCCGGTCCCGCTGGCGGCGGGCAAGCTCGGCCTTGAGTACGGCCGGCGCTGGTGGGAGATCGAGGACCGCGTGTACGGCGGCGCCACGGAGACCGACCTGGACGTCGGCCACATCTGGTACCCCTCCCACGGCTTCCACGGCCCGCGCGGCCTGGTCGTGGGCTACTACAACACCGGCGAGGACGCCGATTCCTACAGCGAGATGACCCACGCGCGGCGCCTGCGCCGGGCCATCGCGCAGGGGCGCAGGGTCCACGGCGCGAAGTACGGCGCCGATCTGCTGGCGAGCGCCTCGGTCTCCTGGCGGCGGCAGCCGCACATCGAGGGCGCTTGGGTGCGCTGGCCGTCGATGGGCGGGTTGAGGCTGCTCCAGCGCCCGGCCGGGCGGGTCTACTTCGCGGGGGATTGGCTCACCCATCTGATCGCCTGGCAGGCGGGGGCCTTCGAGTCGGCCCGTAAGGTGGTCACCGAACTCCACCATCGCGTGCTGAAGGAGGCATGACCCATGAAGCTGGGCACGCTCGAGTGGGTGCCCGCCGGGGAACGGCCGGACCTGCTCGCCGACCCGGTCGCCCGCGCGGTCCAGACGATGACCGACGAGGTGGCGGTGGCGCCGATCGACCCCGCGCTGGCCGACACCGCCGCCTTCTGCGAGCGGTACGCCGTGGCGCTGGACGATTCGGCCAACTGCGTGATCGTGGCGGCCAAGCGGGGCGGTGAGACGCGGTACGCGGCGGTCATGGTGCTCGCGACGATGCGCGCCGATGTCAACGGGGTGATCCGCCGCCACCTGGACGCGCGCAAGGCCTCCTTCGCCCCGCAGCCGGACGCCGTCGAGCTGTCCGGCATGGAGTTCGGCGGCATCACTCCTCTCGGGCTCCCCGAGGACTGGCCCGTGCTGGTGGACGCCGAGGTCGCGCGGCGGCCGTACGTGGTCATCGGCAGCGGAATCCGGGGCTCCAAGCTGGCGCTCGCGGGCGAGGCCCTCACCCGTCTCAAGACCGCTGAAGTGGTCTCTCTCGCCCAGTGACCGGCCCTGGTCACAAGAGTTTCCCGTTTTGGGAAACCGATGGGCCTGGTTCAGCCGTTGTACTACCGGGAATGTCGCCTCTTGGTTCCTCTCATGGGCGGGGTTTAAGCCGGTATGGTGCTACGTGCCGTCAAGGGCTGCGAGTGCGCGGAGCGTGCTCGTGGCCACGCCGGGCTCAAGGGAGAGACCGGCGGCCGCGCGGGGGAGGTCGGCCGCCGGACGGCTGGCAATGGGGGTTGCCCGCCGCGAGGGCGTGCGGGTCCGCACCATGCGGATCCGTCGGTGTGCCATGCCATGATTCGCCGACCGGACCTTTCCGGTATGGGCATTGCACAAAGTGAGCGAACCGTGACAATTGGAGCAAGGCGCTTCCCTCCGGACATCAACGCCGGGGCACCGCCGGAGATCAGATGAATCAGGACGACCGATTGGGCCCCTACCGGCTGCTCCGGCGGCTCGGTGAAGGCGGCATGGGCGTGGTCCATCTCGCGCTCGACTCCCAGGGCAGGCAGGTCGCCGTCAAGGTGCTGCGTGCCGAGGTCACCGGAGACGACGTCGCGCGCCGCAGGCTCGCGCGCGAGGTCGAGACCATGCGGCGGGTGCGCAGCAGCCACATCGCCGAGGTGCTCGACGCCGACGTGACCGGCAGCCGTCCCTACATCGTGACCCGATACGTCCCGGGCAGCCCCCTGGACGACACGGTCAAGCAGGACGGGCCGCTGGAGGTCGGCCCGCTGCTCCGCCTCGCCCACGGCGTCGCCGAGGCGCTTGCCGCGGTGCACGCGGCCGGGGTCATCCACCGCGACCTCAAGCCCGGCAACGTGCTCATGCTCGACGGCGAGCCCGTCCTCATCGACTTCGGCATCGCCCAGGCCGTCGACGCCACCCGGCTCACCCAGACCGGCATGTTCATCGGCACCCCCGGCTACCTCGCCCCCGAGATCATCGAGGGGCACGAGGCGGGGCCCGAGGTCGACGTGCACGCCTGGGCGGGCACGATGCTGTACGCCGCCACCGGTCTGCCGCCGTTCGGCAAGGGCACGCTGGAGATGGTCTTCTACAACATCACCGCGGGCAAGGCCAACGTCGACGCCGCCCACGCCATCCTGCGTCCCCTGCTGCGCGCCGCGTTCCAGCGCGACCCGTCCAGGCGGCCCACCGCCGCCGAGCTGGCCGGGCAGCTCTCCCGGCTCGTGCCGCCGCGTACGGGGCAGGGCCGCGCGAGCGTGCCGGACGACATCCGCACCGAGCCTGACATGTCGGGCATGCCGGTCACGGGGACGTCGCTGTCCCGCCCCGACCTGCGCGCCGAGCCGCCCGGAGCCGGGCGCTCCCCGGCCCTCGACCCGCGCCTCGGCGCCGTCCCGTTCGTCCCGCCCGTCCAGCCCGAGACCCTCCCGGGCACGGCCGCGTCCGGCCCGCTTCCCGGGGCCGCCGCGGCCGCCGGCTCGGGTTCCGGCTCCGGCAAGGTGGGCGATCCGGGCGCCGCGTCCGGGGAGGAGTTCGTCTCCCTGCTCAGCGACGCGCCGCCGCCCCCCTCGGTGGGCGACCCCTGGCCCACGGTGCGAGTGACCGGCGAGGACCTCCGCAACGCGGGCATCGCCTTCGACCGCGCGGCGCGCACCCCCGCCTCCGGCGTCACCCCCGGCGCCTCCGGCGAGCGGGCGGCCGAGGGCGAGGTGCCCACCCGCTACGCCCCGCCGGCCCCGTCCCGTCCCTGGGATGCCGGCCGGCCCGGCCCGCTCGACCAGGGCGAGGTGCCGACGCGGCGCGTACGGCCCGAAGAGCTGAGCGAGCTCGACGGCAAGGCCAAGCCCTACGGCGCCACCCCCGCCACCCCGCCCGGCCGCCCCGGTTCCCCGGGTCCGCATGCTTCCCCGGGTTCGCATGGTTCGCACGGTTTCCCTGGACAGGATCCGCGCGGGTCCGCCCCGTTCCCGGGAACGGGCTCGCAGGGGTCCTCAGGGTTCCCGGCCGCGGGCTCATCGGCTTCTCAGGGCGCGCATGGGCCGGTGCGGCCGTACCACCAGGCGCTGTTCGAGCAGGCGCCCGACATCTTCGAGCAGACCCCGCACGTGCGTCAGGTGGCGGCGGCGCAGTCTTCGTACGTGCCGACCGTGCACCTGCCCCCGGAGGCCACGCCGGACTTCGGGTACCAAGGTCAGGGCGCCGGCGACATGCTGCGGCGCTCCCCGGTGTACACCGTGGCGAGCGTGCTGGCGCTGATCATCGTGGTCGGCGCGGCGGTCGTCCTGCCGGTCCTGGTGGCGGTGCTCGTGGTCCCCGCCGCCGTGCTTCTCAGGGCGGCGGACATCGCCCAGCCGGCGTTCGCCACCAGGCGCCCGGCACGGGACGCCGCGACCGACGTGCTGCGCGTGCTCGGGCGGCCCGGGGCGCTGCTCAAGTCCATCGGCATCACGATCGCCCTGGTGCCGTACGCCCTCATCCTCGGCGTGCCGGTGACGCTGGTGCTCACGTTCCTGATCGACAGCGTGCCACCGGGCACGGCGCTGAGCTGGGGGGTCGCCGTCTCCCTGTGGATCATCTGCGCGGGGCCGGGTGTCGAGGGGCCGGCCCGCCAGATGAGCAGGACGCTCGCCTCCGCGTTCCCGTCCAAGAACGCGGCCATGGCGCTCGCCTGGGTGCTCGGGGTGGTGGCCACGCTCGTGGCCGTCTATGCCGTGAGCACGCTCATCATGCCCGTTGGGGAGGCAGTCTGGAGTCCGGTGAACGTGGACACCTGGCTACAACGGTTGGAAGGCCTTCGGAGCAAGGCAGGATGACGGGGGAAACGGTGCCGGAGACGCTGGACAGACTCGGTCCTTACCGGCTGTTGCGCCGGCTCGGCGAGGGCGGGATGGGCGTGGTCCATCTCGGCCTCGACGGGGAGGGCAGGGAGGTCGCCGTCAAGGTCCTCCACCCGCATGTCGCGGCCGACCTGAAGGCGCGTGACCGGCTCACGCGTGAGGTCGAGACGATGCGCCGGGTGCGCAGCGCGCGCGTCGCCGAGGTGCTCGACGCCGAGCTCACCGCGGCCACGCCGTACATCGTCACGCGGTTCGCCCCCGGGCGCACGCTGGAGGAGACCGTCCTGACCGACGGCCCGCTGTCCGACCGCGAGGTCGTACGGCTGGCGCGGGGCCTGTCGGAGGCCCTGATCGCCATCCACGCCGCCGACGTCATCCACCGCGACTTCAAGCCGGCCAACGTCATGCTGGTCAACGGCGACCCGCTGGTCATCGACTTCGGCATCGCGCACCTGGTGAACGCGACCCGGCTCACCCAGACCGGCATGTTCGTCGGCACGCCCGGCTACCTGGCGCCCGAGATCATCAGGGACGACGAGATCACTCAGGCGGCCGACGTGCACGCCCTGGCCGCCACGGTGTTCTTCGGGGCGACGGGCAAGCCGCCGTTCGGGTCGGGCTCGTTCGAGTCCGTCTGCTACAACATCATGGAGGGCCGGGCCAACCTCGACCAGGCGCCGCCGTGGCTGCGCGGCTGGCTGCGCGCCGCCTTCGCGGTGAACGCCGGAGCCCGGCCGAACGCCCAGGGCCTGCTGGCGATGGCCAGGTCCCTCGATCCCCGCGTGACCGCCTTCCAGGAGACCGCGGCGCAGCCCGGGCACACCCGCAGGCTCGACAGCGCTCAGGCCAACGGGCGGATGCCCGACGGCACCCGCGTGCTCGGCGGGGCGGCGCCCGATCACCCCGCGAGCGGGTCCGCCCCCGACGCCACCCATGTGCTCAACGGCGGCGACCGCACGCCGGTGCTCAACGGCTCGGCGCAGGAGGAGCTTCCGCCGACCAAGCGCACCAAGCCGGCCTCCGAGGACAGCTACTCCGACCTGCTGCCGCCCGTGCGGTACGCCGAGCCCGAGCGCAGGCGCACCCGTGCCGACAGGCCGCCGCCCGGCCCGCCGGCCGCGTTCGCGCCGCCCCCGCCCGCCCCGGGCTACTCCCCGGCGCCGTACGCTCCTCCGGGGCAGTACGCTCCGGTGCCCTACCCCGACCAGCGGGTGGCCGGGCCGCCCCCGCCGGCCTATCCCGGGCCCACCCGCGGCACCGTGCCTCCGCCGCCCACGGCGGGCCAGTACCCGCCCGCCCAGGGACACGGCCCCTACGCTCCCGGCCAGGGCGGCGCGTACCCGCCCGACCGGGCACGCGGGCCGCACGCGCCCGAGCAGGAGCGCGGGCCCGAGCCCGACCGTCCCCGTTACCGCGCGGGGCACCCGGTGCTCGCCGCCCTGCTGCTGGCCGTGGCGGTCGCGAGCGCGCGCCTGCTTCCCGTGCTGATCAGCGTTCTGATGGTCGTCGTGGTGCTCTGCCTGCGCGTCGGGGAGCATCTCTGGAGCGATCTGGCGCAGCGCCGCTCGATCCGGGGCAGCAGCGCGAGCGACCCGCTGCTTGCCGTGCTCGGCACGCCGTGGGCGCTGATCAGAGCCACCCTCATGACGTTGGTGGTCACGCCCTTGGCCGTGATGTTCGCCATGTGCGTCTGGGGCGGGCTGCACTTCCTTGGGGGAATGACCACCGACTCCGCCGCCGCCTACGGGGCGTCGGCGTTCGTCCTGGGCCTGTTCCTGCTGCCGGGCGGCGGCGCGCCCCGCAAGGCGGTGGCGCGCACCCTGACGGCGGTGATCCGCAGTCCGGGCGCCGGGTTGATCCTGACGATCATCGTCGGCACGTTGGCGTTCTTCACGGTGGTGACCGCCATGTCCGCCGTCCCGTCGTGGATCCCCTGGCAGGCGCCGTCCAAGGCGATCGACGCCCTGGGGGAGCAGGCCAGGAGCAGCGCGACGGGGCTCATCGGCGGTCTGGTCGAAGATCTGATGAGAAACCTCGGAGTGGGCTTCCTGGCCTTCTGGGGCAGATGATCTCGGTAAGGCCGTCGACGGGCCGGGCGGGCCGGGAGGAGGGGCATGAGCGTTCCGGCGGCGGATCAGCTCGGGCCGTACCGCCTGCTGTCACGGCTGGGTGCGGGCGGCTTCGGCGAGGTGCACCTGGCGCTCGACCCCGAAGGCCACACGGTCGCGATCAAGGTGCTCCATCCGCACGTGGCGGCGGACGAGGCGGCGCTGGCCCGGCTCGCCCGCGAGGTCGACACGATGCGCAGGGTGCGCGGGCCGCATGTCGCCGAGGTGCTCGACGCCTCGCTCACCGGTCCCCGTCCCTACCTCGTCACCAGGTACGTCCAGGGCCGCTCCCTCGGAACCGTCCTCGCGGCGGGCACGGCGCTGCGCGGTGAGGAGCTCGTACGCCTTGCGCGCGGGCTGGCCGAGGCGCTGGCGACCATCCACGCGGCGGGAGTGGTGCACCGCGACCTGAAACCGGCGAACGTCATCCTGGCCGACGGCGAACCGCACGTCATCGACTTCGGCATCGCGTGCGCGCTGGACTCCGCGTCGGTGACCGCGTCGGGCGCCGTGCTCGGCACTCCTGGATACCTCGCGCCGGAGGTGCTGGAGGGCGGGGAGGCGGGCCCCGCCGCCGACGTCTTCGCCTGGGGCGCGACGATGGCCTACGCCGCCTCGGGACGCCAGCCGTACGGGTCGGGACCGGCGCCCGCGGTCGCCTACCGCGTCGTCCATCACGATCCCGACCTGGCCGAGGTGCCGTCCTGGCTGCTCCCGCTGATAGAGCAGTGCCTGCGGCACGACCCGGCGGCCAGGCCGACGACGGCCGAGCTCTGCGCCAGGCTGGGGGCGGCCGCTCCGCCGCCGCCGCCGCTCGCGGCCGAGCGGCGGCGCGCCACGGACTCCGTGGAGCCGCCGACGCAGGTGTGGCGGCGGCCCGGGCGGCGGGAGGCGGCCGGCGCGGTCGACGACGCGCGGGCCCGCCATCGTGACAAGGTGCGCCGGCGCTGGGTGGTCGGTTCGGGGGTCGTCGCCGGCTTGGTGGCCGCCGCCGTCCGGCAGTATGTTCCGGAGATGTCGCTGCTGGTCCTCGCGGCCTACGGCGTCGGCGTGCTGGTGGACGCGGGCATGGGCCTGGCCGCCAGGGCACGGTCTCGCGTGGTGTTCGACCTGGTCAGCGGGGCGGGTGCCGTCGGTTTGTACGCGGCGTTGATCGCGGTTTTCAGTCCCTTCACGCTGCTGCTGGCCCTCGCCACCGTGATGGTCGTCCTGGTGATGGTCGCCTTCGCCGGCTGAGGCCATGGGGCGCATGAGCGTCTGGAATTAAGTTCGGTATGGTGGGGGACATCAACGCCGTGCGAGCGCCGCAGGCCGTACAGGTACGATATTGCCGCTAAGCTACTAGTGAGTAACATAATCTGGAGGGTAAGGGATGGACTTCCGACACGGAAACCGTCCCGGGCCACCCAACGTCACGGCGCCCGTGGGCGCATGACAGTCTGAAGGCGGCTCTCGGTGCCGGTCACCGGAGCAGCCGTACGACGTGCGCGTACCCCGCGCGTACGTGCCGAGGAATTCGGCGCCAACCCAGCGATGCGGTGGCGCCTGTGAAACGGGAGGTCGGCCACCGGCCATGAACATCGTCGTCTGCGTGAAGCAGGTCCCCGACACGGCGACCGAGCGCAAGCTGAGTTCCAAGGACAACACGCTCGACCGTGACGCCGCGGACGGTGTCATCAACGAGCTGTGTGAATACGCCGTCGAAGAGGCGCTCAAGATCAAAGAGGCCCACGGCGGCGAGGTGACCGTACTCACCATGGGGCCGAGCAAGGCCTCGGACACGATCCGCAAGGCTCTGGCCATGGGCGCCGACAAGGCCGTCCACCTGGTCGACGACGCTCTGCACGGCTCGGACGCGCTCTCCACCTCCTACGCCCTGGCCCAGACGCTGAAGAAGATCGGGTACGACCTGGTCATCCTCGGCTCGGAGTCCACGGACGCGCGCACCGGCGTGCTGGCCGCCATGCTGGCCGAGCGCCTCGGCACGCCCCAGCTCACGCTGGCCCGCAAGGTCGACATCGAGGGATCCTCCGTCACGATCGAGCGGGTCACCGACTACGGCTACGACAAGGTCCAGGCCTCGCTGCCCGCCGTCGTCTCCGTGGTCGAGAAGATCAACGAGCCGCGTTACCCCTCCTTCAAGGGGATCATGGCCGCGAAGAAGAAGCCGGTGCAGACCCTCGGCGTCGCCGACGCCGAGATCGACACCGCCCAGGTCGGCCTGGGAGGCGCCTGGAGCGAGGTGACGGAGTTCGCCGTCGCCCCGCCGCGCGCGGCCGGCACCATCGTCAAGGACGAGGGCGACGGCGGCTCCAAGGCCGCCGACTTCCTCGCGTCGAAGAAGTTCATCTGAGGGGCGCGACCGATGGCTGAGATTCTGGTTCTCGTCGAGCACGTCGACGGTGAGGTCAAGAAGGTCACCCTGGAGCTGCTGACGCTGGCGCGCTCGCTGGGTTCGCCGTCCGCAGTCTGGGCCGGTCCCGGCTACTCCGCCGAGGCCAAGGCCAGGCTCGGCGAGTACGGCGCGGAGAGGGTCTACGTCGCCGACTCCGCCGAGATCGTCGACCACGTCGTGGCGCCGAAGGCCGAGCTGCTCGCCCAGCTCGTGTCCTCCGCCACCCCCGCGGCGGTCCTGGTGGCCGCCACCGCCGAGGGCAAGGAGATCGCCGGGCGTCTGGCGATCAAGACCGACTCCGGCGTCATCACCGACGCGGTGGGCCTTGGTGACGGCTTCGTCGCCGAGCAGTCCATCTTCGGCGGCGGCGTCAACGTCAAGTCGCGCGTGAGCAAGGGCACCCCGATCGTCGCGGTCCGCCCGAACTCCACCGCCCCCGAGGCCTCCGCCGGAGCGGCGGCCGAGGAGCAGGTGGCGGTGTCGCTGTCCGACGCGGCCAAGGCGACCAAGGTCGTCGAGCGCGTCAAGCAGGAGAAGGGCGCCCGGCCCGAGCTCACCGAGGCCGCGATCGTGGTCTCCGGTGGCCGCGGCGTCGGCTCGGCCGAGAACTTCTCCATCATCGAGAAGCTGGCCGACTCCCTCGGCGCCGCCGTCGGCGCCTCGCGCGCCGCGACCGACGCCGGATGGTACCCGCACCAGTTCCAGGTCGGGCAGACCGGCAAGACGGTGTCGCCGCAGCTGTACATCGCGGCGGGCATCTCCGGCGCCATCCAGCACCGGGCCGGCATGCAGACCGCCAAGACGATCATCGCGATCAACAAGGACCCCGAGGCGCCGATCTTCGAGCTGGCCGACTTCGGCGTGGTGGGCGATCTGAACCAGATCGTCCCGCAGCTCACCGAAGAGGTCGGCAAGCGCAAGTAGACCTCGCACGGGCGTTCACCGGAACGGCGCCGCACCCCGCTCCGCAGCGGGTGCGGCGCCGTTCCGCGTTTTCCGGCCCCTGGCGGCCCCGGATCGTCCGTGCCTCATAGCCAGCCCGGGTAGACGCCGATATCACGGCAAGCGGATGACTCCCGTGCCCCGGCGACATGACATCCGTCAGGCCGTACCGATCAGGCGGCGGTCTTCAGGGGCACGGGAGGCTGCAGCTCGCGGATCTCCGCGCCGGCCGTGTGCGGCTTCGGCAGGAAGTGGGCGGCCGCCGCGATGAGGACACCGAGGACGACCGCGATGCCGAGCGCGACCCTGAGCGTGGCGGCATGGGACAGGAACCCGATCACGACCGGGCCGAGGAGCAGGCCCGCGTACCCCATCGCCCCGGTCTGGGCGATGGCCGGCCCGGGACTGCCGGTCGCCGTGCCCGCGAGCGAGATCGCCATCGGGGACACCGTGGCGACGGTGAGGCCGATGAGGGCCATCCCGGCGACGGCGACCACGGGCGACGAGGTCGTGATCACCAGCGTGAAGGTGGCCGCCGTACCGAGGCCGGAGGCCATGATCAGGCGCCGGGCGCCGGCCCGCGAGCGCAGCCGGTCGCCGGCGAGCCGGGCGATGAGCATGCCGCCCTCGAAGATCGGGTACCCGAGGGCGGCGACCGCCTCGGGGGCGCCGATGGTGTCCCGCAGGAACAGGCCGTTCCAGTCGGCGACGGCGCCCTCGACCATGAACGCCCCGAACGCGATCGCGCCGAGCAGGTACACCATCGCAGGCATCCTGCGCCGCGCCCCGCCGGAGGCCGCGTCACGCGAGGCCTGCTCGGCGGAGGTCCGGTCGGGCAGGAATCCGCGGCTGAGCACGTACGCCACCGGCGCCGAGACCAGGGCGACCAGCGCCAGGTTGGCCGTGAAGGAGACGCCGAAGGAGATGGCGGCGGTGCCGAGAAGCCCGGCCGACATGGCGCCCACGCACCATCCGGCGTGCATGCCGTTCATCAGTGGGCGGCCGTAGGCGCGCTCGACCGTCGAGCCCTGGGCGTTCATCGCGACGTCGACCGCTCCGAACGCCATGCCGAACAGCGCCGCGGCCCCGATCAGCCACGGGAGCGAGGGGGCGAAGGCGACGCCGAGGAGCGACGTCGCGCAGAGAGGGGCTCCGACCCGCAGGACGGCGCGGCTGCCCGTCCGTGCCATCACACCCCGCATGGACTGCATGGTCACCAGCGCCCCGAGACCCCACGCCAGGAGCACGACACCGACCGATGCTTCGGATATGCCCAGCTTGTCGGTCAGCGCGGGGATGCGCACAGTGAACGTGCCGCACATCAGGCCGGCGAGGACGAAGGTGAGGATCGCCCGGGAACGGGCCACCCTCAGAACGCGGGTCATCACGGTTTCCTTTCAAATGTTCTGTACACAGGTGTGGACGGTGTCGCACCGCAGGCGTGGGCCGCCTTCGGGCGTCGGCCGGCATGGGCAGGCAGCCGGCCGGACATGGGGACGGGCATGGGCATGGGAAGGCCGACCCGGAGAACGCGCGACGGCGGGGGAGGCCGCCCGGCGAGGGAATGGTCACCACGGCCGGACGTCGCCCGCTCAGAAGCGGGACCCTGGGGTCACCGGCGCCAAGAACGGAGCGAAGACTCGAAGATCACGGGTCCGGGGACCCGGCCTCAGGCACAACCAGGAAGCCGTACCCTTCGGCACGACTCGGGGCTCAGGTTCGGGGTCATGGGTTCGGGAGCAGGGCGAGGAGGCGGCGGTGGAGTTCCTCGTACTGGGCCTCGTCGTAGAACCCGGGGTCGTGGGTCGCCACTTCCCACAGACCCTCGCAGGCCAGCCGGACGATCTGGGCCGCCATCCGGTCGGGCTCGGTCTCCATGCCCTCGCGATGCCAGCGGGCCATCGCCTCGCGCAGCGGGGCGAGGAGCTGGGGATCCCCGGCCGCGCCGGTGACGACGGCCCACCGTCTCAGCCGGCCGCTGCGGACCGCGGCCAAGGTGGCCGCCAGATAGGCGCGGGTGTACGAACTCTCACCTTGGGAGGCGACCAGCTCGTCGAAGTCCGCGACCAGGCGCTCGATCAGACCTTTGATCAGTGCTTCTTTGGTGCTGAAGTGGTAGAGAAGACCGCCTTTGCTCACGCCGGCGCGCTCGGCCACGGCCGACAGCGTGAGGCACCCGGCCCCCTGGTCGGCCAGCAGCTCCTCCGCCGCGTTCAAAAGCTCGTCTTTTCTCACATCGTAACTATACCGGCTGGACGGTACAGTTCTCAAGCTGGGTACTCTGGACTACGCCATGGCTTACCTAGACCACGCGGCGACCACGCCGATGCTCCCTGAGGCCGTCGAGGCGATGACCGCGCAACTCGTGCGCGTCGGGAACGCCTCGTCCCTTCACGCCGCCGGACGCCGCACCCGCAGGGTCGTCGAGGAGTCGCGCGAGACCATCGCCGGCGCCCTCGGCGCACGACCGAGCGAGGTCGTCTTCACCTCCGGGGGCACCGAGGCCGACAACCTCGCCATCAAGGGGCTCTTCTGGGCGCGCCAGGCGTCCTGCGGAGCCGACCGGATCCTGATCAGCGCCGTCGAGCACCACGCCGCCCTCGACCCGGCCCACTGGCTGGCCGACCGGCAGGGCGCGTCCGTCGAGCCGCTGGACGTCGACGAGTACGGCCGCGTCCACCCCGACACGCTGCGCGCCGCCATCGAGAAGGCTCCTGATCGCGTCGCCCTGGTCAGCGTGATGTGGGCCAACAACGAGGTCGGCACCATCCAGCCGATCCCCGAGCTGGCCGCGCTCGCCCGGGAGTACGGCATCCCGTTCCACAGCGACGCGGTCCAGGCCGTGGGACAGCTGCCGGTGTCGTTCTCCGGGTCCGGCGTGGAGGCCATGACCCTGTCGGGGCACAAGGTCGGCGGGCCGATGGGCGTCGGAGCCCTGCTGCTGGCCAGGGGTGTGGACCCGGTCCCGGTGCTCCACGGCGGCGGCCAGGAGCGCGACGTGCGCTCGGGCACCCTGGACGCGCCGGCGATCGCCGGTTTCGCGGCGGCCGTGCGGACCGCGGTCGAGCGCCAGGAGGAGAACGCCGCCCGGCTGCGCGCTCTGCGCGACCAGCTGATCGCCAGGATGCGTGAGGCGGTGCCGGACGTGGTCCTCAACGGCCATCCCGACGACCGCCTCCCCGGCAACGCCCACTTCTCCTTCCCCGGCTGCGAGGGCGACGCGCTGCTGATGCTGCTCGACGCCAAGGGAGTCGAGTGCTCGACGGGCTCGGCCTGCTCCGCGGGCGTCGCCCAGCCTTCCCACGTGCTGCTCGCCATGGGCGCCGACGCCGTACGGGCACGGGGGTCGCTGCGCTTCACCCTCGGCCACACCTCGACCGAGGCCGACATCGACGAGCTGATGCGGGTCATCGGCCCCGCCGCCGACCGCGCCCGCCGGGCCGGCCTCACCTAGCCGTACCGACCTGGCCGTACCGATCCAGGGCCGGTGGGCCGTGGGGTTCAGTCCTTGATCTGGAGGCCCATTGAGCGGGCCGTGCCGGCGATGATCTTTTCGGCCTGGTCGAGGTCGGTGGTGTTGAGGTCGGGGAGCTTGGTGCGGGCGACCTCCCGCAACTGCTCCCGGCTGATCGTCGCGGCGGTGTGGTGGCCGGGGCGGGGACTGCCGCCGTCCAGGCCGGCGGCTCTGCGCAGGAGCGAGGCCGTGGTGGGCATCTTGGTGACGAGGTCGAACGACCGGTCCTCGTACACCGTGACCTCGGCAGGCACCACGAACCCGCGCTGCGCCTCCGTGGCGGCGTTGTACCGCCGGCAGAAGTCCATGAGGTTGATCCCCAGCGGGCCGAGGTCCTTGCCGACGGTCGCGGGCCCGGCCTCACCGGCTTTGAGCTGTATCTTCACGACCCTGGTGATCTTGTGCTTAGCCATGCCGGAAACGGTAAACTGTCCAGTTACTGGAGACTCAACGGAATAATCGTCACCATGGCCACGCAACACGAGAGGTACACGATCGGGCGGCTCTCCAAGCTGTCCGGGCTCCCGGTGAAGACGATCCGGTTCTACTCGGACGCCGGGGTCCTCCCCGAGCGCGACCGCACGGCGGGCGGCTACCGCGTGTACGGCGAGGAAGACCTGGCCCGGCTGGAGCTCATCCGCACCCTCCGCGAGATCGGCGTCGACCTGGCCACGATCCGCTCACTCGGCGAGCGCGATCTGCGGCAGGTGCTCACCCTCCAGCTGCGCACCGTGGAGACCCAGCTGAAGGCGCTCCAGCGCACCCGCGCCGTCCTGCGCGCCACGCTGGAGCGAGGCGAGCCCTCGGAGACGGACCTGCGCAGGCTCAACACGCTCGGCCGCCTCGGAGCGGCCGAGCGCGAGGCGCTGATGGACGCGTTCGTGTCCGAGGTCGGCGGGGGGAACCGCGCCCGCGAGCAGTGGCTCACCGGGCTGCGGGAGGCCATGGTGCCCGACCTTCCCTCCGAGCCCACCGTCGAACAGCTCGACGCGTGGCTGGAACTGGCCGAGCTGCTGTCCGACGAGGACTACCGGGCCGTCCTGCGCCGGGACGATTCCGGGTTCTGGGAGCGGTGGGCGAAGGCCGGAGGGGACGACCTGGCGGACTGGCAGCAGATCAACGAGGAGATCGCCGGCACGGTGCTCACCGCCATCGACCAAGGGGTGCAGCCGGATTCCGCGGCCGCCGGCCCGGTCCTCGACCATGTCGTCGCCCTCCTCGGCAGGATGCACGGCGCGGTGGACGCCGGCCCGGAGTTCCGGCGCTCGCTGGTCCGCGCGTACGACGAACACGACCCGCGCGCCGTACGCCACTGGGAGCTGGTGGCCGTGATCCAGCACACGCCCTGGCCGCCGCCGCAGACCATCGCCCACGGCTGGATCGCCGACGCACTGCGCGCGAGCCTTCGCTGACGCCCGTACGGACCGGACGCCCGGCTCGGGCCGGTCCGGTCCGGCTGGACCGCCGGGGTCAGGTCAGGAAAGGCGAGATGGAGATCCAGCCCGGGTCGTCGTCGACCTCGACCGTGGGGTGGCCTTCCTTCCAGCCCGCGACCAGCTCGCCGACCGTCGCGGCCGCGTTCGCGGCCGGGTCGGCGTAGATGTGCACCATGCGGGCGCCCTCGGAGCTGACGAGGACGGCGAGCAGCGCGGTGCCGCCGAGCCGGTCGACCAGGCCGGCCAGGTGCTCCTCGAACTCCCGGAGCGCCACCGCGGACTCCCCGGCCGGCAGGCCGTCCTCGTCGGACTCGGCGTACGGCAGCGTGATCGCGATGTGCTGGTCGAGGAGGGGGTGGTCGACCGGGCGCAGGGGATGGCGGGCGGTGACGATCAGGCGCGCCCCGCCGGCGGTCTGGCCCTCCATCAGCGCCCACTGCTCCTGCTGGTACTCCGAGGCGAGGTCGGCCACCACGGCGGGCAGGTGGACGGCGGCCACGGCGTCGATGGGCGGAGCGGTGGCGGCGGTGATGTCCCCGACCCAGCGGGCGACCTCGTCCTCGCCGAGCAGTGTGTCCAGGGCCAGCACGGCGGCCTCGGTGCGCGTCTCGTCGTCCAGGTCGGGAAATATCGGATGGTAGGCGGCGACGTCGATGCGGGGCGACCCGCTGGGCACCCGAAGCCCCAGCATCAGCAGGTCCAGGGCGAACTCCCGCCCCGCCACCTGCAGCGAGAGGTTCGCGGCGTCCGGGACGGCCGGCCGGGACGGGTGGAACTCCCACATCATGTCGGACGCCGGCGCGGCGAGCGCCCAGCGGTGGGCCAGCGGACGTAGCTCCGGGTTGCCCGCCGAGGACACGATCAGGGCGTGCAGTGCCGACCGGCCCGTCGTGACGCCCCACACCAGGTCGGGGCTCAGTGCCTCGACCGCGGGGGAGATCTCCTCCGCCAGCCCCGCGGTGTCGTCGGCCGCCAGCAGGGAGTCGACCCTCGGCCGTGCCTGCGCCCACCATGTCCAGAAGCCGGCGATCGCGTCGGCTGGCCCACCCGGCTCGTCTTTCCGCCCGAACAGTCGCATGGCCCTCGATCCTCCCAGGTGTCGGGCGCGAACGCGAACCCCGCGGCCGTGTGGCGGGTGCTCCTGCCGAGGGGTGACGGCGCCGGTACCGGGTCCGCGGAGGGCGTTGATAGCGGCCGGGGGGCGCGGGGCGGGTAACCTCGGGAGTGTTATGAGTCTTCGTGTGCTTGCCGCCATGTCCGGCGGCGTCGACTCCGCGGTGGCGGCCGCCCGCATCGCCGAGGCCGGCCATGACGTGACGGGCGTCCATCTCGCGCTGTCCGCCAACCCTCAGTCCTACCGTACGGGCGCGCGAGGCTGCTGCACGCTGGAGGACTCCCGGGACGCCCGGCGCGCCGCCGACGTCATCGGCATCCCCTTCTACGTGTGGGACATGGCCGAGCGGTTCCACCGCGACGTCGTCGAGGACTTCGTCAGCGAGTACGCCGCCGGGCGCACGCCCAACCCCTGCCTGCGCTGCAACGAGAAGATCAAGTTCGAGGCGGTGCTCGACCGGGCGCTCGCGCTCGGGTTCGACGCGGTGGCGACCGGCCACCACGCCCGCCTGACCGGCGGGGTGCTGCGCAGGAGCGTCGACGCGGGCAAGGACCAGTCGTACGTCCTCGGGGTCCTCACCCGCGAGCAGCTCTCGCACGCGATCTTCCCGCTGGGCGGCTCCACGAAGGCCGAAGTGCGCGAGGAGGCCGCCGTCCGAGGGCTGGCGGTGGCCGACAAGCCCGACAGCCACGACATCTGCTTCATCGCCGACGGCGACACGCGCGGCTTCCTGGCCGAGCGGCTGGGCGCGGAGCGCGGCCCGATCGTCGACGAGTCCGGCGCCGTCCTCGGCACGCACGAGGGCGCGTACGGCTTCACCGTGGGCCAGCGCAAGGGTCTGCACATCGATCGGCCGACGCCCGACGGCCGTCCCCGGTACGTCCTGTCGATCGAGCCGGTGTCCAACACCGTGACGGTGGGCCCGCGCTCCTCCCTGGCGGTGAACTCGATCGTGGCCGAGCGTCCGGTCTGGAACGGCCCGGTCGCCGAGCCGTACGAGCCGCTGGCCTGCCACGTGCAGCTCCGCGCGCACGGCGAGGTGTACGGCTGCCGCGCCCAGCTCTCCGGCGGGGTGCTGAACATCGAGCTGGACAGCCCGGCGACGGGCGTGGCGGCGGGCCAGGCGGCCGTCCTGTACAGCGGCGACACCGTCATCGGCTCCGCCACCATCGCCTCGTCCTCCTGACGGCCGCGGTCAGCCGCTCAGGTCGACGCTCTCGCCGATCTTGAGACGCCGGAAGTCGGCCTTCTGGGCCTCGGCCCGGCGGCCGAGGATGTTGTCGACCAGCATGAGCCCGATGTCGTTGTACAGGCCGTCGTGGATGGAGTAGGCCCGCCTGGGCGCCACCTCCAGCAGGTAGTCGACCATCTCGGAGGCCTTCATCCACGGGCCGCTGGTCGGCGTGAGCAGCGTGCCGACGGGCGTGCCGGGCACGGTGAACGCGTCGCCGGGGTGGAAGACCTCGCCGTCGATCAGGAATCCCACGTTCTGCACGGGGGGCACGTCGAAGGCGATCCGCGCGTGCTCGCGGCCGGCGACCCCCACCTCGAAGCCCGCGGCCGTGAACGAGTCGCCCTCCCCGACGACGTTGACCTTGGTGCTCAGGCCTTCGAGCTGCCGGGCGGCCGCGGCGCAGGTCCAGATCCCCACGTCCGGCCGCAGGTTGGCGAGGCGCTTGGCGTCCAGGTGGTCGAAGTGCTCGTGGGTGATGAGGACGGCGTCGGCTCCTTCGAGCGCGGACTCCTCGGTGAGACCGCCGGGGTCGATGACCAGGACGGTGCCGTCCTTCTCCAGGCGCACGCACGCGTGACCATGTTTGGTGAGCTTCATCTCTCCATGATGGACCTGGCGGGGCGCTGACCCTCGACCAGAGTCGCGTACTCGCCACCGAGGGCCAGGAGCTCCTCGTGACCGCCGCGTTCGGCGATCCGGCCGTCGCGCAGGACGACGACGAGGTCGGCGTCCCTGATCGTGCTGAGCCGGTGGGCGATCACGATGCGGGTCTGCCGCAGTCCCGACAGGCGCGACTCGATCATGGCCTCGGTGGCGGTGTCGAGGTGGCTGGTGGCCTCGTCCAGCACGAGCAGCCGGGGCCCGGCGAGCAGCGCTCTGGCGAGGGCCAGCCGCTGGCGCTGGCCGCCGGACAGGCCGTGGCCCTCCGACAGCGGGGTGTCGTACCCCAGTGGCAGCCGGGCGATCTCCTCGTGGACGCAGGCCAGCCGGGCCGCGGCGACCACGCGCTCCAGGGGCGCGCCGGGGTCGGCGAGGGCGATGTTCTCCCTGATCGTTCCGGTGAACAGCGACGGTTCCTGGGTGACGACCCCGAAGCGGCGCCGCAGCTCGGGCATCCTCCAGGCCGGCACGGCCACGCCGTCGTAGCGCACCTCGCCCTCCACAGGTGTGTACAACCCGAGCAGGATCCTCGCGAGCGTGCTCTTCCCCGACCCGGAACGGCCCACGAGGGCGATCTTCTGCCCCGGGCGGGCGGTGAGGGAGATCTCCCGTAGCGTCCAGACGCCCCTGGGGTCGTACCGGAACCCCACTCCGCGTAGCTCGACGGCGCCCCGCGGATCCACGACCACGGGCTCGCGCGGATCATCCATGCCCCTCGCCGCCGCCCCCACGGCCGCGCGGGGGAGCCCGGCCTCGGCCTCCGGCTCGCTGTCCAGGATGTCGGCCAGCCTGCCGATCGCGGCGCTCGCGACCTGGAGCCGCTGCAGGGCGCTCATCAGGGAGTTCAGCGGCGTCACCGTCGCGACCGCGATGGCGTTGAGCGCGAGCAGCGTGCCGAGCGTCATGCCGTGGTCGAGCACCCGCCAGGCACCCACCCAAAGGAGTGCCATGGGCGTCAGCACGTGGACGGCGTTCTGCGCGGCGACCACCGTGCCGACGGCCGTGTCCGCCCGGGCGGTGGCGTCGAGCTGGACTCCGAAGAGGGTGGACCAGCGGTCCAGGGCGCGCGGTTCGGCGCTCATCGCCTTGAGCGACTCGATGCCCTTGATCGCCTCGATGAGCCGCCCCTGGGCGTCCGCCTGGGCGCCGAGCCGGCGCTGGACCAGGGCGCTCGTCCGGCGCCTGCTGCCGAACAGCAATAGCGCGTGCGCCGCGACGGCGGCCAGCAGACAGCCGCCCAGCACGGGATCTCCGGCAGTCACCAGGGCGATGTAGGCGGCGGTGAGCGGGCCGTCCAGGAGCGCGGGCAGCACCTGCCCGGTCGCGAGCTCGCGGATCGCGGTGACGCCCTCGGCGCGCGTCACCAGGTCGCCGGTGCCCCGCTGGGCGAAGAAGCGGTACGGCAGCGAGAACAGGTGACGCATGGTCTCGGTGGTGAGGTCCCGATCGGCCCGGACCTGGAGCGCCGACAGCATGCGGACCCGCAGCAGGCCGAGGACCAGCTGGGCCGCAACGGCGACGGCGACGCCCGCGCCGAGCAGGGGGAGGAGGTCCGTCGTGCCCGAGGGCAGGACGCGGTCGACGATCAGACCCGAGCCGAGCGGAAGTACCAGCCCGAGCGCCTGGAGCAGCAGCGAGGCCAGCACGACCGAGATCACCAGCCCTCGCGAGCGCCGCAGGATCCCCGCGGGCATCCGCCGGCGCCACGGGCGCGCAGGGAGATCGAGGCGCCGCGGGCGGAAGCCCGCCCCGGGGGTGGGCACCAGGACGACGCCGCTGAAACCGGCCGCGAACTCCTCGGCGCTCAGCAGGTGCCTTCCCCGTGCGGGATCGACGATCTCCACGCCGCCGCGCCGGCATCGCTCGACCACCACGAAGTGCTTGGACTCCCAGTGCGCGATGGCCGGCAGGGTCACCTCGCCCACGCGTCCGGGCGCGATCCGGAGCGCCTGGGTGGAAAGCCCGTACTCCCGGGCCGCGGTCACCAGGGCGCGGGCGGTCATCCCGTCGCGCGAGATGCCGATCCGCTCGGTGACCTCGTGGATGGTGGTCCGCAGCCCGTAGTGGTGCAGCACCATCGTCAGGCAGGCCGCTCCGCAGTCGGTCAGCGTGTTCTGCCGGACGACGCGCAGACGGCGGCTCACGGCTCTCCTCTCCGCGCCCTCGGCAGGCTCCGTCCGCGGGCCTGGAGCGGCGGCCCCGCCCCAGGCCCGGTCAATCGTGAACGGATAACCGGCCCCCGGGCATCAGGTCCCAGGTCGCCGGGGTTTCCTCACCCGGAAACGCAGATGCCGGGCGGGTCGATGTAGATGCCGACCTCTACCTTGACCTGGCCGCCGCTGAGCTCGTCGAGCTCGGCGTCGTCGAGCACCTGCCCGGCCTTCTGCTGATCGTTCAAGCTCACCCCTCCTTTCGATGCCACTGGAAATACCAGCTCCAGGAATAGGCGGGCGCTCTTGGAATCGGCTTGGAGGAGGCTGGACGGGACGGGGCGGCCGGGCACGTCGTGCCTCTTCCCAGGCCGCTCGGTGCCAGAGGGCTGCCTGGCGGTCCCTAAGCTTGCGGTTCGTGAGCGAGTTTCCGTGGAACGCGGCGAGTGCGACCGGTGTGGGTTCCCACCCCGGCGAGGATCATGTCGAGGCGCTGCGCATGGTGTTCGGCGAGCTGCCCGACCTGCCGTACCTCCCGGAGCTGCCCGCTCGCGGCGTCGGCGCCGACACGGTCGGGCGCACGGCGTCGCTGCTGGTGGACATGCCGGTGGAGGTGCAGCCCTCCGGCTGGCGCTTCGCCGACCGGCCGGGCCGTGACGTGCGCCGGGCGAGGGACCACCTGGCGCGCGACCTGGACGCGCTGGAGGAGATCGCGCAAGGCTTCGAGGGCCGGCTGAAGATCCAGGTCTGCGGGCCGTGGACGCTTGCGGGCGCCGTCGAGCTGCGCTACGGGGACAAGACGCTCGCCGACCTGGGTGCCGTACGCGATCTCGCCGACTCCCTGGCCGAGGGGCTGGCGGTGCACCTGGCCGCCGTGCGCGCGCGGGTGCCGGGCGCCGAGGTGATCCTGCAACTGGACGAGCCGGGCCTGCCGGGGGTGCTCGCGGGCACCGTGCCGACCGCCTCGGGGTTCGGGCGGCTCCCCCCCGTGGAGCCCCCGGTCGCGGCCGAGCGGCTCCGCGCCGTGCTGCCCGCCGGGACGTTCACCATCGTGCACTGCTGCGCGCAGGATGTGCCGTTCGAGGTGCTGCGCAACGCGGGCGCGGGCGCGATCTCCCTGGACGCGAGCCTGCTGCGCCGCCGGGACGAGGAGCGCATCGGCGAGGCGATCGAGGCGGGGACGGCGCTGTTCATGGGGGTGGTCCCTGGCACGGACAGCAGGCTGGCGGACCTCGGCGTGACCGCCAAGCCGGCCGTCGAGCTGTGGCGGCGGCTCGGCTTCGCGCCTTCCCGGCTCGCCGAGCAGGTGGTGCTGACCCCGTCCTGCGGCCTCGCGGGGGCCTCGCCCGCGTACGCCCGCGCGGCGCTGGCCCGGTGCCGGGAGGCGGCGCGCGTATTGAGCGAGGACCCGGAGCACACCTCCCGCTGACCCGAGCACTCCGCCCGCTGCCGCGGTCCCGGACAGCTGGTCCCAAGTGGGATCAAGCCGCTTGCAAGGCCGGGGGCCTATCTCTTGATGTGCACGACAACGACCGCACATCCAGGAGAAGGAAAGTCATGCGTAGCGGACTTCGCGTACTGCTCGGGCTCACCACCGCCGCCACTCTGGGACTCGGCCTTCCCGCCGCGTCGGCCTCCGCCGCCGTCGCGTCAGGGGCCACCCAGGCGTCCGCGGCCGAGAAGTGGTCATGGGGTCCCACGGCCTCCTCGGACACCAAGGGGTGGGCGGGCGGCCAGATCCGCACCACCTCCTCCGGGCTGCGGATCACCGGCGACCTGTACGACGCCGGCGGCGCGCGCACGTGCTCGTGGTTGAAGATCAAGTGGCTGACGGACCACGGCAGGTACCGCACCGCGACCTTCAAGAACTGCTCGCAGTCGACGCCCCGCTCGTTCCGGGTCAACGCCGGCTACATGCTGAGCTCGACGGCCAAGGTCTGCCGGGGCACCGCCACGAGGATCACCGGCAAGTGCTCGCACTGGGAAGGTGTCTGGGCGCAGGGCGGCTGATCGACCTAGGGGTGCGAAGAAGGGTCCGTTTCGTACGGAAATGTCGGTGGTGGATGGCATGGTGGAAGTAACGATTCCCCAGGTAGGCCGTCTATGCGGGGGCGCGAACACTCGCCACAGCCCGTAGCGTTCTCCTTGGGGCTGAACGACGAGGGGAGACGGCATGGCTGCCGAGGTGGAGGGCGTGCCGGTGGGCGCACTGGAGCGCCACGCCGAGCTGGCCGAGCTGGCCGATGAGGCCAACTGGCGCTACTACGTGCTCGACCAGCCGACCGTGAGCGACGGCGAGTACGACGCGTGGATGCGCGAGCTGCGCGAGCTGGAAGAGGCGCATCCCACTCTGCGCACGCCCGACTCCCCGACGCAGAAGGTCGGCGCGCCGATCTCCACCGAGTTCACCTCCGTACGGCACCTCCGGCGGCTCGAAAGCCTAGACAACGCCTTCAACGAGGCCGACCTGGCGGGCTGGCAGGCGAGGGCCGAGCGGCTCCTCGAGGCCGACCCCGGCCCCTACCTGTGCGAGCTGAAGATCGACGGACTCGCGATCGCCCTGGTGTACGAGAAGGGCCGGCTGGTCAGGGGGGCGACGCGCGGCGACGGCCGCATGGGCGACGACGTGACCGCCAACGTCCGCACGATCGCCGGCATCCCGCACCGGCTCACCGGCGACGGCGTGCCCGACGTGCTGGAGGTGCGCGGGGAGGTGTTCCTGCCGGTCGAGGGCTTCGAGAAGCTGAACGAGCAGCTCGTCGCGGCCGGCAAGCCGCCGTTCGCCAACCCCCGCAACTCCGCGGCGGGCTCGCTGCGCCAGAAGGACCCCCGCATCACCGCGCAGCGCGCGCTCAGGATGATCGCGCACGGCGTCGGCACCTGGGAGGGCGGCACCCCGCCGCCCCCGACCCAGTCGGCCGTGTACGAACGGCTCAGGGAGTTCGGGCTGCCGGTCAGCGACCTGTACAAGGTCGTCGAGAGCCTCACCGAGATCAACGAATTCATCGAGTACTACCGGGAGCACCGCCACGACCCCGCGTACGAGATCGACGGCGTCGTGGTCAAGGTCGACCGCGTCGAGTCGCAGCGCCAGCTCGGCTCCACCTCCCGTGCTCCCCGGTGGGCCATCGCCTTCAAGTACCCGCCCGAAGAGGTCAACACCAAGCTCCTGGACATCCAGGTCGGTGTGGGGCGCACGGGCCGGGTGACCCCGTACGGGGTGATGAAGCCGGTCGTCGTCGCCGGGTCCACGGTGGAGCGGGCGACCCTGCACAACGCCTCGGAGGTCGCGCGCAAGGGCGTGCTCATCGGCGACACCGTGGTCCTGCGCAAGGCGGGCGACGTCATCCCCGAGATCGTCGGGCCGGTGGTCGCTCTGCGCGACGGCAGCGAGCGCGAGTTCGTCATGCCGACCCACTGCCCCGAGTGCGGCACCGAGCTGCGGCGCATGAAGGAGGCGGACGTCGACATCCGCTGCCCGAACGCCCGGTCCTGCCCGGCGCAACTGCGCGAGCGCATCTTCTTCGCCGCCGGGCGCGGGGCGTTCGACATCGAGGGTCTCGGGTACGTCGCCGCCACCGCGCTGACGGCCCCGCTGCCGCCGCAGGAGCCGCCGGTGCGCACCGAGGCCGACCTGTTCGACCTCACGATCGAGCGACTGCTGCCGATCAAGTCGGTCGTCCGCGACCAGGACACCGGCCTGCCGAAGACCGACCCGGAGACCGGCGAGCCCAAGATCGTCACGTTCTTCGCCAACATGAGCGGCGAGCCGAGCAAGAACGCCGAGCACATGATGAAGGAGCTGGAGAAGGCCAAGTCACAGCCCCTCTGGCGCGTCCTGGTCGCCCTGTCCATCCGGCACGTCGGCCCCACGGCTGCGCAGGCCCTGGCCACCGCGTTCCTGTCCCTGGACCGCATCTTCGGCGCCTCGGAGGAGGAACTGGCCGCCGTGGAGGGGGTCGGCCCGACGATCGCGGCCTCCATCCAAGAGTGGTACGCCGAAGACTGGCACCGCGAGATCGTCGAGCGCTGGCGCCTCGCGGGTGTCCGCATGGAGGACGAGCCCCCGGCCGTGGAGGGCCCGCAGACGCTCGCGGGGCTCACGCTGGTGGTCACCGGCACACTGGCCGGCTTCACCCGGGACGAGGCCGGCGAGGCCATCCAGAGCCGCGGCGGCAAGGTGACGAGCTCGGTCTCCAAGAAGACCGACTTCGTGGTCGCGGGGGAGAACGCCGGGTCCAAGTACGACAAGGCGCTCAAGCTCGGCGTCCCCATCCTCGACGAGGCGGGCTTCAACACCCTGCTCACCCAGGGCCCCGACGCCGTCCGCCCCACGGAAGCCGCCGAGGAACCGGAGACCGCCGAAAAGGCACCGAAGTCCGAGAAGTCCGAAAAGGTGCAGAAGACCGAAGCCGCCGAGGTCGAGGAGGCTCAGACGGCCGAAGCCGTGTGAGCCTCCACCCCCTCACCCGCCGTACGGCGGCGCCGGCCCCGCCGCCCCACATCTCGCCGCCGCGGCGCCGACTCAACGCCCCCCACCCGAGCGAAGACCCCCACCCGGAGGAGCGGGTGGGGTCGGCAGACGGGGACCGGCGTGGGACCGAAGGCCGGAGTCGTGTGGCAGGCAAGGCGCGGTGTGGGGGGAAGCGGCGAGGGGCGGGTCGGCGAGCGGGTGGGAGCGGGGGCGAGCGGTGTGGGCTGGCACGCCGGGAAGCTGTGGCATGTCGGGAGTTGGTCGGGTAGGCCGGGACTCTCTGGACTCTGTGGATTTCGGGAGCTGGATGGCGGGGCGGACCCCTGGGGGTGAGGCGGGGGGTTGGGGTGGCAGGTGGGGGAGGGATTGGAGGGGGTAGAAGAAGATTTTGCTGGGTTTTGGTCATCCGTGATCTTGGCTTGTCGCGAAGTACAACCGTCGGATGCCCGAAATTACCGGTGACGGAACGTGCCCAACCGGTTTCGCGAAGTGGCCCAGAGGTCGTACCCTCCCATAGTGACCTCTTGGGGGTTTACTTGCTTATGACGGATCCATCCGATACCCGGGACACCGCGCCGCGGCCCTTCTCCCCGCTGTGGACCTACCTGACGGGGGTCGTCGCCACGGGGCTCGCGGCGCTGCTCGTCGCCGAGATCCGGCTGGGCTTCAGCGACCTCGCCGATCTGACCCGCACCTCGCTGTTCTGGGTGCTCGTCGTTCTCGTCGTCCTCGGGGAGCTCCGGCCGATCGTGGTCTCCAGCTCGCGGCTGGCCGGGGGCACGGCCACCTCGACACTGTTCACCTTCGCCGTCCTGCTGTACCACGGGCTGTCGGTGGCCGTGCTGATCCACGCGCTGGCGCTGGTCGTCAGCGGCCTGTCCCATCGCAGGGCCTGGCACCGGACGCTGTTCAACGTCTCGCAGGTGACCCTCGCCTCGACGGCGGCGGCGGTGGTGCTCAGCGCGTTCGGCCACCATCCCCATCCCGCCACGCCATGGGTGCCGGAGGGCACCGACATCATGGCGGTCACGCTGGCGGCCGTCGCGTACTTCGTGATGCGCGGCATCCTGGTGTGCGGGGCCGTGGCCCTGCACGAGCGCCGGTCGCTGCTCCGGGTGATCCGCACGACCATCGGATACCAGAGCCTGGTCTACGCCGCGCTCCTCGGCCTCGCCCCGCTCGTCGTGGTGGTCATGAGCCGCTCCCCGGCGCTGGTCCCCCTCTTCGTGGCGCCGCTCGCCACGATGTACTTCACCGCCTCGCTGTCAATGCGCCGCGACCACCAGGCCATGCACGACGGGCTGACCGCCCTGCCCAACCGCAAGCTGCTGATCCTGCGCACCGAGGAGGCGCTGGCCGAGGCCCGCGACGACGTCCGGGTGGGACTGCTCCTGCTCGACCTCGACCGGTTCAAGGAGGTCAACGACACCCTCGGGCATCCTGTGGGGGACCGGCTGCTGCAGATCGTCGCCCACCGCCTCACCCACAGCGTGCGGCCGGGGGACGTGGTGGCGCGGCTCGGGGGCGACGAGTTCGCCGTCCTCCTGCCGACCGTGCGGGACGCGGCCGCCGCCCGGGAGGTCGCCGCGCGGCTGCGGGCGGCGCTCACCGAGCCGGTACGGCTCGAAGGCATGACGTTCGACCTCGACGCGTCGGTCGGCATCGCGCTCTATCCCGACCACGCGCCCGACTTCGAGCTGCTCCTCCAGCGGTCCGACGTCGCGATGTACCTCGCCAAGGAGGGCCGCACCGGTGTGGAGATCTACCTCGCCGAGAAGGACCGCAACTCGCCCGAGCGGCTCAACCTGCTCGGCGACCTGCGCCGGGCCATCGGCGGCAGCGAGCTGGAGCTGCACTACCAGCCCAAGGTGAGCCTCGCCTCGGGCATGGTGGAGGGCGTGGAGGCCCTGCTGCGGTGGTGGCATCCCGAGCGGGGCCCGATCTCCCCGGCCGACTTCATCCCCCTGGCCGAGCAGTCCTACCTGATGCGCCAGATCACCCAGCACGTCATCGACGCCGCGCTCGAGCAGGCCGCCCGCTGGTGGCACTCCGGGATCGAGGTGCCGGTCTCGATCAACGTGTCGGCCCGCGACCTGCTCGACTCGTCGCTGCCCGACCTGCTGGAGGCCGGGCTCGACCGTCTCGGCCTTCCGCCGCGCG
Organism: Sphaerisporangium perillae; assembly: GCF_023276435.1. GTDB lineage: Bacteria > Actinomycetota > Actinomycetes > Streptosporangiales > Streptosporangiaceae > Sphaerisporangium > Sphaerisporangium perillae. The sequence goes on from NZ_JALLPO010000001.1 coordinate 143,705, forward strand.
CGATCCAGCTCGAGGTCACCGAACGCATCCTGATGACCGACCAGGCATACACCGCCGATTCGGTCCACGCGCTGGTGGAGCTGGGCATCCCGCTCGCCCTGGACGACTTCGGGACCGGGTACTCCTCGCTGGTGCGCCTCCAGCGGCTGCCGGTGTGCGAGGTGAAGATCGACGGCTCGTTCGTCCAGCGGCTGGGCAAGACGGTGGACGACGAGCGCATCGTCCGCTCGATCGTCGACCTGGTGCGCTCACTCGGCCTGCGGTCGGTGGCCGAGGGCGTGGAGACCGAAGAGGTGGCCCAGCGCCTGCGCGATATGGGCTGTGACGCCGGCCAGGGGTGGCGGTTCGCCGAGCCGATGCCGGCGAGCGAGATGACCGTGTGGCTGCGCGAGCGGGTGAGCGCGCCGTCCTACGGCAGGTGCTCGTCCGCCGAGGTCACGGCCCTGTAGACGCCACTCGGCATGCCGGCGCCGGCCACGCGGGGGCCACCGGGTGGAGCATGGGCGGTCATGGCGGGGAGAACCCTGGTTAACGGTTCGGCCACCCTGGGTCACGCGCCCTAGGATGACACTGTCCAATTGCCATCCATGAAACGGGTTAACGACTCATGTCCGCCATAACCCGCGACGAGGTCGCTCACCTCGCCCGGCTGTCCCGGCTGGCGCTGGCCGACGACGAGCTCGACCACTACGCCACGCAGCTCGATGACATCATCGCCGCCGTCGCGCGCGTCGCCGAGGTCGCCACCGACGACATCCCGCCGTCGTCGCACGCGCTGCCGCTCACCAACGTCTACCGTCCCGACGAGGCGCGGCGGAGCCTGACCCCGCAGCAGGCCCTGGCGGCCGCGCCGGCCGTCGAGGACGACCGTTTCCGCGTCCCGCGCATCCTCGGGGAGGAGGCATGAGTCTCACCCGCAAGACCGCCGCGGAGCTGGGCGCCCTGATCGCCTCCGGCGAGGTCTCGGCCGTCGAGGTCACGCAGGCCCACCTCGACCGCGTCGCCGAGGTCGACCCGCGGGTCAACGCCTTCCTGCACGTGGCGGCCGAGTCGGCGCTGGAGCAGGCCCGTTCCGTGGACGCGAGGCGCGCCGCCGGCGAGGAGCTCGGCCCGCTCGCGGGCGTGCCGATCGCCCACAAGGACGTCTTCACCACCAAGGACATGCCGACCACGGCCGGATCCAAGATCCTCGAGGGCTACCGCCCGCCGTACGACGCGACGGTCACCGCGCGGCTGCGCGAGGCCGGGCTGGTCATCCTCGGCAAGACCAACCTCGACGAGTTCGCGATGGGCTCCTCGACGGAGAACTCCGCGTACGGCCCGACGCGCAACCCGTGGGACCTCGACCGCATCCCGGGCGGTTCCTCGGGCGGTTCGAGCGCGGCCGTCGCCTCCTACCAGGCTCCGCTGTCCACCGGCACCGACACGGGCGGCTCGATCCGCCAGCCCGCGGCCGTCACCGGCATCGTCGGGATGAAGCCCACCTACGGGGGCTCCTCGCGGTACGGGCTGATCGCCTTCGCCTCGTCGCTGGACACCCCGGGCCCGTTCGCGCGCAACGTCCTGGACGCGGCGCTGCTGCACGAGGCCTTCTCGGGTCATGACGTCATGGACTCCACCTCGATCCACGAGGAGGTGCCGCCGGTCGTCGAGGCCGCCCGCCGCGGGGACGTGGCCGGGCTGCGCGTCGGCGTGGTCAAGGAGTTCGGCGGCGAGGGCTACCAGCCGGGCGTGATCAACCGGTTCCGCGAGGCCGTCGACCTGCTGGAGTCCCTGGGCGCCAAGGTGGTCGAGGTCTCCTGCCCGAGCTTCACCTACGCGCTCCCGGCGTACTACCTCATCGCCCCGTCCGAGGCCTCGTCCAACCTGGCCAGGTTCGACGGCATGCGCTACGGCCTGCGCGTCGGCGACGACGGCACCCGCAGCGCCGAGGAGGTCATGGCGCTGACCAGGGCCGCCGGGTTCGGGCCCGAGGTCAAGCGGCGCATCATGCTCGGCACCTACGCCCTCTCCAGCGGCTACTACGACGCCTACTACGGCTCGGCGCAGAAGGTCCGCACCCTCATCGCGCGCGACTTCGAGGCGGCCTTCCACCAGGTGGACGTCCTGGTCTCGCCCACGACGCCGACCACGGCGTTCCCGATCGGCGAGCGCGCCGACGACCCGATGGCGATGTACCTCGCCGACCTGTGCACGATCCCCGCCAACCTGGCGGGCAACGCCGCGATCTCGGTGCCCTGTGGTCTCGCGGAGGAGGACGGCCTGCCGGTCGGCCTGCAGATCATGGCTCCCGTGCTGGGCGACGACCGTTGCTACCGGGTGGGCGCCGCCGTTGAGAAGGCCTTTGAGGACCGCTGGGGCGGCCCGCTGCTGAAGGAGGCTCCGTCCCTGTGACCACCACTCACACGGTCATGCCGTACGACGAGGCGCTGGAGCGCTTCGAGCCGGTGCTCGGCCTTGAGACCCACGTCGAGATGGGCACGACGACCAAGATGTTCTGCGGGTGCTCGACCACTTTCGGCGCCCCGCCGAACACCCACGTGTGCCCGGTCTGCCTGGCGCTGCCGGGCTCGCTGCCGGTGGCGAACGACAAGGCGATCGAGTCGACGATCCGCATCGGCCTGGCGCTGAACTGCACGATCGCCGAATGGTGCCGCTTCGCCCGGAAGAATTACTTCTATCCGGACATGCCGAAGAACTACCAGATCAGCCAGTACGACGAGCCGCTGTGCACCAACGGCTACCTCGACGTCGAAGTGGGCGGCAAGACGGTCCGGATCGAGATCGAGCGGGTCCACCTGGAGGAGGACACCGGCAAGTCCACGCACGTGGGCGGCGCGACCGGCCGCATCCACGGCGCCGACTACTCGATCGTCGACTACAACCGCGCGGGCATCCCGCTGGTGGAGATCGTCACCAAGCCGATCCCGGGCACCGACCGGCTCGCGCCCGAGGTCGCCAAGGCTTATGTCACCGAGCTGCGCGAGCTGCTGCGCACGCTGGGGGTGTCCGACGTCCGCATGGAGGAGGGCTCCCTGCGGTGCGACGTCAACGTCTCCCTCATGCCGCGCGGGTCGAGCGAGTGGGGCACCCGCACCGAGACCAAGAACGTCAACTCGCTGCGGAGCGTCGAGCGGGCGGTGCGCGGCGAGATCGAGCGTCAGGCGGCGATCCTCGCCGACGGCGGCCGCATCGTGCAGGAGACCCGCCACTTCCACGAGGACACCGGCGCCACCACGTCCGGTCGCTCCAAGGAGGAGGCGCAGGACTACCGCTACTTCCCCGAGCCCGACCTGCTGCCGATCGCGCCGAGCCCCGAGTGGGTCGCCGAGCTGAAGTCGGAGCTGCCCGAGCTGCCGACCGCGCGGCGCAGGCGGCTGCAGGCCGAGTGGGGCGTCTCCGACCTGGACATGGCGGCGATGCACAACGCCGACGCCATCGACCTGGTGGAGGCGACGGTCGCGGCCGGAGTGCCGGCGGCCGACGCGCGCAAGTGGTGGATGGGCGAGCTGGCGCGGCGCGCCAACGAGTCCGGCACGCCGCTCGCCGACCTCGCGATCACGCCCGAGCAGATCGCCCGGGTCGTCGAGCTGGTGTCCTCCGGCGCGCTGAACGACAAGCTGGCCCGCCAGGTGCTCGAGGGCGTGCTGGCCGGCGAGGGGTCTCCCGACGAGGTCGTCGAGAAGCGGGGCCTGCGCATCGTCAGCGACGAGGGCGAGCTGTCCTCGATCATCGACCAGGTGCTGGCCTCGAACGCCGACGCGGCGGACAAGGTGCGCTCCGGCAAGATCGCCGCGGTGGGCGCGCTCGTCGGCGGCGTGATGAAGGCCAGCCGGGGCAAGGCCGACGCCGGGCGTGCCCGCGAGCTGATCCTGGAGAAGCTGGGCGTCTCGGAGTAGACATCCGGCCGGGCGCACGCGCACGGGCCTCGCGGATCTTCCGCGAGGCCCACCCGCGTTATGCAGGGACAATGTCTCTTCCGTACTTAGTACGGGTTTCGCGTATAAGTTCTCCATACCTGGGACTGGATTCATCTACCGATGTAGAAGAATTTGCGAGTGTTGTTGGTTTAGGGTGATACGGGGGAATCGGTACGGACCCGGGAGGAGACGAGGGCGTGCGGAACGCCGGAGCGTCCATCGACCCGCCGCCCGACCCGTTCGCGGCGGTGCGCCCGGACTCGCCCGTCGCGCTCCCTGTCGACCGGCAGTACTCCAAGGACGACCAGGATCAGGCACGCGGACGCCCGTCAGGTGCCCGCAAGAAGCTCCCGCGCGGCGTCTCCCCTCTGCCACCGGGCGTGTCGCCCGACATCTTCGCCTCGACCCCGCCACCCGGTAACGGCGGCCCGTCCAGCCCTGCGGTGACCCTGCCTCCTCCCGTCGGCCCGCCCGAGCCGTGGCCGATGACGGGGAGCGTGCGGGTACGCAGGCCCGATGGCGAGCCGAGGGCCGAGTCACTGGCCGCCGCCGAGACCGAGCCGGCCGAGGGCCGCGGCAGGTTACGGGTCCCCTTGATGGTCTTCGGCGCGATCAGCCTGCTGTTCCTCCTCGCCTACGGCGTGCCGGCCACGTACATGTGGGGCAAGGTGCTGCCGGGAACGCACGTCGGAGACGTGCGCATCGGCGGCCTCAACGCGACCCAGGCCATCGACCGCCTGCACCGCCGCTACGACGGCAACGACCAGGAGGCCGTCGGCCTCATGCTGGACGGGCGGCGCGTGGCGGTGCTCGACCCGCGCGACGCCGGGCTGACCATCGACGTCGAGGCCACGGTCGCCGACGCGGAGACCGGGTTCCCCGGCCCGTTCGCCGTCTGGCAGGCCCTCACCGGGGACCGTGACCTGCCGCTGCGCGTCTCCTTGAACCAGGTCAAGCTCACCGAGCGGGTCGGCAAGATCGCCAAGGAGATCGACCGGCCGGCCCGCGAAGGTGCGATCGTCTACAAGGGCACCACGCCGGAACTCCTCACCCCGAGGGAGGGCGTCGTCCTCGACCAGGCGGCGACAGGGAGCGCGATCAGGCGCGCCTTCGTCAACGCCCCGGCCTCCGTCACGCTGCCGGTGGCCCCAGTACGGCCGAAAGCGACCGCGGAGGAGTTCGACAAGGCCCTGGTGACGGCCCGCCACGCCGTCGCCGAGCCGATCACCCTGGTCAACGGCGGCAGGCGGGTGCGCCTGTCCCCGAAGGTCATCGCGGCCAACCTGACGTTCACGGCCGACGATTACGGCTGGGTGCGCCCGGTGTTCGACGCGCGCAAGGCGGTCGCCGGCCTGGAGACCAAGCTGGTCGGGGTCGCGGAGGCGCCCCGCGAGGCGGGTTTCGTCATCGAGAACCAGGTCCCGAAGCTGGTCCACGCCAGGACGGGCAAGGGCGTCGACACCGACCGGCTCGCCGAGGCGGTCGGCAAGGTGATCACCGCCGGCGGGAGCCGCACGATCCCGGTGTCCCTGGCCATCACCGAGCCCACGCTCAGCGACCAGGAGGCCATGCAGCTCGGCGTGGCCGAGAAGGTCAGCGAGTTCGCCACCTCCTACACGTGCTGCGCCGCCAGGGTCACCAACATCCACAAGGCCGCCGATCTGGTGGACGGAATGCTCGTGCGGCCCGGCCAGACCTTCTCGCTGAACGAGGTCATCGGCGACCCGGACGCCTCGCGCGGGTTCGTCCCGGCGCAGTCCATCGAGGACGACCGCCTCGTCGTCGCCATGGGCGGCGGGCTCTCGCAGTTCGCGACGACGATGTACAACGCGGCCTTCCTCGCGGGCATGGAGGACGTCGAGCACACCCCTTATCCGTTCCACGTCGCGAGCTACCCGGCCGGGCGTGACGCGACGCTGTCGTATCCCGAGACGGACCTGCGGTGGCGGAACGACACCGAGTACGGCGTCCTGATCAAGGCCTCGTACACCGGCACCTCGGTGACGGTGGCCCTGTGGAGCACCCAGAAGTACGACCGGATCGACGCCGACACCTCTGAGCACTCCAGCCCCACCCAGCCGGAGACCGTGACCGACAGCGAGCCGGGCTGCCTTCCCATGCAAGGGACGCCCGGATTCACGGTCACGGTCACGCGGGTCTTCCTCAAGGACGGCAAGGTCTTCAAGAAGGACCGCGCGAGGACCACGGAGTACGCGCCCGCGCCGAAGGTGATCTGCCAGCAGGCGCGGTCAGCGGTCAAGCAGGACCAGCGGCCCGGCAACGGCGCCGTGCAGCCGCAACCTCCGGGCCAGGCCCTCGACGTGAGCGCCTCCACCAAGCAACGCCGCAAGAACGCCAAGAAGGCCGTCAAGTCGAACAACGGCAACGGCAACGGCAAGACCAAGACCAAGACCAAGAGCAACAACGGCAACGGCAACGGCAACGGCAAGCATTAGTGCTCCGGACGAGGGTCTGACACCTCCGGCCATGAGGCCGGACGGCTTCTATTTCACCGGGATGACCAGGATGCGGTCGTCGCCGGACTTGGGAGAGCCGCGGCCGTCCTTGTTGCTGGTGCTGACGTAGACGGTGGAGCCGTCGGGAGAGGTGGTCACGGCCCGGAGGCGGCCGAACTCGCCCTCGTAGCGGGAGATGGGCTTGCCCGTGCGGCCGTCGCCGGTGAGCGGGATCTGCCACAGGCGTGTCCCGCGCAGCGCCGCCACCCACAGGGAGCCGTTCGCGTAGGCCATGCCTGACGGGGACGCCTCGTCGGTGGACCAGGTGAGCAGGGGATCGGCGAAGGTGTCGCCGCCGCCGAAGCCCTCGACCTCGGGCCAGCCGTAGTTCCTGCCCTTCTTGATGAGGTTGACCTCGTCGTAGGTGTTCTGGCCGAACTCCGAGGCGTACATCCGCCCGGCGGAGTCCCAGGCGATGCCCTGGACGTTGCGGTGGCCGTAGCTCCAGATCACGTTCTGGAACGGGTTACCGGGGGCGGCCTTGCCGTCGACGGTCATGCGCAGGATCTTGCCGCCCAGCGAGCCGGCGGCCTGGGCGAGGGGTCGGTCACCGGTCTCGCCGGTCGTGGCGTACAGGTACCGGTCGGGGCCGAACGCGAGCCGCCCGCCGTTGTGGATGCCGCCCTTCGGGATGCCGCTGAGGATGGTCACCGGGTCGGTCAGGCGGTCGTCGTAGCGGTAGCGGACGATGCGGTTCTCGGTCGCCGCCGTGAAGTACACGAAGACGTAGTGGTCCTGCGCGAACCGGGGGGAGACCGCGACGCCGAGCAGGCCGCCCTCCCCGCTCGGGGACACGCCGTCGATGACGCCCACCTGGCTCAACTTCCCGGACGGGGTGACCCGCAGGAGCCGCGCGGAGTCGCGCTCGGTGACCAGCGCGTCGCCGCCGGGCAGGAAGGCGATGGCCCACGGCACGGTCAGGCCCTCGACGAGCGTCCGGGGGGTGCCGGGAGCGGCGGCTTCGGGGACGGCGCCGGCCGGCAGAGGAGACGAGCCGTCGCCGTCCCTGCGCTCCGCCGTCCCAGGGGTGCATCCCGCCGCCAGCACGACCGCGGCGATCGCGGCGATGGCGGTGTGGCGTCCCCCGCCGGTGGGGCGGGGCGATCGGTTGGACATGGTGGACCTCCTCGATGACTCCATACTGATGCCCGAGCCGGAAGGTTCCGGCCCGTCGAGGGGATCGTTAGGGTTGACGCTCATGAAGATTTGGGCTCCCTCGCAGGCCATCGTCGAAGTCTTGACCGATCTCCCCGACGTGGAATGCGTCCTGTACGACGGCCGCGCGCAGCCGCCGAAGGGGGCCGAGGAGGTCGAGGTGTGGATCCCCCCGCTCATCCCGCCGCGCCTGACCCGCGACCTGCTCGGGCGGATGTCCGGGCTCCGCCTCCTGCAGACGGTGACGGCGGGCGTGGAGGCCTACCGGCCCCACCTGCCGGAGGGCGTCGTCCTGTGCAACGCGCGCGGGGTCCACGACGCGGGCACCGCCGAGTGGGCCGTCGGCGCGATGATCGCGGTGCTGCGCGACTTCCCGGCGTTCGGGGCGGCACAGGAGCGCGGCGAGTGGACCTACCGCCACACCGGGGTGCTGGCCGACTCCACCGTGCTGATCATCGGGTACGGCTCCATCGGCGAGGCTCTGGAGCGCCGGCTGGGCGGGTTCGAGGTGGAGGTCGTCCGGGTGGCGCGTACGGCGCGCGAGGGCGTGCACGGCGAGGAGGATCTGCCGGAGCTGCTGCCCGAGGCGGACGTGGTGGTGCTGCTCGTGCCCTCGACGTCCGGCACGGCGGGCATGGTGGACGCGGGGTTCCTCGCCCGGATGAAGGACGGCGCGGTGCTGGTGAACGCGGCGAGGGGCCCGGTGGTCGACACCGACGCCCTCGTCGCCGAGCTTCGCGAGGGCCGGCTCAGGGCCGCACTGGACGTGACCGATCCTGAGCCCCTTCCGAAGGACCACCCGCTGTGGACGGCGCCGGGGGTCTTCATCACGCCGCACGTGGCCGGCAGCACCCCCGCGTCGCTGCGGCGGATGAGCAAGCTCATGCGATCTCAGATGCTGAGATACCTGTCCGGAGAACCGCTGAACAACGTGATCACGGGGTCGTACTGATCGGCTTGACTGTGATTTCTGACTCGTAACGATAGGAAAGCAAACCCAAGCCGTGGCTGCCTCGTGACCTCCGATGCGTACGGTGAATCTCATCGCGCCACCGTTCGGTAAGCACCCAGGCGGTTATCAGATCGGTGACGACTGAGCGGTTGTCGCCTCATGCGCCGCCGGGCGGGCGCGACACTGGCGAAGTGACAGGGATGAGCCGCATGGGCGACGACGTTGAACGGCCTTCGTGACCCAAGGGTCCCGTTGACCGCCGCCGCCGGGCTCGGCGCGGTGGTCTTGGCGGCTGCCCTTCTCGCCGACATGTCCTCCACGGTCGTCACGGCGGTCGCCGGAGTGGTGGCCGGGCTCATCGCGGCCGCCTCCCTCCTGGTCGCCTCCGTGCGCGTCAAGCCCGGCTCGGACCACCGTTCGTCGGCCTGGCGCTGGCTCGCCGCCGGCGCGATCACCTGGCTGGCCGGGGTGGGCCTGCGGCCGCTCGCGGAGGGCACGCCGTTCGTGCTGACCTTCGCCGACGTCCTGCTGCTCGTGGGCACCGTGCTGCTCGCCATCGGCTGCGGCCGCACGGCCAGGCGCCCCGCGTACGGCAGGTCGCTGCTCCATTACGTCACCAGCGCCTACATCAGCGCCGCGTCGCTGTTCACGATCTCCTGGATCGCGCTGCTGGCGCCGCTGTACGCCAGGGCGGACGAGCCGAGCACGCTGGCCGCGCCCGTGGTGTGCCTGCTCGCGACGTGCGCCGTCGCGCCGGCCGTGCTGGCCTCGCGGTCCGCCGGGCGGCGGGTCGGGATGGCGGCGCTGGCCGTGCTCGCGGCCATCACGGTGGAGGAGCTCGCCACGGCGGTCGCGCGGCTGACCGTGGGCGGCACTCCTCCCTTGCTGGCCGGGGTGCTGGCCCCGATCGCGTTGCTGCTGCTCGCCGCCATGCCCTGGGTGAGCCGTGCCTGCGCCCGTCCGGTGCGGGCGGCCTCCTCGGCGATCGTGGACGGGGCGCCGCTCGCCCTGGCCGCCGTCGCCACCGTCGTCCTGGTCGTGCGCGTGCTCGCGGGACGGCCCGAGCAGCCGATGGCGGTGCTGCCGGTCGTCGTCGGCTCGGTGGTGGTCGTGCTGCTCGCCAAGGTGTTCGTGCTGGCGGTGGAGACCGCCGGCATGCGCGGCGGCCTCGACTCCAGCGAGCGCCGCCTGGTCCACCTCGCCGAGAGCGCCGGGGACGTGGTCCTCGTCTGCGACCACGACGGGCTGGTACGCGAGATGGGGGCGGGGGTCGAGTCGCTGTACGGCTACCGCCCCGAGGATCTCGTCGGAAGCTCGATCTTCGACTACGTGCACCCCGAGGACGTGCCCGGCGTCCAGGCCGCGCTGCGGGTGATGGCGGCCGACGAGGACGCCACCCTCGACCGCCAGAGCGCGTGCCGGCTCGCCTGCCGGGTACGCGCGGCGGACGGCACCTGGCGTCCCGCCGAGTCCGTCGCCACCCGGCATCCCTCCGAGGGGGAGGATCTCGTCCTCGTCTCCACGCGGGATGTCAGCGACCAGGTGGCGCTGCGCAACCAGGTCGCGCATCTGACCTTCCACGACGGCGTGACCGGCCTGCCCAACCGCGCCTACTTCGAGGAGCGCACCCGCGAGGTGCTGGCGCGCCGGGGAGGCGGCACCACGGCGGTGGTCTTCGTCGACCTCGACGGGTTCACCGGCGTGAACGACTCCGTGGGCCACGCCGGCGGTGACTACCTGCTCAGCCAGGCGGCACGGCGGCTGCGTGCGGCCGTGAACGCCGACGACACCCTCGCCCGCTGGGGCGGCGACGAGTTCGCCGTGCTGCTGGAGTCGGGCGGCTCGGGCGGTTCTTCTGGCGCGTCGGCGAGTTCCGGCACGGCGGACGCGCAGTCCGCGATCGACCTCGCCGAGCGGCTGGTGCGCGCGGTGTCCTCCGAGCCGTTCCGCGTGGCCGACCGCGACATCGCGCTGACCGCCAGCGTCGGCGTGGCGTTCGCCGAGGACGGCGTCCCGTCCGGCGACCTGATCCGCAACGCCGACGTGGCGACGACCCGGGCCAAGGAGCTCGGCGGGCGGCGGGTCGAGGTGTTCGCCGCGCACATGCACGCCGACGTCGTACGCCGCCTGGAGCTGGCCGCCGACCTGCAGCGGGCGCTGCTGGCCGACCAGTTCGCCGTGGAGTACCAGCCGGTGGTCGATCTCGCGACCTCGCGGGTGACGGCCGTGGAGGCGCTCGTGCGCTGGTGCCGGGGGAGCACGCTCGTGCCGCCGCAGCAGTTCCTCGGCGCGGCCGAGGACACCGGGCTGATCGTCCCGCTCGGCGAGTGGATCCTGCGCGAGGCCTGCCGCGAGGTGGCGGCCTGGCGGGCGTCGTCCTGGGACATCGGGCTGTCGCTGAACCTGTCCAGCCGCCAGATCACCGCGCCCCGGTTCGTGGAGACCGTCGAGGCGGCCCTCGCCGAGAGTGGCCTGCCCGCGAGCGCCCTCACCCTCGAAGTGATCGAGGAGATGCTCGTCGAGGACGCCGAGGAGATCATCAACCGGCTCTCCGAGCTGCGCGCGCTGGGCGTACGGCTGGCGATCGACGACTTCGGCACCGGGTACGCCTCCCTGGCGTTCCTCGGCCGGCTCCCGGTCGACATGATCAAGATAGATCCGTCGTTCGTGTCGGGCCTCGGCCGTGACGAGACGCGGACGCTGCTGACCCGCACGATCGTGCGGCTCGGCCATGACCTCGGCCTGATCGTGGTGGCCGAGGGCATCGAACGCCCCGAGCAGCTGGAGCTGCTGCGCGAGATGGGCTGTACGCGCGGCCAGGGCTACCTCGTGGCGCGGCCGATGGCCGCGCGCGGCGTCGACTCGCTGATGCGCACGAGCCTGTCGCCGCTACAGAACACCGCCTGACCCGGCGTCCGCGCGGCCGCTCGGCATGTGGTGCGCCGGTCCGGCCCCCGGTGCCGGGCCCCGGGATCCCCGTGCCGGGCGCCGATTGCCGCTCGGACTCCGATATCCCATATGGTGAGACATGTGTCCGGGGATTTGACACGTCGGATGTGTCAGGGGCTATCGTTGCGGCATGCGTATCACTGGGGACTCGATTGCCGGGCTCATGCGGGCCTGGCTTGACGGTGTAGTACTTCGCCGGCGCGCGGGTCGCTGACGAAGAGTCCCCAGCCTGCGCGCAGCCCCAGCACCGCCTCGATGGCGGGGCGGGGCATTTTTTATGGCCACACCCCAGCTCAGCCACGCAAGGAAACGAGCCGATGACCGAAGAGATGACAGGTGCGCAGGCCCTCGTCAGGGCACTGGAGCAGGTCGGGGTCGACACGGTGTTCGGGATCCCCGGCGGTGCGATCCTCCCCGCCTACGACCCGCTCTACGACTCCACCAAGGTCAGGCACGTGCTCGTACGCCACGAGCAGGGCGCCGGCCATGCCGCCGAGGGGTACGCCCAGGCGACCGGCCGCGTCGGGGTCTGCATGGCCACGAGCGGCCCTGGCGCGACCAACCTGGTGACCGCGATCGCGGACGCGTACATGGACTCGGTGCCGATCGTGGCGATCACCGGCCAGGTCGCGGCGCCGCTCATCGGCACGGACGCCTTCCAGGAAGCCGACATCTCCGGCATCACCATGCCGATCACCAAGCACAACTTCCTGGTGACCGATGCCGACGACATCCCGCGCATCATCGCCGAGGCGTTCCACATCGCCTCCACCGGCCGTCCCGGCCCCGTCCTGGTCGACATCTCCAAGGACGCGCTGCAGGCGACCACCGTCTTCTCCTGGCCGCCGACCATGCGCCTTCCGGGCTACCGCCCGGTCACCCGGCCGCACTCCAAGCAGATCAGGGAGGCCGCGCGCCTCATGGTCGAGGCGAAGCGCCCGGTGCTGTACGTCGGCGGCGGTGTGCACAAGGCGCGGGCCTCTGCCGAGCTGGCCCAGCTTGCGGAGCTCACCGGCATCCCGGTGGTCACCACGCTGACGGCCAGGGGCACCTTCCCCGACAGCCACGCCCAGCACCTGGGCATGCCCGGCATGCACGGCACGGTCGCGGCCGTGGGGGCCCTCCAGCGCAGCGACCTGATCATCGCGCTCGGCACCCGGTTCGACGACCGGGTGACCGGCAGGCTGGACACCTTCGCCCCGCTCGCCAAGATCATCCACGCCGACATCGACCCGGCCGAGATCTCCAAGAACCGCCACGCGGACGTCCCGATCGTGGGCGACTGCCGTGAGGTGCTGACCGATCTGGTCGGCGCCGTCAAGCACGAGCACGCCGAGGGCCACGTCGGCGACTACACCGCCTGGTGGACGGTGCTCAACGGCTACAAGAGCACCTACCCCCTCGGCTACGACATCCCCGACGACGGCTCCCTGTCGCCGCAGTACGTCATCGAGCGGCTCAGCGAGATCGTCGGGCCCGAGGCCTACTACCTGGCGGGCGTCGGCCAGCACCAGATGTGGGCCGCCCAGTTCATCGGCTACGAGAACCCGGGCTCGTTCATCAACTCGGGCGGCGCGGGCACGATGGGCTTCGCGGTCCCGGCGGCGATGGGCGCCAAGATGGGCGTCCCCGACGCCACGGTGTGGGCCATCGACGGTGACGGCTGCTTCCAGATGACCAACCAGGAGCTCGCCACCTGCGCCCTCGAAGGCGTGCCGATCAAGGTGGCCGTCATCAACAACGGCAACCTCGGCATGGTCAGGCAGTGGCAGACGCTGTTCTACAACCAGCGCTACTCCAGCACCGACCTGCAGTCGCCCCGCCGCATCCCCGACTTCGTCAAGCTGGCCGAGGCGTACGGATGCGTCGGCCTGCGGTGCGAGCGGCCCGAGGACGTCGACGCGACGATCCGCAAGGCCATGGAGATCAACGACGTGCCCGTGGTGGTCGACTTCGTCGTCCACAAGGACGCCATGGTCTGGCCCATGGTCGCCGCCGGAACCGGCAACGACGAGATCAAGATCGCGCGGGACATGGCTCCCGTGTGGGACAACGAGGAGGAGTCGTGAGCCGCCCGAGGCGCTCCGGCGGCCATGGCCGCGGACGATCCACCGGTTTCGCAGGAGGGAACGCATGAGCCGCCACACGCTGTCGGTTCTCGTCGAGAACAAGCCGGGTGTCCTGGCCCGGGTCGCCTCGCTGTTCAGCAGGCGCGGTTTCAACATCGACTCGCTGGCGGTCGGGCCGACGGAGCACGACGACGTGTCCCGCATGACCATCGTCGTCAACGTCGCCGAGCTCCCGCTGGAGCAGGTCACCAAGCAGCTCAACAAGCTGGTCAACGTGATCAAGATCGTGGAGCTCGATTCCTCCCAGTCCGTGCAGCGGGAGCTGACGCTGATCAAGGTCAGGGCCGACGCCGACACGCGTTCCAACGTGCTGGAGCTCGTGCAGCTGTTCCGCGCCCGCTGCGTGGACGTCGCCACGGACGCGGTGACCATCGAGGTCACCGGCACGCCGGACAAGCTCGACGCCTTCATCAGGGTGCTGGAGCCGTTCGGCATCAAGGAGCTCGTCCAGTCGGGCATGGTGGCCATCGGCCGCGGCGCCCGTTCCATCACCGACCGCTCGCTCAGGGCCCTGGACCGCAGCGCGTGAGCCCTGCGGGCGCGAGCCGTACGAAAATCACGAAAGGCAAGCTAGTGACTGAGATCTTCTACGACGACGAAGCCGACCTGTCGGTCATCCAAGGTCGGCACGTGGCCGTGCTGGGGTACGGCAGCCAGGGCCATGCCCACGCGCTGTCGCTCCGCGACTCCGGCGTGGACGTCCGGGTGGGCCTGCCCGAGGGCTCCAAGAGCCGCGAGAAGGCCGAGAACGACGGCCTGCGCGTCGTCACCCCGGGGGAGGCGGCCGAGGAGGCCGACCTCATCATGATCCTCGCGCCCGACCACATCCAGCGTCACCTGTACGCCGAGCACGTCGCGCCGAACCTCGTCGAGGGCGACGCGCTGTTCTTCGGCCACGGCCTCAACATCCGCTACGGCCTCATCGAGGCGCCCGAGGGCGTCGACGTGGCCATGGTGGCGCCGAAGGGCCCGGGCCACCTGGTCCGCCGTCAGTTCACCGCCGGCCGCGGCGTCCCGGTGCTGGTCGCCGTAGAGCGTGACGCGACCGGCAACGCCTGGCCGCTCACGCTGTCGTACGCCAAGGCCATCGGCGGCACCCGCGCCGGCGCGCTGAAGACGACCTTCACCGAGGAGACCGAGACCGACCTGTTCGGCGAGCAGGCCGTCCTGTGCGGCGGCGTGTCCGAGCTGATCAAGACCGGCTTCGAGACGCTGGTCGAGGCGGGCTACCAGCCCGAGGTCGCCTACTTCGAGTGCCTGCACGAGATGAAGCTGATCGTCGACCTCATGTACGAGGGCGGCATCTCCAAGATGTACTGGTCGGTGTCCGACACCGCCGAGTACGGCGGCTACTCGCGCGGCCCGCGCATCGTCACCTCCGAGACCAAGAAGGAGATGCAGCGCATCCTCGGCGAGATCAAGTCGGGTGAGTTCGCCCGCGAGCTGGTCGACGAGTTCGACAGCGGCCAGAGCAACTTCCGCAAGTACCGCGAGGAGCTGGCCCAGCACCCGATCGAGCAGACCGGCGCCAAGCTGCGCCCGATGATGAGCTGGCTCAAGGAGAAGTAACCCTTCCTCCCGAGCACCCGGCTCCCGCGGCGAGACCGTCCGCGGGCGGGCCGGGCCGGGCCGGGCCGGGCCGGGTGGGTGCCACCCTGTGGCCGTGAACGCGAACCGGCTCCGTCCCCTTTCTGTGCGGGGACGGAGCCGGTCGTCGTTCCGGAGGGCGGCGGCGCCTCACGGCACCGTCCGCGTCAGCACTGGGCGGGCTTGACCCAGGAGCACTCCAGGCCCAGGTCTTCTCCCGCCGGGGGCGCGCTCCTGAGCTGGGCGGTGGCGTCCACCGGGGTGTCCCGCTTGAACTGCGCGAGCCTGACCGCGATGGCGTCCTCGACGGTGGTCTTCGGGTTGCCGGTCAGGTAGTTGTTGGTCAGGATGGAGAACACCAGCGGCTCGCCGTCGGCGCTGGTCACATAGCCCGACAGCCCGGTGACGCTGGTCAGCGAGCCGGTCTTGGCGTGCACGTTGTCGGCCGCCGCGGTGCCCCGCATGCGGCTGCGCAGGGTGCCGCCGGTGAACCGGTCGGCGTTGCCGGCGATCGGCAGGGCGTCGTACCAGGTCGTGAACCACGGCTTGGCGCGCAGGGTGATGAGGTACGCCGTCAGCTCGCCCGGGGTCACGCCGTCGAGCCGGGACAGGCCCGAGCCGTCGCGCAGCCGCACGTTCTTGATCCCGTTGGCCTTGGCGAACGCGGTGGTGACCGCGAGCCCGGCGTCCCAGGTGCCCTTGCCGGAGACCTTCCGGCCCATCGCCTTGGTGAGGATCTCGGCGTGCATGTTGTTGCTGAGCTTCAGGAACGGCACCAGCAGCTCGCCGAGCGGCATGGACTGGCGCTCGGCGACGCTCTTGGCCTCCGCCGGCGTCGCGCCCCGGCCGGTCGCGCCGAGCACGCGCACCCCGTGATTGGCGAGCGCCTTCCTGAACAGCGAGGCGGCGTACCCGGTGGGGTCGTTGACGGCGACCCACTCGTCGTAGGTGCCGGCCACCGTGCCGGTGATCACGACCGTGTTGGTGCCGTGCACGCGGTTCACCAGGACGTCGGTCTCGGCGCCGGTGGTGGCGTGGTTCTCGATCTTGATGTAGTCGGTCTCCGGCGTGGTGGTCACCTTGGCGGGCGCGCCCGCCTTGTCGCCGGGGGCGACGGAGACGATCACCGAGCCGGCGTCGTAGTCGGTGTCGGGTGAGGCGGTCAGCGCCGAGATCTGGCCGGCGTAGTAGTAGGGCTCGTCGTCCCACGCCCAGTCGGTGCCGAGCCGGACGTCGTCGAACCAGGTGTCGTCGGCGACCAGTTCGCCGGTGACGAGCTTGACGCCCGCGCCGGCGACCTTGGCGGCGAGCGCGTCGTAGTCCGCCGCGAGCATGGTCGGGTCGCCGGTCCCCCTGAGGTAGAGATCGCCGACCACGGTCGAGCCCGCGCGCCGTCCCGAGCTCAGCACGCCGGTGGTGAAGCGGTAGTCCAGGCCGAGGGTGTCGGTGGCGGCCGCGGAGGTGAGCAGCTTGGTGTTGGAGGCCGGGAGGAAGATCTTCCCGGCGTCCTGCGCGTACAGCTGCTCGCCGGTCGCGGCGCTCTTGACGACCACGCCGGAGCGGGCGACGGCCAGGTTGGAGGCGTTGAGGATCTTGTCGAGGTCCTGGGTGAGGTCGGCCACGCCGGGGGCCGGGTCGGCCGCGCTCGCCGGAGTGCCGTTGGCCGCCTGCGTCAGCGTCGCCGCCATGAGGGCGGTCGCCAGCAGCGTGGTCAGTTGTCTGCGTTTTTGCAAGGGGTGCCTCCAGAGGGCTGGGCCTGGGGGGATCATCGACAACACCGCTGCCGCAGACAATACGAAAACCTACGTATGTCCACAGGAACTTACGTTTCCCAGCATTCCAGGCAGGCCGCTGCGGCCTCCGTGCGGTGCCGCCGAAGTGTCCTAGGCGACCGGGGCGGCGACCAAGAAGGCGCACTCGCCGAAGGAGATCTCGTCGCCCTCGCGGACGCGGGCCGGGCCGACCAGGCGCCAGCCGTTCAGCCGGGTGCCGTTGAGCGAGCCGAGGTCCACCAGGAGCCAGGTCTCGCTGTCGCGGCGCAGCTCGGCGTGCACGCGCGAGACCGTGAGGTCGGTCAGGATCAGGTCGCACTCGGAGCCCCGGCCCACGACGTACCGGGTGCGGCTGTCGACCGGCAGGGCGAGCCGGGGCAGGCGGGGGCGGCGCCAGGCGGTCTCGATGCGCGTTGTGAGGTCGGACACCGAGGCCACGGCGTCGGTCAGCCTGCGCCGCCACCTGCTGGACGGAGGCAGGTCGGAGACCAGGTCGGTCAGCTCGACACGGCTGCGCGCGCGCAGCGCGCGATCAACCCGTCCGAGGAAGGTGTCGTGCGAGATCTGCCCCTCGACGGCGTGATCGCGGAGCTCGCTGATCGCGCGATCACGGTCCCCGTCGGAGGCGCGCACAGGCGGGTGCGTCGAGCTCATGTCCCGAGTATCAGGCTGGCAACGGCAAGGTGTCCAGAATATGCGGGATCTGTTGCGGAGGACATACTGAGTATGCATACTCAGTATGCATGTCGATCCGCCATGGCCTGCTCGCCCTCCTGACCCAGGGGCCGCGCTACGGCTACCAGCTACGCGTGGAGTTCGAGGCGTCCACGGGGGCGACCTGGCCGCTCAACATCGGCCAGGTCTACACGACGCTCTCCCGCATGGAGCGCGACGGTCTCGTGGCCCCGGGCGAGCAGGACGACCAGGGCCGGGTCGTCCACGCCATCACCGAGAAGGGCCGGTCGGAGCTGTCGCGATGGTTCGCCACCCCCGTCGCCCAGGCCGACCGGCCCCGCGACGAGCTGGCCATCAAGCTCGCCATGGCCGTCACCGCGCCCGGCGTGGACGTCCGCCAGGTCGTCCAGGCACAGCGCACCGCCACCATGCGCACCTTGCAGGAGCTGACGCGCACCAAGCGCGCCGAGGCGGGGGCCGCGCAGCGGCTCGTCATCGATTCCATGATCTTCCAGGCCGAGGCCGAGCAACGCTGGCTCGACCACTGCGAGGCCGTCCTCGCCAACTCCCAGGAGACCCCCAGATGACCACCGAACCGGTACTCCGGTTGACCGCCGTGTCCCGCGTGCACGGCGAAGGCCCGCAGGCCGTTCACCCCCTCCAGGAGGTGAGCGCAGCGGGCGGCGGTGTTCGCGCGGACGAGGATCACGCTCACGCGCCGGGTGACGCGACCTGCGGCGTCGTGACCTCGGCGAGGTGGTCGGCGGTGAGGCGGTACTTCAGGGTCATCAGGATGCCGATGCCGACGATGATCGCCGGGATGATGGCCTGGGACAGGATGATGGCGGTGAGCGCGCTGCCGGGCTGAGTGACGGGGTGCTCGGGGTCGGAGGAGATGAACCCCCCGGCGGCGAGCACCGCGCCGACCACCAGGGCTCCCAGGGCGGCGACCGCGCTTTCCACGGCCGTCCACAGGCCGGTGAACACCCCGCCCCTGCGCTTGCCGCTGCGGGCGGAGTCGTGGGCGATCACGTCGGCCAGCATGGAGAACTGCAGGAGCTGCAGGCCGGCGTACCCGACGCCGATGACCAGCGTCGCCAGGTGGGCGTAGAGCGCGCCGAAGACCGGGGTGAGGGAGGCCGCCAGGCCTCCGATGAGGAACAGCGAGCTGGAGAGGATCATCGCGCCGCGCTTGTCCATCTTGCGGGCCACCCACACCCACAGCGGCATGGTGACCAGCATGGGGCCGACCAGGGCGGCGAACAGGGTGCTGGTGGCGTCGGGGTCGCCGACGATGTACGAGGCGAAGTACGGCGCGCCCGCCAGCATCACGCCCGCCGCCAGCGTCTGCGCGCTGGACAGGCCGAGCAGCCACAGGAACGGGCGGCTGGCGCGGGCGGCCGCGAGCTGGGTCCGCAGGTTCGCCTCGGGCTCGACCGCACCCGTCATCGGGGCCCTGGCCGTGCCCAGGAAGGACGCCAGCATGGCCACCAGCAGCAGGCCCGCGAAGGCGATGCCCATCGTCCGGTAGCCCTCCAGCGAGTGCGCCGCGATGGCCGGGGCGATGATGCCGCTCAGCGCCACGGCGAGCGCGACGAAGATCATGCGCCACTGCAGCAGCGAGGTGCGCTCGTGGTAGTCGCCGGTCATCTCGGCGGGCATCGCCTTGTACGGCACCTCGTACAGCGCGTACCCGGTGGCGGCGAGCAGGAAGAACGCGCCGACGAAGAGGGCGGCGGGCGTGCCGGTCAGCGCGGGGCCGGAGAAAGTGAGAGCGAAGGCCACCGGCAGGACCACGGTCCCGGCGAGCATCCACGGCCGCCGCGGGCCCCAGCGGGACTCCGTTCGGTCCGACCACTGGCCCACCAGCGGGTTGATGACCAGGTCCCATGCCTTCGGCGCGAAGACCACGAGGCCGGCCAGCCACGCCGGCACCGCGAGGATGTTGGTCATGTAGAACAGCAGGAGCAGGCCGGGGATGGCGCTGAACGTGGCGGTGCAGAAAGATCCCACACCGTAGCCGAGTCGGACGCTGCGCGAGACGGCCTTGGCCGGAGTCGCCGTGGTCGAGGGAACCATTGCGCCATTACAAACCAGCAAGCGCTTGGCCGCCAGCCCTTCCGGGACGCAGCTCGGTGACGATCTCCCGCGGCCGCCACCCAGCCGCGCCGCAGGCCCCTCTTTCCCGGGCTGGGACGGTGGTGCGGGTCCGGGGCCGGTAGTCAGGGACTGGAGTCAGGAGGCGGGTGGCGGAGCGGGTTTCACGGGGTGGCCGGGAGGCTGGCGGGCCGGATCCCGGTCCGGTTCAGGAGTCAGAGACGTCGGCGCATACGACGTGCGCGCCCAGTTCGATCATGCGGCGTTCGGTGTTGGCGTCCGCCACGCGCGCCATGAGCACCGGCGCCTCGCTGGCCGCGAGCTGCGGCAGCCGGGCGCGGACCATGCGGTGCAGATCGCGGACGATGTCCTCGGCCGCCCGGGTGTGCACCTTGACGTGCAGCATGATCCCCGAGGAGCCCGAGACCGTGCGGGCCTCGGAGATCCACACATGGTGCACCAGCGGGAAGTCGCGGAGCAGCTCGGAGATCGCCACGCGCAGCGCCGGGAGGATCGGGTGGACGCAGCGCTTGTACCCGGGGTCCACCTGCTGCATCGGGCCCGACAGGTGGGGCCGCGGCGCCGGGATCCATGCCCGCGAGGGCGCGTCCGCCGTGTCCTGCGGCACGGGTGCGGTCAGTGTCTCGTTCCGCCCGAAAGGCGGCGCGCTGGGCACCGTGGTGCGCGACACCGAGGCCATGGCGCCGGTGGCGTAGGCGGTCGGCAACGCGCTGGACAGGGCCGGCGCCTGTCGGCCGCTGCGCGTGGAGGCGAGGTAGCGCTGCAGGTCCTCGATCGGCACGGCCGCCGCCGCCGGCCCCGCCGCGTCGATGACGATCTCTCGCACACCGGTGACGCGCTGGATGTCGAGGATGGTGTCGGCGTCGCAGGCCGACAGCGAGTGGTTGCCGCGGTGCCGCGCGTAGGTGCCCGGGCCGGTGTAGCCGAGGAGCACGCGCTCGCCGGCCTGCGTCGTGCCGAGCACGACGGAACGGTCGGGCCGCACGGCCACCAGGATGCCCCATTCGGCAAGAGCCGCCAGTAGCCGGTGCGGGCTGCCGTGCTGCGCGAGCACTTCTCCGAGAGCGGGGTTCCCGATGCTCATACGACAAACGATAGGTAGTGGGACACGGCTTATCAGCCTAATCGTCAAGAAATGTTGTGAGCAATACCAAGATGGCGGCTTGCGCGTTAAATCCGGGAGACGTGGGTATGGGGCGCCGTCTCAGATGCCGGAAGCGGCGGGGGCGGGGCGCCGTCTCGGATGCCGGGCGCTCGTGAGTGCTTTCACAAGCACGGATACACTCGAACCTTGTCCGTGCATCCGCACTTCCCAAAGGACCCACCAGTGAACAAGCCCGTCGTCCTGGTCGCAGAGGAGCTCTCGGAAGCAGGTCTCGCCGTGCTCGGGGCGGACTTCGAGGTCCGTCACACCGACGGCGCCGACCGCTCGCAGTTCCTGCCCGCACTCGCCGAGGTGGACGCGCTCATAGTGCGCAGCGCCACCCAGGTGGACGCAGAGGCGCTGTCCCACGCGCCTCGCCTGCGCGTCGTCGCCCGAGCCGGGGTCGGCCTGGACAACGTCGACGTGGAGTCCGCCACCAAGGCCGGTGTCATGGTCGTCAACGCGCCGACTTCGAACATCACCAGTGCCGCCGAGCACACCATCGCGCTGATCCTGGCCAGCGCCCGCAACGTGGCCCAGGGCCACGGCGCGCTCAAGGCCGGCGAGTGGAAGCGATCGAAGTACACCGGCATCGAGCTCGACGAGAAGGTGATCGGCATCCTCGGCCTCGGCCGCATCGGCCAGCTCGTGGCCCAGCGCCTCGCGCCCTTCGGCGTCGAGCTGATCGCCTACGACCCCTACCTCCAGCCGGCCCGCGCGGCGCAGATGGGCGTGCGCCTGGTCTCCCTGGAGGAGCTGCTCAAGCAGGCCGACTTCATCACCGTGCACCTGCCGAAGTCCAAGGAGACCGTCGGTCTCATCGGCGACAAGGAGCTGCACGCGGTCAAGCCGTCGGTCCGCATCGTCAACGTCGCCCGTGGCGGCATCGTGGACGAGGCCGCGCTGTACTCCGCTCTGAAGGAGGGCAGGGTCGCCGGCGCCGGCATCGACGTCTTCGCCAAGGAGCCCTGCACCGACAGCCCGCTGTTCGAGCTGGACAACGTCGTGGTCACCCCGCACCTGGGGGCCTCCACGCACGAGGCGCAGGAGAAGGCCGGCACCCAGGTCGCCCGCAGCGTCAAGCTCGCGCTGGCCGGTGAGTTCGTGCCGGACGCGGTGAACGTCCAGGGCGGCGCCGTGGCCGAGGACGTCAAGCCCGGCCTCCCGCTCGCCGAGAAGCTCGGCCGGGTCTTCACCGCCCTCGCCGGGGAGGTGGCCACCCGCCTCGACGTCGAGATCCGCGGCGAGATCGCCGCCCACGACGTGCGGGTGCTGGAGCTGGCCGCGCTCAAGGGCGTGTTCACCGACGTGGTCGAGGACGCCGTGACCTACGTCAACGCCCCGCTGGTCGCCAAGGACCGCGGCGTGACGGTCGAGCTGGTCACCAGCGACGAGAGCCCCGACTGGCGCAACGTCGTCACCGTCAGGGGCGTGCTCGCCGACGGCCGCACGGTCTCGGTGTCGGGCACGCTGTCCGGCCCCCGCCAGATCACCAAGATCGTGGAGGTCAACGGCTTCCAGATGGAGATCGAGCCGACCGACCACCTGGCCTTCTTCACCTACGCCGACCGGCCGGGCATCGTGGGCATCGTCGGCAAGATCCTCGGCGAGCGCGAGGTGAACATCGCCTCGATGCAGGTGGCCCGGGACGCCAAGGGCGGCAGGGCGCTGATCGCGCTGACCGTCGACTCCGCGATCCCCGCCGACGTCACCGAGCAGATCGCGCAGGAGATCGGCGCCGAGGCCGGCCGCACGGTCGACCTCACCGACTGATCCCTCGCCTCGCCTCGGCTCGCGCCGGGCAGGCCAAGGCCCGCCGTCCCACTGGGGGCGGCGGGCCTCTGTCGTTCTCTGTCGTCTCACATAGCGAGATACTAGGTCGTCCTACAAGACAGGTCGGCTACCGGCAGGTAACGTGGACCGTGATGACGCGCCAGGTGCTCGTACTCATTACCTGCCGCGGCGGGGCCTGATCAGGGCAGGCCGGCGA
The DNA here is from genome assembly GCF_023276435.1 of Sphaerisporangium perillae. Taxonomy (GTDB): domain Bacteria; phylum Actinomycetota; class Actinomycetes; order Streptosporangiales; family Streptosporangiaceae; genus Sphaerisporangium; species Sphaerisporangium perillae. Next base: position 166,612 of record NZ_JALLPO010000001.1, read on the forward strand.
CCCGCCGCGGTGCTTCGGCGTTCGTCCGGCCGTGAGACCCGGCCTCCTGCTCCCGACCCGCGATCCGGATCAGGGAGAGGAACCCGGTGCGGATTCGCAGACCCGGAATCCGCCTGACCCGTCCGAACCGTGTGCGCCTGAACGCATGCCCTCAAGCGAGCGAGACCTTGCCATGTACGACATGTATCCCTGGAACCGTCCCTCCGACGAGCACCGCCATGAGGACGAGACGCCCGACCCCGTGCAGACGGCGCTCGACCGCCGCGACAACGGCGGCGTGCCGACCCACTAGCCATCAAGCTCCTCCCGGCCGGCTCGCGTCTTCCTGTGCCGGCCGGTCGCCCGCGGTCAGGGCCAGCGCCAGCGCGCCGAACAGCGGCGCGTCGTCGACGAACCTGGCCGCCGTGATCTCGGGCGGGAACGGGACAGTCCGGCGGATCTCGGCCGTCAGCCGGGGCAGGATGTGGCGCGACGAGCCCATCAACCCTCCGCCGATCACCACGCGTTCGGGGTCGAGCACCACGCACGCGTTGGCCACCGCCATCGCGAGTGCCGCGACGGCCTTGTCCAGCAGCGCGCGCACCGCCGGGTCGCCGTCGGCCTCGAAGAGCGAGGCGGCGCTCATCGGCCGTCCCATGAGTGCCGTCCCCTGCTGCGCCAGCGCGTGCCCGGAGACGATCTCCTCCAGCGGCGCGTGGCCTTCGGCGAACGCGGGCTCGCCCGGCTCGCTGAGCAGGTATCCGATCTCGCCCGCCGCGCCGTGCGCCCCCGGCACCACCGTCCCGTCGACCACGAGCGCCGCCGCGAGGCCGGTGCCGAGGTTGAGGTAGAGCCCCGTGCCGACGCCGCGGAGCGCGCCCCAGCGCAGTTCCGCCGCGGCCGCCGCGTTGACGTCGTTGTCGATCGCGACCGGCGTGTCGCCGAACTCCTCGCGGAGCAGCCGGGGGAGCTCCAGGCCCTCCCAGCCGGGCACGGTCGGCGCGAGCCGCACGGTCTCGCCCCTGACCACGCCGAACGTGGACACCCCGACCGCCTGGAGCGTTCCCGACCGGTCCGCCAGCTCACTGGCGGCGTCGAGCGACCTCCGCAGCACCTGCTGGGCGCCCTCGCCGCCCCGGGTCGGCAGCCGCATCTTGCGCAGCGGCCGGTCGACACTGTCCGCCGAGGCGGTGGCGAGGGCGACCTTGGTGCCGCCGAAGTCGATGCCGAGCACGAACCGCCGGCTCACGGGGTGCTTCCACGGCGGGCCAGCGAGTCGATGGCCACGGCGAGGGCGAGCACGCTCGCGGTGACCATGTAGCGCACCGAGGAGTCGACGTTCAGCAGCAGCATGCCGTTGGTGATCGACTGGATCACCAGGATGCCGAGCAGCGCCGCGTACGTCCGCCCCCGGCCGCCGAACAGGGACGTGCCTCCGATGACGGCCGCCGCGATGGCCATCAGCAGCATGTCGCTGCCGCCGGAACTCTGGTTGACCGCCGACAGGCGGCTGGCCGCGAGGATGCCGCCGAACGCGGCGAGGCTCCCGGAGAGCACGAAGGCGAGCACGCGGATGCGGGTCACGTTGATGCCCGCGCGCCGGGCCGCCTCGGCGTTGCCGCCCACGGCGTACATCCAGCGCCCGAAGGTGGTGTGCCGCAGCACCAGGTCGAGGAGCACGACGAGCGCCGCGAAGATGACCAGCAGCAACGGCACGCCCCGGTCGGCCTGCAGGACGGCGACCGCCGCCGCGAGCACCACGGCGAGGAAGCCGGCCCGTACCACCGCCCAGTAGGCGGGCCCGACGGGCAGGTCGGCGGCGAGCCGGAGCCGCCGGCCGAGCAGCAGGGAGCCGCCGTAGGCGCCGACCAGCGCCACCGCGAGTGTCCAGGCGAGCCACGGCGGCAGCCACGTGTCGCTCAGTTTCGCGACGAATCCGTCGAAGGGCAGGTTGATGGTGCCGCCCTCGCCGAGCAGGAATAGCAGCAGCCCCTGCCATCCGATCAGCCCGGCCAGCGTGACCACGAAGGACGGCATCCGGATCCGGGTGAACAGCAGGCCGTGCAGCAGCCCGATCGCCGCGCCCGCCGCGACCGCCACCACGATGGCGAGCAGCGGGTTCCAGCCGTGCCGGACGTTCATGATGGTCATGATGACCGCGCACAGGCCGCTCACCGAGCCGGCGGCCAGGTCGATCTCGCCGAGCAGCAGCACCATGATGATGCCCAGCGAGATCGTGCCGGTGGCCGCCATCTGCAGGGCCAGGTTGGTCAGGTTCTCCGGTGACAGGAAGTGCTCGTTCAGCGACCCGAAGACGACGGCGATCGCGATCAGCCCGCCGACGACGGGCCAGGCGCCGAGGTCGCCGCGCCGCATCCGTTCCACGGCCTGCTTCGGGCTGTACGGCTTGCGCGTGGGGTGCACGGTCGTCGCGCTCATGCGGCGGCTCCGGTGATGGCGGCCACGATGGACTCCTGCGAGGCGTCGGCCGTGCGGAACTCTCCGGCGTTGCGCCCGAGGCGCAGCACCACGACGCGGTCGCTGACGGCCCGTACGTCGGCGAGGTTGTGGGAGATGAGCAGGACGGCCAGCCCGCGGTCGCGCAGCCGCCGGATCAGGCCGAGGACCTGGGCGGTCTGCTCGACGCCGAGGGCGGCGGTGGGCTCGTCGAGAATGACGAGCTTGGGCTCGCCGATCAGGGCACGGGCGATCGCCACCGACTGCCGCTGGCCGCCCGACAGCATGGCGACCGGCACCCGGATGTCACGGATGCGCACGTCGAGCTGGGTGAGCAGGTCGCGGGTCGCCCGTTCCATGCGGATGTGGCTGAGCACCGACCAGCGCCGCCGCTCGGAGCCGAGGAACAGGTTGGCCACCACGTCGAGGTTCTCGCAGAGGGCGAGGTCCTGGTAGACGGTGGAGATGCCCAGGGCCTGCGCGTCGTGCGGGTTGCCGATGCGGACCGGCCGCTCGTCTATGGTGATCTCCCCGCTGTCCGGTGAGATGACGCCGGAGATGGCCTTGACCAGGGTGGACTTGCCCGCTCCGTTGTCGCCGACCAGGGCCACCACTTCGCCGGGGCGCAGGTCCAGGCTCACCCCTTCGAGCGCCTGGACCGCGCCGTACCGCTTGGAGATGTCTTCGGCGCGGATCACTAGCTGATGCCCGCCTTGGCGCACGCGGCGGCCACCTCGCCCTTGCAGATGTCGGCCGCGGTGTAGAAGCCGTCCTTCACGATGGTGTCCTTCACCTTGTCCGCGGTGACCGCGAGCGGGTCGAGGAGGAAGGAGGGGATGGCGGCGGTGCCGTTGTCGACGGTGGTGGCGGCCGCGGGCTTCTCGCCCCTGCCCACCGCGACCGCCAGCTCGGCCGACTTCTCCGCCTCGCTCCTGATGTCGAGGTAGATGGTCATGTACTGCTCGCCGGTGAGGATGCGCTGGACCGCCGCCAGTTCGGCGTCCTGGCCGGTGATGGGAAGCGTCGGCTTGTACCCGGCGCGCTTCATCGCGGCGATCGCGCCGCCGGCCATGCCGTCGTTCGCGGACACCACGCCGACGATCTTGTCGCGGCCGAGGGCGGTGATGGCCTGCTCCATCTCCTGCTGGGCCTTGTCGGGGCTCCAGTCCGGGGTGTCGAACTCCCGGCCGATCTTGACCTTGCCGTCGAGGACGTTGTGGGCGCCCTTCTTGTAGTCGGCCGAGCTGGGGTCGGTCGGCGAGCCGTTGATCATGACGATCTGGCCCTTGTCGGTGGTGCCCCTGGCGTTGAGCGCGTCCAGCAGCGCCTGGCCCTGCATCTCGCCGACCCGCACGTTGTTGAACGACACGAAGTAGTCGTAGCCGATGCCGGAGATCAGCCGGTCGTAGGCGATGACCGGGACCTTCTTCTGCTTGGCCTGGTTGACCAGCGGCGCGACCGCGGCGGCGTCCACGGCGTCGAGCACGAGCACGTCGGCGCCCTGGGTGAGGGCGGCCTCGACCTGCTGTTGCTGCTTGGCGGCGTCCTGGTCGGCGTTGGAGTAGAGCAGCTTGCAGTCGGGGCAGAGAGCCTTCACCTTGGCCTCGAACAGCGGCCTGTCGAAAGCCTCGTACCGGGTGGTCTTGGACTCGGGGAGGAAGAGCGCGATCGTCGGTGACTTCCCGGCCGCGCCTGCGCCGGTCTGCCCGCCGGTGGCGGTGGCCTTGTCGGTGGAGCCGCCGCAGCCGGTGGCCAGTACGGCTATCGCGAAGGGAACCGCGAACCATTTCGCTCGCATGCTTGCCTCTCAGGGGGTTCGGGGGAGGTTACTCCAGGTGCATGGCAGCATGCTCGATCCTGCGTGCCCATTTGGCAAGGTCTCTTACAAAGTTCCTTCGAGGCCTTGCCGCGGCGAACCGTGTGCCAGTCTGGGGGCGTGGTGAGCATCGGCGGTACGGCCAGCACGACAGCGGTGCTGCGCGTCATGAATGAGCGTGCGGTCTTCGCGGAGATCTTCAAGCTGGGGAAGGTGTCCCGGCCCGAGCTCGCGCAGGCCACCGGGCTGTCCAAGCCGACGATCTCCATGGCCCTCACCGATCTCGAACGCGCCCGCCTGGTACGGCCCGTCGGCCTGCGCACCGGCAGCACCGGGCGCGCCGCCCTGCTGTACGAGATCCGGCCCCAGGCCGGCTGGGTGCTCGCCGTCGACGTGGGAAGGGAGTTCGTCCGGCTGGCCCTCGCCGATCTCGTCGGCGACATCGCCGCCCGCAGGGACGAGCACCGCAAGGGCGGCGAGACCCCGGACGAGCTCGTCGCCTGGCTCGGCGGCCTGACCCGCGAACTGGTCGACGAGGCGGGGGCGGCACTCGGAGACATCACGCTGACGGTCTTCGGCACGCCCGGCATCCACGACAAGGAGACCGGCTCGCTCCAGCTCGCCCCGAACCTCCCTGGCTGGGATCGGCCGGGAGCGATCGAACTGCTGGCGGGCGTCGCCGCCGACGCGCCGTACGTCGTGGAGAACGACGTCGACCTCGCCGCCGTGGGAGAGGGCGCCTACGGCCTCGGGCAGGGCGTCGACCACTTCGCCCTGGTCTGGATCGGCACCGGCATCGGCATGGGCGTCGTCATCGACGGCAAGCTCTACCGCGGCGCGCAGGGCGCCGCCGGAGAGATCTCCTACCTGCCGGTCGGCGAGGGCGATCCGCTGGTCAACCGCGGCCGGGGCATGCTGGAGTCCGTGGCGTCCGCCGACGGCGTGGTCGCGCTCGCCACCCGGCTCGGCATGAAGGGCGTGACCAGCGCGAAGGACGTCTTCGACGCCGCCCGCGCGGCCGACCCGGTCGCCTGCCGGGTCGTCGCCACCGAGGCCGACCACATCGCGCACGCCCTGGCCGGCGTCATCGCCGTGCTCGACCCCCAGCTCGTCGTGCTGGGCGGCGGCATCGGCGTCCAGGCAGGCGACCTGCTGATCGGCCCGGTCACCGACTGCCTGCGCGACCTGGTGGCGCTGCGCGTCCCGATGATCAAAGCGTCCACCCTCGGCACGGAGGCGGTGCTGCTCGGCGCGATGGCCGTGGGCCTGACCACGGCCCGCGACCTGGTCTTCGAGCGGGCCGTCGCCCAGGTTCCTCCCGATTGACGACCACGGGTTCCGTGCGAATCGTGTCCGATCGGTGAGATGTCGTGTTCGACCACCGAGACGGACCGGTAGGGTACGAGCATGCGGGAATCTCACGACATTCGTCTCGCCGTCATCCCGGGAGACGGCATCGGCAGTGAAGTGGTCGCCGAAGGGCTCAAGGTCCTCGACGCCGTCGGGCTCAAGGTGGAGACCACCACCTACGACCTCGGCGCCAAGCGCTACCACGCCACCGGCGAGACCCTTCCCGACGAGACCCTCGCCGAGCTGCGCGGATACGACGCGATCCTGCTGGGCGCGGTCGGCGACCCGAGCGTGCCGCCCGGCGTCCTCGAGCGCGACCTGCTGCTCAAGCTCCGCTTCGAGTTCGACCACTACGTCAACCTGCGCCCGGTCAAGCTCTTCCCCGGTGTCGAGACCCCCCTCGCCAAGGCCCGCCCCGAGGACATCGACATGATCGTCGTGCGTGAGGGCACCGAGGGCCCCTACGCCGGAGCCGGCGGCACCTTGCGGCGCGGCACCTCGCAGGAGATCGCCACCCAGGAGAGCCTCAACACCGCCTTCGGCGTCGAGCGCGTCGTGCGCTTCGCGTTCGACAAGGCCATGACCAGGCCCCGCCGGAAGCTGACGCTGGTCCACAAGACCAACGTCCTGACCTACGCGGGCGACCTGTGGGCACGCGTCGTCGAGCGCGTCTCCGCCGAGTATCCCGAGGTCACCACCGACTACTGCCATGTCGACGCGGCCTCGATGTTCTTCGTGTCGCAGCCGCAGCGGTTCGACGTGGTCGTCACCGACAACCTGTTCGGCGACATCCTCACCGACCTCGGCGCCGCCATCGCCGGCGGCATCGGCCTGGCCGCCAGCGGCAACGTCAACCCCGCGCGTCCAGGGTCCGACTCCTGGGCGCCGAGCATGTTCGAGCCCGTCCACGGCAGCGCCCCCGACATCGCCGGGCGGGGCAAGGCCGACCCGACGGCCACGATCCTGTCCGTCGCCATGCTCCTCGACCACCTCGGCCTCGCCGAGGAGGCCGCCCGGGTCGAGCAGGCCGTGGCCACCGACCTCGTCGAGCGGCAGGTCGACTGGATCTCCCGCACCACCCGCGAGGTCGGCGACGACATCACCGCACGAGTAACCGGCTGAGGGGCCGCCCGACGCCGACCGACGCGCATGGTGGCCCCCGTGACGGGCCGCCGTGCGCGTTTTCGCGTTCCAGGAGCCGCCGGCACCCGTCAGGCGCCATAGGAGGTCGGGCAAGGGGGAGGCCGAACGGCCAGACTCCCGTATGTCCAGATGATGCAGTAGTTTCCCGTTACCTGGTCCGTCGCAGAATGGATGCAGGCGAGACCGACAGAGAAGAGAAGGATCTTCGACATGACCACCGCTCAGCAGCTCAGCTTCGACGTGCAGCTCTCCGACGCCGCTCGCACTCCGGCCGAGCGCGAGCGGGTACTGGCGGATCCCGGTTTCGGGCAGACCTTCACCGATCACATGATCTCGGTCGACTACACCGAGGGACGCGGCTGGCACGACGCCCGCCTCCTGCCGTACGGGCCGCTCACGCTGGACCCGGCCACCGCCGTCTTCCACTACGCGCAGGAGCTGTTCGAGGGGCTCAAGGCCTACCGGCAGGAGGGCGGTTCGATCGTCACCTTCCGGCCCTTCGCCAACGCGGGGCGCTTCAACAGGTCGGCCGCCCGCATGGCGATGCCCGAGCTGCCCGAGGAGGCCTTCGTCGAGTCGCTGGAGCTGCTCGTCCAGACCGACCGCGAGTGGGTGCCGACCGCGGAGGGCCACAGCCTCTACCTGCGCCCGTTCATGATCGCGACTCAGTCGGGGCTGGGCGTCAACTACCCCTCGAGGACCTTCAAGTACATGGTGATCGCCTCGCCCGCCGCCGCGTACTTCTCGGGGGGCGTCAAGCCCGTCTCGGTCTGGCTCTCCCAGGACTACACCCGCGCGGCGCCCGGCGGCACCGGCTTCGCCAAGTGCGGCGGCAACTACGCCGCCGCGTTCGTGGCGCAGCGACAGGCTGTCGAGAACGGCTGTGACCAGGTCGTCTGGCTCGACGCCTTCGAGCACCGCTACGTCGAGGAGATGGGCGGGATGAACCTGTTCTTCGTGTTCGGTGACCGCCTGCTCACCCCCGACCTGACCGGGACGCTCCTTCCCGGCGTCACCCGCGACTCCCTGCTCACCATGGCCGCCGACCTCGGGCTGACCGCCGAGGAGGGCAAGATCTCCATCGACGAGTGGCGGGCCGGCTGCGAGTCCGGCGAGCTGACCGAGGTCTTCGCCTGCGGCACGGCCGCGGTGATCACCCCGGTGGGTTCGGTCAAGGGCGTGGAGGGCGGCTGGACGATCGGTGACGGCACCGCCGGCAAGCTCACGCTCCGGCTGCGCGACGAGCTGATGGGCATCCAGTACGGCACCCGCCCCGACCCGCACAACTGGGTCCACAAGATCTGCTGATCACGCGTTCAGAGCCCGGTCGAGCCTGCCTGGCCGGCCGGGCTCCTGCTCGCCGTCAACGTTTGCGGATGAGGGTCAGGCCGTCGGCGATGGGCAGGAGGGTGCTGGTCACGCGGTCGTCCGCCCTGACCAGGTCGTTGAACCCGCGCATCGTCGCGGCCTCCCCGTCGGTGTAGTCGGCGACGGTGCCGTGGCGCAGCGTGTTGTCGACCAGGATGATGCCGCCGGGGGCGAGCCGCGACATGACGGCCTCGTAGTAGACCGGATAGCCGGCCTTGTCGGCGTCGATGAACGCGAGGTCCACCTCGGGCCGCACGGGGAACTCCCGCAGGGTCTCCGCCGCCGGGCCGAGCCGCAGCTCGATGAGACCGGCGACCCCCGCCCTCTCCCAGTACCTGCGGGCGATCGACGTCCATTCCGCGCTGACGTCGAAGCAGGTCAGCCTGCCGCCGGCGGGCAGCCCGCGGGCGATGCAGATCGACGAGTAGCCGGTGAACGTGCCGATCTCGACGGCGTTCCGCGCGCCGCTGATCTGCGTGATCATCGTCAGGAGGGTGCCCTGCTCGGGGGATATCTGCATCTCGGCGTCGTCACCCGCGGCCTTGAGCGTCTCCTCGGCCAGGTCCCTGAGGACGTCGTCGGGGGCCGTCGTGTGCTCGGCGGTGTACCGGGCGACGTCGGCGGTGATGAACGAGAAAGCCTTCATGGCGTCATTGTCGTCCCAATGAGGGCCGCGAACCCGTGGATCGGCCGGTACCGGCCACCTCAGGATCTCAGTGACGGCTCGTTGCCACGCTGTCCCGAAATCTGAGATCAATGTGCCACATGGTGGCGGCGTGTGGCAGACTACGTTGCACCATGTTCTACGGTCTGCTCATTATCAGCAGGCGCGCTGGCTGAAAAGGGACACCGCCAGCGCGCAGACCTCTCACGTCCGTGAGGGGTCTTTTTGTTTGGGCCAGGTTCCGGCCCCCAGGCGGAAACCGCGCGCGGCGAACGTAGAAGAACCCCGCGAAGGAGACAAACCATGGCCGACGACCGCTTCCATGTGTACGACACGACGCTGCGCGACGGCGCGCAACAGGAGGGGCTCTCCCTCACCGTCGCCGACAAGCTCGCCGTCGCGCGCCACCTGGACGACCTGGGCGTCGGCTTCATCGAAGGGGGCTGGCCGGGGGCCAACCCCAAGGACACAGAGTTCTTCCGGCGGGCTCAGACCGAGCTCGACCTGAAGCACGCGCAGCTCGCCGCGTTCGGCGCGACCCGCCGGGCCGGAGTGAAGGCAGCCGACGACCCATTGGTGGCCGCTCTGCGCGAATCCGGCGCGCCGGTCGTGACGCTTGTCGCCAAGAGTCACGACCGGCACGTGGAGCTGGCCCTTCGTACGACCCTCCAGGAGAACCTCGCGATGATCCGCGACACGGTCTCCCACCTTCGTGCGGAGGGACAGCGGGTCTTCCTCGACGCCGAGCACTTCTTCGACGGATACAGGTCCAACCCGGCGTACGCGCTGGAGGTCCTGCGCACCGCCGCCGAGGCCGGGGCGTCGGTGATCGCCCTGTGCGACACCAACGGCGGCATGCTCCCCGACGAGCTGGCCGACGTCGTGAACGAGGCCGTGGGGACCGGCGCGCGCATCGGCATCCACTGCCACGACGACACCGGCTGCGCGGTCGCCAACTCCCTGGCGGCCGTCAAGGCGGGCGCCACCCACGTACAGGGCTGCGCCAACGGCTACGGCGAGCGGTCCGGCAACGCCAACCTGTTCACCGTCGTCGCCAACCTCCAGCTCAAGAGGGGCTTCGACCTCGTGCCGCGGGAGTCCCTGGCCGATATGACCCGCATCGCCCACGCGATCACCGAGGTCACCAACGTCACCCCGAACTCCCACCAGCCCTACGTCGGCGTCTCGGCGTTCGCCCACAAGGCCGGGCTGCACGCCAGCGCGATCAAGGTCGACCCGAACCTCTACCAGCACATCGACCCGTCCCAGGTCGGCAACGACATGCGCATGCTCGTCTCGGACATGGCCGGGCGCGCGTCGGTGGAGCTCAAGGGCAAGGCGCTCGGATACGACCTGACCTCGGCGCAGTCGCGCGAGCTGGTCGACCGGGTGAAGGACCTGGAGTCCCAGGGACACACCTTCGAGGCCGCCGACGCCTCCTTCGAGCTGCTGCTCCGCGACACCGTCACCGGCGAGCGCCGCAGGCACTTCACCGTCGAGTCCTGGCGGGTCATCGTCGAGCGCCGGCCCGGCGGGGACGTGGTAAGCGAGGCGACGGTCAAGCTGCACGCCAAGGACGAGCGCATCGTCGCCACCGGCGAGGGCAACGGCCCCGTCAACGCCCTCGACCGGGCCGTGCGCCTGGCGCTGGAGAAGCTCTACCCGGAACTCGCCGAGGTCGAGCTGATCGACTTCAAGGTCCGCATCCTGGAGGGCACCCACGGCACCGACGCCATCACCCGCGTCCTGATCACCTCCAGCGACGCCAGCGGCGAGTGGGCCACGGTCGGCGTCGGCGAGAACATCATCGAAGCCTCCTGGCAGGCCCTCGAACAGGCCGTCACTTTCGGCCTCCTCCGCGCCGGCCACCAGGCCTGACCGGCCCGACGCCGTCGGCCCCGGCCCCGGCGCCGGCCACCAGGCCTGACCGTCCCGACGCCGTCGGACGCGGCCCCGGCCATCCCGTCCGACCTGGTCCATCCTCCCCGCCTGGATGGTCTTGCCTTGATCGGCGCCGGTATGGCGGGTCGTGGGGCGGTGGGATCGGCGCCGTTCACGGTCGGCAACCGGTCCTTGCCCAGGGAGCCGGTCGTTCAGCAGAAGAGCCCTCGCCGCAGCGAGGGCTCTCATTTCCGGCTCGGCGTCTGGCCGGACAGCGGTCGTAGGCGTTGCCGCCTGCACTCACACGCCGAGGGCGCCGTCCTTGACCTCGCTCAGGAACGCCGACCACTCGCCAGGCGTGAAGACGAGCGCCGGACCGGCCAGGTTCTTGCTGTCGCGCACGGCGACGATGCCCGGCAGATTCGACGCCACCTCAACACAGTTCCCGCCGTCGCCACCGCTGTAGCTGCTCTTACGCCACAGAGCATCCCGAAGATCATCCATCGTGATCCACCACCTCATGTATGAGCTTGAGCGACTGTTTGTACGGTACGGCCTCCGAACTGAGCGCGTCATACCTACGGAGCAGCCTGACGATCGTCGGGCGATCCTCCACGATGCGGCCGTTGGGCTGCCCTTCCACGTATGCGGCATACGACGAACCGTTCCGCTCCGCGACGATGAAGCCGCCGAGTAGCCCGCAGAGCGCCTGAGCCGTCTGGGGGACGACCTGAATCGTCACCTGGGGGCGCTGGGCCACCTCCAGGAGGTGTTTCAACTGCTCTCTGCGAACTTCCGCATCCCCGATCGGCCTATGAAGCACGGCTTCGTCGATCAGCGCAACGACGAACGGGGGGTCGTCGCGGTCGAGGACCGACTGTCTTTGCATGCGGCCGGCGATGCGCTCGTCCACCTCATCGCCGCTGATGCCGGGCTCGGCCGCGAACAGCTCCCGTGCGTATGCCTCTGTCTGGAGGAGACCAGGGATCAGCATTGGCTCCCAGCCCTTGAGGGCTGTGGCGTCCTGTTCCTCTTCCAGCCATGGCCTGAAGTGCTCCGGCGCCCTGTGCCAGGTGGTGGCGACGTGCAGCCTGGTCATGGTGCCGTCCAGGCCGAAGGCTCGGTCGCACAGTTCCGCGAAGCGCTGTGACGGGGCGCGCTTGAGCGACTCGATCATGGCGACCATGGACTCCGAGAACCCGATGCGTTCGGCGAGCTGCTTCTGGGTGAGGTTCGCGGCGGTCCGGTAACGCCGCAGTTCGAAGACAAACAGGGCACGTGGTGACTCATGGGGATCAATTTCGCTAACCGGGGTCATTTGCACCTCCCATTTTGAACAGGGGATATGGGAGTGGCGCCTCACCCCCTGAGTCACCCCTACTGTGCCTAGGGTGTGAGCCGATTTCGCCACCGATCGTAGTCGCTCGTTGACAATCTGGTAAGGCGAAGTCTTCAGGACGCGTGAACCTTCCCGGCGGACGAAAAGGTGTTTGCGCATGGCGGCAGGTCGCCTATTGGGCGTTACCGAACTCCTCGGTTCTCCCGAGTCGGTCTCGCGGGCACGCGAATATGTCAGGCGGAAACTGGGCGACGCCCATCCCGCCATTGACGACGTGACACTGCTGGTCTCCGAAGTCGTCACCAACGCCGTCCTTCATTCGGATTCCAAGAACGGCGGGAAGGTGACCCTGGCCATCGCGGACTGCCATGACTTCGTCCACGTCGACGTGGTGGACGAGGGCGGTGAGTGCTCTCCACGCCTGTGCGGGGACCTGCTCGCCGAAGGGGGGCGAGGGTTGGTGCTCGTCGACCTGATCTCTCATCAATGGAGCGTTCGCGAGGACGACACCGGGCGAACCGTCTGGTTCGACGTGAAATACAAGTGCGGGAGTGACGGCACGACGAGGCACGGTTCCTCGTCCCCGGACAATCCCCATCCGAGCGGGGGCGGCGGCGCGGGAGAATCACCGGCAACGGAGCCGGACGATTCACTTCCCCCCGGTCCGCGCTGTCGCCCCACTTGATACGACCCGGCGTGCGAGTGAATGAGGGGCCGGAATGTTCTGACGCGGGCGCGCCGGTGCCCGGCATGGGGAATTCCCTTCCCCGGATGCCGGGCACAGTCTGGCCCTTTCCCCATTGTGATCACGAATGCAAGCTCATCGGAGCCGCGTGCGACTCCCTCGATCATGCGATACCCCGATTGGGAGGGGTTTGTCGGATTCAAAACGGGCTGGCAATTAACGTCAGAACGGCACGAATCGGGTGGTCGATCTGCCGATTGGAGCGGTCGATCTTGCAGGGGTGATCCATTGGGCGGTTCGGGTTTCGGGCGGCTCAAAGGGCTCCAACGGATTAGACGGTTCGGAGGGCCTCGGTGGGTTGCATGCGGGCTGCGCGTAGTGCGGGGAGCAGGCCGGCGACGGCGCCGATGGCGACGGCGGCGCCGAGCCCGCCGCCCCAGGCGAGCGGGGGGACCACCGTGGCCCATTCCTTGACATTGGCGTAGATCGCTGTGGCGATCACGCCCATCGCGACTCCGGCGGCACCGCCGAGCGCGGCGAGCAGGATCGCCTCGGACAGGAACTGAAGGCGGATGTGGCCCTTGGTCGCGCCGAGGGAGCGCCGCAGCCCGATCTCGGAACGGCGTTCGAGGACCGAGATGACCATGGTGTTGGCCACCCCGATGCCGCCGACGAGCAAGGCCACCGCCCCGAGCCCGAGGAACAGCCCGCTCAGCGCGGACTGCGCCGCGGCGCGGGCCACCAGAGCGGCCGACGGCCGGCTGACGCTGACCTCGCCGGCGTTCTGCGGGTTGGCCGTCGCGGCCAGCACCTTGTAGACGGCCTCGACCTGATCGGTCTGGGCCCGTACGTAGACCATGGACGGATGGCCGTCGAAGTGCAGGTACTTGCGCGCGGCCGGGTAGCCGACCAGCACCGAGGAGTCGATCTCGGGGGTCAGGGTCGCTGGGTTGAGGATCCCCGCGACGTAGAACCACATGCCGCCGACCCAGATGCGCATCCCCGGGTGGATACGGGCGATGCCGAGGCGGCTTGCGGCGGCCGAGCCGAGCACGGCGACCGGTCGGCCGGCGGTGGCGGCGTTGAGGTAGCCGCCCTGGGCGAGACTCGTGCGCACGGCGGCGGGCAGGTCCAGGCTTGCGGCCCTGACCGTCAGGGCGTTGGTGTTGAAGCTCGGGATGTAGGGGCTGCGGTAGGCGTTGCTCTTGGTCTTGCCGGTGTGCTGGACCGTTTCCACCGGTCCGATCCGGGCGATCATCGCGGGAGCGTCGAGGGGGAGCGTGGCGTCCCCGCCCATCATGGTCTGTCCCGGGGTGACGGTCAGCAGGTTGGTGCCCAGCTTGTCGATCTCGGCCAGCAGCCCGGCCTGGGAGGAGGCGGACAACCCGAGCACCGCGACCATCGCCGCCACTCCGATGGCGATGCCCAGCGCCGACAGTGCGGCCCGCGTCCGCCGGGTGCGCAGCCCCACGCTCGCGGTGCGGGCCAGGTCGGCCGGATGCAGCCGCCGAGGAGCCGTGGTGATCATGGCAGCCGCCTTTCGACGGGCAGTGGCCGCTGCGGCTCGAAGGGCGACGGTCGTTGCGGCTCGACGGGCAGTGGCCGCTCCGGCACGGTGACGTCGGCGACGATACGGCCGTCGAGGACCTCGATGCGGCGCGGCAGCCGGGCGGCCAGTTCCCGGTCGTGGGTGATCATGATGATGGTGGCGCCCTCGGTGTTGAGCTCGGTGAGCAGGGTGAAGATCGCGGTGCCCGAGACGCTGTCGAGGTTGCCGGTGGGCTCGTCGGCCAGCACGATGGCCGGGTTGCCGACCAGGGCGCGGGCGATCGCGACGCGCTGGCGTTCACCGCCCGATAGTTGCGACGGGCGGTGGTCGAGCCGGTGGCCGAGCCCGACCCGGCCCAGCGCCGTGGCCGCGGCGGCCACTCGCGCGCCGTTCCTGGCGCCCGAGTACAGCAGCCCGTCGGCGACGTTCTCCAGAGCGGTGGCGTGCTCGGCCAGGAAGAACTGCTGGAACACGAACCCGATGCGGGTTGCCCGCAATCCCGCGAGGGCCCGGTCCGACATCGTGGCGACGTCTTCGCCAACGATCCGCACGGTCCCGGAGGTGGGACGGTCCAGCGTGCCCATCACCTGCAGCAGCGTCGACTTCCCCGAGCCTGAGGGGCCCACGATCGCCACCAGCTCGCCCTGGCGGATGGTGAAGCTCGCCTTGTCCAGCGCCACCACCGGCGTCGCTCCGGGGTAGATCTTGGTCACCTCGTCCAGTCGCAGGACCGGCTCGCCGGTGTGCCTGTCACCGGCCGCCCTCATCTCCACCCGCGCGCCGGTCATGTGGCCGGCACCACGATGTTCTGGCCGGCCGCCAGGCCGTCACCGGCGATCTCGACCTTGCCCGCGCTGTCGTCGAACAGCCCGAGCCGCACCGGGATCAGGCGATGGGCGCCGCCGGCCTCGACGACCTCGACCGCGTATCCGCCGCCGGCCAGCGCCAGCAGCGCGTTCACCGGTGCCGACAGGACGTTCTTCACGGTCTCCGACACGATGGACACCTGGACCGGCGCCTGATCGAGCTTCCCTGTCTCTTTCGGCTTGGACGGGGTGATCTGGACGTCGATGGTCGTGCTGTTGTCCACCTTGGTCGCGACCTTGCCCACCGAGGAGACCACGCCCGGCGTGGTCCTGCCGTTGGGCAGCGAGATGGTCACCTTGTCACCGGCCGCGACCTGGGACTGCTGGTTCGCGCTCAGCGCGACGGTGACCTGCCGCCGGGTCGAGGAGGCGTGCACAACCACCATTCCCGGCGCCACCGAGGCGCCGCGCACCGCGGTGACCTTGGTGATCCTGATCGTCCTGGCCGGTACGAACACCGCCTGGCCGAGCGTCAGCTCCCCGGTCTCTTCCAGGCCCACCTCGTCCTGCAGCTTCTCGAGGGCGTAGTAGGTCTGCCGGCCGAAATAGGCCGAATCGGGGTCCAGGTCGTCCTTGGCGGCATACCCCAGGGCGACCAGCGCGGCGTTCAGCTGCCGGACATCGGCGCCCTCCATCCCCCACGACAGGTCCCGGTAGACCGGCACCGCGCCGTACAGCAGGATCACCGGCTTACCGTCGACCCGGTACAGCGCCTTGCCCTGACCGGCCACCTGGCCCACCGCGGGCAGCCTCGTGACCGTGCCATCGGCCTTGTTGACCACCTGATGGTCACCCGCGTAGCCCAGCTTCCCGTTCTCCAGGGTCCGGGCGGACAGGGTTCCCTTGGTCACCTGCGCCAGCCCCGTCGAGGGCGTGCCGGCGACCGGCGCGGGCATGGCGCGGGAACCGAACGGATCGGTGACGACGACTCCCACGCCCGCCGCGACCACGACCGCCACGACGACCGCCGACACCCGTCCGGCCCTCCCACGGCGCGGGTTCCGGCCCTTCCCGCTCGGCGGCCCGACATCCGTGTCTTCGACCGGCGTACGCGTGGTACTCATGACCCGCCTCCGGGCACCTGCCTGTTGGGGGTCATGTTCCTGAGGTTCTGCGGCTGGTACTTCGCGCAGGTGGCCTCCGCCTTCTTGAACTGTGGCGAGGTGGGGTCGGCGCCGCTGCCCTCAAGGATCGCGAAGCCGCCGTCGGGGCCGGGGTCGGGGAACTTCGGCACGCCGTTCTCACGCATGCACTTGGCGTACTTGAGCTTGTCGGCGGAGGACCATGATTCCTGCGGACCCGTCCCATGGACGCCCTCATCGGGGGTCGGCATGTATTTCTTGCACTGTTTCTCCGCCGTCTTGAACTGCGGGGAGTTGCCGAGCGCGGCGGGAATGCCCACTCCGGGCTTGGGATCCGGGAAGCCCGGCACGCCGTTCTCACGCATGCACTTTGCGAAGACCACCGGGTCGCCCTTCCCCGTGGCGGCCGGTGTGGCGGCGGACGTCGAATCGGCCCCGGCCGCCACGGACGCCACGGTCCTGCCCGGCTGTTCGCTCCTCGCGCACGCCCCGGCGACCAGGGCGACGGTCGTCAGCAGGACGGCCGTCGCACCGGCCCGGCGCGCCCGCCCCTTCCCGTGCGTATCCCGATCGGGGCCACGACCTGTGGTGCTTCGCATATCGCTCTCCATCACTCGCTGGACTTCCGGCAGGCGCCATTTCTACGGGGGCAGCGGTTTCGACAAGGTTTCGCCGCACCGCGGGCCTCGTCGGCTGAGCCCCGACATGCGGCCCGCCGGGTGAAACGTCGCGGAAACCACGGGTGGAAGATGCTGGGAGAGGTCGTCAGGGTGGTGTCGTCGGATGTGCGGATCGAGGAGGAGGGGGGCGGCGGATGCGAGTGCTCGTGGTGGAGGACGACGAGGAGATGGCCCAGACGGTGGCCGTCGGCCTGCGCCGGGCGCAAATGGCCGTCGACGTGGCGTTCGACGGCCCGGGCGGGCTGGAACGCGCACTGCACAACGACTACGACGTGATCGTGCTCGACCGGGACCTGCCCGGGATGCACGGCGACACCGTGTGCGCCGAGCTGATCACGGCCGGATGCCGGAGCCGGGTGCTGATGCTGACCGCCGCGGCGACGACGGATGATCTGGTCGACGGCCTCAGCCTGGGAGCCGACGACTACCTCCCCAAGCCGTTCGACTTCCCCGCCCTGGTCGCGCGGATCACCGCGCTGGCGCGCCGCGCCCACCCGATCGTGCCGCCGGTGCTCCGCCACGGTGACCTCGTGGTCGACACCGCGCGGCGCAAGGCCGGCCGGGGAGACCGGCGGCTGGAGCTCGCGCCCAAGGAGTTCGGCGTCCTGGAGCTGCTCCTGGCCTCCAAGGGCCGGGCCGTCTCGGCCGAGGAACTGCTCGAACGGGTCTGGGACGAGGCCGCCGACCCCTTCACCAACGCCGTGAAGATCACGATCAGCCGGCTGCGGGCCAAGCTCGGCGATCCGCCGATCATCGAGACCGTGGCCAAGAGCGGCTATCGGATCTGAGGCCCCATGCCCGCCGTCAGCCGTCAGCCGTGCCCGCCGTCACCCGCCACGAACAGGAGCCGAGAAGCCCATGTCGGGTAAGCGCCCGGTTCGCCGGCCGTATCTGAGGACGCCCATGTCTGTCATCACCTGGCTCGCCGGCCGCATCGCCCGTCCGCACCTGCCGCGTCGCACCGTCCGGCTGCGGATGACCCTGCTGTACGGAGGGCTGTTCCTGGTCTCCGGGGCCGCCCTGCTGGCGGTCACCTACGTCCTGATGCGCCACGCCGTCAGCGGTCCCATCAAGGCCGCCGGCTTCATACTCGCCCCTGGTACCGAGGCCGGCCGCACGCCGTCCCCGAACCCTGAGGGTCCCTTCCTGGCGCCGCCTGACCTGCTCGGCGGGCAGTCCGCCTTCAACATTCTGTCGGCCAAGGCGGCGGCGGCTCTGGAACGCCAGCAGTCCGCCGTCCTCCAGCAGCTCCTCATCCAGTCCGGGATCGCGCTCGCACTCATGTCGCTGATCGCGCTCGTGCTGGGCTGGATCGTCGCGGGCCGCATCCTGCGCCCGCTACGGACGATCACGGCCGCCGCGCGGGACATCTCGGCGACCAGCCTGCACCAGCGCCTGGCCCTCGACGGCCCCGGCGACGAGCTCAAGGAGCTGGGCGACACCTTCGACGGCCTGCTGAGCAGGCTCGAGGCCTCCTTTCAGGCCCAGCGCCAGTTCGTCGCCAACGCCTCACACGAACTGCGCACGCCCCTGGCCCGCCAGCGGGCGCTCGGCCAGGTCGCCCTGTCCGACCCCGACGCGACGGCTGCGTCCCTGCGGGAGGCCCACGAACGGATCATCGCTGCGGGCGCCCAGCAGGAACGGCTCATTGAGGCGCTCCTCACCCTGACCCGCGGCCAGGCGGGCATCGACGCCCGCCACCCCTTCGACCTCGCCCGGCTCACCCGCGAGGTCGTCGACGCGCGGAGATCGGAGGCCGGTTTCCGGGACGTGACGATCCGGCCGTCGATCTCCGCGGCCACGGCGGCCGGTCACCGGCCCCTCGCCGAACGTCTCGTCGTCAACCTCGTGGACAACGCGCTGCGGCACAACACGCCCGGCGGCCGGGTGGAGGTCACCACCCGGGCCGTGGACGGTCACGCCGTCCTCACCGTCGCCAACACCGGTCCCGTCGTGCCGCCGGAAGCCGTCGAGCAGATCTTCGAGCCGTTCCAGCGACTCGGCACGGCCCGCACGGGGCGCGGCGAGGGCCTCGGGCTCGGGCTGTCCATCGTGCGGGCCATCGCGACCGCCCACGACGCGACCGTCACCACCACGGCCAGGCCGGAGGGCGGCCTGACCGTGGTGGTCACCTTCCCGGCCATGAGCACCCACGCACCGCTCACCTCGCCCCGGCTGGAGCAGGTCACCGCACGGACGCGGTAGTCCGCGCCGGCCCGCCGGGCGGTCACCCTCGGGGCCGGCTCGCCCCGCTCGCGATAGACGAGAGCGGGAATCCGTGAGAGGTCCCGATCGTGGGACGAGGCCCCGATCGGTCAGGAAAGGGTTCCCGAGGCGCTCGCGCGGAAGGCGGTCTTGCCTTCGGAGGTCTCGACGGTGACGCGGGAGCCGGAGCAGGTGACGTCGGGCTTGTCGGTGCCGGGGACGACGACGGTGAGCAGCGATCCGGCGGCGGGGGAGACGACCACCGAGGCGGGCACCTTGCTCATGTAGGAGGGAGAGATCCAGCCCTGGTAGGGGTTGGTCGCGCCGCGCACCACCGACTGGCCCGAGATCGGCTTGCACGATGGCATGGCGAGCTGGACGAGCGTGGCCTTCCAGCCCGACTTGTCCTTCACCACGACGCGCCCGCCGCTGGTGGACACCGGGGTCAGCGCCGCGTCCAGGTGCCAGTAGCTGCGGGCCTTCGCGCCGGAGGGCACGGTGTCGAGCACGGCCATCAGGTCGTCGCCGTGGTTGACCAGCACCGCGCGGTTCCGGCTCACGCCGTAGGCCTTGTCGGTGAGCTTGTACGCCTGCCGGTCGTCCTTGATCGAGGAGTGGACGAGCGATGTCGCCGTACGCCCCCGGAACGGTCTGCCCACGACGGCAGGCACGTTGTGCGCCTCGGGGGACATCGTCCAGTAGCGGTAGGCGGTCCGCTCATAGGAGTGGAACCCGGCCTCCACCAGCACGTCGTGCCCCTGCGCGTAGTACGTCACGCCCATGTGGTCCTCGTGCCCGTGGAACTTCAGGGCGGGGCCGAACCTGATCGAATAGTACGCCGACTCGGGCTTGTCCCACGCGGTGCGGCCGAAGACGTACCCGGCCTTGAACACCTGCACGGTCTTCTTCGAGTGCTTGTACCCGAACGGCTTGACGTCGGCGCCGCCGTCACCGATCGGCACCATGAAGCCGCTGGGCTCGGTGGCGTGGGTGATGTACCCCTCCAGTGACTCCCAGCGCTTCTCGATCTCGGAAGGCACCTTGCGGCCGCAGTCGGAGATGGCCTCCATGCCGACCTTAAGCCGCTCGTGCACGTAGATGCCGTAGCGCGGGGCCTGCTCCTGGAGCGCGCCCTGGGAGTCGATGTCGAGCTTCACCGATCCGGTCATGCGGCGGATGGCGAGGTCGGTCCACTCCTTGTGGCCGGTGCGGCAGCCGATGCGGAGCAGCGCGATGTCCTGGTCCATGCCGTGGTTGTGGCCCTTCTCGTACAGGGCCGGGTTCGACAGCATCTTGGCGTGGTCCACCAGGCTGGAGGTGAGCCAGGACGCCTTGACGTGCCGGCTGAGGCAGACCAGCACGGGGGCGCGCAGCGCGATCGGGTGCTCGTCCCAGGCGTACGAGCTGGCGCCCGAGCCGCCCCGGGGGTTGCTCTCCACCCAGCTCTTGACGAGTTCGGTGGCGCGGCCGAGCAGCTTCTCGTCCCCGGAGGTCTCGTAGTCGGCGACCAGCCGGCCGACCCAGCGCAGGGAGGAGAAGACCATGTCCCAGGAGCGGTTCTTGTACGGGCTCCAGCGCCAGTTGATCGTCTTGCCGATCTTGACGGGCGGGAGGTCGAGGAACTGCACCTCGCCCGACATGACCTGTGCCGAGGTGGGCGTGGCGGGCAGCCAGTCGCCCTGGCACTCGGCCGTGCGCTTGGCGGCGGCCGGGGCTTCGAGGCCGCCGGCGCTCGCCGGCGCGGCCTGGAGGATCCCGCCCCCGGTCAGGAGGAGGGTGATGAGAAGACCGAGGGCTCGTGTCCGGCGGCGCACGCCAGTTCCTTCCGTACCAAAGATGGGGGCGGATCATGCTGTCGGAATCACATCGAATCGGTCAAGCCGCAGGAGTCTCTTCGGTCACATCGTTAACAAGCAGATGCGCGGGGCCCAGGGTTCTCCCAGGTGCGGTTCATGAAAAGGTGCCTCCAGGGCCGATAGCGGCCGGTTTCCGACCTGAATGACGAGCACGCTGAGGACATGGCGAACACGAGCCCTCGACGCTGTACGGCCCACCTCCGTGACTGGGCCGCCCGCCTCATCCGCGCCACGGACGCCTGAGCGCGCTCCGGCTCAGGGTTCTCGGGGCGGCTTCCCGGGAGGCGGCGCCGCCCCGCCCGGCGCGACCGGGGCTTCAGGCCTGCTTGCGGCCGGCGCTCTGCACGACCTCGAAGGACCACAGCTCCGAGCCGGTCGCGGCCGGTCCCTGCCCGTGACCGTGCCCCTGACCATGCCCGGGACCGGCCGCCTGGCCGTGACCGTGGCCTTCGGCGGCGCCCTGGGCGGCGGCGTCGCCGGCGGCCCGCGCGTGGCCCGCCTGGAAGGCCTGGCTCTCCTGCCAGCGCTGGAAGTCCTCCTCGCTGCGCCAGCGGGTGTACACCAGGTAGCGGTCGGTGCCCTCCATCGGCCGGAGAAGCTCGAACCACTCGAAGCCGTCGGAGGACTCCACCATGCCGGCGCGGCCCGCGAACCGGCGTTCCAGCTCCTCGCGCATCTCGGCGGGTACGGCGAGCGCGTTGATCTTCACAACTGACATGTCCACTCCTGTTCGGCGAATCCGTACGGTCATTCGGCCGCCGTGGAGGGCTACGGCGCCGGCAACGCCACCCTATGATCCGCGGTCGCCCGTCCGTCGTCGCGGGTCGCGTGGCGGCACTAGCCTTGTGGGGTGCGTATCGCAAGGTTCTCCACAGGTGAAGGTGTCGCGTTCGGCGTGGTCGAAGGCGCTCAGGGTGAGGAGTTCATCTCCAGGATCGGCGGGCATCCGTTCGGCGAGATCCAGTTCACCGGCGAGCGCTACCCGCTTCAGGAAGTGCGGCTCGTGACGCCGATGCTGCCGAGCAAGGTCATCGCCATCGGCAAGAACTATGCCGAGCACGCCCGCGAGATGGGCGGCGAGGCTCCGGCCGAGCCGCTGATCTTCAGCAAGCCGTCCACGTCGGTGATCGGCCACGGCGAGGCGATCTCCTACCCGCACAAGCTGTCGGAGCGCGTCGACTACGAGGGCGAGCTGGCCGTGGTGATCGGCCGCCTGTGCCGCGAGGTGCCGGTCGAGCGCGCCCGCGACGTCATCTTCGGGTACACCTGCGCCAACGACGTCACCGCCCGCGACCTGCAGAGCAAGGACGGGCAGTGGACCCGGGCCAAGGGCTTCGACACCTTCTGCCCGCTCGGCCCCTGGATCCAGACCGACCTGGACCCCGCCGACCTGGCCATCACGACGACCGTGAACGGCGAGCTGAAGCAGAGCGCGCGCACCTCCCAGCTCATCCACGACATCCCCAAACTGATCGCCTACATCACCGACGTCATGACCCTCATCCCGGGCGACGTGATCCTCACCGGCACGCCGGAGGGTGTCGGCCCGCTGCAGGACGGGGACGAGGTCAGCGTGGGCATCGAAGGCATCGGCACTCTCACCAACCGGGTGGTTCCCCGTGACTGATCACAAGGAGGGCTCGGCGGAGCCCACGCTGCGGGTGCGCTTCGCGCCCTCGCCGACCGGCATGTTCCATGTGGGCGGCGCCCGCTCCGCGCTGTTCAACTGGGCGCTCGCCGAGCAGTCGGGCGGCCGGTTCGTGCTCCGCGTCGAGGACACCGACGCCGCCCGCAACCGGCCCGAGTGGACCGAGGGCATCATCTCGGCCCTCGCCTGGATCGGCATCAACGGCGACTCGCCGCACTTCGAGGGACCCTACTTCCAGTCGGTGTACGAGGAGCAGCACCGCGCCGCCGTCGCCAAGCTCGTCGCGGACGGCAAGGCCTACCACTGCGCCTGCACGCGTGACGACGTGAAGGCGCGCACCGGCTCCGAGCACCAGGGGTACGACGGGTTCTGCCGCGACCGGGGCCTCGCCGAGGGAGCCGTGCGCTTCCGCACGCCCGACGAGGGCGTCACCGTGGTCGACGACCTGGTCCGCGGCCGGGTGGAGTTCCCCAACCAGGCCATGGAGGACTTCGTCATCGCCCGCAGCGACGGCTCGCCGCTGTTCGTCCTGGCCAACGTGGTGGACGACATCGAGATGCGCATCACGCACGTGGTCCGCGCAGAGGAGCACCTGTCCAACACCCCCAAGCAGCAGCTGCTCTGGGAGGCCGTCGGCGTCGCGCCGCCGGTGTGGGCGCACGTCCCCGTCATCGTCAACGAGAAGCGGCAGAAGCTCTCCAAGCGCCGCGACAAGGTGGCGCTGGAGTCCTACCGCGAGGAGGGCTACCTCCCCGAGGCGATGGTCAACTACCTCATGCTGCTCGGCTGGGGGCCGGGAGGCGACCGCGAGATCATGCCGTGGTCGGAGATGGTGCCGCTGTTCAAGCTCTCCGACGTCAACCCCTCCCCGGCGTTCTTCGACGAGAAGAAGCTGCGGGCGTTCAACGGCGAGTACATCCGGGCGCTGCCGGTCGAGGTCTTCATCAGGCGCTGCGAGCCCTGGCTCGACCCCAGCTGGGGGCGCGAGACCTTCGCCAAGGTCGCGCCGCTGGCCCAGACGCGCATCGCCGTGCTGTCGGAGATCACGGCCAACGTCGACTTCCTCTTCCTGGAGGAGCCCGTCTTCGACCAGGCGAGCTGGGACAAGGCGATGAAGCCGGGGGCCGAGAACATCCTGTCCGGCTACCTCGAGCGGCTGGATTCGGTGTCCTTCGACCCCGAATCCTTGAAGGCCGCCCTGGAGGAGGTCGGGGCCGAGCACGGTCTCAAGCTCGGCAAGGCCCAGGCCCCGGTCCGCGTCGCGATCACCGGCCGGACGGTGGGGCTCCCGCTGTTCGAGTCGATCGAGGTGCTGGGCCGCGAGCGTGCCCTGGAGCGTCTGCGCAACGCCCTGGCCCGGCTGCAGAAGGCCGAGGGCTGACCCGCCGGAGTACGGCAGGGAGCACCAGGAGCAGGCTGGTCAGGGCCGCCGCGCTCATCGACGGCCAGACACCGGTGACACCGCGCCGGGCGGAGCGGCCGTTCCCGCACGCGCGGTGTCGATCATCGACGCGGGGCGCGCCGAACTGCCGCGCCGTCGCCCGGGCCTCCAGCGTCGCCGAACGCGACTGGCTCACGCGGACCATCGCCGACCTCGAAGGCCGATCGGTGGGGGGCGGGTAGGGCCGGGTCAGAGGAGGCCGCGGCGTTCCAGGAGGGGCTCGATGCGGGGGTCGCGGCCGCGGAAGTTGCGGAAGGCGGTCATCGCGTCGATGCTGCCGCCCTTGGACAGCAGCTCCCGGCGGAAGGTGTCGCCGTTCTCGCGGGTGAGGCCGCCGTTCTCCTTGAACCACTCCACGGTGTCGGCGTCCAGGACCTCGCTCCAGATGTAGGAGTAGTAGCCCGCGCTGTAGCCGCCCGCCCAGATGTGCGCGAAGTACGTGCTGCGGTAGCGCGGCGGGACGAGCGGCAGGTCCACGTTGGCGTTCCGCAGCGCCCGGCTCTCGAACTCCTGGGCGTCTTCCGGCTCCTCGTCCAGGGTGTGCCACGCCCAGTCGAGCAGGGTGGCCGCGAGGTACTCCACCGTCGCGTAGCCCTGGTTGAACTTGCGCGCCTCCAGCATGCGGTCGACCAGGTCCTGCGGCATCGGCTCGCCGGTCTCGTGGTGCCGGGCGTAGTTGGCCAGCACCTCGGGCCAGGTCGCCCACATCTCGTTGACCTGGGAGGGGTACTCGACGAAGTCGCGCGGCACCGCGGTGCCCGAGAAGCGCGGGAACCGGACGGCCGAGAACAGCCCGTGCAGGGCGTGCCCGAACTCGTGGAACATCGTGTTGACCTGGTCCCAGGTCATGAGGGTCGGCTCGCCGGCCGGGGGCTTGACGATGTTGAGGTTGTTGACCACCACCGGCCGGGTGTCCTCCAGCACCGACTGCCTGACCAGGCTGTTCATCCACGCGCCGCCGCGCTTGGACGCCCGGGCGTAGAAGTCGCCGAGGAACAGGCCGAGCGGCGAGCCGTCCTCCTCGGAAACCTCGAAGACCCGCACGTCGGGGTGGTACCCCACGAGGTCGGAGCGCTCGGTGAAGGTGATGCCGTACAGCTCGCGCGCCGCGTGGAAGACGCCGTCGCGCAGGACCCGGTTCAGCTCGAAGTACGGGCGCATCTGGCGGCTGTCGATGGCGTAGCGCGCCTCGCGGACCTTCTCGGAGTAGAACGACCAGTCCCAGGCCTCGAGGTCGAAGCCGGCCTCCTCGCGCAGCTCCTCGGCCTCCCTGTGGGCGTTCGCCACGGCCGCCGGGGTCAGCTTGGCCAGCATCTCGGTGACGGCGC
The DNA here is from genome assembly GCF_023276435.1 of Sphaerisporangium perillae. Taxonomy (GTDB): domain Bacteria; phylum Actinomycetota; class Actinomycetes; order Streptosporangiales; family Streptosporangiaceae; genus Sphaerisporangium; species Sphaerisporangium perillae. The sequence goes on from NZ_JALLPO010000001.1 coordinate 191,949, forward strand.
GGGTGTCGGGGGCCGTCTGGTCGGCGACGACGTACTCGGCGTGGCTGGCATAGCCGAGCAGCGCCGCCCGCTCGGCGCGCAGCTTGGCCATGCGCACCACCAGTTCGGAGTTCTCCGCGAGGCCCCGCTCGGTGGAGGCACGGTGGATGCGCTCGCGCAGCGCGCGGTCGGTGAGCTCCGCCAGGGCCGGCTGACCGGTGGGGAGCACCAGCGTGAGGACGTACTTGCCGTCGAGCCCGCGGGACTTCGCGGTCTCGGCCGCCGCCTTGATGCCGTCCTCGGACAGCCCGTCCAGCTCGGCGACGTCCTCGACCACGATCGCCGCGGCGTTCGTGGCGGCGAGCAGGTTCTGCTCGAACCGCGTGGACAGCGTGGACAGCTCCTCGTTCAGGGCCTTCAGCCGCTCCTGGTCCTGCGGCTCCAGCTCGGCGCCGGCCCGGACGAAGTCGGTGATGTAGCGGTCGAGCAGCCAGCGCTCCTCGACGTCCAGATCGTCGGCCTGGAGGGCCTTGATGCGGGCGAAGAGCCGCCTGTCGAGGTGGATCGCGTCGCTGTGCTTGGTGAGCTCGGGGGTGACGTCCTTCTGGATCTCCTGCACGGTGGGGTTGGTGTCGGAGGACGCCTGGTTGAAGAACACCGTGGAGACGCGGGTCAGCAACTGCCCGGACCGTTCTAGCGCGGCCACAGTGTTGTCGAAGGTCGGCGGCTCGGCGCTGCCGGCGATGGCCTCCACCTCCGCGAGATGCTCGGCCATGCCCCGCTCGAAGGCGGGGGCGTAGTGCTCCTCACGGATCTGCGCGAACGGCGGCAACCGGTAGGGCAGAGCACTAGGGGCGAAGAAGGGGTTCTCGGTCAACGCGCAAGCTCCTCACGTGGCAAAGGGTCTTCCCTTGCAGCGTTACACAGCTCAGCCGTGCTCGGCACCACGAGGGCGGATCCTGTGGATACGGCACCGGATCAGGGGCCGACCAGGGGAACCGGGTGCTCTGGCAATCGTTTTGGTCTTGGCCCCCAAGCTGGGCTATTCTTTCGTCAGTCGCGAGCGAGCCTGGCAGCAAGCGGGCCGCGAGCAATGGGGTATGGGGTAATTGGCAGCCCGGCTGATTCTGGTTCAGCTAGTCTAGGTTCGAGTCCTGGTACCCCAGCAGGTTTCCTGCACAGCGCCTATGCCTTCACCAAGGCATAGGCGTTTTCGTTTTCCGGGGACCGGCGGCTTTGGGGCGGACGGTCTTGTCGACGGACGCCCCGCGGACGGACGGCCCGGGGGACGGGCGGCCGTAGGACCGCAGGACGGACGGCCCCGGAGACGGGAACCCCTATGGGTGGCCCGCGGACGGGCGGTCCCGAGCCGCCTCCGTCCCGGGGCCGGCGCAACCGGTTTGGCCGTGCTCTCAAGGGTGCGGTAGAGTTACGGCCGTTGCCGGGGCGTCCGCAGGGGCGCTTCCGTCGATTCAGATAGCTGCAGGGTCCCGTCGTCTAGTGGCCTAGGACGCCGCCCTCTCAAGGCGGTAACGCCGGTTCGAATCCGGTCGGGACTACCAACCTGCAGAGATATGACCCAGGTCATGTCAGCCTGGCTCCGTCGTCTAGTGGCCTAGGACGCCGCCCTCTCAAGGCGGTAGCGCCGGTTCGAATCCGGTCGGGGCTACAGATCGCGAACCCTCGGAAGTACACCTTCCGGGGGTTTTTCACATTCCGGCCCCTCCGCTTCACGCGGGCCGCGCCCGTACGGCCCGGCCGGCGGTGTGCCGGCCGGACAGTACGGGCCGTACGGGCCGCGTGACTCCGTTACTCGCCGGCCGAGGACGTCCGGGAGCGGGCCTTGAACAGGGCGCGCTTGGCGGCCTTGGCGACCTGCTTGTCGGGGTGGGCGTCGCCGATGGCCTCCAGGAGCTCCTCGACGTGCGGGTGGGGCACCTTCCAGATCACCTCGAGCAGGCTGCTTAGCACCGGCGCCGGGCCGATGTCGTGCAGGCTGCTGACGAACTCGGGCCGGCCGAGGCCCGCCGAGATCGTCCACATGTCCAGGATGAGCCAGTGGGTGTCGCTCTGGCTCGGCTCCGGCGCGTCCTCGACGCCGAGCTGGGCGAGGTGCGTCGCGGCGTACGGGCGCAGCGACGGCTCGTTGAGGGCCTCCCGCCAGGCGGGCACGGCGACGGGCCCGAGCGACCCCACCAGGCTCGCGGCCTGGACGCGGATCAGCGCGTCCGCCTCGTCCTCCGCGGCGGCCTCCAGCAGCTCCTCAGCGGCCGTGGCGGGCTCGCGCAGCCGCATCCAGGCGGCGAACTCGGCGTCCGCCTCCTCCTCGGGGAGGTCGGCGCTGAGCGACAGCAGGTCGAGCGCGGTCATCGCGTCGATCGCGGGCCGCGCGTCCACCTCGATGTCGTCGTCGTCCAGCAGGTGGACGACGCCCTCGGTGCCGAGCGCCGTGAGCCGTACCCGGTCGTCGGACACGGTGATCATGCCGAAGCCGGAGAGCCACTCGAGGACGGGGGCCAGCGGGTCGCCGGCCTCCTCCCAGGCGGTGGTCCCGAGGTCGTCGAACTCGGCGGCGGCCTCGGACAGCTCTTCGCCCAGTTCGTCCAGCGGGCGCTCGCCGCCGGCGATCAGCAGCCTGACCAGCAGCGCCCGGGTGAGACCGGAGAGCGCGAGGGTGAGGTCGTCGTCCTCCAGCTCGGGGTCGCCGTAGTCGACGGAGTGGAGCCCGAGCATCCAGGCGTCCAGGACGTCGTCGTCGTTCTCGAACGGCCAGGCGGCGGTGTCCTCGTCGACGCTGACGGTGTCCTCGCCGTCGGGCGTGAGGAACTCCAGGTCGACCGCGAGGTTCCACAGGTTCCACAGGGCCGGGACGGCGTGGGCGAGCGGCTTCTCGTCCGGCTCGGGCAGCCCCACGACGGCCAGGGCCTGCTGGATCTCGTCGTCGGTCAGCAGGCTGTCCTCGCCGACCCGGCGGGACTTGCCCACCCAGACGGCCAGGTCGCGGGCCTTGGCGATCAGCGGCACCTCGCGGGCCGCGGCGGCCAGCTCGGTGTCGGGGCGCAGGCGGATGGTGGGCAGATCGGCGAGCTCGTCGGCGAAGGGCTCGAAGTCGCCGAGGCCCTCGACCTCTTCCTCGTCGAGATCCTCTTCCTCCTCGTCCCAGTCGCGCTCGCCGAGGACCTCCTCCATCGCTTCGACGAAGTCGTCTTCGACCGCGTCGAGCTCGTCGAGCAGGTCGCCCACGTCGTCGGACCCCTCGGCCAGCCGGCCGGTATCGGCGAGGAAGGTGAGATAGGCGCGCACGGCCGGGATCATGCCGTCGGCCGCCGCGTCTGGATCCTCGACGGCCTGGGGCATGCGTTCGACCAGCACAGGGCGCAGGTCTTCACGCTTCCACAGGTGGACGTCGTCGCGAGCGATCAGGCGGTGCCAGAGAGCGGCGGGTCCCACCAGGTCTGGATCACTGTCCGGTGCGTTGTCGGATGCCCAGAGAATGAACTCTTGAAGGAGGGGACGCAGCTCCGTCGCGGCTGCCTCGATGCGATCTGTCACTCCGCCAGGCTAGTGCTTGGCGGCTGCCGTCTCTAATCAGTTCGCACGGGTCGGAGGCGACACAGTGAGAAGGAGGTCAGTTCGCCCGGCGCATGGCCTCGGTGATGCGCTCCGCTGCGGCCACCACGGGGGCGGCGTGCATGCGGCCCGGCGTGCGGGTGAGGCGCTCTATCGGGCCCGAGACCGAGACGGCCGCGATGACCTTGCCGGCCGTGCCGCGGATGGGGGCGGAGACGCTGGCGACGCCCTGTTCGCGCTCTCCGACGCTGTGGGCCCAGCTGCGCCTGCGCACGCTGGCCAGGGTGGCGGCGGTGAACTTGGCGCCGCGCAGGCCGCGGTGGAGGCGGTCGGGCTCCTCCCAGGCCAGCAGGATCTGCGCGGCCGAGCCGGCGGTCATGGGGAGTGAGCTGCCGACCGGCACCGTGTCGCGCAGGCCGCTGGCGCGCTCGGCGGCGGCCACGCACACGCGCTCGTCGCCCTGCCTCCGGTAGAGCTGCGCGCTCTCGCCGGTCAGGTCGCGGAGCTGGGTGAGGACGGGGGAGGCGACGGCGAGGAGGCGGTCCTCGCCCGCCGCGGTGGACAGTTCGGAGAGCCGGGGGCCGAGGATGAAGCGGCCCTGCGTGTCGCGGGAGACGATGCGGTGGTGCTCCAGGGCGACGGCCAGGCGGTGGGCGGTGGGACGCGCCAAGCCTGTGGCCTGGACGAGCTGTGCCAGGGACGCGGGGCCCGCTTCTAGAGCGTTGAGTACGAGCACGGCCTTGTCCAGTACGCCGACTCCGCTAGAGTTGTCCATACCCCGATACTGCCGTCTCGCTATCCGAGATGCAACTGGCTTCTTCGGGAGGGGCGGGTAGGCTGTCCATATCCCGAAATTACCGTCTTATCATATGAGACGTTCCCCGGGGACTAGACGCAAGGAGGCGTTCAGGACATGGGTCGCACACTGGCCGAGAAAGTATGGGAGCAGCACGTCGTCCGCCGTGCCGACGGCGAGCCCGACCTGCTCTACATCGACCTTCACCTCATCCACGAGGTGACCAGCCCGCAGGCGTTCGACGGCCTGCGCCTGGCGGGGCGCAAGGTGCGCCGGCCCGACCTGACCATCGCCACCGAGGACCACAACGTCCCGACCGTGCTCGGCCCGATCGCCGACCCGGTGTCCAAGGCGCAGGTGGAGACCCTCCGCAAGAACGCCGCCGAGTTCGGCATCCGCCTGCATCCGATGGGCGACGCCGGCCAGGGCGTGGTGCACATCATCGGCCCGCAGTTCGGCCTCACCCAGCCCGGCATGACGGTGGTGTGCGGCGACTCCCACACCTCCACCCACGGCGCCTTCGGGGCGCTCGCCTTCGGCATCGGCACCTCCGAGGTCGAGCACGTGCTGGCCACCCAGACCCTCCCGGCCTACCGGCCGAAGACGATGGCCATCGAGGTCTCCGGCGCGCTGCCGTACGGCGTCACCGCCAAGGACCTGATCCTCGCCATCATCGCCAAGATCGGCACCGGCGGCGGCCAGGGCCACATCGTGGAGTACCGGGGCCAGGCCATCCGCGACCTGTCGATGGAAGGGCGGATGACCGTCTGCAACATGTCCATCGAGGCGGGCGCCCGGGCCGGCATGATCGCCCCGGACGAGACGACCTTCGAGTACCTCAAGGGCCGCCAGCACGCTCCCTCCGGCGAGGCGTGGGACGCCGCCGTCGAGTACTGGCGCTCGCTCAGGACCGACGACGACGCCGTCTTCGACACGGTGGTCGAGATCGACGCCTCCACGCTCACGCCGTTCGTCACCTGGGGCACCAACCCGGGCCAGGGCGCTCCGCTCAGCGGCGCCGTCCCCGCCCCCGAGGAGACCTCCGACCCGGCCGCGGCCCAGCGCGCCCTCGAGTACATGGATCTTCGCGCCGGCACCCCGCTCACCGAGATCCAGGTGGACACCGTCTTCGTCGGCTCGTGCACCAACGGCCGCCTGGAGGACCTGCGCGCCGTCGCGGACGTGCTGCGCGGGCGCACGGTCGCGACCCGCACGCTCATCGTGCCCGGTTCGATGCGGGTCAAGGCCGAGGCCGAGGCCGAAGGGCTGGACGAGGTGTTCAAGGCCGCGGGCGCCGAGTGGCGTGAGGCCGGCTGCTCGATGTGTCTCGGCATGAACCCCGACATCCTCGCCCCCGGCGAGCGCAGCGCGTCCACCTCCAACCGCAACTTCGAGGGTCGTCAGGGCAAGGGCGGGCGCACCCACCTCGTGTCACCGGCGGTCGCCGCCGCCACCGCCGTCACCGGCCGTCTCACCGCGCCCGCCGACCTGTAAGGAGCTCGCGACATGGAAGCCTTCACCACGCACACCGGCCGGGCCGTGCCGCTGCGCCGCAGCAACGTGGACACCGACCAGATCATCCCGGCCGTCTGGCTCAAGCAGGTCAGCCGCACGGGCTTCGAGAGGGGTCTGTTCGCCGCCTGGCGCGAGGACCCCGGTTTCGTGCTGAACGACCCTGTCTACCAGGGCGCCTCGATCCTGGTGGCCGGGCCGGACTTCGGCACCGGCTCTTCACGCGAGCACGCCGTATGGGCGCTCCAGCAGTACGGCTTCCGGGCCGTCATCGCGGCCCGGTTCGGCGACATCTTCCGCAACAACTCCACCAAGATGGGGCTGCTCCCGGTCGTCCTGCCCGACGCCACCGTGGAGGCGCTGCAGGCGGCGGTGGAGGCCGACCCCTCCGCCGAGGTGACCGTCGACCTGGTGGAACGCCAGGTGCGCTGGGGCGGCGAGTCGGCCGGGTTCGAGATCGACGACTACACCCGCTGGCGGCTCCTTTCGGGCCTGGACGACATCGGACTGACCCTGCGTCACGCCGATGACGTCGCGGAGTACGAGAATGGTCGGCAGCCATGGCTGCCGACGACCGTTTGACAGATCCCGCGACGCCCGAAGACGAGCTGGCGCGGCGGTTGCGCGACGTTTACCGTCGCGTGGCCGCCGCGAGCATGTCCCCCGAGGAGAAGGAACGGACCGCTAGACGGTTCGTAGCGATTTGTGACCTTGCGAAGCGTGATGTCGATCATGCTTGCAGCCGCTTGGACGCCTTTCTCGCCGACCTGGAAGCCGAATCCGACACGCCGCGTGAGCGAAACATCGCGGAATGTGATTGAGTCCTGGCCGCGTGTCCTTTAATTTCAAGCGGGTAAGGGGTTTCTGACCGTTGACTGGTGGGTGCGTGCCGAAACCCCGCACCTGGCAACACCGGGTGAGACGGGGCCGCGCACTGCCGGCCGCGATGTTCATCCTCAGACAGCGGTAACAGGGGGAGCAAGCTAGATGAACAAGCGAGAACTCGTGGACGCGATCGCAGATCGGGTCGGCGACAGGAAGACGGCCACCGAGGCCGTGAACGCCATAATCGAGGCCATCCAGCACGCTGTCTCGAACGGAGAGAAAGTCTCTATCACGGGCTTCGGCGCCTTCGAGATGGCACACAAGCCGGCCCGTCAGGCTAGGAACCCTTCGACCGGTGAGCCCATCAAGGTCTCCGAGAGCTGGGGGCCCAAGTTCCGGCCCGGCGCCGACTTCAAGGATCAGGTCAACGCGGCAGGGAAGAAGGCCGCCAAGAAGAAGTGACCGTCGTACCGGCGTACCCGACGCCCGGAAACCCTTCCAGGGTTCCGGGCGTCGCCGTTGGCGGCGACCTGCGCGGGCGCCCGGCCCGCGCGGACGGCGGGCTCAGCCAGGCAGGGGGAAGGTCGACAGGGTGATCACCGTGATGGCGTCGTCCGTGACCTGGATGTTCACCCGCTGACCGCTGCGCAGCAGCCGGAGCGGGCCCGCGTCGAAGGCGTCGGAACCGAAGGGGATCTCGGTGCCGTCGTCGAGGAAGACCGAACCCGAGCGGGTTTCCGGATCGAAGATCCGCACCGTGGCCTGCACGTCGGTCAGCTTATCGCGCGGGAAACCGTTTGACCGGTCCTCGGAGCGCCCGCCATGGTGGCTTCTCGTGGTCATAACGGACAAGCCGCAAAGTCTGTGGCGCACCAGGCCGTATGTGCTGTTCGTGGGCGCGGACGCGATCAGCCAGGTCGGGACCCAGATCAGCCTGGTGGCCCTTCCGCTGGTCGCCGTGCTGACGCTGCACGCGGGGCCCTTCCAGGTCGGCATGCTGACCGCCGCCGAGATGGTGGCGTTCCTGCTGATCGGGCTGCCCGCCGGGGTGTGGGTCGACCGGCTCCCACGCAGGCGGATCCTCGTCACGGCGGACGTGGTCCGTGCGGTGGCGCTCGGGAGCATCCCCGCGGCGGCCGTGGCCGGTGTCCTGTCCCTGCCTCAGTTGTACGTGGTGGCGCTGGTCACCGGCGTGTGCACGGTGTTCTTCGACGTCGCCCACATGAGCTACCTGCCGTCGCTCGTCGGCAGGCGGGACCTCGCCCGGGGGAACGGGACGATCGAGACCATCCGGTCGACCGCGTCGCTCACCGGGCCCGGCGCCGGCGGGTGGCTCGCACAGCTCGTCACCGCGCCGGTCGCCCTGCTGGTGGACGCGGTCAGCTATGCCGTGTCCGCCGTGCTGCTCGGAGCGATCGGAACCGCGAAGGAGCCGAAGCCCGACGCCTCCGAGACCAGGAGCCTGGTCAGGGAGGTCGCAGAAGGGGTGCGGTTCGTCGCGGGCCATCGGGTGCTGCGGGTGATCGCGCTGGTGGGCGCGCTCAACATGCTCGGGTACGGCGCGTGGGTGTCCGCGCAGGCCCTGTTCCTGCTGAACGAGCTACGCCTGGCCCCGGGCTTCTACGGCGTGGTGATCTCGGCGGGCGCCGTGGGCGGCCTGCTCGGCGCCGTGGCCGCCCCGCGCGCGCTCGGCCGCTGGGGGACGGGCCGGACGCTGTACGCGTCGGCGGCGGCGGCGTTCCCCATGGCGCTGATCGCGCCGCTGGCCGCCCCGGGCTGGCGAGTCGTGCTCTTCCCGCTCGGCATGGCCCTCGGCGGCCTCGCCGGGACGATCTTCAGCATCGCGCAGCTCAGCTACCGGCAGGCGATCTGCCCCGAGCGTCTTCTCGGCCGGATGAACGCCTCCATGCGCTTCCTCATGTGGAGCGCCATGCCGTTCGGCGGCGTGCTCGGCGGGCTGGTGGGGGAGTGGCAGGGAGTCAGGGGCGCTCTGTGGGCGGCGAGCGCGACCGTCGCGCTGGCGCACGTGCCCGTGCTCGTCTCGCGCGGGCGGATCATCCGCCTGTGAGGCCGGTGCCCGCGGGCTCGCGGAGGCGGCGCCCCCGGGGGATCACCCGCTCGCGGGACCGGCGTCCTTGGGCTCGATGTAGGAGGCCAGGCCGCGGACGATGATGTCGAGCCCGAGCTCGAACCTGGCGTCGTTGCCGTCGTCGAACATCATGCCCGACAGGGTCACCAGGTTGGGGAACCGCTCGGGTGGGAGGGCGTCGAAGTATCCCTTGATGGTGTCGCGCATCTCGTCCCAGTTGCCCGCCTTGGTGTTGCGGCGACGCTCCTCCCACATGCTCTCCTCGAACGCGAACCCCTCGAGGAACGTGGAGAGCACGTCGCCCGCGGTGGCCGCCACCCGGTCGGGCATCCCGGCGGCGCGGAAGATCGCGAGCAGCCGCTCGACGTGGGGCAGCAGCTCGGGGGTGAAGGGCACGTGCGCCATGGAGATGCGGGCCATGTCGCGGTGGCGGAGCAGCCGCGCCCGGCCCTGGCGGGCGTACTCCTTGATCTGCTCCTGCCAGTGCTCGGGATCCGGATCGGGCAGCTCCTGGTCGTCGAACAGCCGGCTGTACATGTGCTCGAGGAGCTCGTCCTTGCTCGCCACGTGGGCGTAGAGGGCCGAGACGGCCACTCCGAGCTCGGCCGCGACCTGGCGCATGCTGAGCCCGTCGTACCCCTCGCGGTCGAGCACGGTGAACGCGGCGTCGACGATGCGCTCGCGCGTGAGCGGCACGCGGGCGGGGGCGTCCCGCTTGCGCGACCGTTCCCACGGTGGCGCGGGCATCGTCTGGTCGTCGCGCCGTGACCGGCTCATCGTCACCGCCCTTGCTCGTGATCCGTCCCGACGGAGTCTAGTTGCCCGGTGAACGGTGCTCGGTAGGCCGAACACCAGACTTTTTCGCGATATATCTTGTCTAGCGGCTAGATGCGACATATCTTGAGAACGCCGAACTTGAGTATGAACATCGTTCGATGATAGAACAGCGCTCGCTTATTGAGAACACTGTTCTGAAGACGTGGGCGACGCTCACCACCCCCTTGAGGAGTCCGCATGACGACGATCGGCACCCCCCGGCAGGAAGCACCACCCGAGGCGCCGCCGTACCGATGGCGCTGGGCGGCCCTGTTCGTCATCCTCGCCGCCGAGGTGATGGACCTGCTCGACGCCATGGTCACCAACATCGCGTCCCCCACCATCCGTGCCGAGCTGGGCGGGAGCGCCGCCGTCATCCAGTGGCTCGGCGCCGCCTACACGCTCTCCATGGCCGTCGGCCTGATCACCGGCGGCAGGCTGGGCGACATCTTCGGCCGCAAGAGGATGTTCCTCATCGGCGCCATCGGCTTCACCGTGGGATCGCTGTTCTGTGCGATCGCCCAGGGCCCCGAACTGCTGATCGGGGCACGGGTCGTCCAGGGACTGTTCGGCGCCGTCATGCTGCCGCAGGGCCTCGGCATGATCAAGGAGATGTTCCCGCCCAAGGAGATGCAGGCGGCGTTCGGCATGTTCGGGCCCATCATGGGCCTGTCATCGGTCGGCGGCCCGATCCTCGCCGGCTGGCTGATCACCGCCGACTTCTTCGGCACGGGCTGGCGCATGATCTTCCTGATCAACCTGCCGCTGGGTCTGGCCGCCGTGCTCTGCGGGCTGCGGTTCCTGCCCGAGTGGCGCTCGTCCCACCCGCTGAAGCTGGACTTCGGCGGCATGGTCCTGGCCTCGGTGGCCGGCTTCCTGATCATCTTCCCGCTGGTGCAGGGCCGCGAGCACGACTGGCCGCTGTGGTCCTTCCTGATGATCGGCGCGTCCGTCGTGGTGTTCGCCGTCTTCGGCTGGTACGAGTCGCGCAAGGCCAAGGCCGGCGGAGACCCGCTGATCGTGCCGAGCCTGTTCCGCAAGCGCGCCTTCACCGGCGGCCTGGTCACCGGCCTGGTCTTCTTCTCCGGCATGATCGGCTTCTCGCTGGTGTTCAACCTCTACACCCAGATCGGCCTCGGGTACTCCACCCTGAAGGCCGGCCTGGCGATGGTGCCCTGGTCGCTCGGCATGGTCGTCGGCTTCGGGATCGCCCAGCCGCTGCAGAAGTACGGCCGCAAGCTGCTGCACGGCGGCACGTTGCTCATGGCCTTCGGCGTCCTCGCGATCCTGGTGACGCTGAACATCAGCGGCATCGGCGTCACCCCGTGGCAGCTCACCCCCGCGCTGCTCGTGACCGGTGTCGGCATGGGCATGCTGATGGCGCCGTTCTTCGACATCGTGCTCGCCGGCGTCGAGCAGCACGAGACCGGCTCGGCCTCGGGCACGCTGACGGCCATCCAGCAGCTCGGCAGCGCCTTCGGCGTGGCGCTGCTCGGCACGGTGTTCTTCGGGATGCTGGGCGGCAGCGTCGCCACCGCCACCGACGACGTCGCTCCCAAACTGCGCTCGGAGCTGGCCGCCGTCCAGGTGACCGGCCCGGCGCAGGACCGTATCGTCACCGGGCTGCGCGACTGCGGGCACGACCGCGCGGTCGCCAAGGACCAGGCCGAGGTTCCCGCCTCCTGCACGCGCCTCGAGTCCGACGCCCGGGCCGCGGCGACCTCCCCGCAGGCCGGCGCCGCGATCCAGAAGGCCGTCGTCACGGCCGGAGCCGACGCGGGCAAGGAGGGGTTCGGCATCGCGATGAAGATGATCCTCTGGGTCGTGACGGGGATGCTGCTGCTGACCTTCCTCGTCGCCTTCCTGCTGCCGGAGCACGCCCGCGAGGACGAGGCGGCCGGCCACTGAAGGACGTCCCGTGGATCTCCGCCTAGAGGTGGAGGCCCACGGGACATCTCGGTGGACCTGGCCCGGGGCGCGGGCGGGTCAGGAAGGAGTCCTCCACGTGGAGGACTCCTTCAGCGTTCTCACCACCGCCGCCGTGTGCGGGCCGACGCCGAGCGCCAGCGCCTCTGTGAGGTCCGCCGGGGTGTCGACGTCGCGGCGCACCGAAGGGATGCCGTCCGGCGTCAGCTCCTTCGCGCCGCCGCCGAGGTGCCTGGCCCGCGACTCGCCGCCGAACCTCGGCCTGAACGCCACGCCGGGCCGTACTCCGTAGAACGTGGTCCCGACCTCGGCCGCGTCCGGCACGAACGACTGGTCGAAGTCGCGGGCCGCGCCCAGCGCCACGTCCAGCTCGCCGGGCCGCAGGGCGGGCAGGTCGGCCTGGAGCGCGCCGATCGGCCCCCCGGGCGCGAGCCGCAGGGCCTCCGCACCGCCGAACCGGAGCGCGGCGTTCAGCCCGGCCTCCGGATCGGGCACCACGTGCGCCCCGAGCGCGGCGAGGGCCTCGGCGGGCACGGGGTCGCCCGTGACGACCACGACCCTGGCGACCCTCGGGCAGGCCAGCGCGGCCGCGACCGTGTCGCAGGCGATCGCCACCGCGAGCGCGGCCCGGTGCGGCCCGGCCGCGGCGGCCAGGCGGGTCTTGGCGGCGATGAGGGTCTTCACCGGCACCACGAGGGTCCAGCCGGGTCCCGGGTCGAGCTCGTCACGTTCCGTACCACGCATGACCTAAGCATCCCGCCTCGACATCTGGCGGAGCCAACCGGGAGACTGATGGCGCACAGGCATGACTGGAGGAGTCGATGAGCCGCCCCGGACGTCCGCCCATCTTTTGGGAAGCCCTCGTCACGGTGATCGTGAAGACGGTGCTGCTGCTCTTCACGAAGCGTGACTGGCGGGGCCGCGCCAACGTTCCCCGCACCGGCGGCGTGATCATCGCGGCCAACCATCTGTCGTGGAGCGACCCGCTGCTGTTCGCCCACTTCGCCTACAACAACGGCCGCTGGCCGGTCTACCTGGCCAAGTCCGGGGTCTTCGACATCCCCGTCATCGGGACGATCGTCAGGAAGTGCAGGCAGATCCCGGTGTACCGCGGGAGCACCGACGCCGCGCGCTCGCTCAAGGAAGCCGAGCAGGCGCTCAGGGAGGGCTCCTGCGTCATCTTCTACCCCGAGGGCACCATCACCCGCGACCCCGAGTTCTGGCCCATGGCCGCGAAGACGGGCGTCGCCCGGCTGGCGCTCGCCACCGGCGTGCCCGTCATCCCCGTCGCCCACTGGGGCGCCCAGGAGCTCCTGCCGTACGGCCAGAAGAAGCCGCGGCTGTTCCCCCGCAAGACCTTCCGGGTGCTCGCCGGGCCGCCGGTCGATCTGTCCAAGTACGAGGGCCTGCCGATGCGCGGCCAGGTGCTCAAGGACGCGACCGCCGACATCATGGCCGCCATCACCGCCCAGCTGGCCGAGCTGCGGGGCGAGAAGGCGCCGGACGCCCCCTTCGACGAGGCCGAAAGCCGCGCAGGGTGACCGCAGCGGCGGGCCGAGGAGTGGGCGTACGGTGAGTAGATGACCAAGGCCGTCGTTTTCGGAACCGGTTCGTGGGGCACGACCTTCGCGATGATCCTGGCGGAGGCCGGCACGTCGACGACGCTGTGGGGACGCCGCGCCGAGGTGGTCGAGGCCATCGACCGCAGACACGAGAACCCCGAGTATCTCCCGGGCGTGCGGTTGCCCTCGTCGCTGCGCGCCACCACTGACCCGGTGGCCGCCATGGAGGGCGCCGACTTCGTCGTGCTGGCGGTCCCGTCCCAGACGCTGCGCGGCAACCTGGCCGCCTGGAGCCCGCACATTCCCGAGGACGCGGTGCTGGTCAGCCTGATGAAGGGCATCGAGCGGCTCACCTCCAAGCGCATGAGCGAGGTCATCTGCGAGGTGGCCGGCGTTCCCGCCGAGCGGGTCGCCGTCGTGTCGGGGCCGAACCTCGTCGGGGAGCTGATCCGGCGCGAGCCGGCCGCGACGGTGGTCGCCAGCGTGGACGACAAGGTCCTCGGGCGGCTGCAGGAGGCGTGCCACCTGCCCTGGTTCAGGGCCTACACCAACTCCGACGTGGTGGGGGTCGAGCTGGGCGGGGCCGTGAAGAACGTCATCGCCCTCGCCGTGGGCGTGGCCGCGGGCATGGGGCTCGGCGACAACGTCAGGGCGACGCTCATGACGCGCGGCCTGGCGGAGATCGCCCGGCTGGGCGCGGCGCTCGGCGCCGACCCGCACACCTTCGCCGGTCTCGCAGGCATGGGGGACCTGGTGGCGACCTGTACGTCCCCATTGTCGCGGAACCGCACTTTCGGGGAGAATCTCGGCCGAGGCATGACCCTGGCCGAGACCATCGCCGCCACCAAGCAGACCGCCGAGGGGGTCAAATCCTGCGAGTCGGTTCTGGCCCTGGCGAGGAAGCACGACGTGGAGATGCCGATCACCGAGGTCGTGGTGGGCGTCGTCCATGACGGAATGACCCCCAGCGAGGCCGCGATGCTGCTGATGTCGCGGACTCCCAAGCCCGAACGGTACGGCGTGTGACATCTTCCCGACGTATGCGCAGGAGGCTCGGCGAGAACACCAGGGCCGTCCATCTGCCCCCCGTGCCGCTCTCGCGCCAGCTCCCGATCGGGCTGCCCGTGTGGCGCACCGCCGCGTGGAGCTTCGACAGCTCCGCCGAGTACGCCGATGTGCTGGGCGACCGGGTGCCGGGGTTCGCCTACAGCAGGATCGACAACCCGACCGTGGCGGCGTTCGCCTCGGGCATCGCCTCGCTGGAGGGCGCGGCGGCCCCCGAGGACGTCGCGGGCCAGGCGTTCGCGTCCGGCATGGCGGCGGTCAGCGCGGTGTTCATGACGTTCCTGCGCGCGGGGGCCCACGTGGTCGCGCCGGCCCCGGTCTACGGCGGCGCCTACTCCCTGCTGTCGAACGTGCTGTCGCGTTTCGGGGTCTCCGTCGACTTCGTGGACTACTCCGACCTGCGCCGCGTCCACGCCACCGTCCGCTCCTCGACGAAGATCATCTATGCGGAGACGCTGAGCAACCCCACCATGGCGGTCGCCGACATCCGCGGGCTCTACCGCATCGCGCGGGACGCGGGGGCGCTGCTGGTGGTCGACTCGACCTTCGCGACCCCCGTGGTGTGCCGCCCCCTCGAGCACGGCGCCGACCTGGTCGTCCACTCCGCCACCAAGTTCATCGGCGGGCACGACGACTGCACGGGCGGAGCGGTGGTGGGACGTCCCGACCTGATCTCCAAGATCCGCGAGGTGCGCATCGACACCGGGGCCGCCCTCGCCCCGGACGAGGCCTTCCTGCTGCGCCGCGGCCTCGCGACGCTCCCGCTGCGGGTGCGCCGCATGTGCGCGACCGCGATGGTCTTCGCCGCCTCCGTGGCCAAGCATCCGGCGGTGCGCCGCGTCGACTACCCCGGCCTGGCCGGCCACCCCGGGCACCAGCTCGCCCGCCAGCTCTTCGACGCGGGCCCCGAGGGCACCCGGTACGGCGCGTGCGTCACCGTCACCCCGCACGGCGGCTACGAGGCCGGCGTCGCGCTGGCGGACACCGTACGGCTCGCGCGCATCGCGACCTCGATCGGCGGCACCCACACCAAGGTCGCCCACGTGGCCTCCACGACCCACCGCCAGCTCGACGAGGCGGCCCTGACGGCCTCCGGCATCGACGCGGGGGCGGTGCGCTTCTCCATCGGCCTGGAGGACGCCGAGGACCTCATCGCGGACGTCACGGAGGCGCTCGACGCGCTCCGCTCGGACACCACGAGCCGCACCTGACAAGCGGGGACGACAGGGGCGCAAGGTAGATTCGGGCATCATGAACGAGCAGCAGGAATCCCGGCCTCGCGTACGGGTGGCGGTGGTCTTCGGGGGCCGCAACTCCGAGCACGCGGTGTCCCTGATGGGGGCGGGCAGCGTACTCGCGGCCATCGACCGGACCAAGTACGACGTCGTCCCGATCGGCATCGCGCCGGACGGGCGGTGGGTGCTGGCCCCGGACGACCAGAGGTTCGAGATCGAGGGAGAACAGCTGCCCAGCGTGAACGACACCGGCACGGCGCTCGCGCTGGCCTCCGGCGGCGGATCGCTCGTGGCGCTGGACGCCGGGACGATCCCTGAGTCGCTCGGGCAGGTCGACGTCGTGTTCCCCATGCTGCACGGCCCGTTCGGCGAGGACGGCACCATCCAGGGCCTGCTGGAGATGGCCGGCGTCCGCTACGTCGGTTCCGGCGTGCTCGCCAGCGCCGTCGGCATGGACAAGGCCTACATGAAGGCGGTGCTCGCCGCGGCCGGGCTTCCCGTCGGCCCGCATGTCGTCGTGCGCGACCGCGACTGGCGCCTCGACCGGGGGCGGGTGCTCAAGGACATCGAGGGGCTCGGCCTGCCGGTCTTCGTCAAGCCCGCCCGGGCGGGGTCCAGCCAGGGCATCACCCGCGTGGACGACCTCGACGAGCTGGAGCGCGCGGTCGAGCTGGCCCGCGGGCACGACCCGAAGGTGCTGGTCGAGGCGGCCATCGAGGGGCGCGAGATCGAGTGCGCGGTGCTGGAGTCGCCGGGCGACGAGCCGCCCGCCGCGAGCCTGCCCGGCGAGGTCGTCGTCAACGACCAGCACGAGTTCTTCGACTTCGCCGCCAAGTACATCGGGTCGGACATGACGCTCTCCGTGCCCGCCGACATCCCAGAGGCCGTGAGCGAGGAACTGCGCGAGATGGCCGTGCGCGCGTTCGAGGCGCTCGGCTGCGAGGGGCTCTCCCGCGTGGACTTCTTCTACACGCCCTCGGGCGGGCTGGTCCTCAACGAGATCAACACCATGCCCGGGTTCACGGCGATGTCCGTGGCGCCGCAGCTCTGGGCCGCCTCGGGGGTTCCCTACACCGAGCTGGTGGACCGGATGATCCAGCTCGCGCTGAACCGTCCCGCGGGCCTGCGGTGACGGGCACGGCCGCTCAGGTGGTCCCGGCCGTTCCGATGGTGGGGAACGCCGCCTTGATCGGGGCGGCGAGGTCGATCAGCACGTCCGCGGTCTGGTGCCGGGGAGAGATCGTCACCTCGACGTAGCCGTCGCGGATGATCGCCGTGAACAGCGCCGGCCTGGCCGGATCGGCGAACCACGGCACGCCGTTGATCTCCGGCACCTGCTGGAGGGGGTCCAGAGCGGCGGGCCGCGGCACGCCGCAGCGGAGCGCGATCTCTCCCTCGCCCCACACCGCCACGTACGGCGAGGAGGGTTCGGACGGGACGCGCTCCGCGCCGTCGAGCGTGCGGGGCAGCCGGTCGTTCAGGGTGGTGCAGGCGGTCGCCGTGGCTCCTTGCGGGCTGGGCGGATCGACCCTCACCGCTCCACCGCATCCGGCCAGCAGCGCCATGGCGGCCAAGGCCGCGAGGACCCGCACCATGGCTTCCCCCGTGAGTTGTCGGCACTCAGATGTGCACTCAGATGTGCACGATCGGACAGGTAAGGGTACGCGTGATCCCCTCAACGGCCTGAATCTGGGCCACGACGAGCTTGCCGAGGTCGTCCACGTTGTCGGCCTCCGCGCGGACGATCACGTCGTACGGGCCCGTGACGTCCTCGGCCCGGGTGACCCCCTGGATGCCCGCGATCGCGGTCGCGACCTCGGCCGCCTTGCCGACTTCTGTCTGGATAAGGATGTAGGCCTGCACCATCACGTCCTCCCGCGGGGGCGAAACTGGTTTGTTTCAGTGCCGTTACTCGATCAGTCCGAATCGCCACCGTACATGCAACAGACCTGGAGGTGTGCTATCACAGCCGCAGATCTTGGTGAATTCGGGATCATTGCCCGTATTGTCGGACGCTTGCCACAATTTCCGGCGGTATTGCTCGGTCCCGGCGATGACGCCGCGGTCCTTCGTGCCCCCGATGGTCGGGTCGTCGTGACGACGGATCTCCTACTTGAGGGTAGGCACTTCCGTCGCGATTGGTCCAGCGCGTACGACATCGGCAGGAAGGCGGCGGCGCAGAACCTCTCTGACGTCGTCGCGATGGGCGCCGACCCCACGGCCCTTCTCGTCGGGCTCGGGCTGCCGGCCGACACGCCGGCGGACTGGCTGGACGGCCTCACCGACGGCTTCGGGGACGAATGCGCGCTGGTCGGCGCGAGCGTCGCGGGAGGCGACATCGCGAAGTCCGCCCAGATCGTGCTCGGCGTCACCGCGCTCGGCGACCTCGGCGGGCGCGCCCCGGTCACGCGCGGCGGGGCGCAGCCCGGGAACGTGGTCGCCGTGGCCGGCAGGCTCGGCCTCGCGGCCGGCGGGCTCGCCCTGTTCCACGCGGGCCGGCAGGAGTCCTTCCCGGAGCTGGCGGACGCGCACCGGCGCCCGCAGCCGCCGTACCGATGCGGTCCGGGGGCCGCCACCCTCGGCGCCACGGCCATGGTCGACGTCAGCGACGGGCTGCTGCAGGACCTCGGCCACATAGCCGAGGCGAGCGGGGTCCGCCTGGAGGTCGAGGCGGACGCCCTGCCGGTGCCGGAGCCGCTGGCCGCCGCCGCGGCCGAGCTGGGGGAGGACCCGCTCCGGTGGATGCTGACGGGCGGGGATGACCACGCGCTGGCCGCCGCCTTCCCGGCCGGCGTACGGCTACCGGAGGAGTGGCGGATCATCGGCCGCGTCGTCGAAGGGAAGGGTGCGCAGGTCAGGGGCCGTCCGGAGCTTCGAGGTGGCTGGGATCACTTCCGTGGATAAGGTGAAAATTGTGACAAAGAAGTATTGAAGGTGTTATGAAGTGGGGCGCTGTGGTTTCTAAGAGGAAGGCGCTTCATGGGACGGGGACGCCACACGTCACCCCGAGGTCAGGGGTCCGACCCTGACAGGTCGGGCGAACGCAGGCCTTCGGAATGGCACGACGACGAGCGCGGAACCCAGGAGTGGCTGGCCGTCGGCGACGACCCCGAATGGGCCGCCCCACCCCCACCCGGCCTCCCAGAGCGGCCCGCCCAATCCAGCACCCCCGGCTGGCCCGACGCACCCGGCCCCGGCACCCCCGGCTGGCCGGGCGCCCCGGGGAACAGTGCCCCGGAGTGGCCCGCCACGTCAGGCCCGGGTACCCCTGAGTGGCCTGCCACGTCAGGCCCCGGTACCCCTGAGTGGTCCGCTCCCGCGGACCTGGGCACTCCCGGCTGGCCCGACGCGCCCGGTCCCGGCACCCCCGGCTGGCCCGACGCGCCGGGAGTGAGCGGCTCGGAGTGGCCGGACGCGCCGGGCCTCGGTGCCCCCGGGTGGCCCGCCACGCCGGACTCGGCTGATCCCGGATGGCCCGCCACGCCGGACCCGGGTACCCCCGGGTGGCCCGACGCGTCGCTGTCCTCCGAGGGGGCGCAGCAGGGGGGCCACCCGGGCCCCGAGCCGAGCGCTTCCAGCGCCTGGGATGCCGTGCCCACCCCCGCCTGGCCGAGTGCGTGGGACGACCCTTCCCCGGCCTTCCCCCACGCGGACGACGACCTTCTCCGCCTCGGCGCGGGCCCCGGTGGCGACGACGACCGCCCCGCGTCCGGCTTTGGATCCGGGCCCGGCGAGGACGCTCTTCGGTCCGCCCTGGCATCCGGTGCCGGCGAAGGACCTGGAATCGGAGCCGGTCGCGGGGATGGCCCGCCCGGATCCGATCCGGGGCTCGAGGCAGACGATGACCCGTTCCGGTCCGGTCCGAAGAGGCGGCGGAGGAGGCAGCGTGCCGACCGGCCGCGGTTCTGGCGGGGACGCCGCCTGGCGGCGCTGTCCGCCGTGGCCGTGGTGACGGCCATCGGCACCGCCGTGATCGGCGTCAAGCTGTCCTCCGGCGAGCTCTCCTTGACCGAGGCCCCGGACTGCCCCACAGGACAGGTATGCGCGGCCATCGCCCCCGGGAAGCCCTCAACGCAGGGCGACGCCCCCGGGCCGACGGAAGAGGTTCCGGACGCGACGGCACCCTCCGACGGCGAGTCCGGCACCCCCAGCACGTCCGAGCAGGCCGAGCCGTCGTCGAGCGCGAGCCGTACGCCCGGGCGGCGGACACCGGCCCCGTCGAGCCGCCCGACGCCCCGGCGAACACGGACGACCCCCACGCCCGAGCCGAGCCGGTCGCCCAGCGACACCCCCGAACCCACCCTGACGGACGAGGACACGGAGATCACCACCCCCGAGGCGTCCCCGGAGGCCGACCAGGCCGATCCCGTGGTCGCGCCCGGCCGGGTGGCCGTCGACTTCGGCGTGTCCGAGGTCACCGGCACCGGGTACACCGGCCGGCTGACGATCACCAACACCGGCTCCGCCCTGGACGGATGGAGCGTCCGGGTGCCGGTCGGCGGCGACGTCACCGACGTCACGGGAGCCGAGTGGACCCAAGAGGGGGACGTACTGGCCCTGACCTCCACCGGCACCCTCGCCGAGGGCGAGCAGGCCGTGATCTCGTTCACCGCCGACGGCGACTCCGCCGTCCCGGAGACCTGCGAGCTCAACGGCGGCCGCTGCCGGCTCCAGGCGGACGGCGCCCTCTCATCCCAGGTGGATCCCGGACAGTGACCGTCGTATGGCCTTCTTCCGCCGGGTCGGGTGCCGTCGCGTCCGGCGCCGGGGCGGTGGCGCCGGCGCCGCCGTGCGGCGGGGAGGCTGCCGCATGGTGGTGGACGCCGAACGGGAGCACGCGCCTGGTTTGATGGACGGGTGACTCCTCCCCGTGTGCTGACGATCGCAGGCTCCGACTCAGGTGGAGGCGCCGGCATCCAGGCCGATCTGAAGACCATGCTGGCGCTCGGCGTCCACGGCATGAGCGTGATCGCCGCGGTGACCGCGCAGAACTCCGTCGGAGTCCAGGGCTATTGGGAGCTTCCCGTTGAGGCGGTGCGCGCCCAGCTCGACTCGGTGCTGGGCGACATCGGCGCCCAGGCGGTCAAGACGGGCATGCTCGCCTCGCCGGAACTGGTCGCGGTGGTCGCGGAGGTGCTGGCCGATGTGGACGCGCCGGTGGTGGTCGACCCGGTGGGCGTCTCCAAGCACGGCGACCCGCTCCTCGCCCCCGAAGCCGTTCACACGATGACGTCCCGCCTGCTGCCGGTGGCCACGGTGGTGACGCCGAACCTGTGGGAGGTGGAGCAGCTCACCTCCGTCAAGGTCGAGGACGAGGCCGGCCTGCGCCCGGCGGCCGAGGCGATCCTGGCGCTCGGTCCGGCGTGGGCGCTGATCAAGGGCGGTCACCTGCCGGGCCGGCCGGTCGACCTGCTCACCGATGGCGTGAAGGAGTACCGCTTCTCGGCCGAGCGGCACGATAACCGTCACACCCATGGGACGGGATGCACGCTGGCCTCCGCCGTAGCCTCCTACCTCGCCATGGGGGAGGACGTTCCAGGCGCGGTGGCGAAGGCCAAGGAGTACGTCACGGGCGCGATCGCCCACGGTTTCCCGCTCGGCGCCGGCATCGGCCCGGTCGACCACGCGTGGCGCTGGCGCTGAGGGAACGCAGAACAGCCCGCCGCCAGGAGGCGACGGGCTGTTGGAAGCGCGGGGCTAGCGGGTGATCTTGCCGGCCTTGATGCAGGAGGTGCACACGTTCAACCGCTTCGGCGTGCTGCCCACCATGGCGCGCACACGCTGGATGTTGGGGTTCCAGCGGCGGCGGGTGCGGCGGTGCGAGTGCGAGATGTTGTTGCCGAAAGTCGGCCCCTTGCCGCAAACGTCGCAGACGGAAGCCACGGTCATCGCTCCTTAGATCAGTCAATAGGCCCGAAACCGAGGTAGAAGCGGTGGTCGGGCATGCCGGGACAACCGGCTGGCCACACGAGGGTATCCGATGTTGCCCGGTGCTCGCCAAACGGGGGAACAGGCGAACGGGGATAATCTCGTAACACCAACCGTAGCGCATCAACGGAGGCGGCGCGGTCCCCCCGCGTGCGAACCACCGTGCGACGTGCCGCGCGGAGGGTGGACACGCCGCGCGCAGGAGGGAGCCACATGCCTTCGGAGGCCACCGAGGCCGGAGCATCCCTCCAGACCCTCGATCCGCCCGCCGTGCGCCGCTGGTCCCGGGTGTGCGCCGACGCGCTCGGCAGGGCCCGGACGGAGATCGACGCGCTCAACGTCTTCCCGGTCCCCGATGGCGACACCGGGACGAACCTGCATCTCACCATGCTGTCGGCCGCCGACGCCCTGGACGGGCTCCCTGGGGACGCCGACGCGGAGATCACGTGGCACACCCTCGCCCACGGGGCGCTGATCGGCGCCCGGGGGAACTCCGGGGTGATCGTCAGCCAGGCGCTGCGCGGGATGGCCGAGGTGCTCAAGCTCGCCAAGGGGGGAGGCCGTGACCTGCGCGAAGGGCTGGTCAGGGCGGCCGAGATGGCGAGGAGCGCGGTGGCGCGGCCCGTCGAGGGCACCGTCCTCAGCGTGCTGAGCGCGGCGGCGCGGGCGGTGCAGGACGCACCGGACGAGCTGGCGGAGGTGGCGAGGAGGGCCGCGTCGGCCGCCCGGACGGCTCTCGGCCGCACGACCGGGCAGCTGGACGTGCTGGCGCGCAACGGGGTGGTGGACGCCGGTGCCGCGGGGCTGACCGTCATCCTGGAGAGCCTCGCGGCCGTGATCACCGACACCTACGTCGGCCGGTACGACGTGCCCGCGCCGGCCGCGAGGTTCGTGCCGGACGGCCCTGAGGACGCGGCCGGTCAGGACGCCCCGGGGTATGAGGTGATGTACCTCCTGGAGGCCGATGAGAGCGCCGTGGCGGCGTTACGCGAGGAGCTCGACCGCCTCGGCGACTCCCTGGTGGTCGTCGGCGGCGACGGCCTGTGGAACGTTCATGTGCACGTCGACGACGCGGGGGCCGCCATCGAGGCCGGCATGCGGGCCGGTCGGCCGTACCGCGTCAAGGTCGTCTACCTGCAGGCGCCGGTGCGCGCGGCCCGTCAGGGGGACGGCCGTGGCGTCGTGGCCGTGGCGGCGGGCGACGGCATCGCAGGGCTCTTCCAGGAGGCCGGGGCCGTGGTCGTGCCCCGCGAGCCCGGTTCCAGCCCTCAGCTGGCGGCCGTGCTGGAGGCGATCAGGCAGGCGGGGACCGAGGTCGCGGTGCTGCCCAACGACCTCGGCGTCAACGCGGTGGCCATGGCCGCGGCGGCGATCGCCCGCGAGGAGGGCATCGTCGTCAGCGTGCTGCCCACCAAGGCGACCGTCCAGGGGCTGGCCGCGCTCGCCGTGCACGACCCGCTGCGCCGTTTCGACGACGACGTGGTGGCGATGACCGACGCCGCCGGCCACACCCGGCACGGCCACGTGTGGGTGGCCGACAGGGAGGCCGTGACGAGCGCGGGAATGTGCCGCCCGGGGGACGTGCTGG
Organism: Sphaerisporangium perillae; assembly: GCF_023276435.1. Classification (GTDB taxonomy): domain Bacteria; phylum Actinomycetota; class Actinomycetes; order Streptosporangiales; family Streptosporangiaceae; genus Sphaerisporangium; species Sphaerisporangium perillae. Next base: position 214,840 of record NZ_JALLPO010000001.1, read on the forward strand.
GCGTCATCGACAGTGACGTCGCGCTGATCGGGACGGACGTCGACGCCATGGCCGTGAAGATCACTTCCCGCATGCTCTCGGTCAGCAGCGAGATGGTCACCCTCATCGTGGGCGCCGACGCGGGCGACCGACCGGCCCGAGCCGTCCAGGACCACCTGGACTCGGTACGGCCCGACGTGGAGGTGGTCGTCTACGAGGGCGGCCAGGGCGGCTACCCCCTGCTCGTCGGCGTCGAATGAGTCCGCTCGCACGGCCCCCGGGAGACGCTCGCCCGGTGATCTTCCGGGGCGAGAGGGGTTCGGGTGGGGAGTTGGGCTTTCCTGTCGGCGTTGAGCGGTAGAACTTGATGACGTGACGCGTTTCGACGAGCCGCTCATCAAGGCGCTGGACCCCAAGACGGCCAAGCCGCTCGAGAGCTCGCTCAACATCACCACCGTCGGCGAGCTGCTCCGCCACTACCCCCGGCGGTACGCCGAGCGGGGGGAGCTGACCGCGCTCGACGCCCTGGAGGTCGACGAGCACGTCACGGTCGTGGGCGAGGTGTCGCGCCTGATGCGCAAGCCCATGCGCAACCGCTCGGGCACCTGGCTGGAGGTCGAGGTCGTCGACGGCAGGCGCAACACGATCTATCTGTCGTTCTTCGGCAAGGTCTCCCACGTGGTCGAGACCCGGCTCAAGCCGGGCACCCGGGCGATGTTCTCCGGCAAGGTCGGGCGGTTCGGGCGCGGCGAGCGGGCCAAGTGGCAGCTGAACCATCCCGAGTTCGAGCCGTTCGAGGAGACCGAGTCCTCGGCGGCCGAGTTCGCCGCCGCGCCGGTGCCGATCTACCCGGCGGCGAGCGGCATCACCTCCTGGGTGATCCGCAGGGCGATCGGCGTCGTGCTCGACACGCTCGGCCCGATTCCCGACCCGCTCCCCGCCGACCTGCGCGCCCGCCACCGGCTGTCCGGCCTCGCCGAAGCGCTGGAGGCCGTGCACCGGCCACGCGACCAGGGCGACATCTCGCGGGCCCGCATGAGGTTGAAGTTCGACGAGGCGTTCGTGCTCCAGGCCGTGCTCGCCCAGCGGCGCCAGGCCGCCGCCGCCTGGCCCGCCGCTCCCCGCCCCCGCCGCGGCGACGGGCTGCTCGCCGACTTCGACGGTCGGCTGCCGTTCCAGCTCACCGAGGGGCAGATCGAGGTCGGCGAGGAGGTCGCGGCCGAGCTGGCGCTCGCCCATCCGATGCACCGCCTGCTCCAGGGCGAGGTGGGCGCGGGCAAGACCGTGGTGGCGCTGCGGGCGATGCTCCAGGTCGTCGACGCCGGAGGCCAGGCGGCGCTACTCGCCCCGACCGAGGTCCTGGCGCAGCAGCACCACAGGTCCATCACGCGCATGCTCGGCGACCTCGGTACGGGCGGCATGTTCGGGGGCACCGCGGTGACGCTGCTCACCGGTTCGATGGGGGCCGCGGGGCGGCGCGCGGCGCTGCTCGACGCGGCGTCCGGGGCGGCCGGCATCGTCGTCGGCACCCACGCCCTGCTCCAGGAGCACGTCCAGTTCGCCGACCTCGGCCTTGTGGTCGTGGACGAGCAGCACCGCTTCGGCGTCGAGCAGCGCGACGCGCTGCGCGAGAAGGCCGGGGGCGGGCGCCCGCACGTGCTGGTGATGACGGCGACGCCGATCCCGCGCACGGTCGCCATGACGGTCTTCGGCGACCTGGAGGTGTCGACGCTCAGCCAGCTCCCGTCCGGCCGGGCGCCGATCACGACCCACGTCGTGCCGGCGGCCGACAAGCCGCACTTCCTGGAGCGCACCTGGGAGCGCATCCGCGAGGAGGTCGGCCTCGGCCGCCAGGCGTACATCGTGTGCCCCCGCATCGGCGACCTCGAGGGCGACGAGGGCGACCTCGGCGACCTGGCCGAGGCGGCGGAGGCAGAGGAGGCCGCCGCCGAGCGCAGGCCGCCTCTGGCCGTCATGGAGGTCGCTCCCATGCTCGCGGGCGGCCCGCTGGCCGGGCTGCGGGTGGAGGTGCTGCACGGCCGCCTGCCTCCTGAGGAGAAGGACGCGGTGATGCGGGCCTTCACGCGCGGCGAGGTCGACGTGCTGGTGGCCACCACCGTGATCGAGGTCGGGGTGGACGTGCCCAACGCCTCGGTGATGGTCATCATGGACGCCGACCGGTTCGGCGTCTCCCAGCTCCACCAGCTCCGCGGGCGGGTGGGCCGGGGCGGCCTGCCCGGCCTGTGCCTGCTGGTCACCGACTTCCCCGCGGGCACTCCCGCGCGCGACCGGCTCGACGCGGTGGCGGCCACCCTCGACGGCTTCGAGCTGTCGCGGGTGGACCTCGAGCAGCGGCGCGAGGGCGACGTGCTCGGCGCGGCCCAGTCCGGGCGCAGGTCGTCGCTGAAGATGCTGCGGCTGCTCCGCGACGAGGAGGTCATCAGGGACGCCCGCGAAGAGGCGGCCCGCCTGCTCTCCGGCGACCCGGAGCTGGCGGAGCACCCGGAGCTCAGGGCCGAGATCGACAGGCTCCTCGGCGACGAGCGCGCCGAGTTCCTGGAAAAAGCCTGAGACCGCCGAGCGGAGCGAGGCCGAGCAAGCATGGCTCGGGGCGCGGCGGTGGTCTGAGGAGGAGGGAGGGTGAGGTACGAGCCCGGACGACGACGAAGACCGCCGCCTCAAAGGCGCCACGAGCCCGCCGAGCGGAGCGAGGCAAAGGAACACGGCTCGGGGCGCGGCGGTGGTCTGAGGAGGAGGGAGGGTGAGGTACGAGCCCGGACGACGACGAAGACCGCCGCCTCAAGGGCGCTCCGAGCCCGCCGAGCGGAGCGAGGCCGACAAACACAGAAAATGACCCAGGGCCCAGCCTTGGGACGGCCTCCCCCCGAATGCCGTCCCCGGCTGGGCCCACCCTCGGGTCAGGTGCCGAGGGCACCGGCGCGCGGAAGGGCTCACGATCACGCCGGTCGGCCTTCCCCTGGGTCACCATGAAGGCCGCAGAACTCATCATGTGGGCTCGGGCGGCTGTGGGGAACGACCCTTGCGCATTCGTCGACGACACTTGGGCACTCTTGACCTCGGTGCCTGGCCGGCGCGGGCGGCGGCGAGAATGGGCGGGTGACCCGAGTCATCGCAGGAACCGCCGGTGGGCGCCGGATCGCCGTCCCCCCGGGGCGCGGCACCCGGCCGACGAGCGACCGTGCCAGAGAGGGGCTGTTCTCCACCGTGGGCTCCCTTCTAGGGCCGCTGGACGGCGCGCGGGTGCTCGACCTTTACGCCGGGTCGGGCGCGGTGGGCCTGGAGGCCCTCTCGCGGGGGGCGGAGCACGCCCTGCTGGTCGAGTCCGACGTGAAAGCCGTGCGCACGATCAGGGCGAACATCGCCGAGCTGGGCCTGCCGGGGGCCGTCGTCAGCGGTGACAAGGTCGAGCGCCTGGTGGCCGGCGCGTGCGACGAACCCTACGACTTCGTGTTCGCCGATCCTCCGTACGCCGTCAAGGACGAGATGGTCCGGGAGGTGCTGGAGCGTCTCCGTGACAACGGCTGGCTCGCCGCGGACGCCTTGGTCGCGGTGGAGCGGGAGTCACGGGGGAAGGACCTTGTCTGGCCCTCGGGTTTCGCTGAGGAGAGGGTCCGTCGCTATGGCGAAGCGTCCGTTTGGTACGGTCGCGCCGCCGGGAACCAGTGAAACTGGGGGTTTGCCTTGCGTCGCGTCGTCTGTCCGGGATCCTTCGATCCCGTCACCAACGGTCATCTCGACATCATCGGCCGGACTTCCCGGCTGTATGACGAGGTCGTCGTCGCCGTGCTGATCAACGTCGAGAAGAAGAGCCTGTTCACCGTGGACGAGCGCATCGAGACGCTCCAGGCGGTCACCAAGGAGTACGGCAACGTGCGCGTGGAGAAGTTCTACGGGCTGCTCGTCGACTTCTGCAAGCAGCAGGGCATCCCGACGATCGTCAAGGGTCTGCGAGCGGTCAGCGACTTCGACTACGAGTTGCAGATGGCCCAGCTCAACTACCGGATGTCGGGTGTGGAGACGCTGTTCATGTCGACCAACCCGGAGTACTCCTTCCTGTCGTCGAGCAGGCTCAAGGAGATCGCCAGATATGGTGGGGACGTCTCCGGACTCGTGCCTGATCTTGTGCACCGGATGCTGGTCGAACGGCTGCGCGGCTGAGTCCTGGTATTCTTTCTCATCGGCCTTGTACGACGGCGGTGATTCGCCATGCCTCAAGAGAGCAGGAAGACGCTGCGTAGCCTCGACCCCCGAGCCCCATGGGTGATTTCGACCCACGATCTGGGACGGCGGCCGGGATCCATGCGCGAGATCTCCCGTTCTCTGCCGGCTCCGGAGAATCTCACCGTCGGCATGATCGGCGTTCCCAAGGACGCCGAAATCGAGCTGGACATCCGGCTCGAGGCAGTGATGGAAGGCGTGCTCCTCACGGGCACGGCGCGGGCTCCGCTCAGCGGCGAGTGCTCGCGGTGCCTGGATCCGCTGACCTCGGAGATCGAGGTCGGGTTCCAGGAGCTCTTCTTCTACTCGGCGGAAGAAGCCGCCGAGGACGACTCACTCCTCGACGGTGAACTCCTCGATCTCGAGCCGACGTTCCGCGACGCGGTGGTGCTCGCACTGCCGTTGAGCCCGGTCTGCGGTGAAGACTGCCTCGGGTTGTGCGTGGAGTGTGGGGTCAAGCTGGCGGAAGCCGGCCCTGACCACCGGCACGAGAGCATCGACGCCCGCTGGGCGGCGTTGCAGAGCCTGAACATCGAGAACAACAAGACCCAGGAGGGTTGACGTGGCCGTCCCCAAGCGGAAGATGTCGCGGAGCAACACCCGCTCCCGCCGCGCGCAGTGGAAGACCGCCGCGCCGGTGCTCGTGAGCTGCAACCAGTGCCGGTCGCCGAAGCTGCCGCACGTGGCATGCCCGACCTGCGGCACCTACAACCGCCGTCAGGTCATCGAGCCGTCGGCCTGATCACGCCTGCGGTGGCCGGTGAGCCGGCCGGATGCGAGGCATCCGGCCGGGAAGACCGTCCACCGTGCCAAGGCGTGCGGTGGCGGTTCGCCCGCGGCCGTGGTGGGCGCCGGGGTTGCCGCAATCTCCCGGCGTCCACCACGTTTTCGGGCATTACCCGCGTTCCATCCGCCATCGCGACCATGGTCGTGACGTGCTGCGTGACGGCCGGATACACACCGTCCGAGGAGGAGACGTGGCCGCAGGTGGGAAGCCCATCGCCGTAGAGATCGCCAGGGACGAGCTCGAGCGCGTGCTCGCCGTCCGGCTGGACGACCGGCTTCTGGAGCGGGCGCTGACGCACCGCTCGTACGCCTATGAGAACGGTGGCCTGCCCACCAACGAGCGCCTTGAGTTCCTGGGCGACTCGGTGCTGGGCCTGGTGGTCACCGACACCCTGTTCCGCGGGCATCCCGACCTGCCCGAGGGCCAGCTCGCCAAGCTGCGGGCGGCCGTGGTCAACATGCGCGCGCTCGCCGACGTCGCGCGGGCCCTGGACCTGGGCCGCTTCACCCGGCTCGGCCGGGGCGAGGAGGGCACGGGGGGCCGCGACAAGTCCTCGATCCTGGCCGACACCCTGGAGGCGCTGATCGGCGCCGTCTACGTCGACAAGGGGCTCGACGAGGCCTTCCGTGTGGTGCACCTGCTGTTCGACCCGCTGATCAAGCGCTCGGCCTCGCTCGGGGCGGGCCTCGACTGGAAGACCTCGCTGCAGGAGCTCACGGCGTCGGAGATGCTGGGCGTCCCCGAGTACCACGTGGACGAGAGCGGGCCCGACCACGCCAAGTCGTTCACCGCGGTCGTGCGGGTCGGCGGCCAGGAGTACGGCTCGGGCGCCGGGCGCAGCAAGAAGGAAGCCGAGCAGCAGGCCGCGGAGGCCGCCTGGAACGCGATCCGCGCCCGCAGCGATGCGCAGGAGAAACTCGAGAAGGCGGCCACCTGACCGATGCCGGAGCTGCCCGAAGTCGAGGTCGTACGGCGTGGGCTGTCGCGCTGGGTCGCCGGACGCACGATCGCCTACGCCGAGGTGCTGCATCCTCGCGCGATCCGCAGGCACGTGCCGGGAGCCGCCGAGTTCGCCGGCCGGCTGGCCGGGCGCACGCTGGTCTCCGCCGAGCGCCGGGGCAAGTACCTCTGGATGCCCTTGGCGGACGCGCAGAACGGCTCTGGGGCGTCGCCAGGCGCCGGTGAGGGGATCGGCGCCTCGGAGGCCCTGCTCGCCCATCTGGGGATGAGCGGGCAACTGCTGGTGGTCGAGGCGGGGTCGCCGCTCGAGAAGCATCTGCGAGTGCGGCTCGGCTTCGCCGACGGTGGGCCGGAGTTGCGGTTCGTCGACCAGCGCACTTTCGGCCACCTGCTCGTCGCCCCCCTGGTGCCGCTCGCGCGGGCCGTTCCCGAGCCGATCGCGCACATCGCGGCCGATCCGCTGGAGGAGGCGTTCGACGAGGAGATGTTCGCGCTGCGGCTCGGCGCCAGGCAGACCGAGATCAAGCGTGCGCTCCTCGACCAGTCGCTGATCAGCGGCGTCGGGAACATCTACGCCGACGAGGCGCTGTGGCGCGCGGGGCTGCACGGCGGCACGCCGACCCGCGGGCTGAGCAGGCGCAAGATCGACGAGTTGCTGGCCGCGGTGCGCGAGGTGATGCGCGAGGCCCTCGGCCAGGGCGGCACCTCGTTCGATAGCCTGTACGTCAACGTCAACGGTGAGAGTGGCTACTTCGACCGGTCACTCAACGTGTACGGCAGGCAGGGCGAGCCGTGCGCCCGCTGCGGCGGGCCCGTCCTGCGGGAGGCGTTCATGAACAGGTCTTCCTACAGTTGCCCGCGTTGTCAACCCCGGGTGGGGGCATGAGCGACGACGCTGGGGCCGGCGCGAGTGACATTCGTCTCAACGCCTGGGTGCGCGGCCGGGTCCAGGGAGTGGGTTTCCGCTGGTGGACGCGTGCGCGGGCCTTGGAGCTCGGCCTGGTCGGATCGGCGTCGAACCTGGCCGACGGGCGGGTGGAGGTGGTCGCCGAGGGGCCTCGCGAAGCCTGTGAGAAGCTTCTTGCGCAGCTCAGGGGTGGTGACACCCCTGGGCGGGTAGATGTAGTGGTGGAGCGCTGGTCACCGGTTCGCGGTGGTTTTGGTGGATTCGTGGAGCGGTAGGCGCTTCCCTTAAACCCCCTAAATGCGGTATATTTACATGTCGGGAGTGCCCATTGGTGCATTCATGGGGAGCGTTCAACTTGACCGCCTCCATTGCCGGTGCGACTCTTGATAGGAAACACGCGCACCCCTCCCGCGGCAAGAAGTGCGCGAACCAGTTTGGTCACTCAGCGTGGAGGACCCTTAACCATGGCGAAGGCTCTACTCGGCCACGTCGGCGGTCTTGACCCTCGAATGGTCTCGGAAATGCGCCGTCTCCAGCAGCGAATCCGGGATCTGGAGGCAGAGCTCACAAGGCTCCAGGCCCAGAACGACGCTCTCGCGGCCCAGTCGCGGGATGAGGCGTTCTCTCGTCTGCAGGATCGCGAGCCGGCCCTCACCTGAGAGGTTCGGTACGGCACACACTGTCAGGGACGCCCCGCAAAGGCGTCCCTTGTCATTTCTCCTGGTTTCCTGCGCCTCGTCGTTCCCTCCTGGCCCGGCGGCGAACCCTCCGGAGGCGTTTTCCGGCGCCCGGACCTCGCGGTGAGCACACTGGAGGCCGCGTGAGCCGGTAGTGTGCCCGGCAGGGATCGCCCGGAGGCACGCAGGCGATCTCCGAGCAGACGGGGAGGTCGGCGCGCGTGTATCTCAAGAACCTCACGCTGCGCGGCTTCAAGTCCTTCGCCTCCGCCACCGCCCTGCGCTTCGAGCCCGGCATCACCTGCGTGGTCGGTCCCAACGGCTCCGGCAAGTCCAACGTCGTCGACGCCCTCGCCTGGGTCATGGGCGAGCACAGCGCCAAATCCCTGCGCGGCGGCAAGATGGAGGACGTCATCTTCGCCGGCACGTCCTCGCGGCCGCCCCTCGGGCGTGCCGAGGTGACGCTGACCATCGACAACACCGACGGCGCGCTCCCGATCGACTACACCGAGGTCACGATCAGCCGGCTGATGTTCCGGTCGGGCCAGAGCGAGTACGCCATCAACGGCGACACCTGCCGGCTCCTGGACATCCAGGAGCTGCTGTCCGACTCCGGCATCGGCCGCGAGATGCACGTGATCGTCGGCCAGGGCCAGCTCGACACCGTGCTCCACGCGGGCCCAGAGGAGCGCAGAGCCTTCATCGAGGAGGCGGCGGGCGTCCTGAAGCACCGCAAACGCAAAGAGAAGGCGCTGCGGAAGCTCGACGCCATGCAGGCCAACCTCATCCGCGTCCAGGACCTCGCCGCCGAGCTGCGCCGGCAGCTCAAGCCGCTCGGCCGCCAGGCGGAGATCGCCAGGAAGGCCGCGGTGATCCAGGCCGACCTGCGCGACGCGCGGCTGCGCCTGCTCGCCGACGACGTCGTACGGTTGCGCACGCACCTCGACCGGGAGGCGGCCGACGAGGCGGCGGTGCGCGCCCGGCGCGCCCAGGCCGAGGCCGAGCTGGAGCAGGGCCAGGCCCGCGAGGCCGAACTGGAGGCCGCCGAGGGGGCCGCACAGCCGCGCCTGGCCGCCGCGCAGGAGACCTACTACCGCCTGGCCGCGCTCAAGGAGCGGTTCCACAGCGTCGAGACGCTGGCCACCGAGCGGCACCGTCACGCCGTCGAGGCCGCCTCCATCGAGCGCCGCGGGCGCGACCCGGAGGACTACGAGCGCGAGGCGGCCGAGGTGCGCGAGCGCGAGGAGGCGCTCAGGGTCGAGCTGGAGCAGGCCGAGGAGATCCTGGAGCAGGCCGTCTGGCGCCGATCGGAGGCCGAGAGCGCGCTCGCGGTCGAGGAGCGCCGCCTGGCCGCGGCGGCGCGGGAGGCGGCCGACCGGCGCGAGAGCCTGGCGAGGCTGCGTGGCGAGGTGGCCGCCGTGCGCGGGCGTGCCAGGGCCGCCGAGGAGGAGATCGGGCGCCTTACCAAGGCCCTCCAGGAGGCCCGCCAGCGAAGCGAGCGGGCGCAGGAGGAGCACGACGCGCAGGAGCTCAGCGAGCCGGGCGGCGATCCCGCGCTCGCCGAGGAGCTCGCGCTGGCGGAGCAGGGCGTCGAGGAGGCCAAGGCCGCCGCCGAGGAGGCCCGGGCCGCCGTCGAGGAGGCCAGAGCGGCCGTCGACGGCCCGAGAAGGGCCCTCGCCGAGGCGCGCACGGCCGTGACCGCCGCTCGCTCCGCCGACCAGGAGGCCCAGCGGGCCGTCGCCGCCCTGGAAGCCCGCCGGGACGCCCTGGAGATGAGCCTGGCCGGTGGCGCCGACGGCGGGGCGGCGCTGATGGCGTCCGGCCTCACGGGCGTGCTCGGGCCCCTCGCCGCGATGATGACCGTCCAGCCGGGGGCCGAGGTGGCCATCGCGGCCGTGCTCGGCGCCGCCGCGGAGGCGGTCGCGGTGGAGTCGCTGTCGACCGTCGTCGACGCCGTGGAGCTGCTGCGCGCGGACGAGGCCGGCCGGGCCGGGCTGGTCGTCGCGTCCGACACCGCCGTCACCAGGCCGGCCCTCGTGGACGGCGTCCCATGGGCCTGCGATCTTGTGACCGTGTCCGACGCGTTCCGCCCGGCCGTCGAGCACCTGCTGTCCGGCGTGGTCGTCGTCGAGGACGTGACGGTGGCCAGGAAGCTCGTGGAGGAGCGTCCCGACCTGCGGGCCGTCACCTGGTCGGGCGACCTGGTGGGGGCGTACTTCGCGCACGGCGGGTCCGGCGGCGGCACCTCGGTGCTGCAGGTGCGGGCCGCGCTCGACCAGGCGGTCGCCGACCTCGCGCAGGCCCGGGCCACCGCCGAGCACACGGCGGGCGGGCTGGAGGAGGCCGCCGGCGCCGAGCGCGCCGCCCAGCAGGCCGTCGAGACCGCCCAGGCGCGGGCCGCCCAGGCCCAGACCGGGGTCAACACCGCCCAGGCCGGGGTGAACGCCGCGCAGGGCGTGCTCGACCGCGTCCGGGCCGCGCAGCGGGAGGCCGACCAGCGGGTCGCCGTCGTGGCCAGGCGGCTGGCGCAGCTCGACGCCGCCGCCAAGGCGGCCCGCGACGAGTGCGACCGGCTGGCGGGAAGCGTCGCGGCGGCCGAGCAGGCGCGCGACCGCGACCTCGCCGGGGTCGTGGAGCTGGAGGAGCGTCTGGCCGAGGCCGAGTACGCCGACGAGCTGGCGGCCGAGCCGACCACGGAGACCCGCGACGAGCTGGCCGGCGCCTGCGCGGTCACCCGGCAGGCCGAGATGGAGGCCCGCCTCACCGTCCGCACGACCGAGGAGCGGGTCAGGGGCATCGAAGGCCGCGCCGACCAGCTCATGCGGGCGGCCAGGCGCGAACGCGAGGAGCGGGCCGGAGCCGCCGCCCTGCGGGAACGCCGCCGTGCCCAGGCGCAGGTCGCCGAGGCGGTCGTCCGCGGCGCGGGCCGCGCGCTCGGGGTGCTGGAGGCGTCGCTGGCGCTGGCCGACGAGGAGCGCGCGGAGGCCGAACGGGCGCGCGGCGAGATCGACGCCGAGCTCAAGGCGGTGCGCGTCCGCGTCCGCGAGCTGTCGGGCGAGCTGGACAAGCTGGTCAACCGGGTCCATGGCAACGAGGTGGCCCGCACCGAGCAGCGGCTGCGCCTGGAGCAGATGGAGACCCGGGCCATGGAGGAGTACGGCGTCGAGATGGACGCCCTGATCGCCGAGTACGGCCCCGAGCAGCCCGTTCCGGTCGCCGACGGCGAGGGCGAGGGCGAGACCGTGCCCTACGTCCGAGAGGAGCAGGAGAAGCGGGCCAAGGTGGCCGAGCGGCAGATGGCCCAGCTCGGCAAGGTCAACCCGCTGGCGCTGGAGGAGTTCGCGGCGCTGGAGGAGCGGCACACCTTCCTGAACTCCCAGCTGGAGGACCTGCGCAAGACCCGGCGCGACCTGCTGACGGTGGTCAAGGAGGTCGACGAGCGGGTGGAGCAGGTCTTCACGGCCGCCTACGAGGACGTCGCGCGGGAGTTCGAGGCCATCTTCTCCCGGGTCTTCCCCGGCGGCGACGGGCGCCTGCTGCTGACCGACCCCTCCGACATGCTCACCACAGGCGTCGACGTGGAGGCCAGGCCGCCGGGCAAGAAAGTCAAGCGCCTGTCCCTGCTGTCGGGCGGCGAGCGCTCGCTGACCGCCGTGGCGTTCCTCATCTCGATCTTCAAGGCGCGGCCGTCGCCGTTCTACGTGATGGACGAGGTCGAGGCGGCGCTGGACGACACCAACACCCAGCGGCTCCTCACCCTCTTCGAGGAGCTGCGGCAGAGTTCCCAGCTCATCGTCATCACCCACCAGAAGCGCACGATGGAGATCGCCGACGCCCTCTACGGCGTGAGCATGCGCGGGGACGGCGTGACCCAGGTGGTCAGCCAACGCCTCCGCGAACGCGAAACCGCCTGACCCCATCTGGGGGATAAGTGCATCCCGACATACAGCGAAATGTCGGTACAACCGGCGCGCCGTGGGCGAGCCCGGGCGTGAGCATGGTCCCTCGTCTGGAAAACTGACATCTTGTGGATGGGTACCTCGGCATCATCATGATCGTCGTCCTCGTCGCGATCCTTGCGGCGGGTGGCATGTTCCTGCTCTTCCGGCCCCGTGACAGGCACGCTCCACCGCCGGTCCGGCCGCCGGAGGCGCCCACCATTCCGGAGCCGCCGCAAGGGCCGGCCACCGGCGTGCTGGAAGACGACTCGGCCACGACGACCGTCCCGCCGCCGGTCAAGCCGGTCGAACCCATCGCGCCGCCCGCGCCCGCGATCGAGATCCCGCCGCCCTCCGCCGGCCGCATGGTGCGGCTGCGCGCCCGCCTCGCCCGCTCGCAGAGCTCGCTGGGCAAAGGCCTGCTGGAGCTGCTCTCGCGCGACCGCCTGGACGACGACGTCTGGGACGAGATCGAGGACACGCTGATCACCGCCGACGTGGGAGTCTCGCCGACCCGCTCGATGGTCGACGAGCTCCGCACCAAGGTCAAGGTGCTCGGCTCGCGGAGCCACGACGAGGCGCGCGGCCTGCTGCGCGAGCAGTTGCTCGTCCTGATCGGCGCCGACATGGACCGCACTCTGCACACCGCGCCGCACGGCGAGCGGCCCGCCGTCGTGCTCATCGTCGGGGTCAACGGCACCGGCAAGACCACGACCACCGGCAAGCTCGCCCGGGCGCTGATCGGCGACGGCCGTAAGGTCCTGCTGGGCGCCGCCGACACCTTCCGCGCCGCCGCGGCCGACCAGCTCCAGACCTGGGGCGAGCGCGTCGGGGCCGAGGTCGTGCGCAAGGACGAGGGCGCCGACCCGGCCTCCGTGGCCTTCGACGCGGTGTCCAAGGGCATCGACGACAAGGTCGACACGGTGATCGTCGACACCGCGGGCCGCCTGCACACCAAGACCGGCCTGATGGACGAGCTGGGCAAGGTCAAGCGGGTCATCGAGAAGAAGGCCACGGTCGACGAGGTCCTGCTGGTGCTCGACGCCACCACCGGGCAGAACGGCATGCGCCAGGCCCAGGTCTTCGCCGAGGCGGTGAACATCACCGGCATCGTCTTGACCAAGCTCGACGGCACGGCCAAGGGCGGCATCGTGATCTCCGTCCAGCGCGAGCTGGGCGTCCCGGTCAAGCTCGTCGGCCTCGGCGAGGGCCCCGACGACCTCGCCCCCTTCGACCCCGAGGTCTTCATCGACGCCCTCCTCGGCGACTGACTCCCACCCCCCGGCGGCGCCCCTCCGCGCCGCCGGGCCGGTTTCGCGGCACCGACGCAAGCACGGCGCTCGCGTCGGCGCGCGGTCATGAGCGCCCGGGCATGCCCGTACGGCCCGCCGTCGCGGGCACCGGTTCGAGCGCATAGCCTGTGACCAGGGGAAATGGCGACCGAAGGGGGAGCCGGTCATGGGTTCGCTGAGCCCTGTTCACTGGATGATCGTGTTCGTGGTGCTCGTGATGCTCTTCGGCGCGAAGAAGCTGCCGGACACCGCCAAGGCTCTCGGGCAGTCGCTGCGCATTCTGAAGCGAGAGACCACCAAGCTCCACGACGAGGACGACCTCCCGGTCGCCCAGGCGCCGAGCGCGACCGTCTCGCCGGCCGTCGAAGAGCGGCTGCGCGCACTCGAAGAGGAGAACGCCCGGCTCAGGGCCGCGACCGCCGCCCCTCGGCCGGACGACCACGAGACCCGCTGACCGAAGATGGTGCCTTCGGCGCCATTTGACGGACTGCGCGGCGCGACCGGTCGGGCGAGGAAGCCCGGTGGAGAACTGACCGTGCGAGCCGTGACGGCGGGCACACCGAATGCGGCGCGGCCGTCCTAGCGGGGGGTGCTCGTTTCGGTGGGGCGGGGGCGGATCGCTATGGGGACGACCAGTGGGGTGGCGGTGACGGGGTCGGGGATGACCTTGGCCTCCAGGTCGAAGACCTCGTCGAGGACAGGCTCGGTCATCACCTCGTGCGGGGTGCCGGCGGCGACCACGCGGCCGTCGCGCATGGCGATGAGCCGGTCGGAGTGGCGGGCGGCGAGGTTGAGGTCGTGCAGCACCATCACCACCGTGCGTCCGGCCTCGTCGCGCAGGCGGCTCACGAGCTGCAGGACGTCGATCTGATGGGCCAGGTCGAGGAAGGTCGTGGGCTCGTCCAGCAGGAGCAGGTCGGTGCCCTGGGCCAGCGCCATGGAGATCCACGCCCGCTGGCGCTGCCCGCCGGACAGCTCGTCCAGGGGGCGTTCGGCCAGGTCGAGCAGCCCGGTCATGCGCAGGGCGTCCTCGACCGCCGCCTCGTCGCCCGCGGACCACTGGCGGTACCACGCCTGGTGCGGATGGCGTCCCCTGGCCACGAGGTCGGCCACGGTGAGCCCTTCGGGCGCGGCCGGCGCCTGGGGCAGCACTCCGAGGATCTTCGCGACCTCCCTGCTCGGCATCCGGTGGATGTGCCGGCCGTCCAGCAGGACGTGGCCTGACAGCGGCTTGAGCAGGCGGCCCAGGGCGCGCAGCAGGGTGGACTTGCCGCAGCCGTTGGGGCCGATGATCGTGGTCACCGTGCCGGTCTCGATGCCGAGGTCGAGCCCGTCGACGATCAGCCGATCGCCGTAGCCGAGCTTGACGTCGACCGCCTGGAGTCTCAAATGGCACCTCTGGCGCGTCGTGTGCGGACGAGAAGATAGATCAGGTACGGGGCTCCGAGCACCGCCGTGACGATCCCGACGGGCAGCTCGACCGGCGTCAGTGTCCGGGCGGCCAGGTCGGCGCCGGTGACCAGCACGGCCCCGGCGACGGCGGAGACGACCAGCGGCGGCTGCGCGACGCCCGCGAGCCGCAGGGCGATCTGCGGTGCGGCCAGGGCGACGAACGCGATCGGCCCTGCCGCGGCGGTGGCGGCGGACGCGAGCAGGACGGCGCAGAGCAGCAAGGAGCCCCGGGCCAGGTCGATGCGCACGCCGAGCCCGCGGACGGTGTCGTCGCCCAGGCGCAGGACGGCGAGAGTGCGGGTGCCGAGCAGTGTCGCCGGGAGGACCATGGCGAGCGCGAGGGCCGTCGGAACCACGTGCTCCATGCCCCTGGCGTTCAGGGAGCCGCTGATCCAGACCATGGCCCGGGTGGCGTCGTTGACGTCGCCCACGGTCAGCAGCCAGTACTTCAGGTTGGTGAACACCGCGACGACGCCGACGCCCACCAGGACCAGCCGGTAGCCGTCGAGCCCGCGCCGCCATGCGAGCCCGTACACCAGCAGCGCGCCGGCGAGCCCGCCGGCGAGGGCGGCGGCGGGGATCCCGATGGCGGCCAGGACGCCGCCGGCGCCGCCGTACGCGGCCCCGCCCGCCACGGTGGCGGCGACGACGGCCAGGCTCGCGCCGGAGGTGACGCCGAGGATGTCCGGGCCGGCCAGCGGGTTGCGGGCGATGGCCTGGGTGATCGCGCCTGAGACGCCCAGGGCGGCGCCCACGAGCGCGCCGGTGAGCGCGCGCGGCAGGCGCAGCTCCATGATCACGAGCCGGGCCCCACCGGTGCCGCCGCCGAGCACCGCGGCGACGACCTCCGAAAGGCTCATGGGAATGTCGCCGAGCCGCAGGTGCAGGGCCGTGAGCAGGAGCAGCAGCGCGAGCCCGGTCACGGTGACGGCCAGCCCTCGCGGCCGCAGCAGCAGGGACACGCGGCCGATCCGCAGGGGCCGCCGATGCGCGAGCCGCACCGCGCCCGCGGTGGTGGCGGCTGCGGGGGCCGTGACGGTCCCGGGTGGGGCGCTCACGGATGTACCGATCTCGAGCCGCGAACGGGCGCGACGAGGGGGACGGCGCCGGCGTGGGCGGGCACGGTGCGTGGCGGGACCATCGATGGCGGGACGGCCAAGGGCGGGACGGCCAAGGGCGGGGCGGTCATAGGCGGGGCGATCGGGTTCGGCGGACCAGGGCTACGAAGAAGGGCGCGCCGAGCAGGGCCAGGACGACGCCGGCCTCCAGCTCGCCCGGGTGCGCGACGACGCGCCCGGCGACGTCGGCGGCCGGCAGCAGGGCCGCGCCGGCGAGCCCGGAGTACGGCAGCAGCCAGCGGTGATCGGGTCCGGCGAGCGCGCGGGCCAGGTGCGGCACGATCAGGCCGATGAAGGCGAGGGAGCCGCAGGCGGCGACCGCGGCCCCGGTGAGCAGGGTGATCGCCGCGATGCCGAGGAAGCGGGTGAGCGCGATGTTGCGGCCGAGCGCGCGGGCGACGTCCTCGCCGAGGGCCAGGGCGTTGAGGCCGGGCGCGTTGGCGAGCGCGAGGGCGAGCCCCACCGCGACGAACGGCAGCACCTGCCCCGCCACCGCACTGTCGCGGCCGGCGATCGACCCGGCCTGCCAGAACCGGAACATGTCCATGGCCTGCTGGTCCAGCAGCACGACCGTCGAGGTGAGCGCGTACAGGAACGCGCTGACGGCGGTGCCGGCCAGGGCGAGGGTGACCGGGGTGGGGGCGCCGCGGCCGCCGGCGAGCCCCAGGGCGAACACGGCCGCGCTGGCGATCAGGGCTCCGGCCAGGCCGAACCAGATGTAGCCGTAGACGCTGCTCAGGCGGAGCACGACGATGCTCAGCACCATCGCGAACGCCGCTCCCTGGGTGACGCCGAGCAGGCCGGGGTCGGCCAGGGGATTGCGGGTGTGGCCCTGCATCAGGGCGCCGGCGACGCCGAGGGCCAGGCCGGCGAGTACTCCGAGGGCGGTGCGCGGGACGCGCAGATCCCGGACGATGAGGTCGGGCTCGCTCCCGGACGGGCTCCACAGGGCCTGCCAGACGTCCGCCGGGGGCACCGGTCTGGCTCCGACCATGAGGCTGAGGACGACCGCCACCATGACCGCGACCGCCAGAGCGGAGAGGATCGTGAGCCTTCTGGCGCGCAGGTGGCGCAGGGGCCGGCGCTCGATGGCCGCCGCCGTCATGACCACCCCTCGCCGCTCCCGTCCTTTGCCGATTCGTGACGAGTATGCCAGATTAGGCATGCCTAAGCTAACTTAGGTTTGCCTAACATTTATGGAGGATGACTTCGATGCGAGTGCTGAGCGCCCTCGGTGTGGTCGCGGCCGTGCTCATCGGTCTGACCGGATGCGGGTCCGGGCAGGCGACCACCGCCGACCCCGGGGCGGCGCCGTCGAGCGGAGGGGCGAGCGCCGGCGCCTTCCCCCGCGTGGTGAAGCACGCGATGGGGGAGACCAAGGTCCCCAGCCGGCCCGTGCGCGTCGTGGCACTCGACCAGAGCTTCGTGGACGCGGTCCTGGCCCTGGACACCGATGTGGTGGGCTTCACGACCTACCGGGCGCTCACCGATGAGCTGCCCGCGTATCTGGGGCCGAGCGTCCAGCGGAACGGCCAGAACGCGCAGGTGGTCGGCACGCTGGAGGCCCCGAGCCTGGAGAAGATCATCGCGCTCGAGCCCGACCTGATCGTCTCGGCCAAGGTCCGGCACGAGGCCCTGTACGCCAAGCTCTCGCAGATCGCCCCGACGGTGTTCAGCGAGACCACCGGGGCCATCTGGAAGGACAACCTCCGCCTGATGGGCGAGGCGCTCGGCAAGGAGGACCTCGCCGAGCAGAAGATCAAGACCTACGAGGAGCGGGCGGGGAAGATCGGCCAGGCGGTCAAGGAGAAGAACGGCGGCACGATGCCGACCGTCACGATCGCCCGCTTCGCCGGTGAGCCGACCGTCCGGCTCTACGTCGAGAACTCCTACTCGGGCATCGTGCTGAAGGACGCCGGCTTCCCCCGTCCCGAAGGGCAGCCCACCACCACCGAGACGATCGTCGTGAACATCAGCGAGGAGCGGATCGCCGACCTCGACGCCGACCACATCTTCGTCGCGACCTACCCCGACGAGAAGGGCGACGTCCGCAACGTTCAGGAGAAGTTCGAGGCCAACCCGCTGTGGGGCCGGCTGAAGGGCGAGCGGCACGAGGTGGACGACATCACGTGGATGACCGCCTGCGGCATCCAGGGCGCCCACGTCATCCTGGACGACCTGGCCTCGGCCTTCGGCGTGGACCCCGCCAAGGCGTGACCTCCCCGGCCTCCCAGGCGCCGTCCCGCCTGATGGGGCGGCGCCCTGGCCGGTGTCGGAAGACCTGGCCGGTGTCGGAAGGTGGCGCCAGGGCGGCCGGTGCCGGTACCGGTGTCAGGTGGCGCCAGGGCCGGAGCCGGTCAGAAGGCGAGGAAGGCGCGGAGTTCGTCGAGTGCGGGCTGGATCTCGACCCCCCGCTCGGCGAGCCAGTCGTCATCGTCGTAGGTGCACCGGTAGCGCTCGCCGCCGTCGCAGATCAGCGTGACCACGCTGCCCCGCTCGCCGTTCTCGCGCATCTCCTTGATGAGCTCCACGGCAGCCGCGACGTTCGTCCCGGTGGACCCGCCGACGTGGCGGCCGGTGACCTCGCGGACCCACCGCATGGCGGCGATCGAGGTGGCGTCCGGCACCTGGATCATGCGATCGATGACCATGGGCATGAACGAGGGCTCGACCCGGGGCCGGCCGATCCCTTCGATCCCCGAACCCAGGGCGATCATGCCGGAGTCGCCGGCGACCCATGACGGGTAGAAGGCGGATCCCTCCGGGTCGACCACGGCCAGGCGCGTCGGGTGGCGGCGGTAGCGGATGTAGCGCCCGATGGTCGCGGAGGTGCCTCCGGTTCCGGCGCCGACGACGATCCAGGCCGGCTCCGGGTGCCGCTCCAGGGACATCTGCTGGTAGATGCTCTCGGCGATGTTGTTGTTGCCCCGCCAGTCCGTGGCGCGCTCGGCGTAGGTGAACTGGTCCATGAAGTGGCCGCCGGTGTCCTCCGCCAGCCGGCGGGACTCTTCGTAGATCGCCCGGGGGTTGTCGACGAGCTGGCACTTGCCGCCGTAGAACTCGATCAGCGCGATCTTCTCCGGCGAGGTGGCCGCGGGCATCACCGCGACGAACGGCAGGCCGAGCATCCGGGAGAAGTACGCCTCGCTGACCGCCGTCGACCCGCTGGAGGCCTCGACGACGGTGGTGGTGGGCCCGATCCAGCCGTTGGCCAGGCCGTACAGGAACAGGGAGCGAGCGAGGCGGTGCTTCAGGGAGCCGGTGGGGTGGACCGACTCGTCCTTCAGGTAGAGGTCGATGCCCCACTGCGGTGGCAGGGGGAACACGTGCAGGTGGGTGTCGCAGCTGCGGTTGGCGTCCGCCTCGACCGTGCGGATGGCCTCGGCCACCCACGCCCGAGTCGCCGGATCGTGCCGATCCACGTACTTCATGGCCATACGCTATCGTGTGCCCGATCTATGTGACCCTTACCACACTTTCCTCCGTTTTGTCCGTTGTCTGTTACTATAATGAGACTTGTCCGGCCTCGGCGTGTGGAGTTACCACTCCGGGTCAATCGCTGAAAAACCCCTGCTGACCTGCTTCGACCCCTAACGTCACCCTTATGGGTGAACCGTAAGCATGTGATCAGCCGTCAGATGGAGTAAAGCGGTTACAGAGCCTGCATGGGTTCATGCCGGATGGGTAACGGGGGACAGCAGGCATGAGGGGGATTAAATGATCTCGATGACCGACCAGCAGCGTCAGGCGTGGTTCGAGCGCGACGTCATGCCCGTGACGAGCCAGCTTTACGCGTCCGCCATGCGCCTCACCCGCAACACCGCTGACGCGGAGGACCTGGTGCAGGAGACGGTGGCCAAGGCATACACCTCGTACCACCAGTTCCGTCCTGGCACGAACCTGAAGGCGTGGCTCCATCGCATCCTGACCAACAACTTCATCAACGACTACCGCAAGCAGCAGCGCTCGCCCAAGCTTTCCGCGGCCGAGGACATCGAGGACTGGCAGCTCGCCGCCGCCGAGTCGCACATGTCCACCGGTCTGCGTTCGGCCGAGACCGAGGCGCTGGAGCAGCTCCCCGACAGCGTCGTGATGAACGCCCTGCGGTCCCTGCCCGAGGATTTCAAGGTGGCGGTGTACCTCGCCGACATCGAGGGGTTCGCGTACAAGGAGATCGCCGAGCGCATGGGCACGCCGATCGGCACGGTCATGTCCCGCCTGCACCGTGGCCGCCGGCAGCTCCGGACGATGCTGGAGGGGTACGCGCAGGAGGAGGGGGCCCTGCGGGCCTCGGCGCAGTTCCAGGCGGCCTGACACGCGCTCGGGCGGCTGGAGGGCGCCTCCCGCCCCGCGGCCCGGCATCAGGAGTGCGGAGGCCGGCACGGTGACCACCGTGCCGGCCTTCTTTACGGTCCAGGGCCGACACGCCGTCCGCGTTCCCCCTGTGGACGTACACCTCGCCGTATGCCTACGGTGCTCGCCATGACGACACGGCGATTGATCTCAAGTGGGTCCACCTTCGAGCAGGCGGTCGGGTACTCCCGGGCGGTCGTCGACGGCGACTGGGTGCATGTGGCGGGGACGACAGGGTTCGACTATCAGACCATGACGATCTCCGACGACATCGTGGAACAGACCGAGCAGTGCATGAAGAACATCGAGGCGGCCCTGGACGAGGCGGAGTGCTCGTTCGCGGACGTGGTGCGCGTGCGGTACATGCTGCCGGACGCCGATGACTTCGAGCCGTGCTGGCCCGTGCTGCGGCGGTACTTCGGCGTCGTGCGCCCGGCCGCGACGATGATCGTCTGTGGCCTGTCGGACCCGCGGATGCGCATCGAGATCGAGGTCACGGCGCACCGCGCGTAACCGGCGCTACGCCGAGGCGATGAGGGCGACGGCGCCGAGGGCCAGGCCGACGCCCGCCGCCTGCACCGCGTTGAGCCGTTCCCCGAGCACGTACCTGGCGAGCAGCAGCGTGCTCGCGGGATACAGCGACGCCAGCACCGCGACCACGACCAGCATGCCGCGCTGCACCGCCAGCAGGTACAGCACGTTGGCGAGCATGTCCAGGACCCCGGCGGCGATGATGGTGGGCAGGGCGCCCTTCCCGGGCCGGAGCGTGCGCCTGGTGGTCAGCGCGATGCCGGCGGCGAGGATCGCCGAGGCGAGGCGGGCACCGAACAGCGGCCACATGCCGGTGTCGTCGGGCGCCTGGTTGAGCAGGACGAAGAAGGCGCCGAAGCCCAGGCCGGAGGCGAGCGCCTGCAGCACCGGCCGGAGGGGCGTCCTGCCGCCGCCGCTCTGGGAGTCGCGGCTCACCAGGGTGACGGCGGCCAGCGCGAGCACCACCCCGCCGAGGGCGACGAGCTCCGGGCGCTCGCCCATGGCCAGGCCGACCAGCACCGGCAGCGTGGCCGAGGTGGTGGCGGTCGTTGGCGCCACCACCGACATCACGCCGCCGGCGAGGGCCCGATAGAACAGGATGACCCCCAGGCCGCCGCACAGGCCCGCCCCCATGCCCCACGCCAGCGCCTGGACGCTCGGGGCGCCGGGCAGCAGGGGGAGCAGCGGGAGCACGAACAGCAGGCCGGTAACCTGCGTGAGCATCACCACGGCGAGGACGCGGGAGCGTCGTGTGGCCAGCCCGCCGAAGAAGTCCGCCGTTCCGTAGACCACCGCACAGGCCGTCGCCAGCAAGACCGCTGTCACGCCCATTCACCCCCAACGAATTGCACTGTTAGTGCAATATATTGGGATTAATCTGGTGTACACAAATCGCACTACACTGCACTCATGCCTGATCCGGAGACGGTCACCGCGGCGATCGCGAACAACGTCCGCGCCCAGCGCGCCCACCGGGGGCTGACCCTGGACGCGCTGGCGGCGCGCTCCGGCGTCAGCCGCGGGATGCTGGTGCAGATCGAGCAGTGCCGCACCAACCCGAGCGTCACGACGCTGACGCGCATCGCCGACGCGCTCGGGGTCACCGTGGCCCGGCTCGTCGAGGTCTCCGACACGCCGGTCGTCCGGGTGGTCCACTCCTCCGACGTGGTCACCCTGTGGCGCAGCGACAAGGGCGGCTCGGCGCGGCTCCTGGTCGGCTCCGACGCCCCGGCGATCCTGGAGCTGTGGGACTGGACCCTGCAGCCGGGGGAGTTCCACGACGGGGACGCCCACCCTCCCGGCACGCGGGAGATGCTGACCGTGCTGGAAGGCGAGCTGACCCTGTCGGTCTACGGGAACAGCCACGTCGTGGGCCGTGACGAGGCCGTGCTGTTCAGCGCCGACCGGCCCCATCGCTACGCCAACGAGGGCGAGGAAACGCTCCGCTTCATCATGGTCCTCACCGAGCCGCGGGAGACCCCCGACCAGTAGCGCTCGAACCGCTAGGTCACGTCTCGACCACGAAAGTGCAAAGCTTCCCCCAACGCGGGTACATCACGGGTGTGTGCGCTCATGGCTTACCGCTCCGGCCGGCTCGTGGTCGCCGGGAGGTGGACGGGTGACTGACGCCCGTGCGGCGCTGGCGAAGCTCCGGGTGGAGCTCGTCGGCCTGGGGGTGACCGACGCGTACGACGTATGCGATGACGCGATCCTCTCTGTCTGGATTGGCCTGGTAGTCACCTTTCGCGATGGTTTTTACCGTTGGCAGGAGGGCGTGGTGAAACGTCGCCATCTGGGTACAGATCCGGAGGGTTGCGCCATTCGCGTGGCGCGTCGTTACGCAGAGTTGCAGGCCGATGCCCCGCCCTGGTGGGACGAGCTGGCCAAGACTCTGCGGGGGGGAACGGCCGACGACTATCCGTGACCCCTGCCGCTGTTCGGGGGGAGCGCGCGGTGGCATCTGTTCGGACAGGGGCACTCTGGCTGTCCCTCTCACTCTCGCTGCTTCTATGCTTGCCGGGATGCGGCGAGGTGAGAGCGCCCGTTCGGGAGGGGTTGCAGGATGACGTCATCCGGGTGCGCACGTCCGCGCCCGTGCGGGCGCCGGACGATCCCGCCGTCCTGGCCCTGCGGGTGATCGCGCAGCAGCCGGGGTGGCCGGGCACTCGCCCGATAGTGGCGCCGCCCAGCCGGTCCATCCGCTGCAAACAGGTCAAGTGCGTCGCGCTGACCTTCGACGACGGACCGTTCGACTACACCGGCAGGGTGCTGGACGTGCTGGCCGAGCACCACGCCCGGGCGACGTTCTTCGTGGTCGGCCAGATGGTGAACCCGCAGACCGCGCCCTTCCTGCGCCGCATGGTCACGGAGGGGCACGAGCTCGGCAACCACTCCTGGGACCACCCGTCGCTCACCTCGCTGTCGCACGACGCCCTTCGCGACCAGCTCGAGCGCACCCAGCAGGTCGTCAGGGCGGTCACCGGGACGACGATGCGGCTGATGCGCCCGCCGTACGGGGCGACCGACGGCAAGGTCGCCGAGGAGACCGGGCACGCCGGGCTGGCGCAGATCCTGTGGGATCTGGACACCCTCGACTGGCGCGACAGGGACAGCGCGCTCGTCGCCCGCCGCGCAGCGGCCGCGAGCCCCGGCTCGGTCGTGCTGTTGCACGACATCCACAAGAGCACGGCCGATGCCGTGCCCCGCCTGCTGGACGACCTGCAGGCCAGGGGCTACACGTTCGTGACCGTGTCGGAGCTGTACGGAACGCAGGAGCTCGTTCCCGGCAAGCGCTACGCCGGCGAGCAGGAGGGCGAGAAGACGAGCCGCTGAGACCCGCGCGGCGGCGGTGCCGCCGCCGCGCCGGCCGCGGGGTCAGCCGCCGCGCCGGCCGCGGGGTCAGCCGCCGCGCTTGGCCCGGGCGACGCTGCGGCCCCGGATGGCGGCGTCGAGGACGACCTTGCGGATGCGGACGGTCTCCGGGGTGATCTCCACGCACTCGTCCTCGCGGCAGAACTCCAGCGCCTGCTCCAGCGAGAGGTTGCGCGGCGGGATGAGCTTCTCGGTCTCATCACTGGTGGAGGAGCGCATGTTGGTGAGCTTCTTCTCCTTGGTGATGTTGACGTCCATGTCGTCGGCGCGGGAGTTCTCCCCGACGATCATGCCCTCGTAGACCTCGGTGGTCGGCGAGACGAACAGCGTGCCGCGCTCCTGGAGGTTCATCATCGCGAACGCGGTGACCACGCCGGCCCGGTCGGCGACCAGCGAGCCGTTGTTGCGCGTGCGCAGCTCGCCGAACCACGGCTCGTAGGCCTCGAAGACGTGGTGGACCAGGCCGGTGCCGCGCGTCTCGGTGAGGAACTCGGTGCGGAAGCCGATCAGCCCGCGGGCGGGGACCACGAACTCCATGCGGATCCAGCCGGTGCCGTGGTTGGTCATGTGCTCCATGCGGCCCTTGCGGACGGCGAGCAGCTGGGTGATCGCGCCGAGGTACTCCTCGGGGGCGTCCACCGTGAGCCGCTCGACCGGCTCGTGCAGCTTGCCGTCGATCGTCTTGGTGACGACCTGCGGCTTGCCGACCGTCAGCTCGTACCCCTCGCGGCGCATCTGCTCGACCAGGATGGCCAGCGCCAGCTCGCCGCGGCCCTGGACCTCCCAGGAGTCGGGCCGGTCGGTGGGCAGGACGCGCAGGGACACGTTGCCGACCAGCTCCTTGTCGAGCCGGTCCTTGACCATGCGGGCGGTGACCTTGGAGCCCTTGACCTTGCCCACGAGCGGGCCGGTGTTGGTGCCGATCGTCATCGAGATCGCGGGCTCGTCGACCGTGATGAGCGGCAGCGGGCGCGGGTCCTCGGGGTCGGCCAGCGTCTCGCCGATCATGATGTCGGGGATGCCGGCGATGGCGATGATGTCGCCGGGCCCGGCCTGCTCGGCGGGCTTGCGCTCCAGCGCGTCGGTCATCAGCAGCTCGCTGATCTTGACCCGCTGGATGCTGCCGTCGGTGCGGCACCAGGCGACCTGCTGGCCCTTCTTGATGGTGCCCTGGTGGACGCGGCAGAGCGCGATGCGGCCGAGGTAGCTGGAGGCGTCCAGGTTGGTGACGTGCGCCTGGAGCGGCGCGGTCGGGTCGTACACCGGCGCCGGGATCGTCTTGGTGATCGTCTCGAACAGCGGCTCGAGGTCGTCGGAGTCGGGCATGCCGCCGTCCTCGGGACGGTTCAGGCTGGCCCGGCCGGCCTTGGCGGAGGCGTAGACGATCGGGAAGTCGATCTGCTCCTCGGTGGCGTCGAGGTCCATGAAGAGCTCGTAGACCTCGTCCACGACCTCCTTGATGCGCGCGTCCGGCCGGTCGACCTTGTTGATGCACAAGATGACCGGCATCTTGGCGGCGAAGGCCTTGCGCAGCACGAACCGGGTCTGCGGCAGCGGGCCCTCGGAGGCGTCGACCAGCAGCACGACGCCGTCGACCATCGAAAGGCCGCGCTCGACCTCGCCGCCGAAGTCGGCGTGGCCGGGGGTGTCGATGATGTTGAGGGTCATGCCGCTGTGCTTGACCGCCGTGTTCTTCGCGAGAATGGTGATGCCCTTCTCGCGCTCCAGGTCGTTGGAGTCCATGACCCGCTCGTCGACGTCCTGGTTGGCGCGGAACGCCCCGGACTGCCAGAGCATGGCGTCCACGAGCGTGGTCTTCCCGTGGTCGACGTGCGCGATGATCGCGATGTTCCGCAGGTCGTCGCGGCTGTTCAAAGGCATGATGGAGTCTCGCTCTGGGTCGTGGAGGCGGGCCGCGGACACTGCGGCCTCCCCCATTTTAGTTGATCGCTGTTACCACCAGGTGCCGTGACCGTGCAAAAGGAACATTTCCGGCACTGTTCATGATTTTTCGCTATGCCCGTCGGCCCCCGTTGACCAGGGAAGGGCCGGACCCGAAGGCGGCTCCGGTGGTACCGGAAAAGGCATTCTGGACTAAGACGTCCTCGCTCGGGAAGACAGCCACCATGGTGGACGAAGGACTGACGCGAGCCGCCGCCTCCGCACACCGGGTGGCCGAACAGGCCGGCCACTTGTCGTGCAGGCGGCGTGTCGGAGAACGATGCCGCCTCGCCGTATGGGCACTGGTGCTGGGCGCGTTCATGGTCGGCTGGGTGACGCCGATGGCAGCCAAGGCCCAGGCCCGCATGGTCGCGGCGGACCATCCTTCGCACACCTCGTCGATCTGCGCTGGAACGAACCTTAAGCTTTTTCCATGCCGCTTGCCACAGCATTCCCCGCGACGCTGATGACAAAGGACGGTGTGCGGATCGACGCGGCGCACACCCCCTCCCGAGGGGACGTCGATCTCGGCATCGTCATCGCCCACGGCTTCACGGGATCCTGGCGTGAAGGCACGACCCGGCGCATCGCCCACGTGCTGAGCGGCTTCGGCGGGGTGGTGGCCTTCGACTTCCGCGGCCACGGCAGGTCGGGCGGCCTGTCCACGGTCGGCGACGCGGAGGTCCTCGATCTGGACGCCGCCGTGGCCCACGCCCGTTCCGTCGGCTACTCCCGGGTGGCCACCGTCGGCTTCTCGATGGGCGCCGCGGTCGCCATACGGCACGCCGCCCTGCACCGGGGGACCGACGCGGTGGTCGCCGTGAGCGCCCCCGCCCGCTGGTACTACCGGGGCACCCGTCCCATGCGGCAGGTCCACTGGGCCATCGAGCGGACGTCCGGGCGGCTGGCGGCCCGCCTCGCCAAGCGCACGCGCATCCAGTCGGGCAAGTGGGATCCGGTGCCGCTCGCCCCGCACGAGGCGGTCGAGCGCATCGCGCCCACGCCGCTGCTGATCGTGCACGGCGACGCCGACACGTTCTTCCCGCTGGACCACCCCCACCAGCTCTTCGACGCGGCGCGCGAGCCGAAGGAGCTGTGGATCGAGCGGGGGTACGGCCACGCCGAATCCTCCGCCACCCCTGACCTCATCAAGCGCATCGGCGCGTGGCTCTCGGAGGTGCAGCGATGATCCTGGTGATCAACTCCGGGTCCTCGTCGGTGAAGTACCAGCTCATCGACCTCGATGGGCCGACACGGCACAAGACCGGCAAGATCGAGCGCATCGGTGAGCCGGGGTCGGGCTTCCCCGACCACGAGGCGGCCCTCCTGCGGGTGGCGGAGGAGGTGGCGGAGTACTCCGGCGAGCTCACCGCGATCGGCCACCGCGTCGTGCACAGCGGGGGGGCGTTCACCGGGCCCACGCTGATCACCGACCACGTCGTCGAGCAGATCGCGGAGGCCGCGCCGCTGGCCCCGCTGCACAACCCGTCGAACCTGGCCGGCATCGAGGTGATGCGGCGGCTCCACCCCGACCTGCCGCAGGTCGCCGTGTTCGACACCGCGTTCCACAGCACGATCACCCCCGCCGCCCGCACCTACGCCATCGACAGCAAGGTGGCCGAGCGGTACGGCGTGCGGCGGTACGGGTTCCACGGCACCTCGACCGCCTACGTCTCGCGCGTCGCGGCCAAGATGATCGGCAAGCCCGAGCTGGCCAACGTGATCGTCCTGCACCTCGGCAACGGCGCGAGCGCCTCGGCGGTCTCGGCGGGACGGTGCGTGGACACCTCCATGGGGATGACCCCGCTGGAAGGGCTCGTCATGGGCACCCGGTCGGGCGACGTGGACCCCGGAGTGATCTTCCATCTGATCCGCGGCGGGATGGGGCCCGACGACGTCGAGGCCATGCTCATCCACGACAGCGGGTTGCACGGCCTGTGCGGCGACAACGACATGCGGGCGGTGCTGGCACGGGTCGCAGAGGGCGACGAGGAGGCCGTGCTGGCCTACAACGTGTACTGCCACCGGCTGAGGAAGTACATCGGCGCCTACTGCGCGGTGCTCGGCCGCGTGGACGTGATCGCCTTCACCGGCGGTGTGGGGGAGAACTCCGCCCAGGTCAGGCGCAAGGTGCTCTCCGGCCTGGAGCCGATGGGCATCCGGCTCGACCCCACGCGCAACTCGTCCGCCGACGGCGTGCGGCTGATCTCCGCCCACGACTCGGCCGTGAAGGTCGCCGTCGTGCCGACGGACGAGGAGCTGGAGATCGCCATGGAGACCGCAGCCGTAGTGGCGCGAACCAATTCCGAATAAATGTCGTCTACCTCCAAAGGAGGTATGAGATCCGCCAGGCGAAGTCCTTACCGGGGCAGGACTCCTGGCGGGGGCGATCTCGGACATCCTTGTATTGCGGGGCCGTCGCCCAGCGACGCGGGGGCGCGCTGGGCGACGGCTGCGCACGAACGGTCAGCCCAGGCGGGCGATCGACTTGTACTCCAGGTAGGAGGAAAGGCCCTCGGGGCCCAGCTCACGGCCGATGCCGCTCGCCTTGTACCCGCCGAACGGGGCGGAGGGCTCCATGGTGTTCATCATGTTCACGCCGTAGGTGCCCGTGCGGACCCGGCGGGCGATGTCCATGCCGTGGTCGGTGTCGGAGGTCCAGACCGTCCCGGAGAGCCCGTAGTCGCTGTCGTTGGCGATGCGGACCGCGTCCTCCTCGTTCTCGTAGGGGATCACCGACAGCACGGGGCCGAAGATCTCCTCGCGGGCGATGCGCATGTCGTTCGAGACGCCCGCGAAGACGGTCGGCGCGACGTACCAGCCACGGTCGCGGGGACGGTCCAGGCCGCCGACGACCGGCTTGGCGCCCTCGTCGATGCCGATCTTGATGTAGCCCTCGACCCGCTCCTGCTGGCGCTTGGCGACCATCGGGCCGATGCCGGTGGCGGGGTCGGCAGGGTCGCCCACCGGCTGGCCGCTGACCATGTCGGCCACGGCCTGGAGCACCTCGTCGTACCGGGAGGAGGAGGCGAGGATGCGGGTCTGCGCCACGCAGGCCTGGCCGTTGTTCATGAGCGAGGCGATGGACAGGAAGCCCATGGCCGCGTTCAGGTCGCAGTCGTCCAGGATGATCGCCGCCGACTTGCCGCCCAGCTCCAGGCTGCAGCGCTTCAGCTGCTCGCCGCAGATGCCCGCGATGCGGCGTCCGGCCGCGGTGGACCCCGTGAAGGCCACCTTGTCGACGCCCGGGTGCGACACCAGGTGCTCACCCGCCTCGCGGCCCGCGGCCACGATGTTGACCACGCCCTCCGGGATGCCGGACTCCTTGATCATCTCGGCGAGGAGGTAGGAGTCCAGCGGGGTCTCGGGGGCGGGCTTCACCACGACCGTGCAGCCGGCGATGAGCGCGGGGGCGAGCTTGGTCATGATGACGAACTGCGGGACGTTCCACGGCACCACGGCGGCGACCACGCCGACGGGCTCGCGCCGCACCGTCACCGGGCCGAACATGCCGGGACGCTCGTCCTCCACCGCGAAGGTCTTACCGAGCTCGCTGTAGTACTGCAGCATGCCGAGTGGCTGCGGCGCCTGGGCGAGCTGCGAGAAGGTGATGGGACAGCCCATCTCCAGCGTGATCAGCTCGGCCATCTCGGCCTGCCGCGCGGCGTACAGCTGGGTGAGCTTCCCGACCACCTCGGCCCGCTCGGCCATGGACATCCTCGGCCACGGGCCGTTGTCGAAGGCCTCGCGCGCGGCGGCGACCGCGCGGTCCATGTCGGCGGGGGTGCCGTCGGGCACGCGGCCGACGATCTCCTCGGTGTGGGGCGATACGACGTCGATCGTCGCGGTGCCCGAGGGAGCCACCCAGTCGCCCCCGATGAAAAGACGGTCGTGCTGGAGCATGTGTCTGCCTCCTGGTCGGGCGGGCCGGGGTCCTATTTGACCGAATGCTTGCTTGTTTTCAGTCTTGCCGCGCGGGGCCGGGCTCACAAGGGGCCACGTCGTCCGGTCGCTGTGACAGAACCATGTTCTGTCCTTGTTGGCAAGACTCGGGGACCGCGGGAAGCGTCCCCGGATAGGATCGGTCGCCCGATCGTCCGGCTACATGATCACGGTGTAATGCCGCAGATGTCCGGATGTGAGGTAGGCCCAATTCTCGGCAAAGCCGCACGCTGCGTAGTCGTGAAGTGGTAGATAGTTCGCCAATGGTGTATAGGTTCTTCCGATCGCGTGACCGCCCCGGAGATCGGCTTCTGGAGTGCCGGGGCGTCTGGAGTGAGGAGGGCTGATGCGTTCAGGCCGTGCGATCACACTGGCGGCCGTCCTGCTGGGCCTGTTCACGGCGCTCGTCATACCGCCCGCCGAGGCCAAGCCCAGTCCGCAGGCGCAGCTCGAGAAGCTGACCAAGCAGGCGGCCGACCTGCAGAAGGCCTACCGCGGGCAGATCCAGAGCCTCGAGGACACCCGCGACGCGGCCCAGAAGGCCGGGAACCGCATGAAGAAGCTGCGCACCGATCTGGCCGCCGCCGAGAAGCAGATCGCGCAGTTCTATGCGAACTCGTACATGTCAGGCACGATCGACGGTCCGAAGGTGTTCACCTACAGCGGCGATCCCGACTCGATACTGGGACAGGCCGCCACCGTCACCTACCTCGCCGAGGAGAAGAACCAGCGGCTGAACCGCATCAGCGGGCTGATCAAGGAGTCGCGGACCGCCAAGAAGGAGGCCGACGGCAAGATCTCCGACCTGAAGAAGGAGATCGACCGGCTCGAGGCCAAGAAGAAGGACGTCGGGCAACTGCTCAGGAAGTTCGGCTTCCAGGCCCCCGACGCGGGAAGCGGCCTGACCGCCCGCATGGTGAGCATCCGCAACGTCATCCTGCAGGGCTTCCCGATGCCGTTCGGCGTCGGATGCCTGCGCCCCGGCGACCCCGGCGAGCACGGCAAGGGCCGCGCCTGCGACTTCATGATGAGCACGGGTGGCCGCATGCCCGACGCGGCGGCCCAGGCCCGCGGCGACGCCCTCGCCCAGTGGTGCATCGAGAACGGCCGCCAGCTCGGCATCATGTACATCATCTGGCGGCAGCGTTACTACGACATCCGCACCGGCGCGGGGTGGCGGACGATGTCCGACCGGGGCGGCGTCACCGCGAACCACTACGACCACGTCCACGTGTCGGTCTTCTAAGCAGGGGATATCGCATCTGACGCATATCCACGAGTTGAGATGGCGTTTGTCCTTTCACACCTGCCCGGGCCATGGCGACGGGTCACGGCTCCGGGGGTCACGGCTCCGGGTGGGCGGCGATGCGCTCCCTCAGCCAGTGGTAGGACGCCTTGGGCGTGCGCTTCTGGGTGGCGAAGTCGACGTGGACCAGGCCGAACCGCTGGTCGTACCCCTCGGCCCACTCGAAGTTGTCCAGCAGCGACCAGACGTAGTAGCCCCGTACGTCCACCCCCTCGGCGATGGCGGCGCGCACCGCCTCGATGTGCCCGTCCAGGAAGGTGATCCGCGCCTGGTCGTCCACCACGCCGTCCGGGCCGGGCTCGTCGGCCTGGGAGCACCCGTTCTCGGTCACGTACACCGGCGGCAGCGCGTCGCCGTACCGCGCCCTGAGCCCGGTGAGCAGCTCGCGCAGGCCGTCGGGGACCACCGGCCAGCCGAAGGCGGTCGTGGGGTACCCGGTGACGCCGGCGTCCTCGAACGGCAGCCCGCCGGTGTCGGCTCCTTCGGCCGGAGCGGCGATGCGGGTCGGGTTGTAGTAGTTGATCCCGAGGCCGTCCAGGGGCTGCGCGATGATCTCCGCGTCACCGTCCCGGACGGCGTCCAGGGTGGTCACCCCGTAAGCCGACAGGTCCGGATACTGCCCAAGAAGGACGGGATCGTTGAACAACCGGTTGTGCAGGGTGTCGTACGCCTCGGCAGCCCGCAGGTCCTCGGGGGACCCGGACGCGGGCCGGACCGGGGTGCAGTTGTTGGTGATGAGCACCCGCTCGGCGCCGTTCGCCCGTAGCGCCTGCGTGGCGAGGCCGTGGCCGAGCAACTGGTGGTGGGCGACCGGCAGGGCGTCCAGGAGCAGCGCCTTGCCCGGCGCGTGCGTCCCGAGGGCGTAGCCGAAGACCATGTGGATGAACGGCTCGTTGAGCGTGATCCACATCGGCACCCGGTCGGCGAGGCGGCCCGACACGGTGTGCGCGTACTCCGCCAGGTGGTGGGCCGTGTCGCGGTTCAGCCAGCCGCCTTCGTCCTCCAGCGCCTGAGGGAGGTCCCAGTGGAACAGCGTGACCGCCGGGGTGATGCCCTTGGCGCACAGCTCGTCGACGAGCCGGTCGTAGAAGTCCAGCCCCGCCTTGTTGGCCTTCCCCCGGCCCTCAGGATGGACTCTCGGCCACGAAATGGAGAAGCGGTAGGAGTTCACCCCCAGATCCGCCATGAGCATGACATCCTCTGACCACCGGTGGTAATGGTCACAGGCGACGTCTCCGGTGTGACCATCTCGCACGTGGCCGGGATCATGGGTGAAGGTGTCCCAGATGGACGCGCCCCGACCGTCCTCTGCCACGGCGCCCTCGATCTGGTAGGACGCGGTAGCCGTACCCCAAAGGAACATGGTGACCTCCGGCATATGAGTAGACCTCATGTTAAGCGCAGCACCGGGATCGGGAGGATGATGGGGGAATGACGAACGTCTCCGCAGGGACGCTCCGCCGCCGTCCCGCTCAGCGCCGCAGCGTCGAGCGGGTCGAACGGATGCTCGACGAGTGCGCCCGGCTTCTCGACGAGGTGGGATACGACGGGCTGACCACCAAGGAGGTCGCCCGCCGCGCCGGCGTGCCCATCGGCACGTTCTACCAGTTCTTTCCCGACAAGCAGGGGCTCGTACGGGCGCTGGCGCTGCGCAACCTCGACGCCTTCCTCGACCGGCTCACCGCCCGGCTCGGCTCGGCCGAGATCACCGACTGGACCGACGCCGTCGACCTGGCGGTGGACGAGTTCGTGGCGATGAAGCGCACCATCCCCGGGTTCGCCATCGTGGACTTCGGCGAGATACTTCCCTCCCCGGGAGCGCCGCCGCTGAAGGGCACCAACCGCCTGCTGGACGCCGCGCTGGAGAACAACGTGATCGTCGCCGACCGGCTGCGGGCGCTCACCATCGACCTCCTCGGCGCGCCGAGAGGACCCGGCCTGGACCGCGCGCTCATCGTGGCCGTGGAGGCCGCGGACGCGGTGCTGAAGCTCGCCTTCCGCGCCCACCCCGACGGTGACCCCGACCTGATCACCGAGTGCAAAAAGCTCGTCCGCCGCTACCTGGCCGACCACCTCCCCGAACGCTGACCACCACCGCCCCCGTGCCGGGGGTGGGCTGTCCGGGCTTGACCTGGAGCCCACTCCAGGTGGGATCCTCGGGCGGTGAGCGTCTATACACCGGGACAGGTCGCGGAGGAGACCGGGTTCAGCCTCGACACCCTCCGCTACTACGAGCGCATCGGCCTGCTGGAGCCGATCGAACGCAACGCCGCCGGGCAGAGGCGGTTCAGCGATGAGGACATCGGCTGGCTCGGCATGGTGCGCTGCCTGCGCGACACCGGGATGCCGATCGCCGAGATGCTGCGCTTCACCGAACTGGTCCGTGGCGGGGGCGAGACCATCGGTGACCGCATCACCCTGCTGGAGACCCACGACCACGAGGTCGAGGCGCAGATCGCCCGGCTCAGGGAGAGACAGGCCGCCATCCAGCGCAAGATCCAGCACTACCGCGACATACTCGCCCAACGCAACACCCCAACCCCCCGCACCCGCCCCGAGGACCCCACGACGCCCTGACCGGTCCAGCCACGACGCCCTGACCGGTCCAGCGCGGCGACCGCACACCTTCGCGTGGGGCTCACCGTTCCAGCGCCATGACTGCGTGCCTCGGCCGGGTGGGTCCTTTCCCGCTTGGTGTGCTGGTTGTGTTATCCGGCGCCGCGGCGGCGGGAGGGGGTACGGCGATGCCGGCGCCGACGTACGTTGGGTGACCCGGTGGACGTTCGTGGGGACCCCCATCAGATCTTCGTGGGGGACTCCTTCCGGGCGTAGGCGGGGTCGTAGGCGCTGGCCTGGATGGTGTAGAGGTCGGCGTAGATGCCGTCCAGGGCCATCAGGTCGTCGTGGGTGCCCTGCTCGACGACCTTGCCGTGGTCGAGCACGTAGATGCGGTCGGCGTAGCGCACGCTGGCCAGGCGGTGGGTGATGAGCAGGACGGTGCGGCCGTCGGCGTGCCTGCGGATGCGCTCGAACAGCGCGTGCTCGGCGCGGGCGTCCAGCGCGGCCGTCGGCTCGTCGCAGATCAGCAGCGGCGCGTCGCGGTAGAAGCCCCGGGCCACGGCGATGCGCTGCCACTGACCCCCGGACGGCTCGTGCCCGTCCTTGAAGCGGCGGTCGAGCAGCGTGCGGTAGCCCTGCGGCAGCTCGGCGATCACCTGGTCGGCCCCCGCGACCTCCGCCGAGGAGTGCAACGCCTCCACTCCCTTCTCAAGGCCCATACAGATGTTGTCCTTCGCGGTCAGCGGCCAGCGAGTGTGATCCTGGGCGATAACGGCGATGTGCCGCCGGAGCTCCTCATGGTCGACCTGCCGGATGTCCACCTCGTCCCATAAGACCTGCCCATCGCCGGGGTCGTACAGCCCGGCGATGATCTTGGAGAGGGTCGTCTTGCCCGAGCCGTTCTCGCCGACGAGCGCGACCACCTCGCCCCGGTCGAGGTGGATCGAGACGTGATCGAGGGCGGGCTCCTCCTTGCCCGGGTAGTTGAAGGTGACGTCGTCCACGGTGATGCGCTGGAACGCCTGCGGCGCCTCCAGGGAACGGGCGGGCCCCCTCCGCGCGCGGGCCTTGTCGCAGAAGTCGAGGAAGTCGGTGAAGTAGAGGCCCTCCTCGTACAGCCGGTTGGTGGAGAACATGAGGTTGGCCAGTGAGGTCTGCCCCGAGCGGATGGCGAGCACGGCCGTGCCGGCCACCGCCAGCGGCACGGCGCCGATCGCGAGCAGGACGCCCAGCGCCAGGTACACGATGGCCGTGCCGAGGCCGCCCAACGCCTCGCCGATGATCCGCGCCACCGCCTGGCGCCGGGCGACGGCGAGGACGGCCTCCTGTTCGGCGCCCGACACCGCGTCGTACAGCCGGGTCAGGAAGCGCCGCATGGTGAACGAACGCACCTCGGCCGCGGTCTCCCTGGCCGCCATGAGACCGGTGAGGATCCACTTGCGCCGCCGGACCGGTATCAAGGTGTACATCATCGTGTAGCGCATGCGGGCCGAGCGGACGGCGGCCCAGGCGTCGGGCAGGACGGCGAGCAGGAGCAGCGGCAGCAGCACGGGATGCAGGATGCCGAGCACGCCCGCGGCGGCACCGATGCCGATCAGACCGGTGAGCAGGTCGATCGCCGAGTCCACCACGCTGTCCACCATGGAGACGCCGCGCATGCGGGCCCGCTCGAGGGCATCGTGGAACTCGGGGTCGTCGAAGCGGATGAGATCGACGCGGCTGGTCAGCTCGTAGAGCTGCTTCTCGGCGATGCGGCTGACCTGCGGCTCCAGGCGGGACTGCGCCCAGCCGGCCCCCGCCTCGAGGCCGGTGCGCAGCGCCGCGGCCGCGCCGACCAGCAGCAGGCTGGGCAGGGCGGCCCTGACGCGGTCGGGCGTGGGGCCGGCGGAGAACAGCGCCTGCAGGACCCCGGTCGTGGCGAGCAGGCCGAAGGCGGTGAACACGCCTCCCAGCACGCTCAGGGCGATGGTGGCCGCGGTGTCGCGCGGGCTCGCCCGCCAGGCCAGGCGGACGGCGTGGCCGATGAGCGCGGGGAGCCTGCGTGCGACGGTGAGGAAGCCGACCCCGGTCATCGTCACGGTGTGGGCGTGCCAGTCGCTGAAGGTGACTTCGCCAAGGTCGACAGGCGCGTCCTCCCCGGGCCGCCCATCGGAGCCAGGGCCAGGGCCAGGGCCGCCAGGGGAGCCATCGGGGCTTGGGGCGGCCGGTGGGGTGTCGTCGGAGGGGGCGTCGTCCGGCGCTGAGCCGTCAGGAGTGGATGGTTCCTGGGGAAGGTCGGCCATGCTGGCAGTGTGACCGCCGCCACCGACAGTTTAAAGCGGCGGTCGTAAAGGCGGGCTTTTACGTTGAAAGCCGCAATTATTCTGCTCGGCGACTTATGCCAGGGTGTGCGGCCACCCGGCGGCCGCGCGGGGTCAGCTTCGGAAGCAGGTCGCGCCCCATTCGACATCGTCCTCCGGCGGCTGCGGAAGCTGGGCGGCGAGGCGCTCGGCCTCCTGGTGCAGCGCGGCGACAAGGAGGAGTTCGAGGCCCAGGTCTTCGAGGTCGACGGTTTCCATCTGCGTCTCCCGACGTGAAATGCCCTTGCCGGCCCGGAGGTCGTTCTGGAGGCCGGTGCTCGTGGAATCTTACCTTCCGTGACGACAGATCGCAGTCATGGCCTGGATTCATCACTCTTCGTATGAAACGGTCGAGCCGTAACCATGCTTTTAGCAGGCACCTTTCGGTGACTCCGCGAGAGGGACGGACCCGTCTTCGCGTCACCGTCGAGCTCCTGCCGCCTGATCGTTCCGACTCTGCCCCGAGCGGTGCACCTTCCACGGGAACGTGCCAGAGCCGGGGTGACGATCACCTCGGCGAGGCGCCTTCCTTGGACGTGATCAGAGCAGAGTAACCAATACGGTCACAATTACGGAAGGTGGTAATTCGAGAAAATCATCACGTTCTGCGGTCGATGTGGACGCTGAGACGACCTTGACAGTGATCGCTCGGGTTCGTCCCGGAAAGACGATTCAGCCGAGGGAAAGCCCGATGTGCCGCCGTGCACGGCGTCCGGCGGTCTTCATGGATACGAATCGTGGCGGGTGATGAGCGCGCTGCGTTTGTTGGTGGAACACTTGCGTGATGGCCGAGGCCCCGTGCTGAGGAGTGTGACCGCCACGCGCGGCGTTCCCTCCGGGGCCGGCCACCCTTACGGCCCGTGTCCCGCGAGACGGGCGAGGTCACCTCGGAGGGGTGGAGACCGATCCCAGGGGCACGCGGCCCGCGAGCTCGGGTCACGGCACGTCCGGCGTCACCGGCCCGAGCTCGCCCCCTCACGCAGGGCAGGTGTCACAGACCCGAGTTCGTCCTCGGGCGCGGCGGGACTTCGGCTCAGGTCAGCCGGAGCGCACGTCCAGGCCGAGGGCGGTGGCGATCATGACCGCCTGGGGGAGGTCGACCACCGCGCCGCGCAGGGTCACGGTCGCCGGGTCCAGCGCTGACAGGTCGCTGCCGCGCAGGTCGCACCGGGTGAGATCGGCGCTGTGCAGCCAGGCGCCGGAAAGGTCGACCCGCCGGAGTGTGGCGCCCTCGCATCGGGCGCCGGTGAGGTCGGCCTCGCGCATCCGCACGTCGGTGAACGACGTTCCTTTCAGGTTGGCCCCGGGGAACCCGACGAACGACCAGTCGCCGCCGTCGACCTTCAGCAGGTCGAAGGTGCACCCGTCGAACATGCTGCCGACGAGCTTGCAGCCGGTGAAGGTCGTGTCGAAGAAGCCGCACCGCGTGAAGGTGCAGTTGAGGAACGCGGCGTCGGAGTGCGTGGAGGCATTGAACCGCACGCCCCGGAACGAGCAGTCGGAGAAGACCGCCCCCTCGTTCGCCATCTCGGTCATGTCCACGTCGACGAAGGCCACCTGGCTGTGGTGCTCGCCCGAAAGGTCTCGCCCATCCCAGTCGTCGGACACGATGGACGTGAGCGTCTCCGGCGCCGGCCGGCCGTGCTTGCGCTCAGCCACGGTGGGCCCGGCGATGGTGACGGACGGCGGGGGCGGAGGTCATGGCTGTGGAGGCCTTTCGTGCCGGGGGGCGGGTCGTGACCATGCGTTCTTTGCCGCGGTTCCGCGCCTTCGTCGAGGGCCTTCTTACGTTAGTGCGCCCCACCGACGATTTCCCGTCCGGGCGCTCCGGCGGAGGCCACCGGCGCTATATGGAGACGTTATTCGCGCACCCTTGACGATTCGGGCTGTGAGGTGGGTTGATTGCGTACTGACAACGTTGTCACCTACGGCCTGGTAGACGGGGGCGGGCTTGTGTGGACAGCCTCCTCGAACCGTGAAGGGACCAAAAGTAATGCGACGACGGTGGATGTCGGCCGTCGCGGTCACCGTGGCAGGCCTCCTCTCCCTCTCCGCCTGTGGCGGTGGTGGTGACGAGAAGGGCACCGGCAGCGGGCAGACCGCGACGAAGCAAGTCGAGGTCTTTTCCTGGTGGACCGGCCCCGGCGAGGCCGACGGCCTGAAGGCCATGCGGGAGATCTTCCAGAAGCAGAACCCCGACCTGACGTTCTTCGACGCGGCCGTCGCCGGCGGCTCGGGAGACAAGGCGCGGGCGCTGCTCTCCAGCAAGCTGCAGGCGAACCAGCCGCCGGACACCTTCCAGGGGCACGCGGGCGCCGAGCTGCAGGGCTACATCAAGGCCGGCAAGCTCGAGCCGCTGAACTCCCTCTATGACGAGCTCAAGCTGAAGGACGTGTTCCCCCAGCAGCTGGTCGACCAGATCACCTACGAGGGCAACGTCTACTCGGTGCCGGTGAACATCCACCGCTCCAACGTCCTGTGGTTCAACCCCAAGGTGCTGAAGGACGCGGGCATCGCCGCCGCGCCGAAGACCATCGAGGAGTTCATCACCGACCTCGCGGCCGTCAAGAAGACCGGGAAGATCCCGCTGTCCATCGGCTCGGAGTGGACCGTCGTCCACCTGATGGAGAGCGTGCTGCTCGGTTCCCTCGGCACCGACGCCTACAACGCGCTGTGGGCCAAGGGCGCCGACTGGTCGGGCGCCAACGT
Organism: Sphaerisporangium perillae; assembly: GCF_023276435.1. Classification (GTDB taxonomy): domain Bacteria; phylum Actinomycetota; class Actinomycetes; order Streptosporangiales; family Streptosporangiaceae; genus Sphaerisporangium; species Sphaerisporangium perillae. The sequence goes on from NZ_JALLPO010000001.1 coordinate 252,740, forward strand.
CACCAAGGCGCTCAACGACTTCAAGACGATCCTGTCGTACGCCGGCCCGCCGCAGGACGACTGGCAGCCGGCGGCCAAGCAGGTCGCCGACGGCGCCGCCGCGTTCAACATCATGGGCGACTGGGCCTACGGCTACTTCCACAACGCGCCGGACGGCGGCCTCGGCAAGACCTCCAAGGAGGACTTCGACTGGGCGGCCTCGCCGGGCACCGACGGCACGTTCATGTGGCTGTCGGACAGCTTCACCCTCCCGAAGGGCGCTCCGAACAAGGACGGCGCCCTGGCGTGGCTCAAGGTCGCCGCGAGCAAGGAGGGCCAGGACGCCTTCAACCCGAAGAAGGGCTCCATCCCCGCCCGCAAGGACGCCGACAAGAGCCTCTACACGGACTACCTCGAGTGGGACCTCGCCCAGTGGGCGAACGACAAACTGGCCGGCTCGATCCAGCATGGTGTCGTCGCCAACGACGCGTGGAAGACGGCCATCACCGAGGCGGTCGGCCTGTTCTTGCAGAGCAAGGACCCGGCCAAGCTGCAGCAGGCGCTCGTCGAAGCCGCCAAGACCAACAATCAGTGAGCTGATCTCGTACGGCTCGCGCCCGCGCGTCGCATCACGCGCGGCGGGCGCGAGCCTTCACTGGGGGTAAGAGTGTCGCGCGTCCGCAGATGGCTGCCAGGCCTGCTCCTGGTGACGCCGTCGATCATCGCGATAGCGGTCTTCGTGTACGGAATGCTCGGCTGGAACTTCAAGCTGGCCATGACCGACCAGCACGATGAGATCTCCGCCGGGAAGTTCGTGGGCCTGACGAACTTCGTCTCGTTGTGGGACCAGGAGCGCTGGGGCATCTCGGTCCGGCACGCGATCGTCTTCACGGTCGTCTTCGTCGGCGGCGCGCTGGCGCTGGGCTGGCTGCTCGCCTTCCTGATGGAGAAGGGGATCAGGGGCGAGGGCGGATTCCGGGCCATCTACCTGTTCCCGATGGCCATCTCGTTCGTCGCCACCGGCGTGGTGTGGCGCTGGCTGATGAACAGCGGCCAGGACACGCAGGCGGTCGGCCTGAACCGGCTCCTGGACGGCCTCGGCCTGGGGTTCCTGCAGAACGAGTGGTACCGGGACCAGGACTGGGGGATGGCCGCGATGGCCATCCCGGCTATCTGGCAGATGTCCGGATATGTCATGGCGCTGTTCCTGGCCGGGTTCCGCGGCGTGCCGGACGAGCTGCGCGAGGCCGCGCGGGTGGACGGCTGCAAGGAGTGGCAGGTCTACCGGTACATCGTCTTCCCGTTCCTGCGCCCGGTGACCCTGTCCGCGCTGATCATCCTCGGTCACATCTCGCTCAAGGTCTTCGACCTGATCGTGTCGGTGTCCGGCAAGCAGATCATCACCGACGTGCCCGCCGTCTTCATGTGGGTCGCCGTCTTCGACGCCCACGACCCCGCCAAGGGCGCGACGATCGCCTCGTACATCGTGCTCACCGTCGCGGTCTTCGTCGTGCCGTACCTGATCTGGAACGCCCGCAGGGAGAACCGCTCATGAGCACGGCCGTCGCGGCCCCGTCCACAGCCCGGCACGAGGCTCCCCCGGTCGCCCGCCAGGCGCGCTGGCCGATCTACGTCAGGTTCGTGCTGCTGCTCGGCTTCGTCCTGGTCTTCCTGATCCCGATCTACGTGCTGCTGGTCACCAGCTTCAAGCCGCTGACCGAGGCCGACCCGAGCCAGGCGTGGAGCCTGCCCAAGATCTGGACGACCGAGGCCTGGCAGGTGGCGTGGGAGAAGCTCAAGCCGGGCATCGCCAACAGCTTCCTGCTGGCGGTCCCCGGGTCGCTCATCTCGGCCGCGCTGGGCGCGATGAACGGGTTCGTCCTGGCCAAGTGGCGCTTCCCCGGCGCCGACCTGGTCTTCACGCTGTTCCTGTTCGGCATGTTCATCCCCTACCAGGGCGTGATGATCCCCCTGGTCCAGCTCATGGTGAACCTCGGCGTGTACGGGGGCATCCCGGGGCTGATCCTCGCCCACGTCGTCTACGGCATCCCGATCTGCACGCTGATCTTCCGCAACTACTACGTGACCATCCCGGACGAGCTCATGGAGGCGGCCCGGGTGGACGGCGCGGGGATGCTGCGCACCTTCTGGTCGATCGTGATCCCGGTCTCCGGTCCCGCCGTCGCGGTAGTGATCATCTGGCAGTTCACCTCGATGTGGAACGACTTCCTGTTCGCGGTCTTCCTCACCGGGCCGACGTCGTGGCCGACGACCGTGATGCTGAACAACATCGCCGGCGCGCAGACCGTCCCCTACAGCCAGCAGATGGCCGCGGCGATCCTGGCCTCGGTCCCGACGATGGTCGTCTACGTGCTGCTCGGCCGGTTCTTCATGCGCGGCCTCATGGCCGGCGCGCTGAAGGGCTAGCGCGGGCGCGCTGAAGGGCTGACTCGGGCGCGCTGAAGGGCTGACTCGGGCGCGCTGAAGGGCTGACTCGGGGGTTCTGACGGTCAGACCGGGCGTGCTGAAGGTCTGATCGGGACGCTGACGGTCCGATCGGGCGCGCGGCGCGTGGTGTCAGCCGCCGTTGACCAGCGCGTCGCCGAGCGGCGTCCGGTGGTAGAGGACCGAGCGGCCCACCCGGGTACCGGTGATCAACCCGGCCTCGCGCAGCGCGGCCACGTGGTCACCGGTCCCGCCCACGCTCAGGCCGAGCAGGGCGGCGAGCTGGCTGGTGGTGGCCGGGGTCTGGAGCAGGATCGTCGCGCGGGTCCCCCCGATGAGCCGCGCGAGCCCTCTCGGGGGAAGGTACTGCGCGGCGACCCCGCGGGCCGGATACACCAGCGCGTACGGCCAGGCGTCCTCGAGGTACGCCGCCACCCCCGGCCCGAGAACGGTGGGGACGAACAGCAGTCCTCGCCCGCTCAGCCGGTGCCGTTCGTCCTGCCCAGGCGTGTCCATCCGCACGGCGATATGGCCGGCCCCGCCGTCCGCGCGCCACCGCACCCGCGGACTGAGGTCGTCCAGCGCCGCCGCCCAACCGTAGGTCGCCAGGCGTCCCGCGCGGTGCACGACGTCGCGCTGCAGGATGGCGCGGAACCGGGGCCAGTCGTTGGACACGATCTGCTTCCAGGTGGCCTCCAGCGCGTCGGCGAGCCGGTCCACCACGTCCGGCCGGTCGAGGACGGCCATGATCTCCGGCGGCGGGCAGGGCCTGCCCCGCAGGTTCCGCGCGATCTCGTCACGCGCCTGCGCGAGCGGCGTCGCGCGCATCACCGCCAGCTCTTCCTCGATCGCGACGTCCACCCCGGCCGGGGGCGGAGCGATGAAGTCCGCGTTGTAGTCGCCCCTCCCGAACAGCGCCGTCAGGGCCGCCACCCCGGGCTCGCTCCGCCGCAGCTTCTCGTACGGCTCGCGCGTCCGCTCGGCCCAGGGGCGGTGCACTCCGGCCTCGGCGGCGCCCGACAGGATCCACAGCGCGTGCATGGTCTCGATGAGCGGCGAGATGGCGAACCGGCTCGCCATGACGTCCTGCGGGCTGACCTCGATACGGATCATCCTGCCCACGCCGCATACTCCTGTCTTGATCTTTCGCCTATTTCCGAAAGCTTAGCCAAGGCGCCGCCCGCCCCCCAGCATCGTCGCGGGAGGTGCGTCCATGACAGAGCGATCGCGCGAGCGGCAGGCGGGGGCGGGGGTGTGGCCATGACGGACGGGTCGCGCGAGCGGCAAGCCACGTTCGGTGAGGTGTTCGCCGTGCCCGAGTTCCGGGTGCTCTTCGGGAGCTTCACGCTGCTGGTGGCCGGGGACAGCGTCAAAATGCTGGCCTTCTCCGTGCTCGTGTACGCGCGCACCGGCTCGGCCGGACTCTCCGCGCTCGCCTACATGGCAGGGTTCCTGCCGCACGTCCTCGGCGGGACCTTCCTGCTCTCGGTCGCCGATCGGGTACGTCCCCGCCGGTTGATGGTGGCCGGGGAACTGGTCCGCGTCGCCGTCTGCCTGGTGCTGGGCTTCACCGGGCTGCCGGTGTGGGCCATGCTGCTGCTCGTCGTCGCCACCGGAGCGCTCAGCCCCGTCTTCGGCGCCGCGCGCTTCGCGACGCTCCCCGACCTGCTGCCAGGTGACGCGTTCGTACTCGGCCGCTCCGTCCTCACGGTCACCTCGGCCGCGGCGCAGATCGGCGGCCTGGCCGCGGGCGGCGCCGTCCTCACCCTGGCCGGACCCGGGGGAGCGCTTCTGATCACCGCGGTCCTGTCCGGGATGAGCGCAATCGTCCTGCGACTCGGCCTGCCCGACCGCCCCGCACGCGCCGGGACGGGCACGGGGACCACGGGTGGCACGAACCTCGTACGGGCCACTCTGCGGGTCAATCGGAGGCTGCTGGCGGACCGGCGCGTACGCGGGCTGCTGCTGGCCGCGTGGGTACCGGTGATGTTCGTGGCGGGGGTGGAGGCCCTCGTCATCCCCTATCTCGGTGAGCGCGGAGCGCCGTCCCAGGCCGGCCTCATCCTCGCGGCCTTCGCGGTCGGGATGGCGGCCGGGGACTTCACCGTCGGCAGGTTCGCCGCCCCCGCGCTACGCGAACGCCTGTCCTTCCCGCTCGCCGTGGCGATCGGGGTGCCGATGCTCGGGTTCGCCACACGCCCGGACGTCGCCTGGTGCCTGGCGCTCGCCGTACTGACAGGTATCTGCCTCGCCTACAACCTCGGGCTCCAGCGCAGGTTCGTCGACGCGGTGCCCGAGGACGTACGGGGCCAGGCGTTCGGGCTGCTCACCTCGGGCCAGATGACGACCCAGGGACTCGGAGCCGCGCTGGCCGGCGCGCTCACCGTGGCGGTACCCACGCACTTCGCCATCGCGCTGACCGGAGCGGGCGGCATCCTGGGTTCTCTCGCCCTCGCAGGACACCTCCGCCCGGAACGCGTCAAGTCAGGAACGGGATCCCCGCGATGACCTCGCCGGACCCAGGTCGAACGGCGTCTGCGCTTCGACGGGAATCGCATTCGGCGACGCTGTCAGGGGACGGACGCTCGACGGCGAGGATGGAGGTGAGCAGCCGGGTTCAATCCGCGGGCCGGTCGAGGATCAGACGGGCGCCGAGCTGGGTGAGCAGCTCCAACTGGTCGTAGTAGATGCAATGGGTGACGATGAGGCCGTTCTCGAAGTTGCGTACGCTACACCCCCGGATGGTGATACCCCTGTTGGTCGCCTCGATGATCTCGCCGTCGGGCATGAGGTAGGGCCCCTTGTGAGTACCGGTGAGGATCCACTCCATGACCACGGTGTCGCCACAGGTGCACTTCCTCCACGGGGTCAGCTGTAGATCCGGGAACGCCTCCTGGAAGAGAGCCCAGAAGGAAAGGACCTCGTCGGCCCCCTCGCCCTTGCCGCTCGGAGACACGAAGAACGCCTCCGGGCTGTAGCAGCGCATCATCGCCTCAAGATCGTGCTCGTTGAGCGCGCCGATCATCTGGCCCATGACTTCCTGAATGTCGGACATCGCGAGGTCCCCCTCTTTCTCGCGGCTACAAGTCACGGTACCCCGGCGCACCCAGGCTCTGTCCAAGGCGTGCCCCGCCCAGGCGAGGGTGTGTCCCGAGTGTGACGGCCTCCCCTCCCCGCTCGCTTCTCGCCTACCCCGGCGTGCTTCTCGCCTACCCCGGCACCCCGGCGTGCTTCTCGCTGCCCCGGTACCTGGCTCGCTTGCTCGCTAACCCCCGCTCGCTTCTCGCCTACCCCGGCACCCCGGCGTGCTTCTCGCTGCCCCGGCACCCGGCTCGCTTGCTCGCCAACCCCCGGCTCGCTTCTCGCCTACCCCGGCACCCCGGCCTGTTTCTCGCTGCCCCGGCACCCGGCTCGCTTGCTCGCTAACCCCCGCTCGGCATAGTGGTCGCCCTATCGGCGCCGGGACGGCGAGAAGGGGTACGGCGATGCCGGCGCCGGCGTACGGCGGCCGGCCGGCCGTGTCCAGAAGCCTTGGCTCAGATGACGAGCAGCGTCTTGCCGGGCACTTCGCGGGCTTCGATCGCCGCGTGGGCGTCGGCGGCGCGGTCCAGCGGGAAGGTACGCCCGATGACCGGCCTGATCCGGCCGGCGGCGGCCTCCGCCAGGGCGCGTTCGGCCAACTGCTTCTTCTCGGCGGGGCCGAACTGCACGTCCTGGATGCCGCGAACGGTGATCCCGCGCCGTTCGGCGTCCTGAGGGTCGATCGGGGCGAAGCCGCCGCTGGGCGCGCCGTGCGCCGAGACGCGGCCACCCGGTGCGGTGATCGCGAACGCCGCCTGGCCGACCTCTCCGCCCGCGCCGTCGAAGACCACGTCGGCCCCCGTGCCGCCGGTCGCCTCCCGTACCCGCTCGGCCCAGCCCGGCTCGCTGTAGTCGACGGCGATGTCGGCGCCGAGCCGCCGGGCCAGGTCGAGCTTCCCCTCGCCGCGAGCGGCGGCGGCCACGTGCGCCCCGGCCGCATGAGCGAGTTGCACGAGCAGGATCCCCATGCCGCCGGCCGCCGCCGTGACCAGTACCCAGTCTCCCGGCTTGACCTCGGCCGCCTCGAACACGGCCAAGCCCGTGACGCCGTCGTGCAGCAGGGCGACCGCGTCGGGCACTTCCAGCCCTTCGGGCACCGCGATCAGTGCCTCCGCGGGGACGACGGCACGCTCGGCGTACCCGCCTCCGCCTTCGGTGCCGGCCACGACCGCACTGCCGACCCAGCCGGCGTCCACTCCGTCCCCCACGGCGAGCACCCGCCCGCCCACCGCCCCGCCCGGGACGTACGGCGGTACGACCGGAAACCACTGGCGGGCCGCACCGCTGCGGATCTGCGTCTCGACGAAGAGCGTGTCGGCGACCGCCACCTCGATCACGGCCTGCCCCGGCTCGGCCACCGGATCGGGTGCCTCCACCGTCTCCAGCACCTCAGGTCCCCCGAACTGCTCCACCCGTACAACGCGCATGGCTGCCACCCTTCTCCTGCGGGACTTTCTTCCAGTGGCAGTCTCGAACTTGAACTTAGGTTGAAGTCAACTCCGGCCGGTGTCCCGCCGTACGGGGCACCGGCACCCGCCGTACGTCCGGGATGGCGAGCACGGCCAGATTCGCGGCGGCGACCAGCACCGCCCCGATGAGCAGCGGAGCCGTGGCGCCGGTCAGCGCCGCGATGGGGGCGGCGACGGCCAGCCCCAGTGGCCGGGAGGCGAAGGAGATGAGCCCGTCGAACGACCCGACCCGCCCAAGGGCCTCCTCGGGAATGCGCTGCTGCATGGCCGTCTCCCATAGTGGGCTCAGTACGCCGAGGCCGAACATCGCCGCGCAGTACGCGATCGTGACGAGCACCATCGGCATCGGCACCGCGAAGGCGGCCATCGGGAGCGCGTAAGCCGCCGCTCCGACCGCGGCGGCCATCAGCGGGCGGCTGACGGGCAGCCGCGGCGCGACGTAGACGCCGGCCAGCAGGCCGGCCGTGCCGAGCTGGGTGATAATCACCCAGGAGGTCTCGCCGCCCAGGTGTCGTACGGCGATCAGCGGGCCGAGCGTGAGCAGGAAACCGGCCGCCAGATGCCATACGCCGTGCCCGAGCACGCTGGCCAGGAACCACGGGTGGCGGCGGGTCTCCGCCCACCCCTCGCCGAGTTCTGTGATGAACGCCCGTCGCGGATTGCGGCGGGCGGCACGGACCGGTCGCAGGCCGCCGAGCGTCAGCGCGGAACCGACGAACAGCCCGCCGGTGAGAAGCGAGGACCAGCCCGCTCCCACCGCCAGCACCAGCGCTCCGGCCATGGCGGGGGCGGTCACCTGGGCGAGCCCGGTGGCCACGCCGAGCCGCGCGTTGGTGCGCAGCCGCTCCGGCTCCGCCACCACGGCGGCGATCAGCGTCCGTACGGCGGGTGTCCCGAAGGCCACCCCCGCGCCTGTGAGCGCCGACAGCGCCGCCAGATCCGGGATGCGCGCCACACCCGTGAGCAGTTCGGCCGCGATCGCGAGCTGGGCGGCGCCGCGCAGCAGATCGGCCGCAAGGACGATCCGCTGCGGCGGGAAGCGGTCGGCGATCACCCCCGCCACGGGCAGCAGGACCAGCATCGGCAACAGCTCGCAGGCCAGGACGAGACCGAGGTCCGCTGCGGAACCGGTGGCCCGGACGACCGCGAGTGTCAGCGTCGTGGGGATCAGCGCGGTGGCCAGCGCCGCGATCGTCCGGCCCGTCAGCAGCCGGCGTGTGGGGGAGCTCATGACGGGAAGGTATTTCGTTGGCAAATCATTTGTCAACGAAATACTTGATGACGTAGCATACTGGGGCGATGGAGGACTCTGTCGATCGGCATCTCGCCCGCTGGCGCGACAAGGCGCCCTTCGACGAGCGGGTGGAGGCGATCATCACGCGCATCCAGCTTCTGGCCCGGCACGTCGGGCACGCGAAGGACCGGGCCTTGGCCAAGGTCGGGCTGCAAGGGTTCGAGTTCGAGACCCTGCACCGCCTCGCCTCGCGTGGAGCGCCTTGGCGGGCCACGCCCTCCGAGTTGGCGGCCGAACTGATGGTCTCCCCGGCCGGGATCACCGGCCGGCTCGAGACGCTGGAGAACGCGGGCCTGGTCCGCAGGCTCCGCAGCACGGAGGATCGGCGGCGCGTCGACGTCGAACTCACCGAGCTGGGACATGACCGGTGGTTCGCCGCCATGGAATACCGCGGCACCGCGGAGGACGCCATGGTCAGGCCACTGGACCCCGCCGAGCAGGACACCCTCATCGCCCTGCTCAAACGCATGCTCGTCCAGGTGGAGTCCGGCCGCTGACTTGGGCTGACCTGGGCGAACCCTCAACCCCTGAACGGCCTCGCCGCTCCGGCACTCCCGGAGCCATGCCCTCCGCCACCTCCGGCCTGCTGTCCGATGATCTGGTCCGGTGGAAGCGCGGTGGGCCTTGTGTTCTGACGGATGATGCGCATTGGCCGGGTCGTCTTGTGCTGGGTGGGCGTCAAGTGCTTGCCCACCCAAGTGGGTGCCCGGGTGGGCCGTATGGGGTTAACCGAACTGTCGTCCGTCGTCAGAATTTGACCTCGCACCAGACGGCGCGGCCGGTGGCGTCCTCGTCGATACCCCAGTGCCCGGAGAGTTGCTCCACGAGGAAGAGACCGCGTCCCCCTTCGCCTGAGAGGTCACCGGACACTATGGGCAGGGTGTCCGCGCCGGCGTCCTGCACAGTCACCCGGATGGCTTGATCAGTTTCCGCCAGCGTGATCCTGACCGGTCCGCCGTCCCGTGAGTTGGAGTGGACCACGGCGTTGGTCGTCAGCTCCGACGCCAGGAGCGTCACGTCGTCCAGGGCGGGATGCCCGGCCCCCAGCGTCGCGCGTACGAACGCCCGCGCCACGGGTACAGAGGCCTCCGTGCCGACCAGATCCAATGAGCCGGACAGGAACTCCGTGGCCATGCCGAACCTCGTTTCCGCGGTCGAGATGACACGCGAAGTCCCGCGCAGCCGGTAGGACCCTCATGTCATCTGTTGTTTTCCTCTCCCAAGAGTGGCCATTGTTCGTTACCGTATGGAGTCAAATGATTGCACTGTGAACACACGGTTGAGTGCGTCGACGGTGTTACGGCGGACCAGGCGCATTTGAGGAGGGGTTGATGCCGCAACCGGTGGAGTTGAATCCCGATAGTTCGCCGTTGGCTCGTTTTGGCTTTGAGGTGCGAAATCAGCGCCTTGCGGCAAACCTCACCCAGACGCAGTTAGCCAAAAAGGTCCTGTTTTCGCCGAGTATGGTGGGAATGGTCGAACGGGCGGCACGGAAGCCTGAGAAGATCTTCGCCCAGCGGTGCGACGAGATCTTCGGCCTCGATGGCATCCTCACTGAGTTGTGGATGATGGCCGACCGCTGGAAGGACGCCGCTCCGCCCTGGTTTCGCCATGGTTTGGAAGCCGAGCAGGAGGCGACCGCCCTCCGGACGTGGGACCCGCTCCTTGTCTTCGGCCTGATGCAGACCGAGGCCTATGCGCGGCACGTGCTGGCCGGAGAACCTGGAGTCACGCAAGAGCTGCTCGAACAACGTCTTGCCACACGGCTCCAGCGCAGGTCTGTGCTCTCGAAGCCCGACCCTCCGACCCTCTGGGCCATCATCGACGAAGGAGTCCTGCATCGGCCGATCGGCGGGTCTGCGGTGATGCGTGAGCAGTTGGCGTACTTGCTGGAGATCGCAGAGCACCCGAAAGTCAAGATCCAGATTCTCCCGTACGAGGCGTCCTCGACGTGCGGATTGATGAGCGCATTCGTGATTACGGAGCTTCCGGGGCACTGGACAACCGTCTGGGCGGAGTCTTCGATACAGGGAACGGTGACGGATGCCCCGGAGATAGTTAAATCGATCGGCGAGCGGTATGACGCCTTGCGTGTGGAGGCTCTTCCCCAGCACATGAGTTTGAAGGTCATTAAGAAGGAGATGGACAGGTGGACTTAGGGTCGGCGGTGTGGCGCAAGTCGTCCAAGTCGGGTTCGGACGGCGGTTCGTGCGTGGAAGTGGCGGCGAATCTGGCCGGGGTGGTGGGGGTGCGCGACAGCAAGGATCCAGGTGGTCCGGTGCTGGTGGTCGCCTCGGACGAATGGCGCGCCTTCCTTGCCGGCTTGAAGAACGCGGCCGGCTGACAGCGACGTCTCCGGGCTGGATATGCGCGGGGCTCGCTGCTGCGCCGGCCAGGCGATCAGAGGTGGCTCGTCGGAGCAGTGGAAGATCAGGGGAAAGTTTGCTCACGGCTTGGCGGCGGCGTCGTTGTGATCAAGCCTGCAAGATCATCCGAGTCGTATTTGGCGCTGATGATCACGCAGTGACCTGATTTCAAGGGGTTTACCGGGTTTGGTGCGGCCGGTCAATTCGCATCAAAGCGGCATGGATCGGGCCGGAGATCTAGCGTTGAGCGCGGTCGATCTTGCAGAAGTGATCCATTTAGGGCGAGACGGGCATGCCGATTATCCGCCGTCCCACCCGGTCTCCGGAAACTCCTCATCTGTTCGGGGCCGTGGTCTCCACCGCGGACAGCAGGAGGTGGATGCCGAAGGAGTAGTAGGCGTCGAGGTCGGGGGGGTTGGAGAGGGTGGCGGCGAAGGCGGCCAGGTAGGGGTAACGACCGGGAGGTAGGCGTTCCAGGTCGAGACGATGCTGCCGCCTGAGCTCCGCGGCCTCCTCCTCGTCGCTTCCCACGCCGCCGGGCTGGCAGGACACCATCGTCGTGGCCCCCAGGAGCAGGTAGGTGGCCACCTGGTCGGCTTCCTGGAGCGTGAACCCGGCCTCGGTGAGCAGCCCGATCGCGGTGTCGGTGGCCCGGCGGTATTCCTCGGCCGCGCTCTTGTCGATCATCGGCAGCAGGGTGGACAGGTACGGGTGCGCGCGAGTCTGCTCCACCAGCGCGGTGACCATCGCGCGGAGACGCTGGTTCCAGGGCCGGTTCGGGTCCACGTCGGCGACGAGCGCCGCGAGCAGGTGGTCGGCGAGCGCGGATAGCAGCTCGTCCTTGTTCTTGACATGCCAGTACAGCGCCGTCGGCGTGACGCCGAGCTCGGCGGCGAGCCGGCGGATGGTGACCGCCTGGAGCCCATCGGTGTCGGCGAGCTTCAACGCCCGCTCAATGACGGCCTGGCGGGTCAGTTTCTCTGGAGCCACTTGACAACTGTAAGCGGTACAAGGTCTCCTGTACAACGTTCATGTACTACGTCAATGTACAGCGTTCATGTACACCGTGCAGGGAAGGTCGGTGGCTGATCAGGCGACCGTTCCCCCTCGGGAGGCGCGCGTTGTGGTCATCCCGAAAGACAAGATTCCCAAGGAGGCGCCAGACATGAGACACAACGAGGCGGCCGGATCCACGCGCCTGCACCGCTTGGACCGCTGGCACGGCCGGAGGGCGGGCGGATGACGGTCCGCCACCCGTTGTTCGCGCGTCTTTATCCGCGCGTCAGCGATTACGAAGACGCCCACGGAGCGCTCGAACACCGCCGGGAACTGCTCGCCACGGCCGGCGGCCGCGTCCTGGAGATCGGAGCCGGGCACGGCGCCAACTTCCGCCACTACCCGCCCACCGTGCGGCAGGTCATCGCCATCGAACCCGAACCTCAGCTGCGCCTGCTGGCTGAAGGCGCCGCCGCTCACGCCCCCGTACCCGTGGAGGTCCGCGCGGGCCACGCCGAGCACCTGCCACTGCCCGACAACTCGGTCGATGCCGTCGTGGCCTCCCAGGTGCTGTGCTCGGTCCGCGATGTCCCCCGTTCCCTGGCTGAAGCGGCCCGCGTGCTGCGTCCCGGCGGTCACCTGTACTTCTACGAGCACATCCGCTCACCGCGTCCGGGTTTCGCGCGGATGCAGCGGGCCCTGGACCTGCTCTGGCCGTTGCAGGGGGCGGGCTGCCACCTCGCACGCGACACCGAGCGGGCCATCACCGACGCGGGATTCATCATCGACCGGGCCCGGCACTTCGATTTCCTCATCGACGGTCGCACCAGGCCAAGTTCTCCCTGCGTAATCGGGGCGGCGACGATCAAATGAGGGCGGCGTAGCTTCCGTGCGGCCGAGGCAGTCCTCACAAACAATCAGGTTGGCAGTTAGGCGGTGCCTACGTCCTCGGTGGCCATTGCCAGCAGTACCAGGGCGTCGTGTTCGGCCGTGCCGGGCGCGGCCTGGTAGACCAGCATCCGCTGGCCGTCACCGGCGGTGCTGAGCACGTCGTTGGCGAGGGTGACCGGGCCGATCACCGGGTGCCGGAACGCGGTCTCGCCGCCGCGCTTGACCCATACCTCGTACCGGCGCCACAGCGCGGCGAACTCGCCGCTGGCCGCGGACAGTTCGGCGACCAGCGCGGCGGTCGGCTCGGGGGCGGTCAGCTCGGCGGTGTGCAGATGCGCGACGCTGTTGCGGGCCACCCGGTCCCAGTCGGCGAAGAGCGTCCGCGCGGACGGGTGCAGGAATGTGTACCGGATCGTGTTGCGCTGTCCGGGCGGCCAGTCGCCGAGCCCGGGCATCAGCGCCAGGCCCTCCGGGTTGGCGGCCAGCACGTCGTTGACCTCGCTGAGCACGTACGCCGGGCTGGGCCGGACCGATTCCAGCAGCAGCCGCAGGCCAGGGCGGGCCGGCTGCGGGTCGGCGGGGCGGCGGCGCGGCGTCCGCCCGGCGGCACGGTCGGCGAGGGTGAGAAGGTGGGTGTGCTCGTCGTCGGTGAGTCGCAGGGCCCGGGCCAGCGCGTCCAGTACCGAGTCGCTGGGCGCGGTCTCGCGGCCCTGCTCGATCCGGGTGTAGTAGTCCACGCTGACCCCGGCCAGCGCGGCCAGTTCCTCGCGGCGCAATCCAGGGATTCGGCGGGCGCGCGGCCCGATGGGCAGCCCGACGTCGGCCGGGCCGATCCGCCCGCGCCGGATCCGGAGGAACTCCGCCATCGCGTTCATGACTTGAAGTGTGCCACCGGGCGATCCACTCCTGGGTGGCCGTCTCACACCCAGGAACCGCACGGCCTTCCCGGTCCCCGAGGATCGGCGGAAACTCGGATCATGACCAACGCAATGATCATCGGCGGCGGCTCCGGGATAGGCCTGGCACTGGCCCGGACCATGCTCGCCGAAGGTATGGATGTGACGATCGTCGGCCGGTCCGCGGACCGGCTCGCGGCGGCCCAGGCGGAGCTGGAGCGGGCCGCGCAGGGGAAGATCAGCACGGTGCCGGCGGACATCGGCCGGGAGGAGGACGTGGCCGAACTGTTCGCCCGGGTGGAGCGAGTGGATCACGTGGCGGTCACCGCGGCGGACGCTACCGGGGTGTACGGCCGGATCACCGACGTCGCCACAGCGACCGCCAGGGCCATGGTGGACACCAAGCTGCTGGGCGCCTGGCTGGTCGGTAAGCACGCGGCCGAGCGGGTGACCGGGTCGATCACGTACACCTCGGGCATCAACGCGTACCGGCCGAACGGGTCGAACACGATCGTGGCCGCAGCCAACGGCGCGCTCGCATCGCTGGCATACGGGCTGGCGATCGAACTGGCGCCCGTGCGGGTGAACGTAATCTCCCCCGGCTGGGTGGACACTCCCGTCTGGAACCAGCTCAACATAGACAAACAGGCGGCCTTCGCCGAAATGGCCGAGCGACTCCCTGCCCGACGCATCGGCACTCCCGACGACATCGCCCAGGCGTTCGTGTCGGTGATGCGCAACGGATTCATCACTGGAACGGTGCTGCACGTCGACGGCGGCCACCGCCTCACTTGAACCGGCGCCGCCCCTCTCTCCGCGCCCGCCAGGTAGTCCTGCAGCGGCGCGGGCGTCTTCGTCTCGTCAAGCTCTCAGAATGTCGCTGGGGGGAGTTCGCCGGAGCCGCGGGGGATGAGGTGGGTGGGGAGCTGGATGCGCTCGACGGGGCCGTTCTCTCCGGCAAGGCGGCGAAAGAGCAGCTCCGCGGCCGTGCGGCCGAGGCGGATGGGGTCCTGGGCGACCACGGTGATCGAGGGAGAGAGCAGGTCGGCGAGCTGGAAGTCGTCGAAGCCCACGATCGCGAGGCTCGCCGCGAGCCGCTGCCCGCCGTGGCGTGAGGACGCCCACCCGCCTTCGCGTGAGGACGCCCACCCGCCTTCGCGTGAGGACTCCTGCCCGCCGGGGCCTGAGGACGCCGGTCCGCTGTGGCGTGGGGACGCCGGCCCCCGAGGGCTTGCGGACGCGGAGCCGCCGCCGCGCGAGGAGTTCGGCTCGGGGTCGCGGGCGGAGAGGATTTCGAGGGCGCGCAGGGCGGCGACCGTGGTCTGGCCGTTGCCGGTGAACAGGGCGGTGGGCGGGTGGTCGAGGGCGAGCATGCCGGCCATGGCGGCGGTGACCCGTGCCTGTTCGGGCGGCCCCATGGAGACCAGGGACGGATCGTAGGGCAGGCCGGCCGCGTCGAGCGCCTCGCGGTAGCCGCTCAGGCGTTCCTTCGCGGTGAAGATCACCGCGTTGTCGCCGAGGAAGGCGATGCGCCGGTGGCCGTGGGCGATGAGGTGGGCCACACCCGTCCTGGCGCCGCCCGCGTTGTCGCACAGCACGGTGTCGACGTCCAGCGCGGGGCCGGTGGGGCGGTCGGCGAAGACGGCGCGGATGCCGGCGTGCAGTTCGGGGGCGAGGTAGCCGTGGTCGTACCCGGCGGGCACGATGACCAGCCCGTCGACGCGGCGCGCACAGAAGGCGAGAACCAGTTCGCGCTCGCGCTGGGGGTCCTCGCCGGAGGAGCCGGTGAACACCAGGGAGCCGTTGCGGAGTGCGACGTCCTCCACGGCCCGGCTCAGGCCCGAGTAGAACGGGTCGGCGACGTCCTCGATGACCAGGCCGATGCTGGCCGTGCGTCCGCGGCGCAGGACGCGGGCGCCGTCGTTGCGGCGGTAGCCGAGCAGTTCGATGGCCTGGCGGACCCGTTCGGCGGTCGCCGCGTTGACGCCCGGCTCGTCGTTGACCACGCGGGACACGGTCTTGAGGGCGACGCCGGCGGTGGCGGCGACGTCGTTCATGGTGGGCCGCCCGCGTCTGGTCTCTACCACGGTCCGCATCATCCCGCATCTCAGCAGGTGTGACAACGTTGTCAACCCTCAGGGTTTCACACATGTCCTTGCCGGCGACGGCCGGTGTGCTCGCCGGTCCGCCGCGCGGGCGCACCGGGTAGGTCAGGTGGCGGGCATGGCGGTGCGGTGGCCGCCGCCGGTGGTGTGAAGGTCGGCCTCGATGCGCGCGGCGGTCGCGAGCAGCGGGGGCAGCAGGTCGCGGCGGGCGGACTCGACGGTGGTGCGGCTGGCGTGGGAGGAGAGGTTCACGGCCGCGACGACCTGGCCGCTCCGGTCGCGGATGGGCGCGGCGATCGAGCGCAGGCCCTCCTCGAGTTCCTGGTCGACCATGGCCCAGCCCTGCGCCCTCACCCGTTCGAGCTCGGCGACGAGCGCGTCCCGGGAGGTGATCGTGCGGGAGGTGCGCCGCTCCAGGTCGGCGACGGCGAAGTACGCCTCCAGGTCGGCGGGCGGCAGCCAGGCGAGGAGCACCCGGCCCATCGAGGTGCAGTGGGCGGGGAAGCGCGTGCCGATGCTGATCGTGACCCGCATGATGCGGGTGGTCGGCACGCGGGCCACGTACACGATGTCGGAGATGTGCAGCACGGAGACCGAGGCGGATTCGTGGACCTCGGCGACCAGCCGTTCCAGGTGGGGGAGGGCCACCTCGGGCAGGGACAGGCTGGACAGGTAGGCGTAGCCGAGCTCCAGCACCCGCGGGGACAGCGCGAACAGGCGCCCATCGGTGCGGACGTACCCCAGCTCGACCAGCGTCAGCAGGAACCGCCGGGCGGCGGCGCGGGTGAGCCCGGTGGCGCGGGCCACGTCGCTCAGCGTGAGCTCCGGATGCATGGCATCGAAGGCACGGATGACCGCCAGCCCCCGGGCGAGCGACTGGACGTACTCCTCCGCCATGATCGGCCCCTTTCGCGGTGACCGTTATACCAGCATGTGCCGCTCTCGGCGTGTTCGTCTCGCGGTCTCGTTCGTCTGCCGAACACAAGTTCTCGCGGGGACGCTACTTACTCAGGCGCGAGATGGTCAACGGACCTGTAACCTCCATGTTTCCGTGACGTTGACGCGATCTTGTCACGGGGATAGCTTGCACTGACACGTTCCTCCCCAGAACGCTCGTTCGCAGAGCGAACACATGTCGCTCGATACCCCCCTTGGAGTGCTCATGCGCCGCTCCGCTCGTATTTGTCTCACCGCAGCCATCGTGACCCTCGCCGCGGCCTGCGGCTCCTCCGGGTCCTCCGAGGGCGCCAAGTCCGGCGGGAAGGACAAGGTCACTGCCGGTGTGATCGCCATCGTGGACACGGCGCCGATCCATCTCGGAAAGGCCAAAGGCTTCTTCGACAAGCAGAACATCGACCTGTCCATCACCCCCGTCCAGGGAGGCGCGGCCAGCGTCTCCGGCACGGTCGGCGGCCAGTTCCAGTTCGCGTTCGGAAACGTGACCTCGCTGCTGACCGCCAAGGAGCAGGGCCTGCCGGTCAAGGCGGTCGCCAACGGCGTCTCCTCCACCGGAGAGCAGGGCAAGGACTTCAGCGCCGTGCTGGTGAAGCAGGACAGCCCGATCAAGACCGCCAAGGATCTCGAAGGCAAGACGGTCTCGGTCAACCAGCTGAAGAACATCGGCGACACCACCATCCGCGCCTCGGTGCGCAAGGCAGGCGGCGACCCGTCGAAGGTGACGTTCGTGGAGCTCGCGTTCCCCGACGCCCCCGCGGCGCTGCAGGCGGGACGGGTCGACGCGATCTGGGTGGTGGAGCCGTTCGTCAGCCAGGCGATCGCCCAGGGGGCCCGGCCGGTCGCGTGGAACTTCGCCGACGCCGCCCCGAACCTCACCGTGGCGACGTACTTCACCACCACCAAGACCGACCCTGACCTGGTCAAGCGGTTCACGGCGGCGATCAACGAGTCCCTCGAGTACGCCGACGGCCACCCGGAGGAGGTCAGGGAGATCCTCAAGACCTACACCAAGATCGACCCCGCGGTCATCGCCAAGATCTACCTGCCGAAGTGGCCGACGACGATCAACCGTGAGTCCATCCAGACCATCGCGGACGCGGCTCTCAGCGACGGCACGCTCAAGCAGAAGCCCGACCTCGGAGCGCTGCTGCCATGACCGGGTCGACGCCGGCCCGCACGAAGGTCCTGTACGGCCTGATGGGGCCGGCCTGCCTGCTGGCGGTGACGGAGGCGGTGCCCCGGCTCGGCATCGTGGACAGGCGGTTCCTGCCGCCCGCCTCGGAGATCCTCGGCGCCCTCGCGGCCGAGCTCCGCACGGCCACGCTGTGGACGGCCCTCGGAGAGACGATGCGGGGCTGGGCCCTCGGCCTGGCCATCGCCTTCTGCGCCGCGGTGGCCATCGGCGTCGTCATCGACGCCGTCCCCGGGCTGCGGGCGGCCTCCCACTCCACCGTCGAGTTCCTCCGGCCGATCCCGTCGGTGGCGCTGATCCCGCTGGCGACGCTGCTGTTCGGCGCCTCGCTCGGCTCCACCCTGCTGCTGGTGATCTACGCGTCCTTCTGGCAGGTGCTCATCCAGGTGATGTACGGCGTCGCCGACGTCGACACGGTGGCCGACGACACGGCGCGCTCGTACGGGCTGTCGCCGTGGTCGCGGATCCGGCACGTGGTGTGGCCGACGGCCCTGCCGTACATCATGACCGGGCTCAGGCTGGCCGCCGCCGTGGCGTTCATCCTCGCGATCACCGCCGAGCTGGTCATCGGCAGCCCCGGGCTCGGCCTGGAGATCCAGACGGCGCAGTCCAGCGGCGCGGTCGCCACCACGTACGGCCTGGTGGTGCTGGCCGGGTTCGTCGGCATCGTGGTGAACCTCGCCGTCCGCGCGCTGGAGCGCAGGGTGCTCGCCTGGCATCCGTCCGTACGCGGGGAGGTGGCGTCGTGACCTCGGTGGACCTTGAGGTCGAGCGGGAGACGGCTCCCGCGCGGAGTTCGGCGGCCGGGGGCCTCGGCCGCAGGCTGCTTCGCCTGCTCGGGCTGCCCGTCCTGCTGATCCTCGGCTGGTGGGCGTTCAGCGTGACGTCCGAGAGCTTCTACGTGCCCACCCCGCCGCGCGTCGCCCAGGCGTTCGTGGAGACGTGGTTCTCCCAGCGGCTGTTCGACGACGCCCTGCCGAGCATCGCGCGGCTGCTCGCCGGGTACGCCCTCGCGACTCTGATCGGCGTGGGCCTCGGCGTGCCGATAGGCCTGTCGGTACGGCTGCGCGCGGCGGCCGAGCCGGTCCTGGAGTTCTTCCGCGCGATCCCGCCGCCCGTGCTCGTTCCGCTGATCATGCTGCTGGCGGGCATCGACAACGGGATGAAGATCCTGGTCATCGTCTCCGGGTGCGTCTGGCCCATCCTGCTGAACACGGTCGAGGGCGTCCGGGCGATCGACGAGGTGCTCTCCGACACCTGCCGGATGTACAAGGTGCGGGGCGGGGCGCGGCTGCGCCATCTGGTCCTGCGCGGAGCCAGCCCGCAGATCATGGCAGGGCTCCGGCAGGCCCTCTCCATCGCGATCATCCTCATGGTCATCAGCGAGATGTTCGCCAGCAGCAGCGGGCTCGGATTCACGATCGTGCTGTTCCAGCGCGGCTTCGCCATCCCCGAGATGTGGAGCGGAATCCTGCTTCTCGGGCTGCTCGGGTTCGGGCTCTCCGTGCTCTTCCGGCAGGTGGAACGCCGCGTCCTTTCCTGGCATTGGAGCCACCGTGCTTGAGGTCACCGGTCTGAAGAAGATCTACGAGACGACCGGGCGGGAGGCGGTCGGCGACCTGTCCTTCCAGCTCGACGCGGGCGAGCTGGCCTGCGTCGTCGGCCCGTCGGGATGCGGCAAGACCACGCTGCTGCGGTGCGTCGCCGGGCTGCTCGCCCCGACCGCCGGCTCGGTCCGGGTCGCCGGCGTCCCGGTGAGCGGACCGCCCGACAACATGGCCGTGGTGTTCCAGGAGTACGGCCGCAGCCTGTTCCCCTGGATGACCGTCCAGCAGAACGTCGAGCTGCCGCTGAAGGAGAAGAAGCTGCCGCGGGCGCGCCGCGCCGAGCTGGTCGCCGAGTCGCTCTCCGCCGTCGGCCTGGCCGACGTGCCGCAGGCCTACCCCTGGCAGCTCTCCGGCGGCATGCAGCAGCGGGTGGCGATCGCGCGGGCCCTCGCGTACGAGCCGCAGGTGCTGCTCATGGACGAGCCGTTCGCGGCGGTCGACGCGCAGACCCGCGCCGAGCTGGAGGACCTGGTCCTGCGCATCTGGCAGCGGCTCGGCACCACCACGCTGTTCATCACGCACGACATCGACGAGGCCATCTACCTCGGCCGGCGGGTGATCGTCCTGTCGGCGTCGCCCACGGTCGTCGTGGAGGACATCAAGGTCGACCTGCCGGCGGAGCGCGACCAGCTCACCACCCGGGGGCTCCAGCGGTTCGCGGAGCTGCGCGGCCAGGTGTACGCGCGGATCCAGCAGGCGAAGGACGCACGGCCCTCGCAGGACTCGCCGATCCAGCAGGTGAAGGACGCGCGGTGAAGGCGGAGCCGGGCGGGCGCGCACCACAGCACCACAGAAAGGATGTTCATCATGGATTTCCTCGACCCTAAGATCTGGTCGGGATCGATCTACGGCGGCAACGGATGGACCGCCTCCCAGGCGGGCGACGCGCCGGTGATCGAGCCCGCCACCGGCAACGAGATCGCCAGGGCGGGGGTCGCCGGCCCCGCCGACGTCACCGAGGCGGCCGCTCAGGCCGCCAAGGCCCAGCGGGAGTGGGCCGCGGCCTCCTTCGAGGAGCGCGCGGGAGTCCTGCGCAGGGCCGGCCGCCTGTTCGAGGAGCACGCCGCCGACATCCAGCACTGGCTCATCCGCGAGTCCGGCTCGATCCCCGGCAAGGCCGGCTTCGAGACCTACGTCGCCGCGCAGGAGTGCTACGAGGCCGCGGCGCTGGCCTCCCAGCCTCCCGGTGAGATCCTGCCCACCGCCAAGAAGCGCCTCAGCCTCGCCCGCCGCGTGCCGGTCGGGGTGGTCGGCGTCATCTCCCCGTTCAACGCGCCGCTGATCCTCGGCATCCGGTCGGTCGCCCCCGCACTGGCCCTCGGCAACGCGGTCGTGTTCAAGCCGGACCCGCGCACCGCCGTCTGCGGCGGCGTCGCCATCGCCCGGGTGTTCGAGGAGGCGGGCCTGCCTCCGGGCGTGCTGCACATGCTGCCCGGCGGCGTGGAGGCGGGCGAGACGCTCGTCGCCGACCCCCGGGTCAGGGTCGTCTCCTTCACCGGCTCCACCGCCGCCGGGCGCAAGGTGGGCGAGCTCGCCGCCCGGCACCTCAAGCGGGTCCACCTGGAGCTCGGCGGCAACTCGGCGCTGATCGTCCTCGACGACGCCGACCTGGACCTCGCCGTCTCCGCCGGCGCGTGGGGGTCGTTCTTCCACCAGGGCCAGATCTGCATGACCGCGGGACGGCACCTCGTCCACTCCTCGATCAAGGACGAGTACGTCGAGCGGCTCGCGGCGAAGGCCGACCACATGCCGGTCGGGGACCCGGCCACCCAGGAGGTCGCCCTCGGCCCGCTCATCGACCAGCGCCAGCGGGACAAGGTCCACGCGCTGGTCACCGGCAGCCTCGACAGCGGCGCCCGGCTCGCGGCCGGCGGCACCTACGAGGGGCTGTTCTACCGCCCGACCGTCCTCACCGACCTGACGGCGTCCGCCCCGGCCTACGCCGAGGAGGTCTTCGGGCCGGTCGCCCCGGTCATGCCGTTCTCCTCCATGGAGGAGGCGGCGTCGCTGGCGGCCGAGAGCGAGTACGGGCTGTCGCTGGGCATCCTGACGCGCGACGCCATGAAGGGGCTGGCCCTCGCCGACCTCATCCCCACCGGCATCGTGCACATCAACGACCAGACCGTGGACGACGAGGCGGTCGCCCCCTTCGGCGGCGTCGGCGCCTCCGGGACGGGGTCGAGGTTCGGCGGCACCAGGGCCAACATCGAGGCGTTCACCGACACCCAGTGGGTGACCATGCAGGGTGACATCGCCAGGTACCCGTTCTGATGGTCACCGATAGGCTCCGGAGCCTATGACCCCCCCTGCCGCGGATCGTGCTCCGAAGCCTGGTTCCGTCCTGTCCGGCCGTCCCGGCGCGGTGCGGGTGCTGCTGGTCGCGGGGTTCGTGCTCGCCTCGCTGAACCTGCGGCCCGCCCTCGCCGGGGTGTCGCCGCTGCTGAGCGAGATCATGGGCGATCTCGGCCTCACCCCCGCGGCGGGCGGGGCGATCACCACGGTCATGGTGGTCTGCCTCGGCCTGCTGGCACCGGTGGCCCCGGCCATGGCGACGCGCGTCGGCCTGGACCGCACCTTGCTGATCGGGCTGCTCATCTTGGCGGCGGGCACCCTGGTGCGCGGCGCCGGCGGCATCGTGGCCCTGTACGCCGGGTCCGCCGTCGCCGGCACCGCCATCGCGATCATGAACGTGGTCATGCCGGGTGTGGTCAAGCAGCACTTCCCCGACCGCATCGGGCTGTTCACCGGCATCTACGTCTCCGGCCTGGTGACGGGCGCGGCGTCGGCCTCGGCGCTCATGGTGCCCATCGAGCAGCGGTACGGCTGGCGCACGGCCGCCGCGTCGGTGGCCCTGCTCGCGCTGGCGGCGGCGCTCCTGTGGGCGCCGCAGGCCTTGCGGCGGTACGCCGGCCGGCCGGGCGGCGGCCACCGGCCGTACGCCATGCTGCTGCGCAGGCGCGTGACCTGGTACGTCATGCTGTTCATGGGGCTGCAGTCGCTGACCTTCTACATCATGCTGGCCTGGCTGCCGACGATCTTCCGGGACGCGGGGCTGCCCGCCGACCAGGCCGGCTACCTGCTGGCGCTGACCAACCTGTCGCAGATCGTCGCCACGCTGACGGTGCCGCTGCACGCCGGCCGTGCCCGCTCGCAGGTGCCGCACACCGTGACGGCCACGCTGGTCACCGTCGCGGGGTACCTCGGCGTGCTGCTCGCCCCGGCGACGCTCCCGTGGCTGTGGATGATCATCCTTGGCCTCGGCCAAGGGGCCTCGATCGCGCTCGCCCTGCTGATCATCGCGCTGCGCGCTCCCGACCCCGCCTCGGTGACCGCGCTGTCGGCCGTGGCCCAGACCTCCGGTTACCTGCTGGCGGCGCTCGGCCCCTTCCTGATCGGCCTGCTCCACCAGCTCTCCGGCGGCTGGACCCTGCCGCTCACCGTCGGCGTCGCGGCATGCGCACTGCAACTGGTCTCGGGCGTCCTCGCCGGGCGGTCGCCCTCGCCGTCCGATGAGGCGCGGAGCCGGCGGCCTCCGATCGTCGCCTCGGACGCCTGAGACGGCCCGCCGCGAACGGGCGGTCGTACGGGCTCGCTCACTGGTTGGTCGGTAGGAGCTCCGCGCCGATCGGGACGGCGGGGTTGAGGCTGTTGTCCACGACCATCATCTCGTAGGGGAACCGGCCGACGCCCTTCTTCCACTGCACCCCCACGGGCTGCTGGATGGCCACGCCCGGCACCGGCCCGCGGGAGAAGTCCAGCACGCCCGACATGCCGGAGTAGTTCAGCGCCCTGAGCCGCGCCGCGACGGCCTTCCTGTCCCGGGGCGTGTCGACCGCCGTGAAGGCCTGGTGGGCGATCTCGAAGAGGGAGTAGACCGAGCCGAGGGTCTGCAGCCACTGCCTGCCGCTCGCCGACTGGTACGCCTCCGCGAGCCGTTTGGCGCTCTCCCCGTCCAGCGACGAGGTGTTCGGCATGTACGGCCCCCACCACGAGTCGGTCGCGATGTTGTCCACCAGGTCGCCCAGAGGCAGGGTGTCCGAGGGGAACAGCAGGACCTTGGCCACCGTCGCCAGCCGGGGCCGGAAGCCGTCCGCCGCCGCCTGCCGCCACATCCGGTTGAAGTCGGGGGTCAGCGGGGCGTTGATGAAGATCTCACACTGCTCGCGCATGAACTTGGAGATCATGGAGCCGAAGCTCCTGTCCTGCTTGTAGGCGCCGCCGTCCACCCAGGTGTACCCGGCCTTCTCGATGATCGGCGGCCAGGCGCGGCGGAAGGCGTTGCCGTCGGCGTCGTCCGGGAACATGCCGGCCACGATCTTGTTGGACGAGATCCGCTCCCACATCGGGACGAAGCACCCGCCGAACTCGTCGACCCCGAGGAAGAACATGGTCGTGTAGGTGAAGGGCCGGGGATCGTCCGGGTCGGCCTGCCGGGAGAAGTACCAGGCCTCCCACGGGACGACGGTCGCGACGCAGGGGATCCCCTGGGCCTCGCACACCGTCGCCACCGGGTTGGTCGTCTCAGGGGCTGAACTGGTGAGGATCATGTCGGCCTTGTGGTGCGAGATGAGCTCGCGCGCCGCCCGCGCCGCCAGTCTGGGGTCCGACAGGCTGTCCTTGACCACGATCTCGATCTCGTACGTCTTCCCGCCGACCGTGAATCCCTTCGCGTACGGCGGGGTCTGGCGCACGCGGTCCACGACGAAGGCGTCTCCGGAGGCGAAGCCGGCGAGAGCCCCGGACTGCGGGCTGACGTACCCGATGACGATCTTTCCGTCACGCGCCCCGGCGTCCGGCCCGGCTGGACCGCACGCGGTGGCGGTCGCGGCGAGGGCGCCGAGGCCCACGCCCTTGAGTAAGGCTCTGCGGGGGAGGGATAAGTCCTGCATGCAAGCCTCCGATATCAGGACATGCCGGAGCTGAACGGGAATGGCCGGACGCTACGGCTCGACCCCGCGCGACCGTGCCGCATCTGGCCGGAAGCGCGGTTGTTCGACTGGTTCATGGTGATGATCGTTGCTCTGGGGAGATGATTGCCGATAAAGGTGGGCGGTCGCTGGTGATCCCCGATAGTCGTCGGAGGTATGTAGGGCACAGCGCGCGTGTCATGCGGGCGGCAGAGCGGATGACCAGGCCTAACATCGAGCGTGACCTGCCTTCCATGGCTCGCGGCCGGAGCGCTGGCCGGCGTGCTGTCCCTCGTCCCCGGTGTCGCCTCCGCCGACCTGGCGTCCGATACCTCCCCTGCCACGACGTTCGGCACGTCCCCTGACCCGCCCTCCGATATGCCCTCTGGCGTGCTGCCCGGTACGGCCACCCTGGCGGGGTTCGGTACGGTCCTGTCCCTCGGGCCGTATCCGGTCGTCATCGGGCACCGGGGCGCGTGCGCGTACCGGCCCGAGCACACCCTGCTCTCCTACCGGACCGCCATCGAGATGGGCGCGGACTTCATCGAGCCCGACCTGGTGTCGACCAAGGACCACGTGCTCGTCGCCCGGCACGAGAACGAGATCTCCCGCACCACCGACGTCGCCCGGCACCCGGAGTTCGCCGCGCGCAGGACCACCAAGGTGATCGACGGCCGCAATCTCACCGGCTGGTTCACCGAGGACTTCACCCTTGCCGAGCTGCGCACGCTGCGCGCGGTGGAGCGGCTGCCGAGACTGCGTCCCGACAGCGCCGCCTTCGACGGCCTGGCGCCGATCGCGACCTTCGACGAGATCGTGGCCCTGGCGAAGCGGGCCGGCGTCGGGGTCTATCCCGAGACCAAGCACTCGGGCTACTTCACCTCCATCGGGCTGCCCCTGGAGGAGCCGCTGCTCGCGACCCTCGGCCGGTACGGCTGGCGCGAGAAGTCCGACCCGGTGTTCATCCAGTCGTTCGAGACCGCCAACCTGCGGGCGCTGCGCGGCAGGACCCGCCTGCGGCTCGTCCAGCTGCTCGAGTCGTCGGGCGCTCCCCGCGACCTGGTCGCGGCGGGGGACCCGCGCACCTACCGCGACCTGGCGACTCCCGCGGGGCTCGCGCAGATCGCCTCCTACGCCGACGCGATCGGCGTGCCGACCCGCCTGGTGCTGCCGGCGCGCCGCGATGGCGAGCTGCGCGACCCGACCACGCTGGTGGAGGACGCCCACCGCCAGGGCCTGGCCATCCACGTCTGGACCGTCCGGCCGGAGAACGCCTACCTGCCCGCCCGCTTCCGGCAGGGCGACCCGGCGGCGCCGGGGTACGCGGCCGCGCACGGCGACGTGACGGGCTGGCTCAGGATGCTGTACGGGCTCGGCGTGGACGGGGTGTTCACCGACGATCCCGGCATCGCCCGGCGGACCCGCGACGCGCTGACGAGCGGCGTGGGCGGACCCGAGAGCGGTCGTGACGCAGCGGCCGAGGAGCTTTCAGGTCTCCCCGGCGCACCGGCCGAGGAGCTTTCAGATCTCCCCGGCGCACCGGCCGAGGAGCCCTCATGGCTCTCCGGCGCACCGGCCGATCAGACGAGCGCCTCGGTGTCCATCGGGCGCAGCTCGTCCGCGTAGCTCACCGAGGCGCGGCGCATGACGCCGTCGTCGCTGATGGAGTACTGGCCGAGGCGCCACAGCGGGGGCGAGTAGGCGTGGATCGACACGCTCTCCGGCGCGTAGCCGTTGATCCGGTGGATGTGCTCGGGCCCGAACGACAGCGACTGGCCCTCCGCGACGAGGGTCTCCAGGTGGGCGCCGCCGATGCGGGGGTTGGACTCCTTGACCGCGCCCGCGACCACCCGCACGGCGCCGGAGGAGACGTCGTGGTCGTGCCAGCCGGTGTCGTCATCGGGACGCCAGCAGATGACCCAGATGTCGACGAAGGAGTCACGGTGGAGGGAGGCGTAGTGCCGCGCCTCTCCACTATCGCCGAACTCGACGTGCGGCGACCACAGCTCGGGCCGCTGCGCCAGATCTTCGACGAGGTCGCGCAGTTCACGCTTGTTCAGGTATCGGTCAGGCAATGACTCCCAGGTCATCTGGCACGGCTCCTTTCAGGTTGAGCAGACGTGTTGGATTGGTCACCGAGATCTGGTGCTCGATCGCCTCGCCGAGCAACGCCGAGGCCGGTGAGGCATAGGGGGCGTCCGAGCCGAGGACGACGACCTCGACGCCGGCCACCCGGGTGATCGCGTCGATGGCCTGGTGGCCGTAGGACGAGGTCTCCAGGAAGGCGTCGGTGTCGACGGCGCCCCGGGCCGACC
The DNA here is from genome assembly GCF_023276435.1 of Sphaerisporangium perillae. Classification (GTDB taxonomy): domain Bacteria; phylum Actinomycetota; class Actinomycetes; order Streptosporangiales; family Streptosporangiaceae; genus Sphaerisporangium; species Sphaerisporangium perillae. The sequence goes on from NZ_JALLPO010000001.1 coordinate 279,240, forward strand.
CGCCTCTGGCGATGAATCGCTCCACGTGCAGGGGAGCGAGGCCGCTGAGCAGCGCGAAGCAGACGCGGAGCCGGGGGTGCCGGGGGCGGCCGAACGCGCGGAAGGCGTACCAGGCGGCGTGCATCTGCTGGACGTAGGGCACCATCGCCGGCCACCAGCCGGGCTCCTCGGCGGCTCCGGCGGGCGCCGCGGCTCCGGCGGCCGGTGCGGCTCCGGTGCCTGCGGCCCCGGCCGGACCGGGATGGACGAACAGCGGCAGGTCGCGGTCTTCGAGCAGGTCGAGCAGCGGGGCGACCCGGGCGAAGCCCGCGGCGTCGAGCAGGGTGGTCGCGGGGAGCTGGAGCCCGGCGAAGCCGCTGTCGAGGACCTTGGCGGTGCGCTGGGGGTCGATCTCGGTGACGCAGGTGGAGGCCCACGCGCGAAACGTCGGCGGCAGCGCGAGCGCCCCGTCGTGGTAGGCGCGGAGCAGTGGCCACGCGTCCTCGGGGGCCAGGTGCTCGATGCCGAGCGGGCTCGAGAGCGACACCAGCGCGAGGTCGATGCCGTGGCCGGCGTTGAACGTGAGCCGATGGCCGAGGTCGTGGTCGAGCGGGTTCACCGCGTACGGTGCCTCGCCGTCGAGGTACAGGGTCCAGCCGGAGAGGAACGGCGGCGTGCCGCGTCCGCGCAGCGCGTCGACGAATCCGGGTGTCCAGATGTGCTGGTGCACGTCGATGCCCATGTCACCTCCTCACCAGCCAGCTTATCCCACAATACCTATCGACTTTGTCGGCAATGTGCGGAGTCAGCCGTGAAGCGATTCACTGATTCGTTTCAGTGAAGCGCTTCACTAGGCTCACGTCAACCATCCGTCCGCCGGTCGAGACGACGGCGGCCCCTCGCCCGACGGGGATTCGGCATAAGCTGGCGTGATGCCGCGCTCCCAGCCACGTAAACGGGCGACGATCCGCGAGGTGGCGCAGGCGACCGGCCTGTCACCGGCGGCGGTCTCCTACGCGCTGCGAGGTATGCAGGTCTCAGAGGAGACCATCGAGCGGGTCCGCCAGGCCGCGGCCGAACTCGGCTACGAGGCCGATCCGATCGCCCGTGCTCTCGCCAGCGGGCGCACCGGCATGATCGGAGTGCTGTGCGGCTCGCTGGAGGACCTCTGGCAGCAGTCGCTCGCGATCGGGCTCGGGCGCGCCCTGCGCGACAAGGACCGGTACGCGTTGATCCTCGACGCCGCCGGCGACCCCGCCCGGGAACGCGCGCTGGCGCTCCAGCTCCGCGACCAACGGGTGGACGGGTTGATCGTGCAGCCGGTCGACCCGGCCGCGCAGTTCTGGGCGCAGCTCGCCGAGAGCCTTCCGGTGGTCGCCATCGGCGACGGGCTCCTCGGGGCGCGGTCGGCGGGCGAGGTCGTCTTCGACAACCGCAAGGGGGTCACGCTGGCCCTGGAGTACCTCCGGGGGAAGGGCCACCGCCACATCGCCGTCCTGACCTCGACGCGGCCGAGCACCCCCGACCGGCCCGCCGACGTCCACGTGACCGCCGAGGCCGAACGCCTGGGGCTGGACATCGAGGTCGTGACCGCGCCGCACGGCCTCGCCGCCACCACCAAGGCGGTCCGCGAGCTGCTCGCGAGCGACTCCCGTCCGGGCGCGGCCTTCTGCTTCTCCGACTCCATCGCCTACGGCGTGTACGCGGCGGCCTCCGAGCTGGACCTGCGGGTGCCCGGCGACATCTCGATCATGGGATACGACGACCACCCGATGTCAGGGCTGCTCACCCCAGGCCTGACCACCGTCAACTGGGACATCGACGGCATCGTGCGGGCGGCCGTCCGGCTGGTCGTCGCGGCGGCGGAGGGGCATAACCGCAGGCGCAGGATCATCCAGGCGCCCGAACTGCGCGAGCGGGGCTCCGTCGGCCAGGTCGGCGTCAGTCCTCGTTGAGCCCCAGCAGCCTGTCCAGGAGCCAGGTGATCACACCCACGAGAATGGCCCCGAGGAAGGCGGCCCAGAAACCGCTCACGTGGAACGGCAGGTCGAGCTGCTCGGCGATCCAGCTCGTGAGCAACAGCAGCAGGGCGTTCACCACCAGGGCGAACAGGCCCAGCGTGAGCGCGTAGAAGGCGCACCCGAACGTCTTGATGATCGGCTTGAGCACGGCGTTGACGATGCCGAATATGAGCGCGACGGCGACCAGCGTGCCGGCGGTACGCGCCGTGGTGTCTCCGGAGACGGTGATCCCCGGGATCAGGCGCGTGGCGGCCCAGAGCGCGCCCGCGACAATAAGGATCTTGATAATGATCTTCACACCCTTGATGTTCGCATCAGTTGCCGGAGAGCGGTAGGGGCTGAAGACCTGGCGCACGCGGTTTCGGGGCCGGTGAAAGATCGACGGATCTGAGGGTGTTCGCTTGATGGGGGACGCATCCATCGTCCGCGGACGGGCCGGCGGCAAGGTGATCACTCGGTCTGCCCGATGTGCATATCCCCGTGATCGCGGGGAAAAGGGGCTAAAGGGGGGTGAGCCCGAATGGACCAGGATGAGCTGCAGTCGCTGTCGCCCAGGGAGCTGCACGACAGGGCGGTGCACTATGCGGTGACGCACGGTGACTTCGGCTTCCTGTGGGATCTGCTCAAGGTGATCCCGGCGGCGGAGGCCGCCAGCGGCCACGCGGACGAGACGGCGAACGACCTGAGCCGGGTGTCGGCGCTGCTCAGCGACGCGATGGCCTCCGGTGAGGGCGAGCTCGGCGAGGCGCTGCGGCCGGTCTACGTCGCCTACCTGTCCAAGCACCCCGACGCCTAGACGTCCGCCGCCTGCTTCTAGGCTCCAGGCATGGCATCGGTGAATGTGGAGCGTACTGAGAACGGCTTCGTGGCGCGTAACGCGCGCGGGGCGGTGGTCACTATGGGCAGCGGCGACGAGGAAGGCGCGTTCACCCCGGTCGAGCTGCTGCTCGCCGCGGTGGGCGGCTGCAACATCGTGACCGTCGAGCCGCTCACCGCCCAGCGCGGCCACCGGCTCGTGCGGCTCGCGATGACGGTCGAGGCGGAGAAGATCGAGCCCACGCTGCTCGGACCGATCACGATCACCTACGACGTCGAGCTGCCCGAGGGCGATCCCGAGGCGGACGAGGTCTTCCGCGCCGTGGCGCACCGCGTGCACGAGCGGCACTGCACGGTCAGCCGGTCCCTCCAGAAGGGCACCGAGGTCAGGGTCGAACTGCCCGAATAGCCGCTGCGGCCAGGCTCCTGGCGCGTACCGGTCATGCCCGCGACTTAGACCGAATCTATACCTTGGGATGACGAGCACCTCAGGCCCCGGTATGTAGTGTTAAGGCAGGTCAAGGGGGATGCGACCAGCGTCCGGGATGGGCGCGACGCAGCTTTTCACCATAAGGACGCGGTGGGGGACCGCGTCCGTACAGCGGGACCGCCCGATGCGTTTGGGGGAAGGCATCGGCGCTGGACCGTGAAGAGTCGGGGCCGGACAGGCGGGGGACTGTCCGGCCCCGATTCATGTCCACCCCCGGCTCGGGCCCGCTCGATCCTCCACCCCCTCGCCCTCTCGCCCTCTTCCCGCATGGCCACTGTTCTCTGGCCTGCCGCTGACCCGGGGCGGCCCTGGACCATGAAGGCCCGCAGTCGCGCCTCTGTTCTGCGGTCGCGCCCCCGCGCAGGACAGGACATCTCCCCGCCGGGGGTGCCACCTCTTTCCGGAACCCCACCGGGCTTTGCCGTACTCCCCGGTCATCAGGACATTTGACTCGCTGCCGAACTCCCATTTTCACCACAGGTCACACACGTCACATCAGTGCTCCGAGCGGCCCGTACGCTGGCGCAGGCATGAAGGGTTGAATGCCCGATCTAGGGGGGTTCATGCCCAGAAGGTAGATCTTATAATGCTTTGTAGAGATTTCGTTTGCTTTGTCCTGACTTGATGGGTAACGTCTATCCCAGAACAGGGCGGTGACCTGGTCTTCAGCCAGAAGGCCGCCGCCCTAGCGTCGAATCTCGAGGGCCTACCTAGCCCAAGGGAACCGGGGACCCAAGTCTCATTGGGGTGAATCCGCGCGAGCGGTAGGGCGACTCCACGTCCGAACCCGTCAGCTAACCCGGTAGACGTCAGTGGAGAGGAGACCCGAGTGGACCACCCCACTCCGTCCCCCGGGCAACCCTAAACCCGGATCTCGCCGTCAGAAGCGGCGGACAAGTCGGCTGGTAGCAGCCGTCGACCGGGCGATTCGTTCGCCCTTTGCGACGTGGTGGCTCACGCCACCCCAACCCGACCTACGTAAGAAAGCGCTCGCGCAGCGGCAGACCCTGCCTCATCATGCTGCCTCAGTCTCTGAGAAGACGCTTTCCACTCCCGGCACCGAACCCCCTTGACGAATTCGGAGCTCGGGTCCCCTTGTCTTCTGATGAAAGATCCTAACCTCCCATGCCTTCTTTCTTCACAACCCCCAAATGCCGCATCATGTCGAGCATCATCGGTGCCGCCCTGATGTGCGGCGCAACCGTCGGAACGTGCGCCACCGCGCAGGCCTCCATCAAGCCCACCGGGACCGACAAGACGCGCCTCGTGGAGCCGATCCTGCTGAAGGGCTCCACCAAGGCCTCCTACTTCTGGGACGACTCTTCGGGTCGCATGGGTGACACGGGTCTTCCGGCCATCGGCAAGCCGATGCAGAAGGGCCTGTTCGCCAGCCCCAGCTGGCCGCTCGGCACCGAGGGATATGTGATCTACAAGGGCAAGAAGGCGCCGTTCTTCATCGGTGACCGCGGCCCCGGCATCCCCTCCGAGAGCGGCGTCATGCTGGACATCGACGGCAAGACCTTCGCGGAGCTGACCGGCGGCAACTTCAGCGACACCTCCCTGATGGTGACCGGCTTCGACGCCGGCCACATCAAGGTCGACTACGTCATCACCAAGTGGGGCAGCGGTCCCGGCAAGAAGAACCGGCCCGTGCCGTTCTCCGCCGGAGCCTGGGGCGTCTACGACAAGAACCCCGCCAAGCCCCCCGTGGCCCTCGCCTCCCTCGGCGACTGACCAGAACGCCGGCCTCTCCAGCGGTCCGCGCTCCCGCCTTCCGAACAGGCTCGCACTCTCTGCCGTTCGAGCGGGTCCGCACCCACCTGCTGTCCGAGCAAGGCCCGCACTGGTCCGCCGACTCCGTACATCTCTGCGGGACGCCTGAACGACACCGTCCGGGCGTCCCAGCGCCTTCCTGGTAGCGGGCGCGCCGCATCGCCGCCGCCGATGTGCGCAGCTTCGCCAGGACTGCTAAAGTCACCGTAGTCACGCGCCGCTAGCTCAGTTGGTTAGAGCAGCTGACTCTTAATCAGCGGGTCCGGGGTTCGAGTCCCTGGCGGCGCACCACGGTTCATACCGATGACCTGGGCATTCTCCCCACCGGGGAGGGTGCCCACAGTCGTTTCCGGCCCGTTGAGATCGTTCCGGGCACTGGCGGGACCTCCACGCCCACGGTCATTCGCGGCCGGGTGTGGGGCGGCGCAGGGCGAGTCCGGTGACGGCGGCGAGGATGAGCAGGAGGCCGACCAGGACGAAGATCCGGCCGTCGGGGCCGGCCGTGCCGCCGCCTCCGGTCTCGGCGGCGCCTGCCGGGGTCCTGGTCACCTTGCCGTTCGCATGCGGCGGGGACGCGGTCACGGTCTCCATGACGGTGTGGGTGGGCCTCGGGCTCCTGATCGTCGGGGTCGGACTGATGGTCGGCGTCGGGCTGGTCGTCGAGGCGCCCGTGCCGATCGTGAGGGGGAAGGTCGTCAGGTCGTCCGGGTTCTGTACCTCGCACTGGATCGACGGCGCGGTGGGGAGGGTCCCGAAATTGATGGCGGCGGGCTTCACCACCGCCGTGCCCGAGTCCGACGCGGTCGTCTTCAGGTCGACCTGAGCCGCGGGCAGCGGGATGGTCTCGCCCGCCTCCACCGCGTCGAGCGTCCCCACTCCGGTGGCGGAGGTCAGCCCGGGCATCCCGCTGATGGACGCGTACGCGTACAGCTTGGTGCCGACGGCCAGGCCCGTGCTGGGCGCCTTCAACGTGGTGCCGTCGGCGTAGGAGCCCTGCCAGCCGATGGTCATCTGCTGATCCGGCGTGGCGCTGACCGGCATCGTCAGCTCCACCCGGACCTTGATGTCCTGCTTCAGGGTCACGCCGGTGGTGGTGCACCGGTACTCGACGATGTCGGTGGCGACGACCGAGACCTGCCGTCCCGGGGGGACCGCGGCGCCGGCCGGCGGGCAGAGGAGGACCAGGCCGGCGGCCAGGAGGACGGCGGATGAGACCGGGCGGACGCGCAAGGGAGACTCCTGTCGCGGCAGATGGGGGCAATAGGACAGACGGGGCGTCAAGGCGTTCGGTTGTCACCACGCCGCCATCGAGACAGAAGCGCATCCGGGTCTCTGCCACCTCGTCAGGAACCTGGTCGCCAACGCCGTCGCCTACAACCATCCGGGAGGACGCGCGGAGATCCGTCTCGTCCCCGGCGTGCTCGAGGTCGTCAACATTGACCGGCCGGCCCGCCCGTCGCCGGTGGCGGCCGCGCGGGATCGCTAGGGCTTGCGGGCCACGCCGCCCGCGCAGGACACCTGGGGAGGGTCGCCCCACGGGCTGGGCTCCGGACGCCACTGGGTGACGGGTACGACGCCGGGGTCCACCAGCGCCAGGCCGTCGAAGTAGCCGGCGATCTGCTCGAGGCTGCGGGGAGTGTAGGGGACGACGCCGGGTCCGGAGTTGTGGCGTCGCAGGGCCTCGACGTACGACGGGTCGGTGTCGGCTCCGTCGTAGAGCGCCAGGTAGCTGCCGGAGGGCAGAGCGTCCATCAGCCGGTTCACGATCGCACGCGCCTCGTCGTAGTCGGCGACCAGGCCGAGGATCCCCATCAGCATGAGCGCCGTGGGGCGGGTGAGGTCCAGCGTCTTGGCGGCCGCCCGCAGGATGAGGCCGGGGTCGCGCACGTCCGCCTCGATGTAGTCGGTGGCACCCTCGGGGGTGCTGGTGAGCAGCGCCTGGGCGTGCACGAGCACCAGGGGATCGTTGTCCACGTAGACGATGCGCGACTCCGGGGCCACCCGCTGGGCGACCTCGTGGGTGTTGTCGACGGTGGGCAGGCCGGTGCCGATGTCCAAGAACTGGCGGACGCCCGCTTCACCGGCCAGGAAGCGTACGGTGCGCGCGAGCATGTACCGGGAGTGGCGGGTCATGTCGACCATGCCGGGAAAGACCTCGCGGACCTTGTCACCCGCCTGGCGGTCGACGGGGTAGTTGTCCTTCCCGCCCAGCAGGTAGTTCCAGATGCGGGCCGAGTGCGGCACGGAGGAGTTGATCTGCGCCACCGGCCTCTCCACGCCTTCCGGCGAGTGCGCCGGTTCGCCCGGTTCGGGTAAGGGGTTCGGGGTGGTCGGGTCCTCGGACATGAGAGGTCTCCTGGCTCGTTCGGTTCTGCTGGGAGGTTACGCTCGCGGCGCCGGGCTGGCGAAGGTGCCTTCTCTGCGGATCGTCTGCCAGCGCAGCCGCACCCCGAGCGCCGCGGTCGCCACCGACTGGATGACGACGAGGTACATCAACTGCCGGTAGACGAACTGCTGCAGTGGCAGCACCCACAGCACCGAGGCGCGCTCACGGTCCAGCCGCAGCGCGTACCATCCGGTGAACGCCTGGACCAGCACGAATCCCGCCCAGACCGCCACCACGGGAAGCGGATCGCCGACCGCCAGGCTGTAGACGGCCATGATGTCCACGACCGGGGCGACCAGCGGAAGCACCACCTGGAACAGGGTCAGGTAGCCCAGGCATCGGCGCCCGAACGGTCCGGGCTCCACGACGGCGCGCCGGTGCTTCCACATCGCCTGCAGCGTGCCGTAGCACCAGCGGTAGCGCTGGCGCCACAACTGCCGCAGCGATGTCGGCGCCTCGGTCCACGCCAGCGCGTTCTCCTCGTACACGATCCGCCATCCGGCCCGGCACATCGCCATGGTCAGGTCGGTGTCCTCGGCGAGCGTGTCGGTGCTGACCCCCGACACCGAGGCCAGCGCCGAACGCCGGAAGGCGCCGATCGCGCCCGGCACCGTGGGCATGCAGCCGAGCAGGTCGAACGCGCGGCGATCAAGGTTGAATCCGATGACGTACTCGATGTGCTGCCAGCGGCCGATCATGCCCCGCCGGTTGCCGACCTTGGTGTTGCCGCTGACCGCGCCGACCGCGGGATCGGCGAGCGGCCGCACCAGGTGGCCGATGGTCGCGGGTTCGAAGACCGTGTCGCCGTCCACCATGATCAGGATGTCGTGGGAGGCGTGCGCGATGCCGGTGTTCAGGGCGGCGGGCTTGCCGCCGTTCGGCCGCCTGATCACCTGTACCCCCGGCAGCCCGAGGCTCGCCGCGATCGCCGCGGTGCCGTCGGCGGAACCGTCGTCCACGACGATCACCTCGACGACGCCGGGGTAGTCGGTCGTCACGAGGGAGCGCACGGTCGCCTCGATCCCGGCCGCCTCGTTGTAGGCGGGCACGATCACGGTCACCGGCGGTGGGAAGGGCCACGCCGGAGCCCTGCCCACCCGGCGCCTGCCGCCCCGCGCGCGTTGCACGTGGACCCACGCCAGGACGAGGAAGAACAGCAGCCGGGACAGCGTGAGCACCCCGGCGACGGCGAGCACCCACGCCATCACCGTCGCGAACGCGGCCGAGGCGCGCTGGGCGAAGCCCAGCCCGACTCCGATCAGGCGGTCGGTCCGGCCGGCGGGTGAGTGTGCCGAGGGCATGCCGAGTGCCGAGGTCAGCGTGGTGACCCGGTAGTGCCGCTCGGAGAGCATGGTGAGCAGCCGGTCGACGGCGGCGACCGTCTGGCCGCGGTCGCCGCCGGAGTCGTGCATCATGACCACGGCGCCCTTGCCGCGCTGTGGCAGGGCGGCTCGGAGGATCCGTTCGGTGCCGGGTCTGGACCAGTCCTTGGTGTCCAGGTCGGTGAGCGCCACCAGGTATCCCTCCGCGCCGAGGGTGCGCAGCGCTCGCAGCTGCGGCTCGGTGACGGCGTCGGGCTGTGAGGAGTACGGCGGGCGTACCAGCCTGGTGTGCAGGCCGGTGGCGCCGGCCAGCACCTTCTGGGTGAGCGACACCTCCAGCCGCAGCCGCCATTCGGGGAGCGCCGACAGGTCGGCGTGCGCGTAGGTGTGGTCGCCGATCTCGTGACCCTCGGCGACGATCCGCCGGGCCAGCGCGGGGTTCTCCGCGATCCTCGCGCCGACCGCGAAGAAGGTCGCCTTGGCGCCGTGCCGCTTCAGGACGTCCAGCAGCTGGGGCGTCCAGCGGGGGTCGGGGCCGTCGTCGAAGGTGAGCGCCACCGTGCGGGCCGGCAGCCGGGCGCTGTCGGGTCTGGGGCCGGTCAGGTTGAGCACCGGGCCGCCCTCCCAGACGCGCTGAAGGTCGGACGACGGCTCGGCCGGCGCGGGAGTGACCTCCTGCGTCTCTCCGGTGACGCCGTGGACGTATCCGTTGAAGACCAGGGCGCCGCTGATCAGCACCATCGTCACGACGACGAGGAACCAGTGCCCGCGCGGGTCCGCGCGCGGCGACCGCCGTACGGCACGCTCATCGGGGGCCTGGACAGGGGGTGGCGCCTGGAGAAGAGGCTCGGTATGGACGGGAGGCGGCGGCCAGACCCGCGTGCCGGTGGCCTGCCGGCTCACTTCTTGGGGCCTTGCGTTCTGTTCGGGTCCAGGCCGGGAGGCTGCTTGGTCTTGCCGGGCGGCGGCGGAGCCTCCGTGGTCGGCTCGTCGACCGGCGCGGACGGGGTGGGAGTGGCCGTGCCGCTGGGCACCTGCCTCGGCGTGCGGCTGGGCGTGGGCGTGCGCGCGGACGGCGTGGTCCGGGGAGTAATGCGCGCCGTGGCGGACGGGACCGGCCGCTCTACTACCGGGGTCGCCGACGGGCTCCGCGCCGGGGGAGAGGAGGACCGGGAGGAGGTGGCGGCGGGGACCTGCGAGAACTTGGGGCCGTCCCCCGGCCAGCCGATGACCGTGAGGGAGGTGCCCGTGAACGCCCCTCCGATCAGGATCGCCATGCAGGCGATCAGGAGCGTGCCGGAGAGGACGCCGACGATCATCAGCAACCTGGCGCGCCGGCCGCTGTGGTCGACGAACACCGCGGTGTCCTCAGGGGAGTGCGCTTCGCTCACAGAGCAGATGGTAGTGACCTTTGTGCGCTCTTGATGCTGTCTGCCAAGCTTGTGACCTCAGGTATCCCTGTTGCGATCGGGATGTTATGGGGGCGCACGATGCCGGCGGCGGGGGGAGGCGGCGGGCCGGGGATCCGTGATACGGATGTGGGGGCCGAAGGAGGATGCCGATGTTGCCCTGGCAGGCTGACCTTGCCGGACGTATCGACGAGCACGTGTTCGAGAGCGAGTTGCTGCGCGGGAACCGCCTGGACGACCCGCACCGGCGTCCGCTGTGGGTGTACGTCCCTCCGGGGTACGACGACGAGCCCGACCGGCGGTACCCCTCCGTCTACGTGATCCAGGGTTACACCGGTCACCTGGCCATGTGGCGCAACCGCTCGCCCTTCCGCCTGCCGTTCCCCGAGGCCGCCGACCAGGTGTTCGCCCGCGAGGAGGCCCCGCCGGTGGTCGTCGTCTACGTGGACGCGTGGACCACCTACGGCGGCAGCCAGTTCGTCGACTCGCCGGGCACCGGTCCCTACCACTCCTACCTGTGCGAGGAGATCGTGCCGTGGGTCGACGCCCACTACCGCACCCTCGCCGCTCGGGACCATCGCGCGATCACCGGCAAGTCCAGCGGCGGCTTCGGCGCGATGATCACGCCGATGCTCCGCCCCGACCTGTTCGGCGCCTTCGCGACCCACGCGGGCGACAGCCTCTACGAGTACTGCTATCTGCCGGAGTTCTCCCAGGCCGTGCGCCATCTGCGGCCCTTCGACGGCGACATCGGCCGCTGGTGGGAGGCCTTCCGGTCGCGCACGCCCTTCGTCGACCCGGCGGACGGCCCGCTGCTGGGCGTCTTCGGCTGCTCCGCGGCGTTCTCGCCCGCGCCGGACGGCACCCCCGAGCTTCCCTTCGACCCGCGCACTGGAGTGCTCAGGGAGGAGGCCTGGCAGCGCTGGCTCGACTGGGACCCGGTCCGCATGGTGCCGAAGTACGCCGACGCCCTGCGCTCGATGCGGGCGATGTGGATCGACGCCGGCACGCGGGACGAGTTCAACCTCGATCTCGGCGCGGAGGCCTTCCGGCAGGCGCTGCTCGCCCACGGCGTGCCGGAGGAGATCATCCGGTTCGAGCTGTTCGACGCCGGGCACGGCGCCATCGACTACCGCTACCCGCAGTCCCTGGCCTGGCTCGCCGAGCGCATCCAGCCGGCGGGAGGCGCGTCAGGGGCGTGAAGCCGGGCCGCCGGGGCAGCGTGTTCATCGCCGATAAGGAGCAGGGTGCCCTGGCCGCCTACCTCAGGCGCGTCTGACCCTGCGACCTCCGGCCGGATCAGGCCGGGAGCTTGTGGGCGAGCACCTCGACCCGCTCGATGGTCGGCGGCCGGGCGAACAGCTCGTCCGATCTCTCCATGAGGGCCGCCGCGATCCTGCCGGACAGGTGCGCCTGCCGCCCGGTGTCCTCGGTGAAGGCGTCGAAGATGCCGAAGGTCGCGCAGTTGATGCGCACCGCGAACCACGTGGGGGTCTCGACCTCGTCCTCTACCACGCTGAGGCCGTCTCGCAGGAAGTCCTCTATCTCCGCCTCTTTGCCGGGCCGCGCGTGGAGGCGTACCAGCAGGCCGACGGTCAGCATCGGTGATCCCTCCTCCCGCCGAGACGCGATCCCGATCTAGTAGTCCCTACCCGACCTTAAATGTGGACGAACGCCTCATAAGGGGAAGTTACCCTGCCTTGGCCGGATCCGGGGGCCGGACCGGGAAGCACTCGCGCGCGGCTCAGGCCGGCGCGAGGTCGGGAAAGACGTGGCGGAGGGACGCCATGCCGTCCAGGCCGTACATGTGCCGCTCGCGCGGGTAGCCCAGGGACACCTCCTCGAAGCGCACCCCGTCGTGCCAGGTCGTCCGCGGGATGTGCAGATGGCCGTAGATCACGGTCGCGGCGTTGTAGCGCAGATGCCAGTCGGCGGTCTCCACCGTGCCGCACCACTGCGCGAACTGCGGGTAGCGCAGGATGTCGGTCGGCTCCCGTACCAGCGGGAAGTGGTTGACCAGGACGGTCGGGATGGCGGGGTCACGGGCGCCGAGGTGGCGCACGGTCTCGCGCAGGCGGACCCGGCACCAGGCGTCCCGGCTGGGGTAAGGATCGGGGTGCAGCATGAACTCGTCGGTGCACACCACGCCGGCCTCGTGCGCCCAGGCGAGCGCCTCCTCCTTGGTGGTGCCCGGCGGCCGGAAGCTGTAGTCGTACAGCACGAACAGCGGCGCGATCGTCACCGGCCCGCCGTGGCCGGTCCACACCGCGTACGGGTCCTCCGGGGTGAGCACCCCGATGCGCCGGCACATGCCGACCAGGTAGCGGTAGCGCTCCTCCCCGCGCAGCCGCACCGGATCGTCCTTCGGCGTCCAGAGCTCGTGGTTGCCCGGCGTCCACACGACGGTGGCGAAGCGTTCCTTCAGCACGGTCAGGGCCCACTCGATGTCCGCGGCGAACTCGCCGACGTCACCGGCGATGATCAGCCAGTCGCCGTCGGACTCCGGCCGGAGATCCTCGACGATCTTGCGGTTCTCGGAGTAGGCGACGTGCAGGTCGCTTATCGCCATCAGCCTGCCGCCGGCCGCGCCTCCGATCGTCACAGGGCGATCGTAACCGCGGGCCCGCCGGGGCGGGAACGACCGCGACGCCCCCGCGCACCGGCGCGTCCGGGATGTAGGGGTCGGCCAGGGGGTCCGGTACCCCTCGGCAGGCCGGGCGCGGCGTCCCCGTCCCGGCGGGCCGGGCGGTCGCGGTTGTGTGATCGGGCGCCGAGGCCGGATAGCGTTCAGGCATGAGCGCCACCATCGTCGCCAAGGATCTCGCCGCCGGACACGGTGACAGGGCACTGTTCTCCGGGCTCGAACTGGTCGTCGCCCCCGAGGACGTGATCGGCCTGGTCGGCGTGAACGGCGCGGGCAAGTCGACGCTGCTCCGCATCCTCGCGGGCCTCACACCCCCCGAGCAGGGCACCGTCCAGCTGAGCCCGCCCACGGCGTCGGTCGGCTACCTCCCGCAGGAGCCCGAACGCAGGCCGGGGGAGACCGTCGGCGCGTTCCTGGCCCGGCGTACGGGCGTCGCCGCCGCGCAGCGCGACCTGGACGCGGCCACCGAAGGGCTGGTGGAAGGCCGCCCGGGCGCCGACGACGCCTACTCCGCGGGGCTGGAGCGCTGGCTCGCCCTCGGCGGAGCGGACCTGCCGGAGCGGGCCGAGGAGGTCGCGGCGGAGCTCGGCCTGGCCGTCGAGCTCGACCGGCCGATGACGGCGCTGTCCGGCGGCCAGGCGGCGCGGGCCGGCATGGCGTCGCTGCTGCTCAGCCGTTATGACGTCTTCCTGCTCGACGAGCCCACCAACGACCTCGACCTGGACGGGCTCGACCGGCTCGAGCGCTTCGTCACCGGCCTGCGCGCGGGCACCGTGGTGGTCAGCCACGACCGCGAGTTCCTCGCGAGGACGGTGACCAAGGTGGTCGAGCTGGACCTCGCCCAGCAGGAGGTGCGCGTCTACGGCGGTGGCTACGAGGCCTACCTGACCGAGCGGGAGGTCGCCCGCCGCCACGCCCGCGACGAGTTCGAGGAGTACGCCGACACCAGGGCCGCCCTCCAGGCCAGGGCGGGCATCCAGCGGGCCTGGATGGAGAAGGGCGTGAAGAACGCCCGCCGCAAGGCGACCGACAACGACAAGATCGGCCGCAAGTTCCGCAGCGAGGCGAGCGAGAAGCAGGCCGCGAAGGCCCGGCAGACCGAGCGGATGATCGAGCGGCTGGAGGTCGTGGAGGAGCCCCGCAAGGAGTGGGAGCTGCGCATGGAGATCGCCGTCGCGCCCCGCGCCGGGGCGGTCGTCGCCACCATGCGCGGCGCCGTCGTCACCCGCGGCACGTTCGTCCTCGGGCCGGTCGACCTGCAGATCGGCTGGGCCGAGCGGGTCGCGATCACCGGGGCCAACGGGTCGGGCAAGTCGACGCTGCTCGCCGCCATCCTCGGCCGGGCGCCGCTCGACGAGGGGAACGCCGCGCTCGGGCCGGGCGTCGTGGTCGGCGAGATCGACCAGGCGCGCGGGACGTTCTTCGGAGACGAGCCTCTGCTGGACGCCTTCGGCGCCGCCGTGCCCGGCATGATGCCCGCCGACGCGCGCACGCTGCTGGCCAAGTTCGGGCTGCGGGCGGCGCACGTGCTGCGGCCGGCCGCCACCCTGTCGCCCGGTGAACGCACGCGGGCGGCGCTCGCGCTGCTCCAGGCGCGCGGGGTGAACCTCCTGGTGCTGGACGAGCCCACCAACCACCTCGACCTGGCGGCGATCGAGCAACTGGAGTCCGCTCTGGACTCCTATCCCGGCACCCTGCTCCTGGTCACCCACGACCGGCGGATGCTGAAGGCCGTGCACACCACGCGTCACCTCCGGGTCGACGCCGGAAAGGTGCGCGAGACCGCGCAGCCGTAGGGAAGGGCCCCTTCTCCGATCGATCTGAACCGGCGGCGTCCCTCCCGCGTACCTGCTGGTGCGAATTGCCGTGCCCGGGCTCGCGGATGTCGCGGCGGGCCGTCACACGGTGTGAGGTCGATCAGGGAGGGGTCTTCGTGCCCGTGCGTAGCGTCCGGAAGGGGCTCGTTCCGGTGGCCGCAGGGCTGGCCGCCGCGGTGCTGCTGGCGTCCCAAGGGAGCGCCGTCGCCGAGCCGCGTCCCACCGTCGCCCAGGCCAAGGCCAGGCTCGCCAAGCTCCAGGACCAGGCGGACGCGATGGTCGAGCGCTACAACACCGCGACCGAGCGGTACAAGGCCGCGAAGAAGAAGTACGACCGGCTCGACAAGGAGCTGAGCCGCGAGCGCGGCAAGGTCGACGGCCTGCGGGAGAACGTCGCCTCGGCGGCGGCCGGCATGTACCAGTACGGCGGGTTGATGAGCGTGCCCGGCGTCATGTCCCAGGACGACCCGGCGGGCCTGCTGTCCGGGCTGGCCGTGGGGGACCAGGTGTCGGAGGGCCAGGCGCGCACGCTACAGGAGTTCGACGCCGCCACGCGCGGGCTCCAGACGCGGCGCGGCAAGGCCAAGGCCGCCTACGACGACATGGCCGAGGTCCTCGGCGATGTCGGCCAGGAGAAGAAGAAGGTGGAGAAGCTCGTCGGCGAGCAGGAACGCCTGCTGCGGCGGCTCAACCAGTTCAACGCGGGCAACCCCAACAGCCGGGGCGTCCGGTACGACGGTCCGGCGTCGGGGAACGCCAAGGTGGCCCTGCAGTTCGCCTACGCGCAGATCGGCAAGCCGTACCGCTGGGGCGCGACCGGGCCGGGCGCCTACGACTGCTCCGGGTTCGCCCAGGCGTCGTGGGGGAAGGCCGGGGTCAAGCTGCCGCGCACCACCTACCAGCAGTGGGCGTGGGGCGCCTCGCGCCGGGTCTCCCTCGACGATCTGCAACCTGGTGACCTGCTGTTCAGCAACGGCCTCGGGCACATGGGCATCTACGCGGGCGACGGCAAGATGGTGCACGCCCCGCACACCGGCGACGTGGTGAAGGTGGTCGCGATGGACGCCTACTGGCGCGGCCGCCTGATGGGAGCCGTCCGCCCCTGACCCCGGCCATCTCAGCCGGGCCCGGCACGGGGGCGGCCGTCCTGGTGTCCCCGGGGACGCGGGCCACGCGCAGCCGTCTGGATCTCAGGGGACGCAGAGCAGGAGCGTGTCGGCGCGGGACCGCGTTCCGTGCCCGGTCGAGGGTCATGGCGGGCCACCACTGGCCGGAGGCCGGGGTGACGAAGCCGTACACCGGGTCGGCCGGGCCCGCGCCGCCGCGGGTGCACTTTGCGAAAGTTACTTGGCTGAGGTATTTATTACTCATGCAAGTAAGTCAGGAGCCGTCGCCCCGGAAGAGCACGTTCGCCGGGGAGGCCCGTCGCGCGCAGATCGTGCAGGCCGCGATCACCGCGATCGCCGAGCTGGGGTACAACCAGGCCTCCTTCGCGCGCATCGCCGAGCGGGCCGGGCTGAGCAGCACGCGCCTGATCTCCTACCACTTCGCGGGCAAGGAGGAGCTGATCCTGCAGGTGGTCACCCAGCTCCACGGCGACATCGGCCGGCACATGCACGAGCGCGTCAGCGCGCAGTCCACGGCGCGAGCCGCGCTGCGCACCTACATCGAGGCGCTCGTCGGCTACATCGCGACGCACCGCGCGCAGATGAGGGCGCTCATGGAGATCTTCCTGAACTTCCGCGGCGAGGGCGGCACGCGTTCCTACGACGCCGCCACCGATCTGGGGGTCCTCGCGCCGATCGAGGAGATCCTGCGGTGGGGGCAGGGTGCGGGCGAGTTCCGGGAGTTCGACACCCGGGTGATGGCGCAGGCCGTGCAGCGTGCCATCGACGGCCTGCCCTTCCTGCTGGAGGCCGACCCCGACCGGGACGTCCAGGCGGACGCGGCGGAGCTCGCCACGCTGTTCGGCCTGGCCACCCGCGCGGGCGGGACGTGATGGCCGCCTCCGGGGAGGAGGCGGCCGCACCCGCGGGCCACCTGGCCGCGCGGTCCCGGCGGCGCCGCCAGGGGCTGGTGCTCGTGCTCGACCTGGCCATCCCCGTCGGCCTCTACTACGTCCTGCGCGCGTCGGGCGCGGGCTACCAGGTGGCCGCGCTGGTCAGCTCGCTGGTGCCGGGGATCAGCGCCGTCGCCGACATCGCCCGCGGGCGCAGGCCGGACGGCGTGGCCGTCTTCATGACCGTGATGATGCTGGGAAGCGCGGCGGTCTCGCTGCTGAGCGGCAGCCCGCGGTTCATCTTCGCCAGGGACGGCTGGCTGACGGTGGTCACCGGGGTGTGGATGCTGCTCAGCGCGCGTGGCGACCACCCGCTGACGCTGCCCTTCGCGCGCGCCCTGCTGGAGGGCCGGGTGGGGCCGGGCAGGCCGTCATGGGACGTCCTGTGGGTACGCGCGCCGCGGTTCGCCCGGTTGTGGCGGGTGTGCACGGTCATCTGGGGCGTGGGGTTCCTGCTGGACGCCGCCTTCCGGGTGTACATCGCGTACGCGCTGCCGCTCGACGTCATCCCCGGCCTGAACATCGCGCAGTACTTCGTGTTCCTCATCGCCATGCAGGTCGTCACCAACCTGTACCTCGTGCCGGCGGGCCTCTACAACCCCTACTCCCGGCTGTACGAGTACGCGGCGTCCGACGGCGGATCCGCCGCCGGCGCCACCGGTTCCACCCCCGGGTCTCATCCGATCCCGGGCTGAGCGACCCACACGACCCACACAGGAGGTCCATCATGCAGCCGACAACGGCGACGACGACACCGGCCGAGACGGCCGGCGGATCCCGGCGCGCGATTCGCGCCCTGGCGGTGGCGGGCGCGGCCGTCGCGGGGCTGGCGGTGTGGGCCGTCGCCGATCCCGTGGCGGGCGTCGACCTGGCCGTCCGCCTCAATGGCACGGCCGGCGCGGTCGACCGGGTGGGCCCGGCGGCGGTCGTGATCACGAGCGTGCTGGCCGGCCTGGCCGGATGGGCGCTGCTGGCCTTGCTGGAGCGGCTGACGCGGCGAGGGACGTCCACCTGGACCGTCGTGGCCCTCGTCGTCCTGGTGCTGTCGCTGGCCGGGCCGCTCGCGTCCGGCGTCACGGCGGCGGCCAAAATCGCGCTGCTCTGCATGCACCTGGCCGTGGGCGCGGTGCTGATCGGAGTGCTGCCGGCGGCCCGCCGCCGGGCCGACGGCCGGGCGGCGTCCGCATTCTCCGGATAAGCGGGATTTTTGGAGAAGCACAGCCATTACCCAGGTTACGCTCGACTCATGGTTACGCAGCGCACAGCGGTAGTACCGGTGGATCCGGAGAACCCCGGAACCTGCCTATGTGGATATCCAGCCGACTACGTGATCGAGACCAACTGGTTCTCCGGCCGGCGTTCGCGTGACCCTGTGTGCGAGCCCCACGTCGAGGCGGTCGTCCAGGGCATCGCCAAGAAGAACGCGCGGCGCAACGGCGGTGACTGAGGTCGCCTCGGCGCCGTCTGCCGTAGGTCATCGGCAGGACTGAACGAGACCCGGTGCGCGGAAGGAGCACCGGCGCGGGGCGTCAGCTTAGGAACAGACGGATCAGGGCGGTGGTCGCGACGGCCACCGCCACGACCACGAGGAACGGCGCGCGGAACAGCAGCGCGATCACGGCCGCGCCCAGCCCGGCGGCACGCGCGTCCAGGGTGAGGTGGTTCCCCTGGGAGAAGGTCTGGGTGGCGATGAGGGCCACCAGCAGGCCCACCGGCAGCAGCGCCGCGATCCGGCGCGTACGGCCGTCCCGCAGAATGCGGTCCGGCACCGACAGCCCGGCCAGCTTGAAGAGATAGCAGCCCACGCACGCGGCGATCACGGCGTACCAGATCATCGGATCCCCTCCTCGGCGGTGGTGCCGGCGTTCGCCCGGTCCCCGGGGTCCTCCCCGCCCGTGGGCGGGCGCGCGGGCAGGCGCAGTGCCAGGACCGCGACGACCAGCCCCGCGAGAAGGACCGGGACGCCCGCGGGCAGCAGCGGGACCGCGACGAGGGCGGTCACGGCGGCCGCCGCGGCCGCGGCCCACGGCCCTCGGCCGCGCATGCGGGGCGCCAGCAGGGCGAGGAAGGCGGCGGGCGCGGCGACGTCCATGCCGAGCACCTCCGGATCGGGCAGGAACCGCGCCCCGAGGGCGCCGACCAGGTTGCCGAGGCTCCACAGCACGTAAATGGCGATGCCCGTCGCCCAGAACCCGAGCCGTCCGGCCCGTCCGGATTCGCGGCCGACGGCCATCGCCGTGCTCTCGTCGATCACGAGCTGCGCCGCCACCGCCTTGCGCGCCCCCCTGACCTGGAGCAACGACGCCAGGCGCAGGCCGTACAGGGCGTTGCGGGCGCCGAGCAGGACGGCCACGGCGGCTCCGGCGAAGGGGTTCCCGCCGGCGCCGATGACTCCGGCGATCGCGAACTGGGACGCGCCGGTGAACATCAGCAGGGAGAGCGCGAGGGTCTGCGCGAGCGACAGCCCGGCGGCCGTGCAGATCGCGCCGCAGGAGACGGCGTAGGCGCCGCTGGTGAGGGCGATGCCGCCGGCGTCGCGGAGCACCGACGCCCGGGTCGCCCGCCAACGCGGGTCAGGGGCACCGTGGCCGGTGGACGGACGCTCGGGGTGCGGGGCGTTCAGGCCGGTGGCTTCCAGTGGAGTAGTCCTTACGTGCGGGCGTGGCCGGCGGGGCGGACCGTGACGCACCGGCCGACGTTTGAGACTCGTGTGGGGGAAAGAAGAGGTGGCGAGAAGCGAAGGAGGCTCTTCCATGACCCTAGCCGGAAGCATTTTCCTGATCATGCTCGGTGCCATCCTGACCTGGGCCGTCGAGTTCGATCTCGCGGGCGTCGACATCAACGTCGTCGGCGTGATCCTTATGCTCGGTGGCATCGCCGGGCTGCTGTTCGGGATCTGGCGGCTGACGAACGTGCGCCGCACGGCCGTCACCCGGACGACCCCCGTGAGCCCGGTCACCCCGGTCAACCCGGTGACCCCGGTGGACAGCACGCGGACCCAGGTGTACGAGGAGCGTCGTTACGACGACCCGCTGATCTGATTCCGGCGCGGCCGGACGGGACGGAGGCGGGACCGCGGCGGGCCGCCCGGGAGCAGGCATGTCCTGAAAAGTCATGACCTGGTCTACGGGCGCGCCAGGCTGTCCAAAGCTTCCGCGGCCCGCGACAGAAGATCGCGCCGCCGGGAAGGTAACGGTGCGTCTTCGCCGTACCCGGGCCCGCTCTCGCACGACGGACACGCGCCATCGCCGGTTCCCAGCGAGCGGGTCCGGCGAGTCGAGAAGGAGGGAACAAGCCATGCCCGGAAAGCAGGAACTGCCGTCGACCATCGAGCGCTCGCCGAAGAAGGCCCAGGAAACCTGGATCAAGGCGCATGATTCGGCCGTGGAGACGTACGGAGAGGGCGAACGGGCCCACCGCACCGCGTTCTCCGCGCTGAAGCACTCGTTCGAGAAGATCGGCGACCACTGGGAGCCGAAGGCCAAGAAGGGCCCCTCCGACGCCCAGGCCGCGCGCAGCACCCCCAAGGCGGGAAAGACGGCGGAAGGCGTCGACGCGAACGCCAGTAAGAAGCATCTGGCCGAGGTGGCGTCCCGCCTGGGCATCCCCGGCCGCTCCAAGATGGACAAGGAGCAACTGGTCGAGGCCATCCAGAAGGCCAACCGCAGGGCCACCGCGAAGGCCCGCTGAGCCCGTCGACGCCCGCTCACCCGGTCAGACGCCCGCTCAGCCGGTCAGACGCCCGCTCAGCCCTCCTATGGCCGTGAAAAACCCGTTAGAGCCCTTGCCTCACGGGTAGCGGGTGGTCCACGGCAAAGGAGGACACGATGACGGATACCACCGGGCGTGCGCAGGACGCCCTGACCGACGTCAAGAAGAGCGCCAGCGATCTCGCGGTCAAGGCCGGCGACAAGGCCGGAGTACTGGCTTCCAAAGCCGGTGACAAGGCCGGGGACCTCGCCGCCAAGGCGGGGGACAAGGCCGGGGAGCTCGCGGTGAAGGCCGGCGACAAGGCCAACGAGCTGGTCGGCAAGGCCAAGACGAGCGAGCTGGCCGGCAAGGCCGGGGACCTCGCCGACAAGGCGCGGGCCAACCTGCCCGACGAGGTGAAGGACGCCGCCGACAAGGTCGTCACGCAGGCCAAGAACCGGCCGTGGGCGACCGCCGCCGTGGCCGCCGGGATCCTGGTGCTCTGGCGGATGCTGCGAAGGAAGAAGTAGACGTGAAGAAGCTTGCCTACAGGTCGGTGGGCGCGCTTTCCGGCATGGCCGGCGGCCTCCTGTCCAGCTTGATCTTCAAGCAGGTCTGGAAGCTGCTGGCCGGCAAGGGCGACGCCCCCCAGGCCACCTCCAAGGAGTACGGCTGGGGCGAGGTCCTGCTCGCCGCCGCCGTCCAGGGAGCCATCTTCGGGCTGGTGAAGGCCGCGATCGACCGGGCGAGCGCCGAAGGCGTCCAGAACGCGACAGGCGAGTGGCCCGGTAAGTAGCGGCGCGACCCGGACAAAGCGAGAACAAGCGAAGGCGTGAGGAGCGGATCCGCCCCTCACGCCTTTCCGGTGTCCTAGGTCTTCCTGAGTGTCGGCCCTCAGCCGTCCTGGCCCTGGCCGTCGCGAGCCGTTCCGGCCCTGGCCGTCGCGGCTCTCAGCGGCGAGCGGCGAGCGCGGCGACGGCGGCGGCCGCGGCGCCGCCGACCCCCGCCAGGACCAGGGCGCGATGTTGCGAGAGCCACACCTGGATGCTCCGGTCCTTCGAACGCGCGTCGAAGCCGCCGTGGGCGCCGTAGTCGCGGTGCCCGTCGGCGGGTTCCCACAGGTTGGCCACCCCGGTGGGCGGCTTCTCGTCGGTCTGCTGGGACTTGACGCCCGTCATACCGAGATAGCGGTCGATCAGGCCGGGGGCGAGCCGCTCACCGATGATCGTGGCCACGGTGCTGCCGCCGACCCAGTACTCGCGCCGCGCGGGATGCTCGGCCGCGTACACGATCGCCTGGGCGGCGACCTCCGGCTGGAAGATCGGAGGCACGGGCTGCGGATGGCGGCGCAGCCGCGAGAGCACCCAGTCGAACTGCGGCGTGTTCACCGCCGGCAACTGGACCATGGTGATCTTGACGTCGCTGCCCTCGTCGAGCAACTCGGTGCGGACCGCCTCGGTGAACCCCTTGATGGCGTGCTTGGCGCCGCAGTAGGCCGACTGGAGCGGGATCCCGCGGTAGGCGAGGGCGGAGCCGGTCTGCACGATGACGCCCCTGTTCCGCGGGCGCATCCTGCGCAGGGCGGCTCGGGTGCCCCACACGTAACCGAGGTAGGTGACCGCCGTGGTCCGCTCGTACTCGGCCGGCTCGACCTCCGTGAACGGCGCGAAGACCGAGGAGAAGGCCACGTTGATCCACACGTCGATGGGGCCGAGATCCTGCTCGATCGCGTCGGCCGCGGCCTCCACCTGCTCGTGGTCGGCCACGTCGGCCGGGAAGACCTTCGCCGTCCCGCCCTCGCCGCCGACCTCGGTGGCGGCGGTCGCGAGGCCGGTCTCTCCACGCGCGATGAGGGCGACCTTGGCCCCCTGGTCGCCGAGCATCCGCACGACCGCGCGCCCGACGCCGCCACTGGCGCCGGTCACTACTACGACCTTGTCCTTCAGCACGTCGTGCCCTTTCATCCGGTGGAGCTCGGGCCGCCGCCGAGACGGCGCTGGCGCCGGACGGCGAGCAGGATGTCGACGACGGCGACCACGGCGACCACGGCGAGGACGACGACCAGCACCGTGGCCTTGGCGACCAGGGCCAGCACGCCGAGCGCCACCGCCAGGAAGAGCACGAACGACGCCAGACGTATGTGGATGACGTCGCGGGGCGTCGCCGTCACCATCGGTTTGCCCGTCTCGGACCGCTGCTCTGGAGTTTCACTCATCGCCGGCCCCCCTTTCCGGTGGACATTCCCCATACCCGACAGATCCGACGTCATGTGCACTCCTTCCACCCGGCGACGGGAGCCGCTCGATCGAGCACGTCATATCCCTCCTGCTGCCGGTCACCGACCAGTTCCAGCTACCGTGGGCGGGCGCCTCCAAACCTCGCGCCGTCGTCAGCGGGCCGGTACGGAGATGACCTCCCGGCTCGCGGACACGACGTCCTCCACGGTCACCGCCCTGGCGTCGGCGCCCTGGGCGAGAGCCCGGTGCCACGGGCGGTCCGCGGGAGGCCCCCACCGCGCGGGCGAGTCCGGCCCGAAGACGACCACCGAGGGGATCCCATACGCCGTCGCGAGATGGGCCACCCCGGTGTTCGCGCTCACCACCAGGCGGGCGCCGGCCACCAGGGCGCACTGCTGCCGCATGGACGTGCGCCCGGCCAGGACGCGGTGCGGGGCCAGCCCGGCCTGAGCCGCGACCAGCAGCGCCAGAGGGCGCTCGTGCCGGCTTCCCGTGACGACGACCCGCAGCCCCTCGGCCTCCATGGCCCTCGCCACCTCGGCGAACCGCTCGGGTGGCCAGCGCCGCGCCGCGTCCCTGGCGCCCGGATGGAGCACCACCGCTCCCGGGGCGGGATTCTGGATCAGCGGCACGGGAAGCGCCAGGTCGGCCGGGTCCACGCGCGAGCCGTACCAGCGGACGAGCCTGCACCACCGCTCGACCTCGTGCTCGTGCTCATTCCAGCGGGGACCCTTCAGCCGGGGGAAGGACGGATCGGCGAAGGCCCACAGCCGCCGCGGCCGCAGGTCCATCAGCAGGTGGTGGCTCCTCGGCCCGGGACCGTGCATGTTGACGGCCACGTCGGGCCTGCGCGCGCTCCAGGCGAGCCCCTCCAGGCCGGTGATCGGGACCAGCCCCTCCACCGCGCCGGTCAGCAGGGCCAGATCCCTCAGCTCCGCGGGCGCGGCGAGCACGACGTTCAGCCCTCCACGGCGCAGCGCGCGCAGCGCCGGCACGGCGGTGAGCAGCCCGCCGACACCGAGCGCGCGCAGCACCAGGGCGATGGTCATCGTCCCGGCGCCCGGTTCACGACGCCTTCCTTCGGGCGGGCACGCGGCCGTTGGCCGCGATGACCTCCTCGTAGACGGCGCGGGCGCCGGCGCAGACCCGGGCCCGGTCGGGTCCAGCGCTGCCGGAGCCGGTGCGCGAAATCGGGCACCCACGGCAGGATGTCGTCCTTGGGAATCGGCGTCGCGGGCCCGGCGGGGCCGTGCACCACCGACACGCCCGGCCCGAACGGCACCTCCTCCGGCGCGTGCGGGTCGTCCCTGCGGGTGTGCACGGTGACCTCGTGCCCTGTGCGGCCAGCTCCCGGGCAAGGGCCGCGACATGGACGTTCTGGCCACCGGAATCAACGCTTCCGAGCGTCGCGAGCGGGCTCGCGTGCTCCGACACCATTGCCATCTTCACCGCGTCTCCTCCAAGTGAGCGACCGCATCGCGGCGCGATCGCCCGGTCCCGGCGGAGAAGGCCGGAACGAGCCGAGCCGCGCCTGACGACCTCGCAGAACGTGCGCGGGCCGGCATGGGTGCGAGCGGAAACAAATCGCGACGCCGTTGGGACGGCGAGCGCGGTTCGCGAGGTGCACGGGGGACAGGGTGCACGAGTGTTCACGTCGCCGCCGGCGCGGTCCGCGCGTGTTCCGCGTCGACGGGGCTCGGTGTTCGCAGAGGTCTGCGTCCTACCACACTTGCTGTCAAGGCAGCGTTCTATCCTGAAAGGGCAGTACCAAACCTCCCCGGTTTCGCCACCCGCACGACGGGCATGGCGAGACCTGTCAGTCGATCGGAGGGGGGTAGACGATGTCCCACGAGGCTTCACATGACGTCGCCCCGCATCACGACGCTCCGCACTACGACGCTCCTCACTACGTGGCCGCCCGCGTGCAAAGGGCGCTGGCGGCGGACGAGCGGACGTACGAGCTCGGGATACGGGTGGACATCAGAGGTGACCAGCTCTTCCTGCGGGGCGAGGTGGAGTGCGAGGAGCGCCGGCATCTGGTGGCCGCCGTGGCCGGGGAGACCGCGCCCGGGCTGAAGGTCCACAACGAGGTCACCGTGGTCGAGGTCAGGGGGCCGGGAGAGGAGGAGACCCTGTGAAGATCAGAGTCGCGGCCGTCGGAGACGTCCACCTTGGCGAGGATCTCCGCGGGAGGTACCGCGGGAGGCTGGACGGCATCGGGGAACGGGCCGACGTCCTGCTGCTCGCGGGTGATCTCACCCGGCACGGCACGCCCGAGGAGGGCAGGGTCGTGGCCGACGAGTTCCGGGATCTGCCGATCCCGGTGGTCACCGTGCTGGGCAACCACGACTACCAGTCCGACGCCGCGGACGAGATCGTAGAGGTGCTGCGTGACGCGGGCATCCAGGTGCTGCAGGACGAGTCCACGGTCATCGAGTGCGGCGACCTGCGGCTCGGCGTGGTGGGTGGCAAGGGATTCGGCGGAGGCTTCGCCGGTAAGTGCGCGAGCGAGTTCGGCGAGCCGCAGATGAAGGCGTTCGTCCGGCACACCAGGGAGATCTCCGAGCTCTGGCACAAGGCGCTGAAGGGCCTGGACACCGACCACCGGGTGGTCCTCAGCCACTATTCGCCGGTCAAGGACACCCTTGCGGGCGAGCCGCTGGAGATCTACCCCTTCCTCGGCAGCTACTTGCTCGCCGAGGCGGTCGACGCCGAGGGCGCCGACCTGTTCATTCACGGGCACGCCCATTCCGGCGTGGAGAAGGGCCTCACCCCGGGTGGGGTGCGGGTCCGCAACGTCGCGCTTCCCGTGCTGCGCCGGGCCTACGCCGTGTACAGCCTCGGCGCGGAGGATCCTGAGGTCTGATCGGCCGGTGCGGGCCGTGCGGTCTGATCCCGCTGTGACCGCGGGGGGGGGGGGGGGGGGGGGGGGGGGGGGGCCCCCCCCCCCCGCCCCCCCCCCCCCCCCCGGGGGGGCTCGCCGGTCCGCCGACCGCGGTCACACGGTCATGGATGAAAGATGCTGACGCCGCCGGGGCCGACCAGAAGCCCGACGACGATGAGGACGATCCCCCAGAGGAGATCGCGGCGAGCCAGGATGACGTAGATCCCGGCGATGACGAGAACGACGGCGATTAGCCAAAGAAGTGTACCCATAGGCATCCCACTGCCCTGACAAATGCCCCCTTAACGTATCCCCGGATCAACTCTTCCCATGGCCCGGGCAATGCCGTTCACTCATCGCTCCAGGGACGCCGGCCTCTGCGGTGAAGAGAGACCAGGGGCTGGACGAACCACAACCAGGCGCTCAGGCCCGCCACCCCGCCCGCCAGCAGCGCCGCGGGCAGGACGCCGAGGAACGCCTCCACGACCAGCCCGGTCGAGCAGGTCATGGAGACGGCGAGCGCGATCCCGCCCACGACGCCGAGCCGGTTGGCCCGGTGGAGCATCAGCTCCTTCAGCGCACTGCGGAACAGAACCCGGTGCTGCGTCGCGGGCGCGATCAGGCAGATGGAGGCCACCGCGGCGCTCAGCATCGCCACATAGAACAGCCACCGGCCGGCCTGGTCCACCTTGCCGAAGCCCGTGGAGAACGGAAGGGTCAGCAGGAAGGCGAACAGCACCTGCACGCCCGTGGCCGCCACCCGCAGGCCCTGGAGCAGCTCGCCGAGCTCCCGGTCGACCCGTTCCTTGTGGCTCTCATCGGGCTCCGCCTGAACTCCGCCGCCGGCCGGCTCGTGCCTGTTCACGTCGCTCAGCGCCACTGCTGGGTCCTGCCTCTCTCGCGCCGGTGCGCCCGCGCCGCCCGCCTCCCGACGAACAGCACGGCCCCGAGCGCGACATAGGACAGCAGGCCCATGAGCAGGGTCAGCCAGACGATGCCCGCGACGCCCGCCACCACCGTGAGAAGGGTGCATGCGGCCAGGCCGAGGGTGGCGTAACCGAGCCACTTGCCGTAGGGGTTCTCCT
Organism: Sphaerisporangium perillae; assembly: GCF_023276435.1. GTDB lineage: Bacteria > Actinomycetota > Actinomycetes > Streptosporangiales > Streptosporangiaceae > Sphaerisporangium > Sphaerisporangium perillae. The sequence goes on from NZ_JALLPO010000001.1 coordinate 305,852, forward strand.
GCAGCGCCTTCAACGACGTGCTGAGCGAGATCTCCGTCATCACTCCTCCTCCTGTCCTTCGTCCTCTTCCCGCCGCGGGCTTCCCTCCGCGGATCGCATCAGCCGCGCGTACGCCAGCTGGAGCCAGTCGGAGATCGCGACGGCCGACATGGTGGCCCCGGCGAGACGGGTGACGCCCGGAGCCCAGACCATCCCGGCGGCGTAGGCGGTGGCGACCCACTGCGCGATGCAGAAGGGGCAGGTCACCAGCTCGCCGATGGCATGCCTGATGCCGTGGCCGCGAACCTCCTCCCTCAATTCGGCGGGACCGCTCACCCCGGCGTACCGTGTGAAGGGTGCCCGGAGCGGGCTGGTGACCGGGTCCTTCGTGAGCGTTCGGGAGAGCCGGTGCGTGCTCAGACCCATCAACAGCAGATCCATCACGGCCACTCGCTCAGGCGGCCGGGCGCCGGTCAGCTTGCCCAGCGCCACCAGCCCGGCCACCGCGCCGCCGTAGACGCCGAGGACGCGCAGGTAAGAGCCGAGCGGCCGATCAGAACCGCTCTCGTAGGCCCGTTCCTCCTTACGCAGCTTGCTTGTGAGATTGTTCGTCATAGGTCGGCGCCTACCCTCGAGGGCCGAGACCATGCCGGACGTTTGTCCTGGGACGAAGCGGGTACGGAAGATCTTCAGCCATCGCTCGTATGGGGGTGAGCCTTGGGAAGTCACACGCATGAGGTCACCGACGCGATCATCGACACGCTGAAGCGTGCCGGATCCGCCCTCAAAGCAGAGGGAGTGCGGTTCGCACTCGCCGGAGGATGCGCGGCGTACGCCAGGGGAGCGGCGCCGTCACTGCACGACGTCGACTTCGTGCTCGTCGAGGAGGACGTGCCTCGCGCGCTGGAGACGCTCAGGGGAGTCGGGTTCCACACCGCGAAACCACCGGAGGACTGGCTGGTCAAGGCCTTCGACGAGGAGGACAGGCTCGTCGACCTCATCTTCAGGATCGAGGAACGGCCGATCACCCAGGCGATGATCTCCCGGGCGGACATGATCAACACGGCGGCGCTGAGCCTTCCCGTCCTCGACGCGACCGACCTGGTGATCTCGTGGATCCTGCCGATGTCGGAGCACAGCTGCGACTACGGGTCGATCCTTCCGCAGGTGCGCGCGCTCAGGGAGCAGGTCAACTGGGACCAGGTCGCCATCGTGGCCTCGACCTCGCCGTACGCCTCGACGTTCCTCACCCTCCTCGACCGGCTCGGCGTCGCCTGCCCCAAGCCGCCCCCCGAGGACGCCGACACCCGCTGGCCCTGACACCCGGGCCCCGCCCCCGCCGGCTCTGACACCCGGGCCCCGCCCCGTCGGCACCGCCGCACGGCACGGGAACGGGTGTCAGGGCCGGCCCTGGTCACGCGGAAGGCCGCGCCGGATCCGGCGCGGCCTTCCGTTCGTCCTGGATGTTCCCCTTGCTCGGGGTGACGGCCTAGAGGGTGCCCGGCCCGAAGGGGAAGCGGCCGTAGTAGTCGCCGACCCGGCTCCGGTACGAGGGCTCCTTGTAGCTCGCCTCGTCGAACTCCGGAGCGTCCTTGATCTCCTGCTTGGTCCGGCTGACGAAGACCTTCTTCTCCTGCGGGTCGATCTGGGTGACCGTGCTCGCGGGGAGCATGACCTTCTTACCGAAGATCCACGGTCCGGTGTCCACGATCAGGTAGCTCTCGCCGACCTCGTACGTCGCGTCGTCCACCGAGCCGATCTTCCCATCGGTCGCCTCGACGTGGTATCCGACGACGTCGAAGCTCTGGTGGGCTCCGGTGACGGTCGGGCTGTAGCTCCAAAGATCCTGCTGCATCTTCTCGTTCTCCCCTCGATTGACTTCGTCGGGACTCTCCGCCCTACCCGCCCACTGCCCGCGAAACGTCGATGTGCGGACAGGCCCGTGTCACCCGAAGGTAAGTACGCCCCATGACGACCCGTGACCCGCAGGTCGCCGGTGGGACGACACCGGGGCGGATGTCACGGGCACCCCCGAATTACCGCTAACCTAGACGTGGTCAGGCGCCGCTAGCTCAGTTGGTTAGAGCAGCTGACTCTTAATCAGCGGGTCCGGGGTTCGAGTCCCTGGCGGCGCACCACGGCAACGGCCGATGACCTGGGCATTCTTCACTTGACGGAGGGTGCCCACAGTCATTTCCGGGCCTGTGCGGGGTCGTTGTGGGTCTTCCGCCGGCTCTGCTGCCAAGCAGGCCTCCCGTCATCCTGGTAAATATCCTACTATTCATGTAGGAATAGAGGTCATCTGGAAAGGGGCGGCATGCCCAAGGCGTAATCGTCATCGAGGTGACCGCGTGAGTGAGCCGCATCCGCTGGACAACCCCGCCTGGTCGTCTCTGACCGGGCCGCACGCGCACTTCGCCGAACGGCGCGGCAACGTGCTCCGCTACCCCGTCGACGTTGCCCCGTTCATCGCGCTCCCCGAGAAGCCGGAGGCCGCCGACTGGGAGGAGGTCGAGGCGATGGCCGGTCCGGGCGCGCTGATCCCGCTCGCCGGGATGATCGGCCCGCCGCCGAGTGGGTGGGAGGTGATCACGAACGGGAAGGGCGTCCAGCTCGTCGACGACGGCGTGGCCGCCCGGCCGGATGGTGAGGCGGTCCGGCTGGGCGCCGAGGACGTGCCGGAGATGCTGGCCCTCGTCGAGCGCACCAAGCCGGGGCCGTTCCTGCCTCGCACGGTCGAGCTCGGCACCTACCTCGGCATCAGGCGCGGAGGCGTGCTGGTCGCGATGGCCGGTGAGCGGCTGCACCCGCCGGGGTGGACGGAGATCAGCGCGGTCTGCACCGACGAGGCGTTCCGCGGCCAAGGGCTCGCGACCCGGCTGGTGCTCGCCCTCGCCGCCGGCATCCGGGACCGGGGGGAGACGCCCTTCCTCCACGCGGCCGCGACCAACACCGGCGCCGTCCGCCTGTACGAGTCGCTGGGGTTCCGGCTCCGCCGCACCGTCACGTTCCTTTCCGCGCGCGTCCCCGGGCAGGTGCCGGTCGCGTGAGCGTGGCGCCGGCCGCGTTTCAGGGGCGGGCGGTGGAGGCGGTAGGCGCGGCCAGAGCGGCATTTATTTCATATGCCTGGAATGCCACCATGACCTGCCGGAACGCGCGACGGCGGCGTCGGGGCCAGAAACGGGGCGCATGGGTGCCGTAGAGGTGGGCATTCTTCCCGGGGCCCCTCGAGACGAAATTCCAAGCGCCAAGGGCGTGATCGTCGCTCTCGAGTGGGTAGGGCAGCACACCCTCTCGTGTCCCCGCCGGTCCGGCGGGACGCGGCAAAGACGAATCAGATGGAGGACATGGTGACGCCACCCAACCCTGACAAGCCGAACGAAAGACTTTCGATCGGACCGGGCGGGCCACGCTGGCGTATCTCAGGCTCATCGATCTTCGCCGCCGGTGTCGTGCTGCTGGCGTCCGGCGGCGTGGGAGTGGCCGCGGCGTCCGCGGCCTCGCCTGTTTCCCCTCCGGTGGAGACCCCGACCCCCACGGCCACGATCAGCGAGACCCCCACCGGAACCCCGACGGAGACCCCCACGGTGCCTCCCACGGAAACCGGGACGCCCACTCCGACCCCCACGCCGACCGCCACCGCTCCGGCGGCGCCTGCCGTGGCGCCGTGGGCGTTCGTCGGCACGCTGCACGGCGAGTTCATCGTCCCGACGAAGGACCGCTGCGCTTTCCTGACCGTGTTCGCCCAGACGGGCCAGGCGACCACCGTGGCCGACGATTCGATCACCGTCCGGAGCGAGGACGGGTACGAGAAGGCGTACGCGATCAGCGACTCCACCCGCGTCATCGCGGGCCGCCGGGGCAACGACGAGATCAAGCAGGGAGACTGGGTCTCGCTGACCGCCTCGGCACAGGGCGACCCGGCGGCGGCCGGCTACATCGTGGACCTGTCGCGCCCGTCCAAGAAGTACTGGCCGGGCAAGGGCTGGTGGCCCGGGAGTTACTTGCGGCCGAGCCAGACCAATTGGCGCACCCCCACGCCGTGCCCGACGCCGTCCCAGACGCCCACCGTGACCCCCACGGTGGTCCCGACCGTCACACCGACCGAGACCCCGACCGAGACCCCGACCGTCACGCCCACCGAATCGACGACGCCCACGGCGGAGTCCACGCCCACGGTGACCGAGACGATCACGGTCACCCCGACCCCGGCCCCTTGAGCGAGGCCTAGGCCACGACGCCCGCGGCACGGCACCACCGCGCCGCGGGCGTGCGGCCGAGGAAGAGACCGTACCGAGTGCCCGGCGCGCGGACCGGCGGATACGCGGCGAGGACGCCGGGATTCACGGGAAAGGCCATGGGTAGGGCTGGACTGAGCACGAAAGCACGCTGGGTGAGGCGGCCGGGCCGTATGGAGCGCAATTTCAAGATCCGCCCTCTTGGCGGAGCGGCGGGATGCCTGACGATGATCATCATCTCCGTCGTGCTGTCCGTGCTGCTCACGGTGCTGGTCAACGTGCTCTTGCGGTGAGCCGGTACCACAGGGCGAACCAGGCGGCGAGGACGACCAGCCCGCCCACGGAGCCGGCGTACATGATCACGTTGTACAGCCGGCGCACCGGAGGCGTGCGGCCGATCAACAGGCGGAGTCGCAGTCGCAGTCGCACTCGTCGGAGGCCTTCTGGCCGGCTGTGTCGGTCTGCGCGCTCGTACTGGTCTTCGCCTTCTTCGACGCGGCCTTCTTCTTGCCCTTGCCGGGATTGATGATGATGACCTGCAGGTTGATGTTGCACACCTTGGCGTGCTTGCACAGGGCGTTCTGGATGCCGGTCGCGCCGCCCATGGTGTCGGACGAGGTGTGCTGGTAGCCCTGGTTGCTCGTGGGGCTGCGCACGGTGACCAGGTTGTTGTTGCGGGTGCCGTTCCCGACGCGGCCGTCGTCGCCGTCGCCGTCGTGCGGGCCTCTCGCCATGCGCGAGGCCTCGGCGCTCGCCGGGAGCGGCGCGACGCCCTCGATGAGGACGAAGGACGCCGCCGCGCCCGCGAGCAGGCACAGAGCGAGCGTGGCTCTCGTGAGCGTTCGGCCGTCGTGCTGACGCGTCATAGTGTGTCGCCCCCTGCTGCGTCGCCATGGATCCCGGGCAGGCAGGTCCAAGATCCAGACCGGAGGCTCAGCGTATCGCCGGAGGCGGCCGACACCCCGTCTCCCGCGAACGGCGAGTGGCAGCCATTACCGCATCATTGCCATGGACGGTATGAGAAACGCACAGGTCATCGCCTGTCGGAGGCCTCATTGGAGACCCGGATCTTCTGGAATATCGTGCAGCGGCGGTGCTTCTTCTTGCACATGGCCGCCTGGGTTTGGGTGTATCCGCCGATCACCGTGTTGGACACGGCCTGCAGGCCGTCGATAATCGTGGGGCTGTTGAGCGCCGCGTAGTTCTTGTTGCGCCTGCCGTTCCCCGCACGCATGTCGTTGGGGCCGTGATCGCCGGTGGTGGCGTTCCACGCGGGCGCGTGACGCTTCGCCATCGCCTCGGCGGCGGCCGGCGACTGCGTGACCGCCGTCCACGTCAGGACGGCGAGCAAGGTCAGCGGTACGCCGACGACCACGCCGGTGAGTGAGCGGTCCGCACGGTGACGAGCCATGGTGCCGCACCTGCCTTTCCAGGTCATACGGTGGCGGATGCCACCGGGGCCGGACATCGGCAACGTGAGCCTCCTACCCCGCTCAGGCGTCCAGGTCCTGCTCCGGAGCTCGCGCACCGCATGTCTTTGGTCACTCTTTGTCACGCCCTCGTGCAGGAGTGCGGGCGATGGCGGGGTCCTGAACGTGACCGGGACCGGCGTTGTCGCCGAGCCGCATGGACATATCTCCCCTGAACGGGAACACCGGCCGTGCCGGAAGCGGTTCGGCTGGGTGGGACCGAACACGGGGAGTGTGAGCGGGTGGCGGACAGCCGAACATCGAAGCGGGTGCTGGCGGGCGCCGTCGTGGCGGCGGCGGGATGGGCACTACGGGATGTCCCGGCGGAGCTGGGCGCGCGGCCCCTCCGGACGGGCGAGCGGCGGGCCGCTCGGATGCGAAGATCGCCGCAGTTCAAGGACGGCGTCTTCTACAACTCCATGCCGGGCCGGACCGAGGTGCCGGTCGTGCCGCCGCCGAACCTCGTGCGCGAGCTGATCACCGGAGGGGAGAAGCGCCGGCCGCCCGGCACCGTGCCGCTCCTGACACCGTCGGTCGTGCCGCCCTCCCCGGACGGGCTCAGGGTCGTCTGGTTCGGTCACGCGTCGACGCTGGTCGAGATCGAGGGACGGCGCGTCCTGTTCGACCCGGTGTGGAGCAAGCGGGTCTCGCCCTCCCAGCTGGTCGGACCCAAGCGGCTGCACCCGGTGCCGGTGGCGCTCGGCGCGCTGCCGCCTGTCGACGCGATCGTGATCTCGCACGACCACTACGACCACCTCGACCTCGCGACCGTCCGCGCGCTCGCCCGCACCGGCTCCGCGCCGTTCCTCGTGCCGCTCGGCATCGGCGCGCACCTGGAGAAGTGGGGCGTGCCGCCCGAGCGCGTCATCGAACTCGACTGGGAGGAGGACGCGCAGGTCGCCGGGCTGCGGTTCACCGCGACCGCGGCGCGGCACTTCTCCGGGCGCGCCTTCACCCGCAACGAGACGCTGTGGGGATCGTGGGTGGTCGCCGGCGCCGGCCGCAAGGTGTTCTACGCGGGCGACTCCGGCTACTTCGAGGGGTACGCCGGGATCGGCGCCCGGCACGGGCCCTTCGACCTGACGCTGATGCCGATCGGCGCGTACAGCCCCGCCTGGCCGGACATCCACATGAACCCGGAGGAGGCGGTCAACGCCCACATCGACCTCGGCGGGAACCTGCTGCTGCCCGTGCACTGGGCGACGTTCACGCTCGCACTGCACCCGTGGGCCGAGCCGGTGGACCGGCTGTGGCGGGAGGCCAAGGCGCGTGATGTCCGCATCGTCGCGCCCCGGCCGGGCGAGACCGTGGACGTCGAAGCCTCCCCGGCGGTGGACGGCTGGTGGGAGACCCTGATAAGGGGGTGATGTGGACCTCTCCGACGCAGCGAGCGAGCTTTACGGTGTCGCGCCCGAGGATTTCGTGGAGACGCGGAAGCGGCTGGCCGCCGAGGCCAAGAAGGCGGGGGACGCCGACCTGGCCAAGCGCGTCGGCGCGCTGCGCCGCCCCACCGTCTCGGCCTGGGCGGTGAACCGGCTGGCGCGTGCCGCCCCGGACGAGCTGGGCGAGCTGCTCGACCTCGGGGCCGACCTGCGCTCCGCCTGGGAGACGGGCGGGCAGCTCGGCGAGTTCGACCAGCGGCGTGGCGAGCTCGTGGCCCGCCTGGCCCGTACGGCCCACGCGCTGGCACAGGACGCGGGACGGCCGCTGCGCGAGGCGGCGGCGCGCGAGGTCGAGGAGACGCTGCACGCCGCGACGATGGATCCGGCGGTGGCGGAGGAGGTCCGTTCGGGGCGGCTGGCGCAGCCGCGCAGTCACGTCGGGTTCGGCCCGGCCGGAAGCCTCTCCGGGCTCACAGCGCCACCATCCGGCGGGAGCGCCCCGGCCGCCGGCACCGGGCGGCCGGCTGACGGGCGGCGAGCGGGACGCCGGCCCGCCGGCGAGAGGAGGCAGGCCGGCGGCGAGAAGCAGCCTCGCGACGTGGCGAAGGAACGCGAGGAGGCCCGGCGGCGGGAGGAAGAGGAGCGGCGCCGGCGGCTGGAAGAGCGGGCGGCCTCCGCCGCCGCGCAGGCCGTGGAGGCCGAGCGGGCCCTCGCCGAGTGGGAGTCGGAGGCCGGCGAGGCCGAACGGGCTCGCGCCGCCGCGGGCGAGGAGACCGAGCGGCTGCGCGAGGAGGTCGAGCGGCTCCGGCGGGAGCTCAACGCGGCCCAGGAACGACAGGAAGGGGCCGCCAAGCGGCTGCGCGTGGCAGAGCGGGAGCGCGACCACGCCGCCCGCCGGGCCGCCGAGGCCCGCCGCCGTTCGGACGAGGCCCGCTCACGGCTCTGACCTCGGGTCCGTCCCGCCGGGCGGACAGGTTCGGTGTCCGTCGCCGAGGCGGCGGCGCCCTCGGCCTCGGCCGCCCCCGCGAGCGGAGGGCGGGCCGGGTTCCCGGTCACATCTGCAGGCGGCGGTGGCTGGAACCGTGCCACTCGACGAGCAGGACGGTGGCGTCGTCCTGCAACTGCTGGTCGTGGTACTTCAGTATGCTGCGGATGAGCCGGCGCAGGGTCTCCTGCACGGGAAGGCCGTCCATGGCGCTGCGGATGACGAAGTCGGCGAAGCGGGCGAGGCCGAACTCCTGGCCGTACCGGTTGCGGGCCTCGGTGATGCCGTCGGTGTAGAGCAGCACGAGGTCGCCGGGTTCGAGCTGTTCGCTGCAGGCCACCAGAGGCAGGCCGAGCTCGAGGCCGAGGGGATGGGACGGCTGGCATTCCAGCGTCGTCACCCAGCGACCGCCGCGGATCACCACGGGGGGATGGTGACCGCAGTTCACCCACGTCAGCTTCCCGGTGGGGATGTCCAGGTCGGCGAGGATCGCCGTGGCGAAGCGCGGCTCGGAGCCGAACTCCTCCAGCAGGGCTTCCTCGACCGCCTTGACGGTAGGGAGGAGGCCCTTGCCCTGGTGACGGTTGCTGCGGCAGGCGGCGATGGTGAGCGAGGCGGTCAGCCCGGCCGAGGCGTCGTGCCCCATGGCGTCGAGTATCTCCAGGTGAAGGGTGTCGCCGGTCAAGCCGTAGTCGAAGGCGTCCCCGCTGATGTCGTAGGCCGGCTCGAGGGCCGCCGCGATCACCACCTGGTCGTTGGCGAAGCTCATTGCCGGCATCAGGTTCCACTGCATCTCCGCCGTGACGCTCATGGGCCGTGTCCGTACCAGCTCGGCGTAGCGGTCGCTGTGGCCGCGCATGCTCACCACGAGCAGCGCCAGGGTCGAGGCCAGGCACCGGAGGTCGTCGGGGGTCCGCTCGGTGATCTCCGTGGCGCTGACGCGGATCACGCCGAGGCGTTCGGTGCCGTCCAGCATCGGCACCCACCACCAGTCCGGCCGGCCGCCGGCCCCGAGCTTGGCCAGGGTCTGGACGTGCTGGAAGGCCTTTCCGGCGAGGGTCCCCTCGATCCGCAGCTCGGTGGGCTGTGGGGCGGTGGTCTCGGGCGGGGCGAGGAGGTGGAGCGCCTCCTGCTGGAGATCCGCCAGGTAGATCAGCACATCGTGGAAGCCCGCCTTGGGCCCGAGCTCGGCGAGCAGCCAGGGAAGCCTCTCCAGCGTCGACAGGTGGCTGGCCTGGATGAGCTCGGCTACCAGCTCGGCGCCACCCAAGGAGAGCTTCATCGCAGTGCGTTACCGGCCGCGTGGTGCGGTGGACGTGTCGAGCCTCGCCGGGCCACGACCGTGTCCGGCGGCGGACCACCTCAGCGTGATCACATCGGCCGCGGTCCTCGACATGACGCGCCCCCTGTTCCTCATGCATCGAATTCCCTACCCGGCGTTAGGCAGCGGAAGGGACATCCAGCGCAAATCTTGGTCACAGGTATGGCACGCGACCCTTCGCGGGCAGAGGCGCGACCGTTCGCGGGCAGAGGCCGGAGCGGCCCCTTACTCCTCGCTAATCCCGCGCTCCGTAGACATGGTGCTTGTCCACCGGGCACCGGGCCCGAGGGCGGAGGAGGAGGACGAGATGACTGTCCGGCGGCTGGCCATGGTGATCGCAGCGCTCCCGGTGCTCGCGTTGGCCGGATGCGGGGGTACGGCAAAGGACACGGGCATCGCCTCGGTCGCGGGCAGGGGGTCGAGCGGGGCGGCCCCCTCGGCGTCGCCGACGACGTCCAGCGACCCGCTGAAGTTCGCGCAGTGCATGCGCGAGCACGGGATCGACATGGAAGACCCCAAAGACACTGGCGACGGCAAGGTCTCGCTCAGGATCAATACTGGGGACAAGAACAAGGTGGAGGCGGCGCAGAAGGTCTGCGGCAAGTACATGCAGCGGGGCGGAGGACGTCTGAACGAGGACAACCCGCAGACGCGCGACGCGATGCTGCAGTTCGCGCGGTGCATGCGCGAGCATGGCGTGGACATGGCCGACCCCAAGCCGGGGGAAGGCCTCACGGTCCCGAAGGGCACGAACCCAAGGGCGGGGAAGTTCGAGGCCGCGCATAAGGCATGCGAGAAGCACCTCCCCGGCGCGAGCCCGGGTAAGTGACCGATTCCCCGGCGCCGTGCGGCGGCATGGTCATCGTGCGGCGGCGGGGACCCGTGCGATGGCGGGCGGGCGCGCGGCCATGGGGAGGCGCACGGTGACGACCAGGCCGCCTTCCGGGCGGGGCGAGGCGTCCACCTGACCGTCGTGCGCGGTGACGATGGCCTGGACGATGGACAGCCCGAGACCCGAGCCCTGCGCCGAGCCGACGCGCTCGCGCAGCCGGTGGAACGGCTCGAACAGGTCCGCCACCTCGTACAACGGGATCACCGGACCGGTGTTCTCCACACGGACCGTGACGTCACCGGCCTCGGCGGTCACCTCGACCTCGACCAGACCGTCCTTGACGTTGTACTTCAGCGCGTTCTCCACCAGGTTGAACAGGCAGCGCTCGATGAGCACGGGGTCTCCGGCGGCCACCGCCGGGGACAGGCGCCGGTCCATGGTGATCCGCCGCCGCCGCGCGGTTGGTTCCAGCGATTCGATCACTCCGAGTGCCACCTCGTCCACGGTCACCGGCCTGCGGGCGACCAGCTCGTGCTCGGATCGCGTGAGCAGCAGCAGCCCTTCGATCAGCCGCTCGTGCCGCGCGTTCGTGCCGAGCAGCGCCTTGGCCAGGCGCACGAGGTCCTCGGAGGCGTCCGGCTCCTCCAGGGCGACCTCCAGCAGGGTGCGGTTGATCGCCAGCGGGGTGCGCAGCTCGTGCGAGGCGTTCAGCACGAACCGTCGCTGGGTGTCGAAGGCGCGCTGAAGCCGGTCGAGCATGGCGTCGAAGGTGTCGGCGAGCCGCTTGACGTCGTCCTTGGGCCCGGCCAGCGCGATGCGCTCGTGCAGGGTGCTCTCCGAGAGGCGCTCGGCGGTCTCGGTGACGCGGTGCAGCGGGCGCAGCGCCCGGTCGGCTACCAGATAGCCGAGGACGATCGCGAGCGCGCCGGTGGCCATCATGATGATCGCCGAGTTCTGGAACAGGTCGCTCAGTACCTGTTCCTTGCCCTGCTGCACCTGCGTGATCAGGTCCTCCTTGTCCTTGATCGCGATCATCGCGGGTTTCGGCGTCGGGCCGGGGAAGGGGAGCCCCGCCGGGGCCGACCCCATGACGAGCTCCCGATTCAGCGCGCGCGCCGTGAGCAGGTAGGTCACCCACAGCAGCACGGTGCCGGCCGCGAAGAACAGGCCGCTGTAGATCGCGGTGAGCCGGGTCCGCAGCCCGACCCCGCCCCACCACAGCCGGAGGCGCCGGCCGATCATCGGTCACCTCCGGCGCGGACCGCCGCGGACCGTGCGGCCGGGTCTCCTGCCGCTGGAGACCGTGGCACCGGGGACGGTGCCGCCGGGGACGGTTCCGCTGGGGACGCCAAGGACGGTTCCGCCAGGGAGGGGTCTCCCAGGCGGTATCCGGCTCCGGGCACCGTCTCGATGACGTCCGGCTCGCCCAGCTTCCTGCGGAGGGTGGTGATCGTGACGCGCAAGGCCCCTGTCCCCGATTCGATGTTCTCGTCCCACGCGCGCGCCACCAGCTGCCTCGGCGTCACCGTGGCGCCGCCGGACCGCATCAGCTCGGCCAGCACGGCGAACTCCTTGCGGGTGAGCGCGACCGGCTCCCCGTCCCTGTCCACCGCGCGGACCGCCAGGTCCAGCCGCAGGCCCGCCCGTTCCAGGACGGCGGGACGTACCGGGGCCGTCCTGCGGGCGAGCGTGCGGATCCGCGCGACCAGTTCGGTGAAGGCGAACGGTTTGGCGAGGTAGTCATCGGCCCCGAGCGAGAGCCCCTCGATCCGGTCGCCGACGCGGCCGGCGGCGGTCAGCATGAGCACCCGGCCGGTCGAGCCCGCGGCGGCCATCCTGCGGCACACCTCGTCACCGTGCAGCTCGGGAAGGTCACGGTCGAGCACGATCACGTCGTAGTCGGTGTGACCCAGCCGTTCCAGCGCCTCCATGCCGTCATAGGCCACGTCGACGGCGATCGCCCGGCGCCGCAGCCCGTGGGCGATGGCGCCGGCGAGTTCGTCCTCATCCTCAACGACGAGCACGCGCATCTTCCCGTCCCCTTTCGGTGGTCTGGGAATGAGACGGACGACTGACCAGCGTGACTCAGCCGGCGTTAGCCACCGGTAAGCGTCCGGAAGGCCCCTCCGCGCTGGCACCGCCTTATCCGCCGCTAATCGGCGCCTCGTTAGAAATCCACTCATGCTGGCGGGCGTACGTCCCGCGGCAAGGAGGTGACACCTTGATGGGAGCTCGACGCCTGGCCGTCGTGTCGGCCGGGATCGGCGTGACCGTCATCCTGGCGGGGGCGGCCACGGCGGCTGTGGTGATGAACGCGGGCACCGGCACGGCGGCGCCGTCGAAATCGGCGGCGCGGCAGACGGCCGAGATCACGCGGGGAGACCTGGTCGACTCGACCTCGGTCGACGGCACACTGACGTACGCGGGGGAGCGCCGGGTCTACGCCGGAGCCGCCGGTACGGTGACCGCCGTCGCCCGCGAGGGGGCGACCGTCACCCGCGGCCACGCGCTGCTGAAGGTGGACCGCAAGCCGCTCGTGCTGATGTACGGCACGGTCCCCGTCTACCGGACGATGCGGCGCGGCGTCGTGGACGGCCCGGACATCCGGCAGCTGGAGGCCAACCTCAAGGCCCTCGGCTATGGGGACGACATGACGGTGGACGGTGAGTTCACCTATGCCACGGAGCTCGCCGTCCAGGAATGGCAGGACGACAGGGGGCTGGAAGAGACCGGCGCCGTGGACGCGAGCCAGGTGGCCTTCCTCGACGGCCCGGTACGGGTGTCGGCGGCGGACGTCGAGGTCGGCGACGCCGCGGGTCCGGGCACGCGCGCGCTCACGGTCACCTCGACCCGCCGCACTGTGCACGTGGACCTCGACACCGACCACCAGGGCATGGCGAAGAAGGGAGCGGCGGTGACGGTCGAGCTGCCCGGCGGGCGGCAGGTGAAGGGGACGATCAGCGACGTCGGCACGGTGGCGACCTCCTCCGGCCAGGAAGGCGACCCGGACAGCGGCGGTGCGACCATCGACGTGGAGATCGCGCTGAAGTCGGCGAAGACGGTCGGGCGGCTGGACCAGGCGCCGGTCTCGGTCAACATGGAGAGCGAGCGGGCGAAGGACGTGCTGTCGGTGCCGGTCGAGGCGCTGCTGGCGCTGGCCGAGGGCGGCTTCGGCGTGGAGGTCGTCGAGGGATCCTCCTCGCGCTACGTCGCGGTCGAGACGGGGACGTACGGCGGCGGGCGCGTCGAGATCTCCGGCCCCGGGCTGGCGGCGGGGATGAAGGTCGGGGTGCCGGGCCGGTGACCGCCATCGTGGAGCTCACCGACGTCCGCAAGGTGTACGCGGGGCACGTGGAGGCGCTGCGCGGGGTGAGCGTGGTGGTCGAGCCGGGGGAGCTGCTGGCCATCGTCGGCCCATCGGGATCGGGCAAGTCGACGCTCCTGCACATGATCGGCACCCTGGACCGGCCCACGTCGGGCAGCGTCCGCATCGCCGGATACCAGGTCGGGGACCTGTCGGACCGGGAGCTGTCCGCGCTGCGGGCCCGGCGCCTCGGGTTCGTCTTCCAGCAGTTCCATCTGGCACCGGGGACGACCGCGCTGGACAACGTGGCCGACGGGTCGCTGTACAGCGGCCGTCCGCTGCGCGAGAGGCGGGAACGGGCCGCCGCCGCGCTGGAACGCGTGGGACTCGGGCACCGGCTCGGGCACAAGCCGCACCAGCTCTCCGGCGGGGAGCAGCAGCGGGTCGCCGTGGCCCGCGCGGTCGTCGGCGACCCTCCGCTGCTGCTCGCCGACGAGCCCACGGGCAACCTGGACTCGGCGGCGGGGGCGGAGGTGCTGGAGGTCCTGCGAACGCTGCACGCCTCCGGCACCACGGTGGCGATCATCACCCATGACATGGAGATCGCGGAGCGGATGCCCCGGAGGGTACGGGTCAGGGACGGCCTGATCGCCGCCGACGACGGCCCCGCGTCCGCACGCCTGACCGGTGTCCGGACGAGTGAGGGGAGCGGCCGGTGAACGGCCCGATGACCGATGGGCGCGCGGACGGGACAGGGGCCGCGCGGGGGGACGGCACGGCGGGGGACCTGCCCGTGGACGAGACGGGAGGCGTGACGGAGGACGGCGTGGCGAGGGACGGCATGACGGGGGACGGCGTGGCGAGGGGCGGCGCGACGGGGGACCGGCGCGCGGATCGGCGCAGGAAGGGGCCGAGCCGGTTGGTGGCCGCGCGGCTGGCGCCCCGTGACGTGCTGCGGGTGGGTGCGGCGGGTCTGCGCACCCGGCCCGCCCGGGTCGTGCTGTCGGCGCTCGGTATCGCGATCGGCATCGCCACAATGGTGGCCGTCATCGGCATCTCCTCCTCCTCCAAGGAGCAGCTGCTGCGCGAGCTGGACCGCCTGGGCACCAACCTGCTCACCGTCCAGCCCGGCCAGACCCTTTTCGGGGACGACGCCAAGCTGCCCGAGGAGTCGCTGGAGATGGTCCGGCGCATCGGCTCGGTGACCACGGCCGGCGCGACCGGCAAGATCGACGCCACCGTCCGCAGGACCGACCGGATCTCCGAGGGGGTCACCGGTGGCATCGCCGTACAGGCGGCCGAGGAAGGACTGGCCGCCACGCTGGAAGGAACCGTCCGGAAGGGGACCTGGCTGAACGCGGCCATCGCCCGCCGGCCGGCCGTGGTGCTCGGGTCGGTCGCCGCGCAGCGGCTCGGCATCGACCGCGCGGGGCCGAAGGTCTGGATCGGGGGCCGCTGGTTCACGGTGGTCGGGATCCTCGACGCGATGCCGCTGGCACCGGAGATCGAGCGCTCCGCCCTGGTGGGCTGGCCCGCGGCCGAGCGGTACCTGGGCTTCGACGGGCATCCGACGACGATCTACGAGCGGTCGGCGGACGCCGCGGTGGAGGCGGTCGGGAGCGTGCTGCCGCGCACGGTGAACCCGGAGAACCCCGACGAGGTGCAGGTGAGCCGGCCGTCGGACGCGCTCGCGGCCAAGGCGGCGGCGTCGGGGGCCTTCACGAACCTCTTGCTCGGCCTCGGCGCGGTGGCGCTGCTGGTGGGCGGGGTCGGCGTGGCCAACACCATGGTGATCTCGGTGCTGGAGCGGCGGCGGGAGATCGGGCTGCGCCGCTCGCTCGGAGCGACGCGGGGCCAGGTGCGGCTGCAGTTCCTCACCGAGTCGCTCCTGCTGTCGCTGCTGGGCGGGGTGGCGGGCACGGCGCTGGGCGCCGGGGCCACGGCCGTGTATGCCCTGACGAAGGGCTGGCCGGCGGTGGTGCCCCCGTGGGCCATGGGGGGAGCGCTGGTGGCGACGCTGCTCATCGGCACCATGGCCGGGATCTACCCCGCGATGCGCGCCGCCCGGCTCGCTCCCACGGTCGCGCTGGCAGGTACGTGAGGCGCGCGCGACCGCCGGGAGAAAGGTGTCAAACGGCTGACGCGGGTAGGCGTTGAACCGGGGTACGCATGGAGGTGAGCCTTCATTCGTCCCGCGTGACCAGTCCGGTCGGGTGTGGCGACCTCGGAAGCAGGGCGCGCACGCCGACCGGCCGTGCCGAACAAAAGGGGACACCGCGATGCAGAAGTTCTCTCTCGTGGCCTTGGCCAGGCAGCAGTTGGAGCGCGCGACCGACTCCTCCGGAGGGCACGCGGCCGACACGGTCGTCGGCGGGCACGAACGCGTCCTGCGGCAGACGGTCCTCGCGCTCACGAAGGGCACCGAGCAGAGCGAGCACGAGCCCAACGGAGAGGCGACCCTGTTCGTGCTGTTCGGACGGGCGCGCGTGGTGGCCGGCGAGGTGTCCTGGGAGATCTCCGCGGGCGACCTGCTCCTGGTCCCCGACACCCGCCACCGCGTAGAGGCCCTGGAGGACTCCGCCCTCCTCCTGACCGTCGCCATACCCCGCTGACCGCCCCCGCCGCACTCAGGCGCCGTGGGCGGTGGGGGGATTGCTAGTGTTTTTGGGGATTCGTCAGGTGTGCCGGGAAGTCTGGTCGGCGACTTCCTTTGATTGCCCGCCGACATCCCGGGAGGTCCGCCGGTGACCGCGATCGCGGCCGTCGTCATCTTCGTGGTCGCCTACGTCCTCATCGCCACCGAGCGGATCCACCGTACGGCGGCGGCGCTCGGCGGCGCGGGGCTGATGCTGCTGATCCATGCCGTGGACGGCCGGTCGGCGTTCTTCTCCGAGCACTCGGGCATCGACTGGAACGTCATCTTCCTGCTGCTCGGCATGATGATCATCGTTGGCGTGCTGAAGCAGACGGGCGTGTTCGAGTACGTCGCCATCTGGGCGGCCAAGCGGGCCAAGGGTAGGCCGTTCCGCCTGATGGTCATGCTCGTCCTGATCACTGCGGGCGCCTCGGCCCTGCTGGACAACGTCACGACCGTGCTGCTGATCGTCCCGGTGACGTTCCTGGTCTGCGACCGGCTGGCGCTCCCGGTGGCGCCGTTCCTGATCGCCGAGGTCATGGCGTCCAACATCGGCGGCACCGCCACGCTGGTCGGGGACCCGCCGAACATCATCATCGCGAGCCGGGCCGGGTTCACCTTCAACGACTTCCTCGTCCACCTGGCCCCGTTCATCGCCCTGCTCCTGGTCGTCTTCGTGGGCCTGTGCCGGTGGCTGTTCCGTGCCTCGTTCGTGTACGACCCCGGGCGCGCCGTGCAGATCATGAAGCTGAACGAGCGGGAGGCCATCCAGGACCGGCGCCTGCTGTGGCAGAGCCTCTCGGTGCTCGCCGTGGTGATCGTCGCGTTCGTGCTGCACCCGGTGCTGCACTACGAGCCCGCCGTCGTCGCGCTGCTGGGCGCCGGCCTGCTGCTCGCCGCGACCAGGGTCACCGTCGAGGAGGCGCTCCAGGACGTCGAGTGGGCCACGCTGGTGTTCTTCATGGGCCTGTTCGTCATGGTCGGCGCGCTGGTGGAGACCGGCGTCATCGGCCAGGTCTCGCAGGCCGCCGCCTCGGCCACCGAGGGCAGGCTGCTACCGGCCACGATGGGCCTGCTGGGCGGGTCGGCCGTGCTGTCGGCGATCGTGGACAACATCCCCTACGTCGCCACCATGAGCCCGATCGTCGCCGACCTGGTCCACGCGAGCGGCCCGCCCGGCGAGGTGCTGTGGTGGGCGCTGGCCCTCGGCGCCGACCTCGGGGGCAACGCGACCGCGGTCGGCGCGTCGGCCAACGTGGTCGTGCTCGGCATCGCCGCCCGCAACAACGTCCGCATCAGCTTCTGGGAGTTCACGAAGTACGGCCTGGTCGTCACCGCCGTCACGGTCGGGCTGGCGGCGCCGTACCTGTGGCTCCGCTATCTCGCCGGTTAGGCTCGTTACGGGTGAAGGAGGTCTTCGGTGCACGCGCGCGATCTCGTGTCCGGCTTTCCCACGGTCACGGCCGACACCTCGGCGGTGGAGGCGGCCCGCCTGCTGGCCGAGCAGGACCTGCCCGGCCTGATCGTCGTCGGCGACGACGGCAGGCCGCTCTGCGTGCTGCCCGGCACGCAGGTGCTGCGGCTGGCCGTGCCGCGCTACTGCCAGGACGACCCGGCGCTCGCCCGCGTCATCGACGAGAGCCAGGCCGACCTGTTCGTGCGCGCGCTCGGCGGACGCACGGTGCGCGAGTGCCTGCCCGAGCAGCCGCGCGAGCTGCCGATCACCGACCCGGACGCGACGGTGCTGGAGGTGGCCGCGCTGATGGCCCGCACCCACAGCCCTCTGGTCGCCGTCGTCGACGGCGACCGGCTGCTGGGCGCGATCACCCTCCAGACGCTGCTCCACCGCGCGCTGGCCGTCTGAACCTCGGTCCGGCGCGACGTCAGGTCAGGGTGGCCTCGCGGGGGTCCCAGGCGGCGGGCAGCGGATCGGGCTCTCGGGCCGTGGTGGACAGGCGCCGGAACTCGCCGTGCTCGGCGGACAGGGCGATCGCGTTCATGGCCTCCAGCACGTGTAGCGCCAGCGCCCCGGAGGCGCGGTGCGGCACGTTCCCGCGCAGCGCCCGGGCCATGTCGAGCACGCCGAGGCCCCGCCCGGCGGAGGTGCCCTCGACGGGCAGCTCGCGCCACTCCTTGTCACCCGCGCCGCGCACCCTGAGCGGGCCGGCGAAGGTGTTCGGATCGGGGAGCGACAGCATGCCCTCGGTGCCGATGATCTCGATCATCGTGATGTGGGCGGGCGAGTCGAAGCTGAACGTCGACGACGCGCTCGCCCCGCCGGTGAAGTCGAGCAGCGCCATGACGTGCGTGGGGACCTCCACCGCGAAACGGGTCCCGCCCTTCGGGCCCGACCCGATCACGCGGTGCGGCCGGGCCTGCCGTGCGGTGGCCGCGACCTGGCACAGCGGCCCGAGCATCGCGACCAGCGCGGTGAGGTAGTACGGGCCGATGTCGAACAGCGGGCCCGCGCCGCGCTGGTACAGGAACTCGGGGTTGGGGTGCCACGATTCGGGGCCGGGGCTCTGCATCACGGCGGTGGCGGCGACCGGCGTGCCGATCAGTCCGGCCGCGAGGGCCCGCTTGGCCGACTGGAGTCCCGCGCCGAGGAAGGTGTCGGGCGCGTTGCCCACCCGAAGGCCCCGCTCGGCGGCCTCGGCCAGGAGCTTCTCGCCTTCCTCGGGGTCGAGCGTCAGCGGCTTCTCGCCGTACACGTGCTTGCCCGCGCGCAGGGCGGCGGTCGCGACGGCGGCGTGGGCGGCGGGGATCGTCAGGTTCACCACGATCTCGACCTCGGGGATGGCGAGGACGGTGCCGACGTCGCCGGACATCGGGACCCCGTGCTCCTGTGCCTTGGCCGCGGCGCGCGCGACGTCGAGGTCGGCGACGCCGAGCACCCGGATGTCGGGGAAGGCGGTGAGATTGCGCAGGTAGGCGTCGCTGATCGCGCCTGCGCCCACCAGCGCGACCCCGACCGGGCCGCCGTTCGCGCCCGCCGCGGTCGCGGCCGCCTCCGAGGTCGCGTCGGCCTCGCCGGTCGTGCCGGTCCCGCCCGTCATGCGCGCTCCAGTCCGGTGAGGTAGGCGTGGCTCTCGGCGAGGGCGTCGTAGATGTCGGTGGCGCAGTCGTCGAGTTCGACGATGCGCCACGCGTCCGGGGCGGCGTCCAGGAAGTCGCGCACCGGCATGACCCCCTGGCCGACGGCGGTGTGCGGCTGCTCGGTGCCGCCGGGGCCGTCCTTGACGTGCAGGGCCAGGACGCGGTCGCCGAGGCGCCCGAGCAGTCCGGGCACGTCGGCGCCGCCCACGGCCGCCCAGTAGGTGTCGATCTCCAGGAACAGCTCGGGTGCGAGCAGGCCGGCGAGCACCTCGATGGCGTGGGCGCCGTCGATCCTCGGCTCGATCTCCCACCAGTGGTTGTGGTAGCCGAGCCGCATGCCGTACCGCGCGGCGTGCCCGGCCAGGCCGTTGAGGAGGTCGGCGGTGCGGGCGATCCCGTCGCGCGTGGTGAAGTCCTCGTGCGGGATGCCGCCGGGAATGATCACCAGGTCGGTGCCGATGGTGGCGACGGCGTCCAGGACGGCATCGGGCTCCTGCGAGAGCAGGGCGTAGGCGTGCGTGCTGGAGACGGTGAGCCCGAGGTCGTCGACGACCGTGCGGAAACCCTTGGGATCGTCGGTCGGGTCATAGGGCTCGACGGCGCCGTAGCCGATGTCCGCTATCCGCCGTAATACCTGGTCACGATCGACCTTCATCTGATCACGTACGGTGTACAGCTGCACGCCCAGCGGCTTCACCATCGGGGTAGGAACCTCCTGGTTCACGTGATGGAGTGCTCGTGCGGTGTGCGGCACCTGCACTCCGTAATCGGTACGTAAAACGTTAAAACGCCGCATTTCAAAGAACAATGGGTTATTTCCGCCGTGATGGGGAACCCGCCGGTCGCCATCACGCACGACCGGCGCGCGGCCGGGCGGAAAGAGCCGCGGCCGGACCCTCCGGTGCGGAGGATCCGGCCGCGAACGGTGTCAGGACGAGCTTGCGGCGCTCACGGCCGGTTCGCTGGGTGCCTCCTGAATCGGCGGCGTGGTGGCCGCTCCCTCCTTGCGCCGCCCGCGCCGGGCGCGGCGCTTCTCCTTGCGGGCCTCGACCATGGTGTAGAGCGTCGGCACCAGGACGAGGGTGAGCAGGGTCGAGCTGATCAGGCCGCCGATGACCACGATGGCCAGCGGCCGTGAGATGAAGCCGCCCCCGCCGGTGATGCCCAGCGCCATGGGCAGCAGCGCGAAGATGGTGGCCAGCGCCGTCATCAGGATCGGGCGCAGCCGCCGCCTGCCGCCTTCGACCACCGCCTCGTGCAGCGGCATGCCGCGCTCGCGGTACTGGTTGATCAGATCGAGCAGGACGATGGCGTTGGTGACGACGATGCCGATGAGCATCAGCATGCCGATCATCGCGGCCAGGCCGAGCGAGGTGTCCGTCGCCAGCAGCAGCCCGATGGCCCCGGTGGCCGCGAACGGGATCGAGACCAGCAGCACCAGCGGCTGGATCAGGCTGCGGAACGTCGCCACCATGACGAAGAACACCAGCGCGATGGCGGCCACCAGCGCCAGCCCGAGGCTGCCGAAGGCGTCCGCCTGCTCGGCGCTCGCGCCGCCGATCTCGTAGGTCGCGCCCACCGGCAGCGTCAGCGCGGCCAGCGTCTTCTTCAGCTCGGCGCTGGTGGCGCCGAGGTCGGTTCCGGTGGCCTTGCCGGACACCGTGGCGCTGCGGTCGCCGTCGATGCGGTTCACCTCGACGGGCCCGTTGACCTGCTTGACCGTCGCGACGTCCCCGACGGTGACCTTGCCGGCGATCTTGAGGTCGCGCAGGCCGGCCTGGGAGACGGGCGTGTCGCCGGTCCGCAGCACGACGTCGGCCGTGGTGCCGTTCAGGGCGAGCTGGGTGACGGTCGTCCCCCTGAACGCCTGCGTCACGGCCTGGCCTATGGCGATCTCGCTGAGCCCCTTCTCCGCCGCCTTCTTGCGGTCGACCGTGACGTCGATGCGCGGAGCGGTGTCGGCCACGCTGCTGGTCACCTCGGCGACGTTCGGAACGCCGGCCATGGCCCGCTGCACGGTCTGCGCGGCGCCGCGCAGGGTGTCGAGTTCGGCGGCCCGGACGACCACCTGCAGGGAGTTGCCGCCGAAGCCGCCGGCCTGCCCCACGCTGATCTCGCCCACGCCGTCCAGCTCGGCCAGCCTGCCGGTCAGCCGCCGCTCGAGCGCGCCCGCGTCGGTGCCGTCGCGCAGTGTCAGGGAGTGGGTGGCGCGGGAGGTGCCGCCGCTCCCACCGCGACCGCCGAACCCGAACCCGCCGCCGCCACCCACGGTGACCTGGTAGGACTCGACCTCGCTGGTGTCCGCCACCACCTGCTCGACCTTCTTGGCCATGGTGTCGGCCGTGGCCAGGGAGGTGCTGACGGGGAAGGTCTGCCGGATGCTGATGGTGTTCTGGCCGGAGTCCTCGATGAAGCTCGTCCGCAGCATCGGCACCAGGCCGAGCGTCCCCAAGAAGATCACCAGTGCGACGGCGACCGTGGTGATCCGGTGCCGGGTCGCGAACCGGATCACCGGGACGTACAGCCGCTGGAGCGGGCTGCTCCGCTCCTTCTCGTCCGCCGCGCGCCGGATCGCCTCCGCGTCGCCCTCCTTGGGGCGCTTCATGAACCAGTAGGCGAGCACAGGGACGACGGTCAGCGACACCAGCAGCGAGGCGAGCAGCGCCACCGTCACGGTGATCGCGAACGGGCTGAACAGCTCGCCCACCAGGCCGCCGACGAAGGCGATGGGCAGGAAGACCGCCACGGTCGTCAGCGTGGAGGCGGTGACCGCCCCCGCCACCTCCCGCACGCCGTTCTCGATCGCCTGCCGCTTGCCCTCGCCGTACGACAGGTGCCGCTTGATGTTCTCAAGTACCACGATGGAGTCGTCCACGACCCGGCCGATCGCGATGGTGAGCGCGCCGAGGGTGAGCATGTTGAGCGAGTAGCCCTGCGCCCACAGGGCGATCAGCGCGATCAGCACCGACAGCGGGATCGACACGGCCGTCACGATCGTGGAGCGGAGCGAGAACAGGAACACCAGGATGACCAGCACGGCCATGGCCAGGCCGAGCAGGCCCTCGGTGGTGAGGCTCTGGATGGCCTCCTCCACCGAGGGCGCCTGGTCGAAGATCACGGTGAACCGGACGTCGCCGCCGAGGGCGGTGGCCAGCGCGGGCAGCTTCGCGCGCACGTCGTGCGAGATCGACACCGCGTTGCCGTCGGGCTTCATGGTGACGGACACGCCGAGGCTGGGCCTGCCGTTGGTGCGGGTCAGCGTGGTGGCGTCGGCGGTCCCGAGCTTGACGGTCGCCACGTCGCCGAGCCGCACGGGCTTGGGCGCGGCCGCCGCCCGGGCCGGCGTCGCCGTTCCCTGGGCGCCCGGCACGCTCCGTGCGCCGGGACGCTGCTGCGCCTGGCCCTGGCCCTGCGCCTGGCCCTGCGTGGCGGCGGGCGGGTTCAGGTAGAGGTCCTTGATGTCCTTGACCGAGCCGAGCGTGGTGCCGACCTGGACGCTCAGTGACTGTTCGGACTTGGTCAGCGTGCCGGCGGGCAGCGGCGTCCCCGCCGACTGGATCGCGGTGGCGATCGCCGAGGCGGTCAGGCCGTGCTCGGCCAGCTTGTCGTTGTCGGGCTCGATCGTGACGACCTGCTCGCGGGTGCCGGAGACCGACACGTCCCTGACCCCGTCCACGCCGGCGAGCGCGGGCACGACCTGCTCGTCGAGCTTGTCGGCGAGCCGCCGCTGGTCCTCGGCCGAGGTGACCGCGAGCTGGACGACCGGGAGGTCGTCGGTGCTGCCCGCGACCACCTGCGGGTCGACGTCGCTGGGGAGCTGGCCGGCGACGCGGCTGATGGCCTGCTGGATCCGGCCCTGGGCCTCGTCGATGTCGGTCCCGTAGTCGAAGCCGACCTGGACGGTCGCGCTGGACTCGCGGGAGGTGGAGTTCACACTGGTCACGCCGGACAGGCCGCGCACGCCGTCCTCCAGCGGCCGGGTGACGCGGTCCTCGACGATCTGCGGCGCGGCCCCGGGGTAGGTGGCGACGATCGACACGGTGGGGAAGGAGAGCGACGGCAGGAGCTGCTGTTTGAGCGCCGGGATGGTGTACACGCCGAAGGCGGTCACCACGATCGTGATCAGGGCGACGAGCCCGCGGTTGGCGAGGCTCAGTCTGGCGAGTAAGGACATCGGTCCACTTCTTGTCGGTATCGGCGGGGGTGAGGGGCGTCGTCCGGGGGAGAGGCGGGTCCCCACCCGTGTGGGGTCCGGCTCTTTCAAGCCTCATCGCCGCTCGCGGGGTGTACGTCCGTCGCGGGGAGGGTCTTGGCCTACCGCGAACGCCGTAGGCGAGGGGGCGGGCTACCACGCCCGTACATCGGCGGGCGGTCAGCGGGGGCGGGGGCGCACCAGTCCGGTCTCGTAGGCGATCACGACGAGCTGGGCGCGGTCGTGGGCGCCGAGCTTGAGCATCGCCCGGTTGGCGTGGGTCTTGGCGGTCATCCGGCTGATGCCGAGGTCGTCGGCGATCTCGTCGTTGGTCAGGCCGCACGCGACCAGCGTCATGACCTCGCGCTCGCGCTCGGTCAGCACGGCGAGGCTGTCGGGGGCATGGTCGGCCCTCGCGCCGGGAGCCGACAGGAAGCGGGCGATGAGGCCCTTGGTGGCGGCGGGGGAGAGCAGGGCGTCGCCGCGCGCCACGACGCGGATGGCGTCCTGTAGCTCGCCGGCCTCGACGCCCTTGCCGAGGAATCCGCTCGCTCCGGCGCGAAGGGCGGCGAAGACGTACTCGTCGATCTCGAAGGTCGTCAGGACCAGGACCCGCACCCCGGCGAGGTCGCTGTCGGAGCTGATCGCCTGGGTGGCCGCGAGACCGTCCATCTCGGGCATCCGGATGTCCATCAGGACCACGTCGGCCCTGGTGTCGCGCGCGAGTCGCACGGCCTCCTGGCCGGTGTCGGCCTCGCCGACCACCTCCAGGTCGGGCGCGGAGTCGATCAGGACGCGAAAGCCGGCCCGCACCAGGGCCTGATCGTCGGCCAGTACGACGCGGACGGTCATATGGCGCTCCTCTGCGGCGCGGGCAGGACCGCGTGGACGCGGAAGCCGCGCCCGGGACAGGGGCCGACGCTGAACGTCCCTCCCACGGAAAGGGCCCGCTCGCGCATGCCCACCAGCCCATGCCCGGTGCCTGACGGCCCTTCTCCCGCGTCGGCGAGTCCAGGCTCGGCGCCGGCCGGCCCGTGTGGACCGCCGGCGCGCCCCGTCGTGGCCGGCGGGGCGCCCGCGTTCGGAGCCGTGCGGGCGA
This sequence comes from Sphaerisporangium perillae, assembly GCF_023276435.1. Classification (GTDB taxonomy): domain Bacteria; phylum Actinomycetota; class Actinomycetes; order Streptosporangiales; family Streptosporangiaceae; genus Sphaerisporangium; species Sphaerisporangium perillae. The sequence goes on from NZ_JALLPO010000001.1 coordinate 330,384, forward strand.
GGCCGTCGTCGCTGACCTCGATGGTGAGGTCGCGGTGCCCGTAGGTGATGCGGACCCGCGTCGTCGCCTTCCCGGCGTGCTTGCTGACGTTGGTCAGCGCCTCCTGGACGACGCGGAACGCCGTCAGCTCCACCGGGGAGGGAAGCGGGCGCGGGGTGCCCTCGAGGTGGCAGTCGACCGAGAGGCCCGCCGCCGTGAACGAGGTGATCAGCTCGGGGAGGCGGTCGAGGCCGGGCGCGGGCTCGGTGGGCAGTTCCTCGGTGCTGCCGGGCCGGCGCAGCAGCCCGACCGTGGTCCGCAGCTCGTCGAGGGCCGCCCGGCCGGCCTGGCGGATGTGGCCGAGCGCCTCACGGGCCTGCCGCGGCTCGTCGTCCATCACGTGCGCGGCGACCTGGGCCTGGACGTTGATGAGCGCGATGTGGTGGGCGAGCACGTCGTGCAGTTCCCGGGCGATGCGCAGCCGTTCCTCCATCACCCGGCGCTCGGCCTCCTCCTCGCGGGTCTGCTCGGCGCGGCGGGCGCGTTCCTCTACGGCCGCGACGTAGGCGCGGCGGCTGCGCACGGAGTCCCCGACGGCGATGGCCATGCCGATCAGCGCGATCTGCCCGACCAGCTCCGGCCCGAACCACCAGCCGCCGGACAGGGCGAGGCGCGTGCCGCTCAGGACGATCGCGGTGATCGCTCCGGCCGTCCAGGCCTCCCGGCGGGGGCTGTGGGTCGCCAGGGTGGCCAGCGCTATGGCGGGCACCAGGTCCAGGGTGCTGCGCGTACCGCCGACGATCAGGTGCAGGACGAGACCGGCCACGGTCACGGCGGTGACCAGGCGGGGCGAGGCGCGCCGGAAGATCAGCGTCGCGCACATCACCCCGGCCAGCGTGACCGTGGCGGGGGTCAGCGGGAGGTTCCGCTCGGGGTGGTCCCCGGGCGGGCCGAGGACGGTGGCCACGAAGGCCAGGCCGGCTATGACGGTGTCCACCACGTAGGGGCGGGCGCGGAGGGCGTTTCGCAGCCGGTTCAGACGACGCACGGGCCCCACGTTACGGCCGCGCCACCGCGGTCTCCTCGTCCCTGGGGACCGTTCCGGGCTACCGCGATCGCGGTACGCGACCGGTCGCGGGAGCACGGCGGCCCGAACAGGCGCCGATCATCGGCGGCGTGACTCACAGCGAGCGCAGGTGGTCGATGGCGGCCCGGGCGGCGGTGCCGATGGCCGCGTCGGCCCTCGGCTGGAGCTGCGCGGTGCCGATCGACCGGGTGAACACCGCCACCGCGTAGCGCCCGCCGTCGGGGTACTCCACGACGCCGACCTCGTTGCGGAGGGTGGGAAGGGAGCCGGTCTTCCCGCTGACCACGACGTCGTCGTAGGGGAACCCCGACGCCAGGCGGTGCGGCCATACCTGCAGGCCGAGCAGCCGCCGGACCGCGGCGCACGCCTGCGGCCCGGCGGCCTCGTCCCGCCACACCATGCCGAGCAGCCGGGTCATCTCCCGGGCGGTGCTGCGGTTGGCGTGCGCCGGATCGAGCACGCGCAGGCGGCCCACCGTGCGCGGGTCCAGCGGCCCCTCCATGGAGCCGGTATCGGCCTCCAGCACCGCGAGCATCCCGCGGCAGTCATGCTCGATGTAGGTGTCCGCCAGCCCGAACTTCGCCAGCATGGCGTTCACCGCGTCCAGCCCGACGCGCCGCGCGACGACGTCGGCCGCGGCGTTGTCGCTGACGGCGATCATGAGGTACGCGAGGTCGCGCAGGGAGAGCGTCGCCGCGTCGAGCATGGCGGCCAGGCCCGTGCCGCCCGCCGTGCGCTCGCCGGGCTCCACGTGGCAGGGCTCGGCCGGGTCCAGGAGTCCCGCCTCGGCCTGCCGGTAGAGCTCGACGAGCAGGGGGAGCTTGAACACAGAGGCCAGGATGACCGGGTCGTCGGACCGCAGGCCGATCTGCGCTCCGGTGTCGAGGTCGACCGCGTGGAGGTTGCCGGTGACGGCGGCGGCGCGGAAGATCCCTTCCAGGTCCGGGGGCCTCATGCGAGCAGGCCGGACGCCGGGCGGGGGTTGACCTTGCGCGCCGGGGCCGCTCCGTCTTGGACCATCCCGGCATTGTCCCGCAGCACGCGCACGGCCACCGCGCAGAACTCGGCCATGGCGTCGGACGGCCGCTGCCAGGCGACCGACACCCGCCAGGCCAGCGGGTCGCCCAGCAGCGGCCGCCAGGCGACGCCCGCCTGCTCGGTGCGGGGACCGAAGGCGACGGCCGTGCCGGACATGACCAGCCCCAGCGTGAACTGCGGGTGCCGCCCGAGGTGCACCTCGCCGGGTACGAACCCGTGGCGGCGGCACTCGGCCAGCGTCTCCTCGTGCAGCCACGGCTCGCTCTCGCGGGGGACCAGCACGAGGTGCCGCGTCGCCAGGTCGGCCAGGTGCACGGAGGAGAAGGCCGCGAGCGGGTCGCCCTCGGGGAGCAGCACGCCCGGATGCTGGACGAGCACGGGGCCGAAGGACAGGCCGGTGGCGCTCACCGGGTGGCGGATGACGCTGCCGTCCAAAGTGCCCTCCGCCAGCGCCGCGACCTGGTCGGCCGTGCCCATCTCGGTGAGCGCGAGCCGTACCTCGGGGTGGGTGTCGCGGAACCCCGCGAGCAGGGCGGCGATGGCCGAGCCGCCGAGGTCGGGGGGCACACCGATGCGGAGGGGCGTGGCGCCCCCGGCCGCCTGGGACAGCAGGCCGGGGATGGCGTCGACGCGCTCGACGATGGCGCGGGCCTCGGCGAGCAGGAGCCTGCCGGCCTCGGTCAGGCGGACCTGGCGGCTGGAGCGGTCGAACAGGCGCACGCCCAGCTCCTCCTCCAGCCGCTTGATGCGCTGGCTGAGGGGCGGTTGCGCCATGCCGAGCCGGATCGCCGCGTTGCCGAAATGCAGTTCTTCGGCGACGACGGTGAAGTAGCGCAGGTGCCGTACCAGGTCCATTACCAGCGACTATATCGGAATTGATATCGCTTTGGGACGGATATCAATATTGGACATAACGGTCAACCGTCTGCTGTCCTCCTCGTAATCGAAGGGGGATCGATGCGACGAGGCAAACTGGTGACCACCGTTTCCGCGGCTCTGATGGTGCCGCTCGCCGTGGCGGGCGGCGTGGTGTGGGCGCTCCGCACGGACGGCTCGGCCGAGGATACGGCGGCCCGCTATCTCGCCGCCTGGTCGAAGAGCGACTACCGGTGGCGGGTGTCGTTCTCGCCCTCGGCCATCCACCGCGACCTCACGGCGGGGGCACGGTTCAAGGTCACCCAGGTGCCGGCCGAGTCGGCGCCGATCCTCGCCGCCGACGGGACGCGCATCGACACGCCCACCGCCCCCGGCTCGGTGCTGCAGATCGTGGACGGGCTCATGGAGCAGTACGGCGCGCGCCTGAAAGGCAGGCCGTCGGCCCGCGTGGAGATCGTCAAGGAGGGCCGCGCGGTCACGACCGTGGCGACCGGCAAGACCGTCCCGGGCACGTCGCTGCGCACCACCATCGACCTGAAGGTGCACGAAGCCGGGGCGGCGGCGCTCGAGGGCGTCGCCAAGCCGGCTTCCCTGGTGGCGCTGCGCCCCTCGACCGGCGAGGTGCTCGCCGCCGTCAACCGGCCCGGCGGCTTCAACCGGGCGCTGCTCGGCACCTACCCGCCGGGATCGACCTTCAAGGTGGTGACGGCCTCCGCGCTCGTCGCCGGCGGCATGGCCCCCGGGGCGGGGGCGATCGGCGCGGTCAGTGCCGGGTTCGGGCGGCGACCAGGTCCCGGATGCGGTCGGCCGCGCCGACGAACGGGCCGGCGGCCTTGAGCAGCCCCGGCCTGGGCGGGGTGTGCGGATGCGGGCGGGTCGGCGCCAGCCTCTTGGCCTTCTGGATCTTCGTGCCGAGCTCCATGGCGCGCTCGGGGCTGATGACCAGGCGCAGTTCCGGCCAGACCTGCTCCTCCTCGTAGGCGATGTGCTCCCTGGCGTCGTTGATGAAGTCGCCGAGCATCTCCTCGAACCGCGCGACGCCCGGCTCGTAGTCGATGAGGTCGTTGAGCACGTACTTCGCCTGCTGCTCCTGCTTGATCGCGTGTTCGGCGAGCTCCTTGCCCTGCGGGACCAGGTCGCGGACCGCAGGCCAGAAGTACTCCTCCTCGACCGCCTCGTGCTTGGACTCCTCGATGATGAGCTGCCGCACCTGATTCTTGCGCTGCCGCATCCGCTCCTGCTCGTCGGCGCCCCCGCGAGGCCTCTCCTCGAGCTCGTCCATTAGGCGCTTGACCTCTTGGTGGTCCCGTTCCAGGACCTCGAACACGTTCGCCATTGCTCTGCCTCCAATGCGGTGGCGGCGTTCCCCCTTTGTGGGCGTTGCCCGCGTCGTCGCAGGTAAACATGGGTTTCGTATGGAAGGCCCTTTTTATCGGTCTGCTCCCTGCCTTCCCGGGGCTTCGATCAGCCCTTCTCGGAGCCCTCGTTGGCGCCCCGGATGAAGTGGCGCTGGAAGATCACGAAGATGACCGCGACGGGGATCGTGGCGAGCACGGCCGCGCCGAGCTTCAGCGGGTACTGCGTGCCCGTGCCGAGGGACCCGCTGACCAGGTCGGCGAGCCCGCGCGGCAGCGTGAACAGCTCCGGGCTCTGCACCGCCACCAGGCTGTGCGGGAACTCGTTCCAGGTGCCCTGGAACGAGATGATCGTCAGCGTGATCAGCGCCGGGCGGGCCATGGGGAGGACGACCGACCAGAAGGTGCGGAACACCCCGGCGCCGTCGATGCGCGCGGCCTCCTCGACGCTCACCGGGATGGACTCGAAGAACTGCTTCATGATGAAGACCCCGGCGGCGTCCGCGATCACCGGCAGGATCAGCGCCGCGTAGCTGTCGTACATGCCGAGCTGGTTGAGCACCAGGAACTTCGGGATGAACAGCACCACGCCCGGCACCGCGATGACCGCGACGATGGCCCCGAACATCGCCCGCCGGCCCCGGAAACGAAGCCGCGCGAGCGCGTACCCGGCGAGCGAGTCGAGGAAGACCCGGCCCACGGTGACGACGATCGTGACCAGGAGCGAGTTGCCGAGCCACAGAGGCAGGTCGGTCCCGAAGAAGACCCGGTCGTAGCCGGCGAGCGACAGCGGGCCGGGCAGCGGCGACAGCGGGTGCGCCGCCGCGTCCGGCTCGGTCTTGAGGGAGTTGGCGATCTGGATGACGAACGGGTACAGGAAGACCAGCGCGAAGAAGATCAGGACCGCGTACCCGGTGAAGGTGGAGACCAGGCCCCCGCGCTCGCCGGGCCGGCGAGCGGTCCGCGCCGACCCTGCCCGGGCGGTGTTCGTCCGCATGTCAGGACCTCCTCGGCCGTGTGCGACGGCGTACGCCAGGATCCGCGGCGCGCTCGCGCATCACCCATCGCTGGAGCAGCGCGAGCACGACGATGATGAGGAAGAGGACGAACGAGATCGCCGTTCCGGACCCGTAGTCGAAGTCACGGAAGGCGGTCCGGTACGACAGGTACGCCGGCGTCAGCGTCGTCTTCGCCGGATTGCCCTGGCTCATCACGTAAACCTGGTCGAAGACCTGCCAGGTCGCGATCAGTCCCAGCGTCAGCACCAGGAAGACGGTGGGCTTGAGCAGCGGCAGCGTCACGTACCGGAAGCGCTGCCAGCGGCCGGCCCCGTCGAGCACGCTCGCCTCCTCCAGCGTGACCGGGATGTCCTGCAACGCGGCGAGGAACATCAGCATGAACGTGCCGGAGGTCGTCCACACGACGAGCATGATGATCGTGCACATCGCGACGCTCGGCCCGGAGAGCCACTCCCACCACGACAGCCCGAACGGCCCGCCGGCGGTCAGCGCCGCCGGGGGAGCGTCGAGGTCGACCACCCCCAGACCGCCGAGCAGCAGGTGCAGCACGCCGCGCGGGTCGGAGAACCACGCCGGACCGCTGACTCCGAAGAAGCCGAGCAGGCTGTTGACCGCGCCGGAGTTGGCGAAGATGAACAGGAAGACGACGCTGATGGCCACCGAGCTGGTGACCGACGGGAAGAAGAACGCGCTGCGGAAGAACGTCCTGCCCTTGAGCAGGCGACCGTTGACGATCAGCGCCAGGCCGAGCGCCAGCACCGTCTGCGCCGGCACGACGATGCCCACGTAGTAGATGTTGTTGCGGACGCTCACCATGAAGTTCTCGCGGGCCAGGTCGTCGCGGGTGAACAGCCCGGTGTAGTTGTCCAGCCCCACGAACGGCACCTTGCCGGTGAACGGGCTGCCCTGCCCGTTCCAGGAGGTCAGGCTCACCCACAGCGCCATGAGGATCGGAAGCAGCAGGAACAGGCCGAGGATGGCGACGACGGGCGCCAGGAACAGCCAGCCCGCCAGGTTCTCCCTGGTGGCGGACGTGCGGCCGAGACGGGGCAGGCCGGTCCTGGACGTGATGTCCACCCTTCTCTCCCTTTCTTCCGGGGGAACGTGCCCGCGATCGGCTCAGCCGCCCAGAACGCCCTGGGCGTTCTTCTGCAGGCGCGTGAGGATCGTCTTCGGCGCGGTGGTGGCGAGCTGCTGGAGACCGGCGTCGAAGTCGGCCAGGACGCTGTCCATCTTCGGCGCGTTGACCGGGCCGTGGGCGTAGCCGGCGCTGTTCACGAAGGGTACGTCGTCCGGGAACTCCTTGCTGAACTGCTCCTTGGCCGACTGCCGTGAGGGCATCACGCCGAAGGCGCGGGCGAAGGCCATCTGCTGGTCCGCCTTCGTCATCGCCTCGACGAAGCTGATCGCCTGCTCCTTGTGGCGGCTCTTGGCGGAGATGCCCCAGCAGTTGGTGAAGGAGAGCGTGCCCTTGCCCTTCGGGCCGGCGGGCAGCTCGTGGGCGGTGTACTTCACATCGGGGAAGTCCGCCTTCATGGCGCCCTTGATCCAGTTGCCCTCGATGGTCATCGCCGCCTTGCCCTTGCCGAACGCCTCACCGCCCCAGCCCGCGTCGAGCTGCTTGGGATACCGGGCGAGACCGTCCTTCAGCAGGGACCGGGTGTACTCCAGGGCCTGGAGGTTCTCGGGGCTGTCGGCCGTGGCCTGCTTGCCGTCGTCGCTGGTGATCCAGCCGCCCGCCTGGACCATGAAGGCCCCGATGCGGTCACGCGTGTCGCCCAGCGCCAGCGGGACGATCCCCTTCGCCTTGATCTTCTCGGCCACCGCCGTGAGCTGCTGCCAGTCGGCCGGGACGTCGGACTCGCCGAGGCCGGCCTTCTTCCACAGCTCGTCGTTGACGATCAGTGCCAGCGTGGAGAAGTCCTTGGGCACGCAGTAGAACTTGCCGTCGCGGGTGAACGTGGTGCGCAGGCTCTGGTAGAAGTCGTCCGGGTTGGAGATCTTGTCCCCGTACGGCTCCAGGGCCCCGACGCTCGCGTAGTCGGCGAAGCGGGAGGCGTCCACGTAGAACACGTCCGGCGGGTTGTCGCCGGCGAAGGCCTGGCCGAGCTGCTGGGTGAGGTCCTGCGCGGGCGTCACGGTGGCGGTGTTGCCGCTGGAGGCCGACCAGGCGGCTGCCGCCTCCTTCACCGCGGCGGTCTCGGCGTCCCCCGAGGAGCCGATGAGGATCTGCAGGGACGCCGGCCCGCTGCTCTGCGGGGCGCTGCTCTGCCCCGCTTTGTCGTCGAATCCGCTGCCACAGGCCGCCGAGGTGAGAAGGATGCCGCCGGCGGCCACTGCCAGCGCCGCTGTCCGGAGGTAGCTGTGTTTCATCGCGATTTCCTGATCTTGGTGATGGGGGTGAAAGGGGTTCGTGGAGCGGTCACGCCGATCGTCGGCGGACCAGCGACGGCTGGAGCAGGCGGTGGGCCGGCGGGCTCTCCGCCGCCCCGCGCGCCCTGTCGGCCGCGCCGTCTCCGTCGAGCTGCCCGATGAGGAGCGAGACGCAGCTCGCCGCCGCCTCGGCCAGAGGCTGGCTCAGGCTGGTGAGCCCGACGGCCCTGGCCACGGGCGTGTCGTCGAAGCCGATGACGCAGATCCGGCGGCGGGTCTGGAGCGCGCCGAGGGCCAGGGAGTCGCTGACGCAGACGAGCGCGGTCACCGGTCGTTCGGCGTCGAGCAGGGCGCCTGCCGCGGCCTCCCCTTCGGGGACGCCGTCGGAGGTGCGGTAGTCGAGTTCGGCGAGCTCCGCCGCGCCGATGCCTTCGGCGGCCATGGTGCGCGCCCAGCCGGCCCGCCGGTCGTCTCCGACGCCCGACCCTTCGGGCCAGCCGAGGAAGCCGATGCGCCGATGGCCGGCGTCGAGCAGGTAGCGGGTGGCCATCGCGGTCCCCGCGGCGCCGTCGACGTCGACCCACGGGTAGCCGCGCTCCGGGGGCACGCCCCAGGGCCGTCCGAAGGTGACGAACGGGATCCGCTGTTCCAGCAGCCAGGTCGTACGCGGATCGCCGTAGTCGGTGCTGGTGAGCACGAAGGCGTCCGGGTCGTAGGCACCGAGCAGGTCGTCGAACGTGGCGAGCTCGGCGCCGTGGTCGTCCGCGGTGTACAGCAGAACCCGGTAGCCCGCCCGCGCCGCCGACTCGGTGAGGCCGTGCAGGAACCGGTCGAACACCGAGCCGTTGATGCCGTCCTCCTGCGCAGGCTCGATGCGCGCGGCGATCAGCCTGGACCGTCCGGTGCGCATCTGGCGCGCGGCCTGGCTCGCCCGGTAGCCGAGCGCCTTCACCGCGTCGCGTACCCGCCGCCGGGTCTCCTCGCGGACGATCTCCGGGGAGTTCAGCACGTTCGACACCGTCTGCCGCGACACCTTGGCGTACCGCGCGACGTCGCCGATCGTCACCTTGTCGGCCATCGGAACCTTTCAGAATTTGATCGTTCAAGACGGACTATGGCACGATTGGATCGTTCAAGTAAAGAGAATGTTTCCAAAGCTGCAAGCGGTGGTCAGGCCGACCTGCGGCGCCGGCACGACGTGACCCAGGGGGCCCCTCGTTGTTCGACCACGGAGCAACACCCGAAGCCGAAGACGACGCCTCCAGCGTGGCGGAGCTCGAGACGGCTCTCGCGACGCCCATCGACCCCGACCCCGGCACGCCGGTGCGGTACCAGCCACTCCTGCACGACCTCGTCACCACCGTCCTCGCGCCTACGAGCGCGCTGAGCGGGGCCGACGGGCAGATCCGGCCCACGGGCGCGCAGGGGCTGTTCCACGCCGACTCGCGGGCGCTCTCCGAGGTCAGGCTACTGATCGACGGCCGGGAACCCGAGCCCATCGGTCACGCCCTCACCGGACCCGGCGGGGCGCGGTTCGTCGCCCTGCCCCGGTGGCTCGGCGACCCCGGACCCGACCCCACGGTGCGCGTAGACCGCTCCCGGCAGGTCACGCCGGGCGGCATGGCCGAGCACGTCGAGATCTCCTCCGCCGCCTCGGCCGCCGTGACGGCGACCCTCACAGTGGAGCTCGGCTGCGACTTCGCCCCGATCGAGGTGGTCAAGTCGGGCGGCGACGCCCTCCCCGCCGGGGCGGTGAACGGCGCGCCGGGCAGGCTCTCCTGGAGAGCCGACGGCATCCGCGTCACCGTGATCGGCGACGGCGCGCACGCCGAGGCAGGCCACGCCGCCCAGGCGCGGCTGCGCTGGGAGATCGCGCTCCCGCCGCGCGGGCGCGTCACCTTGCGCTGGCAGGCGACGGTCGACGATCCGAAGGCCGTCGTGACCGCGCCCGCCCGTGCCGTCGAGTGGGGACGGCCGCGCGTCACCGCCGCCGACCACCGCCTGGCCCGCCTGTTCGACCAGTCGCTCGACGACCTGCGCTCCCTGCGGCTCGCCGAGGTGGGAGCACCGGAGGACACCTTCCTCGGCGCCGGCGTGCCGTGGTTCCTCACGTTGTTCGGCCGCGACAGCATCTGGGCGGCCCGGATGCTCCTGCCCCTCGGCACCGAACTGGCGGCCGGCACGCTACGCGTTCTCGCGCGCCGCCAGGGCACGCGGACCGACCCGGACTCCGGCGAGGCGCCCGGCAAGATCATGCACGAGCTGCGGCGGCACGAGTTCGCCCTCGAAGGGAACGGCCTGCACCTGCCCGCCGCGTACTACGGCACCATCGACGCCACCCCGCTCTGGGTGAGCCTGCTCCACGACGCCTGGCGGTGGGGCATGCCCGAGCGGGAGGTGGCCGGCCTGCTACCGGCGATGGAGGCCGCGCTCGGATGGCTCGGCGGCGACGCCGACGCCGACGGTGACGGCTTCCTGGAGTACATCGACACCAGCGGGCGGGGTCTGGCCAACCAGGGCTGGAAGGACTCCGGCGACTCGGTGCGGTTCCGCGACGGCCGCCAGGCCGAGGCCCCGATCGCCCTGGTGGAGGTGCAGGGGTACGCCTACGAGGCGGCCCGCCATGGCGCGGCCCTGCTCGCCGCCTTCGGGCGTCCCGGCGCGGACCGCTGGCTGGAGTACGCCGAGGCGCTGGCCGAGCGGTTCCGCGCCCGGTTCTGGATCGACGGCCCGCACGGCAGGCACCCCGCGCTTGCCCTCGACCGCGAAAAGCGCCCCGTCGACGCGCTCACCAGCAACATCGGGCACCTGCTCGGCACGGGCCTGCTCTCGGCGCAGGAGTCGGCGACCGTCGCCCGGCTGCTGGCCTCCCCTGCGATGGCCGGAGGTTTCGGGCTGCGCACGATGTCGTCCGAGGACGGGGCGTTCAGCCCGCTCTCCTACCACTGCGGGTCCGTCTGGGCCCACGACACCGCCATCGTGGTGGCCGGTCTGGCGCGTGCCGGGTTCGGGGCCGAGGCGGCGCGGCTCGCCGAGGGCCTGCTGGCGGCGGGGGAGACGTTCGGGTACCGGCTGCCGGAACTGTTCGCCGGCGACGCGCGGGAGACGGTGATCCGGCCCGTGCCGTACCCGGCCGCCTGCCGCCCGCAGGCGTGGTCGGCGGCCGCCGCCGTCACGCTCGTCCACGCGGCCCTCGGCCTGTACCCCGACGTGCCCGCGGGCGTCGTGACGCTCGCTCCCATGGCCGGGGCTCCGCTCGGCGCGGTGGCCGCGACGGGGTTGCGCGTCGCGGGAGCCGAGATCGCCGCCTCCGTCGACGCGGACGGCGCGGCTAGGGTCTCAGGCCTGCCGGCCGGGCTCTCCGAGCGCCCCCGGACGTAGCGCCACCGGCCCGGGGGGGCCCCCCGCCCCCCCCGGGGGGGGGGGGGGGGCGGGGGGGGGGGGGGGGGGGGGGGGGGGGGGGCGCGCCGCCGGCCCCCC
>NZ_JALLPO010000001.1:341600-422812 GCF_023276435.1 Sphaerisporangium perillae
CCTCCGTCGACGCGGACGGCGCGGCTAGGGTCTCAGGCCTGCCGGCCGGGCCGGACGGTCAGGCGGCCGGGGCGCGGTCAGGCGGCGCTCGCGCCCGCGGGATGCTCGGCGGGGGTATGGGCCGGGTTGACGATCAAGAGGTGCGAGCGGGTGTGCCGTCCCAGTTCGCGGCTCGCGCTGGCGTCCATCAGGGCGGCGATGCCCCCGTGGGTCGGGGCGCCGATCACGATGACGCTCGCCCCGATCTGGTTGGCGTGCTCGGCGACCAGGCGCCCGGCCCCGCCGTGGTCGGTGGCGCCCAGCAGCACGTGGCCGACGGCGGGCACGTCGCTCGCCGCGAGCCGCTCCAGGTGACGCCGCATGGTCGCGCGTGCCGCGTCCAGGCTTTCGCCGTCCGCCGCGCCTTCGGGGGTCACGGCGGCCTCAGCGGCGTGCAGGAGGTGGACCGGCCGCCCGCTCAGCCCCGCCAGCCGGGCCGCGGCCGCCGTCACCCGCTCGGCGGCGGGGGAGTCGTCGATGGCGGCCACGATCGGCGCCCCGGTCCCGCCACGGGTGGCGGCTCCGTCGCCGTTCAAGGTGACCAGGATCGCGCGCGGGTCGGCGGCGCCGGCCGGCTCGCCGGTTCCGGTGGCCTGCACCCGCTCGGCCTCGGCCAGGTGGCCGTGCGCCGTGGACAGGATCACGATGCCCAGCACCAGCGCTCCGGCGCCGATGTAGAAGGGGACGTGGATGTTGGTGTGCTCGACGAGCTTGCCCGCCGCGAACGGAGCGAGGCCGCCGCCGATGAAGCGCACGAACCCGTAGGCCGCCGACGCGACCGGCCGCTCGACCGGGGAGACGGTCATGACGGCCTGCGTGGTGACGGTGTTGTTCACGCCGATGAAGACGCCCGCCACGATGACCGCGGCGATGAGCACGGGCGGGTGCGTCGTCCAGATGGCGATGACGAGCACGGTCACCGCGAACAGGGCGAGGTTGGCGTACAGGGTGCGGGCGATGCCGAAGCGGCTCTGCAGCCACGGGGCGCCGAACACCGCGAAGAAGGCCACGAGAAGGCCCCAGCCGGTGAAGACGAAGCCGAGCTGGATGGCATCGAGCTCCATCGGGAACGGCGCGTAGCCGAGCACGGTGAAGAACGCCCAGTTGTAGCAGAGCGCGGTCAGCGACATCGTCAGCAGGCCGCGGTGCTTGAGCGCGCGCAGCGGGTCCATCAGGCTGGTCATGCGCGCGGGGCGTGGTGTGGGCTCCACCAGCACGGCGGTGGCGATCATGGCGATGGCCATCAGCGCCGCGACCCCGTAGAACGGGCCGCGCCAGCTGACGTGGCCGAGCAGGCCGCCGAGCAGCGGGCCGACCGCGATGCCGAGGCCGAGCGCGGCCTCGTACAGGATGATCGCGCCCGCGAAGCCGCCGCTGGCGGAGGCGACGATCACGGCGAGCGAGGTGGCGATGAACAGCGCGTTCCCGATGCCCCATCCCGCGCGGAAACCGACGATCGCCCCGATGCTGGGTGAGGCCCCGGCGAGCGCGCTGAAGACCACGATGATCGCCAGGCCGGCCAGCAGCGTGTACTTGGCGCCGATGCGGCTGGACACCCAGCCGGTGACCAGCATGGCGACCGCGGTGACGACCAGATAGCTCGTGAACAGCAGGGTGACCTGGCTCGGGGTCGCGTTCAGCTCGTGGGAGATCGCGGGCAGGATCGGGTCGACCAGACCGATGCCCATGAACGAGACCACGCAGGCGAAGGCGACGGCGAACACCGCCTTCGGCTGCTTGAACGGGCTCGCGCCCGCGCTCGTGCCGGTTGGGTGACCACTCATCAATGGCTCCATCTCGGGGGTAACTGGGGGTGCGGGGCCTGACGGCTCGCGGTGAGTCAGAGGGCGTGCTGGGTGGCGGGCCGCTCGTCGGACAGCAGGCGCGTCAGGCTGTCGATGGCGGGCAGCGCCGCGACGAGGGCCGCCCGCTCGGCCTCGCCGAGCCTGCCCAGCAGCCGGGTGAGCGCGTCGGCGCGGGCGCGGCGGCGCGCGGCGAGCGCGGCCTCCCCGGCCTCGGTGATGTGCACCCGCACGACCCGCCGGTCGTCCGGATCGCCCGCGCGCGCCACCAGGCCGGCCTCCTGCAGGCGGGAGACGAGCTGGGTCATCGCCGGCTGGGTCACGCCCTCGTGCGCGGCCAGATCCGTCAGCCGGGAGGGCCCTGAGCGGGAGAGGGTGGCCAGCGTCGCCGCCGAGGTGAGCGAGAGCTCGCCTTGGGTGGTCAGCCGCAGGACCAGGCGCGTGAGCCGTTCCAGCGACGAGGTGACCTCTGTGACGGGGAAGTCACGTGTGCTCACCGTGGTCGGTAAATCCATAAGCAACTTATATCAGCGCATTATGTATATGTCCACGGAGGGGTGGTGATGAGGCTCCTGGTGGTCAACGGGGAGATCGCCCTTCGTGCGGCGCTCCGTATCGCATGTCCCGGGCGTTCGAGGGCGGGATCGCCTTCTGATCGGCGTCTCCGGCCGTTATCATCCCGACAGATCTGACATATCGGGCGGAGCGGGCATAGGCAAACGGTAGCGAAGGATGCTGATCCGGCAGAGTCTCCGTACGGTAGAGATCATGGCCGGGGGCACGCGACAGGACGGGCGATTGTGCGGTACGACGGGAGAGGTGGCGGAGCCTCCTCGCACTACCATCTCGACTGCCCGGGATCCCAATGGTGCGCTCGGCACCGGAACGGTGGAGATGGACGGTTCTGAGCGCCGGCGGCTGCCCCCGGGCCTGCGCCGGTTGTTCCACGACGGCGGCGGCGGGCGGACCCTCTCGGTCGACCTCCCGCCCGGAGCGGTGGTGTGGCCCGACCCCACCTATGTCCGCCTCCCCACGCCCCGGCGGCCCGCGTTCTGGCTGAGCCAGGCCCCGGTGACCGGGGCCCTCTACGCCCGGCTGCGGGCCGACCACCCCCGCTCCGGGCTGTGGCCCGTGCTGCTCGAGGATTCCGTCCAGCCGTGGTCGGTCGGGCAGATCGCCCCCGACGCCGCCGCCGAGATCGACAACTACAACGTGGCCGCCTTCATGGACGAGGTGTGGGCCGACTGGGTCGAGCGGGCCGCGGAGGACCAGATCGAGATCCTCGACCCGTTCGGCCCCCACTGCCCGGGGCCCGCCGAGCCCGGGGAGCCGAGAGCCGACCCCGGCGCCCTCGCCGACCGGTACGCCGCCATGCTGTCCGAGCAGGGGATGCCCGTCGGCCTGGCGGCGGTCGATCGCGGCGCGGACGCCCTCGCCGTCATGGGCTGGCAGGGCGCGCTGCACCACAACGAGTGGAACGTCCCCCTCGCCGCCGTGGTGCGGAGCTGGGAGGACCGCTTCGGCGCCCGGCTCGTCGGCCTGGGGTTCAACACGCTGGACCTCAGCGTGGCCGCGCCCCCGGTCACCGAGCAGCACGCCCTGCACGTCGCCGCCGAGCACTGGGCCTTCTGCCCCGACGCCATCATCCAGGGCGCGGGCACCCTGATCGACTACGCGGAACAGATCCGCGGCAGGCAGAGCTGGTCCTTCTGGTGGGACTGACCTCCCTGGGACACGCCCGCCGGCGGGCGTGACGGCCGGACGCGAGCCGGTTCGGCCGTGGGAGGCCCGCAACCGGATTTTCGGACACAGAAGGCGAACGCCTGCTTGCCAAGCGTTGTCAGGAGAGGTCAGGACACCGGTAGGAAGAGGGGGGACGAGTCGTGAGATGATGTGCCCGTGCTTCGCCGGGTCCGGGCCTGAATCGGAGGCGGAGTGCACGACACCGCCGTCCGGCGGGCGGTCACGCACGCGCATGTGCGAGGCTGAGTGGTTGCCCGTCAAACAGCAGGAGGTCCGCATGACTGCCGACGCACCGGAGCCCGCGACCGAAATCTCGGAGGCCGAAACTCCGGCCGCCGAAACCCCGGAAGACGAGTTGAAGCGCAAGTTCCGTGAGGCCCTGGACCGCAAGCGCCAGACGCAGGCGGAGTCGAACGCCTCTGGCCGCGGCAATGACGCCTCCAAGATCCATGGCGCTCACGGTCCCGCCGCCAGCAAGCGCTCGTTCCGCCGCAAGAGCGGTGGCTGAGCCGCGCCGCCCCACCGCACGATGAACGGCCGTTCAGGCCCCACGTCGGCGGAACGCCAGAGGCCCCTGGCCGCCGGGGAACGGTAGCCGGGGCGCCTCAGCCGCCCAGGGGCGTGACGGCGTCGCCGACGTGGATCTCGCCCGGGGCCTCCGGGATCAGGCGGATGCCGAAGAACACCTTCCCGTGCCATTTACGATGCCGGGAGAGGGTACGGATCGGCTCCTTGCCCGTGGTGAAGGTCTCCAGGTCGATGGTGGTGAGCCCACGATACCGTCCGGGTTTTGGGAGCGCTCCCAGGGAGCGCCGGCTGTGGATGTGACAGATGGGGAAGCCGGGACGATTGTGCCCGTTGACCGGGGTTGATGCCGGGTTTCCGACACACCGGCCACCCTGCGAGCCCGAAACCGGGAAACAATCTTGTCGTGAGTGATTCACATCACTGACTTATTGTCGTAATCTCTGTGGGAGCGCTCCCACTAAGGAGTTCCCGGTGTCGACCACCTTCCGCGCGAACTGCACGACCGGATCGGACGTGCTCGGCTGCCTCCCCCTGCGGACGGCCGAGTGGATCCTGTCCGCCGAAGCCGAGAGTGTCGGCGCGGCGCGCGTGCTGGTCTGCCAGGAACTGCGGCAGTGGGGCGCCGGAGAGCTCGCCGACGACTGCTCGCTGATCGTCAGCGAGCTCGTGACGAACGCCGTCCAGCACGGCGGCACCGCGTTCTCGCTCCGGCTCGGCAGCGACGGGTCGTGGGTGTACGGCGAGGTCTTCGACGCCGGCGACGGGCTGCCCCGCACGGGCTCCGGCGACCTGGACGCCACCGGAGGCCGGGGGCTCCTGATCGTGGGCACGCTCGCCGACGACTGGGGCGTCGTCCAGGCGGACGGCGGCGGGAAGGTCGTCTGGTTCGTCGCCGGGCTCGGCGGCGATCCCATGAGCTGACCTCGCGGTTCGGGGGTCTGTGAGGTCCCGTCGAGGCGCGGTGATCACCGGGCGGTGCGTGCCTCGACGATCCGGTACGGCTTGCGCCGAAAGCGTAGCCCGCCCTTAGGGGCAAGCCGTACCGGGACAAAACCGCCTCAGCGGAAGGCGTCCAGGCCGGTGAGGGCCCGGCCCAGGGTGAGCGCGTGGACCTCCTCGGTCCCCTCATAGGTGGCGACGGTCTCGAGGTTCACCATGTGGCGCATCACCGGATACTCCAGGGTGATGCCGTTGGCGCCGTGGATGCCGCGCGCGGTGGCCGCCACCCGCTGCGCCGCGCGGACGTTCGCGAGCTTGCCGAAGCTGATGTGCGCGTGGTGGGCGAGCCCGGCGTCCTTGAGTCGCCCGATGCGCAGGGCGGTCATCATGGCATGGTTGACGTCGATGAGCATGTCGGCGAGCTTGCGCTGGGTGAGCTGGAACCCGGCGATCGGCCGGTCGAACTGGACGCGGCTCTTGGAGTAGTCGATCGAGGCCAGCAGGCAGGCCCTGGCCGCGCCCGCGACTCCCCAGACGATGCCGTACCGCGCCTCCGACAGGCAGGACAGCGGCGCCTTCAGCCCCTGCGCGCCCGGCAGGAGCGCCTCCTTGGGCAGCCGCACCCCGTCGAGGACCAGCTCGGAGGTGATCGAAGCGCGGAGCGACAGCTTCTTGTGGATCACGTTGGCGGAGAACCCAGGGGTCGACGTGGGCACCAGGAAACCGCGGATGCCCTCGTCGGTCCTGGCCCACACGACGGCCGCATCGGCGACCGACCCGTTGGTGATCCACATCTTGGTGCCGTCGAGCACCCAGTCGTCGCCGTCGCGGCGGGCGCGGGTGCGCATCGAGCCGGGGTCGCTGCCGGAGTCCGGCTCGGTCAGCCCGAAGCAGCCGAGGGCCTCGCCGGTCGCCATGCGCGGCAGCCACTCGTCCTTCTGCTCGTCGGTCCCGTACTTGTGGATCGCGGTCATCGCCAGCGACCCCTGCACCGAGACGAAGCTGCGCAGCCCGCTGTCCACGGCCTCCAGCTCGCGGCAGGCCAGCCCGTAGCTCACGGCGTTGGTACCGGCGCAGCCGTACCCGGAAAGATGCATGCCGAACACGCCCAGCTTGCCGAGCCCTCTGGCCAGGGCGCGCGGGTCGGGGATCGTACCGGCGTCGAACCAGTCGGCGACGTGGGGGAGGAGCTCGGTGCTCCCGTAGTCGCGTACCGCATCGCGGATCGCGCGCTCCTCGTCGGACAGGTCACGGTCGACGTCGAGAAAGTCATGAGGGTTCATGTGCGGTCACCGTCACGGGGTCGCGGAGGTGCTCGTTGCGGACGCTCCTGTTACCCAGCACCCAATCACAACCCCTCACCGCACTCGAAACGTCCCCGGCGTGAACGGGCGCCGCGGCGGTTCCCACCGCGCCCGCCCTCACGGGCGCACGCCGGTCGGGAGAGCCTCAGTCGAGGTCCTGGCGGCGCTTGGCCCGCGGGCTGAGGCGTTTGAGGGCGCGGTCGAAGGCGCTGCCGAAGGGGTTCTCCTGCACGAGGTAGGTCCAGGTGGCCGTCGGGCGCTTGAGACCGCTCTCCAGCGGGTCGAGGCCGTCCGTGGTGATCGTCGCCGTCTCGAACGTCTTCACCGAGCGCCGCTCGACCTCTTCCAGGAGGTTCCGGTACGCCGCGACCCCCTCGCGGTGGAACTCGTCCAGGGGCGCGAGCTTGTGGCCGAGAGCCCGCAGGTGGATGCCTTCCCGGATGTCGGACATGAAGCCGAGGTGCTCGGTCCAGCAGCGGTCGAGGTGGAACAGGACGATCTGGCGGGCCGCCTCCTTGAGCACGGGCTCGTCCACGTCGGCGGCGAGCCCGTTCCAGCGGCCGGGGGCCGCCTTGGCGAGGGCGTCGGCGGCGGCGTCGCCCCGCAGCACCTTGTCGCGCTGCTCGAGCACGAGATCGCGCTGGCGCTCGAGGAGCCGGGTGTAGCGCCAGGTGTTGCGGTGGATCTCCAGATGGGTGCCCTCGGCGACACGCTGGGCGTGGCCGACGACGTACGCGGCCCGCTTGTGGCGCACGACGCCGTCGTCACCGGCGGCGGGAAGCGGCTCGTCCGGGGCGTAGTGGGTGATCAGCGCGTCTTCGAGGCTCACGAGGAACACCGACCCGCCCGGGTCGCCCTGGCGGCCGGCGCGTCCCCTGAGCTGGTCGTCCAGGCGGCTGCTCGCGTGCCTGCCCGAGCCGATGACGTACAGGCCGCCGAGCTCGGCGACCCCTTCGCCGAGGCGGATGTCGGTGCCGCGCCCGGCCATCTGCGTGGACACGGTGATCGCCGCCCGCTCGCCGGCGCGCGAGATGATCGCGGCCTCCTCGGCGTCGTTCTTGGCGTTGAGCACGACGCAGTCGAGGCCTTTGCCCCCCAGGTCGAGCGCGAGGCGCTCGGACTCGGACACGTCCAGCGTGCCGACCAGGATCGGGCGGCCCGTGGCGTGGACGCGGGCGATCTCGGTGGCGAGCGCCCGCTCCTTGTCGGCGACCGTGCCGTACACGCGGTCGGGTTCGTCGACGCGGACGCAGGGCTTGTTGGAGGGGATGACGGCGACCTTCAGGCCGTAGAACTCCCTGAGCTGCTCCTCGACCGCCACCGCCGTGCCGGTCATGCCGCATATTTCGGGGTATCGGCGGATGAGGCTCTGGACGGTGATCGAGTCGAGGATCTCGCCGGTCTCGCTCGCGGGCAGGGCCTCCTTGGCCTCGACCGCCGCCTGGAGGCCGTCCGGCCAGCGCTGCAGGGTCGCCACGCGGCCGCGCGACTGGCTGACCAGCTGGATGCGCCCGTCACGGACGAGGTAGTCGACGTCGCGGGTCAGCAGGGCGTGGGCGTGCAGGGCGAGGTTGATCCGGGTCAGCACGTCCGGGGCCTCGTACAGGTTGATGCCGCCCAGGGCCTTCTCGACCGCGTCGGTGCCCTTGGCGGTGAGGAAGACGTTGCGCCCCTGGTCGTCCAGCTCGTAGTGGTAGCCGCGGGAGAGCCGCCGGACCAGCTCGGCGGTCTCCGGCGCGTCGGCCCCGGGGTCGGCGGCGCCGGCGAGCACCAGCGGGACGCGCGCCTCGTCGACCAGCACGGAGTCGGCCTCGTCGATCAGCGCCACGGACGGCTCGGGGACGACGAGGTCGCCGGCGGAGGTCGCGATGCGGTCGCGCAGCACGTCGAAGCCGATCTCGCTGACCGAGCCGTAGGTGACGTCCTTGGCGTACGCCTCCCTGCGCTCCTCGCGCGTCGAGGACTGCCCGATCCAGCCCACGGACACGCCGAGGGCCTCGTAGAGAGGCCCCATCCACTCGGCGTCACGCCGGGCCAGGTAGTCGTTCACGGAGATCACGTGGACGCGCTTGCCCCGCAGCGCGTGCCCCGCGGCGGCGATCGCGCCCGACAGGGTCTTGCCCTCGCCGGTGGCCATCTCGGCGACCTGCCCGGACAGCAGGGCGAGGGCGCCGGCGAGCTGGACGTCGAAGGGGCGCATGTCGAGGGTGCGGCGGGCGGCCTCTCGGGCGATCGCGCAGAACTCGGCCAGATCGTCCATGCGAGGACGCGGCAGGTCGGTCAGCGCGCCAATGCGCTCTTCATGGCCACCCGCCTGGGCGGCCAGGCGCTGAAAGGGGCCGATGTTGGCACTTCCCGGACGATCCAGGATATTTCTCACAAATCGCGATATCGAGGGCACGTCACCTCCAACGCCTCCAACTGTAACGGCGTTCCGCTCGTGATCGTCTCAGCCACTGTGCGCCGGGACGTCCTGCCGGGCCGACGCCGCGCGATTGGACAGCGGGATCTCCTTGACGAAGAAGGAGAGCACGAGACCGGCCACGACGATCGGCGCCACGTACAGGAAGATCGGTGGCAGAGCCTGCGCGTAGGCCCGCACGATGACCTGGCGCACTGGCGCGGGCAACTGGTGGACCATCTGCGGGGTGATCGCGTTGACGCTCCGCACCGGCAGCCGGGCCCCGCTCGCCATGAGCGCGTCCGACAGGCGGTGGGTGAAGATCGAGCCGACCAGCGACGTGCCGAGGGAGGCGCCGGTCTGCCGGAAGTAGTTCACCGCGGAGGTGGCCGTGCCCACGTCGCGGTACTCGACGGAGTTCTGCACGATCAGCACGAGCGTCTGCATGACCAGGCCGAGGCCGAACCCGGTCACGAACATGTACAGCGCGTTGAGCACCATCGAGGAGTCGGCGGTCATCCGCGACAGCAGCGCCAGGCCGACCGCCATCACCGCCATGCCGGCGATCGGGAAGATCCGGTACCGCCCGGTCGCCGAGATGATCCGCCCCGACCCGATCGAGGTGATCGTCATGCCGGCGACCATCGGCAGCATCAGCAGCCCCGACTGCGTGGCGCTCGCCCCGTTCACCATCTGCAGGAACGTCGGCAGGTACGCGATCGCGGCGAACATGCCGACGCCGACGAACACCGCGATCGCGGCGGGAAGGACGAACAGGTTCTCGCGGAACAGGTGCAGCGGGATGATCGGCTCGGCCGCCACCCGCTCGGCCAGCACGAAGCCCACGGCGAGGACCACCGCGCCGGCCGCGAGGGCGATGATCACGGGCGAGCCCCAGTCGTACTGGGTGCCGCCCCAGCTCGTGACCAGCACGACGCAGGTGGAGGTGCCCGCGAGCAGCGCCGTGCCGAGGACGTCGAGCTTCGGCCGCGCCGTCGGCTTCGGCAGCCGCAGCACGACGGCGGTGACGGCCAGCGCGAGCAGCCCGAGCGGCAGGTTGACGTAGAAGCACCAGCGCCAGCTCGCGTGGTCGGTGAAGAAACCGCCGATGAGCGGGCCGATGACCGACGACAGACCCCACACCGCGCCGATGACGCCGACGTAGCGGCCGCGCTCGCGCGGGGAGACCAGGTCGGCCACGATCGCCTGCACGCCGATCATGAGCCCGCCGCCTCCGAGGCCCTGCAGGGCGCGGAAGCCGATCAGCTCCGGCATGTTCCGCGCCATGCCGCAGAGCACCGACCCCACCAGGAAGATCACGATGGCGGCCTGGAAGACGATCTTGCGACCGAGCAGGTCGCCCAGCTTGCCGTAGATCGGCAGGCCGATGGTCGAGGCCAGGATGTAGGCGGTGACGATCCAGCCGATGTGCTCAAGGCCCTTCAGGTCGCCGACGATCGTCGGCAGGGCGGTGGACACGATCGTCTGGTCGAGTGCCGCCAGCAGCAGGGCCACCATCAGGCCCGCGAAGACCAGGCGGACCTGCCGGCGGTTCAGCCTCGCTCCATCGGCGCTCATCCACGGCACCTTCCTTGTAGGGGCCGGACGGTTCCATCCAGCGTACGCAGGGACAGACCTTCGTACCCGGCTTCGCCCCGGTCGCACCGAACCATGGAACGACCAGGGCGAGGCCCCGCCGATCGCTACGCGTACTTGCCCGCCCGCGAGTCCCCGCGTGACTCACCGAGGGCGAGGAGCGCCACCGAGGCCAGCAGGACGGCCGTGCCCGCCGCCGATGCGGCCGTCAGGCGCTCGCCGAGCAGCAGGACGCCGATCGCCGTGGCCCCCGCCGGTTCCAGCAGCGCCACCACCGAGGCCGTCGTCGCCCGCACCGACGACAGCCCGGTGAAGAACAGGCCGTAGGCCAGGGCCGTCGGCATCGCGCCGAGGTAGCCGAGCAGCGCCACCGTCGCCACCTCGCCGCCGCTCGGCAGCAGTCCCTCGACCACGGCCAGCGGCAGCAGCAGCACCCCGCCGGCGGCGAACCCCCACATGGCCGTCCCGTACGCCTCCCGCACAGCCCCGGCCCGCTCCGCGACGGGGGCGGGCTGCGTGGAGGCGTCCGGACGCGCCGACGCGCGGGAGTGGAGGGTGACCCCGGCGTAGGCGACGGCGGACAGCAGCGCGAGGCCCGCGCCGGTCGCCGAGACGGCCGAGGGGCCTCCCACCAGCAGCAGCAGACCGGTGAGGGCCAGCACCATGCCGGCCGCGCCCGTACGGCCGAGCCTCTCGGCGAGCGCGAGCCGCGCCCCGAGGGCAACCAGCGCGGGGCTGGCTCCGAGCGTGATCACGGTCGCCACGGCGACCCCGCTCGCGGCGACCGCGGCGAAGTAGGCGGCCTGCGAGATCGCCAGCCCGGCGCCGACGGTGAGCAGACCGCTCCACCGCGGGCGCCACCCGCCGAGCCGCAGCAGCCGGGCGGCGCCGAACAGCAGGCCGGCGCCGAAGACGAATCGCCAGAAGGAGACCGCCACCGGGCCGAGGCCGCTGAGCCGGTACAGAAGCGCCGCCGCGGGGCCGCCCGTGCCCCAGATGGTGGCGGCGATGGTGACGTACAGCATGCCTCGCCGTACGGAGACGTGCGTCATGAACTCTCTCCAGAGGGGTGGTAGCGAAGAAGGGCCCAGAACGCGGGCAGCCGCCACCCACCGGACCGTCCAGGCCCGGATTCAAGGAGAGGAACCGCCCGCTAGTGGGCGGCGGGCGGAGAGATGATCAAAATCGGACGCATGGCCGCCAGCGTAGCGGCACTGGCCGGAAGCGGTGAATGTCGGCCTTCCCTTTCCCGGCGCGCGGAATAAGAGGATGTTCGATGGCGGGTATCTCGGCCACGGGAGGCGGGCATTGACGAAGGTCGTGTGCACGGCCGATGGCAGACGGCTCGCAGTCGAGGAAAAGGGGAAGCCCGCCGGGAGTGAAGGGCGCGGGGACGGCTTCGGAAGAGTCTTGCGTACCTGACAGCGGGTGACAGGTATGGCGTCCACGATGGACCCATGACGACGAAAGCCGCACTCATCGCAGTGACCATCGACTGTGCCGAGCCGAAGAAGCTCGCCGAGTTCTATTCCGCGATCACCGGGTTCGAGGTGCAGTACGCCGAGGACGAGTACGCCGGCATCGGCGACGGGACGACCAGCATCTACTTCGCGCGGGTGCCCGAGCGCAAGCCCGCGGTGTGGCCGGGGCCGGACAAGCAGTTCCACCTCGACTTCCGCGTGCCGGATGTCGACAAGGCCGTACAGGAGTACATCGAACTGGGCGCCACCAAGCCCGACCACCAGCCCGGCCAGGGCTGGATCATCCTCGCCGACCCCGAGGGGCACGTCTTCTGCGTGTGCCCGGAACGATCCTGATCCGGGCACGCGTACCTTCCCGCCACGGGTGACCGGACCACGCGCAGCTAGCTATGCCTAGGGATGGCCGGACCGCGCGAACCATGGAGGGTGACCGGACCGCGTGCCTCGGGTGGCCGGGGTGCGTGGCGCCGGTGGTGGCGGCGTCTTCGGGGTGTCTTTGATTACGAGGCCGTTTCCGGGGAAGCGGAAGACGCCATGTGCGGCATCGTGAAACGCCCGTGGAGCAGTGGTCCGTGCCGTACGCGCACGGGTGAGGCCGCCGGGGGAGTGACCCCCTATAAAGGGGTAATAGGGGGAACGACGACCGCGTTCCTCACTTTTGTCCCTAAGCTGGCTGGGTGCGCCCACTGATGACCCCACACGTGCTCCCCGCTGCCCGCATGCTCCCGAGCGGCGGTCGCTCGTGATCTGGCTGGGCGTCTCGATCGCGCTGGTCGGCGCCCTCGGGTACGCGGGGGGCGCGGCGTTGCAGCAGTACGAGGCCGTCCACGGGGGCGCGAACCTCAAGCTCGTCAGGCGGCCGCGGTGGCTGATCGGCGGGGTCATCGGGCTGCTCGGCGCATCCTTGCACGCGGTGGCGCTGAGCTTCGCGCCCCTGGTGCTGATCCAGCCGGTGAGCGTGGCGACGCTCGTCTTCGCCGTGCCGCTGGCGGCGCTCCTGCACGGCAGGCGTCCCCACAAGGCCGAGGTGCTGGGCTCGGCCGCGGTGGCCGCAGGGCTGCTGGGGCTCATGCTGCTGATCCCGCAGAGCAATACGCGTCCCGTCCTGTCCACCCCGGCCGCGCTCGGCTTCCTGGCCGTGATCGGCGTGGTGGTCGCGGTGTGCCATCTCGGGGCGCGGCGCGCCCGCGGTCCGGGCAAGGCGCTGCTGCTCTCCATCGGCGCGGGGTCGGTGACGGCGTCGGTCTCCACGTTCGTCCGGGTCGTCGGGGGAGGGCTGGGTGGTGACCTGTCGCGGCTCGTCCACTGGTTCACGGCGGCCATCCCGGTGCTCCTGGTCTTCGCCATCGTGCTGCTCCAGAAGTCGTACGCGGTCGGCTACTTCGGGATCGCCTACGCGGGAGTGCAGGTGGTGGACCCGATCACCTCGGTGCTCGCGGGAACGGTCCTCCTCGGCGAGCCGCTGCCGACCGGCGTCGGGAACATCGTCCCGGCCCTCCTCTCGGCGGCGGTGCTGATCGCCGGGACGATCACTTTGAGCCGCCTCACCCCGGAGACCACCCAGGTGGCCGCCCCTCCCCACCCCGAGCTCCCCGTCCCCGTCCCCACCCGGGCAGCGGCCAGATAGGGACCGCCCGTCCGTATGCCGAGTTGCCTGTCCTCGTCCTCACACGGGTGGCCGCCAGGTGAACACGTCCTGGAACTGGCGCAGGGTGACGTCGTCGCCGAGGCGTCCGGCCAGTGACATGGCGGCCTCCCTGGCGCGTACGGCCAGCGGGTTGGACCACCGGGTCAGACGGCAGATGGTCCGCGACCTGCGCATGATCTTCGTGGTGCGGCCGAGCCGGGCCGCGGTGTAGGAGGGCAGATCGCCCGAGAGATGGGCGAGGACCACCGCGTCCTCGATCGCCTGGCAGGCGCCCTGCCCCATGTTGGGGGTCATCGCGTGCGCCGCGTCGCCGAGCAGGGCCACCTTGCCCGAGTGGAAGGCCGGCAGGGGAGCGGCCAGGCAGAAGATGTCATGCCTGAGGATCCTGTCCTCCTCCGCGGCCGCGATCAGCCGGGGGATCGGGTCGTGCCAGTCCCCGAACAGCCGCGCCAGCTCGCCCTTCCGCCCTCCGCCGCCCGCGTCCGCGCCGTTCGACGGAGTCGAGCCGTTGTCCAGAGTCGCTTGGTTCGGTGGAGTCGTGGGGTTCGCACGGTCCGCGCGGGTCCGGTGGGCGGGTGCGGTGGCGTAGCAGTACACCAGGCCGTCGGCGAGGGGCATGATCCCGAACACCTGGCCCGGCCCCCAGGACTCGCTGCCGCGTAGCTCGCCCTCGGGCCGCTCGACGACGGCCCGCCAGCTCGTCACCCCGGAGTGCACCGGCCCCGGATGCGCCGGGAAAAGGGCGCCGCGCACGGCCGAGTTGATGCCGTCGGCCGCCACCACCAGGTCGGCTTCCAGATCGCCGTCGTCGGTGGAGACCCGCCCGGTGTGCGGGTCGACGGCATGGACGGTCGTGCCGAGGCGCAGCGCCCCGGCGGGCAGCCGGCTCGCGAGCAGGTCGACCAGGGTGGCGCGGAGCAGTAGCACGGTGGGATCGCCGAACCGGGCCAGCGCGGCCTCGGCGCTCGTGCGTAGCAGCCACCGGCCGTCCGCCGCGCGCAGCCCGGCCTCCCCTTGCATCGCGGACAGCTCCCGCACCTTGTCGCCCACGCCGATCGTGTCGAGCGCCTTGAGCGCGTTGGGCGCGATGGCGATGCCGGAGCCGACGGGTTCCAGGGACCCGGCCCGCTCGCACACCGTCACCGACCAGCCTTGGCGCGAGAGAGCCGCCGCGGCGGTCAGGCCGCCGATCCCGCCGCCGATCACTACCGCATGGGACATGACCCCTCCTTCACTACACCTGTAGTTAGCTTACTACACGTGTAGTCTGGGCTCATGCGCAGGGAGGAGATCGTGGCGGAGGCGGCCATAACGCTGCTGGTCGAACGGGGGATGCGCGGTCTCACCCACCGCGCCGTGGACGAGGCGGCAGGGCTGCCCCTGGGGTCCACATCCAACCTCGCCCGCACCCGCGCGGCGCTTCTCGCCCTCACGCTCGCCCGGCTCACCGCTCTCGAGGAGGGATACTTCACCGCCATCCCGCAGAGCAGCGGTGGAGCAGACGCCTCCGTCGGCGGGGTGAGCGCGTCCATCGGTGATTTGAGCTCCGACAGAGGGGCGGCTGCATCGGGCAGAGAGGCGGGCGCGTCCGGCGGCGGGGTGGGTGGGCCTGGCGAGCTCGCCGATCTGATGGCAGGCCTGCTGCACCGACAGCTCACCGACGGCCGCCGCACCACGCTCGCCCGGTACGAGCTCGCCCTGGAGGCCACCCGCCGCCCGGAGCTCCGCGAGGTGTACGACCAGGCGGGGCGCCGCTTCCGCGAGGTGGCCATCGCCGTG
The DNA here is from genome assembly GCF_023276435.1 of Sphaerisporangium perillae. Taxonomy (GTDB): domain Bacteria; phylum Actinomycetota; class Actinomycetes; order Streptosporangiales; family Streptosporangiaceae; genus Sphaerisporangium; species Sphaerisporangium perillae. The sequence goes on from NZ_JALLPO010000001.1 coordinate 356,861, forward strand.
CTGGCCGCGGCCGGCTCCCGCGACCCCGACCGGCATGGCAAGCAGCTCGTCGCCTTCGGCGAGGGGGTGCTCTTCGACGCGATCGCGGGCGCCGGCGCCGTCCCCACCTTGGAGGAACTGCGCAGCGGCATGCGCGAACTGCTCAGGGGCATGCTCTCCTGACCTCGCAAGGTCAGCGCGGACGGTCGGGTGTGCGGGGTTGTCGTGCGGGGGCGTTGGTTGTGGTGGTTCAGCGGGTGAGGGCGTGCTCTAGGCGGTCTCGGCATGCGGGCCACTCGTCGTCGAGGATGCCGAAGTGGACGGTGTCCCGCCAGGTGCCGTCGGGGCGTTGGCGGTGCCTGCGAAGTGTGCCCTCGTAGACGCCGCCGATGCGCCTGATGGCCTGCTGCGAGCGGGTGTTGAGCACGTCGGTCTTGAGCAGGACGCGGTTGTGGCCGAGCTTGTCGAAGGCGTGGCCGAGCAGGAGCAGCTTGCATTCGGTGTTCACGGCGGTCCGCCAGTAGGCCCTGCCGTACCAGGTCCAGCCGATCTCCAGGCTCTGGTCGAATGTCGGCACGTCGTGCAGGGTGCTCCACCCGATGGCGCGTTCGGTGTCCCTCAGGATGACCGAGAACGGCACGATGCCGGGGTTCTCGATCAGGGACTGGGCGATCCGCCGCATCTCCTCCTCGCTACGGGGGGTCGCCGCCGGCATCCAGCGCCATACTTCGTCGTCGTTCCCCCCTGCGGCGTACAGGTCGGTGAGGTGTTCCAGGCCGAGCGGCTCCAGCCGTACGACCCGGCCCGAGAGGGTGGTGGGTTCGGGCATCTTCGCGGTCATGATGGAAGTGTGGCCGGTGAAGTGGCCTGGGTGGCAGGACCACTGAACGGCCTTTCACGGCGACCACTTGTGCGGCGAGGCGGTGACCACCGATGGCGACAGGTTACGGGTTACGGATTGCCAGGAAGCCGAGGCCGGTGGTCGGTCACTTGCTCGGGAAGCCGGGGCCGGGGCGGGCCGCTTGGGCGGGGAGGTGAGGCTGGTGGTCGACAGGCATACCGTCCGGTCGGTACGCTCACCGTATCGGGATGATTGGGGAGCGCGATGCCGGCACATATCGACACCAGCCCGCCGGGACTCGACCTAGGCCGGCTCAAAGAGTATCTCGGCAGGCACGACCTCGCCGAGGGCGAGCTGGCCGCCGAGGTGATTCATGGCGGCAAGTCGAACCTTACCTATCTGGTGCGGGATGGCGAGCGCCGGTTCGTCGTACGCAGGCCGCCGCTCGGGCACGTCCTCGCCACGGCGCACGACATGGGCCGGGAGTACCGCGTCATGACCGCGCTCCGCGACACCGGCGTGCCCGTCCCGCGTACGTACCACCTCTGCGAAGACCCGGACATCATCGGGGCGCCGTTCTACGTCATGGAGTACGTCGAGGGCGGCCAGCCCCCGACGACGCCGGCCATCGAGGCCGAGCTCGCCGACATCCTCGCCCGGCTGCACGCCCTGGACCCCGCCGCCGTCGGGCTCGCAGACTTCGGCCGGCCGGAGGGCTTCCTGGAGCGGCAGGTCAAGCGGTGGAAGCGGCAGCTCGACGCCTCCCGCAGCCGGGACATCCCCGACATCGACCGGCTGTTCGACCGGCTGGCCGGCGCCGTGCCGGCCACGCAGCGCCACACGATCGTGCACGGCGACTACAAGCCCGGCAACACGCTGATCGCTGACGGGCACGTGCGCGCCGTCCTCGACTGGGAGATGTCCACGCTCGGCGACCCGCTCACCGACCTCGCCCTTTACCTGCTCTACGGCGACATGGCGGCCCTGGGCACCGGCCGGCCCTTCGAGACGAGCGGCCCCTCCCCGCTGGCGGAGCGGTACGCGCGCGGCGCCGGCCTCGACATCTCCCGGCTCGGCTGGTACGTCGGGCTCGCCTGTTTCAAGCTCGCGGTGATCTCCGAGGGCATCTACTTCCGCTACACCCAGGGCCTGACCGTCGGAGAGGGGTTCGCCCAGGTGGGCGAGCACGTCGCTCCGCTCGTGGCCCACGGCCTGCACACACTGGAGTCCCTGGAGGGCTGATGGAGTTCGGCTACGACAGCACCACAGAGGAGCTGCGCAAGCGGCTGCTGGAGTTCATGGACGAGTGCGTGTACCCGGCGGAGGAGGCTTTCGCGCTCCAAGCGGCCGAGAGCGGCTGGAGCGCCCCGCCCATCCTGGAGGATCTCAAGGACGAGGCGCGCGGGCGCGGCCTGTGGAACCTCTTCCTGCCGGGCGAGCACGGCGCGGGCCTGACCAACCTGCAGTACGCGCCCCTGGCCGAGATCATGGGCCGCAGCCCGCGCATCGCCCCGGCCGCCACCAACTGCGCCGCCCCCGACACCGGGAACATGGAGGTCCTCTCCATGTTCGGGAACGAGTGGCAGCGCACGACGTGGCTGGATCCGCTGCTCAACGGCGAGATCAGGTCGGCGTTCGCGATGACGGAGCCGGACGTCGCCTCCTCCGACGCGACCAACATCTCGACGTCGATCGTGCGCGACGGCGGCGAGTACGTCATCAACGGCCGCAAGTGGTTCGCCTCCGGCGCGATGGACCCGCGTTGCGCGATCTTCATCGTGATGGGGAAGACCTCCCAGGAGGGGTCGAAGCACCGGCAGCAGAGCATGGTGCTCGTCCCGCGCGACACCCCTGGGCTGACCGTCAAGCGGGGCATGCACGTCTTCGGGTACACCGACGGCGACCACGGTGGCCACGCCGAGGTGCTGTTCGAGGACGTCCGCGTCCCGGTGGACCATCTCATCGGCGAGGAGGGCGGCGGGTTCGCCATCGCCCAGGCGCGCCTGGGCCCCGGCCGCATCCACCACTGCATGCGCCTGATCGGCATGGCCGAGCGGGCGATCGAGCTCATGTGCGCGCGTGCCCTGTCCCGTACGGCGTTCGGCAAGCAGGTGGCCCGGCAGGGCGTGGTCCAGGACTGGATCGCCGAGTCGCGGGTCAGGGTGGAGCAGCTGCGGCTGCTGGTGCTCAAGACCGCCTGGCTGATGGACACCGTCGGCAACCAGGGCGCGCACACCGAGATCCAGGCCATCAAGATCGCCACCCCGGCGGCGGTGGAGTGGATCCTCGACAAGGCCATCCAGGTCCACGGGGCGGGCGGGGTCAGCCAGGACTTCCCGCTGGCCGGGCTGTGGGCGTCCGCCCGTGCGTTGCGGCTAGCCGACGGACCCGACGAGGTGCACAAGCGCTCCCTCGCGTATCGCGAGCTCAAGAAGCACATGCCCGCCGAGTGACATGCCGGCAGATCGGAAGGGACTTCTCGTGACAGTGGATGAGGCGGCGATCAAGGAACGGGTCCGCGCGTTCCTGGCGCGGCACGATCCCGCGGCGACCGAACCGCTGGACTTCCTGCGGGCGCGGTACGACGCCGGGCTGGCCTGGGTGCACTTCCCCGAGGGCCTCGGCGGTCTCGGTGCCCCCCGCGAGCTGCAGAACGTCGTGGAACGCGAGCTCGAAGGCACCCCGCAGCCCGAGCCCGGCAAGCTGGTCATCGGGCTCGGCATGGCGGCGCCCACGATCCTCGCCTTCGGCACCGAGGAGCAGAAGAAGCGCTTCCTGCGGCCCCTGTGGACCGGGGAGGAGATCTGGTGCCAGCTCTTCAGCGAGCCGGGCGCCGGATCCGACCTCGCCACCCTGGCCACCAGGGCGGTGCGCGACGGCGACGAGTGGATCGTGGACGGGCAGAAGGTCTGGACCTCCAGCGCCCACCACGCCCGCTGGGCCATCCTGGTCGCCCGCACCGATCCGGACGTCCCGAAGCATCGCGGCCTGACGTACTTCATCTGCGACATGAAGGCCCCTGGCGTCGACGTACGGCCGCTGCGTCAGATCACCGGCGAGGCGGAGTTCAACGAGGTCTTCCTCACCGGCGTGCGGCTGCCCGACACGCTGAGGCTGGGCACGGTCGGGGACGGCTGGCGGGTGGCCCAGACCACGCTGATGAGCGAGCGCGTCGCCATCGGCGGCTCGCCGACGCGGCGCGGCGGCGGCGCGATGAGCACCGTCGCGGACACCTGGCGGCAGCGTCCTGAGCTCCGCACCCACGACCTTCACCAGCGCCTCCTGCGGCTCTGGGTCGAGGCCGAGGTCACCCGGCTCGCCGGTGTGCGGCTGCGCGAGCAGCTCGCCGCCGGGGCGCCGGGACCGGAGGGCTCGGGCATGAAGCTCGCCTTCGCCCACCTGAACCAGGCGATCTCCGGCCTGGAGGTGGAGATGCTCCGTGAGGAGGGGCTCGCCTACGACGACTGGTCCTTCCGGCGGTCGGACACGGTCGACTTCTTCGGCCGGGGGGCGGGCTATCGCTACCTGCGCGCCAGGGGCAACTCGATCGAGGGCGGGACCTCCGAGATCCTGCGCAACATCATCGCCGAGCGCGTCCTCGGCCTGCCCTCCGAACCCCGCGTCGACAAGAACGTCCCCTGGAAGGACCTCCCACGATGACCCTCCTGTATTCCGAGGTCGAGGAGGAGCTGCGGGCGGCCGTCCGCGATCTGCTGGCCGACAGGTGCCCGCCGGCCACGGTGCTCGCCAGGGTCGAGAGCGCCTCTTCGTACGACGCCGACCTGTGGAAGGCGCTGGCCCGGGACATCGGGGCGGCCGGGCTGCTGATCCCCGAGGAGCTCGGCGGCGCGGGCGCGTCCGCGCGGGAGGCGGCGGTGGTGCTGGAGGAGCTCGGCCGCGCGGTCACGCCGGTGCCGTTCCTGACCAGCGCCGTCCTGGCGACGGGGGCGCTGGCCGGTTCGGGCTCCGGCGCCGCCCGCGACCTGCTCGCGGAGCTGGCGACCGGTGAGAGGACGGCGGCGCTCGCCGTGTCGTTCGCGGCCTCGCCGTACGCGCCGGCCGGTGGGACGTCCGGGGTGCGTGCCGAGGGAGGCAGGCTGACCGGCCGGGTCGCCGCCGTCGCGGGGGCCGATGCCGCGGACGTGCTGATCGTCCCCGCCTCCGGCGCGCTCTACGCCGTCGACGCGGCGGACGCGACCGTCGAGCCGGCCGTCTCGCTCGACCTCACCCGGCCGATCGCCGCCGTGACGTTCAGCGACGCACTGGGCCAGCCGGTCGCCGATGACCTCGCGTCGCTGCGCGCGGCGCTGGAACTCGGCGCGGGACTGCTGGCCTCCGAGCAGCTCGGAGTGGCCGAGTGGTGCCTGACCACGACCGTGGCCTACGTCAAGGAACGCCACCAGTTCGCCCGGCCGGTGGGCTCGTTCCAGGCGCTGAAGCACCGGCTCGCGGACCTGTGGATGGAGGTCGTCCAGGCGCGGGCCGCGGCGCGCGATGCCGCCGACGCGCTCGCGGGGGGCGGCGACGCCGCCACGGCGGTCGCCGTCGCGCAGGCATGGTGCGGGGAGGTCGCCGTGCACGCGGCGGAGGAGTGCCTGCAACTGCACGGCGGCATCGGGATGACCTGGGAGCATCCCGTACACCTCTACCTGAAGCGCGCCAAGGCCGATGAGATCGCGCTCGGGACGCCGGGCGACCACCGCGACGCCCTCGCTCATCTCGCCGACCTCCCCGGCCCGCCGGCCTCCTGAGGAGGGTTCGCGGTCCGGGGCTCCTGGCGGCGCACGCGCACACCCGCGCGCGTGCGCCGTCAGGGTCGCGCCGTCAGGGCCGGCGGCTCAGCGGCGGCGGCTCAAGGACCGAACCGCAAGGACCGAACCGCAAGGACCGACCTCAAGGGCGGAGTGAGGCCAGGAGGAGGTCGGCGAAGTGGCGGCCTACGTCGGCGCCCGAGAGCGGCCCGTCGGCGTGGAACCAGGTGCCGAGGTGGTGGACCGAGCCGAAGAAGAAGTCGACCACGAGGTCGGCCGGCACGTCGTCGCGGAACACCTTGGCTTGCTGGCCCTCGATCAGCAGGTCCCGGAAGCGCTCGTGGTAGCGGCGCCGCTCGGCCCGCACGGCCTTCTGCGTCTCGGGCGCGAGCTGGTGCATCGAGCGGAAGAAGATCTTGGAGTCGTCGAGGTTCTCGATCGTGGTGGCGATCACGTCCGCGGCGGCGGCGTGCATGCGCTCGGCGACCGGCCCCGGGGCGCCCGCGAACCTGGTGAGCCGTTCCATCTGCAGGCGGAGCACGCGGGCGTAGATCTCCTGGAGCAGATCATCCTTAGAGCCGAAATAGTGGTACATCGCGCCCTTGGTGACACCGGCGGCGGCCACGACCTCCTGTACCGATGTGCTCTCGAAGCCCTTCTCCGCGAACAGCCGTGTCGCCTCGGCCAGCAGCCGCTGCCGTACCGGCTCGTCGGGCTTCGCCCCGTCGTCGCCTGCTCTGTCCGGTGTCGCGGTGGCGATCAGCCGGGCTCCGTTGCGCGCCATCTCGCACGCCTCCCCTGGGTCTCGATGCCCCCCAGCATACCGACTGGTCGGTTAACGGACTGTGGCATCCCTGTCTTCCCGTGTGCTCTTTTACGGGGGATCGAGAAACTTCGCACACTCAAGCTATGTCGGGGGTGTGCTACTTCCGTAACCTTGGGAAAGTTGGAGCCCCGACTTGGGTATCCAGACGTAGTCGACTGAGCCCGAAATCGTGGGGGTTTCCGGTGCCCAATGGTTCCATCTACGTGCCGCAGGACGACAAGTTCAAGTGGGGCTCGCCATCGGTGATGTACGAGCTCCGGTGGCGCGAGACCAGGTCGGAGCGCCGCCGCCGGCGCCACGTCATGGCGGGTGCGGGATTCGTCCTCATCACCGCCCTCGCCTTCTACCGGTCCCTGCCGGTGCCCTTCCTCGTGGGGCTCCTCGGCGGCGGCGCGGTCTGGGTCGCCGACGCGTTCATCTCCTGGCGCATGTTCGAGGCCACGGCCGTCTGGCGCGGCAAGCGCAGCGGCGCGGCGCGCACCGGACGCCTGTTACGCCGAGGGCTCGGTCAGTACGGCTACCGCGTGCTCGACGGCCGGGCCGTACCGGGCAAGGCCTCCATCGACCACCTGGTCATCGGCCCCGGCGGGGTGTGGATCGTCGACAACGAGGCGTGGCCTCCCGACACCCACATCGCGGCGTACGGAGGCAAGCTCTTCTTCGGCGAGCGGTCCGGCACCTCGGTGGCCAAGGGGCTCGTGGACGCCGCCGCCACCATGGCGGATCTGCTGTCGCGCGAGTCCGGCATCCCCGTCGACATCACGCCCCTGCTCGTCGTGCACGGCGGTCGCGTCAAGGACCCCTCGGTGACCGCGGAGGGGCTGACGCTGTTCCTGCCCCGCAAGGCGGCCAGGTGGATCCTCGGCGACGCGTACGCCGAGCTGACCGAGGACGAGGTCGAGATCCTGGCCCGTACCGCCGCCCGCATCCTGCGCAGGATGACCTAGGCGGCGAGGCCGGCTCGCCGGCCGAAGTCCACGCGCGGCCCGGCCACCTGTCGTAGTCCCGTACGGGCCGCACGTTGGCGGTGCCGGTCCTAGGCGAGCTCCTCGATGAAGGCGGCGAGCTGGGCGACGTTGCGGCACTCGTGCATCGGGACCACACCGCCGTAGGACGTCGCCACCGAGTCGCCGGTGTCCCACTGCGCGCGCGGCTCCGGGTTGAGCCAGTACGCGTGCCGCGCCTCGCCGGCGAGCCGCTTCAAGGTGGCGAGCTGGGGCCGCTGGTAGTTGGACCGGGCGTCGCCCAGGATCAGCAGCGAGGTCTTCGGCCCGATGGCGTCGCCGTACTTCTCGGCGAACCTCTCCAGCGAGTGCCCGTAGTCGCTGCGGCCGAAGCGGGTGATGTCCGCCTCCCGCGTCATCCGGGTGATCGCCTCCACGACGTCGGCGCCGGGCGCGAAGAACCGGGTGATCTCGTCCACCGTGTCCACGAAGGCGAACGCGCGCACCTTGGTGAACTGCTCCCGCAGCGCGTACGTCAGCAGCAGCGTGAAGTGGGAGAACGCGGCGACCGAGTCGCTGGCGTCGCACAGCACGACCAGCTCGGGCTTGTGCGGGCGGCGCGGCCGCATGTGGGTGACGATCGGGACGCCGCCGGTGCTCAGCGAGGCCCTGACCGTGCGCCGGAAGTCCAGCCGGCCCCGATGGCCGTGCCGGTGCTTGATCGTCAACCGGGTGGCCAGGCGGCGCGCCAGCGGGTACACCTCGCGCCGCAGCCGGGCCAGGTCGGCCTTGGTGACCCGCAGGAAGTCGATCTGGTCCACGGGCGGCCGCACCACGGACCTGGCGATCTTCTCCACGCCGGAGTCCTCGGCGATCCTCCTGCGCACGTCCGAGGCGACGGCCTCCTCGAAGCCGGCGATGTTGTCGGCGAGCCGGCGGCGGGCCACCGTCTCGGCCATCCCGCCACGATCCCGGCCGAGCAGCACCTCGTTGAGCATCCGCGCCATCAGCGTGCCGGGGGACAGGGCGCGCAGCACGGAGTAGGAGAACCAGTTCTGCCGCCCCGCACCCGCCGGCTGGTTGCCGAACCGCTCGACCATCGCCCGGACGAACTCGCCGAACGCGGGATCGCCCGTGGCGCCCGCGTCGTTCAGCAGCAGCTCGGCCAGCCGGTCGCGCAGCTCGGGCACCTCGGCGGTCGCCAGGTCCGGTCCGTCCTCGTCCCGGCCCGCGCCCGACACGTGCAGGCCGCTCGTCACCGGCGGGTACCACAGGTCGAAGAGCGTGTCGAAGCCGGGCCGGTGCGCCGGCCGCTTCACGAGCGTCGCCGCGTACGCCTCGCGTAGCGTGTCCCGCTCGGTCAGATCGATCACCTCGAGCGCGCGGGCGGCGTCCAGCCCTTCGGCCAGCGACACCGGCAGCCCGGCCCGGCGCAGCGCGTCCACGAACCCCACATGCCTGTCGAGCAGCGACACCGCACGCCTCCCCTCTCGTCCCGCCCCGTCCGCTCAGCGGGCGGGAAGGCCGAGTTCCTTGACCGCCCGCGCCTGGTCGGACGCGTGCTTGAGCACCACGCCGAGCGTGTCGGCGGTCGTGGTCTCGTCGAGCTCGGTACGCCCGAGCGCGAGGAGCGTGTGGGCCCAGTCGATGGTCTCGGCGATCGACGGCGACTTCTTCAGCTCCAGCGCGCGCAGCGTGGCGACCGTACGCGCGAGCTGCTCGGCCAGCGCGGCCTCGATGCCGGGCACCTGCGCGAGCACGATGTCCCGCTCGCGTTCGGGCGAGGGGTAGTCCAGGTGGAGGTACAGGCAGCGCCGCTTCAGCGCCTCCGACAGCTCGCGTGTCGCGTTCGAGGTGAGCACGACGTACGGCCGGCGCGTCGCGGCGATCGTGCCGAGTTCGGGGATCGTCACCTGGTAGTCCGAAAGGATCTCCAGCAGCAGCCCCTCGACCTCGACGTCGGCCTTGTCGGTCTCGTCGATCAGCAGCACCGTGGGCTCGGTCCGCCTGATCGCCTTCAGCAGCGGACGCTCCAGGAGGAACTCCTGGCTGAAGATGTCGTCGTGGGTCTCCTCCCAGGCCTGCTCGCCGGACGCCTGGATGCGCAGGAGCTGCTTCTTGTAGTTCCACTCGTAGAGGGCGCGGGCCTCGTCCAGGCCCTCGTAGCACTGCAACCTGATCAGCTCGGCTCCGGTCGCCTCCGCGACGGCCTTGGCGAGCTGGGTCTTGCCCACACCGGCCGGTCCTTCGGCCAGCAGCGGCTTGCCCAGCGCCGCGGCCAGGAAGACCGACGTCGCGATGCCGTCGTCGGCCAGGTAGTCCACGGCGGCGAGCCGTTCCCCGGCGTCGGCGGGCGAGGTGAACCACGACGTCATCGGTGCTCCAGTCAGTAACCCGAATGATGTTCTACTCTAACGTGCCCGACCGGTACGAAGCGGGTCACAGGGTGCGCTAATCTTGTCGTGCTTCCTGCGCCGCTAGCTCAGTTGGTTAGAGCAGCTGACTCTTAATCAGCGGGTCCGGGGTTCGAGTCCCTGGCGGCGCACCTCGGTTCAGACCGATGACCTGGGCATTCTCTCCACCGGGGAGGATGCCCACAGTCATTTCCGGGCGACCCGCCAGAGGTGCGGAGATCGCCGTCACAAACTTGCCGGGGCCCTGGGTACTCGCGCGATCCACGCCGGGTTCACCCAGTCCGGCCTGGCCGGCGCCCGCGGGACGTTCGACGTCATCGCCTGCCGGAGGCGGCCAGCAATTCGGCGACATGGTGGGCTGTCCGGTCGGTCAACTGGGCGATCTGGGTTCGGCAGCTGAACCCGTCGGCGAGCACGACCGTTTCGGCTGAGGCACCTCGAACCTGGGGGAGCAACACCTGTTCGGCCGCCGCCACCGACACCTCGTAGTGCCCGCGTTCAAAACCGAAGTTGCCCGCGAGACCGCAGCAGCCGGACGCCAGTTCGATGTTGTCCACACCGGCTCGGCGCAGAAGCTCGCTGTCGGCCGCAGTCCCCGAGTCGGCGTGCTGGTGGCAATGGGTCTGGCTCAGTGAACGCACGTCCAGTCGCGATGGTTCGTAGTCGCTGTCAACCAGAAGCTCGGCGAAAGTGGTGACACGACCTGCGGTTCGTCGTGCGGCGGCCGTGTCCAGCAAGTTGGGCAGATCCGACCGCAGTGCCGCGGTGCAGCTCGGCTCGAGACCGACGATGGGCATGTCCGGGAGGCGTTCCACGGCGGCGACGGTTCGAGCCCCGACGCGGCGGGCCTTGCCGAGCTGGCCGGTGGTCAGCCAGGTCAACCCGCAGCACTGGGTTCCCGGCGGCACGTGCACCTGGAACCCGGCGGATTCGAGCACCTCGACTCCCGCACGCAGCACTTGAGGACTGAAGTGATTGTTGAACGAGTCCACCCACAGCAGCACCGGCCGCCCTGACGGCCCTTGCGGACGGCTGCGGAACCAGCGCAGAAAAGTCTGGCCGGCGAACGAAGGAATGGGGCGCTGCGGGGCGATGCCACCGAGCCGTTTCAGCGCGGGCGCCAACGCCGAGTGGGTCACGGCGTTGGCCAGCCGAGGTGTCCGCCCCGCCAGCCGCGACCAGAACGGAAGCCAACCCATCGAGTAGTGCGACAACGGGCGTAGCCGGTGCCGATAATGGTGGTACAGGAACTCGGACTTGTAGCTCGCCACGTCCACACCGACCGGACAGTCGGAGCTGCATCCCTTGCAGGACAGGCACAAATCCAGTGCGTCCCGGACTTCGCGGGAACGCCAGCCGTTGGTGATCACCTCGCCCTGCAGCCGGGCGCGGCCACGGGTGGAGTCACGTTCGTTTCGGGTCACCCGGTAGCTGGGGCACATCACCGATCCGGTCGCGGCGGTCGTCCGGCATTTGCCGACGCCGACACAGCGGCGGGTCGCCCGGGCGAAATCCCCACCGTCCTCGGGAAAGCGGAGCACCGTCGCCAGCGGCAGCGGAACACGCTGAGGCGAGACGCGCAAGTCCTGATCGGACCGTCGCGGATGGACGACGACCCCCGGGTTGAGCCGGCCCTCGGGATCCCAGATCTGCTTGAAACGCGCCATCAGGCCGATGGCCTGCGGGCTGTAGACCAGATCGAGAAACTCCGAGCGCGCCTGGCCGTCGCCGTGTTCGCCGGACGGCGAGCCGCCGTGCGCCGCGACCAGCCGAGCGGCCTCGGCGAGAAACGCCCGGAACCGGGTCGTTCCCGCCTCGGTGCTGAAGTCGAAGTCGATCCGGACGTGCAGACAGCCTTCGCCGAAATGCCCATAGACGGCGCCGCGAAGCGCGTACCGGTCCAGCAGGGCCACGAAATCGCGCAGGTAGGCGCCGAGATTGTCCGGTGGGACGGCGGCGTCCTCCCAGCCGGGCCATGCCTCCGATCCGTCGGGCAGCCGCGTCGCCAGGCCGGCTCCGTCCTCCCGGATGCTCCACAGCGCACGTTGGTCATCGGGGGCGACGGCCACATACGTGCCGCGGAAACCCGCTGTGTTCTCCGCAGCGGACACCAGTTCCGCCGGATCGTCGGTGTCGATCTCGGCGAACAACCACGCGTCGCCCTCCGGAAGCCGGTCGAGTGCCGCGGGCCGGGCGACCATCTGGGTCAGGCTGCGGTCCAGGCCTTCCAACGTCATCGGCGCGCACTTGATCAACGCGGGCACGGCGTCCGCAGCGGCGAACGAGTCCGCGTATCCGAGCACGACCAGGGTACGCGTCGCCGGCCGTGCCACCAGTTCGAGGGTCGCCGAGAGCACCACCACGCACGTGCCCTCGGTGCCGACCAGCGCACGGGCGAGGTCGAACCGGTTCTCCGGCAACAGATGCTCGAGCGCGTAACCCGATACCTGCCGCGGAAACCGGCCGAATTCGGTCCGCAGAGTGCTCAGGTCGCCCAGCGCGAGGTCCCGGGCGGCCGCGAGGACGCGCCCGCGTTCGCCGCCCTCGGCGATCGCGTGATCGAGTTCCGCGCGGGTCATCGGGCCGACGGTCAGTATCGTCCCGTCATAGGTGAGCACTTCGAGTTCGAGGACGTTGTCGCTGGTCTTTCCCCAGGCCAAGGAGTGCGAGCCGCAGGCGTTGTTGCCGATCATCCCGCCGATCGTGCACCGCCCGTGCGTGGATGGATCCGGCCCGAATATCAAGCCGTGCCCTGCGACCGCGGACTGCAGGTCGTCCAGCACAATGCCCGGTTCGACGCGCGCGGTCCGCGCGTCCGGGTCGATCGACAGGATCCGCGAGTAATGCCGGGAGAAATCCAGCACTACACCCTCGCCTACAGCCTGGCCTGACGTGCTGGTTCCGCCGCCGCGAGACGTGATCGACGCGCCATGGCGACGGCACGCGGCCACCGCGGCGATCACATCATCACGGTCGAGCGGAAACACGACCGCCACCGGGATCCGGCGGTAGTTGGAGGCGTCCGCCGAGTACAGGGCGCGGGCGCCTACGTCGGCGGCCACCTCGCCCCGGACGGCGGCCCGCAGATCGGCGATCAGTTCAGTACTCATACCGGTGGCAGTCCAAGCTTCTTGCGGGCATGTCGAAGCGACTGTCGCTGTTGCGCCTCATACAGTTCGAACGGATCCAGGACCTGCCTGCCGATCATCTCCGACAGCCGGCCCTCGTCGTAGGCGGTGGCGGCCTGGGTCGAGTCCCGAGTGCCCTCGTCGGTGAGGTTGGACTGGAAGATCCCGGCTGCGGAGCGGGGCAGGAAGTCCTCGTACACAATCGGAGTCGCGGTGATCGTGCCGTCGTCGAGAACGGCTTGATACGTGAAGTACGCCAGCCCCTGGTCAGCGAGCCCGCGCTCGTCCGCAGGCAAGTGCGCGCGCCACACGCCCTCCGCGACGTCCTGCCTGGACTTGCCGGACTCGGTCACGAGCCGGTCGGTCTCCGCCACCATGCGGTCGTACAGCGCCCTGCCTTCGCGCGTCAAAGCGACGCCACGGGCCTCGACTTCCCCGAAACGAACGCGAAGTGTGCCGTCGGTGACCGAACCGTCGGCCGCGCGGAACTTCCGGGGTTCGGCCAGCGCCCGGAACGACGTCTGTCGCAACAGGACATCCGGCCCGGCCCACCGTGGCGGGCCCTGGATCTGGTCGATCATGGTGATCCCGCGTTCGCTCATCCGCCGGTACAGCTCGTCGATGTCCAACACCCTTGGCGTCAGGTGGTTGACGTGCGTGCTGCGCACGCCGCCGATGTCGGCGGCCACGGCAGAAATCCGCTCCAGTTCGGCGTACCACGTCTGGTCCACAGGCTCCGGGGAGAGTTCGAACGCTCCGACGGCCAGGTGGAGGAATCGCTCGGCCGCGGGATCATCGAGTTCGCCGTTCCGCTCGGCCCGCGCTGCCAGCTCCAGCAGCTCGGGAGAGAACAGCTCCCGGCGCTCCAGGAAGGCTTCCAGCCGGGCCTGCAGGTCCGCGTCGAAGAAGCGGCGGTCGGCAGTGGTGAGCATCGAGGTGAAGACCCGGAACGGGTTGCGCGCCAGCTCATCCGCCGCGATCGGGCGGAAGGCGGTGGACACCACCGGCACCGAACTGCTGGCGGCGTCCCGCAGGTCGTAGAAGCCGACCGGATGCATGCCCAGCGCCGCGAAGATCTGCGCTGCCTGACGCATCTCCCGCGGACTGCCCACCCGGATCGCACCGTGTCGCTCAGCGGTCACCCGGCTGATGTCGCCCAAGCGCATGGCGTCCGCGTCACGCCGCAGCACCTCCTGGTTGATCTCGCCGGCCACGTCGAGCAGCGTCGTGTACGCGGGCACCTCGGCGCCGTACATATCGGACAGACGAACGGCGAACGCGGCCCGCAGCTGCGAAGTCTGAGGCATCGGTTTTTCCTTTCAGTGCCACCGGACAGCGGACCGTGGTGGGGGAGTCTGTTCACTGCGGCCGGACACCAGGGCCTCGCCGTCGACGAGCACCGCCGCGATACCGGGAAGATCGCCCACCGCGAACGACTCCAACGCGTCGTTGGCGTCGGAGCCGGTGATCGGACCGAGTACGACCAGGTCGGCAGGCCGGCCGGGCGCCAGCACACCGGTGTCCAGCCTGTGGGCCGCGGCGGTCACGCCGGTGGCCGCAGCGACCGCGTCGGCGGGATCGACTCCGCAGACCGACGCGAGGAAACAGATGTTGCGGAGCATGCCCCGCGGGATCACGCCGGTCCCGCCGGGGGTATCGGTCCCCAGCGTGAGCCTGGCCAGCTCGTCCCGGGCATGCAGTTCGTCGACCACGACCCGGGTGGCGCGGTAGTTCATCGAACTGCACACCTCCAGCGCGCAGGTCGTCGTGCGGACCACCGCACGGATGTCGTCGTCGCGCATCGGGATCGGCCCGCCGGAGATGTGCCCGACGATGTCCGGGCCGACCGCCGCCACGATCTCGTGGCCGGCTACCCGGCTCGATCCGGACCGCGAGACGCCGCCGGAGTGCATCTTGACGGTCATCCCGCGCTCGTGTGCCCAGGCGACATACCGGACCGCTTCGCCGTCGTCCAGCCGGTTCCAGTCGTAGAAGATGAACTTCAACTGGTCGACGCCCTCGGCGGCCAGCCGGTCGAAGTGCTGCTCGGTCATGCCTGGCACAAGCAGCGCCGTGCCCGCGCTGACCTTGACCCCGGATGGGCGCATCCGGCCGGTGGTGTGCTTGGACACGATCGCGATGCTGACCACCAGCTCGGGGGTGAGCTGGTCGAACGCCAGCCCGGGAATGTGCAGCTCTCCTGCGGACACCATCGAGGTGGTGCCGCCATGCAGGTAGTTGTGGATCCAGCCGATCGCGTCCTGGGCGGGAGTCCACTCGCCGAAGGTCGGGTGCACGTGCCCATCGACGAGCCCAGGGATCACCGTGAGACCGCCCGCGTCGAGGACACGGTCTGCCTGGTGCGTGCCGCCGATGGCGGCGATCACGCCGTCCTCGATGAGCATGGAGGTGTCCCGCGCCACCGGTGCACCGGGCAGTCCGGTGGCCAGCGTGCCGATGTTGTCGATCACGATCGAGGTCATGCGTGGCTCCGCGAGATGAGAAGATGGTTCGTATAAACTATTAACATGAGCGACGAGGGTGGAATCGGCGTGGTTCGTGCCAATGGGGTGGCGTACGTCCGGCCCACCACCGCGCACCAGGCAGTTCTGGTCGAACTGCGCAAGATGGTGATCAACGGCGAGCTGGCGCCCGGCACCGCGATCCGGCAGGACGAGATCGCGGAACGGTTCAATGTGAGCCGAGTGCCGGTGCGTGAGGCGCTGAAGATGCTCGAGGGCGAAGGGCATGTCACCTACCTGCCGCACCACGGGTTCCGTGTCACGCAGCTGACCATCGCCGAGCTCATCGAGGTCTACGACATGCGCGAATGGCTCGAGACAGGCCTGGTCCGCGCCAGCGTCCCGCGGCTGGGTCGCGCCGAGCTCGCCACGATGCAGGACGCGATGGCCCGGATGGCGCAGGCCGCCGCCGACTCCGACGTGACCACGGTCAACGAGCAGAACCGGCGGTTTCACTTCCAGCTGCTCGAGCCGAGCGGGCTGCACCGCGCGGTGCACACCGTGAGCCAGCTCTGGGACACCACCGACCCGTACCGGCAGCTCTACTTCGGCGATCAATTCAACGCCGAGACGGTCAACGACGATCATCAGGCGATCCTCGAAGCCGCGTTCGCCCATGACGTCGGCCAGACCGTGCGCCTGCTGAACCTGCACCGCGGCGATTCGGTGGCGCACCTGCGCAGCCTGCTGGGAGACGGAAAGTGACCGTCAGCCCGCAGATTCAGGACGCGTTGACCGAGCTCGGCTTGGAGTTGCACGCGGGGCTCGGCGTGCGCGGCGCCTACGCCCCGACCCGCCAGGTCGGCACCATGTTGTGGGTGTCGGGTGTAACCGGTCGAAGCCCGGCCGGTCCGGGGGTCGTCGGCGTCGTGGGGGAGGGCGTGACGGTCGAACAGGCCAGGGAAGGTGCCCGGCAGGCGGCGGTGAACCTGCTCGCGGCCATCGAATCGACGGTCGGGCTGCATAGGGTGACCGCGCTCGGCCATCTGCGTGGGTACGTCCGGGCGGTGGCTGACTTCGATCGGCATCCAGCCGTGATCGACGCGGCTTCGGAGGTCCTGGTCCGTGCGCTCGGCCCGGAGATCGGCGCGCACGCGAGGACCGCGCTCGGCGTCGCCTCGCTGCCCGGCGGTGCGGCTGTGGAGCTGGATCTGGTCGCCCATGTGACGGCCTAGCTCCGCGCCGCGTGCAGGCGGACGGACTGCTGGTCCAACGCTCGTCGGCAGGCGAACCCGAGCAGGAAGGCGCCCAACGCGGCGCCGGCCACCGGTGCCAGCACAGCGAACAGATTGATCGCCGGTCGGTCGTGCCCGGCGCTGAACTGGTGCGGGTCTGCTGATCGGGCGCCGGTCATCACGTCGGCGAACTGCTGTTCCAGCCGGACGGCGAACTGCCGCACGATCCGGCCGCTGACCTTCTCGATCATGCCCGCGCCGTACTGGGCGACCTTGCCGGTCAGATCGACGTCGGTGCGGACGTCCACAGTGGTGCGTTCTTCGGCAGCGGCTGCCAGCCTCACCGTGACCACGGCTGTCAGCCCGCCTTGGCCCAGATGATCCCTGGCTGATGCCCGTATCGCCAGCGTGTGCGTGCTGGGGTCGACACTGGTGACCTCGGCCGCGCCCGCGAACCGCAGGTTCACCGGTCCGACCCGGACGCTGATGTGGCCGCGGTAGACGTCGCCTTCGTGGCTGTCGAGCTCGGCACCGGGGACGCAGGACACCAGCCGCTCGATGTCGGTCATCAGCGGCCAGGCCGTGGCCAGGGACGCTGGGATATCGAACGTGTTGACCAGCCGCACCCGGTACTCCCTCCGCGAACCTCGCCTTGGCGAGGAGCCTCTGCTACTTTTTATAAAGAATACACTTGGAGGCTGCATGAGCAACATCAGCAAGGGTGTGGGCCTTTTCCCCACCGAACCGGTTGGCGCGATGCGCGAGTATGTCCAGGTCGCGGAGGGCCTTGGCTACGACAACGTGTGGTTCGGCGACTCACAGAACATCTGGCGGGAGTCCGGGATCGCGATGGGCGCCGCGGCAGTGGGTACCGAGCGGATCGTATTCGGTACGGGCGTGACGAACGCGGTGACCAGGCACCGGTCGCTGCTGGCATCCCAGTGGGCGACCCTGGCGGAATTCACCGGCGGCCGGGTCGCGCTGGGCATCGGCACCGGCGACTCGTCGTTGCGGACCATGGGTCTCAAGCCCCTCAAGCTGGCCGAACTCGAGGACGCGATCGAAGAGCTGCGCACCCTTTTCCGGGGCGAGAGCGTCAAGGAAGCCTCCAGCGGCGCGGACTTCCACCTGAACTACCTGACCGAGCCGACCCCGATCCCGATCTACATCGCCGCGTCCGCGCCGAAGATCCTCGAGATGTCCGGGCGCGTGGCCGACGGCGTGATCGTGCTGGTGGGCACCGCCCCGCAGTTCATCGAAGGCGCGCTGAAGCAGATCGAAAAGGGCGCGAAGGCAAGCGGCCGCACCCTGGCCGACCTGCGGATAGTCCTGTGGACACCGACCGCGATCCAGGACGACCCAAAGGAAGCACGTGACCTGGTGCGGGCGCATGTGTCGCGAGTGGTGATCCGGCCGCTGCCCGCGGAGATCGACCCGGAGCTTCAGGGCGCGGTCGACCGCATCCGGCAGAGCTACGACTACTACCACCACATGGACACGGAGGCCGACCACGCCGACCTGGTCCCGGACGCCCTGGTGGACCTGTTCGCGCTGGCCGGCACGCCCGACGAGTGCCGCGACCGGGTCAAGCAGATCCACGCCATGGGCGTGGACCAGATCTCGATCGTGCCGTTCGTCCGACCAGGCCAAAGCAAGACCGCGACGATCACTCAGTTCGCCGAGATCTGTGCGTCACTGGGATGAAACCCCAGGACAGCGGCATTTTCCCAGCGCCGGGCAGCTCGGCTCCCGGCGCTCCGCCGGCACTGCGCTCAGCCCGGTCAACGCCGGTGGCTCCGGACCAGATACCGCTCCCGGTGCCTCGGCAGCCCCTGGTGGCTGACCGCCCCACCGACTCTCCCAGGTCCGCCGAGGCGGTGGGCTGGGAGCGGGTGCTCGTCAGCCCTGGCTTTTTGGTGGGGGTCGCCTGCGCTGCCGCCGCAGTTGGTGTGGTTCTCGCGGGCAGAAGGAGTGCTGTTACCTGCTCGTTACGTGCGGTATGTCGCATTCCAGAGTAGGAACGTCTACTTTATTAAATCTCGCCGTGCCTAGGAGGTCCTCATGCGCCACCCCCGTCTCGTTTCCCTAGCGGCCGGACTGGCGGTTTTCCCATTGCTGCTCACCGGCTGCGGGGGCAGCAACTCCGGATCGGGCGGTACCACCACCAAGCTGAGCATCTCCGCGACCGGCACCGACAGCCTGCCGTTCATGGCGATCCTCCAGGTGGGCATCGACAAGGGCTGGTTCAAGGAAGCCGGTCTGGACGTCGACCTCTACAACGGCGGTGGCGGCGGCAACACGCTGCGCGTGGTGACCACCGGCGACGCGGACATGGCCATCGCGGGCAACACGTCGGTGCTGCTGGCCGCCCGGCAGGGCGGGTCGAACCTGAAGATCGTCGCGCCGTGGTTCCAGGTCAACGACTTCTACTGGATCGCGCCGCCCGGCCGCTCGGCCACCGGCGCGAAACTCGGGTTCTCCTCGGCCGGTTCGTCCACCGAGTTGCTGGTCAAGGGCCTGGAGAAGAAGCTCGGCACGACGTCACAGGCTGTGGGCACCATGGGCGACAACTGGACGGCGGCCAAGGCCGGCCAGGTCACCGCAGGCTGGGCGATGCACCCGTTCGTCACCGACAAGCAGGTCAAGGAAGGCGCCAAGGTCCTGGTCGCGGCCCGCGATCAGCTGGGTGACACACCCGCGGACCTGGTGGCGGTGAACACCGGCTACGCGGCCGACAACCCGGACAACATCAAGGCTTTCTTCACGGTGGCCGAACGCCTCAACAAGTGGGTCGTGGACAACACCGACGAGGCGGCCAAGACGCTGGCCCCGCTGGTGAAGGTGTCGCCGGAGGTCATGGCGCAGGCTCTGAAGGACACGCCGGAGCTGGCCAAAGCCTATTCGCTGAAAGTCGACGCCCAGGCGCTGAACAACCTGTCCACGCTGATGGTCGCCGCCGGTCAGCTCACCGAACCGGTCGACTGGGCCAAGACGATGGACCAGCAGTACCTGCCGGAGAACGCCCGCGCCGCCCTCTGACGAGAAGACAAGGGGTTCTCATGCAAGGTATCCACCTCAACGACGTACACGTCCACTTCGACCATCCCAGTGGCATCACCATCGCGGTGGACGGTGTCACCCAGCAGGTGCCGCCCCGCAGCTTCGTGTCCATCGTCGGTCCCAGCGGCTGCGGGAAGTCCACACTGCTCGCGGTGATCGCCGGCCTGCAGCCGGCCACCTCCGGCAGCGTGGACGTCAACGGGCGGCGCGTTACCGGGCCGGACCGTGACATCGGCGTGGTGTTCCAAGAGGACTCCACGCTGCCGTGGCGAAACGTCAGGGAGAACGTCGAGTTCGCCATGCAGATGGCAGGCGTGTCCAAAGGTGAGCGTGCGGCCAAGGCGGCTGCGGCCATCGAACTCGTCGGACTGAAAGGGTTCGAGCACTCCTACCCGGCGACGTTGTCCGGCGGCATGCGCCAGCGTGTGGCGCTCGCCCGTACCCTCGCGCTGCAGCCCGGGGTGGTGCTGATGGACGAGCCGTTCGCCGCGCTGGACCAGCAGACCCGGATCTTCCTGGGCGCCGAGGTGCGCCGGATCTGGGAGCAGACACATCAGACAGTCCTGTTCGTCACCCACGACATCTCCGAGGCGATTCTGCTCAGCCAGCAGATCTGGGTGATGTCCTACCGGCCGGGCCACGTCATCGACGTGATCGACATCGACCTGCCGGACGAGCGCGACGCCTCGATCGTGTCCTCCCCGCGGTTCAACGAACTGCACAACCGGGTCTGGGCCTCGCTGCAGAAGGAATCCATGCGCGGGTTCCAGGACGTGGAGACGGCGTGATGGCGGTGCGGATCGAGCCAAGGCAGGAGGTGCCTGCCAAGCACCTGACCCGGCCGCGGCGTGCTCGATGGCGTCCCTCCCAGGGTGTTCGCAGTGCGGCGGCGAGTGCGGTGCTGCTCGCCGTGCTGTTCGTACTTGTCCAAATCGGTGTGGCGACCGGCGCACTGAGGCAGACGGGCCTGCCGGTGCCGACCGACGTGGTCGGCAGCACCCTTGGGTTGCTGGGCACCGGCGCGTTCTGGAGCGACTTCGGCCGGACCTGCCTGGAGATCGGGGCGTCCATTGCGGCCGGTTGTGCCCTCGGTTTCGGCGCGGGCATCGTGTTCTGGAAACTTCCGTTGCTGGGCCGGGTGTTCGAGCCGTATCTGGTGTCGTTCTACGCCGTGCCGCTGGTGTTGTTCTACCCGATGATGATCGTTCTGGTCGGCATCAACGCCGGGTCGATCATCATCCTGTCGTCGGTCATGGCGGCTATTCCGCTGGCGCTCAACACCCGCACCGGCCTGCAGGGCATCCGGCCGGTACACCTCAAACTGGCCAGGACGCTGCAGTGCAACGCCAGGCAGACGCTGTTCAGCATCGCCATCCCGGCGGCGGCGCCGATGATTGTGGCCGGGATGCGGATGGCTGTGGTGTACGCGTTGATCGGGTCGATCGCGATGGAGTTCACCACCGCGCAGAACGGCTTGGGCTACCGCATCCGGTACCTGTACGAGACTTTCGACAACAAGACCATGTTCGCCTACATCCTCGTCGTGCTGATCCTGTCGGTCGTGCTGACCGTCCTGATGGCGCTGGTCGAGCGAGTGCTGCTGAGGGGGCGTCGATGACCAGGCTCACCAAGCTTCGTGAGTCACAATTCGCCGGCGCCGCGGTTGTGGCCTTGGTGGCGTCGGCGATCTGGCAGGTCTCGTCAGGCCTCAGCTTCGTCATCCCGTCGCCTGCGGCCACGGCGGAGGCGTTCGTGCAGAACTTCGCCGACCCTAGGTACCTGAGTGACATAGGGGAGACGGCGCAGGCAGTCGCGCAGGCGTTCGTCATCGGAACCGTGCTCGGTGGTGCGATCGGACTGCTGCTCGGGTTGTCGGCCGCGGCCCGCACCTGGCTGGAGCCACTGCTGATCGCCTTCAACGGCGTGCCGAAGATCGTGCTGTACCCGGTGCTGCTGCCCATTTTCAGCCTGGGCGGCTCCAAGATCGTGATGGGCGTGCTCTTCGCGCTGTTCCCGGTGCTGATCAACGTCGCGGTGGGCGTGCGCACTATCCCGCCGGTGTACTGGAAGCTCGGCCGGACCGTGCAGGCCTCCAAATGGCAACTGTTCGTGCACATCCTGCTGCCGGCGATCCGGCTTCCGCTGCTGACCGGTGTCCGGCTCGCGATCAGCCTGGCGGTGGTGGGCGTGGTGCTTTCGGAGTTCTTCGCCACCCGCTTCGGGCTGGGCCGTGTGGTGCTGCAGGCCTACAGCCACGGTGAATACGCGCAGATGGTCAGCACGATCTTGCTGCTGATCCTGGTCGCCTTCACGATGTCGGTGCTGCTGTGGCGGCTGGAACGGCGCGTCCGGTGACTCTCATCGGCACGTCCGTGCCGCGCAGGGAGGACGAGCGTCTCCTTGCCGGCAAAGGGTCGTTTCTCGCTGACCAGGCGCAGGGCGCATATCACGTAATGTTCGTCCGTTCGGACATCGCCCACGGCGAACTGCGGCATATCGACGTCTCCGCCGCGCAGGACATGCCGGGTGTCGTCGGTGTCTTCACCGCCGACCAACTCGGCTTGCGTGACAATTACATCGCGCCGTTGCACGAGCCCCATCCGGAGTTCGTCGCGGCCACTGCTTTCGCCATGGCTGATCAACGGCTGGCGCTCATGGCCGACCGGCGTGTGCACTATGTCGGTCAGATCGTGGCGGCCGTCGTTGCTTCGGACCGGTATCTCGCCGAGGACGCGGCGGAACTCGTGAACGTCGGTTACGCCGCGTTGCCGGTCGTTGTCGAGATGGAAGACGCGCTCGACGCCGACGCGCCCGTGCTGCACGAACAGCTTTCCAGCAACGAAGCCGCTTCGCTGTCCTATACCTTCGGCGACCCGGATTCGGCTCGCGCCCAAGCCGCGGTGACCGTGGCCGAGACGTACCGGATCGGTCGGCATGGCGCTGTGCCGTTGGAATGCCGCGGGGTGCTCACCCGGATCGACCATCGCACGGGCGAGGTGGACGTGTGGACCTCCACCCAGATCCCGCACATGGTCCGGCGCGGGATCTGTGCCGCCACCGGATGGACGACGGACGCGGTACGGGTGCATGTCCCTGACGTCGGCGGCGGCTTCGGCACCAAGGCCAACGTGTACCCCGAGGAAGTCCTGGTGCCGCTGCTGGCGCGGCTGACCGGCCGGGACGTGGTGTGGGTCGAGGACCGCCATGAACACCTGACCGCCGCCGCCCAAGGGCGGGACCAGGTCCACCGCTGCGTGCTGTCGGTGGACGCCGACGGCCGGATCCTCGCGCTGGAGGACGACTTTCTGGTCAACATCGGCGCGGGCAGCCTGTGGGTCGCCGGGATCATCGCGAACACCGCGATCCACATCCTCGGGCCGTACCGCGTGCCCGCCGCGCGGGTCAGCGGGAAAGGGATCTTCACCAACAAGGCGATCGTCGCGCAGTACCGCGGTGCCGGCCGGCCCGAAGCGTCGTTCGTGCTTGAACGCAGCCTCGATGCCGCGGCGCGCCGGCTGGGGCTCACGAACGTCGAGATCCGGCGGCGGAACCTGTTGACCGCGCAGGACATGCCGTATCCGCAGCCGTTGCCGTACCGGGACGGGGTGCCGATCGTCTACGACGGCGGCGACTACCGGGCGTGCCTGGACGCCGCCTTGGAACTGTTGCCCACCAGCGTGGTGGCGCAGGAACAAGCCGCGCATCCGGAGCTGCTGATCGGCCACGGCGTCGGCTGCTACTTGGAGGCGACCGGGCGCGGTCCTTATGAGGCCGCGAAGATCAGCGTCACGCCGCAAGGCCGGATCGAGGTGATGACGGGCGCGGCATCGGCCGGACAAGGCCATGAGACCAGCTTCGCGCAGGTCGCCGCACAAAGCCTCGGCCTGCCCATGGAGGCGGTCCGGGTGTTGCCCACCGACACCGGATCACTCGCGCACGGAATCGGGAGCTTCGGCAGCCGATCCGCCGTGCTGGCAGGCAATGCGATCGCTCAGACGGCCGCGCTGCTCGTGGACAACGGCAGGCGCCGGTTCGCCCAAGCGACCGGCGCGGATCTGGCCGAGGTCGGCTACCGCGAAGGGATCTTCCAAGCGCCTGGCCGTGATCCGGTCGGCTGGCGCGAACTCGCGCAGCTCGGTGCGCCAGGAAAAGCGCTGGAAGGCGAGCCGCCGCTGTACGCGGCGAGCATGTACCGCTGCGACACGGTGACGTGGACCATGGGCGCCCACGCCACTGTGGTCGGTGTGCATCCGGGGACGGGGATCGTGCGGGTGCTGCGTTATGCGGTGGCCCACGAAGGGGGAGTCGAGATCAACCCGCTCGTCGTGGAAGGCCAAGTGCTCGGCGGTGTGGCACAGGGAGTCGGAGGGACGTTGTACGAGGAGTTCCGCTATGGGGCCGATGGCAGCCCGCGGTCGACGACGTTCGCCGAATACGGTCTGCCGGGCTCAAACGAGGTTCCGGAGGTGCTGATCCGGCATCTCGGCGTGCCCACGGACAATCCGCTTGGGGTGCGCGGCGCGGGGGAAAGCGGCACCATCGCGGTCGCCGCGGCTGTGGCCGCCGCGATCGACGCGGCGACCGGCTGCACGCACGTCACCGCGACCCCCATCGCCCCTCGAACAATCAAGACCGCCCTTGAGGCCACATGAAGCCCGCAGCAGTCGACTACGTCCGCGCGGAGTCCGTCGCGCAGGTTCTGGACCTGCTCGCGGACGCCGAGGACGCCCGGGTTATCGCCGGTGGGCAGAGCCTGATCACGATGATGAACCTGCGCCTGGCCAGGCCACGTCTGCTGGTGGACATCATGGGCCTGGCCGAGCTCGCGCGCACGTTCGACGATGGCGACTCGATGATCCTCGGCGCGCTCGTCCGGCACCGGACGTTGGAGACGGATCCGTTGCTCACGCATCGCCTCCCGCTCGCCGCCGATGCCGTACGGCACACCGGGCACGTGGCCATCCGCAACCGGGGGACGCTCGGCGGAGCCCTCGCCTACGCCGACCCGTCGGGGGAGCTCCCGCTCGTCGCACTTGTCAGCGACGCGACCATCCATCTGGAATCCCGTGACCGCGGCCGTCGCGAGGTGCGTGCCGAGGACTTCTTCCTGTCGTACTACACAGCCGACGTCGAAGCCGACGAGCTGCTCACCTGGATACGCATGCCGGTCCAACCCCCCGGTCACGGCTGGGGATTCACCGAACACGCCCAGCGGCACGGGGAATACGGCATCGCCGGGGCCGGCGCGTTGGTCACCACCGACGAGCAGGGCAGAGTCACCAGTGTCCGTGCGGGTCTTCTGCACGCCGCGGACCGCCCCTTGCTGGTCAGCGTGGAAGCGGATGTCGTCGGCGAGTCACCCTCGCCCGAGGCATGGTCCCGGATCGCTCGCTCCTGGGTGCGCGCGGCAGAACCGGTCGAGGACCCCGACTACGTGCGCGCCGTCGCCGCGGACGCGCTCAGCACCAGTCTCATCCTGGCCCACGGCCGTGCTCGGGAGGAACGACAATGACCGACCATGTCATCCGCTTAGCTGTCAACGACAAGCAGATCGAGGCGACCGTGCCCGCCCGCCTGACGCTGGCGGACTTCCTACGCGATCGCCTCGGCCTGACCGGCACCCACCTCGGTTGCGAACATGGCGTGTGCGGGGCCTGCACAGTCCTGGTGGACGAACGAAGCGTGCGCGCCTGCATAACCCTGGCCGTGCAAGTCGACGGCTGTTCGATCACGACGGTCGAAGGCCTGACCGGGCCACTCGCCGACCGGTTGCGTGCCGCGTTCAGCCGCCGCCACGGCCTGCAATGCGGCTTCTGCACGCCGGGTTTCCTCGTCACGGCAACGGAGATGATCCAGAACGACTCCCGCCCGAAGCCGTTGACCGCCGACTACGTCCGGGAAACCCTGTCGGGCAACACATGCCGGTGCACCGGATACCAAGGCATCGTCCAGGCAGTGCTGGACGCCGAGGCGCACGACCACATCACCGGTTGAATCAGCCACCCGGACACCAGGTGTTCCCGGCCGCCGTCACCGACGTCCTGTTAGCCCGCTCGGAGATGAGCCGCGTGGTCACGGGCAAAGTTGGCGAACGACCTGGCCTGGCGGCCCATCACTACTGGATGGCCCGCTCGGTGCCGGGGTGATCGGCGTCCCAGCTGCTGCGGGCGGCGGCAATGGCGTTCTTGTTGTCACGGGACCAGTCGGCCAGGCCGAAGATGGCGCCGGCGAGGCTGCGTCCCATCTCCGTGAGGCGATAGTCCACCTGCGGTGGGATGGTCGGATAGGCGTTCCGTTCGACGAGCCCGTCCCGGCAGAGGCGCTTCGTGGTCAGCGTCAGCATCCGCTGTGAGATCCCCGGAATCGCTCGCTCCAACTCGCGGAACCGGCGTGTGCCCTTCGACAGTTCCACGATCACCAGCACGGTCCACCGGTCGCCGAGCCGGTCGAGCACGTCTCGGATACCGCAGTCGTCACCGCCACACGGCCCTGCGGGAATAGGCCCGCTGACCTGGGAAGTTACGGGCGTGTTCGTGACTGACACGAGAGTGCCTCCTTACGGCCCCGCCGACTTGCGGGGATGCTCGGCCTTGTTTCCAAATCAAATCAACGCAAGGAACATCCCGATGATTCTCGTTACCGGTGTTACCGGAGCGCTCGGCGGCCTGGTTCTCGGAGGCCTGTCCGCGGTCGACGGCCTGGAGGTGGTGGCGGGCACCCGCTCCGGCGACGGAACGACCGCGCGGCGGATCGACTTCGACGACCCGGCGACCCTGGCCGAGGGTTTCAAAGGCGTCGATGTGCTGGTGTTCATCTCGGCCGGGTACGCCGAGGACGACGTGGTGCTCGCTCGCCACGGGGCCGTGACCGACGCGGCCACCGCAGCGGGTGTTCGGCATGTGATCTACACCAGCCTGGCAGGCTCGGGTGATCTGATGAGCATCGCGCTCCCGCACCGCTGGACAGAGGCCCGCCTGGCCGCCGCCCCGTTCGACGTGACCATCCTGCGCAATGGACTGTACAGCGAGATACCGGCCGGTTTCGCCATGGTGGGAGCCGAATCAGCCGCCGCCACCGGTGTCTTCGCGGCCCCCCTCGGCGATGGCAGGATGTCGGTCGTGGCCAAGGAGGACCTCGCGGACGTGGCCGTACGCGTGGCGGCCGAGACCCAGCGTGACCTCGAAGCAGACGGCCGCAGCCGCCACGCGCACAAGACCTACGAACTCGAGGGCGTCACCGCGATCAGCGGGCACGACCTCGCCGAGGTGCTCACCAGAGCACTCGGCCGCACCGTCGAATACCAGACCGTCTCCCTCTACGACACACGCGAGGCACTGGCGGGCATCGGCATGGAGTCCTACCAGGTCACCCACGCGATCTCGATGTTCTCCAACGCCAACGCCGGTCTTCTCGAAGCCCACGACACCGACCTGACCACTCTCCTGCCGACCGAGCCCCGGCCCGTCCACGACCCCATCGTCAAGGCCGTTGAGGCTGCCGCGATGGCTACCGGGAGGGCCCCTGCGACCAAAGGTCGCTAGTGCGGTCTGGTCGCGGTGAGGGCCTGCGGGAGATGGCGGATCGGAGCGCTGGGTGGCCCGGGTGGGGATGCCTCAACGCACGTAGTGACGGGGGCCATCCCTGTGGGATGGGCCCCCGTACTCAGTGGGTGAGGCGTGGAGGGTCACAGGATCGGCTCGGCCTCGCCTACCGGCTGCCTGGTCCAGGCTTGGTGCTCGGACTCGCGGATCTTCTCCTCGGCGGTCTGCTCCACCCTGGCCATGGCGATCCGCAGGATCGGCGGGGCCATCAGTGAGGTCACGATCGCGACGAGCACCACGATGGTGTACGCCTCGACGCTGAGGATGCCCAGCCGCAGGCCGACCATGGCGACCACGACCTCGATCACGCCGCGGGCGTTGAGCCCGGCGCCGAGCGCGAGCGCCTCCCATCTGCTGAGCCTGCTCAGCCGCGCCCCGGCGTAGGCACCGAGGAATTTGCCGATGATCGCGATGGCCAGTATGGCGAGCCCGGCGAACAGCACTTCGGGCTTGACCAGTGCGGTCAGGTCCATCCGCAGGCCGGCGGTGGCGAAGAAGATCGGCGCGAACCCTGACAGCACGACCGTACGAAGCGGGGCGAGCTTGGACGGGTCGATCCTGCCCGCGCTGCCGATGAGGATGCCGCAGACGAACGCGCCGAAGACCGCCTCAAGGCCCAGGGCGTGGGTCCCTGCCGCGGAGAGAAGGATGAGCACGGCCGCGGTGGCGACGGTCGGTCCGGGTTCGTTCGCTTTATCGGTGAGCCGCAGCGCGCCCCTGACCAGCGGGCGGCCGAGCGTGAGCGCGAACACGGCGATGGCGACCAGGTAGGCGAACGAGGTCAGCACGGTGCCGGTGGACACCGAGTTCACGGCCATCGCGCTCACGATCGACAGCATGAACCAGCCGAAGGCGTCGTCGATCATGCCGGCGGTCAGTGTGAGCTGGCCGATGTTGCGGTGCAGCAGCTTCATGTCCATGAGGGTCTTGGCGATGACCGGGATCGCGCTGACGCACATCGCCACGCCCAGGAACAGCGCGAAGACGGTGGTGTCGGTGCCATCCGGGATCAACGTCTTGGGCAGCAGGAAGCCGGCGCCGATGCCGAAGCCGAGCGGGACGATGAGGCCACCGATGCTGACCCCGGCGGCCGTGGCGCCGCGACGGCGGACCAGGCCCATGTCCATGTGGATGCCGGTGAGGCCGACCAGCAGCAGCACGCCGATCTGACCGATGGCGTCGAGCAGGTGGAACTGCTCGGGGTTGGCAGGGAACAACCAGCCCTGCACGTCCGGTGCGACGTGCGCCAGGAAGGAGGGGCCGAGGACCACGCCGACGAACAGCTCGCCGACGACGGCGGGCATGCCGAACCGGGTGGCGAGTCGGCCGAGGGCCAGTGCCAGCAGGAGCAGCAGACCGACCTGGAGCAGGAAGACAAGCAGACTGTGGGCAGCGATCGGCGCTACGGGAGCACCCAGCGAGACGAGCATCATCCCCCTTAAGGGTAAGTAATTCATAAAAAATCTACCGTTGGCCGCTTGGAGTCAACTTGTAGATGAGTCGCAGCGGTGAGGTCGTTCAGTACGCCCACGGTGTCCGGCAAGCCGCGGGGAAGCGGGGATGCGGCGGAGAACGCGCGTCGCGGACGAAAACGATGCGGATGAGCACGCGCGGTGACCCGCGCGGCTCCGGCCACGTGCAGGTGGAGGCACCGTGGAGCCGGCACGGATGGTCACTGGATGCGCGCGTGGTCAACGCCGGCCTCCTTGCGGGTGGAGGCGAAACAGTGGTCATAACGAAATGAAAACCGGCTCCTATAGATTCCGGATCCGAGAGATCGAAGGCGGCGGGCCGGCCCGGTGAGGGCGACGGAGACTTCACCGTCGCAATTTCGCCGGCCGGCGCGGGTCCGGAGTACGAGGAGGCCTCACTTGAACGGAACATCTGTCGAAAGCCTGGAAGGCTCGGGTGCGGACGCGTCCGAGCTGAATCTCGGCTTCGTCATCGACCTCTATCGGAAATACGCCGAGGACCTGCGGACCGTACGCGGCGAGCAGCAGAAACTCCGCGCCGCGAATCCGGACGCCGCCACGAAGCTGGACGATCTCGAGGCGGAGATCACCTATCTGATGGTGCGCGAGCACCGTCCCGAAGTGGTGGTGGAGATCGGCTCGCTCGACGGCTGGTCGACCACCTGGCTGCTGCGCGCTCTGCGGGACAACGGGACCGGGCACCTGTACACCTACGACCTGGTCGACAACGCCCGGAACAACGTGCCGGAGGAGCTCGCCGCCGATCGCTGGACGTTCGTGCACGGCGACGCGCGCGAGAAGCTCGCCGGCCACGACCACGAGATCGACTATCTGTTCGTCGACGCCGCGCACACGAGGAACTTCGCGCGCTGGTACGTGAACGAGCTGTTCCCCACCGTCCCGCCCGGCGTGCCCGTCAGCGTGCACGACGTCTTCCACACCCGGCGGCCATGGCCGTTCAGCGAGGGCCGGGTCGTGCTCTCGTGGCTGGCCGACCGCGGCATCGAGTACTTCACCGCCTCACGCGCCGCGGCCCCGCAGGTCAACCAGAGCCTGTTCGCGCTGAAGGAGACCCTCGACCTCAGCGAGGCGGTGCACTCGGGCCGCAACGACCCGATGCTGTGCTTCTACATGAATTGACTTCCTCTCCCACCTGAGGGCGGGGGATTCTCGCCCTCACGGGGGAGGTTTCCTGCTTCACGCGCGGAGGCCTCAGTCAGACCCATCCCCGCCGGGTGGCCTCGGTGCCGGCCTGGAAGCGGCTGACCGCGTTGAGCCGCTCGGTCAGGGCGTTCATCATGCGCTGGACGCTCCGCAGCGAGATCGCGAGGCTCCGGGCCGCCGACTCGTCGGTGTGGCCGTCGGCGAGGAGCCGCAGGAGACTGTGCTCCTGCGGCGTGAGGCCGTGCTCGTTGCGCGAGGGCGGCTCGGTGATGGGGGTGCCCGTCGACCACACCTGTTCGAACAGGGCGTACAGGCCGGTGACCACTCCCCGGCTGTGCATCTCGAGGGCGCCCAGAGTGGGATCGATGGGGTCGAGGGGGACCAGCGCGATCTCGCGGTCGACGATGACCAGCCGCATGGGCAGGTTCGGGACCGTCCGGCACTCCTCTCCGAGGGCCACCATCGAGCGGGCGTAGGACAGGGTGACCGGGTCGTTCCGGATGCTGTCCAGGTACACCGTGCGGATCTTCACCCCTCGGGCGAGCGCGACCTGGTTGAGCGGCTTCTCCGACTCGATGGTGCTTGGATTCTGCGCGCCGCCGGGGCTCAGTGACACGCATTCGATCTGGGCGCTGTGGGACAGCTCGGTGAGCCGGTCGCGCACCGAGTCGAGCCCGGTGAGCCGGCGGCCCTCCTCGTGCTGCTCCTGCTCGGCGTACGCCGCCGCTATCGAGGCGATCGAGGCGCGGGCTCCCTCGAGTTGCTGCTGGCGGGTGCCGAGTTCGGCCTCGACCCGGGCCAGCAGCGCCGTCAGGCCCGCCTGCGGGCGCACGGCCCGCACAGTGTCCTCGTCGATGGTGGAGCGGACCAGCGCGAGGTCGATGAGGGTGTTGAGGGCCTCGCGGACGTCGTCGTTCGTCAAGTCCAGGTGCGCGGCGATGTCGGCCACGCCGAACTCCGGGTGGCTCAACATGGTGCGGTAGATCGCTTCGTCCCGTACGGATAGCCCCAGCGCACTCAGCACTGATACCTCCCTGCACAGTGAAACCGGCGCCTCCTGCGCCTTTCAATGACCCACTGTTAACCCGGGAGATGGTGGCGGTTAGTTCAATTTTAAAATGCAATGCAGATCGCGCAGGGTGACTATCGTTGACAGGTGGTAACGCTGCGCATGACAGTATCTATTGCTGCTGGTTCACCCCGTAGATCTTCCTTCCATCCCCGGTCCGCCAATATAGATCATGTCACCATTGTCTAGCAAGGTCAGCCGAAATCCCCTCCTCGCTTACGGTGCGTAGTTCCTCTTGTGAAGGCGTGCTCAGGAGCACGTCGTCGGCGCGTCGACCTTGGAGGCCGGGACTACAGGCCGCTATCACGCAGCGCTCCGGCGCGGTTGGCGGAAGGCCGCCAGGCGGCCTCGCGCCAAGGCGAAACCGATGACAGCACGGGGCTTGCGAAGCATTCTTGTTTCAGCCGCCCGGGAATGTAGTGCGCAAGGGGTGGGCGGTCGAAGAGTCCTACACGAAGGAGAGTGTAAGAAGCATGACTAACCTCGTGAAGATCGGCAAGCGCCTCGTTTCTGTCGTAATTGTTCCGTTTGCACTTTTCGGAGTCGTCGTATTCTGTGTCAACCAAGACGTCTCCGGCCCGGACAAGGGCTTCGGATGGGGCGAGCAGCTGGCCTTCGTGCTCGACGAAAGCGGATTCGGGTGGGGCGACATTCCGGCGAGCGTCCAGGCTGACAGCCGTGGCTGGGGGGGCGCACCGCCTTCCTCGTCGACGAGCGTCTGATGCGGATGTCTACTCTGCGGGTCGCACCGCTGGTCTCGTGCGATGCGGAGATGTGGCGTGAGCTGGTGCGGCGCAACGCCGACAGCGGGGCCGGTCTCGAACACATCCAGGTTCGAGCCGGCCCGCAGGGGCTGGACATCTTCGCCTTTTTCCGGGTGGCCACGGCCGAGGAGGCCGACGCCCGTCTCAGACGACTGGTCGAGACCACGATCGCCAGCACACCCGAGCTCCAGTTCTGGAGAATCGTCTAATTCACGAACTTTGAAGGTGGTCTCGTGAGTGAGCTGTCCGAAACCTCTCTTCCGTCACTCGGCTTTCGTTATCTCGGTCCACTGGAGGTGCAGGCGGACGGCCGGCGCCTGCGGATAGGCAGCCCTCGCCAGCGCGTCGTACTGGCCATGTTGTTGCTGGCGTCCGACTGCGTGGTCTCCGTGGACCACCTCGTCGACGCCGTCTGGGGCGGCTCCCCGCCCGCGACCGGGCGGACACAGGTGGCCATCTGCATCGCCGCCCTGCGCAAGATGTTCGCCGCCGCCGGCTATCACGACGTGATAGCCACCGTCTCTCCCGGCTACAAGCTGGTGTCGGACGGTTGCGGCATCGACGGCGTGCAGTTCTCGCGGCTGGTGGACGAGGGACAGACGGCCCTGCAACAGGGGCGCACCGCCGAGGCCAGCGCGAAGCTGGACCAGGCGTTGAAACTCTGGTGGGGCCCCGCGCTCGCCGGCGTCCCGAGCGCGGTCGTCGAGGGAAAGGCGATCAGGCTCGAGGAGACGCGCCTGGCCGTCTACGAGGAGTCCCTCGCGCTCAAGCTGGAACTACGGCAGCACACCGACCTGGTTCCCGAGCTGGCGGCCCTGGTCAGGGAGCACCCGCTCCGGGAGCGCGCGCGTGCGCTGCTGATGCTGGCGCAATATCGTGCCGGTCGGCGCAGCGAGGCGCTGGAGATATTCAACGAGGGCCGCCGCCGTCTCGTCGAGGACCTCGGGCTTGAGCCGGGGCCCATCCTGCGCGACATGCAGACGGCGATCTTCCGCGACGATCCCAAGCTCGCCTCCGCCAAGCCCGTCCCCTCCGTGTGGACCAGGGTCGTGCCCGCGCAGCTCCCGCCCACGGCGCCCCTGTTCACCGGCAGGCAGACCGAGCTGACGGCGCTCGACCGGCTGCTCGACCAGCGGGCCCGCGGCGGCTCGCTGCCCGTGGGAGTGCTCACCGGCCAGGTGGGCGTCGGCAAGACGGCGCTGGCGGTGCACTGGGCGCGCGGCGCCGCCGACCACTTCCCCGACGGCCAGCTGTTCGCCGACCTCCGGGGGTGGGACCCCGACCATCCTGCCGCCGAGGCGACGGCCGTGCTCAGCGGGTTCCTGCACGCCCTCGGCGTGCCGCTCGCCGAGATCCCGGTCCGGCTCGACGAGCAGACCTCGCTGTACAACAGCCTGGTGGACGGCCGCAGGGTGCTGGTCGTGATCGACAACGTCCAGAACGCCGCCCAGGCGCGCCCGCTGATGCCGGGCAGCGGAACATGCTGCGTGCTGATGACCGGCCGCACGTTGCCCGACTCGCACGGCAGCGTACGGCTGCACCTCAAGCCGTTCAGGACGGACGAGTCGTCGGCCCTGCTGCGCGGCATCATCGGCGAGGAACGCACGCGCGACGATCCGGAGTCGCTGGAGCGGCTGGGCGAGCTCTGCGACGGGATGCCGCTGGCCCTCTGGAGCGCCGCACTACGGCTGGCCGCCAGGACCCACTGGACGGTGAAGGACCTGCTGTCCAGGCTGGAGGACCCCGACCGGCGGCTGAACGAGATCAGCCATGGCATCTGGGACGTCCGGGCCCAGATCGGCGCGAGCTACCGCTACCTGCCGCCTCGGGCGGCTCTGGTGCTGCGCCGCCTGGGGTCGCTCGGCAGCTGCGATGTCACACCGCGGATGACGGCCACGCTGCTGGACTGCGGGCCGGCCGAGGCCGAGGACCTGATGGAACAGCTCCACGAGGCCGGCTTCCTGGAGGTGGCCGCGCGAGGCCAGGACGGATACCGCCGGTACCGGCTGCCGGGCCTGTTCGCGCAGTATGCCCGGGAGAGGGGCCGTACGGAGGACGTGGGGGACGGCGTGAAGAGCCTGGCCCTGGTCCGCGCCCAGTTCGCCTGAGCCTTCGGCGGCCGGCACGCCGGGGCCGGTCCGCGGAGTCCCGAGGAACATCTTCGGAGGTCGGCAGTCTCGGTAGGTCCTGAAGTCTCGGGGAACTCGCGGAGCTCAAGGAAAGGAAGGGCTGGGCGCGACGGCCGCGCCCAGCCCTCCCGCGGTCCGCTAGGCGTTGGCCTTCTCCATCAGCCGGATCAGGCTGTTCGGTCGCATGTCGGTCCAGTTGGCCTCGATGTAGTCCAGGCAGGCCTGCCTGCCGTCCTCGCCGAACACGCTGTTCCAGCCGGCCGGGATCTCTATGAAGGACGGCCACAGGGAGTGCTGCCCTTCATCGTTGATCAGGACGAGGTAGGTGCCGTCGTTGTTCTCGAAGGGATTGGTCGTCATGGTCGTCTCCTCAGGTGCTGGGCGTGGGTGGCGCCTGGACGTCGTGGGCGATCTCGCGGAGGTCCCAGCAGGGCGGCCCCCACTCCTCGCCGCTGTAGTGGTCGTGCAGCCAGGTCTCGGAGTAGATGGAGTCGAGGTAGCGTTCCCCCAGGTCGGGGGCTATGGTCAGCGCGGTCCGCTCCTCGTCGCGCGGGTTGGCGGACAGCCACCGCAGCGCGCCGCTGACCACCGTGCCCGTCGACCCTCCGAAGAGGAACCCGTTGCTGGCCATGCGGTGGCAGGCCTGGATGGTGTCCGCCTCGCTCACGTGCACGACATCGTCCACGTAGGACTCGTCGAGCAGGGGAGGGCGCAGGCTGGTGCCCACCCCCGGGATCATCCTCGGAGTCGCGGGGCCGCCGAAGGTGACCGAGCCGACGGCGTCGACCGCCACCACGGTCACCTTGGGGGAGTGCTCGCGGAAGTAGCGCGCGCATCCCATGAGGGTCCCGGTGGTACCCGTGCCGACGAACAGCACGTCGAGGTCGGGGAAGGCCGCGGCGATGGCCGGCGCGGTACGCCGGTAGTGGGCCATCCAGTTGCTGGGGTTGTCGTACTGGTTGAGCCATACGTAACGGTCGTCCTCGGCGCAGAGGCTCTTGACGTAGTCGATGCGGGCACCGAGAAGGCCGCTGACGGGGTCAGGGGTGGTGATCACATGTACCCGCGTGCCGTACAGCTCCATCATGCTTCGCACGGTGGGGTTGCAGCGGGCATCGGTCACGCACACGAACCCGTAACCCCTGCTGGCCGCGATGATGCTCAGGGCCAGGCCGAGGTTCCCCGACGAGGACTCCACAAGCGTCGAGCCCGGCAGGAGCCGCCCGCTCTCTTCGGCGGCCATGACCATCTCGGCCGCCGCCTTCATCTTGATGGAACCGCCGAAATTGAATCCTTCGTACTTGAGATAGAGGCATTGCCCGAAGGTGGGCCGCAGATCGACGTAGACGTCTTCTGCGTTGTACTGGAGTGGATCGCTGATCACCGGCACGATAAAAGGCTATACGGCCTCGATTTCTTGTGGTTATCAAAGCCTTTTCACCGCGCAGCGGAAACGTCGTCCCCGCTGCTAGCATTTCAATGGAAAAATGACCAGAGGAGGGCTCGATGGCCACGACCAGTCAGCGGTGGATTTCCTGGCGTCAGCAGAATCCGGCGGCCCCGGTCCGCCTTTACTGCCTACCGTACGCCGGCGGCGGGACCCGGATGTTCGATTCCTGGGCCGATGCGCTCGGCCCCGGCGTCGAGGTGTGCCCCGTGGTGCTGCCCGGCAGGGAGGACCGCATCGGCGAGGAGCCCG
Source organism: Sphaerisporangium perillae (assembly GCF_023276435.1). Taxonomy (GTDB): domain Bacteria; phylum Actinomycetota; class Actinomycetes; order Streptosporangiales; family Streptosporangiaceae; genus Sphaerisporangium; species Sphaerisporangium perillae. Next base: position 392,399 of record NZ_JALLPO010000001.1, read on the forward strand.
TGGCGCGGCTGGAGGAGCTGCTCCCCATGCTCATCGACGGTCTCGCGCCGACCATGACCAAGCCGTTCGCGCTGTACGGGCACAGCATGGGCGGGCTCATCGCCTTCGAGCTCGCGCTGCGGCTGTGCGAGAAGGGGAACGACCTCCCGCTGCACGTCTACCTGTCCGGTTGCGGCCCCGCGCCCATTCCCGAAGGGCGGCGCCATCACCTCCTGCCGGACGAGGACTTCATCGAGGAATTGCGGCGGATGAACGGCACGCCGCCGGAGTTCTTCGAGGACCGTGATCTGGTCGACCTGCTTCTTCCCACCATTCGCGCCGATTTCGAGCTGTCGGAGACCTCCGCGGCGCGGGAGGGGGCCCTGTTGCCGGTTCCCATCACCGCGTTCGCCGGCGAGCAGGACCCGAGCGCGCCCGCGGACCAGGTGCGGGAATGGCGCGCGCACGCCGGCGCGGGTTTCGATTTCCACACCTACCGGGGCGACCATTTCTTCGTGCACGACTGCCCGGAGATGCTCGGCGTCGTCCGGGAGACCCTGCCGAGGTCCTGACCGCGCGGAAAAGGCTGAAGTCACTCGACTTCAGCCTTTTCCGCCCGGCCGGCGCCTCGGCGCGGTCAGAAATCGACGGCCCAGCGGCTGTACCGCCGCAGCCCGTAGAGCAGGGGCTCGGTCTCGGCCAGGTCGTAGATGTGGAACGGCTCGCCGAACACGATGCGCTGGCGGCCGACCAGCACGCTGTCGCTGACCCTGCAGTCCGCCACGGCGTGCGCGTCGTCCAGCAGGTGCGGCCCTCCGTAGCCGGGACGGCTCTCCCACCGCACCTCGTCGAAGCGGTCGGGCGCGCCCGAGGCGAACAGCTCCGCTGTGTTCCTCGCCCTCTCGTGCAGCAGGTTCACCGCGAAGGCGCGGCTCTCCAGCAGGGCCTTCAGCGTCGGGCTCTCCGCGCGTATCCCGACGATCAGCGTCGGCGGATCGGTGGTCGCGCTGCACAGCGCCGAGCAGGTCATGCCCCACGGGCTGCCCTGGCGGTCCGTCGCCGTGATGATCGCCACCCCGCTCGGGAAGCCCGACATGAAGCTGCGAAAGCTGTCGGGGGTGCTCTCGCGAGCATGGTCGGTGCCCTCTCGTACGCCTCCCGGAGTCATGGTCATCGTGATCACCGCTCGACTAGTCGGATGTTCGGGTTCACGGCCGCGCCGCGGGCGGTACGGCCGTACCACTCCGCCGCCAGCAGCAGCGGGCCGCTGAGCCCCGTGGTGACCAGTGCCATGACCAGCAGCGCGAGGTACAGCGCGGGGGACAGGATCCCGGCGCTGAACCCAGCCTGCAGGACCACGATCTCGGTCAGCCCACGGGTGTTCATGAGGGCCGCCAGCCGCATGCCCGAGGCGGGGGACCGCCCGCCCAACCTCGCGCCCGCGTAAGCGCCGCCCAGCTTCGCCGCGATCGCCAGCGCGGTGGCGATCACGGTGGCCTGCCACGAGAAGACCCTCTCGGGGCCGGCCACCACGACGGTTCCGGTGACCACGAACAGGACCGGCAGCAGCGCCCGGCCCACGCGGCCCAGCGTCTCCGCCGTCTCGGTCCACGGGCTCGGCCCGCCGGACCGGGACCTCGCGGGCAGGGCCAGCCCGACGATCACCGCCCCGAACACCTCGGTGAGGCCGAGCCGCTGGGTGGCGAGGGCCGCGGCGACCCCGGCCGCCGCCACCAGGACGAGCAGGACGCCCCGATGACGGTCGGCCAGGGCACTGACCACCTCGGTCGCGGCCAGGCGGCGCAGCAGCAGGGTGACCGCGCCGCCGGCGAGGACCACCAGGATGGTGACGAGCCCGTCACCGCCCCTCATGAGTCCGATGGCGACCGCGAGCAGTATCCCGGTGACGACGTCGATGCCGGCCGCGCTCATGAGGGCCAGCCGCCCGTCCTCGGTGTGCTGGATGCCCCGGTCGCGCAGGATGCCGGCCAGGACCGGCACCGCGGTGACCGTCAGCGCGATCGCCAGCATCAGCACGAACGCCGGCGTCGGCGCCCCGCCCCGCAGCAGCGGGTCGCCGGTGCCGAGCACCCACACCGCGAAGAGCGCTCCCGCGGCGAGCGGGACGATGACCGAGCCCGCGGACAGCCACGCCACGGTGCGGAGGGACCGCCGGCCGAACCCCTCGCGCATCTGGTGTCCCACCCCGACGAGGAACAGGGCGAGGCCCAGGTGCCCGAGCCAGTACAGGATGTCCTTCCCCGCCGACTCGGTGACACCCCAGCCCAGCCGGCCCGCCAGCAGCCCGCCGAGGGCCAGGCAGAGGGCGATCTCCACGACCACTTCCGGCTGGTTCAGCCGTCTGGCGACCCAGCCTCCCAGGACCACGGCGACCGCGATCGCCGGGAGTATGAGCAACGCGTCCATCTTTCTCCTAAACGTGCATCTGGGCGAGGTACTCGTACTGGCTGGGCAGCCGCTTGACCAGGTCGAGGGACTCGTCCTTCAACATCTGGAACTCCTTCTCCGCGGCCGTGTCGTCCATCAGGGCGAGCGCGGGGGTCGCCTTCACCGGCAGGCCGCCCATGCCGAGGAGGACGGCCAGGTAGGAGTAGGCCTCGAAGCCGTGGTACCGGGGGAAGACGGTGTTGGGCGTGGGCGGCTTCGAGCGCCACTGCTCGATGCGCTCCGCCAGCCCCTCGGGCATCGTCCTGGTCTTCGCGTCCCGCCAGTAGGCGTTGTCGGTGCGCGCCGCCCCCTTGTAGTGCAGGACGAGGAACTCGCGCACGCCGTCGATGGCGTCGGCCATCACGCCGTTGTAGGAGGCGGTCAGCTCGGGGTCCCACTCCTGGGCGGGGAAGTGCTTCACCAGCTGCTCGATGCCGTGCTGGATGAAGAAGATCCCGGTGGACTCCAGCGGCTCGACGAAGCCGCAGGACAGCCCGATGGCCACGCAGTTGTTGACCCACGGGTTGCGGGTGCGGCCGATGCGCATGCGGATGTGGTTGGCCTCGGCCTCCTCAGCCTCGGGGCCGACGAACTCCCGCAGAGTGCGCTCGGCCTCCTCCGGGGAGCAGTAGTCGCCGGCGTAGACGTAGCCGGTGCCGACCCTGCCGAACAGCGGGATGGTCCAGATCCAGCCCGCGTCCTGGGCGGTCGCCGTGGTGCACGGCCGCAGGCCCCTCTTCTCCATGTCGACCGGGACCCGCAGGGCCACCGCGCTGTCGTTGGGCAGCATGTCCTGGAAGGAGATGAAGGGCTCCTCCATCGTCTTGTTGATCAGCAGGCCGCGGAAGCCGGTGCAGTCGATGAACAGGTCGCCGGCGATCTCGCCGTGCTCGGCGGTCTGGACGTGGGTGATCCAGCCGCGCTCGTCACGGCCCACGTCCACGACGTCGTCGAACACCTGGGCGGCCCCGCGCTCCTTGGCGTACCCGGCCAGGAACTCGGCGAGCAGGGAGGCGTCGAAGTGGTAGGCGTAGGGGAACTGCGTGCCCTGGTCGAGCAGGGTCGTGCGGCTGGTGCCGGGCTCCCTGCCCTCGACGTATTCCTGCTCGAAGAGCCTGCCGTCGAGGTACCTGGGGGAGCGCTCGGCGTCGCAGATGGCCGCCATCAGGAACACGTCGCGGTCGAAGCGGTCGCTGGGCTTCTTGTGCAGCCACCAGTCCGTCAGCGGGAAGCCGTCGACGACCCTCAGCCGCTCGAAGGGGTGGTAGAAGTAGTGCCCCTTGCCGCGCCAGTTCTCGAACCTGATGCCGAGCTTGTAGGTGGCGTTGCACTTCGGCATCCAATCTTCCTCGCGCAGCCCGAGGTACTCGAAGAAGTGCCGCACGGTGCTGAAGGTGGCCTCACCCACACCGATGGTGGCGATTCTCTTCGACTCGACCACGGTGACGGAGATGCGGTCGCCGAAAGCCGAGCGCAGGTAGGAGGCCGTCATCCATCCCGCGGTGCCGCCGCCGACGATGACCACTTTTTTGAGCATGGCAGAACCATCCGTTCGCGTTGCAGGTTGTTTGTGCCGCGCAGAGGACTAGCTGCGGCGGGAGTACTTCATGACAGAGACCGGGATGAAGACGACGAGGATCGCGGCTATCCACGCGAGCGCGCCGAGAATCGAGGGCAGGCCCGGGGTGCCGTCCAGCAGGCCTCGTGAGGCGTTCACCACCAGGGTCACCGGGTTGACGTCGGCGAACGCGCGCAGCCAGGCGGGCATGCCGGTGGTCGGCACGAGGGCGGAGCTGCCGAACTGGAAGGGGAGCACCCACAGGGAGGTGAGCGTCGAGACGGTGGTGACGCTCTTGACCGACACGCCGATGCAGACGGCTATCCAGGACAGGGCGACGCCGAACGCCAGCAGCAGCGCCACGGCCCCGGCCGCGCCGGCGAGGCCGCCGTGGACGCGGAAGCCGATGAGCGTCGAGCAGGCGAGGATGACGACGAGGCTCAGCAGCATCCGCAGGGCGTCCGCGGCGACCCTGCCCGAGAGCAGTGCCGAACGGGCGACGGGCAGCGAGCGGAACCGGTCGACGACGCCGGAGTTGAAGTCGACGGCCATCCCGACGCCCGTGTTCCGGGAGACGATCATGAGGTTGATGGCCATGATGCCCGGCACGAAGAACTGCGCGTAGTCCGCCGTGCCTCCGGAGATGGCTCCGCCGAAGACCGACACGAAGATCACCGAGATCAGGACGGGGGTCAGCGTCGCGTCGAGCACCAGGCCGGGGTCGCTCTTGAACTGGACGACGTTGCGCCGGGTCATCACGGACGCGTGCCGGAAGGCGTCCGTCACGGTCAGAGCCTGGCTCACCGGTACTCCTCCTCACCGTGCTGGCAGGTCAGGGCGTTGGTCACAGGTCCTCCTCGTCGCCGTGCGCGCCGGTCAGCGCGAGGAACGCCTCGTCGAGGCTCGGGGTCCGGGTCTCGAACCCGGTGACCACGATGTCGCCGCCGGCCAGGGCCTTCAGCGCGGCGGTCAGGTCGCCGTCGCGCGTGAGCGTCATGCGCAGCACGTTCTCCTCGGCGTCGGCCACCGGCGTCAGGTCCGCGGCGCGCAGGGCCGCCCGCGCGGCCGCGAGGTCGGTGGTGGCGGCCAGGCGGACGTGCAGCATCTGCCCGCCGATGCGGGAGCGCAGCTCCTTCGGGGTGCCGGCCGCGACGACGCGCCCGCCGTCGACGACCACCACGTCACCGGCGAGGGCCTCGGCCTCCTCCATGTGCTGGGTGGTCAGGAGCAGGGTCATGCCCTCATGGGTCATGCCGCGGATGAGGTCCCACAGCTCCTTGCGGCTGTGCGGGTCGAGCCCGGTGGACGGCTCGTCGAGGTAGAGGATGCCGGGCCTGCCGATCAGGCTGGCGGCCAGGTCGAGGCGGCGGCGCAGGCCACCGGAGTACCCGCCCGCCGAGCGCCCGCCCACCGCGCCCAGCTCGAACAGTTCCAGCATCTCGTCGGCACGGGCCCGCGCCTGGCGGGGGCGCAGGCCGAGCAGCCGGGCCACCAGGTAGAGGTTCTCCCGGCCGGAGATGCTCTCGTCGACGGTGGCGTACTGGCCGACGACCGCGATGGCCTTTCTGACCAGGTGCGGGTGCCGTACGACGTCGTGGCCGGCGACGAAGGCCGAGCCGGAGTCGGGACGCTCCAGGGTGGACAGGATCCGGACGATGGTCGTCTTGCCCGCGCCGTTGGGTCCGAGCAGGCCGAGCACCGTCCCGGGTCGTACCTCCAGGTCGACGCCGCGGAGCGCGTGGACCTTGCCGAACCGCTTCGTCAGCGCCTCTACCCGGATGCCACCGCCGTTCACCGGGCCGGCGCCAGACGCACGGGGCCGCCCATGGCGACGAGCACCTCGCGCGGGCCCTGGTAGGGCTCCCGGCTGTGTGCCATCCGGAGGTTGTCGACGATCATCAAATCCCCCTTTCGCCACGGTTCGCGCAGTGTGCACGTCTCGTAGACCTTGTTGATCAGATCCACCTCGCCGGCTCCGATGGGCTCGCCGTCGCCGTGGAAGGTGTTGAAGGGCAGCCGTTCGGCGCCGTACACCTCGACGAGGTACTCCCTGACCTCGGGGGCCATCGTCCAGGCGTTGAGGAAGGCGATCTGGTTGAACCAGGACCGCCGGCCGGTGAGCGGGTGGGCCAGGACCGCGGCCCTGCGCTGGCGGGTGTACAGCGTGTCGCCCTCGCCCCACTCGTACTCGATCGCGTTGTCCCGGCAGTACTCCTCGACCTCGGCGCGGTCGCCGGTGCCGAAGGCGTCCTGCCATCTCAGGCCCACCTCGTCGCCGTAGTGACGGGCGAGCAGCCATCCCCGCTCCTCGAACCGCTCGACGAGCTCGCCGCCCAGCCGGGAGAGGACGGCGCCGCCGTCGGCGAGCGCGGTGGCGCCTCCGGTGGCGGGGGCGGTCAGGCAGCCGAACAGCAGCAGGCGGGGCACGGTGAGCGCGTAGCTCAGCTCGTGGTGCATGCACATCGGCTGGTCGGCGGGCCATTCCGCCGAGGAGTACAACCCGTCGCCGTGACCGGCGCGCGGGGCGAACCCCTCCCGCTCGATGACCGGCTCGTCGAGGAGCTCGGCCGCGATCCGCCGCATGTCCGGCAGGTCGTTCAGCTCGAGGCCGCGCACCAGCACGGCGCCGTGCTCGGTGACCGTCGCGTACAGCTCCTCGCGGTGGTCGCGGAGCCAGTCCGCGCCGGCGCCGGGTGGAGCGCCGAGGATCGGGGGCTTGTCGGGGTGGAGCGCGAGAGGCGACATCTGCTGACTCCCTCCATCGATGAATGCCGCGAAGTCCGCGAGCACGGGGTGGCCGGCGAGTTCGCGCACGGTCGTCACCCGGCCGAGCCTGGCCAGGAACCTGATCGCCGACAGCGACGTCCCGCCCAGCGCGAAGAAGTCGTCGCCGCGGCCGACGCGGTCCGCCGGGAGGGCGAGCACCTCCGCCCAGAGCGCGGCGACGCGCCGTTCGGCGGGGGTCCTCGGGGCGGCCGTCTCCGCGGGCGGCGGCAGGTGCTCCGCCACCGTGGCCAGCCGCTTCTTGTCGATCTTGCCGTTGCCGGTCAGCGGCAGGGACTCCATCCAGTGGAACCGCTCGGGAAGCATGTACACCGGCAGCGCCCTGCCGAGCGCCGCGCGCATCTCCTCCTCGGGGATGGGCCCGCCCGCCGTGTAGAACGCCACGAGCCGCCGGCCGCCGCCGGCCTCGGCGACCAGGACGGCGCCGCCGCGCACCCCGGGGACGCGCAGCAGCCGGTTCTCGACCTCACCCAGCTCGACGCGGTGCCCCCGGATCTTCACCTGGGCGTCCCTGCGGCCGAGGAAGGCCAGCTTGCCGTCCGCGCGCCAGTAGCCGTAGTCGCCCGAGCGGTACAGCCGCAGGCCGGGCCGGTGCGGATCCTCGGAGAAGGCCAGACGCGTGCGCTCGGCGTCGCCGATGTAGCCCCGGGCCACACACTGGCCGGAGAAGGCGATCTCGCCGGGGGACCCGAGCGGCGCCGGCCGCTGGTCCTCGTCCAGGACGTAGACGCGCGCGCCCGGGATGGGCGCCCCGAGCGGGACCCCCTCCCCGTCCGGCGCGCGCTCCAGCATCTCGTGGTTGGTGTCGTCGTGCGTCTCGGTCAGCCCGTAGGCGTTGAGCACACCGACACCGGGGAAGCGGGCGAACCAGCGGACCAGCAGCTCCTTCTTCACCGCCTCGCCCGTGACCGAGACGAAGCGCAGGGCGGGAAGCGGCCGCGGCTCGTCGTCGAGATGGGCGAGGACGGCCTCCAGGTAGGAGGGGACGAGCTGCGCGACGTTGACGCGCCGGTCGGTGAGCGTCCGGACGAAGCGGCGGACGTCCAGGATGACGTCCTGCTCGACGATCAACGTCCGCGCCCCCGCCATGGGGGCGGCGAGGAGCTGCCACAGGGAGATGTCGAAGCACTGGGGGGCGGTCTGCGCGACCACGTCCCCCGGTCCGATCCGCAGGTCCTCGATCTTGGCGAGGAGATGGTTGAGCATGCCCGCGTGCTCGCACACCGCCCCCTTGGGCAGGCCCGTGGATCCCGAGGTGAAGTAGATGTAGGCCGCCTGGCCGGCGGTGACGGCGACGCCCGGGTCGTCCTCGCGGGTGACGCCCGCGACGACGTCCGCGAACGTGATCACCCGGCCGGCGCCCTCGACGGGGCCGGCCGCCAGCACGAAGCGGCACGAACTGCGTTCCAGCATGGTGGCGACGCGATCTGCGGGGAATCGCGGGTCGACGGGCAGGTAGGTGCCGCCCGCCTTGAGGATCGCGATGACGGCGGCCATCCAGTCCAGGTCGCGCTCCGCCGCCACGGCGACGACGTCCTCGGCGGCCAGGCCCCGCCCGAGCAGCCCCCAGGCGATCCGGTTGGCGCGGGCGTTCAACTCGGCGTAGGTCAGTTCCTGCTCGCCGCAGGCCGCGGCCACCTCGGCGGGGTGCTCGCGGACCCGCTCCTCGAAAAGCTCGTGGAATCGCCGGTCGGGCAGGTCGCGCGGCGGCCCCGCCAGGACGTCGAGCTGGTGGCGCAGCTCCTGCGCCGACAGCAGGCTCCGCTCCGCGTGGCGCGCGGCCGGAGCCGCGACGGCCAGGTCCAGCGCGGCCTGGTAGTAGCCGGCGATCCTGCGGGCGTACTCCTCGTCCAGCACGTCCGTGCGGTAGCGCAGCCGCAGCCGCCCGCCGGGAACGTCGACCTCGGCCCGCAGCGCGATCTCGCCGAGGTCGCCCTCGTCCGGATCGCCGCCGCCGAGGTCGAGGACCGTCTCGAACGACTGGGCCGCCGGGCCGAGCTCGCGCCGGAGGGCGGCCACGGGGAAGTCCGCGTGCCGCAGCAGCTCCTCCTCCGCGCGGCGGGCCTCGGCGATCAGCTCCTGCCACGAACCGTCGTGCAGGGTGATCCGGCAGGGAAGCGCCTCGGCTGCCCGCGGGGGGCGGTAGCCGGTGGCCACCGTCGTCTCTCCCGCGACCGCCGCGAGCACCTTGGCGTGCACGGCGAGCAGCAGGGCGGGCGTCGGCTCCTGCGCCTCGGGTGATCTCAGTGCCAGGGGGAAACTGCGCGCGGCCTCACCCGCGGGTCCAGACGACCAGCGCGGCAGACGTGTGCAGCCGCCGGCTGTGAGAGTGTCGCGCCAGTATTCTTGGTTTCCCCTGTCGGCCACTGCGGCCCACCTCCGTTTTTTCTACCTGCCGTGCAGACTATGGACCGCTTTTATCCGGCACATATCATCTGCTTTTCATAGGCCGGTGAAAACGAGCCGATAAGTCACCGCCCTAGCGTTCGGGCATGGCTATGGTGACCGGCCGAATTGGCGGCGCTCCCGCGGACCTGCTGAACGAGGAAGTCCTGGAGCCGCAGTTCTCCTATGAAGTGCGGCATCTCCTGCCGCACTACCTCCACATCGAGAAGGTCCTGCTGCTGGAATACCGGCGGATGGGGATTCTGGGTCCGGAGGAGGTCGCGGGGATCGCGCGCGCCTTGCACGCGATAAGACCCGAGGACCTCGCCGCCGACCCCGAGGAGAATCTGTCCGACATCTCCTTCGGCATCGAGCGCCTGGTGGGCGAGCGGCTGCCCGCGCCGGCGCCGAGATGGCACGTCGACCGCAGCAGGAACGACGCCCAGGCGTGCGCGCAGCTCATGTTCGGCCGCGAGCGGACCCTGCGGATCGCCGAGGGGCTGCTCGGCTGCGTAGCGGCCGCGCACCGGCTGGCCGCCGGGCACACCGAGGCGCCGATGCCGGGCTACACCCACCTCCAGGCCGCCCAGGTGATCACCCCGGGCTTCTACGTCAGCGCGCTGTCGGAGCACCTGCTGCACACCCTGCACCGCCTGCTGGCGACCTACGACCACGCCGACCTCGCCCCTCTCGGAGCGGGCGCCATGGCCGGCCAGGAACTGCCGTGGGACAGGATGGCCATGGCCCGCCATCTCGGCTTCGCCGCGCCGCGGACGCACGCGCTGGCCGCCGTCGCCTCCCGCGCCTGGATGCTGGAGCTGGCAGCCGAGGCGGCGACCTTCGCCACCGGCCTGAACAGGTTCGTGACCGACCTGATGACCTGGGCCGGCGGCCGCTACGGGCTGGTCGAGCTGCCCGACGAGCTGGCCGGAATCTCCTCGGCGATGCCGCAGAAGAAGAACTATCCGCTCCTGGAGCGCATCCGCGGCAGGACGGCGCACCTGTTCTCCTGGTACGTCGACGTGGCCGCCGCGCAGCGCGGCACGCCGTACAGCAACACGGTCGAGGTGGGCAAGGAGGCGGGCGCGCAGCTCGCCACGGCGACCGGCACGATGGAGTCGATCCTTCGCCTGCTCACGCTCGTGCTCGACCACATCGTCTTCCCCGCCGGGCGGGGACGCGACCTGTGCGCGGGTGAGCACCTCGGCGGCTTCTCCCTCGCCAACCGGCTCACCCTGGACGAGGGCGTGCCGTGGCGGACGGCGCAGGTCATCGCGGGCAAGTACATCGTCGCCATGATCGAGAGCGGCAGCCCGGCCGACCCGGACGCGCTGATGAAGATCTGCGCCGACCACGGCCACCCGGTGGCCGATCCCGCCGGCCTGCTGGCCGGCACGCTGGAGCCCGAGGACGGCCTGCGGCGCAAGTGCTCGCAGGGGTCGGCGGAGCCGGGCGAGGTCCGGTCGATGCTGGCCGAGCAGGGCGAGGAGCTGGCCGTCCTCGCGAAGGAGTGGTCGGCGCGCCGCCGGCGGGTGGAGGCGGCGGCGGCCTCGGCCGACGAGCTCCTCGGTCTCGAGAAGCGGTCGTGATCGGCACAGGGGTGGCCTACGGAACCTTCGGCGAGCTGCTGCAGGGTCAGCTCGCCGAAGGCGGCCTCGACTTCCTCGTGACGCTGCCGATCCCGAGGTCCAGCAGGGCCACCTTCCGCCTCGACCCCGACGCCACCCAGGTCACCGTGGCGCCCGGGCACAAGAGCAAGTCGCTGCGGGTGGCCCAGGCGCTGCTGGAAGGGCACGGCGTGCGAGCCGGCGGCGTGCTCACCGTGGAGAGCGACCTGCCGGAGGGCAAGGGCTTCAGCAGCTCCTCCGCCGACCTGGTCGCGACGGCGCGCGCGGTGGGCGAGGCCATCGGGGCCGTACCCGGTCCGGCGGACATCGAGGCGCTGCTGCGGCCGATCGAACCCACCGACGGGGTGATGTACGACGGCGCCGTCGCCTTCCTGCACCGCGAGGTCCGGTTGCTGGCCAGGCTGGGGCACCTGCCTCCCCTGACGATCGTCAGCGTCGATGAGGGCGGGAGCGTCGACACCATCGCCTTCAACCGGCGGCCCAAGCCCTTCTCCGACGCCGACCGGAAAGAGTACGCGCGGTTGCTCGACCTGCTCGTGGTGGCCGTCGCCGCCGGCGACGTCGGCGACATCGGCTACGTCGCCACCCGCAGCGCGCTCCTCAACCAGCGGCTCAACCCCAAGAGCACGATGCGGGACATGCGCCAGATCTGCGACGACGTCGGCGGTCTCGGCGTCGCGGTCGCCCACAGCGGCACCGCCATCGGGCTGCTGCTCGACGTCACGGACCCGTGCTACCGCGACCGGCTGGGCCGCGCCGAACGGGCGTGCGCGCGGCTGGCGGGACACGCGCACGTCGACCATTCGCTCACCGCCGACTCCGAGGAGGTCCGGTGCTTCACAAGAACGTGATCGACGCGATCGGGCACACACCGCTGGTCTCGCTCGACCTGGGCGGGGCCGCCGCCTACGCCAAGCTGGAACTGCAGAACCTGTTCGCGATGAAGGACAGGGTCGCGCGGCAGATCATCCTGGCCGCGCGCGAGTCGGGGGAGCTCGCCCCCGGCGCGGCCATCGTCGAGAGCTCCTCCGGGACGATGGCGCTCGGCATCGCCCTGGTCGGCACCGCCCTCGGTCACCCGGTGCACATCGTCACCGACCCGAGGATCGACCCGATCACCTTGGCCAAGCTCCGTTTCCTCGGCTGCTCGGTGCACGTCGTGGAGAAGATGACCTCGCACGGCTGGCAGAGCGCCCGGCTGGAACGACTGGAGCTGCTGCGCGCCGAGCTGCCCGGCTCCTTCTGGCCCCGGCAGTACAGCAACCCCGAGAACCCGCGGGCCTACGCCACCCTCGCCGCCGAACTGGTCGCCGACCTCGGGCGCATCGACGTGCTCGTCGGCGCGGTCGGCAGCGGCGGATCGCTGTGCGGCACGGCGAGGGCCCTTCGCGAGACGTTGCCCGACCTGTGGACGGTGGGGGTGGACTGCGTCGGCAGCGTCATCTTCGGCCAGCCGGACCTGCCCGGGCGGCTGCAGAGCGGCCTCGGCAACAGCCTGATCCCGGACAACGTGGACCACGCGGTGATCGACGAGATCCACTGGCTCAACGACCGCGAGGCCTTCCAGGCGACGGCCGACCTCGCGGCCGAGCAGCAGATCTTCGGCGGCAACACCGCCGGCTCGGTCTACGGCGTGCTGCGCTACCTCGCCGCGCGGGAGAGCCCCGGGACCAGGATCGTCGGCATCATGCCCGACCGGGGCGACCGCTACTGCGCCACGGTCTACGACGAGGGCCACTGGCTGGAGAAGGATCTGCACAGCCTGCCCGTCGCCGTCGCGCCGGTGGAGGTCGACCCCTCGCAGACCGTGTGGAGCTGGTCGCACTGCTTCCCCGGCGCCAGGCGCGGGGAGGTGCGATGCGAGGCCGCCTTGCCTGCGTAGAGGCCAACACCACGGGCACCGGCATGATCGCGCTGCGGACCGCGGGCGAACTCGGCCTCGACCCGCTGTTCCTCACCGGGAAGCCCGAGCGCTACCAGGGCCTCGCGGAGTCCGGGGCGCAGGTGGTGCGCTGCGACACCAACGACGCCGGGGAACTGCTCGCCGCCCTCGCCCCCCGCGCGGGGGACCTGTGCGGCGTGACCACGACCAGCGACTTCTACGTCGCCACCGTCGCGGAGCTCGCGGCCCAGCTCGGGCTGCCGGGCAACCCGCCGGAGGCCGTACGGCTCTGCCGCGACAAAGGCCGGATGCGGCGCGCGCTGGCCAAGGCCGGAGCGCGGCGGCCGCGCTTCGCGGTGCTCCACGACCAGAGCGAGACCGCCGAGGCGGTCACGCGGGTGGGGCTGCCGTGCGTGGTCAAGCCCGTCAGCGGCTCGGGCTCGGAGAACGTGCGGCTGTGCGCGTCGCAGGCCGAGGTGCGGGCGCAGGTCGCGCAGGTGCTGTCCGTGCGCACCAACATCAGGGGCCAGGCGTGCGAGCCGGCCGCGCTGGTGGAGGAGTACCTGGACGGGCCGGAGTTCAGCGTCGAGATGGTGCACACGGGCGGCGAGGCCGTGTGCGTCGGAATCGTCGCGAAGACGCTCACCGGCCGTCCGTACTTCGTCGAGTCGGGGCACGTCTACCCGGCGCCGGTCGCGAAAGCCGACGCCGAGGCGATGGAGAGCGCCGTCCGTCTCGCGCTCGCCGCGACGGGCATCCAGCACGGACCCACCCATACGGAGGTCAAGCTGCTGTCCGACGGGGTCGCGGTCGTCGAGATCAACCCGCGGCTGGCCGGCGGCATGATCCCCGAACTGATCTCCCTGGTGGACGGCCTCGACCTGCTCGAACAGCAGATCCGCGGCGCCATCGGCCTGCCCGTGACGCTCGCGCGGAGGCGCGAGGGCCACGCCGGCATCCGCTTCCTGGTCGCGGACCGCCCCGGCGCGGTCCGCGCCGTGTCCGGCGCGGACCAGGTCGCGGCGCTCCCCGGGATCGAGCAGGTCTCCGTCTCGGCCCGGCCGGGCGTGCGGGTGGGGCCGCCGCGCAGCGCCTACGACCGGCTCGGCCACGTGATCGCACGCGGCCGGACGGTGCCCGAACTCACCGCGCGGCTCGACCGGGCCGTCGCCGGACTCCACGTGGAGGTGGGCGAATGATCCGGCACATCGTGCTCTTCAAGTTGAAACCCGAATACACCTGGGCGGACGAGCGCGTCACCGAGGCGGAGCGGATGGCGGCCGACGTCGGCAAAGAGGTGGAGGACCTCCTCGAATGGCGGGCCGGCCGGAACATCTCCGAGCGCGCCATCGCCTACGACTTCGCCGTCATGGGCCTCGTGCGCGACGAGGACGCGCTGCAGAGATACCTGCTCCACCCCTTCCACCAAGAGTCGGCGGCACGTTGGCGAGAGATCAGCGACTGGGTCATCGCCGACCTCGAAGAGTAGAAACCGAGGCTTCGATGTTCACGATTTACCACCCGGAACTCGCCGAGACGGCCAGGTCCCTGCGCGATCGGCACCGCGCCTTCCTGGCCGGGGAGTGGGACGACGAGCGCCTGGCCAGGCACCAGGCCGACCTGCTGCGCAAGACCGTCTCCTACGTCAAGGAGCGCTCGCCGTTCTACCGCCGGAGGCTGGAGGGCTTCAGCGAGGACGACGACCTCGCCACGCTGCCCTTCACCACCAAGCAGGACCTGCGCGACGCGCAGTTCGACATGCTGTCCCGGCCGATGCACGAGGCGTGGATCTTCTACGAGACCACGGGCACCACCGGCAGGGCCACGCCGTGCCCGAGGGACGACAACGACTCCCTGCACAACAACACCGTGCTGACCGCCTACTACGAGACCGTGTTCGCGCAGTTCGGCGACGCGCAGGTCGTCGGCGTGTCGGGTCCCACGGAGCTGCACGCGACGGGCGACACCTTCGGCGACGTCTGCCGCAACCTCGGGATCGCCGTGGCCAAGATGTGGCCGCACTCGCCGATGATCGGCTTCGACCGCGCCCTCGAGGTCATGCGCATGCTGCCCGTCACCGGGCTGTTCTGCACGCCGGGCATGGCCCTCTCGCTGGCCAAGAAGGCGAGGGAGGCCGGCCTGGACCCGGCCGCCGACTTCTCGCTCGACGTGCTCATGCTGACCGGGGAGCTGGCGTCGCCGAGCCTGCTGGCGGGCATCGGCTCGCTGTGGGGCGCGCGCGCCTACAACTGCCTCTACGCCTCGCAGGAGGCCTCCGTCCTGGCGGCGGCGGGCGCCGACGGCGGCCTGTACACCGCGCCGCTGATCAACCACTACGAGGTCATCGACCCCGTCACGCTGCGCGCCGCGCCCGCCGACGGCGCGGGCGTGCGCCAGGGCGAGCTCGTCGTCACCAACCTCTACCAGGGGGCCAAGCCGCTCGTCCGCTACCGGACCGGCGACATGGTGCGGCTGCACCCCGCCGACCCGGGATCGTCCATCCCCGCGCCCCGCCTGGAGGTGCTCGGCCGGGTGGGCGACCAGATCGTGCTGAACGGTCACTCCGTGACCGGCTACGACCTGGAGAACCTGCTGCTGCGGCACGTGCGCGGCTTCCTGGACTACCAGATCCGGCTCGAGAGCACGCCATACGGGGACGACCGGGTGAACCTGCTGCTGCACGGCGCCTCCGGCGACGACCCGGGACTGTCCCTGGCGAAGGAAGAGTGCCGCGAGCTGCTCGAGACCGAGCTGGTGATCTCGTTCGGCGACCCCGGGAGCATCACGAGCACGGGCGCGATGGTGAGCTGGAAGGCCGCCAGGGTCGTGGACGGGCGCGAGGACACCGGCGCCGGCGACGACCGGGAGGCGCGGGCCGCCCTCGCGCTGGCCGCGAGGAGAGGGTGATGCGGCCGCTGCCGGGACGCTGGGTCTACCACCGCGTCCAGGACGAGGGCGGGATCGTCCCCTTCGACGAGGTACGGCTGCCGCCGAGCACCCAGGGCCTGCACTACGGCACCGCGGCGTTCGAGGGGATCAGGGCGCACACCGCGGAAGGGGGCGGCGCGCCGCACCTGTTCCGGGTGCGCGACCACTACCTGCGCTTCCTGCGGTCCTGCCGGTTGCTGCGCATCGACGTCGGGCTGAGCGCCGACGAGCTCACGGACGTGACGGTCGAGCTGCTGCGCCGCAACGGCGACATGGGCGACGTCTACGTCAGGCCGCTCGCCTACAAGCTGGGGCTGCTGCCGGGCACCCCGCCGGGCGTGGGGCTCTCCGGGATCTCCGCGGCCGTGACGATCGTCGTCAACAGGCTCGGCTCCTACACCGCGCCCGGCGGCGTCCGCTGCCTGATCAGCTCCTGGCGCAGGCCCTCGCACGCGGCGATCCCCGTCCAGGCGAAGGTGACCGGCGGGTACGTCAACAGCGCGCTGGCCGTCGACGACGCCCGCGCGGCCGGCTACGACGACGCGATCCTGCTGAACGACGCGGGCCAGGTGGCCGAGGCGAGCACCGCCAACGTGTTCGCGGTGCGCGGCGGGACGGTCCTGACGCCACCGCCCGACGCCGACATCCTGCCCGGCATCACCAGGGACACGGTGTTCGCGCTCGCCGCCGAACTCGGGCTGGTCGCCGTCGAGCGGCCACTGCACCCCGCCGACCTGCTGCTGGCCGACGAGGTCTTCCTCACCGGCACGGGCGTCGGCGTCACGCCGGTGATCGAGATCAACGGCAGGCCGATCGGGGCGGGCGAGCCCGGCCCGATCACCCGCCGGCTCGTGGAGCGCTACCGCCAGGTGGTCCGGGCCGAGCGCGAGGACACCCGCCGGTGGCTGACCCCGGTGGATCCCGGTGTGCCGGACCGGAGCAGGGGCGAGCTAGTGGAGCGACCGGCATGAGAGGAGCGACCGGGATGGAACTGCTCGGATGGATGGAGATCGAGAAGCTCAGTCGGGTGGTGCTGAAGGAGATCGGAACGCTCGGGCCACGGGGGACGAGCAGTGAGACGGCCGCCACCTTGCTCTGGGACAAGCTTTCCGAGCTGCCGAGCGAACCGCAGATCTCCTTGTACGAGACCTATGAGGGCGCGGGCGAGGCCCTGCTCGACCGGAGCATCAGCCACTTCATCGTGGCCAACGCCTACAGGGGCGTCAACGAGTTCTACATGGACACCCGCCTGGCGCTGGCCGGGGCGTTCATCATGGACACCCCGCTGTACGGGCTGGCGAAGCCACGTGGCAACGACGATCTCCCGCTGGCGCCGTCGATCGCCACACACCCGGCGCCCGAACCGCTGATCGCGCAGCTGCTGCCCGCGCGCTTCAAGCCGGGCAAGGTCCTGATCATGAACTCGACCAGCGCCGCGGCCATGGCGGCGAGCGGCGGATTCAGCGACCTCGCGCTGACCACGGCGCCGTCGGTCGAGAACTACGGCCTGGAGTTCATCTCCCGCACCAGGCCCATCCGCATGGTCTGGTCGGTGTTCGTCATCGACGACACGGCCGACGACATACGCAAGGAGGACCCCGATGTTGTTCCTCGATAGCGAGGCCGTGCGCAAGGCCCTGCCCATGGAGCAGGCGATCGGGCTGATGGCCGGCGTCATGCGCGCGTACAGCGGGGGCGAGGTGACGCAGCCGCTGCGCACCATCCTGCGCCCGCCGGCCGGCGACGGCGTCTTCGCCGCCATGCCCTGCCACGTCGCGGGGGACCTGCCGGGGTACGGCCTGAAGGCGATCATGCTGAAGCCGGGCAACCGGGAAAAGGGCCTGCCGGTCCACGTCGGCGTGGTGCTGGTCTTCGACCCCGGCACCGGCTACCCGCTGGCGATGCTGGACGGCGCCGAGCTCACCGCGATCCGCACCTCGGCCGTGTCGGCGGTGGCCACCGACGCCCTGGCGGTCCCCGGCGCCGGCGACCTCGCCATCATCGGGTCCGGGGTGCAGGCGCGCGGCCATCTGGAGGCGCTCGCTCTCGTGCGAAGCCTCCGCAGGGTCCGCGTGTACAGCCCCACGGCCGCGCACGCCGAGGACTTCCGGCGCTGGGCGGCCTCCTGGCTGGACGTCCCGGTCGAGGTGATGCCCTCGGCCGGCGCCGCGCTGGCGGGCGCGGACCTCGTCTGCACCACCACCTCGGCGAAGGATCCCGTAGTGGCCGGGACGGACCTGGCGCCCGGCGCGCACGTCAACGCGGTCGGCGCCTCGGTCGCCGACGCGCGCGAGCTGTCCTCCGACGCGGTCGCCCGGTGCGCGGTGTTCGTGGACAGCAAGGAGTCGGCGGCGAGCGAGTCGGGTGACCTGCGGGTGCCGCTGGCCGAGGGGCTGACCGGGCCCGATCACGTGCTGGCGGAGCTCGGCGAGGTGCTGCTCGGGCGGCACGAGGGACGCCGCGACCCCGGGCAGATCACGCTCTACAAGTCGCTCGGCATGGCCGCGCAGGACATCGTCTCCGGCTTCGCGGCGGCGAGGTCCGCCCGCGAGCTCGGGCTCGGCATCGACGTCCCCTACCCCGCGCGATGAAGATCTTCGTGGTGGACGCCTTCGCCGACGCGGCGTTCCACGGCAACCCGGCCGGGGTGTGCCTGCTCGACGAGGCACGCGACGCGCGGTGGATGCAGGCGGTGGGCGCCGAGATGAACCTCTCGGAGACCGCCTTCGTCGACCGGTACACCGCCGATCCGCGCGACGGCATGGGCCTGCGCTGGTTCACCCCCAAGGGCGAGGTCGACCTGTGCGGGCACGCGACCCTGGCCGCCGCCCACGTGCTCTGGGAGCGGGAAGGCGAGGACGTCGGCCGCCCGCTCCGCTTCGCCACGCGCAGCGGCGTGCTCGTCGCCGAACGGGCGGAGCGCGGCATCAGGCTCGACCTGCCCGCCGAGCCCGCCGAGCCCGCGGAGGTCCCCGAAGGGCTTCCTGAGGCGCTGGGCGCCAAGCCCATCTGGATGGGCCGCAACCGGTTCGACTACCTGGTCGAACTGGTCGACGAGGAGGAGGTGGCCGAGCTGCGGCCGGACTTCGCCGCGCTCAGCGCCTTCCCCGTGCGGGGGATCATCGTGACGGCGCCGGGGCGCCGTGAGCACGACTTCGTCTCCCGCTTCTTCGCTCCCAGGCACGGCGTCGACGAGGACCCCGTGACCGGCTCGGCGCACTGCTGCCTCGGCCCGTTCTGGAGCGCCAGGCTCGGCCGGCGCGAGCTGACCGGCTACCAGCTCTCCCCTCGCGGGGGCCGTGTGCGGGTGACGACCCGCGGCGAGCGGGTCGCGCTGGACGGCGACGCGGTGATCTTCATGAGTGGAGAGCTACACGAACGGGAGGAACGATGACGACGTTCGTCATTGGCAACGTGGCCACCATCGCCGACAAGGAGAAGATGGCCGTCTACCGGGAGAAGGTGCTGGCCACGCTGCAGGCGTACGGCGGCGGCTTCGCCATTCGCGGCGGCGCGTTCGACGTGCTGGAGGGAAGCTGGCACCCCACGCACCTGTCCGTCATGGAGTTCCCCAGCGCCGAGCACGCCAGGCGCTGGTACGGCTCGCCGGAGTACGCGGAGATCCTGCCGCTGCGCGAGGGCGTCCACATGGACCTCGTGCTGGTGGACGGGGGCGGCTCCGATGTCTGAGCTCCCCGACGACCTGGCCGCCCTCGACCTGGCGGACCCGCGGACGTTCCGCGCCCACGACCAGTACGAGATCTGGCGGCGCCTGCGCGCCGAGGCCCCCGTCTTCCGGAACGCCCCCCGCGGTGACCGCCCGGGGTTCTGGGCGCTCACGAAGTACGACGACATCATGGCGGTCTACAAGGACGACGAGCACTTCACCTCCGAGCGCGGCAACGTCCTGACCACGCTGCTGCAGGGCGGCGACTCCGCGGCCGGCCGCATGCTGGCGGTGACGGACGGCAAGCGCCACCAGGACCTGCGCAACGTCTTCCTCAAGGCGTTCTCGCCGCGCGCGCTGTCCTACGTCGCGGAAAGGGTGCGCGAGAACACCCGGCACAGGGTCCAGGCCGGCGTCGAGATGGGCACGTGCGACTTCGCCCGGGACGTGGCGGAGAAGATCCCGATCAACACCATCTGCGACCTGCTGGGCGTCCCCGAGGGCGACAAGGACCGCGACTACCTGCTCGACCTGACCAAGACCGCGCTGAGCAGCGACGAGGCGGACGCCGACGACGAGGACGCCGCCGAGGAGTCCCTGGTGGCGCGCAACGAGATCCTGCTCTACTTCGACGACCTGGTCACCGAGCACCGGCGCCATCCGAAGGACGACGTCATCGGCGCGATGGTCGCGAGCAGCATCGACGGGGTGCCGCTCTCCGACGACGACATCGTGTTCAACTGCTACAGCCTGATCATCGGAGGCGACGAGACGAGCCGCCTCACCATGATCGGAATGGTCCCCGCGATGCTGGACCACCCCGACCAGTGGGCCGCGTTCAAGAACGGCGACGCGGAGACCAAGACCGCCGTGGACGAGATCCTGCGCTGGGTGAGCCCCGCCATGCACTTCGGCAGGACCGCGCTCCAGGACGTCACCGTGCGAGGGACGAAGATCTCCGCGGGCGACATCGTCACGTTGTGGAACTCCTCCGCCAACAGGGACGAGGAGATCTTCGACGCCCCGGAACGCCTGGACCTGCGGAGATCGCCCAACAGGCACGCGACCTTCGGCTACGGGCCGCACTTCTGCCTGGGCGCCTACCTCGGGCGCACGGAGGTCGGCGCGATGCTGGAGGCGCTGCGGGAATTCGTCGGGGAAATGCACATCACGGCGGAACCCGAGCTGGTCCATTCCAATCTGCTGAGTGGAATCAGCAGCCTTCAGGTGAAACTCCTCCCGGCCGAATAGCACGGCCGTGTGAATGCTCGGATGAGAACGCGGGAATTCGCCCGGCGATGCGCGCCCGATAACGAGACGAAACGGCGCGTTTTTAGACTCGGTCCGTCGGGGCGCGAATAGTGAGTAGGAGTCAAGGGATGGCTGGCATGCTTATGGATTCGGACCGGCTGGACGGCGCGCGTAACGACGTCGCGGAGATGCGCGGGTGGCTTCCCGGCCTGTTCGCCGCCCAGGCGCGCCGCACGCCGGACGCGCCGGCGGTCAGGTCCGCGGACGCCGAGCTGACCTACGCGGAGCTCGACCGCCGCGCCGGCCGCCTTGCCCTCCGTCTGGCCGAGCTGGGCGCGGGACCCGAACGCCTCGTGGCGGTGGCCCTCCCGCGCTCGGCCGACCTGGTCGTGGCGCTGCTTGCGGTGCTGAAGACCGGGGCGGCCTACCTCCCGATCGACCTGGACTATCCGCGTGACCGCGTCGCGTTCATGCTGCGGGACGCGCGCCCGGTATGCGTCCTGACCGACGGCGCGGCGGCGGCCGGCCTCCCCCAGGAGGGGGCCGGCGGGCGGTTCCTGATGGAGGAGCTGGGCCAGGACGCCGCCGAGCCGGGCGAGTGGCCGTCCGAGCCGGTGCGCCTACCGGACGCGCACCCCGCCTATGTCATCTACACCTCCGGTTCGACCGGCACGCCCAAGGGCGTGGTCATCGAGCACCGCGCGCTGACCGACTACCTGCTGTGGTCCCTGCGGAACTACCCGAGCCTGAGCGGGGAGTCGCTCTGGCACTCCTCGGTCTCCTTCGACATGACCGTGACCTCGCTGTGGGCGCCGCTGGTCGCGGGCGGCTGCGTGCGGGTCTCGGCGCTGGCCGAGGAAGGGTGGCGGGACGAGGGCGGCGCGTGCACGTTCCTCAAGGCCACCCCCAGCCACCTGCCCCTGCTGGACATCCTGCCCGAGCGCTTCTCCCCGACCGGCGAGCTGATGTTCGGCGGGGAGGCCCTGCGCGGGGAGGCGCTGCGCGGATGGCGTGAGCGGCACCCGGACGTCACCGTGCTGAACGTCTACGGGCCGACCGAGGCCACCGTGAACGTGGCCGAGTACCGGATCGAGCCGGGACGGCAGGTCCCCGACGGCGTCCTGCCCCTCGGCCGGCCGATGGACGACACCCGCGTCCACGTCCTGGACGCGAAACTGCGCCCGCTGCCCCCGGGCGAGGTGGGCGAGCTGTACATCGCGGGCACCGGACTGGCCCGCGGTTACATCAACCGTCCCGGGCTCACGGCCGAGCGGTTCGTGCCCGACCCCTCCGGGGCGCCCGGCGAGCGGATGTACCGCACCGGCGACCTCGGCCGGTGGACCGCGGACGGCGTGCTGGAGTTCGCCGGCCGCGTCGACGACCAGATCAAGGTGCGCGGGCACCGCATCGAGCTCGGCGAGATCGAGGCCGTAATCGGCGGCCACCCGCGGGTCGGGCAGGTCGCGGTGATCGTGCGCGAGGACCGGGCGGGGGACCAGCGCATCGTCGCCTACGTCACCCTCGCCTCCGGCGAGCCGGTGGACCTGCTCGAGCACGCCAGGGCCACGCTGCCCGGGTACATGGTGCCCTCCGCCGTGGTCGTGCTCGACGCCCTGCCGCTGACCGCCAACGGCAAGCTCGACCGCCGCGCGCTGCCCGCGCCGCCGTGGCAGGCGCCACCGGCGGGCCTGGCCCCCCGCACCGGCGAGGAGCGGCTGCTGTGCCGCCTGTTCGCCGACGCGCTCGGCGTGGCGGAGGTCGGCCTGGACCACAACTTCTTCGAGCTCGGCGGGCACTCCCTGCTGGCCACCCGGCTGGTGGGTACGGTCCGCGAGGCGTTCGACGTCGAGCTGCCGCTGCGCGCCCTGTTCGAGTCGCCGACCGTCGAGGCCCTCGGCGGCCGGATCGCGACCGCCGCCAAGGGCCGCAGGCCCGGGCTCACCGTCCGCCCCAGGCCCGAGCGGATGCCGCTCTCGGCCGGCCAGCGCGGGCTGTGGTTCCTGCACCGCCTCGAGGGGCCCAGCGCCACCTACAACCTCCCGCTCGCCCTCCGGCTGTCGGGCCCGCTGAACGCCGAGGCGCTCGGCCTGGCCGTCGCCGACGTGGCGGCCCGCCACGAGCCGCTGCGCACCCTCTACCCCGACGTCGACGGCGAGCCGTACCAGCTCGTGCTCGCCCCCGGGACCGTCACCGTTGAGCTGCCCGTGGTGACCGTCACGGCGGACGGGTTGCCGGAGGCCCTGCACGCCGAGGCGGCGCGTCCCTTCGCGTTCACCCGCGAGGCGCCCTTCCGCGCGACCCTGTTCAGGCTCGGCGCGCGCGAGCACGTGCTCATGCTGGTCACCCACCACATCGCCAGTGACGGCCTGTCGGAGCAGCCCCTCCTCGACGACCTGGCCGCCGCCTACGCCCACCGGGACGGCAGGGCCGCGCCCCCCGGAATGCCGGAGATCCAGTACGCCGACCACACCCTGTGGCAGCGGGAGCTCCTCGGCGACCCCGAGGACGGCGACAGCCTGGCCGCCAGGCAGGTGGCGTACTGGCGGGAGGCCCTGGCCGGCGGCCCTGAGCTGCTGGAGCTGCCGCTGGACCGGCCCCGTCCCGCCGTGGCGGGGAACGGCGGCGCCCGGGTCGGCTTCCGCCTGCCCGAGAGCCTGCACCGTGACCTGGTCGGGCTGGCCAGGCGCTCGGGATCGACCGTCTTCATGGTGGTCCAGGCCGCCGTGGCCGCGCTGCTGACCCGGCTCGGCGCCGGCACCGACATCCCCATCGGCACCGCCACCGCGGGCCGCGGCGACGAGGCCGTGGACCGGCTCGTCGGCAAGTTCCTCAACACGCTGGTGCTCCGGGCCGACACCTCCGGCGACCCGGCCTTCCGCGACCTGCTCGCAAGGGTGACCGAGGCCGACCTCGCCGCCTACGCCAACGCGGACGTGCCCTACGAGAGCGTCGTGGAGGCGGTCAACCCGGTCCGCTCGCTGTCCTACCACCCGGTGTTCCAGGTCATGCTGACCTTCGAGAGCACCCTGCGCACGCCCGTGTTCGGCCCGGAGCTGCGGCCGGCCGTGGAGCCCACCGTGCACACCGGCGCCGCCAAGGTGGACCTCAGCTTCTTCGTCAGGGAGCCCGCCGAATGGGGAGAGGCGGGCGAGGTCGAATGCGCCCTCGACTACGCCACCGACCTGTTCGACCGGGACACCGCCGAGGTGCTCGCCGCCCGGCTGGTGCGGCTGCTCGAAGGGGCCGTCCGCGAACCGGACCGGCGCATCGGCGAGCTCGACCTGCTCACCCCCGGCGAGCGCGACACGCTGCTGGAGGAGTGGAACGCCACCGCGCACCCCGTGCCCTCGGCCACGCTGCCCGAGCTGTTCGAGCGGCAGGCCGCCCGCACCCCCGGCGCGGCGGCCGTGGACTGCGGCGGCGAGGTGCTCACCTACGCCGAGCTGGACGCCCGCGCCGACCGGCTGGCGCGCGTCCTCGCCACCCGGGGCGTGGCGCCCGAGCGGTTCGTCGCCGTGGCGCTGCCCAAGTCGGCCGGGCTGGTGGTCGCCCTGCTCGCCATCATGAAGGCCGGCGGCGCCTACCTGCCCGTCGACCCCGCCCTGCCCGCCGAGCGGATCCGCTTCATGCTGGACGACGTCGCGCCCGTCCTCACCCTGGGCGCGCCCGAGGATCTCGCCGCCCTGGAGGCCGAGGCGGCCGCACTGCCCGCCGGACGTCCGGACAGCGGCCTGACGCCCGCCAACCCGGCGTTCGTCATCTACACCTCCGGGTCGACCGGCCGCCCCAAGGGCGTCGTGGTCGAGCACCGCTCGCTCAACCACTACCTGGCCTGGGCCAGGCACGCCTACGGCAGCGTCGACGGCCGCGCCCTGGTGCATTCGCCGGTCTCCTTCGACCTGACGGTGACCGGCCTGTTCGGGCCGCTGACCAGCGGCGGATGCGCCCATCTGGTCGACCTGGACGGCGACGCCGACGCCGGGGCGCCCATGACGCGGCCGAGCTTCGTCAAGGCCACCCCCAGCCACCTCCCCCTGCTGATCGGCCTGCCCGACCGCTTCTCGCCCTCCGAGCAGCTCGTGCTGGGCGGCGAGTCCTTGATGGGCGAGGTGCTGGACGAGTGGCGGCGCCGCCACCCGCGGGCCACCGTGATCAACGAGTACGGCCCCACGGAGACGACCGTGGGCTGCATGGAGTACCGCGTCGAGCCCGGCGACCAGGTGCCGGCGGGGGTCGTCCCCATCGGCCGGCCGATCTGGAACACCAGGCTCTACGTCCTGGACGCGGGGCTGCGGCCGGTGCCGCCCGGCGTCGTCGGCGAGCTGTACATCGCCGGAGACCTGGTCAGCCGCGGCTACTTCAACCGCCCGGGCCTGAGCGCGGAGCGCTTCGTGGCCGACCCGTTCCGCACCGGATCGCGGATGTACCGCTCCGGCGACCTCGCGCGCTGGCGGCCCGACGGGCAGATGGAGTTCGCCGGCCGCGTCGACCACCAGGTGAAGGTGCGCGGGTTCCGGATCGAGCTCAGCGAGATCGAGGCCGTGCTGGGCGAGCACCCGCAGGTGGCCCACGCCGCCGTGATCGTGCGCGAGGACCGCCCCGGCGACCAGCGCATCGTCGCCTACGTCACCCTCATCTCCGGCGAGCCGGTGGACCTGCTCGAGCACGCGAGGACCCTGCTGCCCGGGTACATGGTGCCCTCCGCCGTGGTCGTGCTCGACGCCCTGCCGCTGACCGCGAACCGGAAGCTGGACCGGGCCGCGCTGCCCGCCCCCGGCCCCGCCGCGCCGGTCGGCGGATCCGCCCCGCGCACCCCGCAGCAGGAGATCGTCTGCGGCATCTTCGCCGAGTTGCTCGGCCTGCCCCAGGTGGGCACGGACGCGAACTTCTTCGAGCTCGGCGGCCACTCGCTGCTGGTGACCAGGCTCGTCGCCCGCGTCCGCTCGGTCTTCGGCGTCGAACTCGGCGTGCGCGAGGCGTTCGAGGCGCCGACCCCGGCCGCGCTGGTGGAGCGCATCGACCTCGCGGGGCAGGGCCGGTCGAAGCCCGAGCCGCAGCCCCGTCCTGAGCGCATCCCCCTGTCCTACGCCCAGCGCGGCGTGTGGTTCATCCACCGCCTGGATGAGGACAACCCGCAGTACAACATCCCCACCGTGCTGCGCCTCGGCGGCCTGGTGAACAAGGCCGCGCTGCGCGCCGCGATCGGCGACGTGGTGGCCAGGCACGAGGTGCTGCGCACCCTCATCCTCAGCGAGGCGGGGGAGCCGTACCAGGTGGTCCTCGCGCCCAAGGACGCGCGGGTCGAGGTGGCGTTCACCGACGTCGAGCCCGAGCACCTCAAGGAGGCGCTCACCGCGTTCGGCCACCGGTCCTTCAAGCTGGCCGAGGAGCCCCCCATCAGGGTGGGCCTGTTCTCGCTGAGCGCGGGGGAACACGTCCTGCACCTGGTCATCCATCACGTGGCCTGCGACGGCTGGTCGTGGGCGGCGCTGCTGCGCGACCTCGCCGAGGCCTACACCGCCCGGTGCGGCGGCGCCGCGCCCGCGTGGCGTCCCCTGCCGGTCCAGTACGCCGACTACGCGCTCTGGCAGACCAGGACGCTGGGCCGCGAGGAGGACCCCGACAGCGCCCTCGCCCGGCAGGTCGAGCACTGGCGCGGCACCCTCGCCGGCATGCCGGAGCTGATCGAGCTGCCGATGGACCGGCCGCGGCCGGCCGTCGCCGGCAACAAGGGCGACATGGTCACCCTCCAGATCGACGCCGCACTGCACAGGGAGCTCGTCGCCCTCGCCCACCAGGCCGGGGTGACGGTGTTCATGGTGGCGCACGCCGTCTTCGCCGCGCTGCTGACCAGGATGGGGGCGGGCACCGACCTGCCGATCGGGACCGGCCTGGCCGGCCGCAGCCACGAGAACCTCGACGACCTGGTCGGCTTCTTCGTGAACACGATGGTGCTGCGCACCGACACCTCGGGCGACCCGACCTTCCGGGAGCTGCTGGACCGGGTGCGCGAGGTCGACCTGGTCGCCTACGCCAACCAGGACATCCCGTTCGAGCGGCTGGTCGACGTCGTCAACCCGGCCCGCTCGCTGGCGCACCACCCGCTGTTCCAGGTCAGCATCGTCCTGCAGAACTACGCGGGCGCGCGGGCGCGGATGCCGGGGCTGGCCGTCAGCCCGCCCGACGTCGAGCTCGAAGCGGCCAAGTTCGACCTGATGTTCTTCCTGGAGGAGGCGCACGCCGAGGACCCGCAGGCCGGGCGGGTGCCCGACGGGATCAAGGTCAACCTCAAGTTCGCGACGGACATCTTCGATCGGGGGACGGCGGAGGGGATCGCGGAGCGGTTCTGCCGGTTGCTGGGTTCGGTGGTGGGGGATCCGGATCGGCGGCTGGGTGAGGTTCCGGTGTTGTCGGGGGCGGAGCGGCGCCGGTTGCTGGTGGAGTGGAACGACACGGCTTCGGCGGTGGTGCCGGTGGTGGTGCCGGAGTTGTTCGAGGCTGTGGCGGCTTCGCGGCCGGGGGCGGCGGCGGTGGTCGATGGTGATCGGGTGGTGTCGTACGGGGAGTTGAACGGGTGGGCGAACCGGTTGGCGCGGGTGCTGGTGGGGGAGTTCGGGGCGGGTCCGGAGTCGCATGTGGCGGTGGCGTTGCCGCGGTCGGTGGAGGCCGCGGTGGCGGTGTTGGCGGTGATGAAGGCGGGGGCGGCGTATGTTCCGGTGGATCCGGACTATCCGGCGGAGCGCATCGCGCTGATGCTGGCCGACACCCGCCCATCGCTGGTCATCACCGGTTCCGGGGGCATGGGTGAGCTGCCGGCCGGCGTGCCGCGGCTGGTGCTGGACGGTCTCGCGGGCGTGAACGGCATGGACGCCCTGAGCGGCCGACCGGAGCACGACCTGACCGACGAGGAGCGGGTGGCGCCGCTCGGGATCTCCTCGCCGGCGTATGTGATCTACACCTCCGGGTCGACCGGGCGTCCCAAGGGCGTCGTGGTCACCCACCAGGGCATCGCCCCCACCGTCGCCTCGATGCGCGACCGCCTGCTGGTCGAACCGGGCAGCCGCGTGCTCCAGCTCGCCTCGCCGAGCTTCGACGTCTCGGTCATGGAACTGCTGATGGCCTTCGGCGCCGGCGGCACCCTGGTGATCGCGCCACCGCACGTGCGCGGCGGCGACGACCTCGCGGAGCTGCTCTCCGCACAGCGGATCAGCCACGCGGTCATCCCCTCGGCCACGCTGGCGAGCGTGCCCGTCACGCCCCTGCCCGAACTGACGACCCTGCTGACCGGCGGAGACGTCGTCGGCCCCGAGCTGGTGGAGCGGTGGGGCGAGGGCCGCCGGCTGCTCAACGGCTACGGCCCCACCGAGGCCACGATCTGGGCCACGGCCAGCAGCCCCCTGACGCCGGGCGGGACCCCGCCCATCGGCTCGCCCCTGTGCGACACGCAGGTCTACGTGCTGGACTCCGCCCTGCGGCCGGTGCCCCCGGGAGTCGCCGGGGAGCTGTACGTGGCCGGTGACGGGCTGGCGCGCGGCTATCTGGGCCGTCCGTCGCTGACGGCGGAGCGGTTCGTGGCCGATCCGTTCAACGGCGGTCGGATGTACCGCACGGGTGACGCGGTCCGCTGGCGGGCCGACGGGCAACTTGAGTTCGTCGGCCGGGTCGACGACCAGGTCAAGGTGCGCGGCTTCCGCGTCGAGCTGGGCGAGATCGAGGCCGTGCTGACCCGGCACCCCCAGATCGGCCAGGCCGCCGTCATCGTCCGGGAGGACCGGCCCGGAGACCGGCGCATCGTCGCCTACCTGGTCACCGGCTCGGCGAAGGCGCCCGAGTCCGGGCAGCTCCGTGCGCACGTGGCCGCCAAGCTGCCGGAGTACATGGTGCCCGCGGCCTTCGTCACCCTCGACGCGCTGCCGACGATGCCCAACGGCAAGCTCAACAGGAAGCTGCTGCCGGCCCCCGAGTTCGCCACCAGGTCGGGCGGCAGGACCCCGCGCTCCGCCCGCGAGGAGATCATGTGCGGCCTGTTCGCCGAGATCCTCGGGGTGCCGCACGTGGGCGTCGACGACAACTTCTTCGAGCTCGGCGGCCACTCCCTGCTGGCCACCCGCCTGGTCAGCAGGATCAGGTCCACGCTCGGCACCGAGCTGCGGGTCCGCGACCTGTTCCGCACCCCCACCGTCGCCGCGCTGGTCGACCGCCTGCGGGCGAACCAGGACGACAGGCCGGCCCTGGCCCCGATGGAGCGGCCGGAGCGGATCCCGCTGTCCTACGCCCAGCAGCGGCTGTGGTTCATGCACCGCCTGGAGGGGCCGAGCCCGACGTTCAACGTCCCGCTCGTGCTGCGCCTGTCGGGCGCCCTGAACGCCGCCGCCCTCGAGTCGGCGCTGGCAGACCTGGTCGACCGGCACGAGTCGCTGCGCACGGTCCACCTGGACGACGGCGGCCGGCCGTACCAGCGGATCCACCCGGCCGGCGAGGCGCGGCCCGTCTTCGAGGTCGTGCCCGTGGACGCAGGCGGGCTACCCGGGCTGATGGGCGCCGCGCTCAAGCACGCCTTCGACCTGGCCGCCGAGATCCCGATCAGGGCGACGCTGTTCGAGCCGGGCGCCGAGGAGCACTGCCTGCTGATCCTGCTGCACCACATCGCCACCGACGGCGTCTCGATGGGCACCCTCAGCCGCGACCTGTCGACCGCGTACGCGGCGCGCCTGGCAGGGGTCGCCCCCGATTGGGAGCCGCTGCCGGTGCAGTACGCCGACTACACGCTGTGGCAGAGCGAGGCCCTGGGCAGCGACACCGACCCCGGCAGCCCGATCTCCCAGCAGCTCGACTACTGGAGGGGCCGGCTCGCGGGCGCGCCCGAACCGCTGGAGCTGCCCGCCGACCGGTCCCGTCCCGCGCAGCGGCACGGCACAGCCGAGCGGGTCACCTTCGAGATCGGCGCGGAACTGCACTGGGACCTCATCGAGCTGGCCCGCCGCAGCAGCGCCACGCTGTTCATGGTGATGCACGCCGCGCTCGCCGGGCTGCTGACGCGGCTCGGCTCCGGCACCGACATCCCGATCGGGACCGGCGTCGCCGGCCGCGCCGACGAGGCCCTGGACAAGGTGGTCGGCTTCTTCATCAACATGGTGGTGCTGCGCGCCGACACCTCCGGCGACCCGACCTTCCGGGAACTGCTGGACCGGGTGCGCGAGGTCGACCTGTCCGCCTACGCCAACGCCGACGTGCCCTTCGACCGGGTCGTGGACGCCGTCAACCCCGCGCGGTCGATGAGCCACGCGCCCCTGTACCAGGTGACGCTCACCGTGGACCGGGACGTGGTCGGCGACAACGTCCGCCTGCCGGGCCTGTCGGTCGAGGTGGACAGCCCCGAGATCGGCTCGGCCAAGTTCGACCTGTGGGTCGGGCTGACCGAGTCCTACGCGCCCGACGGCACGCCCACGGGCATGGAGGGCGTCGTCAAGTTCGCGACGGACATCTTCGATCGGGGGACGGCGGAGGGGATCGCGGAGCGGTTCTGCCGGTTGCTGGGTTCGGTGGTGGGGGATCCGGATCGGCGGCTGGGTGAGGTTCCGGTGTTGTCGGGGGCGGAGCGGCGCCGGTTGCTGGTGGAGTGGAACGACACGGCTTCGGCGGTGGTGCCGGTGGTGGTGCCGGAGTTGTTCGAGGCTGTGGCGGCTTCGCGGCCGGGGGCGGCGGCGGTGGTCGATGGTGATCGGGTGGTGTCGTACGGGGAGTTGAACGGGTGGGCGAACCGGTTGGCGCGGGTGCTGGTGGGGGAGTTCGGGGCGGGTCCGGAGTCGCATGTGGCGGTGGCGTTGCCGCGGTCGGTGGAGGCCGCGGTGGCGGTGTTGGCGGTGATGAAGGCGGGGGCGGCGTATGTTCCGGTGGATCCGGA
>NZ_JALLPO010000010.1:0-27493 GCF_023276435.1 Sphaerisporangium perillae
GGTGCTGGGCAACAGCCGTCCGTCGCTGGCGCGGGTCACCGGCCTGTTCGAGCCGGTGACCCCCGCCGACGGCTACTGGGACCACAACAGCGACACGGTGAAGGTGACAGTGCGGCGGCTGCCGCAATCGGACGCGGAGGAGAACTACATCACCGCGCTCACCGGCACGCAGGCGCTGGGAAGCCTCAGCGGCGAGGCGCGGAACCTGAGCTACCGGTGGGTCCTCGGGGTCGACGGCTCCGCCATCACGGCCCGCAACGCCTCGTCGGTGATCGCCGGGCTCACCGAATACACGCGCATGCTCATCACCGACCACAACGGCCCGGCCAACTACGACCCGAGGGTGGGCCTCGCCCCCTACGAGGTGCACACCGACCTGCCCGACCTGCTGAAGGACTTCCTGAACCGGCTCAGCACCGCCCAGACCCTGATGTACCTGATCCTCGGCGGGCTGGTGGTCGTGGCGATCGGCGTGATCGTGCTCGCCGTGCAGCTCGTGACCGAACGCATGCGGCCCGGTCTCGCGCTTGCGCGTGCCCGCGGCGCCTCGCTCCGGCAGATCGTGCTCGCCGGTGGCGGCACCGTCGCGCTCGCCGTGGTCCCGCCGGTGCTGATCGGCTACGCCCTCGCATTCCTGCTGCCCGGCCCGGTCACCCCGATCGTGTCCGCCGGCCCGCTGCTGATC
Source organism: Sphaerisporangium perillae (assembly GCF_023276435.1). Lineage (GTDB taxonomy): Bacteria > Actinomycetota > Actinomycetes > Streptosporangiales > Streptosporangiaceae > Sphaerisporangium > Sphaerisporangium perillae. The sequence continues at coordinate 686 of NZ_JALLPO010000010.1, forward strand.
GCCGTAGTCGCCGTCCTGTTCGCCGCGGGGCGCCTGGCCGCCGGTCACCGCAAGCCGCTGCACGACCGCCGCGACGACGTGGTGGCCCGCCGCCCGTCACCGCGCAGGATCGCGCTGGAGCTGCTGGTCATCGTCCTCGCCCTCGGCGGCGCCTACCTGCTGCGCACCCGCGGCCTCACCACCGGGACCGCGCGGCAGGGCGCCGACCCGTTCCTCATGCTCGTGCCGGTCGCGCTCACCGTCGCCGCCGGGCTGATCACGCTGCGCTGCTACCCCTATCCGCTGCGTCTGGTCGTGTGGGCGGCCTCCCGCACTCGGCCCGCCGTACCGTTCGTCGGGCTCACCCTCGCGGCCCGGGCCAGGTCCATCACCGCCCTGCCCGTGCTCATCCTGCTCCCCGCGCTGGCCGTCTCGGTGTTCGGGTCGGTCGTCGGCGGCGCGCTGGACACCACGCAGCGGCTCGCCGCCTGGCAGGCCACCGGAGCCGCCGCCCGGGTCGAGCGGGCCGCCGAACTCCCCGCCGACGCCATCGAGAGGATCCGGCACGTGCCGGGCGTCCGGGCGGTCGTACCCGCGGACAAGGGCATCGCGCAGGTCGGGCTCGGCGGCAAGACCGCCACCATCCTCGCCGTGGACCTCGACGCCTACCGCCGGATCCTGTCCGGCACCCCCCTCACGGCGCCGCCGGCCCCCGGCCTGCCCGCTCCGGCCATACCCGCACTCGTCTCCCCCGACCTCGCCGGCATGTCGACCTTCGAGATCGGCTGGCACGTCCGGATGAAGATCACCAACGCGGGGGTCATCCGGGGAGGCCTGCCCGGCGTGAGCTTCACGGAGAACAGCCTGATCGTGCTGCCATACGACGCCTCCAAGAGAGCCGGGTCGCGGACGTACACCAACCTGCTGCTCGTCGACGGCGAGGGCATCGACGGCGCCAAGCTGAGGGCCGCCGCGGGCGACCGGCCCGACATCCTGGTGTCGACGTTCGACGAGTCGCTGGCCAAGATCACCGGAACGCCGCTCACCACCACCATCATGATCAGCTTCCGGATCGTGACCATCGCCCTCGCCGTTTACGCGCTGCTCACCGTGATCATCGCGCTGGTGATCGGGGCCGCCGACCGGGCGCGGGCCCTGTCCTACCTGCGCACCCTCGGCCTGTCCCAGCGCCAGGCCGCCAACCTGACCGTGCTCGAGATCGCCCCGATGATCGTGCTCACCGCGTGCGCGGGGCTCCTGCTCGGCCTCGGGATGCCCTCCGCGCTCGGGGCCGCCATCGACCTGAGCGTCTACGCCGGAGACCTCGCCGTCGGGGACTACCGGCTCGGCCTCACCACACCGATCCTGCTGGCCGCCGGGCTGGCGGCCGTCTCCGTGCTGGGCGCATTCCTGCACGCGAGGATCGGCGGCCGCCGCTCGCTCGGCTCCACCCTGCGAGTCGGCGAATGAACGATCACACCCACATCGCACGAGCCGGAGGCGAAGTGAACACCGACGCCGTCCAGAGCCCAGGAACATCCCACACAGCAACGGAGGCACGGTGAACACCCCGAACGCCGTGCGAAGCGGAGACGCCACGCGCAACCCCACGCTGTCAGAACTGGAGGAGCAGGCCGGGAAGGCCCAGCCCGCCTTCGGCGAGCACGCGCACATCCTCTGCGACAACCTGGTGCGCATCTACAAGACCGAAGGCGTCGAGGTCGTCGCCCTCCAGGGCCTGGACCTGCTCATCGAGAAGGGCGAGCTCATCGCCATCGTGGGCGCGTCCGGCTCCGGCAAGTCGACGCTGCTCAACGTCCTGTCCGGGCTCGACGTGCCGACCGCGGGCCTCGCGCGCGTCGCCGGCACCGACCTGCTCGCCATGACCGGCAAGGACCGGCTGCGCTACCGCCGTGACGTCGTCGGCTTCATCTGGCAGCAGACCGCCCGCAACCTCCTGCCCTACCTCACCGCCCGCGAGAACGTACGGCTGCCCATGCGCCTCGCCGGCAAGCGCGCCCGTACGGAGCACGCCGACGAGCTGCTCGAACTGCTCGGCGTGGGGTACTGCGCGGACCGCAAGCCGGACCAGATGTCCGGCGGGGAGCAGCAGCGCGTGGCGATCGCCGTCGCCCTCTCCAACTCTCCCGAGGTGATCCTGGCCGACGAGCCGACCGGCGAGCTGGACTCGGAGAACTCCGAGCAGGTCTTCGCCGCATTGCGCCGTGCCAACCGCGAACTGGGCGTCACCGCCGTGATCGTCACCCATGACGCGCTGGTGTCGGAGCAGGTCGACCGTACCGTCGGCATCCGCGACGGCCGGACCAGCAGTGAGACGCTCCGCCGCGCCTCCGCAGGCGGTGAGATCATCGCCGAGGAGTACGCCGTCCTCGACCGGGTGGGCCGCCTCCAGCTGCCCAGGGACTTCACCAACGCGCTGGCCATGGAACGCCGGGTACGGCTGGAGCTCGAGCGCGACCACATCGGAGTATGGCCGGACAAGCCGCAACCAGGGGACGGCGAATGAGCACTCGACCAGGTGAGGACCGACAGGTGACCCCCGAAGACCCCGCCTCCCCCGCGCCTCCGCCGGACCGGGAGGAACGACCCGATCAGCTCGGCCAGGAGCGGCGCTCCGGCCACCCGGAGCACGACGAGACTCTGGACCGCCTCGAGCGCGCACCCGAGCACGGCGGCGAGTCGCCGCTGGTCGTCGTCCAAGGGCTCCGCAAGGTCTACCGGAGCGGCCCGAAGGAGGTCGTCGCCCTCGCCGACGTCTCCTTCGAGGCCTATCCCGGGGAGCTGATCGCCATCCGCGGCCGCTCCGGCTCGGGGAAGACGACCCTGCTCAACCAGATCGGCGGCCTCGACCGCCCCGACAGCGGGCGGGTCGTCGTGGCCGGGCGCCCCGTCACCGAACTGCCCGAGCCCGGCCTGCTGGAGCTCCGCCGCGACGTCGTCGGCTTCGTCTTCCAGTCGTTCGGCCTGATACCGGTCCTGTCGGCGGCCGAGAACGTCGGCGTCCCCATGCGGCTGTCCCGCACCCCCGTCACCGAGCGCGACGAGCGCGTACGGATGCTCCTCTCGCTGGTCGGGCTCGAGAAGCACATGAACCAGCGGCCCTACGAGCTCTCCGGCGGCCAGCAGCAACGGGTCGCCATCGCCCGCGCGTTGGCCAACCGGCCGAAACTCCTGATCGCCGACGAGCCGACCGGGCAGCTGGACTCGCAGACGGGACGCCAGATCATGCAACTCCTGCGCGCGCTGGTCCGCAGCGAGGGAGTGACGGCCCTGGTCGCCACGCACGACCCGGCCCTGATCACCCTCGCCGACCGTGTCCTCCAACTCCACGACGGCGCCCTGGTCACCCCCGACCCCTCCCCCGCCACAGCCCCGGCCCCCGCCTGAACCGAGCGCAAACCGGTGGAGAAGGTGATTCTCTTCTCCACCAAGAACCGTGACCATGGTGTGCGAAATGGAATAGGGCAGCGGAAGGCGAGCCATGCTGGCCGACTCCTACGCCCTCCCCGGACAGGAACGGCTCGCGCACCCGGAGCTGACCCGGTTCGGCGTCTACGAAGACCTCGAGCGGCGGGCACGGCTCATGGAGGGCGCCTGGCCGAGGCCCCAGACCGGCGGCACCGTCGAGGTCGCGCTGTCCCAGCCCGCCGCGCAGGCGATGCGCCTCACCACCGGCCAGGAGTTCAGCCTGGTGGGACGCCTGGACCACAAGGCCGTACGCGCCAGGCTGACGGGGGTCTTCCAGCTCGACGACCCCTTCGCCGACCGCTGGGGCCGCGAGGAACTGCTGCGCAGGGGGATGGAACGCGGCGGCTACACCACCTACGGTCCCCTGATGGTGCCGCGCGAGACCTTCCTCGCCCGGTTCACCGGCACGAGCGTCACGGTCTCCTGGGTCGCCGTGCCCGACCTGCGGAACCTCACCAGGACCGGCTGCGGCCCTTCGCGACCTCGATGAAGCACCTGGGTGAGGAGCTCAGGCGCGACTGCTCCCGTGCACGACCTTCACCCGGCTGCCCGACATGCTGACCCAGCTCGACCAGGCGGCCCTGGTCGCCCGCTCCACCATGCTCGTGCCCGTCCTGCAACTGCTGCTGCTCGCCGCGTACGCGCTGGTCCTGACCGCGCGGCTGCTGGCCGACCACCGGCGCATGGAGGTGGCGCTGCTGCGCTCACGGGGAGCGGGAGGCGTGTGGCCGGCGGTGCTGACCGGCACCGAGTCCCTGCTGGTGGCCGTCCCGTGCGCGGTCATCGCCCCGTTCCTGGCTCCCCCGCTACGGGCTGTCCTTCCTGCTGCCCGGTCCCGTGACGCGGATCGTCCACGCGGCTCCCCTGCTCATCGTGGTGACCACGTTGACGTTCGCCGCCGTCCGGGTCGCCGTCGTCCATCGCAGGCCGCTCCAGGAGCGCCGCGAGGACATGGCGGCCCGGCTCCCGTCCCCCGCAGGACGATGCTGGAGATCATGGTCGTCGTGCTCGCGCTGGGCGGCGCCTACCTGCTTCGCGACCGGGGGCTCACCACCGGGGTCGCCGCCCTGGGGTCTGACCCGTTCCTGATGACCGTCCCCGCGGCGCTCACCGTGGCCGTCGCGTTGATCACCTTGCGCTGCTACCCGTATCCGCTGCGCCTGATCGTCCGGCTAGCCGCACGCGCGCGGCCCGCCGTGCCGTTCGTCGGGCTGACCCTCGCGGCCCGCGCCAGATCGGTCACCGCGCTGCCCGTGCTGATCCTGCTCCCCGCGCTGGCCGTCGAGCTCGGCGTCGCCGCGCCGCAGGCGGGAGGTTCGGACTTCCTTCAGCGGCCGGTTCGGGCTTTTTCAGCGTCCGGTTCGGGCTTTCAGCGTCCGGTGCGGCTGGCGACGATGACCTGGACCGTGCGTTCGAGGGCGTAGGCGGGGTCGGTGCCGCCACCCTTGACCTGCTCGTCGGCGACGGCGACGGCCTGCATGGCGTGCGCGATGCCTTCGGGCCCCCATCCGTTGAGCTGGCGCTTCACCCGGTCGACCTTCCACGGTGGCATGCCGACGTGGCTCGCGAGCTGCCCGCCGCGCAGATTTCGAGGGGCGCTGCCCACTTTGGCGAGCGACCGGACCCCACCGGCCAGCGCGCTCACGATCAGCACGGGAGCGACGCCGGTGGCGAGCGCCCACCGTAGCTGTTCGAGCGCTTCCCCGAGCCGTCCCTCGACCGCCTTGTCGGCGACGGTGAACCCGCTGACCTCGGCGCGTCCACGGTGGTACCGCGCCACGGCCGCCTCGTCGACCGCCTTACCGGGCGTGTCGAACGCGAGCTGGTTGCACGCGGCGGCGAGCTCCCGGAGGTCGTTGCCCACCGCGTCCAGCAGCGCCTGAGCCGCGTCGGCGCTGATCGACCGGCCGGAGTTCCTCATCTCGTTCTTGATGAAGTCGAGGCGTTCTCCCGCCTTGGTGAGCTTGGTGACCGTGACGACGGCCGCACCGGCCTTCTTGACACCGTCGACCAGGGCCTTGCCCTTCACGCCACCGGGGTGCACCAGGACGACCACGGCGTCCTCGGACGGCCGCTTGGTGTAGGCCACGATCTCGGCGATGACGTCCTTGCCCACATCCTGTGCCGACCGGAAGACGACGACGGTCCGGTCACCGAACAGGGAAGGAGAGGTGAGGCGGGTCAGCTCCCCTGACTCCACCTTGCCGCCGAACAGATCGTGCACCTTGGTCTGCGGATCGCCCGCCCGCGCGGCCGCGACCACCGACGCCACCGCCCGGTCGGCGAGCAACTCCTCATCGCCGACGACGAGGGTCACAGGTGCTGGATGCGTCGCCATGCGAGCAGCATGCCATGCCCCGAACCCCCCGCGGCAACCTGACCACCGCTCCCACCACCCGTCGTGCGGTCCTGCGTAACTGGAGCCCGGCTCAGACGGGTGTCACAGGTTTCACTTCGGCGTGCGGATGCGCTGTGACCAGGCCGATCGGCCTGAGCACAGGCCGTGGTGGATGACAAAGAACGGGCAAAGAACGACTTTTACTGAAACGGATGTGGCACACGATTTCACCGGAGTCACAGCGGTAACGCTGCAAGTCATCGGCAATCCAACTGCAGGTATTCTCGGGCAGGATGAAGTCAACGAAAAGCGATGAGGAGGTGAATACCACCATGAACTCCTACCAGCGCCGTCACAGCTGCCCTCGCTGTGGAGCCATGCTCGACGAGGGACCGATCCTGTACCGTTGCGCGCCGTGCCACCGTTCGGTGTATGCCGCCGACCTCGACAACGAGTTCCACGCCAAGCTCGCGACCGCCGCCCGCTGACCAGCCCACCGCCTGACGCGTGACCGCGCGAGCGGGCGTCCGAGATCCGCTGATCAGCCCGCCGCCTTGCCGCATGACCCCGTGACCGGACGGCCGGGGTCGGCCGACGCGGGCGATCCGCCGCAGAAGGCCACTCAGGGAGAAACCGCCGCATGCCGGACGGCGAATCGCACCTAGCCAGACAGGCGCACCGCTCCTAGGATCCCGCCATGGCGGACATCAGCTACCTTGACGCGTGGGCATTGTGGCTGGATGGGAGATCCACTCTCGGTGACGATCTCTTCGGTCTGCCCATGATCTGGTGGGGCCGCGGCGGGAAGATCGCCGCGTTCGCCGGTGGCCTGACCGTACTGCTGGACCTGCTCGGCCCTGAACGACTCAGATACGGGCCTCGGCTGGCCAGGAAAATCATGATCGGCATTGGCGCCGTCACCATGTTCGCGCTGGTGTTGTGGCTGGCCATTATCGTGCTTGCCGTTATGGGCGTGATAGCTCTTCTGCTATGGGGACTCGTCTACCGAAAACTGAGGGACGGGTTTCATCGCCTTCTCGATTGGTACCCGAGGTTCACCGCTGAAGCGCTCGAAAGCTGGAGCCGCTGGACGTGCTTCGCGCTGGTCGTGATCGGCTTCCACTTCGACCTGCTTGCCTCTTGACCTCCTCCCCCTCGTGAACGAGGGGGATTCCAACCCTCACGGGTCGGGTTTCCTGCTTCGTCTCGCGCTCGGTGCGGAGTCGCACTGCAGCCGGTGGGCCCAAGCCGCCGACTACGTCGACGAACGGATCGCGGGCGCCGACGATCTTTCGGAGTGGGATCTGCGCACCATGCCCAACGCCGCCGACGTCACCACGCCGCAGACCAAGGCCGCACGCAAGGTCCTGTCCGGATACCGCGAGCGTCTCGCCCTGACCAAGGACCCGGCCGCGCGCACCCGCAAGGCCGACGCGGCCGTGGCGGACGCCCTGCGCGAGATGGTGGCCACGCTCGACCGCTCGACCCTGGCAGGGAAGCGGGACGCCGTAGCCCTGCTGCTCGGCTACGCCTGCGCGGCCCGCGTCTCGGAACTGGTGGCCCTGGACATCGCCGACGTCCGCGAGACACCCGAGGGCCTGCTCGTCACCATCTATCGGCGGAAGATCAAGAAGTTCACCGAGACGGCCGTCCCCCCGTCCGACCAAGCCCCCACGACCCGGCTCGATCTGGAACCCCGCGTCCTGTTCGCCCCCACGACCACCTGATCAAAGGTCCCAAGCGGCAAGACATGCCCGCGGCCAAGGGATCCGGCTAGCTGTTGCGGGACATGAGGTTGTTGACGCCGGAGAGGGTGTTGCTGAACTCCTGATCGCCGTTGTTGATCAACGCTCAGTGACTCGTTCGGCAGGTTGGCAAGTTGTTCGGCAGGTCGTGGAGTTCGAGGAGACGCACTGTGGTGGTATGGCCGGTGCCCTCGCGAGCGAGAAGGTCTCGCGTGAGCTGGCATCCGACACTTCGACCTGACGGCCTACGTGGATTCGCCCCGTGACATCGTCCACCGCGAGACATGAGCGCCACTCAATGACAGCTCCTCACATGCCGATCAATATGTTGAAATAGCGATCAAGCGACATCCCGCGTAGTGACACGCTACCCAGGCCACAGGCACTGTGCGGGGACGATGGGTGACAGCCGGAAAGGCAGGGTCAATGTCCAGCGGGCAGTTGTACGACACCATCGGGGCCACCTACACCGTGACACGGCGCACTGAACCCCGCATCGCTGCGCAGATCTGGGCTGCGCTCGGCGATGCTCGGACCGTACTGAACGTCGGGGCGGGCACCGGGTCCTACGAGCCCCCCGACCGCCACGTCCTCGCGGTGGAACCGTCGGCGCTCATGCGTTCGCAGCGCCTTCCGGACGCGGCGCCGTGCCTGGCTGGATCTGCCGAGAACCTGCCGTTCGATGACCAGTCGTTCGACGCCGCGATGGCTGTTTCCTCCGTTCATCACTGGCAGGATCCGATTGCCGGCCTGCGCGAGATGCGGCGGGTTGCTCGCCGTGTGGTGGTGTTCACGCACGACACCAGTGACACCGGATGGCGTTCTCGGTTCTGGCTTACCCGCGACTACCTGCCTGAGGTCGCGGACCTCCTTGTCGGCCGGCCTTCGGTGACCGAGCAGGCCCGTGCGATCGGAGCCCGGATGGAGCCGGTGCTCATTCCGTGGGACTGCGCTGACGGCTTCTTCGAGGCCTACTGGCGTCGGCCCGAGGCATACCTGGACGAGAATGTCCGTCGCGGGATATCGGTCTGGGCGAGACTCGGGCCGGACGCCGAGCAGCGCGCAGTGCACAGCCTCCGGGATGACCTCGCATCCGGTCGGTGGGCCGAACGCAACCGAGACCTCGTCGATCTCGACGCGGCAGAGCTTGGCCTTCGCATGCTGATCGCCTGAACCCGCCACCGGCTCGCACCGGTCAAGGCCTGGACCTCGGCGGGTAGCCGGGACGCATTGCTGCTAATAAATAACCCCAGAGTTCCCGGAGTCCTCGTCCGTCTCTATAGGCCCAGGACCAGGGGGTTCTTCCTCGATTCATGCCGGTTCTGTCATCTGAAGCTCTTTCGGGATTCCTGAAGTTCTATCGTCGTTATCACTGGTCTGGCTGGATCGGTGAAGGCGAGGAGCCCGAGTTGAGCCTTGCGGTCGTGCGGGATCTGCGGGAAGCGCGTGCTCCGGCCGGACCGGACGAGATGGTGGCGTTGGAGACCGACGTGCTGGCGGGGTTCGTGCTGGCACGGGCGGCGGCCGGGATGGCCGATTCGACGATCGCTGGCGATGTGGTCAATCTTGAGCAGATCCGGGTCTGGTTCGGCGGGCCGTTGTGGGAGATGGAGCCGGCGGACGCCGACGTCTACTTCGGCAAGGTGCTACGGGATGCGGCCAAGGGAACCCGACTGGCCCGATCTCGGGCGTTGCGGGTCTATTTCTTGTTTCTGGAGATCCGGCACAAGGTCGAGATCCATCAGCTGACCGGCCGGGTGGTGGAATGCCCGATCGATGAGATGAACCGGCCGAGGGGTGTGGGCCGGGCGGCGTTACGGATCCCGCCATCGGCGGTGCAGGTGGAGGCGTTGTTCGCTGGGTGGCGTCAGGAGCTGGCGACCTGCCGGAGGTTCGCCCCGGCCGCCCGCAACTACGCGGCGGCCCGGCTGATGGCCGAGGTCGGGTTGCGTGTCAACGAGGCCAGCCACCTCGATCTCCCCGACATCAAGTGGGAGCTGGGCCCCTTCGGGAAGGTGCACGTCCGCAAGGGCAAGGGCGCCCGCGGGTCCGGCCCCCGCGAACGCATGGTCCCGTTGATCAACAATGCCGGGGCGACGCTGCGGTGGTTCGTGCAGGACGTGTGGTCGTGCTTCGACGACGACCACACCCGGCCGGGTGCCCCGTTGTTCTGCTCCGAACGCCGTAACGGCGACGGGACGGCGGCCCGGGTGGGCAATGAGACGTTGCGGTCCACGCTGGCCGCGGCGGCGGTGAGGCATCTGCCGGACTGGCCGGACCGGGTGACCCCGCATGTTCTGCGGCATTTCTGCGCCTCGCAGCTGTACTTGGGCGGGATGGATCTGGTCGCGATCCAGCAGACCCTCGGCCATGTCTGGGTAGCCACGACCATGAATTACATTCACGTCCAGGCCACCCATATCGAAGACGCCTGGATCAGCGGCCAGCAACGGGCGGCCGACCGTTTGAAGGGGCTCCTGCCGTGAAGTGGAACCTGCGGCTGGCCGCCGCCAATCGCGGCATCTGGAAGGCCAGCGAGCTGCAGCGGATGCTCGCCGAGGCCGGTTTGGTGATCAGTGCCGGGAAGATGTCGGCTCTGTGGTCGGGCAGCCCGGCCAGCATCAAACTCGACGACCTTGATGTCATCTGCGCCGTTGTGGGCTGCGGGGTGGAGGAGCTGTTGATCACCGAACCGGTCCAGGCCATCGGGTCGGCCGACCAGCAGCAGCAGGAGGCCGCGTCCGTCCCGTCCTGCGGTCAGGCCGGGCCGCAGGTCAGGCCCAAGCGCCATGACGGGCGCTCGCTGCCACCCGCCTGATGGCCCGGACGCGCGCAGACACCCCCATCGGCAGCTGCCCGCTCTGCCTGTCCTGGGGCTCGTCTTACGGATCGCAGTCGTATTGCCGGGCCTGTTACGACTTCGTCCGCCGCTACCACCCCGGCGAGTGCGCGGGCTGCCGGCGGATCATCGCGGTCAAGAAAGGGCACTGCCGACTGTGCTGGCTGCAGGCCGGCCTCACCGCTTCGGGCAGGCGCAGGATCGCTCCGGAAGACTTCGAGCCCACCGGCTGCTGGCAGCTGTCGCTGGCGGGCATGAACCGGCTCGGTAACACCGGCCCGGCCCCCGAGACCCCGGCGGCCGAACTCCCCCAGCCGGTCAGTCCCGCCGCTGGGACGCAGCTGGAGCTGCGTGCCCCGGGTGAATCGCGGCACTTCGACGCACGCCACTGGGTCGCCTCCACCATCACCAACGAGGCCCTGCTACTGGCCAGGCAGATCGCCCGCCAGCTCGCCGAGACCCGCGGCTGGAACGCCAGGATCGTCATCGAGACCGGCCGTGCGCTGGCCGTCGTCCTCGCCGACCACGCACCTGGCGACATGATCGCCTGGTCCTGGCTATCACCTGCGCTGCACTCGCGGGACCTGAGCGTCACTCGCACCGCCGAGATCCTGGATCTGGCCGGGCTCCTGGACGATGATCGGGTCTCCTGCTTCGCCCGCCTGATCCAGGCCCGGCTCGCGCTGCTACCGCGGCCGATGGCCGCCGATGTCGAGGACTGGTTGCGCACCCGCAGCCAGGGCGGGCCTCGGAGCCGTCCCCGCGACGAGCACACCGTCCGCATGAACCTCAACCGGATTCACCCGCTGCTGCTGAACTGGGCAAAGCAGTACGTCCATCTGCGTGAGGTCACCGCCGCCGACGTCATCACCGCTACCTCGCTTCTGCCTGGAACCCGACGCCGTCAGACCCTCACCGCCCTGCGCTCGCTGTTTGGCCACTGCAAGAAGACCGGCAAGATCTTCCGGGACCCGACCAGCGGCGTCCACGACGGCCAGCGGCCCCTGATCCTCCTCCAGCCGCTGCGGCCCGAGCAGATCGACCAGGCCACTGCCGCAGCTGTCACTCCCGCTGCCCGGCTCGCGCTCGCCCTAGCCGCCGTCCACGCAGCCCGGCCCAAGACCATCCGAGAACTTCACCTCGACGACGTCGACCTCGGCAACCGGCGGATGGTCATCGCGGGCAGGACCCGCCCTCTCGACGACCTGACCCGGCACCTGCTCCTGGCCTGGCTGCAGCATCGAAGCCACCGGTGGCCAGGCACCGCCAACCCGCACCTGATCGTCAACCAGCAGACCGCCATGACCACCCGAGCGGTCAGCGAGAACTGGCTGACCGAAAGCTGCCGCGGTCTCACCGCCACTCTCGAAGCACTCCGGGTCGACCGGCAACTCGAGGAAGCCCTCACCCACGGCCCCGACCCCCTGCACCTCGCCGCCGTGTTCGGGATCGACGACACCACCGCCATCCGCTACGCCACCATCGCCCGCCAACTCCTGGAGACTGCCGCCGGGCAGCAGGACCCCGCCGGTTCCCGCGAACCCAAGGGTCAGAATCCCCCATAGAGGGTGAAGGTCCTAGGGTTCCTCCCGAAGCCCCTTCAGTTCGCCTGAACTCTGGGGAAAGGCCCCGGCCTCCTCAGAACCGTGCGTGCCACTCCTCGCGGCACACGGCTCAAGCAAGCCCCGGAGGGCGGTTCAGGGTTGTGGTTGTGCTGGTTTCCTGCGTTGGCGGGCGAGGATGATCTCCGCCGTCGCGAACAGGTTCTTGGCCGTGGTCATGTCCATAGTGGTTCGTCCTCGTCCTCGTCCTCGTCCTCGTCCTCTTCGATCACGCACTCGCCCGGGCAGCCCAGATAGTCCCAGGCGGCCACGCGGCGCTCGAACTCCTCGACGCTGCAGCGGGCGACGAGGACATCGCCGTTCTCGACCCCGGTGGCCCAGGCGATGTGCAGGTCGCCGCGGACGTTTCCCGAGCCGGTCCACCAGTGGCTGTTGGAGGGCCAGAAGCCGTTGTCGCATCCGCATGAGTCCTGGTCGAAGTACTCGCAGACCTGGGGGATCGGAGGACCATCTCCTGGATAGATGTCCATCGGGATGAGGGTCCAGCGTCCATCGACCTCCGCGGCCGGGTGCAGGACGCCGTTGATGCGGATGCGGACGGCGGTCAGTCCGTCGTAGCGGGCGGTGCGGAACTCGTAGTCGGACCAGGCATGCTTACGCCCGGCGTTGTAGTCGTCCCAGTCCTCCTCGTCCCACTCGTCGCTATCCCAGTCGTCGTCGTAGTCGTACAGCTCCTTCCCCTGCACGGGGTACAGGTCGTCGCCGGTCAGTTGGACGAGGTCGGCGACCCGGTCCTTCCCCTCGACCTCCTCGACATCCTCGACACGGCAGTCGATCTCCACGGCGGCCTGGGACGGGAAGGTCAGGAGGTCCGGCACCCGGGCAAGAGCGGTGGCCAGGGCGTCGTCGGGGATGGGCCCGAGGTCGATCGACTCCACCGGGTCCTTGCCGCGCCGGCTGAGCAGTTCCAGTCGGCCGTCGCGGACATGCAGGACCCGCGAGATCCTCCTGCCGAACATGCGCCAGGCGCGAATGCCGAGCAGGACCTGCCCGGTCTCGCCGAGCGGGCGGCTGGGATAGAGGCAGTCCGCGACGAGCCGTTCCGGCTTCGGCGGAGCAGGATGCCGGGGAGTTGGAGCCGTCGGAGCAGCAGGCGAGGGAGCGGGGAGAGATTGCGCGGCGGCCGGCGCTTCTTCGGGGTCCGGTACGGCAGGCGTCACCGGTTCCCGGTCCCGTGCGGCCAATGCCGTGAGTTCCTCCGCGGCAGGCTGTTCGGCGGAGGCGTCCGACTGCCAGCCCGCCAGGGAGCAAGAGCCGTCGGCGCAGGAGATGACGCTCAGGCAGATGTCGCTCCACGCGTAGACCACGTCCTGGCCGGACCGGCGGCCCAGCTCGCACGCCTCCTCATGGCTCAGTCCGACGACCGCGAACGCGGGAGTCATGCGCCCCGGCTCGCCGTACTCCGCCTCCCAGGAACCAACGGGTCCGACGCCTCCGATCACGTGGATCGTCTCGTGACTGGGCCGCCGTTCCATGCCGATGCCCGCCGAAGTCACATCGATCCACTGGTCGTCGACCTGGATGCGAATGATCGTCATTACTGTCCTTACAGGGTGGTACGGAACGTTCCAGGCCGTCAGGTCCGGCGGCGGTGGGAAGCGCCGCCGACGATGTAGCCACTGGTGAGGCGGGGGAAGTCCAGGACGCCGGGGGTGGCCCGGTCCTCCTCGGTCAGGCGCGACTCCCAGAGGGCCAGGGAGTCGGCGTTGGTGCCGCAGACCCGGCCGAGTGCGTCTTCGAAGTGGCAGACGGCGTGCGGGTTGCCGGGCCGGGCGCCGTCGTTGTACGGCTCGCGCCGGGCGAGTACGTCGGCCTGCTCATCGCTGGGCCAGGCGGGATGTTCGAGCACCGGCGCGGTCGTGAACTCCTGGTCGTATGTGGAGTGGACCTGCGTGACGGCTAGCCAGGCGAGCTGGCTGACGAACATGGCGGAGCTGTCCTGCGCCGTGGTGGCCAGGATGGCGGCGGGGAGAAACAGCCGGTGGACGGTGTTGTCGGGGCCGCCCTGGGTCCAGCAGCCGGGAGCAACGCTGCCGCGGGCCGATGCCTCCCGGTTGAGGGTGGCCCACGTGTGCGGGTCAGCGGTGAGCTCGGGAAAGTCCGGCGTCACGCCATCGGCGATCATCTGGCGCCGTACGGATTCGACCACGAGCCCGGCGCCGATCATGATGCCCCAGCCGAGCCGCGGGTTGTTCATCACGCCGAGCGACAGGACCACGCCTTGGCCGCTCCACAGTTCCAGGCGGTCCTCCGCCGCGGAGTACCACCTGCCACCAGTCCAGGCCGGGAGCAGCTCGGGCAGCCTCTGCCGGACGAGATGCTCCACCGCGTGCACGGGCGCGGGGTCGCCACCCGCGTGGCGGGTCCCGGTCAGCCGGTCCAGGATCGGGTGGGCCGCGGTACGGCGGCGCCCGGCGATGAGCGTGAGCGCCTTACCGGCGCCCAGTTCGCGTTGCGGGATGGAATTGTAGGCCGCGATCTCCGCCCGGCAGGCCAGCAGGGCGACGAACTCCGCGTACAGCTCGACGAAGCCGGCTGCGACACCGGCTTGGTTGACCGAGGGCAGATCGGCCACAAGGGCCAGGATCCCGGTGGCCGGGTCGTGGACCCAGCGACCGCCGAGGGAGCCGAACTGGGGCAGGTTGTTCAGGTAGTTGCAGAATTCCCAGGTGTCGGGGCCGTCCGGGACGTGCCGGGCCAGGCGGGCCTCGATGCGGAGCACCGACTGCCAGCCGACCGTGTCGCGGAGCGCCAGCCAGACGCCGACTTCCCCCGCGACGAAGCCGATCCCGTCGGGCTCCTGGAGGATCCACTCGGGCTCGATGCCCAGTGCCGTGACGATGCGCTGCGGCAGGTCGAGAATCGCCTCAGGTGCGGGCATGGCAAGCTCCTCCGGAGTCCTGGACCCCGGTAGTGCCACACCCCGGTGATCCGCGGTTCCCCACGCACCTCGCGTGGGGCGGGTCGTCACCCGGGGCACCCGCAGCGGGCGGGATGCCGTCCAGCAAGCCGGGGCTTGACGCTGGATCTCGTGACCTGGCGAGGAAGTTAGCACGTCTGCCCGAGAAGGCACCATGTACAGCGTTATAACAATCGATGCACCGTTTACGTCCTATCGGTGCCTTCGTGAACTCGTGCCTGGTTTCAGCGCCTACCGAGCACTTGTGTGGTGGTGAAGCCGTGCCGGGTAACTGCCGGAGCGGACACCGTCCGGCAGGCTGGGCGGTTCGAGACCGGCCGATCGGGTGAGCTTCTTGCTCATCGACGATCACGGCCTGAGCGGTGGCTCGACCTGGGCGTAGCCGCCGCTGAGGTCAAGCGCCGCTTCTGGTCCCGGTCTGTAGTAGGGGAGAGCGCCGCACCCATCGGTTACCTGCTACCGGCTGCGGATGCCGCCGATCGGGCCCGCGTCTCATAGGAGCGCAGCAGGCATGTGCCTTTGCTGTGGACCGCGCGGTTTAGCCGCCCAAGGAGCACCGCTTAGCGTGGATGGCCGTTCCGATGCACATGACCTGCGGAATCATGCCGATCAGAGCTTGACCCGAGCTGTTTGCCGGTAACGGTTGGATCTTGGGTCTGGTCCGCTCTGGTCGGTGAGTCCTACTTTCTGAGCCCATGCCGGTTGAGTTCTTGAGCGATGATGAGGCGGCTGCGTACGGCCGCTACCTGGGGGAACCGACGCGGGTCAAGCCGGAGAAGATCTTCTTCCTCGACGATGCGGACCGGAAGCTGATCGCCCGCCGCCATGGTGATCACCACAGGCTCGGGTTCGCCCTTCAACTGACCACGGCCCGGTTCTTGGGCCGCTTCCTGCCCGATCCGCTACAGGTCCCGGTCGAGGTCGTGGAGTACCTGGCCAGCCAGCCCGGCATGGCGGACGTCTCGCAGATCAAGCAGTACGAGTTCGGCGCGAACGCCGTCCTGGACGCCCTGCCCAACCCCAACACCGTGCGCGCCTACACCGCCGGCGTGGGCAAGACCACGATCCGGCGTGGCGAGGACCGGCCGTGGGCGGCGGTGGCCGACGACGAGATCGGCGAGGCCCTGGAAGCGCTGTGGGGCGGCGCGGCGGTCAACACCTGGAACGCCCGCCGCGCCGCCGTGGCCTCCTCGCTGGCCTGGTGCCGCAAGCGCGGCCAGGCCGCACCCGCGGCCCGGTCTTCGTCACCCACCGCCGGCCCGGCCCCGGCAAGGTCGTCAGCCCCCGCGACGTGTGCCCCGGCACCGGCCTGGGCCGCCTGGCCTACGGCCAGGCCCGCGCCCTGCTGGACCAGCACACCGCACTGAACGGGCCAGGAACCGGCTGGGACCTGCACGAGCTCCGCCACTCGGCACGAGGACCTGGTTCTGGCCCACAACCCCGGCTGGCCCCTGGCCGGCGGCACCGGCGATCACCCCGAGTGGGCCGCCGACGTCGCCCCGTCCGGTTCGCCGACATCCAGACGTTCGGCTTCGACATCACCGTCCCGTACACGCATCAGGCGTGGCGCGGCCGCATACGCACCTGCAACGGCGTGGGCGCGACCCTGACCGACACCGAGGTCGCCGCCTTCGATGCCGATCCCCGTCTGCTCTGCGAACGCTTCCGCGAGGAATCCCTCATGGTGCCCCACCGGATCTCGGCACTCGTGGCCCGCTGAAGGAACTGATCCGCACGCTCGTGCGCGATGCGCGGCCGAAGGCCCTCCTGGCTGCCGTGCCGAGCACCGGTGGTGGCGCGTCCACGCCGCCCGTGCCACACTCACTGTTATAGAACTCATTAAAGAGTTATAGAACGATCGGAGCATGGCGTGCGAGAAATGTTGCCGTGGCGTGAGCCAGTCCCGCTGGACGGGACGATGGGCGAGCCCCGAGCGCGGGGCCGATTCGGCGAGTACGGCGGACGGTACGCGCCGGAGTCCCTGGTGGAGGCGTGCCGCGAGGTGGACGAGGCGTTCCGGGAGGCCTGGGCGGATCCGGGGTTCCGCGGCGCCCTGGCACGGCTGCTCGCCGTGCACGCCGGGCGGCCGACCCCGCTCACACCGGCCCGCCGGCTGTCGGAGGCGCTGGGCGTGCAGCTGTACCTCAAGCGCGAGGATCTCACCCACACCGGATCCCACAAGATCAACAACGTGCTGGGCCAGGCCCTGCTGGCCACCCGGATGGGACGGCGCAGGCTGATCGCCGAGACGGGAGCGGGCCAGCACGGGGTGGCCACCGCGACCGCCGCCGCGCTGCTCGGGCTGGAGGCCACGGTGTTCATGGGCGAGCGCGACATCGAGCGGCAGGCGCTGAACGTCTTCCGGATGCGCATGCTGGGCGCCGAGGTGGTCCCGGTGACCACGGGCAGCCGTACCCTCAAGGACGCGACCAGCGAGGCCATGCGGCACTGGGTGGGCGCGTCCGGCGACTCCCACTACTGCATCGGCTCGGTCGTCGGGCCGGATCCGTACCCATGGATGGTCAGGGAGTTCCAGCGGATCATCGGCGACGAGGCCCGCGGGCAGTGCGCCGCCGAGCTGCGGACCGGCGTCCCGGACTACGTGGTCGCGTGCGTCGGCGGCGGCTCCAACGCGGCCGGCACGTTCGCCGGATTCGCCGACACCCCGGCGCGCCTGGTCGGTGTCGAGGCGGAGGGCGGCGCCGGGGCGGCCCGCGGCCGGCTCGGCGTCCTGCACGGCTGCCGCTCGCTGTTCCTGCAGGACGGCGACGGGCAGATCACCCAGGCGCACTCCATCGCCGCCGGGCTCGACTACCCGGGAGTCGGCCCGGAGCACGCCCACCTGCGCGACCTGGGCCGGGCCCGCTACGTCACGGTGACCGACGACGAGGCGGTCGGCGCGGCGGTACGGCTGGCGCGTACCGAAGGCATCGTCCCGGCGCTCGAATCGGCGCACGCCCTCGCCTGGGTGATCCGCGCGGCGGGCGGCGGCGACCTGTCCGCAGGATCGACGGTGCTGATGACGTTGTCCGGCCGGGGCGACAAGGACGTCTCAACCCTGAAGGAGCTGCTGTGACGAACCCCACCCTGGCCGCGGGCGCGGTCGAACGCCACCTGCGTGCCCGCCGGGACACCGGCCGCGGCCTGCTCATGCCGTACGTCACCGGGGGGATCACGCCCGGCTGGACGGACTACCTGCGGGCGTTCGCCGCCGCCGGGGCGGACGCGATCGAGGTCGGCCTGCCCTTCTCCGACCCTACGCTGGACGGCGTCACCATCCAGCAGGCCAGCGAAACGGCACTGGCCCGGGGGGCGAGCACCCGCCGGATCCTCGCCGACCTGTCCGGCATGCCGGACCTGGGCGTGCCGCTGGTCGCCAGCACCTACTACAACCTGGTGCTGCACGACGGCCCCGAGGCGTTCTGCGCCGCGCTGCGCCGGGCCGGCGTCGGCGGCCTGATCGTGCCCGACCTGCCGGTGCACGAGGCGGACGAGCTGACGGACGTGGCCGCCGCCGCCGGGATCGAGCTGGTCCTGCTGGCGACGCCGGCGACGCCGCAGCCGCGGCTGGCGGAGATCTCGTGCCGCAGCCGCGGATTCGTCTACGCGGTGTCGCTGATGGGCACCACCGGTGAGCGGGCCGCCCTCGCCGCTTCGGCGGCGGAGCTCACCGAGCGGATCAGGCGCGTCACCGACCGGCCGGTCTTGCTAGGATTTGGCATTTCCACCCCGGACCAGGCACGCGAAGCCCGCCGGCACGCCGACGGCGTGGTGGTCGGCGCGGCGGTCATGCGGCGGGTGCTCGACGGGGCTGGGCCGGACGAGCTGCGGGCCTTCCTCGCGACCCTGCGGCAAGCCCTCGACCAGGAGTGTGACCGACCACGATGACCCCCGACGCCGGGCACGAGGCGAGATACCGCGCCATCGCCGCCGACCTCGCCGCGAAGATCCGGTCGGGACACTACGCCCCCGGTGAGGCCCTGCCGCCGCAACGGGAGCTGAGCGCCTCCTACGGGGTGACCCTCATGACGCTGCGCCAGGCGTTGCGGGAGCTCAGCGACGAAAGGCTGATCGTGCAGCAGCCCGGCAGGGGCACGTTCGTCGCCCCGCCCCACCTGGCGTACCAGCTCGACTCGCTCCGCAGCCTGGTCGACGACCTGCGTAAACAGGGCCACGACGTGCGCACCGCGGTGGTCGGGCGGGCGGTGCGCCGGGCCCCCGCCCGGATCGCCGCGGAGCTGCGGCTGCGTCCCGGCGACACCGCCCTGCGGCTGGAGCGGGTCCGCGAGTTCGCGGGACGTCCCGCCGTACACCAGGTGTCCTGGGTCCGCCGGCCGGTGGCCGACCAGATCCGCGACCGCGACTTCACCGCCGTCTCCCTCTACACGGCCCTCGCCGACGCGGGAGTGACGGTCGCCCGGGCGTCCGAGGTGGTCCGGCCCGGTTTGCTCGACCCCGCCGCCGCCCGCCACCTCCACGAGCCGCAGGGCAGCCCGGTGCTCGTCAGCACCCGGATCACCTACACGATCGACGCCACGCCCGTGGTGTCCGACCATGCCACCATCCTCGGCAGCATGATGGAGATCCGCACCGAACGCGCCGCCACCGGCCTCTCTCTCACCTGGGGCGCCACCAGCTGAGAACCTGTGTGCGGTCTATCCCACCGTGGCGACGAGCAGGTTCTTGCGGACCTTGCCCGTCGCGTTCCTGGCCAACTCGCTCTCGATCTTGAACGCGGAGGGGACCTTGTACGCCGCGAGCCGCTGACGGCAGAACACCAGCGCTCCAGGTCCGAGGCCCGCGCCCCCTCCGGCACCTCCAGCAGCGTTCGGCCTGCTCGAAGCCCTCTGTCGTGAGCGAAGCACCTGATCGTTCAGCGCCCTCGCGGGACGATGGCGAGGCGGCCCTGGTCGGTCACGATGGCGACGTCGCCATGCCGGTCGGTCCGGTAGACGCTCATTCCAAGGCCGTGCAGCCGTTGCACCGTCAGCGGGGCCGGATGCCCGTAGTCATTTCCCGCACCCACACTGATCAGCGCGGCCCGGGCACCCGTGGCCGCCAGGAAGGCCGGATCCTGGCGTGCGGATCCGTGGTGCGGGACCTTCAGCACGTCGGCCCTGGGCAGGCCCAGGCGCACCAGCTCGGCCTGAGCCTCGGTCTCGACGTCCCCCGACAGCAGAGCCGACCCCGCGGCCCATTGCGCGTGGACGACGACGCTGGCGTTGTTGGCCATCGAGCCCTCTCCAGGCCCCGCCGGGACCGCGTCAGCGGCCGGCCCGAGGATGCGCAGCTCGACGGGGCCGAGGTGCCACCTCATTCCCGGGGACGCCACCCATGCGGGCACGCGCCGGCGAGCGAGATCGGCGGACACCCGGGCGCTCTCCTGTAACGGCTCGTGTCCCGGACTGACCACCACGGCCCCGACCGGCCTGCCCCGGAACACCCCGTCGAGCCCGCCCACGTGGTCGAAGTGCGGGTGGGTGAGGATCAGCAGCGGCACCTGCTCGATGCCGAGCGTGCGGAGACACCGATCGACGGACACCGGATCGGGCCCGGTGTCGACCACCACCGCCCGTGCTTCCCCCGCCGAGAGGACGAGCGCGTCTCCCTGGCCGATGTCACAGGTCACCATGAGCCAGCCGCGCGGCGGCCAGGATCCCACGACGGGCCGTACGAAGAGCATGGCGAGACCGAGCCCCGCCGCTATCGCGCACACCGTGAGCCGCCACGCCGCGCGGCGCAGGAGACACCACCCGAGCCCCGCGACGGCGGCGAGCAGCAGCAGGCCG
This sequence comes from Sphaerisporangium perillae, assembly GCF_023276435.1. GTDB lineage: Bacteria > Actinomycetota > Actinomycetes > Streptosporangiales > Streptosporangiaceae > Sphaerisporangium > Sphaerisporangium perillae. The sequence continues at coordinate 21,407 of NZ_JALLPO010000010.1, forward strand.
ATCGCCCCGCCCGGCCACGACAGTGTGGCCACCGGAACCGCGGCCGCCTGCCGCGCCACCCAGACGATCCACCCGACGGCGTACCCCGCGGGCCGCACGAGCCATCGTGCGGCCTCGACGCTGGCCGGGGCCACGAGCGAGGCGGCGAAGCCCAGGACCGTCGCGGGAGCCACCGCCGGGCCGGCCAGGAGGTTGGCGGGGATCGCGACCGGCTCCAGCTCTCCGGACATGAGCACGAGCAACGGCGTCACCGCCGCCTGGGCCGCGCACGGCACCGCGACCGCCTCGGCCGCCCAGCGCGGCATCCGCCGGGCCATGCGGTCACGCCACCGGGGTGCGAGCACCAGGATGCCTCCGGTGGCGAAGACAGACAGCGCGAAGCCGTACTCCGGGGCCAGCGCCGGGTCGAACAGGATGAGCCCGAGCACCGCCGCCGACAGGGCTGTGACGCCGTCCTTGGCACGGCCCGTTCCCAGGGCCACCGCTGCGACCGAACCCATCACCAGGGCGCGGAGCACGCTCGGTGACGGGCGGGCGACCACGGTGAAGCAGACCATCGCCACGACGGCGAGAACCGCGCGGATGGCCAGCGGCAGCCCGGTCAGCCGCCCGAAGGCGAGCACCGTACCCGCGATGATCGCTAGGTTCGCTCCTGATACGGCGGTCAGATGGCTCAGACCCGCGGTCTTGAGGTCATTCTTGACCTGCTCGTCCATGAGGGACAGATCGCCGACGACCAGCCCGGGCAGGAGCCCGCGCTCAGCGGGTGGCAGCACGGCGGCAGCCTGTCTCAGCCCGGCGCGAAGAGCGCCGGCGACGCGTTGGGGCGGCGAAGGCCCGCTCAACACCTCCGGCGGCTGCTTGACCGAGAGCACTCCGGCGGTCAACTCGCCCGGGTCCGCCGGGGTGAGCCTGCCGTGGACGCGGATCCGCTGGCTGGGGAGCAGCGACACCCAATCAGCGGCTCCTCGGGCGAACACGATCACCGGCGCCGTGGTGGCGACCCGAGGCCCCGGAGCCTCGACGATCAGCACCGAGGCATTGACGATCACTCGATCTTGCCGGATCAGGCCCCGGTGACCAGGCAGGATCCGTGGATCGCCGTCCAGCGACATCTCGACCGTGACCGCCGCCCGCTTCTCGGCAAGCCCCGCCACCGGCCCCGAGGTGGCCGCATGAACCCGGAACGCCACCGCCACGGCCACCGCGGCCACACACCCCAGCACCCCAAGCCAAGCACCAACCCGACTTCGGCCGGCTTGGTCTTTCGGGTGCTCGCTGAGGGCTCTTTTGCGCCTTCGGCGGTGCAGGTGGAAGGCGGTGGTCCCCAGCGCGGTCATGGCGGCCGCGGCCGTGGCCAGGCTCGTGCTGACGGAGCAGTCCAGGAGCACGAGAGCGGTGGTCCAGGCGGCGAGTGCCGGGAGCACCAGGCGCAGGGCACCCTGCGGCGATGGAGACCCCGTGCCGTGCGCCGCAGTGCGTTCTCGACGCTGGTCGGGCTGTGGGCGCACTCCCAGGCCCGGGCCGCCGGTGCTCATACACGGACCTTGTCGCGGAGCTCGGCGAACTTGCGCTCGCCGATGCCCGCGACCTGACGGAGCTGATCGATGCTCTGGAAGCCGGCGTGGCTCTGGCGGAACTCCACGATGCGGCCCGCGAGGACCTCTCCCACGCCGGGCAAGGTCTCCAGCTCAGTCGGGGTCGCGGCGTTCAGATCGAGCGGCGCCCCCGTCCCGGGCACTGAGCCGATGGCCTGCGCTGTGGCCGGACCCGGTCCGCTGGGTGCTCCGACGACGATCTGCTCGCCGTCGACCAGCTTGCGGGCGAGGTTGAGCGCACCGGCCCTCGCGCCGGCACGCACGCCTCCGGCGGCCGTCACCGCGTCGGCCACCCGCGATCCGCTGGGAAGTGCGATCAGGCCGGGCTTTCGCACCTTCCCGGTCACGTGAACGATCACCTGGAGGCTGGGCACCGGCGTCGGCGTCGCCGCGAGCCCTGTGGAGGGCAGTGGCGAGCCACCGGCAGGTAGCGGTGAGACACCGGCAGGCATGGGCGGACTCAGTGGCTCGAGCCGGGGCCGTGCCTGCCAGGCGTACACGCCCGCGGCCAGAGCCGCGAACAGGCCGAGCACCAGCAACACCCGGACACCCGGACGGCCGGGATCGAACCGGGGACCATGTGCCACGACCGCGTTCGCGAGCCATACGCGCAAGGACCGGGACGGGAGCGGCTCTGATCGCAAGCGATCAGCCGGCGCCGAGGCGGGCTGCGTGCTGTACGAGCCGCTCACCGGCCGGCCGCCGCTCACCGGCGACTCCCCGGCGTCGATCGCCTCGTGCACGGGGTCCGTGAGGTCTCCCGGTGCGTCCGTATCGTCCCGCACCGGCCCCGAAAGCTGCCCCCACGCGCCTGTGTCGCCCCTCACCCGCCCCGACGCCCACGCGTCTATGTCGTCCCGCACCCGCCCCGAAAGCTGACCCCACGCGCCTGTGTCGTCCCGCACGGACTCCGGCGCGCCGGTCCGCGGTTCCTCCCTGTCGCCGGTGTGTCCGCCTGAATCGTCCGGTGCTGATCCCCCGGCGTCGGTCCGTCGCCAGGCCAGAGGGCTGAGGGCGCGGAGCCGTGACTCGCCGACGTCGCTCCGCGATGGCCTGTCCGCTGCTCGCACGAGAGGGACGTTAGGCCGCCCGGTGCCCCTCCATCCGGGCCGAATCGCGTTCTGTGGATACCGAGCCGATACGCCTCGACCGAATCGAGTTCTGTGGATACCGAGCCGATACGCCTCGACCGAGTCGAGTTCTGTGGATCGAGGCCGGGATTATGAGGCGGGCGGGGGCCGGTGGTGGGGAGTGGGGGCGATGGTCACGCCTAGCATGCCGGGGCCTACGTGGACGCCGACGACCGCGCCGACTTCGACCACGCGGAGCCGTTCGAGGCCGGGGATCCGCTTTTCGAGGTGGTCGGCCAGCGTGCGGGCCCGGGCCGAGGCGGCCAGGTGGTGGACGGCCACGTCGACCGGAGCGCCGACTCGGCCTGCGGGGCCCGGCATGTCGGCCGCGGCCCGAACGGCGAGGTCCTCCAGCCTGGCGATCGCCCTGCTCGCGGTGCGTACCTTCTCCAGCGGCGCGATCGTCCCCTCGGTGATGTGGAGCAGCGGCTTGATCGAGAGCGCGGACCCGAGGAGGTTCGCCGCCGCTCCGATGCGTCCTCCGCGGCGCAGGTGTTCGAGGGTGTCCACGTAGAAGAAGCTTTGCGTCGCCTCCGCGCACTCCCGTGCGGCGGCCGCCACCTCGGGGCCGATGGCTCCCCGGCGGGCCGCCTGTGCCGCCGCGAGGACCGGGAAGCCGAGCCCCATGGCGAGCGACCTGCTGTCCACGACGTCGACGGGGATCATCGCCTTCTCGGCCGCGATGCGGGCCGATTCGACCGTGCCGGACATCTCGCCGGACAGGTGGATGGACACGACCCTGGTCGCGCCTCGGGCCGCGGCGAGTTCGTAGGCGTCGGCGAAGCGTTGCGGGGCGGGCCGGGACGTGGAGACGGGCGACCACTGGCGAAGCGCGGTGGCGACGCCCTCCGCGTCGATCTGCGCCGCGTCATCCAGCGTGCGCCCGCCGACGACCACCTGGAGGGGGATCACGATGATGCCCAACCGCTCGATCTCCTCGGGGTCGAGGTAGGCGGTGGAATCGGTGACCACACTGACCGCTTGCGACATGATCGAAGGGTACCCGGGGACGGCCTCGCAGGTCTTGGGCCGGTTCTGCCGGGACACGGGCCGAGCCCCCGTGGAGGGAAGGGCTACTGGACGGGGGTGCCGCCGCGCCACACGCGACGGGGCTTGAGGCCGAAGCCCCAGGCGAAGGCGCCTTCGTGGTCGGCGTCCCACTGGACGATGTCGGCGAGGCGGCCGGGCGTGAGCACGCCGCGGTCTGGAGCGCCGAGGACGGTGGCGCCGCCGAGCGTGGCGGCCCGGAGGGCGTCGCCGACGCTGATGCCGAACGCCGCCACGGCGAGGCTGATCACCAGGGACATCGAGGTGATGCCGCAGTGGCCGGGGTTGTGGTCGCTGCCGAGCGCGACCGTGACGCCTTGGGCGAGCATCCGCCGGACGGGAGGCAGGTTGCCCTGCTGGAGCGCCGTTCCCGGGCAGACCACCGCGGGCACGCCGTAGCGCGCGAGGAGGGCGATGTCCTCGTCGGAGGTGTTGTGCAGCAGGTCGGCCGACGCGCAGCCGAGCTCCGCGGCGAGCTGGACGGCGCCGCGCCGCTTGTGGGCACCGGCGTGGATGCGCGGAAGCAGGCCGACGTTGCGGCCGGAGGCGAGCACCCAGCGGGCCTCGTCGGTGGTGAAGTGGCCGTCGTCGCAGTAGACGTCGACGCCGTCGGCGCCCGCCGCGGCGGCGTCCGCGCACCAGGAGCCGACGGCCTCGACGTAGTCGCGCTGGCGGCCGAAGTACTCCGGCGGCACCACGTGGGCGGCGAGGAAGGTGACGTGCACCCGCGGCATCATCGGCTCTTTCTCGAGCTCGCGCAGCAGCCGCACGTCGGCCAGCTCGCCGTCGCGGGTGAGGTGGTAGCCGGTCTTGGCCTCGACGGTCGTGGTGCCGTTGAGCAGCCAGTCACGCAGGCGCTCTCGCACGCCGTTGCAAAGGGTCCACGGGTCGGTGCCGCGGGTCACCGTGACGGTGGAGCCGATGCCCCCGCCGGCGGCGGTGATCGCGCTCGGCGTGGAGCCGCCGGAGCGCATGGCCAGCTCGGCGTACCGGTTGCCCGCGTAGACCGGGTGGGTGTGCGCGTCGATGAGGCCCGGCGTCACGAGGGCGCCGCCGAGGTTCTCGACGTGATCGACGTCGACGATGTCGTCCACGACTCCGGGCACGCTCTGCGGAAGGTCGGCGGCACGGCCGACCCAGGCGATGCGGTCGTTGTGAACGAGGATCGCGGCATTGCTGCAGACGTCATTGCCGGTCCAGAGCCGGCCGATGTTCGTGAGAAGTCGTACCGTCATGGCATCACCGCCCGGCCGAGGGCCGCGAGAGCATCCGGGAACGCCGACGGAACCCAGCTCGTGCCGGGCGCCACGCCCGCTGGGTCCGCTCCGTTTCCGGACGTCATTGGGGGGTCTCCTGATCTCATCCGCACAGGTGTGCGATGACGGTATCGCCCGGATCTTGGCCCGGCGATTTCAGTTCAGTTACGTTATTTCACAGGTCGGCTCGCTGTACAGGGTAATTGAGAAGAACGCCGGTTCATCTCCCCTGCCTCGCGTCGAGGTCCTCTGCACCCCGGCATGTCGGAAATCTGCCCCGGGAACGCCTGGTGCCGACCGAGTCCCTGCTGTACCAGCAGTCACAAGCGTCATCATGCGAAACCAGCGCCAGAATGTCTTGTCAGGGTTTCCATATCGTAGCAATAATCAAGCCTCGCGGGCCACAGTCGTCTTCCTACACTTATGCGACGTTTCCCTGCGCCGTCGCACTTATATACCATTCCGGCCGGTTCATCCCGATATGCACCGTTGCCCTCTTGGTAAGACGGAACGACCCACGGCCCACCCCCACGGGGCCCCCGAGAGCGCCATCTCAGCTCGTCGAAGCCGGAATCAGACCCCCGCGACCGTCTTGACCGTGCAGGAGAATACCAGCAGAGATCCGCCCGGAAGAGCCGTTACGCGAGAACGACGGACGCGGTGTCAGCCGACCACCGCGCGGAGCCGCCGGGCCGGCGTCCGGCGAGGCGGTCGAGCACCGCGGACGTGGCCTCGCCTGCGGGCAGGTAGACGACCAGGCGCTGGTCCTCGCCGTCGGACAGCGTGAAGGTCTCGTACGCCAGCCGCAGCTCGCCGAGATCGGGATGCGCCCACAGCGCCCTCCGGCCGCTGCGCGAGACGGTAGCGCGGGCCGTGCCGGCCTGAGCGGGGCCCGTTCGCGGGAACGGGGCGGTGTGAGCGGCGGGGGTCCGTTCGTGGAAACGGGCCGGTGTGAGCGGCGGGGGTCCGTTCGTGGAAACGGGCCGGTGTGAGCGGCGGGGGTCCGTTCGTGGAAACGGGCCGGTGCCCGCGGGACGCGAGCCCGGCCCACCCCGC
>NZ_JALLPO010000010.1:27503-220366 GCF_023276435.1 Sphaerisporangium perillae
GGGGGGGCCGTGCGTGCGCGGGGGCGGGGGGGGGGGGGGGGGCCCGGGGGGGGGCCCCGCCCCCCCGCCGGGGTCACGCGAGACCGGCCCCGCCGGCCGCGGGTCAGACGGTCTCGACCGGCTTGGCGACGCGGTCGAGCTCGGCGTACAGAGCGGCCGGCACGCGCGCGTGCAGGACGGTGCCGTCGGCCGTGTGGTCGAGCGACAGCACCTCCCCCTCCTTGTGCGCTCGGGCGATGAGATCTCCCCGCTCGTACGGGACCAGCAGGTGGACCTCGTGGTCGAGCTGGGGAAGCTCCCGCTCGATGGCGGCGAGCAGGTCGTCGATGCCGGCGCCGGTGCGGGCCGAGACGACGATGCTGTGACGCTCCCGCGTGGCCAGCCGGGCCAGCGCCACCGGGTCGGCGGCATCGGCCTTGTTGACCACCACGATCTCGGGGATGTCGCGCACGCCGTCGATGTCGGCGAACACCTCCCGCACGGCTGCCAGCTGGGACTCGGGATCGGGGTGCGAGCCGTCCACGACGTGCAGGATCAGGTCGGCGTCGCCGACCTCCTCCAGCGTGGAACGGAACGCCTCGACGAGCTGGTGCGGCAGGTGCCGTACGAACCCGACCGTGTCGGCGAGCGTGAACAGCCTGCCGTCGGGCGTACGGGCCTGGCGCACGGTCGGATCGAGCGTGGCGAACAGGGAGTCCTCCACGAGCACGCCGGCACCGGTCAGCCGGTTCAGCAGGGACGACTTGCCGGCGTTGGTGTACCCGGCGATCGCCACCGACGGCACCTCGCGCCGCGTCCTGCGGGACCGCATGGTCTCGCGGGCCGTGGACATGCCGCTGATCTGCCGGCGCAGCTTGGCCATGCGCTCGCGGATGCGGCGACGGTCCAGCTCGATCTTCGTCTCACCGGGGCCGCGGCCTCCGATGCCGACGCCTCCGGCGGCCCGGCCGCCGACCTGGCGGGACAGGTTGCCACCCCAGCCTCGCAGGCGCGGCAGCAAGTAGCTGAGCTGGGCCAGCTCGACCTGTGCCTTGCCCTCGCGGCTCTTGGCGTGCTGGGCGAAGATGTCGAGGATGAGGGCCGTGCGGTCGATGACCTTGACCTTCACGACCTCCTCAAGCTGGCGGAGCTGGCCCGGGGTCAGCTCGCCGTCGCAGATCACGGTGTCGGCGCCGGTGGAGACCACGATGTCGCGCAGCTCCGCGGCCTTGCCCGACCCGATGTAGGTGGCGGTGTCCGGGCGCTGGCGCCGCTGGATGAGCCCTTCGAGGACCTGCGAGCCCGCGGTCTCGGCGAGGAGCTTGAGCTCCGCCAGGGAGTTCTCCGCGTCGATGACGGTGCCGCCGGTCCAGACCCCGACCAGGACGACCCGCTCCAGGCGGAGCTGCCGGTATTCGACTTCGGTGATGTCCTCGAGTTCGGTCGACAGACCGGCCACGCGCCGGAGTGCCTGCCGCTCCTCGAGTTCGTAGTCACCCGTGGCCTGGTCGTCGTAGGACTCGTTGTACATATACGTCTTCTCTGTGGCTATGGTCGCGCTCCTCAGCGCTCGTGGGGCCCATCGCTTTTGGGGCTCACCGTTCATACTGTTCAACACTGAGCCCCCGCCGATGTCTTCCCCGATGGTGCCACGATCGAGCACACGAATTCACCTGGATATCGCCCTCGGAATCCGACACGCCACGGTCCCGCCCCCTCGTACCGTGAGCGCCGCGTCGTGGGCACCTCCCCTCGTACCGTGAGAGCCGCGTCGTGGGCACCTCGTCCGCCCGAGGTCGTGCGCCGTCGCGTCCTCAGGTCTTGAGCACCTTGGCGTCGCCCGATCCGGTCTTGACGACGATGCTGCGGGAGGAGGAGTCGTCGTCGGTGACATCGATCTTCTTCTCGCCGGACCCGGTGCTCAGGTTGACGTCGTAGGCGCCCTGCGGCACGTGCACGACACCGGTTCCCGACCCGGTGCGGACGTCGACGTTGTCGGGGACGGCGGTGAAGCGCAGGTCGACGTCGCCGGAGCCGGTCTTCGCGACCGCCTGCTTGCCGCCCAGCCCGTTGGCGTCGATCGTGCCCGATCCGGTGTCGGCGTCGAACCTTCCGGACAGCGCCCGCAGGGTGATGTCGCCGGACCCGGTCTTCAGCTTGACCTGGACGCCGCGCGGGACCTCGATCGCGTAGTCGACGTCGCACGTCCAGTTCTCATTGGGACAGTCGTAGCCGAGCTTGAGGGTGTCGCCTTCGACGGGGTGCCGGGTGACGGGCTTGTCGCTCTTCCAGTGCAGCGTCTCGGTCACGTGGAAACCGGTGCGGTCGGACTCGGTGACCAGGATCTCTCCTGAGCCGCTCTCGACGTGCAGCACGGGGGTCTTCTCGGTCACGTCGTAGACGTTCTTCTCCTCCTTCGTCGGGGCCGCGATGTCGGTCAGGCCGCAGCCGGTGAGCAGCAGTCCCGCGCCGAGCAGGGCCGCGGCGGCGATCGCCCGTCTGGGCCCCGCCATCTGGCGTGGGGCAACGGTACGAGGGGAGGTATTCACGGGGGGCGTCGTCGGCTTCGTCATGGTCCAAGGTTGCTCCCCGCGGGCGTCCGCGCCCATCGGGGAACGCCCCGAGGCATCCCCTAGGGATCCCTCAGGCCTACCCGGCGTTGACCCCTGAGTTGGGCGTCGAGTAGCGTCGATTCCACAATTCAGAAGCATTTTTCCGCATAGTGGAAAGGATGGCCATGGCAAGCGTTGAGATCACCGGTCCCTCGCTGGACCGCTTCGACGAGATCCTCACCCCGGAGGCCCTGGGCTTCGTGGCCACCCTGCAGCGGGAGTTCGACGGCCGCAGGCGGGAGCTGCTGGAGGCCCGGCAGGCCCGCCAGGCCGAGCTGTCCGCCGGCGGCACGCTCGACTTCCTGCCCGAGACCAAGGCCGTCCGGGAGGACGACTCCTGGCGGGTGGCCGCCCCCGCGCCGGGCCTGGAGGACCGGCGGGTCGAGATCACCGGCCCGGTCGACCGGAAGATGACCATCAACGCCCTCAACTCGGGCGCCAAGGTCTGGCTCGCCGACTTCGAGGACGCCAACTCCCCGCTCTGGGAGAACGTCGTCAACGGCCAGCTCAACCTGCGCGACGCGCTCGACCGCACGATCGACTTCGAGTCCGGGGGCAAGCGGTACGCCCTGCGGCCCGACGAGGAGCTCGCCACGATCGTGGTCCGCCCCCGCGGCTGGCACCTGACCGAGAAGCACGTGCTGGTGGACGGCAGGCCGTTCTCCGCCTCGATCTTCGACTTCGGCCTCTACTTCTTCCACAGCGCCCAGCGGCAGCTCGACAAGGGGCGCGGCCCCTACTTCTACCTGCCCAAGATGGAGTCGCACCTGGAGGCCCGCCTCTGGAACGACGTGTTCACCCGCGCCCAGGAGCTGCTCGGCATCCCGCACGGCACCATCAGGGCGACCGTGCTCATCGAGACCTACCCGGCCGCCTTCGAGATGGACGAGATCCTCTACGAGCTGCGCGACCACTCCGCCGGGCTCAACGCCGGCCGCTGGGACTACCTCTTCAGCGTCATCAAGAAGTTCCGCACCCGCGGCCGGGAGTTCCTGCTGCCCGAGCGCAACGCGGTGACCATGACCGCCCCGTTCATGCGCGCCTACACCGAACTGCTGGTGCGCACCTGTCACCGGCGCGGCGCGCACGCGATCGGCGGTATGGCCGCGTTCATCCCCTCGCGGCGCGACCCCGAGGTGAACAAGGTCGCCCTGGAGAAGGTGCGCGCGGACAAGACGCGCGAGTCCGGCGACGGCTTCGACGGGTCCTGGGTCGCGCACCCCGATCTCGTGCCGATCTGCCAGGAGGTCTTCGACTCCGTCCTCGGCGAGAAGCCGAACCAGCTCGACCGGCTCCGCGAGGACGTCTCGGTCTCGGCCGGCGACCTGCTCTCCGTCTCCAAGACGCCCGGCGACATCACCGAGGCGGGCCTGCGCAACAACGTCGACGTGGCGCTGCGCTACCTGGCCGCGTGGATGGGCGGGAGCGGCGCCGTGGCGATCCACAACCTCATGGAGGACGCCGCCACGGCCGAGATCTCGCGCTCGCAGATCTGGCAGTGGATCCACAACGACATCGAACTCGCCGACACCGGTGAGGTGGTGACCAAGGCGCTGGTGGAGCGCATCATCGCCGAGGAGCTGGAGAAGATCCGCAAGGAGCCGGGCTTCGACGCGTCCCTGTACGAGCAGGCCGCCGAGCTGTTCAAGGAGGTCGCCCTGGACGACGACTTCGCCGACTTCCTCACCACCCCGGCGTACGCTCGGATGCCATGACACCGGCACAGGCCGAGCTGTCCGGCCGCCTCCTGCCGATCCTGGGTCCGAACGGAGTGATCACCGACCCGGTGCGGCTGCGCACCTACGAGTGCGACGGCCTCACCTACCACCGCGCGACCCCCGCCATCGTCGTGCTCCCCGAGACGGCGGAGCAGGTGGCGGCGGTGGTGCGGGTGTGCGACGAGACGGGCACGCCGTTCGTGGCGCGCGGCTCGGGGACCGGCCTGTCCGGCGGGGCCCTGCCGCGCGCGGACGGCGTGCTGATCGTGACCTCCCGCATGCGCCGGATCATCGAGATCGACGTGGACAACCGGCGGGCCGTCGTGGAGCCGGGCGTGACCAACCTCGCCATCAGCGAGGCGGCCCGCCCGTACGGCTACTACTACGCACCCGACCCCTCCAGCCAGCAGGTCTGCTCCATCGGGGGCAACATCGCCGAGAACTCCGGCGGCGCGCACTGCCTGAAGTACGGCTTCACGGTCAACCACGTGCTGGCGCTCGAGCTGGTCACCCCGGACGGCGAGATCGTCCAGCTCGACGCGATGGATCCCGGCTACGACCTGCTCGGCGCCTTCATCGGCTCCGAAGGCACCCTCGGCATCGCCACCAAGATCACTGTACGGCTGTCACGCGCCCCCGAGGTGGTGACCACGCTGCTCGCGGCGTTCAGGGACGTCGAGTCGGGCGGGCGGGCCGTGTCGGCGATCATCGGCGCGGGCATCGTCCCCGCCGCGATCGAGATGATGGACGCGCTGGCCATCGAGGCCGCCGAGGCCGCGGTGCGCTGCGAATACCCCGCCGGGGCGGGAGCCGTGCTGATCGTCGAGCTGGACGGGCCGGAGGCGGAGGTCGCCCACCAGTTCGCGCGGGTCGAGGCCCTCTGCCGCGAGACCGGCGCCTTCGAGCTGCGGATCGCCGACGACCCGGCGGAGCGGGCGGCGATCTGGAAGGGACGCAAGTCGGCGTTCGCGGCCGTGGGGCGGATCAGCCCCGCCTACCTGGTGCAGGACGGGGTCGTGCCGAGGACCGCCCTGCCCAAGGTGCTCGCGGGCATCGAGGAGCTGTCCGCGCGGTACGGCATCCGCGTGGCCAACGTGTTCCACGCGGGAGACGGCAACCTGCACCCCCTGGTGCTGTTCGACGACGCCGAGGAGGGGGCGGGCGAGCGCGCCGAGCGGGTGTCGGGCGAGATCCTCGACCTGTGCATCGCGCACGGCGGGTCGATCACCGGGGAACATGGAGTAGGTGTAGATAAGTCCCGCTATATGCCGAAGATGTTCACCCCGGAGGACCTGGACACCATGCAGCTCGTCCGCTGCGCCTTCGACCCGAAGAACCTGTCCAACCCCGGCAAGATCTTCCCCACGCCCCGGTTGTGCGGCGAGGCCCCCGGCGTGCGCAAGGGCGTGCATCCCCTGGTGGCCTCCGGAGAGGCGGAGCTGTTCTGATGGCCCTTCCCCCCGCGAAGGCCCTGGCCGCCATCGGCGTGACGATCCGCGAGGCCCTCCCCGAGGACGCGGTCGCCGGGGTCGCGCCCCGCTGGGTCGCCCTGCCCGGCTCCACCTCCGAGGTGGCCGCCGTCATGCGGGCCGCCGCCGAGCACGGGCTCACCGTGGTCCCGGCCGGCGGGGGCACCAAACTCGGCTGGGGCCCGCCGCCCCGCCGATGCGACCTGCTCCTGCGCACCCGCCGCCTGGACCGGATCCTCGAGCACGCCGCCGGTGACCTGGTCGCGCGCGTCGAGGCGGGGGTGCGGACCGAGGCGCTCGCCGCCGCCCTCGCCGGCGCCGGGCAGGAGCTCGCCCTCGACATCCCCTTCGAGGGGGCCACCATCGGCGGCACCCTCGCCGCCGCCACCGCCGGTCCCCGCCGCCTGCGGTACGGCACCGCGCGCGACCTGCTGATCGGCATCACGGTCGTCCTCGCCGACGGAACGATCGCCCGGTCCGGCGGCAAGGTCGTCAAGAACGTCGCCGGCTACGACCTCGGGAAGCTGTTCACCGGCTCCCAGGGCACGCTCGGCGTCATCACCGAGGCGACGTTCCGCCTCCACCCGCTGCCGTCCTCGCGCGCGTGGATCGGCCTCACGGCGCCCGGCCTGGACGGCCTCCCCGATCTCGCCGCGCTCGCCGCCTCGCAGGCCGAGCCGAGCGCGGTGGAGATCGACTGGCCCGGCGTAGACGCACCCCTGTCGATCGCCGCCCTGTTCGAGGGCGTCGCCGCCGGCGAGCGCGCCAAGGCCGCCGTCGCGTCGCTGGGCCTTGGCAAGACCGCCGGCGAGCCGGTGGGCGGCACCGGCGGGGAATCGGCGGCCGGCGTCGGCGCGGCCTGCCGGCTCCCTGCCGACGCCGGCGATTCGCGGGGCGGCGCGCCGTCGATCGCCTTCGAGCCGCCCGCCTGGTGGGGGCGGCTGCCCGGCGAGGAGTTCCTGCTGGAGATGCGCGTCCCGCCCGGCGCGGCCGTTCAGGCACTGGCCCAGGTGGCCCGCTCGGCGCGGGAAGCGGGGGACGTCCCCGTCCGCGTCCGGGGGTCGGTCGTCTCGGCGGTCCTGCATGTCGCGCTGCCCGGGGACACCCACGCCCAGCAGGCGGAGCGCTTCGTGTCCGGGCTCCGTTCCGGCCTGGCCGCCCACGGCGGGAGACTGGTGGTGTGGACCGCTCCCCCGGACGCGGCCTCCCGGCTCGACCGCTGGGGGCCGGTCGGGGCCGCCACGCTCATGCGGCGGGTGAAGGAGCGCTTCGACCCCGAGGAGCGCCTGTCACCGGGACGGCTCCCCGGCATACCGCCGTCCAGCGGGAGGCAATCCGGTGGCGGGCCGCCGTCAGCGGGCCGGCCGTCCGCTGGTGAGACGCCGTCAGAGGGCCGGCCGGCCGGTGGCGGGCCGCCGTCCGGGGGCGGAGAACGCGTGTGAGGAGCCGACGGCCATGAACCCCGAGCTGATCAACGACTGCGTGCACTGCGGGTTCTGCCTGCCCGCCTGCCCCACCTACACCCTGTGGGGCGAGGAGATGGACTCCCCCCGGGGCCGCATCCACCTGATGAAGCAGTACGTCGAGGGCACCGCGCTGACCCCGGAGATGGCGGGCCACTTCGACGCGTGCCTGGGCTGCATGGCGTGCGTCAGCGCCTGCCCGTCCGGCGTGCAGTACGACCGGCTGATCGAGTCGGCGAGAGCCGAGGTGGAGCGGGTCCATCGGCGGCCGGTGGCCGACCGCGCCTTCCGCGCGCTGGTCTTCGGGCTGTTCCCCTACCCCCGGCGGCTTCGGGCGCTGCGCCTGCCGCTGCGGCTCGGCGAGAGGCTCACACCGCGCCTGCGCCCCCTGCTGGAACGGCTGGACCCGCGCCTCGCCGCCATGGCCGAGCTGGCCCCGCCGGTCACCCGCAGGGTACGGCTCCCGCGCCGTGTGGCGGCCCGGGGGGAGCGGCGAGCGACCGTCGGGGTGCTCACCGGGTGCGTCCAGGGCGAGTTCTTCCCCGGCGTCAACGCCGCCACGGTGCGGGTGCTGGCGATGGAAGGCTGCGAGGTCGTCATCCCTCCCGGGCAGGGGTGCTGCGGCGCGCTGTCGGTCCACTCCGGGCGGGCGGAGGAGGCGGCGGGTTTCGCCCGCCGGACGATCGAGACCTTCGAGCGCGCGGGCGTGGACACCGTGATCGTCAACGCCGCGGGATGCGGGTCCAGCACCAAGGAGTACGCCGAGTTGCTCGCCGCAGATCCCGCCTGGGCCGCCAGGGCGCGCGCGCTGCGCTTCGCCGACCTCGCCGAGTTCCTCGCGGAGCTGGGTCCGGTCGCCGAGCGGCATCCCCTGCCGGTCACCGTCGCCTACCACGACGCGTGCCACCTGGCCCACGCCCAAGGCATCCGCGCACAGCCTCGGGCACTGCTCGCCACCATCCCCGGTCTCAGGCTCAGAGAGGTGCCGGACGCGGCGATGTGCTGCGGCTCCGCGGGCACCTACAACCTGTTCCAGCCGCTGGCGGCCCGGGACCTGGGCGATCGCAAGGCCGAGCAGGTGCTGAGCGTCGGGGCGGACCTCCTGGTCTCCGCCAACCCCGGCTGCACGATGCAGATCGCCGCCGCCGCGCGCAGGCGGGGCGAGCGGATCCGCGTCGCCCACACCGCCGAAGTCCTCGACGCCTCCCTCCGCGGCCTGCCCCCCACCACCCTCGGCCGCGCCCGGGAGCATACGAGTGGCCCCACGAGCGCGGAGCGAGCGCAGTGAGCACCGTCCAGAGTGTCGACCGGGCGCTGGACGTGCTGGAGGCACTGGCCGATCAGGGTGGTGAGGCGGGCCTGTCGGAGATCGCCGCGCGCACCGGGCTGCCGTACGGGACGATCCACCGGCTGCTGCAGGCCCTGCTGAGCCGCGGGTACGTCCGGCAGGAGTCCGACCGCCGGTACGCGCTGGGCGGTGCCCTGGTCCGGCTCGGCGGCGCCGCGGAGCGCATGGTCGGCGTGTGGGCGCAGCCGCACCTGGAGAAGATGGTCGCGCTGTCCGGGGAGACGGCGAACCTCGCGGTGCTGGAGGGCGATTTCGTGGTCTACGTGGCCCAGGCGGCGTCTCCGCGGCGGCTGCGGATGTTCGCGGAGGTGGGCCGCCGGGTGCTGCCGCACAGCACCGCGGTGGGCAAGGTGCTGCTCGCCGATCGGGTGGACGCGGGGGACATCCTGCGGCGCACGGGCCTGCCTCGCCGTACGGAGCACACCATCACGTCGGTGGAGGCGATGCTCGTCGAACTGGAGACGGTGCGGGCGCAGGGGTACGGCATGGACTTCGGCGAGGAGGAGCTCGGCGTGCACTGCCTGGCCGTGCCCGTCCGCGACGGCAGCCGGGTGATCGCGAGCATGTCGATCTCGGGCCCCGTTGAGCGCATGGAGGCGCTCGACCGGGAGGAGCTGGCCCGGGCGATGCGCAGCATCGCGGCCGACTTCGGCGCCGACGTCTCACCACCCCGCTGACCCAGCCGATCAGACCGCTAGGGGTGCCACGAACGGTCACCAGGTCGCCCACCGTACGACGGCGCCGCCTTCACCACACCACTCCCCGCCGCCCCGGCGCCGAACCCATCAGCCCCACACCAGTCGGAGGAGGAAAGGCACCCCGGTGACGGTGACCGAACAGCGCTAGCTCATGAGCGGCGAGGCACCTACCGGGCGGACTCCCAGGGCGTGAAGGACGCACTAGATCATGAGACCCGGCGAAGGTGACCCAACAGCGCTAGGCCACGAGCGGCGAGGCACCTGCCGGGTGCGCTCCCCGGGCATGCCGACAAATGGCGAACCCGGCGCTGACTTAACCGCACCCCTCCTCGCCGCCGCGGCCCCCGAACATGTCAGCCCACAGCGGGCGGAGAGGGGAAGGCACCCGGATGAAGGTCACCAGACAGCGCTAGAGCATCAGGTGGGAGGTGCCTATGGGGTGGGCGCCGGGGGCGTGTTGGCAGATGGCGAAGTCGGCGCCGAAGGGGTCGGCGACCACGGCGATCGGGCCGTGTGGTGACTCGTGCTCCGAGACGAGCACCGAGCCGCCTCCGCGCACGACGCGGTCGAGTGCCGCGGCGCAGTCGGTCACCCTGAGGTAGAGCTGCCAGTGCGGGGAGAGCCCTTCCGCCTCGTAGGGGACCCGCAGCCGCCCGCAGACCGGCTGGTCGCGGATCACCCACACGACGTAGTCGAAGTCGATGCCGTCGCCGATCTGCACCTGCTGGTACCCGAACAGCGCCCGGTAGAACTGGTCCGTCCCGCGGGCGTTCCTGGCGTTGACCTCGTTCCAGCACATCGCGCCGATGTCCCCGTACAGGCGGGAACCGTAGTGGGTTCCCGCCTGCCACAGCCCGAACAGCGTCCCTTCGGGATCGGCGGCCACGGCGAACCGCCCCTGGTCGGGCATGGTGGTCGGCAGGATGACCAGCTTGCCCTCGTTGGCCTCGACCCGCACGGCCGAGGCCTCGACGTCGGAGGTGGCGAAGTAGGTGTTCCACGCCGGCTCGATGGACTCCAGACCGACCGCGGGAGGGGTGATGGCCGCGACCGCCATGCCGTCCACGAGGCACATCGTGTAGTGCCAGTACCGGGGCCCGAGATCCTGGCAGGTCCAGCCGAAGACGTCTCGGTAGAAGCGGACGGCGCCCGGGACATCTTGAGTGGTCAGCTCGGGCCAGCAGGGTGCCCCATCAGGGTAGCGACCACGTTCCGACATCACAGACCCCCCACCAACGCTGCGATCCCCTATATGGGCATACTTCCACCAGCATGCGCTCCCCGCCCCGGCGGACCCCCAAGCTTGCCGATATCTGGACATATGCCTCTATAACGCCGGGGGGTTGTGCGGGATCAGCGTGACTGCGGAGTGATGTTGATCGCCCCACCCTGCGGCACCGGCACGACCTGGACCCTGCCGTCCTGGATGGCCTTCCAGAGGATCGCCCCCTGCGGCCCGAGCACCTTCACCAGGTCCTTGATGGACTCGAGCTCGGTCTTGACCTTGGTGTTGATCTGCTGCTGCGCGAGGTTCTGCTGCTTGGCGGCCTGCTCGGCGGCGAGCGCGTCGATCAGGGACTGCGGCGGCTCGGGCTTCTGGATGGTCAGCGCCACATCGCCGCACTCACCGGTGCCGCCGTAGTTGGGCTGGCAGAAGTAGTCCTCACCGGCCGTCTCCTTGATGAACTGCCGGGCGAGCTGGCCGACCCGCTGCTCCCACTGCTGCTTGGCGTTCGGGTCGTTGAACAGCTTCTTCCACTCGAACTCCTGCGAGGCCGCGTCCATCGCCCGGTCCAGCGGCTGCTTGAAGTAGAAGTTGAGCATCCGGCGCCAGCCGGTGGACTCCCCGCCGTCGAAATACGCCCCGTACTTCAGCCCGATCTTCTCGTGGAACCGGCGGAGGGTCTCGCAGGAGGTGTTGAGCGTGAACGTCGCCGACCCCGCGACCTGCAGCTCGACGTTGTCCTTGGAGACGATGCTGATCGGCTTGGACTCGGAGTCCTCGGTGCCGGAGAAGTCGAACGTGCGCTGGCCGAAGGGATAGGAGTAGGAGGTGTCGCCCGGGCCGAGGAACGTCGCCCCGCTCGAGGGACTGATGCACTTGGTGAACTTGATCGCCTCGAAGGGGCCGCCGGCGTAGTGCAGCCTGACCTCGTCGGGCGCCGTGCTGACCTTCGTGCAGCCGGTCGCGAGGAAGCCGAGGACCACGATGGCGATGACGGCGAGCAGCACGCCTCTGAGCAGAAGCCGCCCGCCCCGCCTCCCGCCCTGTGCCTGGTCACCGGTGCTCTTGCGTGCGCTCATCGCCATCCGCCTTTACTCGCGCTTTACGGTCGGCCGATCCTAGAGCACACCGCACCATGATCAAGGCCCGTCCGGCGACTCCTGTGGACAGAGCTCCCGAGCCGCCCCAGGCCTGTGGACAGAGAGCGCCCCCTGACCTGTGGACGCAGACCCTGTGGATGGCCAGGTCAGTCGTTCCTGACCGTGGAGACGGGGCGGCCGCCGGAACACCGGATCTCGATCTCGGTCCTGGCGTCGTCCCCCTCAAACCTCACCCGCACCTTGTCGCGGGGCCCCCGCTCCACGTCCTTCACCTCGTACCCCTGGGCGGGCGTCCAGGACTGCAGGGTGACCAGCCCGCCGTCGCAGCGGGCCACCACCACTCCCCCGCGCGCCGGGATGACCTTGCTGCCTCCCGAGCCGGCACCGGTCCCGCCGGACGGGGCCGCCGTGGCGGAAGGGGACCGCGAGGGGGACGCCAGGGAGGACGGTGAGGTGGAGGCCGAAGGTCCCGGGAACGGGGACGCGGCGGCCAGGGCCCGCCGCACCTCGGCGGGCGAGAGCGCGCGGGTCGCCGAGCCGGTGACCACGTCTCCGAGGAAGGTGGTCACGACGACGCCGGCCCCGGTGGCCACGAGCGCGGCGACCAGCCAGCCGGACACGACCAGAAGCGGGCGCCGGTTCATGCGCTGATCCTCTCTGGCCGGACCCTAAAACGGGGTTAAGGGCAAGATAACGGGCTTATGCCGATGTCTCGCGACCCGTTACCCTAACCGCACATGGCCAATGTCCTGCTCGTCGAGGATGACGCGACGATCCGCACCGCTCTCATGCGAGGACTGCGTGACCGCGGTCACGCCGTCTCCTCCGCCCCCACCGCGCTGGAAGGGCTGCGCCTGGCCGTCGCCGAGCGCCCCGACCTGGTCGTCCTCGACCTCGGCCTGCCCGACCTGGACGGCACCGAGATGCTGCGGATGCTCAGGGCCGTCAGCCGCGTCCCGGTGATCGTCGCCACCGCGCGGGACGGCGACACCGAGATGGTGCGCCTGCTGGACGCCGGGGCCGACGACTACGTGGTCAAGCCCTTCAGCGCCGCCCAGCTGGACGCGCGCGTCCGCGCCGTGCTGCGCCGCACCGCCGACAGCCGCACCGACTCCTCGGTGACCGTGGGCCACCTGCGCCTCGACCCGCGCAGCCGCGAGGCCGTCCTCGGCGGGGCGCCGCTGGACCTCACGCCACGCGAGTTCGACCTGCTGCACTACCTGGCCGTCCGCTCCGGCGAGGTGGTGACGAAACGCGAGCTGCTCACCGAGGTGTGGCAGGTTCCCTACGGCGGAGCCGACAAGACCGTCGACGTCCACCTGTCGTGGCTGCGGCGCAAGCTGGGAGAGACCGCCCAGGAGCCGCGTTACCTGCAGACCGTGCGCGGCGTCGGCGTCAAGCTGGTCGAACCGTCATGAGGCGCTGGCTCGCGCTGCTCGTGGCGGCCACCACCTCGCTGGTGCTGATCGCCCTGCTCGTGCCGCTGGGGTTGCTGGTCCGGGCGCTGGCGGAGAGCAGCGCGGTCACCCAGGCCACGGCCGAGGCGCAGTCGGTCGCCGCGTCCGTCGGCACCGCCGACGCCGCCGGGCTCGCGCTGACGGCCGAGCGCACCTCCGCGTCGAGCGGCCACGCGATCACCGTGTTCCTCCCCGGCGGGGAACTCGTCGGGGCCACCGCTCCCCGATCACCGGCGGTGCGGCTGGCCGCGCGCGGGCAGAGCCTCACGGCCGAGACGCCGTCCGGGCTGGAGGTCCTGGTCGCGGTGCAGGGCCTTCCCGGCGGCACGGCCGTGGTCCGCGTGTTCCTCGGCGAGGACGACCTGCGCCACGGGGTGCGCGAGGTATGGCTCGGGATGCTGCTCCTAGGGCTCGCGCTGATCGGGGTGGGCATCCTCGTCGCCGACCGCCTGGCTCTGGCGCTGACCCGGCCGATGAGCGAGCTGGCCCGCGTGTCGCACCGGCTCGCCGCCGGGGACCTGGCCGCGCGGACCACGCCGGGCGGCCCCGCCGAGATACGCGACGTGGGCCTCGCCCTGGACCATCTCGCGGGGCGGATCAGCGACCTGCTGGCCGAGGAGCGTGAGACGGCGGCCGACATCTCCCACCGGCTGCGCACGCCGCTGACCGGGCTGCGGCTGGAGGCCGAGTCGCTGGCCGACCCGGAGGAGGCCGCGCGGCTCGGCGGCCGCGTCGACGCGCTCGAACGCGCGGTGACCTCGGTGATCACGGACGTGCGCCGCCGGTCGCGCGAGCAGGCGAGCTGCGACGCGGCGGAGGTCGTGGCCGAGCGCGTGCGGTTCTGGTCGGTCCTCGCCGAGGACCAGGGCCGGCCGGTGGAGGTCGGCGTCCCGCCGGGACCGCTCAGCGTGGCCGTCAGCGCCGCCGAGCTGTCGGCCTGCGTCGACGCGCTGCTGGGCAACGTCTTCGCCCACACCCCCGAGGGCGCCGCCTTCTCCGTACGGCTGACGCCCGCGGCCGGCGGCGCACGACTGGAGATCGCCGACTCAGGACCGGGCTTCGGGCTCCGCCCGGGGCCTGGGCATCCCCTCGAACGGGGCAGGAGCGGCGCGGGCTCGACCGGGCTCGGCCTGGACATCGCCCGGCGGACCGCGGAGAGCTCGGGTGGCGCCCTGCTGCTGGACACGGCCCCGGGCGGCGGCGCCAAGATCGTGCTGGATCTCGGCCGGCCCAGGTGACCGCGCCTCGGCGATCTTAGGAACCCCTTAACGTCGCCGCAGCGCGCGCTTAGCGGGGCCACGGCGAATCTTGACCCATGACGAACACAAAGCGCATCAGCAAGACGGCCCGGCTCACCATCGCGGGCGCCGGGATCGTCGCCGTCCTCGCCACCGGCACCGTGGCCGCGTCGGCCTCGGCGGCGCTCCAGAGCACGGCGTCGACGACCTCCACCACGTCCACGACGTCCGGCCTCCCCCTGGCCTCCACGGCGACCACGGGCTCCTCGGCCACGTCCGCCACGAGCATCACCTACGGCCAGGCGATCAGGATCGCCAAGAAGCGCGTCCCCGGCGCCCGGGTCACCGAGGTCGAGCGCGAGTGGGAGCACGGCGTACGCGTCTGGAAGGTCGAGCTGCGCAAGCACGGCGCCGAGTACCGCGTCTACATCTCGGTGCGGACCGGCAAGATCGTGAAGTTCCGCCAGAAGCACGACGACTGACAGTGGTGGTCCGGGTCCCGGCGACGGCCGGGACCCGGCGGCCCCCTACGGCGCGGGGACCGGCACCGCCTGCGGGAATGGCCCGCCTATCGACGGCCCGTCCGGGGAACCGGCGGGCCGCTCATTCGCACTGGGTGAGCATGGCCGTCTTGTCGGCGGTCGTGACCGGCAGGTCGTACTTCAGGGAGACCTGGGCGAAGCGCACGGCGTAGGAGCAGCGGATGCCCTTGGACGGGGGCAGCCAGGTCGCGGGCCCGGAGTCGCCCTTGGAGGAGTTGGCCGAGCCGTCGACCGGCATGAGGTTCAGCGGGTCGTTGGCGATCTGGACCCGCTTGGCCTTGCTCCACCGGGACGCGCCCATCTGCCAGTCGTAGGAGAGCGGCATGACATGGTCGATCTGGACCTCGGAGGCGTCCTGCTTGCGCCAGTCGATGGTCTTGGCCGTGTAGGGATCGTGCAGGGTCATCGACACCAGGACGCATTTGGAGCCGGAACGGTACTTCAGGTCCTCGCCGTCACGCGCGAGGATGTCGTTCCTGGTGTCACAGCCGTTGTGCGCGAACGGGATTTCCTCGGCGTTGTCGGCCCACGCGTACCCGAACTCGTCCCGGTCGTAGCCGGTCTTCGGGCCGCGTCCCTTGGTCTGCACCTTCTCGATGATCTTGACCGCCGCGGCGCGATCTTTGGCCGACTTGATCGCGGCCAGGCCCCGCTCGGTGCCCTTCGGATTGTCCAGCGGGCTGACGCCGGTGGAACCGCCGCCACCCCCGTCCGACGCGGTGTCGCCGCCGGCGCCGATGTCCTTGGCCTCGATGGGGCCGCACCCCGCCAGCACGACGGCCGTCATCATCCCGGCCGCGATCGCACGAGATTTACGCAGGCGCACTGCCACCCCCAGGTAAAAGAAAAGTAATACCTAGGTATAGCAACTACCCCAGAAAGCTGCGATTACGGCATAGACCAAAGATCGCCCATTAAGGTCACGAGGTGAGGAATCCGCCGTCCACCGGCAGGACCGCCCCCGTGACGTAGGAGCCGGCGTCGGAGGCGAGGAAGACGGCGGCGGCGACCAGCTCCATGGGATCACCGGCCCGCGCCATGAGCACGCGCTGATCCAGCTGCCGTTCGAGGTAGCCGGGCTGGTAGCTCTCGGTCATCTCCGACTCGAAGAAGCCCGGCTCCAGGCAGTTCACCCGGATGCCGCGCCGCCCGGTCCACTGCTGCGCCAGATCGCGGGTGAGGCCGATGAGGCCCGCCTTGGACGCGCTGTAGGCGGCCTGGGGCAGGCCCGCGGTGGTCTCCCCCAGCACGCTGCCGATGTTCACGATCGACGACCCGGGACGCATGACCTTCGCGCACGCCTGGGCCATCCAGTACGCGCCGTTCAGGTTGATGTCGATGACCTGCCGGAACTCCTCGGGCGTCTCCCGGAGCGCCGGGACCGCGGTGCCGACGCCGGCGTTGTTGATCAGGATGTCGACGCCCCCGAGCCCGTCGACCGCCGCCTCGACCAGGGCCTGGCAGTCCTCCGGCCGGGTGACGTCGGTGGCGACCGCGACACAACGGCGCCCGGTCTTCTCGACCAGACGCCGCGTCTCCGCGAGCTTGTCCTCACGACGGGCGCCGATCGCGATGTCGGCGCCCGCCTCCGCCAGCCCGCGGGCGAAGGCCACGCCCAGCCCCGAGGAGGCCCCGGTGACGATCGCGACCTTGCCGTCGAGCTTGAACCGATCGAGCATCACGACGCCTTAGAGCCCGTACTCCTTCATGATGCGTTCGTGCCGCTCCACCTCGATGCCGGCGCTCCGCGCCAGGTCGAGCCAGGCCAGCGGATGGCTCCACCGCTCGGTGGCGTCGTCTAGCAGGGCGTCGACCTCGACCGGCTCGACGCCGGGCGGCACGGCGATCCAGCCGTAGACGCCCTGGAGCCGCTCGCCGGTGGTGGGGTGGGTCACCGAGTAGTTCTCGTCGCTGTAGACCCACATGGGCCAGCCGCGCTCGGCCATGACCTCGTTGAACTCGGTCCAGTCCTCCTCGCTGGGCGCGGCGCCGTCGAAGAACCAGCTCGTGTAACCGCCCGGGCGGAGCATCGCCACGCCGGCGAACGGGATGACGTAGCTCTCCTGCTCCTCCGCGTTCTCGGGAACCGGCTCGAGCGGGCGGGGGTCGATGACGACGACGTCACCGGCGTTGTAGTCCATGCCCTGGGGCTGCGGGATGAGCAGCCGGGCGGTGGCCGGGCCGGTGCGCACGGCCAGCACCTCGCGCTGGCTGCCGTCGGAGACGGGCAGGACGACGCGGACGAGGTGCCACTCCTCCTCGATCGGACCCTCGGCCGACTCGATCGGCATGCCGAGCTTCTCGGCGCCCTTGCGCACGAGCGGCCAGTCTTCGGCCGCCGTCGCCATGACGATCATGCGCCAGACGTCCTCCTCCTCGCCCTGGTCCGACTCGACCAGGTCGCGCAGGATGGCGGCGCCCTTGGCGTTGTCGCCGATCTGCTGGGCAGCTCCGGCGAGCAGGCGGCGGGCCTCCAGCGCTACGGTGCCCTCCGCGCCGGCGGCGAGCGACCGCTCGGCCTCGGCGGCGGTCTCCGACCAGCGCTCGCGGGCGCGGTGCAGCCTGGACAGCGCCAGGTGGGAGGAGGCGGCGGGCAGCATGGCCGCGAACCGCTCCAGCCGCTCGTCCTGGCCGGCCTCCACCAGCACGCCGGTGAGGTAGGCGACGTCCTCCTCCTCGGCGGTGGCCGGGTCGGCGTCCTCGACGATCGTCTTCCACAGGATGTCGGCGCCCAGCGGCGCGTACCCGAGGAAGCCCAGCGTCGTGGTGTGGCGGCGCGTGGCCTCAAGGTCGGTGCCCGACAGCGGCCAGAGCCAGCCGACCCAGCGCTCGGGGTCGGCGTTGTGGCCGTCGGCGGCGTCGAAGTAGGCGACCAGCTCGTCCTGCGGCCCGGGAGCCGGAAGCGGCGCGGCGGCGTCGGCCGCGGCGCGCAGGGCGGCCACCCGCTCGGGCAGTCCCTCGGTGGTGCGCAGGTCGCCCAGCCACGACTCGGCGAGATCGGCCAGCGCGCGGGCCTGCCAGATGCCCTGCCGCGCGACCGCCAGCTCGCCGGCGATCAGGGCCAGCTCGACCCTGCCGCGGTGGACGCCCATCGTCTCGAAGTACGTCATCCACTGGCGCATGACCCGGCCGAGCTGCCAGGTGTTGCTGATCACCTCGCCGAGCAGCCGGACGGCGCGCGCCCACTCGACCCAGTCGCGCGGGTGGTCGCCGACGACGTCGAGGTCGGGAAGGGCCTCCAGCGCCTCGGCGGGACGGCCGGTCGTGGCGAGCACGAGCGCCCGCAGCACGCCTTCCCTGTGGTCCTTGGCCACCGGGTCGTCCGCCGGGAACTCCTTGGCGGCGTCGAGCTCGGTCAGCGCCTCCTCGGTGCGGCCGGCGGCGAGCAGGGCGCGCACGCCCGAGGCCGCCAGCTCCCAGCTGACCTGCCCTTCCGCACCCCGGCGCCCGGCGACCCCCGACTCGTAGTAGGTGACCGCCTGCTCCACCTCGCCCGCGTCGGACAGGGCGGAGACGTATTGCGTGACGAGCCCGCAGTAGGCGGGAGAGCCGGGCCGCAGGCCGTCGAGCGCGGCGCCGAGGGCGGCCAGCCGCTCGGCGGCGTAGCCGGGGCCGTCGACGTTGGCCTGGCAGACGGCCAGCGCCTCGACGGCCGCGGGCACGGAGGGACACTCCTTGACGTCCTCGCGGCGCGCGAACTCCATCAAAGCCTCGGCGTCGCCGAGGGCGACCGCGCCCTGGGCCCGGTCGCCGATGCGGCTCAGCAGATGCCAGTGGCGGGCGAACAACTCCAGCCAGGGCATCTCCAGCACCTCGGCCTGCTGCGCGACCGCCGGCGCCATCACGTCGAGCTGGGCGTACCGGCCCTCGAAAGCCTGCGCGGGCAGGTCACCCAGCGCGATGGCCAGCCCGGTGTTCCCCGCTTCGTGCAGTTGCCGCTGGGTGTCTGCGACCCAGGCCCAGATGTCCACGTCCATGGCAGGTCAGTCTGCCAGTTCACGGAGCATGACCCAAACATGCGGGCGGTGCGGTGGGGCAGCGGGTGTCCCCGGGTGATCAGAAGTACGGAACGCGACGGATGAGTTCGCGGCGTCCTGACGAGGGGAGACCCTCTGAGCCGGCTCTCCGCCGGCTGGAGGTGTCAGATGAGCGATGTGGCCGGAATGTCGCCGGAGGCGACCAGGACGGCGGGCCCGGTCAGCAGGCTGGTGTGCCTCTCGAGCGTGACCGTCAGCAACCCTCCCGGCACCTCGACCTGCCAGACGCCGGTCTCCTCACCGCCGAGCCGAGCCGCGGCGACCGCGGCGGCGACCGATCCGGTCCCGCAGGAACGCGTCTCACCGGCTCCGCGCTCGTACACCCGCATGACGACCCGGCGCTCGCCCACCGCGTTGAGCAGCTCGATGTTGACGCCCTGCGGGAACACCGCGGGGTCGAAGCCGGGCTGAGAGGTCAGGTCCAACCGGGTCACCGGGTCGCCGGTCACGCAGGCCAGGTGCGGATTGCCCATGTCGATGACGAGGCCGTCGTACTCGTCCGTGCCGACGGTGGCCCGGCTCTCGCCGAGGACCCGCGGCATGCCCATGTCGACCGTGACGTCTCCGTCGCGCCCCAGCCGCACGCGGCGGACGCCGGCGCGGGTCACGACGTCGAACTCGCCGGGGTCGGCCAGCCGGGCGTCCACCAGGTAGCGCGCGAAGACCCGCAGCCCGTTGCCGCACATCTCGGCCACGCTGCCGTCGGCGTTGCGGTAGTCCATGAACCACTCGGCGTCGCCGGGCCGGCCTGCGCCGCCCGCCTCGCGGGCCCGGTCGGCGATCTCGACCGCCTCTGGGCTGAGCTTCGCGGGCACCACGCGCAGAATTCCGTCGGCGCCGATGCCGGTGCGGCGGTCGCACAACGCGGTCACCAGTGACGTGGGGAGGTCCAGGCTCCCGTCACGATCGGGAAGGAGGACGAAGTCGTTATCTGTGCCGTGGCCCTTTACGAAACGCATGTCGCCACATCTTACGCCCCGGCCAGCGCAAGGGCCTGTTCGAGCAGGTCGGGAGCGTCGAACGGCAGCCACCTCACCCTGGGGTCGCGCCGGAACCACGACTCCTGCCGCCGGGCGAACCGGCGCGTGGCCCTGACCGTCTCCTCCCGGGCCTGGTCCTCGGTCCACTCCCCCTGGAGGAACCGCAGCACCTGCGCGTAGCCGAGCGCCCTGCTGGCCGTACGGCCCTGGGGCAGCCCCCGCCCGGCGAGGAGCCGCACCTCGTCGACGAACCCGGCCTCCCACATGCGGTCCACGCGGAGCGCGATGCGCTCGTCGAGCACCGGCCGGGGCACCTGGAGCCCGATCTGCACGCTGTCGTAGATCGCGTCGTAGGACGGCATCGTGGCCGAGAAGGGCCGCCCGGAGAGCTCGATGACCTCCAGGGCGCGGACGATGCGGCGGCCGTTGCTCGCGAGCACGGCCTCGGCCGCCACCGGGTCGCGCTCCTTCAGCCGCTGGTGGAGCACCTCGGGCCCGACCTGCGCCAGCTCGGCCTCCAGCCTGGCCCGGATGCCGGGGTCGGTCCCGGGGAACTCCAGGTCGTCCAGGGCCGCGCGCACGTAAAGGCCGGAGCCGCCCACCAGCACCGGCACCGTGCCCGCGGCCTGCAGGGCGTCGATCAGCGGCCGGGCCATGCGCTGGTACTCGGCGACGCTCGCCGTCTCGCTCATGTCCCACACGTCCAGCAGGTGGTGCGGGACGCCGCGCCGCTCGGCGAGGGACAGCTTGGCCGTGCCGATGTCCATGCCGCGGTAGAGCTGCATGGAGTCGGCGTTGATCGCCTCACCGCCCAGCCGGAGGGCGAGGTCCACGGCCAGATCGGACTTGCCGGCCGCGGTGGGCCCGACCACGGCGACGACCGGCCGCCGGGCTCGCCTCTCGCCCATCGCGCCTTCGCTCACCACGGCTCCCGGCCTTCCCCTCGGTCCACTACAGCTCCCAGTCGAGGGTCGGCGGGAGATAGCCCTCCAGGGTCAGCAGCCAGCGCTTGGAGTCGACGCCGTCGCCGCCGCTGAACCCGCCGAGGCCGTTGCCCGCGACGACGCGGTGGCAGGGCACGATGATCGGGATGGGATTGCTCCCCATGATCGACCCGATGGCGCGCGCCGGCACCCCCGCGCCGCTGCTCGCCGCCAGATCGCCGTACGTCGTCACCTTGCCGTACGGGACCGTGTCGTGCAGCGTGCCGAGCACCCGCCGTTGCAGCGTGGACACCAGCCTCCAGTCGACCGGCACCGTGAACGCCGTGAGCCGCCCGGCGAAGTACTCGGCAAGCTCCTCGCGCGCCTGAGCGGTGCGGCCGGGATCGTCCACGCCCGGAACGCCGAGTCGGTCGAGCAGCTTGCGCCGGACCAGGTCTCCATCTTGGAACGCGGTCGCCACCACGCCGTCCGGGGTGACGGCCGCCAGCACGTCACCGAGCGGTGTCGGCACGCTTCCGAAGGCGACGTCTACCATCTGATCATGTCCATCCGCGCGCTATGGGTCCTCGGCACGGCCGCCGCCGTCCCCCTGCCTTCACCGTAACCACATCTGGAGGCGTCCTCGTCCCGATCGGGCGGGCGGCTAGCCGAGGCTCCAGCGCGCCACAAGGTAGCCGACGCCGTAGGGGGCGTCATCGTAGAGCAGTTCGCCGTGGAACCGGTCCTCCGCCGCGGCGGCGCCGGCGAGGACCTGGAACGCCGCCCGGCCCGCGACCCACAGCTCGGCGGCCTCGGCGGGATCGAGCGCCGCCAGGGCGGGCGCGTCCGCGCCGCCGAGCGCCCGCGCGAGCTCCTCGTCGTATGCCTGGGCGCGCGGATCGTGGTAGCCGGGGGAGTTGGTAGTGAGCTTCGCCGAGCCGTCGCCCATGACCAGCAGCGCGACCCGCCGCCCGCGCACCGCCAGCGCCGCGCCCAGGCGCGCGCAGATCAGGGAGGAGGCATCGGGCGGCACCGCTTCGTACCCCGAGACGGGGCCGGCCCCCGCCAGGTCGGCGAGCCATCGTCCGACGGTCAAAGAGAGCGGGAGCACCGGCCTGCCGGCGCCGACCCGGACGTCGGCGCCCCAGGGCGCGAGGCTGCCGCCCGCGTCGGGTCCGTACCAGACCGCCGCCCGCGACCCCTTCGGCTCGGAGGCCGTCGCCTCAGAAGCGGTCGCCTCCGGCGCCGTCGCGTCCGGCGCCGCCGGGACCTGAGCCGCGTCGGCGGCGCCGATCACGACGAGCACGTCCGGACGCGACCCGGCGAGCGATCGGATGGCCGTCACGCAGGCCTCGCGCAAGCCGTCCAGCTCTGGCGAGGCCGCGCCCGCGAGTTCGGGCACGATCAGCGGAGGATGCGGGCACACGGCCGCGGCGACAAGCACAAGATCAG
Organism: Sphaerisporangium perillae; assembly: GCF_023276435.1. Taxonomy (GTDB): domain Bacteria; phylum Actinomycetota; class Actinomycetes; order Streptosporangiales; family Streptosporangiaceae; genus Sphaerisporangium; species Sphaerisporangium perillae. The sequence continues at coordinate 49,745 of NZ_JALLPO010000010.1, forward strand.
GCTAACCTCGGCCGGCCGGTCCTCGGGACCGGCCGGCCGCGCGGATCAGTCGGAGCCGAAGTCCTGGGTCCACCAGGGGCCGCCACTGCCGAAGTGCACGCCCACGCCGATGGCCTTGAGCTTGCAGTTCATGATGTTCGCCCGGTGACCGGGACTGTTCAGCCAGCCCTTGACCACCGCTTCGGGGGTCGCCTGGCCGCGTGCGATGTTCTCGGCGAACATCGAGGAGTTGTACCCGGCCGCCTTGATGCGGTCCCACGGGGAACGCCCGTCGGCCGAGGTGTGATCGAAGTACCCCTTGGCCGCCATGTCGTCGGAGTGGCCGCGGGCGGCCTTGCGCAGCTTCTCGTCGATGCGCAGCGGGCCGCAGCCCTGCTCCTGCCTGGCGATGTTCGTCAGGCGCGCCACCTCGTCCTCGGCCGCCACGACGGCCGACGTCTTCGTCGGCTTCGGCGAGGGCTTGGCCGTCGGCTTCGCGCTCGGCTTGGGCTTGGGCTTCGGCGTCGTGGAGGGCGACGGCTTGGCCGTGGGGGTGGCCGGCGGCGCGGCGGTCGGACCGAGGTCCGGCACGAAGTCGGGGCGCAGGCCCGAGAACCGGCCCGGCTGCTGCGGGTAGGGCTCGACGTAGCCGGCCGGCCCGTCCGGCGCGGGGCCGCCCTGTACCTCGGTCTGCATGGTGTCGGTGCCGGCGTTCGGCTTGCGCTTCGCGCTCTCGGAGTCGCCGACGGGCTCGGCCTTGGCGCCGACCGGAGTGCCCGCGCTGTCGCCGGACGCCCCGGAGCCGCCGGAGGAGTCGTTCGACCCGCCCCCCGAGCCGTAGTCGGAGCCGGCGGACCCGGCCGCGGCCTCGGAGGAGGCGTCGTCGCCAGAGGAGGCGTCGTCAGAGGAGGCGTCCTCGGAGCCGGTGGAGGCGTCCTCGGAACCTGCGTCGGCGGCCTCGCCGGAGCCCGTGCCCTGCTCGGAGGACTGCGGCTTAACGGTGTCCGAGCCGCCGGTCAGCGTGATGACCCCTCCGGCGGTGACGGCGGCGGCGAACACGGCGACCGCCGCGCTGATGACAATGGTGCGCTTCCGGGAGCCCGAGGGGGAGGGCGGTTCGGAAGTGAGGTATTCGGGCGGTGGTACGGGGCTGGACTCGTTGTAGCGGCCCGGCGACGGACGGTCGTGCCGATCCATGTAAATGACTCCTGCGGCCTATCGGGGGGAAAGCGCTCCGGCTTCCGCGGGCGGTCGTCACACTAGCCCCACAGGCCGATTTACCGCACCGCAATCACGGAAGAATCACGACTTGTCATCACTTGGACCGATCTCATGTCGAACTGTCGCCGCTCTGGGTGGCGTGACGGCGGTCTTCGCGATTCTGGGGCTCGGCATCGCGCTCGGAAGCGTTCCAGGGGCGGCGGGATCCCCGCCGGCACCGCCCGATCCGGACTCCCGATCACCCCGCCCGGCCGCCCTCGCGGCGACCCACCCGGCGCCCGGGCCCCGCCCAGGAGGACGTCCCGACCCCGGAGAATTATTCGAACAGCGTCAACGCGCAGGTCATCCGGCTTCCAGCCCGTCCGCGGGCCCAGCCGGCCCACCTGGGGGCCGGTGGACGGAGCCGGTGGGACCACCTGATCGCGGGCGGACCGAACGTGATGGGCCCTTCGAGAGCCGGTGGACCGAGCGGGTCCCCGCGCCGGCCGCCCTCGCCTCCGGAGAGGAACCGCACGGGGCCAGGACGGCCGGCGGGCAGCACGCGGGGAGCGGATCCCACGCGGGCGGCCCGTCCTCCCGGAGCCCCCGCACAGGGACGCAAGCTCCCGCGACGCCCTCAGGCAGCCGCGCAGGACACCGGACGCCGGACGGTGAGGACACGCCAGGGGGAAAGGGGAAGCGGCCGCGGCCCGGACAGCCGTCGCAGGCTCCGGACCGGCCACAGGGACCCCCACGGGTCGCCGATCGGCCGCCGGTACCGCGGCAGGACGCGCCACCAGCGCCGCGACGCCCCTCAGGGCCGCCGCGCCAGGTGCCCGACCCCTGCGCGACCTTCACCGACTTCCGCCGCGACTACTGCGACCGCCTCATCCACGGGACGGCCACCCGCCCCCGGAGAGAGTCCACACCGGCGCAGGACCCCGACGCCGAGGACCTGACCGGTCAGGAGCAGCTCAGCGAGTCCGCACCGGCGCGGGACCTCGACGCCGAGGACCTGACGGGTCAGGAGCAGCGCAACAAGGGCATACCGATGGAAGACCTCGACGCCGAGGACGAGACGGGTCAGGAGCAGCGCAGCGAGTCCATGCCGGCGCAAGACCCCGACGCCGAGGACCTGACCGGTCAGGAGCGGCGGAGCGAGGGCATGCCCAGCGACACCGTGGCCGGCTTGCCGGAACCACCGCTCGCGGAGGTGCCGCAGGCGGCGCTCTCTCTGGTCTCCCAGGCGTCACCGGCGCGGGTGCGGCGCAGCGCGAGCGCGGGCCCGTCGGCGACCAGGTGGTGCGGAGCGGCGTAGGTGACCTCGACGGTCGCCATGTCGCCCGGCCGGGGCAGGGCGCCGTCGCCGTCGCGCAGGGCCGGCACGAAGTGGACCAGCCGGTTGTCGGCCGCGCGGCCGGACATGCGGTGGGTCGCCTCGTCCTTGCGGCCCTCGCCCTCGGCGACCAGCACCTCGAGCGTGCGGCCCACCTGGGCCTTGTTCTCGGCCCAGGAGATGTCGTTCTGCAGGGCGACGAGCCGCTCGTACCGCTCCTGGACGACCTCCTTGGGCACCTGGTCGTCCATGGTGGCGGCGGGGGTGCCGGGACGGATGGAGTACTGGAAGGTGAAGGCGTTGGCGAAGCGGGACTCACGGACGACGTCGAGGGTGGCCTGGAAGTCGTCCTCGGTCTCCCCCGGGAAGCCGACGATGATGTCGGTGGAGATGGCGGCGTCGGGCATGGCGGCGCGCACCCGCTCGATGATGCCGAGGTAGCGCTCGGCGCGGTAGGACCGGCGCATGGCCTTCAGAACGCGGTCGGAGCCCGACTGCAGGGGCATGTGAAGCTGGTGCATGACGTTCGGCGTCTCGGCCATGGCGGCGATGACGTCGTCGGTGAAGGCCGCCGGGTGCGGCGAGGTGAAGCGCACCCGTTCCAGGCCGGGGACGTCGCCGCAGGCGCGCAGCAGCTTGCCGAACGCCAGCCGGTCGCCGAACTCGACCCCGTAGGTGTTGACGTTCTGCCCGAGAAGCGTGATCTCCAGGACGCCGAGGTCGACCAGGGAGTGGATCTCGTTGAGGATGTCGCCGGGGCGGCGGTCCTTCTCCTTGCCGCGCAGCGCGGGGACGATGCAGAACGTGCAGGTGTTGTTGCACCCGACCGAGATGGACACCCACGCGGCGTACGGCGACTCGCGCTTGGTGGGGAGCGTGCTCGGGAAGACCTCGAGCGACTCCTTGATCTCGACCTGGGCCTCCTGCGCGACGCGCGCCCGCTCGAGCAGCACCGGCAGCGACCCGATGTTGTGCGTGCCGAAGACCACGTCGACCCAGGGGGCCTTGCGGACGATCTCCCCCTGGTCCTTCTGCGCGAGGCAGCCCCCCACGGCGATCTGCATGCCGGGATTGCGCATCTTGGCCGGGCGCAGGTGGCCGAGGTTGCCGTACAGCCTGTTGTCGGCGTTCTCGCGGACGGCGCAGGTGTTGAACACGACCACGTCGGCCGTCTCCCCGTCGTCGGGGCGGACGTATCCGGCGTCCTCCAGCAGACCGGAGAGCCGTTCGGAGTCGTGGACGTTCATCTGGCACCCGTACGTGATGACCTCGTACGTGCGGGGGCGCTCCTCGGTGGCATTCATCTCAACAGACAAGGGTAGGCGCTCCGCGAGGTGCGCCGCACGCCGCGCCCGCCGGAGAAACCTGCAACGTTCCAGCATGCGGGACGGGTCGTCGTGATCAGGCCGTGATGCGATCGGTACCGCCCGGTTAGTGACCGGTGGCCTCCACCACTTACGTTGTGCAACATGACGGAGAACGGGGACGCGACTCCTCTCGTCAGAGTCGAGAACGTCAATAAGAACTTCGGTGCCCTGCATGTGCTCAAGGACATCAACCTGACGGTCTACCGGGGCGAGGTCGTCGTGGTGATCGGCCCGTCCGGGGGTGGGAAGTCGACGCTGTGCCGCGCCATCAACCGGCTGGAGACGATCGACTCCGGCACCATCACCTTCGACGGGAAGCCTCTGCCCGCCGAGGGGAAGGCGCTGGCCCGGCTTAGGTCGGACGTGGGGATGGTGTTCCAGTCCTTCAACCTGTTCGCGCACAAGACGATCCTCGAGAACGTCACGCTCGGCCCGATCAAGGTCCGCGGCATCTCGCGCGACCAGGCCGAGAAGCGCGGCATGGAGTTGCTGGAGCGTGTGGGCATCGCGACCCAGGCGAGCAAGTATCCCGCCCAGCTCTCGGGTGGCCAGCAGCAGCGGACGGCCATCGCCCGCGCGCTCGCGATGGATCCCAAGATGATCCTCTTCGACGAACCGACCTCGGCGCTGGACCCTGAGATGGTCCAGGAGGTGCTCGACGTCATGATCGGCCTCGCTCGGGACGGCATGACGATGGTGGTGGTGACCCACGAGATGGGGTTCGCCCGCCGGGCGGCGAAGCGTGTCGTGTTCATGGCGGAGGGACAGATCGTCGAGGAGAACACCCCCGACGACTTCTTCACCAATCCTCGCACCGACCGGGCCAAGGACTTCCTGTCCAAGATCCTGACCCACTGATCCGCACGTCCATGTACGAACGCGCGCGGCACGTACGACGCTCTGTACGACGCCACGTGCCGCCGCACACCTTGGCGACCGCTCGCCGCGCCGGTAATGCTCGTCTCGCCCGTTACGAAGAAAGCTGAGGTACACGCATATGCGTTCACGACAGATCGGGGCCCTCGTCCTGTCTGCCGCGGCACTGGCCGGCAGCCTCGCCGCCTGCGGCAACAGCGGCCCGACGACGGCCCTGCAGAAGGCCAAGGACGACAAGAAGCTGACCATCGGCGTCAAGTACGACCAGCCCGGCATGGGCCTGAAGAAGCCCGACGGCACGGTCGAGGGCTTCGACGTCGACGTGGCGACCTACCTCGCGGGCAAGCTCGGCGTCCCGGCGAGCGGCATCACCTGGAAGGAGGCGCGCTCGGCCAACCGCGAGACCTTCCTCCAGCAGGGCCAGGTCGACATGATCGTCGCTACCTACTCCATCACTGAGGCGCGCAAGCCCAAGGTGACCTTCGGCGGGCCGTTCTACGTCGCCCACCAGGACACGCTGGTCCGCGCGGACGACACCTCGATCACCTCCCTGGACAGCCTCAAGGGCAAGCGCATCTGCCAGGTGACCGGCTCCAACTCCTGGAAGAACATCGCCGAGGGCACCAACAAGGAGAGCAAGAAGGTCGACGTCCAGCTCGTGCCGGCCGGCGCCTACGACGAGTGCATCACCAAGCTCAAGGGCGACGCGATCGACGCCGTCACCACCGACGACATGATCCTCGCCGGTTACGCCAAGCGTGAGGGCACCGCCCTCAAGGTGACCGGCGCCCCCTTCACCGACGAGAAGTACGGCGTCGGCCTGAAGAAGGGCGACAAGGAGACCTGCGAGGCCGTCAACAAGGCGATCACCGAGATGTACTCGGACGGGACGATCCAGAAGCTGTTCGACAAGCACTTCAGCGGCACCGGCCTGAAGTTCACTGCGACCGGAGCGCCCCCGGCCGAGGGCTGCAGCTGATCCCCTTCCCCCGCGCCGGTGAGGTCACCTCACCGGCGCTCCCCGTCTCCGGTGGAGCCCGATGGAATCACTTCTCGACTTCAGTCCGCTCGTCGAAGAGTTCGGCACGATCCTCACCGGATTCTGGTCGACGATCCGCCTGACCCTCATGAGCGGCATCCTGGCGCTCATCGCAGGCACGATCCTGGTCGCGATGCGGGTGTCCCCCACGCCCGTGCTCCGCGCCGCCGGGACGATCTACGTCAACACCCTTCGCAACACCCCGCTCACGCTGGTGCTGCTGCTGTGCGCGCTGGGCCTGAGCGACACCCTGCAGCTGCACCTGTCCACCGACTCCCCCACCAACTACTACTGGTGGGCGACGCTCGGCCTGTCGGCGTACACCGCCGCGTTCGTCTGCGAGGCGCTGCGCGCGGGCATCAACACCGTGCCGCCCGGTCAGGCCGAGGCGGCCCGGGCCATCGGGCTCACCTTCCCGCAGTCGCTGCGAATGGTGGTGCTCCCGCAGGCGTTCCGCTCGGTGATCGCCCCCCTGGGCAGCATCTTCATCGCGCTGACCAAGAACACCACCATCGTGATCGTCGCCGGCTACATCGAGGCGTCGTCGGTCATGAAGCAGATGTTCGACGACTACGGAGGCACGCTGCCGATCTTCCTCGGGTTCGCGATCGGGTACATGGTCCTGACGCTGCCCACCGGGTTCCTGTTCGGCCGGCTCGCCAAGCGGATGGCGGTGATCCGATGAGCACGAGCGTCCTGTTCGACGTGCCCGGCCCCCGGGCACGCCTGCGCAACAACGTCCTCACCCTGGTCTCCGCCGTCGTGGTCCTCGGGATCGCCTACCTGCTGATCAAGGGGCTGGCCGACAAGGGGCAGTTCGCCGGCCGGCTGTGGGAACCGTTCCTGCGGCCGGAGGTGTGGACGGGACAGATCATCCCCGGCCTGGTCGCCACGCTCGAGGCCGCCGTCGTCTCCGCCGTGCTCGCGCTGGTCTTCGGCATCGTCTTCGGGCTGGGCAGGCTGTCGGACCACACCTGGATCCGCGTGCCGGCGGGCGCGGTCGTGGAGTTCTTCCGCGCCATCCCGCTGCTCCTGCTCATCTTCTTCGCCCAGGCGGGGCCGGCCACCATCAGCGGCTACACCGTCAGCGTGCCCGCCTTCGCCGCCGTGGTCATCGGCCTGACCCTGTACAACGGCTCAGTGCTCGCGGAGGTGTTCCGCGCGGGCATCCACGCGGTGCCCAAGGGGCAGTCGGAGGCCGGTTACGCCCTCGGGCTGCGCAAGGGCGGCGTGATGCGGCTCATCCTGCTGCCCCAGGCCACCACCGCGATGATGCCCGCCATCGTGAGCCAGATGGTCGTCCTGCTCAAGGACACCGCGCTCGGCTGGGTCATCGCCTACGAGGAGCTGCTGAACTTCGGGCTGAAGCAGATCCCGGCCAACTTCGGCAACCTCATCCCGAGCGCGATCGTCATCTCCCTGGTGTACATCGCGATCAACCTGGCGCTCGGCCACCTCGCGACCGTGCTGGAACGGCGCAGCAGGCGCAGCCGCCGCACGACGGCGACGGTCGTCGGCACCCCGGCGGCCGTGGGGGTCGGCGGCGGCATGGATTGACCTCCTCCCCGGCGTGAACGCCGGGGATTCCCCCACGTCGCCGTGGAGGGCCCTTCTGCGGCTTCCCGGTAAAGGTTCTGCCTGGTAGCGGGCGAGGGCTTCGCGTGGCGGCTTCAATACCAAGAATGAGCAGGATGCCGCCCGCCGGACCCCCGCCCGCGCCACGGAAGCCGTCCCGGCGTGGCGCGAAGGCCCTGGCCGCGGCGGTGTCCGCGGGCGCGTCGCTGCTGCTGGCGGGCGGGGCGGGATGTGAGGGCGGCCACGGCACGCTGGTCGTCGGAGTACGTCCCGGCCGGCCCGGGCTCGTCGAGGGAACCGCGGGCGGCGGCTACACGGGTTTCGAGATCGCGGTGGCCGGCTACGTCGCCCGGCGGCTCGGCTACCGCGACGACCAGGTCACCTACGTGGAACTGGCGTCCCCGCCCGCGAGTGCCGCGCCCCGGCGGATCGACCTGGCCATGGGCGTCCTGATGACGGACGCCGGCGCATCTCCCGGGCCCTATCCCGCCTCCGAGCCGTACCTGCCCTCCGGGCTGTATTCGATCTCCGGGCCCTATCTGGTCTCCGGGCAGGACATCCTGACCAAGGCGGGTGATCTGTCGGTCCGGCGGCTCGGCGACCTGGCCCAGAAGCGGGTGTGCACCGGCTCCCCCGGCCCGCTGGGCGCGCGGTTCGGCACGGCGTGGCAGCGCGTCTTCATGATCGCTTCAACCGTGGAGGACTGCGTGCGGATGCTGGGCTCCCGGCGGGTCGACGCGGTCACCGACGACGCGGCGGCGCTCGCGGGCCTGGCCTCCGCCTCCCCCGGGCGCTTCCGCCTCGTCGGCCACGCCTTCTCCCGCGACCGGTACGGCATAGCCCTGCGCGAGGACGGCGATCTCCACGAGCAGGTGGACGACGCCCTGCGGGCGATGTTCGACGACGGCGCCTGGCGGCGCGCGGTCATCGAGCACCTCGGCCTGCTGGCCACGAAACACACCGCTCCACCTGCTTTGCAGCGGTACGCGAAGACACGATCAGCACCGTAGCCCCTACGCGGGCCGGGGTTTTCCGGCAGGATGCGGCTATGCCCCCCGAGCACACGTCCGGGCACCCCCCTTTGCCCTTCGGTTCCTGGCCCTCTCCGATCTCCACCGCCGACGTCGTCCGCGGCGACCTGCGGCCCGGATACCCGACGGTGCTCGCCGGAGAGATCTGGTGGGAGGAGGACCGCCCCGCCGAGGCAGGGCGGCGCACCATCGTCCACCACGCCGCCGACGGCACGCGGCGGGAGCTGCTGAGGGCCCCCTGGGACGCGCGCACCCGCGTCCACGAGTACGGCGGGCGCTCCTACACCGTGGCACCCGGCGTGGGCGTCGTGTTCGCCAACCACGCCGACCAGCGGCTCTACCTGCTGCCCGCCGACGGCTCCGGCGGGCCGCCGGCCGGCGGCGCCGGGGGCCTGGACCCGAGGGCCATCACGCCCGAGCCCGAGACGCCCAGCGGGCTTCGCTACGCCGATCTGACCGTCCACGGCGACGAGGTGTGGTGCGTCCAGGAGCGCCACGCCGGCGGCGGGAAGGTCATCCGGTCCATCGTGTCGATCCCGCTGCGCGGTGACGCCGAGCCCAGGCAGCGGGCGGCGGGCAGCGACTTCTACGCCTTCCCGTCGGTCTCCCCCGATGGCGAGCACCTCGCCTACATCTGCTGGGACCATCCGAGGCTGCCCTGGGCCGGCACCGATCTCCGGGTCACCCGGCTCGACGGCGGCGGCTCACGGCGGCTCATGGGCGGCGCGTCGGAGTCGGTGCTCGCGCCGGGCTGGAAGGACGCCTCGACCCTCTACGCGATCTCCGACCGGTCCGGGTGGTGGAACCTCCACCAGGTCGGGATCCATGACGCCTCGCCGCGCGCGCTCCACCCCGCCGAGGAGGAGTTCGCGTGGGCGCTCAGCGAGCTGGGCGGCGCGCCGTACGCCGTCCTCGGCGACGGCGGGCTCGCGGTCCTGCACGGCCGCGGAGACCTGCGGCTCTCCGTCCTCGACCCGGAGACGGGCGCCCTCACCGAGCTCGGCCTGCCCTACGACGGCTGGGTCCCCTGCCTCAGTGCCGACGGGTCCACCGTGTGCGGCGTCGCCTACGGGCCGCGCCTCCCCCGGTCGGTCGTACGCGTCGACGCGGCCGCCCGCCGGGAACGGGCCACGCCGGGAGACACCGGCGGCGGGACCGGCCCCCCGCGGCCCGGCGCCTACGGCCGGGCGGAAGTGCTGCGGCGCGGCGCCGGGGCGCTGCCGGACCCCGGCTACCTTCCCGTCCCCCGGCCGGTGGAGATCCGCAGCCGCTTCGGCCGGCGCGTGCACGCCTACGTGTACCCGCCCGCCAACCCATCCGTGACCACCGGGGACGCCGCGCCGCCGTACGTGGTGTCCGTGCACGGCGGCCCCGCGGCGCACAGTGTCGCCGCGCTCGACCTGCGCACGGCGTTCTTCACCAGCCGGGGCATCGGCGTCATCGAGGTGAACCACGGGGGTTCCACCGGCTACGGCCGCGCGTACCGCGACCGCCTGCAGGGCCACTGGGGCGTCATCGACGTGGAGGACACGATCGCCGCCGCCGAGTGGCTGCTGTCCGACGGGCACGCCGACCCCGCGCGCATCGCCATCAGGGGCACCGGCGCCGGCGGCTGGACCGCCATGGCCGCCTGCTGCGCCTCCGGCCTGTTCTGCGGCGGCGTCGCGATCGCGGGAGTCAGCACGCTGTCCGCCCTGGCCGCCTCGACGCACGATTTCGAGTCACGGTACGTCGAATGGCTCGTCGGCCCCGACGATCCGCTGCTGTACGCCTCGCGGGAGCCGCTGGCGAAGACCGGCCAGATCGACTGCCCGATGCTGCTGATGCAGGGTCAGGACGACCCGATCGTGCCCCCGTCGCAGTCTGAGGCGTTCGTGGCGGCCCTGACCGAGCGCGGGGTGCCCTGCACCTACCTGGCCTTCGAGGGCGAGTCGCACGACCTGCGCAGGGCCGAGACCAAGACCGCCATCCTCGCCGCCGAACTCTCGTTCTACCTGCAACTCTTCCGCCCCTGACCCGCCCCGGCCATGCCCCTCGCGCCCTGACCATGCCCCTCGCGCCCCTGACCCCGCCCCGGCCATGCCCCTCCCGCGCCGCCGTGGTCTCTCGGTGCCGGGCGTACTCGCCTTGACCCTTGGTGCCGGTCGATCCCCCGTGCTCTTTCCCCTGGCTCAGCGGGCGAACTCGGTGGCGCGGGACTCGCGGACGACGGTGATGCGGATCTGACCCGGGTAGGTGAGCTCCTCCTCGACCTGCTTGGCGACGTCACGGGCGATCACCTGGGCCTGGATGTCGTCGATGGCCTCCGGCCGCACCATGACGCGGATCTCGCGGCCGGCCTGCATCGCGAAGACCTTCTCGACGCCCTCATAGGACTGCGCGATCTCCTCCAGCCGCTCCAGCCGCTTGACGTAGGCCTCCAGCGACTCCCTGCGCGCGCCCGGACGGCTGCCGCTGATCGCGTCGGCGGCCTGGGTCAGCACCGCCTCGACCGTGCGGACCTCGACCTCGTTGTGGTGGGCCTCGATGGCGTGCACCACGTCCTCGTGCTCGCCGTACCTGCGCGCGATCTCGGCCCCGATGAGGGCGTGGCTGCCCTCCACCTCGTGGGTGAGCGCCTTGCCGATGTCGTGGAGCACCGTGCAGCGCTTGAGCAGCATCGGGTCCAGGCGCAGCTCGGAGGCCATGATGCCCGCGATGTGCGCCGACTCGATGAGGTGCTTGAGCACGTTCTGCCCGTAGGAGGTGCGGTAGCGCAGCTGCCCGAGCAGAGTGACCAGCTCTGGGTGCATGTCGGTGATGCCCAGCTCGACCAGGGCGTCCTCACCGGCCCGGACGCAGAGGTCCTTGACCTCGTCCTTGCTGCGCTCGTAGGCCTCCTCGATGCGCTGCGGGTGGATGCGGCCGTCCAGGACGAGCTTCTCCAGGGTCAGCCGCGCCGTCTCCCGCCGGACCGGGTCGAAGCACGACAGCAGCACGGCCTCGGGGGTGTCGTCGATGATCAGGTTGACGCCGGTCGTCGACTCGAACGCCCTGATGTTGCGGCCCTCGCGGCCGATGATGCGGCCCTTCATCTCGTCGCCGGGGAGGTGGAGCACGCTGACGACCGACTCGGCGGTCTGCTCGGTCGCCACCCGCTGCACGGCCAGGGTGACGATCTTGCAGGCGCGCTTCTCGCCCTCCTTGCGGGCCTCGCTCTCGATCTCCCGGACGATCAGCGCCGCCTCGCGCTTTGCCTGGTTCTCGATGGTCATCACGAGCTCAGACTTGGCCTGCTCCGCCGTCAGCCCGGCGACGCGCTCGAGCACCTCGCGGCGCTTCTCCTCGACCTGGTCGAGCTCCGCGCGCCGGTCGGCGAGCTCGGTCTCGGTCTCGGCGAGCTTCCTGCCTCGCTCGGCATGCCTGCGGGCCTCCTCGTCGAGCCGCTGCTCCCGCTCGGCCAGGCGGTTCTCTCTGCGTTCGAGGTCGGATCTGAGCTCCTTGAGCTCGTTCTTCAGGGCGCGGGTCTCCTCGTCGACCTCCTTGCGCATCTGCAGCGCGCCTTCGGCCGCGACCTCGGCCCGGCGGAGCATCTCTCCGGCGTCGGACTCGGCCTTGACCCTTATCTCGGCGCCCTCACGGCGCGCCTGCTCCAGCTCGGCGTGGACGTCGGCGAGCTCCTCGGCGGTCGGCCCCCGCTCGACGGACCGCTGGCCATCGGTACGGCGTATCAGCACGATGAGCACGACAATCGCGATAATCGCCAGCAGGACAACGGCTACCGCCAGCATGATCACGACTGTCGAATCCATGCGCGCCCACCCCTCCTCGCGTCGCGAGCCCCAGCACGCGAGGTGTTACACGCACAGCACGGATCAGCCCGACCGGGCGATTCTGGTCAGACGAATATGTCCAGCGTCCTGACGCCGGGGCGTCCGTCCACTGGGTGTGATCGGTCCTGATCGTCCGTCGTTCACCGTTATGGCAATCCGCAGTGCGCGGAGTAACTCCTCACTGTGGTCGAGATTAAGCGTCAGAGAGGTAACGAGCAAGCAAAGTCCGCCCGTCAAGCCAGTTTTGTCCGCTCCTGCGATCTAGGAGGTCGCGGCATCGCGCCTGATTAATCCCGCTATGCAGCAGGAAGCGGGGAAAATGATCTTTTGTACGTAGTCGGATAGTTCTCTGTGACCTTGTCTGCTCCTCGCCCGGAATCAGAAGATTTTCGGGGCAGCCGGCACGTTCGCCAGGCGGGCGGGTATGTGGCCGCCATGGCACAGATCGGTTACACGCTAATGTGCGAGCAGAGCCCGCCCAAGCAGCTCGTCGAGGACGCCGTCGGCGCGGAGCGCGCGGGGTTCGACTACGAGACCATCTCCGACCACTACTTTCCGTGGCTGGAGGACATGGGCCACTCGCCGTACGCCTGGTCGGTCCTCGGGGCGGTGGCCCAGGCCACCGATCGCATCCCGCTGATGACCTACGTCACCTGCCCGATCATGCGCTACCACCCCGCCGTGGTGGCGCAGAAGGCGGCGACCATGGGCGCGCTGTCGGACGGGCGCTTCACCCTGGGCCTGGGCTCGGGCGAGAACCTCAACGAGCACGTGGTCGGGCAGGGCTGGCCGCCGGTCAACATCCGCCACGAGAAGTTCGGCGAGGCCATCGAGATCATCCAGGCCCTGTTCGGCGGAGAGTACGTCAGCTATCGCGGCGACCACTTCACGATCGACTCGGCCAAGCTCTACGACCTGCCCGACGAGCCCGTGCCGGTCGGCATCGCCGCCTCCGGGCCGCAGTCGGTGGACCTCGCCGCGGAGTACGGCGACGCGCTCATCGCGACCGAACCCGACCCTGACCTGGTGGCGCGGTTCCGCGCCACCGGCGGCGCGGACAAGCCGGTGTACGGGCAGCTCGTCGTCTCCTACGACAACGACGCCCGCGCCGCCGCAGAACGGGCCCACCGGCTGTGGAAGTGGTTCCCCGCAGGCTGGAAGGTCCTGTCCGAACTGCCGGGACCGGTGAACTTCGCGTCCTACGCCGAGTACGTCCGCCCGGAGGACGTGACCGAGCACGTCCCGTGCGGCTCGAGCGTCGACGCGGTCGTGCGAGCCGTCAAGGAGTTCACCGACGCGGGCTTCACGCACGTGGCACTGGTACAGGTCGGCGCGGACCGCCAGCGGGAGTTCCTCGCCTGGGCCGAAAAGGAACTCCTTCCCGCCCTCCGCGACCTGTGACCTCCCTGCCCGCGCACGGAACACCGCCGATCAGCGAATGTGCCGTCCCAGATCGAGACCGATGTCCACCTCGAGCGGCGTCCCGTCCCGCGGAGGAGAAGGGACCTTCGGCACCTCCAGCGCCAGGCGGGGAGAAAGGACCTTCGGCGTCTCCAGCGCCAGGCGGGGGAGATCGTGTGGGTGGACGGCTCACTCGAAGTCGTCGGGGAGGCCGTCGGCCGGTTGCCCCTCGCTTTCCAGGGCCTCTCTGACGACGCGGTAGGCGAGGCTGCCGGAATATCCCTTGCGGGCGAGCATGCCCGCGAGGCGCCGGACCCGTGCGGCGGGTTCGAGGTGGCGGGTGCCCGGAAGCTTGCGCTCGACCAGCCGGCGGGCGGTCTCCAGCTCCTGGTCGGGGTCGAGCTGGTCGACCGCCTCGCGCACGGTCTCCTCGTCGACGCCGCGCGTGCGAAGCTCGGCGGCGAGAGCGCGCCGCGCGAGGCCCCGCCCGGCATGCCGGGAGCTGACCCACGCCTCGGCGAACGCCTCGTCGTCGATGAGCCCCACGTCGGAGAAACGGGCGAGAACGGTCTCGGCGGCCTCCTCGGGGATGTTCCTCTTGCGAAGCGCCTCGGCGAGCTGGGCCCGCGTACGCGGCGCCAAGGTCAGCAGCCGCAGGCAGACGGCCCGGGCCACCGCCTCTGGATCGGCAGGGGGCCCCTGAGCCGCCAGAGAGCCCTCGACCGGCCCATCGAACCCGCGCGGCTCCCCGGATCGCCTGGACCCGTAGGACCCGCGAGATCTTCGTCTGCCGCGTGACTCCTCGCGCGGAGCGTCTCTCGGTGCTCCCCAGTCCCCTGGCCGCAGGTGGCCAGGGGGGTCATCGCTCGCAGGCATGGGAGATCAGCCCAGATCAGACGTCGCCCGGCTTGGGCGCCTTGCTGCCGCGACCGGCAGCCGCGGCGGCGGCGGGCGCGGCCGGCGGCGCGGCGGCCTCGACGGGGCTGTCGAGGCGAGGCCCGACGCCGAGCTTCTCCTTGATCTTCTTCTCGATCTCGTTGGCGATGTCGGGGTTGTTCTTCAGGAAGTTGCGGGCGTTCTCCTTGCCCTGGCCGAGCTGGTCGCCCTCGTAGGTGTACCAGGCGCCGGCCTTGCGGACGAAGCCCTGCTCGACGCCCATGTCGATCAGGCCGCCTTCGCGGGAGATGCCGAAGCCATAGAGGATGTCGAAGTCGGCCACCCGGAAGGGCGGGGCCATCTTGTTCTTCACGACCTTGACGCGGGTGCGGTTGCCGACCGGCTCGGTGCCGTCCTTGAGCGTCTCGATGCGCCGGACGTCCAGGCGGACCGAGGCGTAGAACTTCAGCGCCTTGCCACCGGTCGTGGTCTCGGGCGAACCGAACATCACGCCGATCTTCTCGCGGAGCTGGTTGATGAAGATGGCGGTCGTGCCGGTGTTGCTCAGAGCGCCGGCCACCTTGCGCAGGGCCTGCGACATGAGCCGGGCCTGCAGGCCCACGTGGCTGTCGCCCATCTCGCCCTCGATCTCGGCCTTGGGCACGAGGGCCGCCACCGAGTCGATGACCACGAGGTCGATGGCGCCGGAACGGATCAGCATGTCGGCGATCTCGAGGGCCTGCTCACCGGTGTCCGGCTGGGAGACCAGCAGGGCGTCGGTGTCGACACCGAGCTTGCCGGCGTACTCGGGGTCGAGGGCGTGCTCGGCGTCGATGAACGCGGCGATGCCGCCCCCGCGCTGGGCGTTCGCGACGGCGTGGAGCGCCACGGTGGTCTTACCGCTGGACTCGGGGCCGTAGATCTCGACGATGCGCCCGCGGGGGAAACCGCCGATGCCGAGAGCCACATCGAGCGAGATGGCCCCGGTGGGGATCACCTCGATGGGAGCTCGCGCGTCATCGCCGAGGCGCATGACAGAGCCCTTGCCGAACTGTCGCTCGATCTGAGCGAGCGCGGTCTCAAGGGCCTTCTCGCGGTCGTTGGCTGCCATGGAGTGCCCCCCTGGAGGGTTGAGTCGAAGTCGTTTCCGTCGCCTGAAAGCTACGGGGTGCCACCGACATTTTCCCGGAGCGGGCCCAGGGCGTCGGCAAGTTCAATATAGCCGAACGACTGTTCGATCGTCTGGCGAACCATGGCGACCTGCCGGGAGCGTTCTGTGGATCTTCCCTGGTCAAGGAAGACGCCCTCCGGCGCACCGAGGCGTCGCGGACGAGCGCGACGACCCGGCCGGCGGGCGCCGCGGGCAGGCCGGTCCGGCCGCCCGCCAAGACTTGACGCCGGAGCGGGTGAGCGCGGTCGGCCGGGGCCGGTCAGCGCAGCCGGGAGTCCACGTCGGTCACCCCGCAGACGGCACGCCACACTTCTTTGGCGGCCACCCCGTCCGCGAGCGCCTGGGTCACGGTGCGACCGCCCAGCTCGGCGATCACATAGTCACGCGCCCAGGACTCGGCGTACCTCTCCCCGAAGTGCCGATTCATCCGGTTCCAGAAGTCCGTCAGGCGCATCACTCCAGTATGGTCCCCGGCCGGACCCGCGGGACCCGAGCCCCTTACCTCCCGGCGACCCACGGGCCTTGAGCGCAAGCGAGCCGAACCCCCGGCGGGAAACCGGGGCGAAGGACGGGCGCCCGCAGGTGTGCGGGTCAGAGGACGCGGGAGCCGTACATCTCGCCGAGAGGGTCCGAGAGCAGCTCGAGACGGGCTCCGTCGGGGTCGCGGAAGTAGATCGACGCGTCGCTTTCGAGCTGGTAGGGCACGCCCGCCGCGTCCAGCTTGCCCTTGAGCATCTCCCACTTCCCGCGCTCGACCGAGATCGCGATGTGGTGCAGGCCGCCCAGCACCTCCTGGTACGGCCCGAGGTCGAGCCCCGGCAGGTCGAAGAAGGCCAGGAGGTTGCCGTTGCCGATGTCGAAGAAGAAGTGGTTGGACCCCTTGTAGTCGCGGTTCTCGAAGATCTCCGTCAGCGGGAATTCCAGGATGCCCTGGTAGAACTCGATGGTCCGCTCGACGTCGGAGCAGATCAACGCGAAGTGGTGAAGGCCACGCGCGCTGCTCTCAGGCCGGCGCGCGTGGAGGTGTTGCCCGCGGATCCGTTCTCGAGTCGCCTCGATGGCCGCGTAGTCGATGTCCATACTTCAGGTGACGTTCCAGGCGTGCCGGATGTCAAGCCCGGACGCCGTGCTGGAGGGCCGTTTCGTCCCATCCGGGCACGTCACCGGGAGGGCGGGGGCGCGTTTTGTCGGTGGCGGGTTGCATGATGAAGCGGTGACCGGATCCGCGCTCGACCATTTCACTCCGGTGACCAGGCAATGGTTCACCGACGCCTTCGCCGCGCCCACGGCCGCGCAGGAGGGGGCGTGGCAGTCGATCGCGCGCGGGGACAACACGCTCGTGGTCGCCCCGACCGGGTCCGGCAAGACGCTCGCCGCGTTCCTGTGGTCGCTCGACCGCCTCGCCGCCGAGCGCATCGCCGCCGGGCCGTCCGAGGCGGCTGCGCCTTCGGGGGGCGCGCGGGCGAGGTCGTCCAAGAGGCGCGCCAAGGACGAGGGCGGCCGGCGGCGGTGCCGGGTCGTGTACGTGTCCCCGCTGAAGGCGCTCGCCGTCGACGTCGAGCGCAACCTGCGGGCGCCGCTCACCGGCCTGAAGCAGACCGCACGCCGCATGGGGCTGCCCGTCCCCGAGATCTCGGTCGCCATCCGCTCGGGCGACACGGCCGCCGAGGACCGCCGGCGCTTCGCCGCCGACCCGGCCGACATCCTGATCACCACACCCGAGTCGCTCTACCTGCTGCTGACGAGCAGGGCGCGCGACGCGCTGCGCGAGGTCGAGACGGTCATCGTCGACGAGGTGCACGCGGTCGCCGCCACCAAGCGCGGCGTGCATCTCGCGCTCACCCTGGAGCGGCTCGACGCGCTGCTCGCCCGGCCGGCCCAGCGCATCGGCCTGTCCGCCACGGTCCGTCCCGTCAGCGAGGTGGCGACGTTCCTCGGGGGCGCGCGTCCGACCACGGTCGTGCAGCCGCCTTCGGAGAAGGTCATCGAGGTCGACGTGATCGTCCCCGTGGAGGACATGACCGAGCTCGACGGCGCCCCCCGGCCGCAGGGCCCCGCCGGCGAGGACGACGCCTGGCAGCCGGAGCCCCCGGCGCGGCGGTCCATCTGGCCACATGTGGAAGAGCATCTGCTCGGCCTGATCGGGGCCCATCGCTCGACGATCGTGTTCGCGAACTCCCGGCGGCTCGCCGAGCGCCTGTGCGCCCGGCTGAACGAGCTGGCCTTCGAGCAGGCGACGGCCCGCGGCGACGGGCCCGCGGCCCGCTCCGGTGACGGGGCGGCGAGCGGTCCCGCGCCGGCGGCCCCGGCGATGATGATGGCGCAGGCCGGCGCCACCGCCGGGGTGATGCCCGAGATCGTCCGCGCCCACCACGGCTCGGTGTCCAAGGAGGAGCGGGCCGAGATCGAGGAGGCCTTGAAGTCCGGGCGCCTGCCGGCCGTGGTGGCGACGTCCAGCCTGGAGCTGGGCATCGACATGGGCGCGGTCGATCTGGTGGCCTGCGTGGAGGCGCCCCCGAGCGTCGCCAGTGGCCTGCAGCGCATCGGCCGGGCGGGCCACCAGGTGGGGGCCGTCTCCAAGGGCGTGATCTTCCCGAAGTACCGCGGCGACCTGGTCCAGACCGCCGTCGTCTCCGAGCGCATGAAGTCGGGCGAGATCGAGGAGATGCGCTATCCGCGCAACCCGCTCGACGTGCTCGCCCAGCAGATCGTGGCCATGTGCGCGCTCGACGAGTGGACCGTCGACGAGGTCGAAGACCTGGTCAGGCGTGCCGCTCCGTACGCCACCCTGCCGAGAAGCGCGCTGGAGGCCACGCTCGACATGCTGGCCGGGCGCTATCCCGGGGAAGAGTTCGCCGAGCTGCGGCCGCGCATCGTGTGGGATCGCGTGACCGGGCGCATCACCGGCCGCCCCGGAGCCCAGCGCCTCGCCGTGACCAACGCCGGCACCATCCCCGACCGCGGCATGTTCGGCGTCTTCCTGGCGGGAGGGGACACGGGGCGCGGCGGCAGGCGGGTCGGCGAGCTCGACGAGGAGATGGTCTACGAGTCCCGGGTGGGCGACGTCTTCGTGCTCGGCGCCACGTCCTGGCGCATCGAGGACATCACGGCCGACCGGGTGCTGGTCTCCCCCGCGCCCGGCCAGCCGGGCAAGCTCCCGTTCTGGCACGGCGACACCCCGGGCCGTCCCGCCGAGCTGGGGCGGGCGCTCGGCGCGTTCACGCGCGAGCTGTCGGCGGGGAAGACCGACCGCCTGACCGAGGCGGGGCTCGACGCGTTCGCCGCGGGCAACCTGCTGGCCTACCTCGCCGAGCAGCGGGAGGCCACCGGCTACGTCCCCGACGACCGCACCCTTGTCATCGAGCGCTTCCACGACGAGCTCGGCGACTGGCGGGTGGTCGTGCACACGCCGTTCGGCGCCCGCGTCCACGCGCCGTGGGCTCTGGCCATCGGCCGTCGGCTGCGCGAGCGGTACGGCGTGGACGTGCAGGCCATGCACTCCGACGACGGCATCGTGCTGCGCATCCCCGACACCCTCGAGGGGGCGCCCACCGACGTGGCGGTGTTCGACGCCGACGAGATCGAGCAGATCGTCACCGAAGAGCTGGGCGGGTCGGCGCTGTTCGCGTCCCGGTTCCGCGAGTGCGCCGGCCGCGCGCTCCTGCTGCCCCGGCGCAGCCCGGGCAGGCGATCCCCTCTGTGGCAGCAGCGCCAGCGGGCCGCCAGCCTGCTGAAGGTCGCAAGCAAGTACGGCTCCTTCCCGGTGGTCCTCGAGACCATGCGCGAGTGCCTGCAGGACGTCTTCGACGTGCCGGGGCTGGTCCAGCTCATGCGCGACATCGCCGCCCGCCGCGTCCGCGTGGTGGAGGTCGAGACCACGCAGGCCTCGCCCTTCGCCGCCTCGCTGCTGTTCGCCTACGTCGGCGCCTTCATGTACGAGGGCGACGCGCCGCTGGCGGAGCGGCGGGCCCAGGCGCTGGCCCTGGACACCCATCTGCTCGCCGAGCTGCTCGGCGAGGCCGACCTGCGGGAGCTGCTCGACCCCGATGTGGTCGTCGACACCGAACGCGAACTGGCGCGCCTCCACCGGCAGCTCCGCGACGCCGAGGATCTCGCCGACCTGCTGAGGACGCACGGCCCACTGCTGCCGGAGGACATCGCCGTGCGAGGCGGTGATCCGTCCTGGGCGGCCGGCCTGGAGGCGGCCCGCCGGGCCATCCGCGTCCGGGTCGCCGGGGTCGAGCAGTGGGCGGCGATCGAGGACGCCGCCCGGCTGCGCGACGCGCTCGGCGCCCCGTTGCCGATGGGCGTGCCCCATGCCTTCCTCGAGCCGGTGGCCGATCCGCTCGGCGACCTGCTCGCCAGGCATGCCCGTACGCGCGGGCCCTTCCCCGCTTCCACGGCGGCGGCCCGGTTCGGGCTCGGCATCGCCGTCGTGGCCGACACGCTGCGGCGGCTGGCGTCCTCGGGCAGGGTCGTCTCCGGCGAGTTCCGGCCGGGCGGCTGGGGTGAGGAGTGGTGCGACGCGGGGGTGCTCCGGCAGCTGCGGCGCAGGTCGCTGGCCCGGCTCCGCAAGGAGGTCGAGCCGGTTCCGCCGGAGGCGCTGGCCGCGTTCTCTCCGGCGTGGCACGGCATCACCGAGGGCCGCTCCGCCCGGGGGATGGACGCCCTGGTCCACGCGATCGAGCGGTTGCAGGGCGCGGCGGTGCCGGCGTCCGCGCTGGAGACGCTGGTCCTGCCCAGCAGGGTGCCGGGCTACGAGCCGGCCCTGCTCGACGAGCTGACCGCCTCAGGAGAGGTCCTGTGGGCCGGCCAGGGCTCGCTGCCGGGCGGTGACGGCTGGGTGGCCCTGTTCTTCGCCGACACCGCGCCGCTGCTGCTGCCTCCACCGGCTGAGATCACGATGACGCCGCTGCACGAGAAGGTGCTGGAGGCGCTCGGCGGCGGCGGGGCGCTGTTCTTCCGCGACCTGTCGGGCCGGGCGGGGTCGCTCGACGACACCGCGCTCGCGGGCGCCCTGTGGGACCTGGTGTGGGCGGGACGCGTCTCCGGCGACACGCTGGCGCCGCTGCGCGCGGCGCTCGGCTCCGGGCGGCCCGCGCATCGGGCGACGACCGCCCGCAGGCGCAGGGCCGTGCTGCCGACCAGGGCGGGGCCGCCGACGGTGAGCGGCCGCTGGTGGCTGCTGCCCGAGGTCTCCGCGGACGCCACCCAGCGCGCCCACGCCCAGGCGGAGGTGCTGCTCGAACGGCACGGCGTGGTGACCAAGGGCGCGGTCGCGGCGGAGCGTCTCACCGGAGGTTTCGCCACCGTCTATCCGGTGCTGCGGGCGTTCGAGGAGACCGGCCGGTGCCGCCGGGGTTACTTCGTGGAAGGGCTGGGCGGCGCTCAGTTCGCGCTGCCCGGCGCCGTCGACCGCATGCGCGCCTCCGCCTCCGCCCTCGCCGAGGCCGGCGCGGGCGCCCGAGCCGGAGCTCCCGATGAGTGGCGGCGTGCGCAGGACGGGTCGGCCGGCCCCGCGGGCCCGTTCGATCCGCCGGCACGGCAGGGCGCCGATGAGGACCAATGGTGGGTCGCGGACATAGAGCCGGCGAAGGTGGTGAGGTCGTACGGCGCGCCCTCGCCGAGCCGCTCCGGTGCGGAGCGGCGGGCGGTGGTGCTGGCGGCCACCGATCCCGCGAGCCAGTACGGGGCGGCCCTGCCGTGGCCGGCGCACCCGGGAGAGGTCACGCACAAGCCGGGGCGCAAGGCGGGGGCGCTGGTGGTGCTGCTGGACGGCCGCCTGGTGCTCTATGTCGAGCGCGGCGGCAAGACGCTGCTGTCCTTCGCCGACGACGACCGGTTGCAACCCGCCGTGGACGCGCTGGCGCTGGCGGTGCGCGACGGAGCCCTGGGGAAGCTCACCGTGGAGAAGGCCGACGGCACGGCGATCGTCGACTCCCCCCTCGCCGCCGCCCTGGAGTCCGCAGGCTTCCACCCGACCCCCCGCGGGCTGCGCCTGCGCGCCTGATCCCAGCCGGCGAACGCGGGGGGGCGCCGCCGGCGCCGGCGAGGAACCGGCGAGGAACGTCTGCCTCCACGGATTGGGTCGGCTCGCGCAAACTGAGCTACCGCCATCGGCCCGGGCCAAGGGGATTCGCCCCACCCGGCACCCATGCCGATGGTGGGCCAGTGGCGCCCCCACCCAGGCCGTGCTCTCCACGAACTCGTCCGGCGTCAGCCGAAATGACCGGCCTTCACCCGGCCAAGGAAGGCGGCCCAATCCCCCGAACCGACCAGAAGCGCGGGGCGACCTCGATCCTTCCTCTGGACGCGGTCCGCGGTGGGTGCGGTTCTCGCGGAGAATGGGGGCGTGCGAGTCCGGATATTGGGGCCGTTGCTGGTGCCGGCGGCGAAGATCGGAGGCGCTCGCCTTAGGGCTCTGCTCATACGGCTGGCACTGAGCCCTGGCCGGATCGTCACGGCTGAACGGCTGATCGAGGACCTGTGGGAGGACCACCCGCCGGTCAACCCGATGGCCGCGTTGCAGTCGCTCATCGCGCGGCTCCGCCGGGAGGTCGGCGACGCGATCGTCTCCCACCCCGCCGGGTACCGCCTGGACGCCGAGGTGGACGCCGCCGAATTCGAGGCGCTGGCGGCGAGCGGCCGCGAGGCGCTGTACGCGGGAGAGCCGGCGCGGGCGTCCGCCCTGCTCCGGGAGGGGCTGGCGCTGTGGCGGGGCGAGGCGCTGGCCGACACCGCCCATCTGTCCTTCGCGGCTGCCCCGGCCGCCCGCCTGGAGGAGGTACGCCTTCGTGCCCTCGCCGACCGCATCCGGGCGGACCTGGCGACCGGCCTGCCGGGGGCCAGGCTCCTGCCGGAGCTGAGCGATCTCATCACCGCGCATCCTCTGCGGGAGCCGTACCACGAACTGCTGATCAGAGCCCTGCTGGCCGACGGGCGGCGCGCCGAGGCGCTGGAGGCCTACGAGCGGGTCCGGCTGCTGCTGGCCGACGAGCTCGGCGTCGACCCCGGAGCCGACCTGCGCGAGGCCCACCTGGCGGCGCTCCGGAACGAGGAACGCCCCGCCAGACGGGACAACCTTCCCGCCCGGTCGACCACCTTCGTCGGCCGGGCGGACGAGGTCGAGCGGGTCACCGGACTGCTGCGGCGGGAACGCCTGGTCACGCTCACCGGTCCCGGCGGGGTGGGCAAGACCCGGCTGGCCGTGGAGGTCGCCGCGGGAATCGAGGCCCCCGACGGCGTGTGGCTGGTCGAGCTGGCCCCGGTTGACGCCCATGGAGTGCCGCCGACCGTGCGGAACACGCTGGGGCCGCTCACCGAGCTGGCCGATCGGCGGCTCATCCTGGTGCTGGACAACTGCGAGCACGTGATCGAAGCGGCGGCGGCGCTCGCCGAGCGGCTCCTGGCGGCGGTGCCAGGGGTGCGGATCCTGGCGACCAGCCGCGAACCACTGGACATCTCCGGCGAGACGCTGCATCCCGTCCACCCGCTGAGCCGGGATTCGGCGATGGCCCTGTTCGCCGACCGGGCGGCCGCCGCCAGCCCGGAGTTCGGGCTCGATGAGGCGACCGCCGGCGACGTGGCACGGATCTGCGAAGGCCTGGACGGGGTGCCGCTGGCGATCGAGCTGGCCGCCGCCCGGCTGCGCTCCCTCCCTGTCCCCCGGCTCGCCGCCATGATGGGCGATCGGCTGCTGGACCGTGGCAGCCGTACGGCACAGCACCGGCATCGCACCCTTCGCGCGGTCATCGACTGGAGCTGGAATCTGCTCACGGACGACGAGCGGACGTCACTGGCGCGGATGTCGGTGTTCGCGGGAGGCGCGACCGCCGAGGCGATCGAACGGGTCTGCGGCACGGACCTGGACCTGCTGATCTCGCTGGTCGACAAGTCACTGGTCCAGGCGGGCGCGGACCGCTACGGGCTGCTGGAGACCGTGCGGCAGTACGCCGCCGAGAAGCTCACCGATCCCGGCCCCGTGCGGCGGGCGCACCTGGCCCACTACCTGGAGTTCGCCGAGAGGACCGACCCCGCACTGCGTACCGGGAGGCAGTTGTCCCTGCTCGCGGCGGTGGACGCCGAGCGAGGGAACCTCGACACGGCGCTGCGCTACGCGGTGCGGACCGACCGGAGGTCGGCGCTTCGGCTGGCGGCGGCGCGAACCTGGGCGTGGATCATGCGCGGGCAGCGGCGCGAGGCCGCCGGGTGGGCGGCCATGCTCGCCGGCGGCGACGTGCCGGAAGGGCTGGAGCTGGAGCACGCTCTCTGTGTGCTGATCGCTCCCACCGACCGGCTGGATCAGGCGCTACGGGTGCTGCGGGACTCCGACCGGCCGGTCGCGCTGGCGGCCTGGAGCCTCGCGGACGCCTACGTGGGGGAGATGGCGGACGGAGAACTGGAGGCCCAGGCGATGGCGCGGTTCGACGACCATCCCGACCCGTGGGCGCGGGCCTCCGCCCGCCTGTTACGGGGCATCATCGCCTTCGAGTTCACCCCCGGCGGCGCGGCGGCCGCCGAGGACCTGCTCCATGAGGCCCTGACCCGGTACCGGAAGATCGGCGAGCGCTGGGGGATGTCGGTGTCCCGGTTCTGGTTGTCACTGGTGCTGGAGAACCGGGGCGACGTCGCGGGGGCACTGGCCGTTCTGGAGCAGGCGGCGGTGAACTCCGAGGAGATCGGAGGGGCGCAGGCGCTGCCCGGCCCGGCGATGCTGACCGTACGGCTGGCGCAGCTGCGGGGCCGCAGCGGCGACCTGGCCGGGGCGGAGGAGGTGCTCGGCCCGGCGAGGAACAGCGCCGAACGCGCCGGGGACGGCCTCGCGCTGGCCCGGGTCGAGCACGCGGCCGGGGAGCTGGCCCGCCGAAGGGGGGATCGAGCGCGTGCGCTGGACCGGCTGACCCGCGCCAAGGAACTGCTGGACGGGCAGCAGGCGCCGCCGCAACTCCGCTCCCTGATCGATGTCGAGCTCTGCCGGGTGCTGCCCTCGGACATCGCCCGCCCGCTCCTGCGGGAAGCCCTGGACCGGGAGCTCGATGACGACGTGGCGCGGGCGAGCGTGCTGGAGGGGGTCGCCGAATGGTGTGCGGCGACCGGAGACGCCGGGCGGGCCACGGTCCTGCTCGGGGAGGCCCGGAGGCTGCGCGGCATCGAGGAGACGGCCGACCCCGCGATGCGCGAGCTGATCGCGCACTGCGGGGAAGAGCTCGGCCCCGAGCTCTTCCACCGGGCGTGGACCTCACACCCTGGCCAGATAGGCGGCCAGTTCATCGGCTGAGGAGGTGGTCAGGGCGATGTACCCGTCGGGGCGGACCAGCACGTGCCTCTCGTCACCGTAGGCGTCCCGGATCCGCTCCCAGTCGCCGATCTCGTGGCTTCGCACGCCGTCGAAGCGCGGAACCGGGCCGGAGGTCAGCACGGTGAAGTGCGGGCCGCGGAACAGGTCGAAGAGCCGCACCGGAGTGCCGTCGGCCAGATGGCAGCGCGCGTCGGGAGCCCGGTCGCCTGCGCGCTCGCCCGAGGCCAGCGAGCCGCCTCGGTAGCCGAGCAGCAGTTGCTGGGTCTCCTCGTCCCGCTTGTGCGATCTCTTGTCGTGCAGCATGGTGCTGAGACCGAGCACGTGGGCGGCCACCGGCTTGCGCTCCTCCTCGTAGGTGTCGAGCAGCGACTCCGGTGCGCCGTCCAGCACCCTGGCGAGCTTCCAGCCCAGGTTGTAGGCGTCCTGGACGCCGGTGTTGAGCCCCTGACCGCCGGCGGGCGAGTGCACGTGGGCGGCGTCCCCGGCGAGGAGGACCCGCCCGGCCCGGTAGCGGTCGGCCATGCGGATGTTGACCTGGTAGAGCGAGGACCACAGGAGCTCGGTCACCTCCACGCTTCCCAGCAGGGATCGTTCGGCGAGAACCCGCCGGTAGCCGTCGAGGGTGAGCGCGTAGCCGGCTCCGGGGGGCAGTGGCGCCACGAACTGGAAGGTGTCGGTGCCCGCCATGGGGAAGAGCACCACTAGGCCCCTCCCCGGGCGGAACCACGCATGGATGTGATCACGGCCGATGCCGGTGACCCGGACATCGCCGATCAGTATCCGCTCCTCCTTGCGGGTCGTCCCCTCGAAGCCGATGCCCAGTGTCTTGCGCACGAGGCTCCTGCCGCCGTCCGTGCCCACCAGATACCGCGCGCGGATCGTCTCCCCCGTGCCGAGCGTGGCGGTCACCCCGTGCCCGTCCTGCTCGAAGGAGATCAGCTCCGCGCCCTGCTCCACCTTGCCGCCGAACTCGGCCAGCCGATCGCGCAGGATCTTCTCGGTGCGCCACTGCGGCTGCATGGTCACCATCGGGTACGGCACCGCGGGGGTGGGGTCCTTCCGTTTGTGCATCCGGCTCTGGAACAGCGGGATCCTGCCGACGCGGACGCGCATCGGCGGGTAGACCTCGCCGGTCGCGAGGATGTCGTCGATCACTCCAAGGTCGTCGAAGATCTCCAGGGTGCGCGGCTGCAGGCCCTTGCCGCGCGAGCCCCGGAACTCCTCGGGCGCCTTGTCCACGATGCGGAAACCGGCCCCGCGACGCGCCAGGTCGAGCGCGAGGGTCAGCCCGGTCGGACCGGCGCCGACGATGAGGACGTCTGTGTGGTTGCTCATGGCGCCACTGTGCGAGCGAGCACTGCCAGATCCCTGTCAGCCGCCCACCTTCCGCTGTCATCACCTCTCGGCACGGAGGATTCGTACGTCGACTCCGACCTTCGCGGCCGCCTTCATCTTGACGTCCGCCGTGACGAGCGGCATGTCGAGATCGCACATGTACGGCTGAGGTGCTGGGCGACCGCATGCGGATGGTCACCGCTTATGAGACGGCGTCTCCCGTGCCGGGGGTCAGGGGTGGGAGCGGGGGCCGTAGATGGCGGTGCGGGCGCCGGTGGTCATGGCCCAGTAGCGGTCGCCGTAGGACCAGTGCCACCACTCTGTCGGGTAGTTGACCAGGCCGGCGGACTCCAGAGCGGCCCCGAGGATCTTGCGGTGCTCGCGCGCGCCTGCGGAGACGTTGGGCGCGGCGGTGTAGCAGGCGCCGTCGCTCTCCTCGGGGTTGGCGTTGACGGGGGTGCCCATGTCCAGCTCGGTGCCGTCCTCGGCGGCGAGGGTCAGATCGACCGCGGCGCCGGCGGTGTGCGGCGCGACCTCGATGGGAGAGACGTACCGGCTGGCCGCCACGTGCAGCTCGTCGGGCGACATTTCCGGAAATGTCGCCCGCAGCTCGTCCTTGTACTCCTCGAAGTAGCGCCGCTGTAGCACCGGAGGCCGGTATCCCTCGACCACGAGCAGGCGGTAGCCGTACGGAAGCTGCCGCTGAGCGTCCTGGAGCCGGCTGAGCAACCCCGCACGCAGGTGGGCGTAGGCGCCCGCCGGGTCCGCCAGCCTGGCGTCGACGCCCAGCACGCCGCGCACGTCGGCCAGCGCCTCACCGCTCTCCTCGACGGGAATGGAGGTCACTCGGGGGTCAGAAATCAGCACGATATTGCGCATGGCCAGCAAGTCTTACATAAAGGATTCACCGGGCATCCGTGAGGTTCACCCCTTGGTCAAGGGCGGCCGGCCCTGAGGCGGACGGCCGGTCACGGATGGTCATCGGCCCCTCGCGGCGTGATGATTCGCTCCTCAGATGTCGACCGTGCTGGAGAAGACCTCCTCGCGGGCCTGCTCCAGCGCCGCCGTCACCGCTCCGCGCAGCACCGGGTTGCCCTCGACCTCGGTCACGGTCACCCGGGGACGGCTCGGGCAGATCCGGGCCACGGCCTTCTCGACCCGCTCCGCGAGCGCCTCGCCTCCGGCCCTGCCCACATCGCCGCTCAGCACGACCAGCCCGGGATCGAGCACGACCGTCACCGCGGCGACCCCGATGGCGAGCCGGCGCGCCAGCTCGTCCAGGAAGCCGTCCATGCCGGTC
The DNA here is from genome assembly GCF_023276435.1 of Sphaerisporangium perillae. Classification (GTDB taxonomy): domain Bacteria; phylum Actinomycetota; class Actinomycetes; order Streptosporangiales; family Streptosporangiaceae; genus Sphaerisporangium; species Sphaerisporangium perillae. The sequence goes on from NZ_JALLPO010000010.1 coordinate 77,341, forward strand.
GCGACGGCCGTGCGGACCAGGTCGGCGGAGCTGTACGGAGCCCCGGGGGAACCGGCGGCGGCCCCGGGCGGGCCGGACGGGATGTTGTGCTCGGCGGCCAGGCCGATGAGGGCCGCGGTGCCGACCAGGCGCTGGAAGGATCCGGACTGCGGCGCGGTGAAGTCGACCGGCAGCGGCTCGCCGGGCACCGGGAGCCAGCCGATCTCCCCCGCTCCCCCGGTGTACCCCCGGTGCAGGCGGGAGCCGAGCATGACCCCGAGCCCCTGCCCGACGCCCGCCCACACCAGGACGAAGTCGTCGACGCCCCGTGCGACTCCGTACGCGTGCTCGGCCAGCGCCGCCAGGTTCACGTCGTTCTCGATCGTCACCGAGGCCCCGAGCGTGGCGCGCAGGTCGGCGAGCACACCCGCGTGCCAGGACGGCAGGTCGAAGGAGAAGCGCACGTCGCCGGAGCGGGGGTCCACCACGCCGCGCGTCCCGATGGCCAGAGCCCGCAGCCTGGAGATGCCGATGCCCGCCGCGTCGCAGGCCCGCAGTACGGCGCCGTGCACGGTCTTGACGGGGTCTCCGGTGTCGCGGGGGTCCACGGCGACCCCGGTGGTGATCTTTCCGGTGATGTCCGCGACCCCGGCGGTGACGCTGTCGGGACGGACGTCCAGCCCGGCGACGTAGGCGCTGGAGGGCACCACGGTGTACAGCGCGGCGTTCGGTCCCCGGCCTCCCGGACGCTCTCCGGAGACCTCCACCAGGCCGCGGTCCTCCAGGCGGGCCAGCAGCTGGCCGGAGGTGACCTTGGACAGTCCCGTGTGCTCTCCGAGCTCGGCCCGGGTGAGCGGGCCGCGGGAGAGCAGGAGTTCCAGCGCCGCCCGGTCGTTGAGCTGACGCAGAAGCCGGGGCGTCCCGGGATGTCGTCTCGGCATGGCGGCGGGCCCTCTCGTCACGATCCGCTAACAGGGTTTTTTTTAAGAAAGTTTCTTGTTAGTTTAGCGACAGTCATCCCGAGGGCAAGTGATCGGCCTCGGGTTGTCGCAGCGCAGAGCGGGAGGACGGCGCCTTCGCCACAGTGTGCGACTCCTGTCGCGCACCGTCCGATGAGCGCGAGCCCGACGCGAAGCCGGGAAGGGAGAACCCAGACGTGAAGATCGGTAAAATCGCCGCCGCGACGGCCACGACCGCCGCTCTCGCCATTGGTGTCGCCGCGTGCGGAACCAGCGAGCCCACCGAGAACGCCGCGCCGACGGCGTCGACCGCCGCCTCGGGACCGGCGTTCGCCGGCCAGAAGCTCACCGTGTGGCGCCTCGGCGCCCCCAACGAAGTGCAAGACAAGTACATGGCCGACCTGGACGCCAAGTTCAAGACGCAGACCGGCGCCGACGTCGACGTCCAGTGGATCCCCTGGCCCGACGCCCAGAAGAAGTGGACCGCCGCGCTCGCGGGCGGCGAGGGGCCGGACGTCACCGAGTTCGGCAACGACCAGGTCGCCGCGTGGGTGGCCCAGGACGCCCTCGCCGACATCACCGACCTGGTCAAGTCCAACCCCGACTTCCAGCAGATCCCCCAGAACCTGTGGGGCTACGAGACCATCGACAGCAAGGTCTACGCCGCGCCGTGGGGCGGCGGCACGCGGGCCGTCCTGTACCGCAAGGACTGGTTCAAGAGCCTCGGCATCGAGATCCCCAAGACCTGGGACGAGCTCGTGGCCGCGGGCAAGAAGATCGTCGAGAAGAAGGGCAAGGACGTCGACGGCTTCGCCTTCAACGGCGGCTCCGACGCCAACATGTCGCTCTCGCCGTTCGTCTGGTCCGCGGGCGGCGACTTCGCCGCCTTCGAGGGCGGCAAGTGGGTCGGCAAGCTGACCGATCCGGCGTTCAAGGAGGGCTTCCAGTTCTACACCGACCTGGTCGCCAAGGACGGCGTGTCCGGCAAGGGCCGCCTCTCGCAGAACTCGGTCGAGATCAGCCAGCGCTTCGCCGCGGGCAAGGTCGGCATGTACGTCACGGGCGGCTGGGACATCGCCACCATCAAGGAGCAGAGCAAGGGCAAGGTCAGCGAGGACCAGATGGCCTTCTTCTCGCTGCCGAAAAAGGACGGCAGCGGCCCGGCGCCGGCCTTCCAGGGCGGCAACGACATCGCCATCTGGAAGGACGCCAAGAACCCGCAGCTGGCCGCCGAGTACCTCAAGCTGGCCGCCGGCAAGGAGTACGGCACCCGGTACGCCAAGGAGGGCGGCCTGCTCCCGCTCTACCCGGACGCGCTGGCCGAGTTCGCCAGTGACCCGGTGCAGGCGCCGTTCGCCGAGACCTTCAAGGTCGCCAAGGGCTTCCCCGCCGACCCTGACTGGGCCCAGGCCAACGACACCAAGGCCGTGCTGCAGAACGCGGCTCGCGCCGTCATCGAGGGCAAGAAGGACATCGACGCCGCCCTCGCGGACGCGAACACCGAACTCGAGACGATCCTGAACCAGCAGCAGTGACGATGGCGCAGACGTCAACGGTCGCCCGGGGCGGAGGTCACTCCGCCCCGGCGCGGCGCCGGTCCCATCGCCCCGCGCGCCGGTCGAGCCGGCTTCCCTCCTGGGTCGTCCCCTACGTCCTGCTCCTGCCGGGCCTGCTGGTCATCGCGATCCTGCTGCTCTACCCGCTGTACCAGATGGTCGACATGTCCTTCCACAAGGTGGGACTGCGGCAGATCCGGCCGAATCCCCAGCCGGCCGAGTTCCTCGGGCTGGGCAACTACACCGCGGTCTTCGAGTCCGAGCTGTTCTGGACCTCGCTCCGCAACACCGTGGTGTTCGCCGCGATCACGGTCGCGCTGACGCTCGTCGCGGGCACGCTGGTCGGGCTGCTGCTCCACCGGCTCGGCAAGAAGATGTCGACGTTCGTCATCGTGGGCATCATGGCCGCCTGGGCGACCCCGCCCACCGCAACGGCGATCATCTGGAAGTGGCTGTTCGACGCCGACGCGGGCGTCGCCAACTGGGCGCTCAACCTGCTGCCCGACGGGCTGTCGTCCCTGCTCTTCGGGCGGTCGGACTGGTCGGGCGAGCCGTGGCTCAACGATCCCTCGACCATCTACCTGGTGCTCGTCGTGGCCGTGGTGTGGGCGTCGTTCCCGTTCATCGCGGTGTCGGTACTCGCGGGCCTGAAGAGCATCCCCTCGGAGCTGTACGAGGCGGCGCGGGTCGACGGGTCGGCTCCCCTGACGACCTTCAGGAAGATCACCTTCCCGCTGCTGAGGCCGGTGTTCTCGGTGCTGCTGGTGCTCTCCGTCATCTGGGACTTCAAGGTCTTCACCCAGCTGTACGTGCTGGCCGGTGGCACCACCAACAGGGAGTCCTTCAACCTGTCGCTGTGGGCGTACACCGAGGCGTTCAGCGCGCCGCCGAAGATGGGGTTCGGCGCGGCCATCGCCGTCGTGCTGACCTTGATCATGCTGCTGATCACCGCCGTATATGTCCGGCAAATCGTGAAAACGGAGGACGTGCGATGAACCCGCGGACCGCCAAGCAGCTCAAGAAGTCCGGGCTGAACGCGGCCGGCGTCATGGTGTTCCTGATCGCGGTGTTCCCCGTCTACTGGATGGTCGCCACCGCGTTCAAGCCCAACGACGAGATCTTCACCACGCGGTTCATCCCCTTCCCGCTGGCGCCCACCATGGACCACGTGTCCCGGGTGCTGACCAAGGGGGTCGCCGGGCACTCCATCTGGCAGTACCTGCTGAACAGCGCCATCGTCGCCCTCGGCACCGTGCTCATCGGCTCGGTGTTCGCCCTGCTCGCCGCCACCGCCGTGGCCCGCTTCAGGTTCCGCTTCCGCACGAGCTTCCTGATCCTGCTGCTGATCGTGCAGATGGTGCCGGCCGAGGCGCTGCTGATCCCGCTGTTCCTGATGGTGAAGCGGCTCGGCTTGTACGATCGGCTGCTCGGCCTGATCATCGTGAATGTGGGATTCACGCTCCCGTTCGCGATCTGGATGCTGCGCACCTTCGTGGCCGCCGTGCCCAAGGAGCTGGAGGAGGCGGCCGCCATCGACGGCGCTGGCCGGTTCGTCACGTTCTGGAAGGTACTGTTCCCCTTGGTGGCTCCCGGGCTGGTGGCCACGAGCATCTTCTCGTTCATCACCGCCTGGAACGAGTTCGTCTTCGCGCTGACGCTGATCAACGACCAGGGCACCTACACGATGCCCGTGGCGTTGCAGTTCTTCACCGGGCAGCGGTCGACGGACTGGGGCGGCATCATGGCCGCCTCGACGCTGATGACCATTCCGGTCATCGCCTTCTTCATGCTGGTGCAGCGACGTATGGTCTCGGGCCTGGTCGCCGGCGCCGTGAAAGGCTGAACATCACAGCCTTTTCGTACTCTGAACTAAGGAGTCGAGTAACAACCATGTCTGAGTTCTCCATGGGCGAGTCCCAGGGCGCGTTCCTCGTGGGCGACGGCGACCGGGGGCTGCGCCGTCTGGCGGCCGGCGCACTTCTCGCCGCCTTCCCCGGGACCACCGCTCCCGACTGGATCCTTCGCGACCTGGAGAACGGCCTGGGCGGCGTCACGCTCTTCGGCTTCAACGTCGCCGGCGCCGAGCAGCTGGCGGCCCTCACCGGGCGGCTGCGCGAGGCGGGCGACCCGGTCGTCAGCCTGGACGAGGAGGGCGGGGACGTCACCCGGCTCGCCTACCACGTCGGCAGCCCCTACCCGGGCAACGCGGCGCTCGGCGCCGTGGACGACGTCGAGCTGACCCGCCGGGTCTACCGGTCGATCGGCGATGACCTGGCCCGCTGCGGCGTCAACCTGGACATGGCGCCCGACGCGGACGTCAACACCGCCGACGACAACCCCGTCATCGGCACGCGCTCGTTCGGCTCCGACGCGGCGCTGGTGGCCCGGCACACCGTGGCGGCCGTCGCGGGCCTGCAGGACGCGGGCGTCGCCGCCTGCGTCAAGCACTTCCCCGGCCATGGCGCCACCCGGCAGGACTCCCACCTGGAGATCCCCGTGGTGGACGTCTCCCGCGAGGTGCTGTGGGAACGCGAGCTCGTCCCCTTCCGCGCCGCCATCGAGGCCGGCGCCAAGTCCATCATGACGGCGCACGTGCGGGTCCCGTTCCTGACCGGCACGGCTCCCGCCACGCTCTCGGCGCCGGCGCTCACCGAGCTCCTCAGGGGCGAGCTCGGCTACGACGGCGTCGTCATCTCCGACGCGCTCGACATGCACGCCATCACCGAGAGCGTCGGGCTCGGCGGCGGCGCCGTGCTGTCGCTGGCCGCCGGTTCGGACCTGCTGTGCCTCGGCCCGCTGCCGACCCGCGAGCAGATCGAGTCCATCAAGGACGAGATCGTGGCGGCGGTTCTCGACGGCAGGCTGCCGCTCGCCCGCCTGGAGGAGGCCGCCGAGCGCGTCGCCCGGCTGCGCGGCTGGTTCGGCGCGCCGCGCGAGGAGGCCAGGGAGGGCAACGTGATCGGCCTGACCGCGGCCCGCCGCGCGGTGAGCCTGTCGGGCACCGCCGCTCCGCTGGTGGACCCGTTCGTCGTCGAGGTGGACACCCCGCCCACGATCGCGGTCGGCGACGTCCCGTGGGGGTTCGCGCCGTGGCTGCCGGACGCCGAGATCGCCCGGGTCAAGCCGGACGCCGCCGACCCGGCCGGCCTGCTGGAACGCGCGCGGGGCCGGTCACTGGTGATCGTGGTCAAGGACGCCCACCGCCATCAGGCCAGCCAGGACATCGTCTCGGCGCTGCTCGCCGGGCGTCCGGACGCGACCGTCGTGGAGATGGGCCTGCCCATCTGGCGTCCCTCGGCGGCGGTCTACATCGCGACCTACGGCGCAGCCCGGGCCAACGCCCAGGCCGCCGCGGAGCTGCTCACCGCCTAGCCGGGGCCTTCAGCGCAGGTCGCAGAGCTCCCGGACGGTCTGCGAGGTCGTGCAGGGCTCGAAGCCCGACTCGTTGAGCCGTGCCTGGGCGCGGGCGTGCCTGCGGACGAACTCGATGAAGGACGCCCTCAGGGAGCCCGGCTCGAGATCGCCCTTGAAGTAGAGGTACTCGACGGTCCAGAAGGGGTAGCCGGATCTGTCCGCGGTGGAGGGGTCGAACGCCTTACCGTCCAGGGTCAGCGCCGTGACGCTGTTGGCCCGGCGCGCCTCGGCGATCGACAGCGCATCGGCGTAGCCTATCGCGCCGGGAATCGTGCTGATCTTCTGGACGATCTCGGCGTTGTCGTCGCGTTCGCAGCGGATGACCGGTGCGGCGGCGTTGCGGTCCTTCTCCAGGCAGGAGTTGGAGGACAGCAGGCTCTCGCCGGCGCCGAGCACCCGCCGCTCGAAGAGCTGACGCGTGCCGGAGTTCTGCCCCCGGCCGACGATCCGGATCGGCAGGGACGCCTTCCCGCCGCCGGGGACCTGGTTCCAGTCGGTGTACCTGCCATCGTTGATCTTGCGGAGGTCCTCGATGCTCAGCGTGGTCAGCTCGACCCGGCTGTTCACCACCACGTGGTACACGACGACCGCGATCTTGTAGGCCTGGAGCCCGCTCCCGGCGTCGTCGCTCCTGCCGTCCGACAGCGCGATGAGCCCGGCCGCCTCGGCGGGGTCGGACTCCGCCACACTGCGGACCCCCTCAAGGGAGCCGTTCGGCTCGGTGGTGATCCGCGCGCCGTCCCCGCACGCCTTGCGGTACTCCTCGGCGATCGCCCGTATCGCCGGCAGGAACACGCTCGACCCCTCGACCCGCAGATCGCCGGACGCGCAGACGACGGTGGCGTCGGTCGGCCGGGACATCAGGCTGAGCACCAGCACGACGGTGAGCACGCCGGCGAGCCCGCCGCTGACCCGCGGGAGCGTGAGGCGGCGCTTCTCCTTCTCGTCCTTGATCAGGCCGGCGTCCTTCAGCTTGCCCGAATGACGGACGAGCTTGGTGATCTCGCCCTCGCCGACCCCGGGTTCGCGCAGGACGACGACGAGCTTGGCCTTCTGCCCCTTCTTCAGCGACAGCCCGTCGATCCGCACCCCCTGCCAGGCCGGCTCGACGACGTCCTGCCCCGTCTGCGGGGCGAGCCAGCGCGTCAGCCGCTCGGTGAGCCGCCGCCGCACGGTGAGGAGGTTGTCCCGGGCGGGCCGGCTGCCTTCGGCGGGGAAGAAGCGCAGGCTCTCCCTGAGCTCCGCGCGCAGCTCAGGGGTGCTCGCCTCGGACACCCGGGCGTTCCACACCACACGCCCGCCGAAGGTGAACGACAGCGGTTTGTCGAAGTCGTCGGGGTCGATGTCGTAGCTGCCGCCGTTGCGGATGCGGATGACGACCATGCTCATCCGGTCGAGCAGCCGCGCCACCTGGCGGAGCTGCGGCGGAGCCGACGCCACCGCGTCGGTGCCGTCGTGCAGCACCTCCGGCCCGACGCCGATCTTGGAGTTGTACAGGACCCGGAAGACGAGGCGTTTGCGCCGTACGACCAGCCGGTCGACGAAGGGCGCCGCGACCAGCAGGGCGATCGAGAGAACGACCGGGCCGGCGCCGCCGAGGAAGGTCACCAGGCGCGCCAGCCCGTCGAGCACGCCCGCCATCGCGTCCCCCTCCCCCACAAACCGGTTCAATTCTCAGGGGCCGAGGGGAGGATGCGGCTCCCGAGCTTGATCAGTTCATCAGGAATTCAGCCGGCCGACACCGACCGGCCCTGCCTGCGGTAACCGGGGAAAGCACGCCTCCGGTCAGGAGGCGAAGATCTCCTCGCGGGCCTGGTCGAGCGCGGCCAGGACGGCGCCGCGCAGCACCGGGCGGACCTTCACCTCGCTGACCACCACCTCGGGCCTGATCGGGCAGATGCGCGCCACCGCCTCCTCGACCCGGTGGGTCAGGGCGGCCCCGCCGGCCCGGCCGACCTCGCCGTTGAGCACGACCAGGGTCGGGTCCAGGACCACGCACACCGAGGCGACGCCGAGGGCGAGCCGGTGGGCCAGCTCGTCCAGGAACGCCGAGCCCGCGTCCCCGCCCTCGACGGCCGCGCGGACGGCGTCGGCCGCCGACCCTCCCGCGAAGCCGTGCGGCCCGGCCAGCTCGGCCACGGCCTCGGCGCTGATCAGGGACTGCAGGCCGCCGGCCAGCGACGGCATCCGCCCCGGGACGGCCTTGACGTCCTCGGCCAGGGGCACCCCGGGGACCGGCAGGTAGCCGATCTCGCCGGCGCTGCCCGAACGCCCTCGGTGCAGCCTGCCGCCGAGCACGACGGCGAGGCCCACGCCGCGCTCCACCCACAGCAGGACGAAGTCGTCGATCCCCTTGGCCGCGCCCTCGGACCGCTCGGCGATCGCCGCGAGGTTCACGTCGTTCTCTATGGCGACCGGCCGCCGCAGGTCGCGGGCGAGGGCCTGGTGGCTGCCCTCGTGCCAGCCGGGCAGGTCGAAGGAGAACCGCACGTCGCCGGTGCGCGGGTCCACCACGCCGGGAGTGCCGATCACGATGCCCTTGAGGCGGGACAGGGCGACCTTGCCCGAGCGGCAGGCCTTCGCGACCGCGCTGTGGACGAGCGCGACGGGATCGTCGTGGCCATTGGTGGAAACCGTCACCTCCGCCACGATTTCGCCATTGATATCGGCGATGGCGGTGGTGACGCTTTCAGGGCCGACATCCAGACCCGCCACATAGGCCGAGGACGGAATCACCCCGTAAAGCGCCGCATTGGGCCCCCGGTTCCCTGCCTGCTCCCCGACCACTTCGACCAGGCCGCGCTCTTCGAGCCGCGACAGCGTCTGGGAGGCGGTGACCTTGGACAAGCCGGTCATCTCCCCGATCTGCCCCCTCGTCAGCGGGCCCGAGGCGAGCAGCAGCTCCAGCGCGGCGCGGTCGTTGATCTCCCGTAGCAACCTGGGCACGCCAGGACGTCGCTCCATCGCAGGCTTTCTTGTCGTCGGTCCCCGTTGGTTTCATCACAATCGCGCTCGCGATGTGACACAACCAGTGCACAGTAAAGCTTCCTGCCAGTTTAGCGGCAGGGTCCCCCGGAAACGGTCGCCCGTCGCGCGGCGTTCTGCACCGCCCCATCTTCGCCGTCCCGCCTGGCTTCCGCAGTCCCTGTGGGACCGTTCGCCGCCGCCCCTTGCCTTTGCCCGGGGTTGACCCGAGGATCGCTCATGTCTTCCTGAGGAGCATCCATGGACGCGCCCGGCACCGGCACCTCCCCATCGCGGGTCTGGCACGGCCCGTTCACCGCCCACCAGCGCGCGGTGATCCCGCTCGCCCTCGGCATCCTGCTGTTCACCGACGCGCTCCGGGTCTTCCTGCCGTCGCTCATCACGCTCTTCGGCCGTGCGGGAGACACTCCCCCCGAGCAGATGGGGCTGTACGCGGCTCTGTGGTTCGTCCTGCCGTTCGCCGCCGTCCCGCTCGCGCGGCCGCGCGGCCCCCGGCCCCTTCTGCTCGGTGGCGCGGTCCTCCTCGCCGTGGACCGCTTGGCGCTCCAGGCGACGGACGGCGGGAGACCCCAGCTCTACCTCGCGAGCGCCGGCGTCTCGTTCGGCCTGGTCTTCCTGTACGGCTGTGCGCTGACCATCCCCCGCAAAGCGGTCGCGAGCGGTCTGGCCGCCGGCCTCGCGGGCTCCGCCGTGATCCATCTGGCCCTCGACCAGGTGGATCTCGTCTGGCGCGACGGCCCGCTCCCCTGGCTCGCCGTCCTGGTCGTCTGCGCGGCCTTCCTGTGGTCCGTACGGCTCGCGCCCGCCTCCGATGACGTCGCCCCGGGCAGGCTCTGGTTCATCTTCGGCCTCGCCCTCGTCCTGAACGGCATGTACCTGGAGACGATCGGCCTCGCGGGGTCTCTGACCGGTGACCACACGGCGCCGCCGGAGGTCGCGATTCTGACCGGAGCACTGGTCGCCGGCCAGCTCGGCATGGTCTCGTTCGCCATCTGGCCACCGCACCAATGGTGGATCTGCGTCATCGTGTTACCCGCGTCGGCACTCTTGATGATCCTGTCGTCCTCTCTGGCTCCCGCTCCGATGACCGCTGTGGTCCTGGGCGCCTGCCTGGCCATGGCAGGCATGCCGCCCGCGTCGTCACCCACGAGGAGCGGCCTCGCAATGCTCGGCGGGATGCTCGTCTTCCTGGTCACCGTGTTCGTCTACTACGCGAGCTATGACATCGACCTGGGATTCGCCAACAGCGGCGCGCCCGGTCTGGCGGCGGGCCTGATCACCGGGGTGGCGCTCACGGCGGTGAAGGGCAGGCGGGTGCTCCTCACCAGGCCGCATCGTTCCTGGAGGTTCGGGCTGATCGCCCTGACGGTCACGGTCGTCGCCGCCGTCTTGGCGTGGCGCCCCCTCCCCGGCGTACAGGCCAAGACCGGGGACGAGTTCACGCTGATCGCCTACAACATCCGGATGGGGTTCGGGCTGAAGGGCACCCTCGACCTCGACCGGATCGCCGCGTGGGCGCGGAGCGAGCGTCCCGATGTGGTGCTGCTCAGCGAGGTCGACCGGGGGTGGCTGCTCAACGGCGGCCACGACGACCTGGCCCGTATCGCCGCGGGGCTCGGCATGCGCTACCACTTCGCCCCCGCGGCCGATCCCCTGTGGGGCGACGCGATCATCACGAACCTCCCGATCAGGCAGAGCGCCTCCCACCCGCTCGGCAGGCACGACCACCCGACCGGAGCGCAGGCCCAGGCGGTCGTCGTCGAGGTCGGCGGGAAGGAGGTCGGGATCGTCGGCACCCATCTGCAGGCTCCGCCCGGGCAGGCGCCCGAGGTCGCGGCCATCGTGCGGGATCTCGCGGCGGGCGGAAGCGCGGAGACGGCGGGAGCGGCGGCGCCGGGCGCGCGGACGCCGGTGGCGGGCACGCCCACGACGACGACGGGGAGCCCGGGAAGCCGCCGGCCGGTACTGCTGGCCGGGGATCTCAACACGACGCCCGCCGACCCGGAGATGCGGGTGCTGGAGGCGGCGGGGCTGTCGGATCCGCTCACGGCGCTGGGCAATCCCCTCACCTCCCCTGCGGACGCCCCGGTCCAGCGCATCGACCACGTGCTGGTGACCGCGGGGCTGGAGGTGCTGGAAGCCCGCGTGCCCGGCGTGACTTTCTCAGATCATCGGCCCACCGTGGTCCGGATGCGCGTAACCGGGGTTTAACAGGCGGGATAATCGACAACATGCGTCTTTCCGCCCGTGTCGACTACGCCCTTCGCGCCGCCGCCGAGTTGGCCGCCTCCGGCAGCGGCCCCACCACTGTGGGCGAGCTGGCCAAGGAACAGGAAATGCCCCCCAAGTACCTGGAGAACATCCTGCTCCAGATGCGCCGCGCGGGCCTGGTCCGCGGCCAGCGGGGCCCCGAGGGGGGCTACGTGCTCGCCAGGCCGGCCAGTGAGATCACCTTGGCGGACGTCATCCGCGCCGTGGACGGGCCGCTGGCCAACGTCCGGGGCGAGCGTCCCGAGCATGTCGGCTACCGGGGAGCGGCCCGCGCGCTGCAGCAGGTGTGGATCGCCCTTCGCGCCAGCGAGCGGGCGATCCTGGAGGAGGTCACGCTCGACCAGATCGCATCCGACGCCCTCCCCGACCGTGTGATGGAGCTCGTGGCCGACCCCGCCGCCTGGGACTGACCTCCCCGTGCCCGAGGGGGACGCCGTCTACCGGGCCGCGGCCAGGCTGCGGGCCGCCCTCGACGGCCGGGTGCTGACCCGCTCGGACTTCCGGGTGCCCCGGTACGCCACGGCGGACCTGACCGGCCGCGCGGTCCGCACGACCGTGTCACGGGGCAAGCACCTGCTCACCAGAGTGGACGGTGGGCTCACGATCCACACCCACCTGCGCATGGACGGAAGCTGGCGCGTCCAGCCGGCGGGGACGCCGCCACGCCGGGGCGACGTCGTGCGGCTACTCCTCGCCAACGAGCGGTGGCAGGCGGTGGGGGTCAGGCTCGGCATGGTCGACCTGCTGCGCACCGATCAGGAAGACCGGGTCGTCGGCCATCTGGGGCCCGACCTGCTCGCCCCCGGCTGGGATGCCGAGCACGCGGCGCGGGCCGCGCGCAACATCGCCGGAAATCCGGACACGACCATCGCGGAAGCCCTGCTCGACCAGCGCAACGTGGCAGGCATCGGCACGATCTGGCGGGCCGAGACGCTGTTCCTGTCCGGGGTCTCACCGTTTCGGCCGGTCCGGGAGGTGGCGGGCCTGGAAAGGATGATGTCGCTGGCGCACCGGCTCATGGACGCCGCCAAGGACGAGCAGGGCGGGCCGGTGACCACGGGTGATCGGCGCCCCGGTCGGCGGCTGTGGGCGTACGGCCGGGCCGGACGCCCCTGTCTTCGCTGCGGCACCACGATGATCGGCGGTGAACTCGGGGCGCAGCCATACGAAAGACAGATCTTCTACTGTCCCGCCTGCCAGCCCCGTTAAAACGGGCCCGGTCACCGGACAGCGTGCGAAACACGGACCATCACCAGGTGGGCATGTGTGACGGTCCGACGATCAGGACGGAAGCCGTAACTACGCGGCGACCATGTCCTTGACTTCGGGAAAACCGTCGAACTCGGGGCCGGAGATCGTGGTGGACACGGTCTCGGCCATGGGCAGACGCTCGTGCTCGGGCACATCTGCCAGCACAGGTGCGTGTTGAAGCTCGGCCAGTGCGAACTGGTCGGAGACCTCTCGGAGCACCTGCGAAAGCGGCACGCCCAGGGCACCGCAGATCGAGGCGAGCAGCTCCGACGACGCCTCCTTCTGGCCACGCTCAACCTCGGACAGGTAGCCAAGGGAGACACGTGCCAGCGTGGAGACCTCACGCAGGGTGCGCGCCTGCCGCACCCGCAGCCGCCGCAGCACGTCACCGAGCAGCTGACGCAGCAGGACCATCTGTCGCTCCCTCCCAGGCGCAGGCGTCTTCACGACGTTCCGCGCGGTCGGTTCGTATCGCCCGTTCTTCGGGTGCGCCTCGTACATGCTCCTCGCCGTCATCGTTGGTTCGCTCGGCCCCTTTGCCGGGCGTACGCCGGACGTGCTCCTCACCGATGGGTCACGAACCTCACTCACAGCTCCACCGTACCTGCATCGGCCAATGGGGGGGCAGAGCGTCGAGAGCATGTTCGCTGGTGACGTAACGCGGTAATCATCCTGAATGTTCCCCCACATAGGCCTCCAGCACACCTCTCAGGAGATCCAAACCCTCCGTCACGGTGCTTTTGCGGATCTCTTCCCGTGAGCCAGGCAAAAGAACATCGCGGTGCCATATCGCGTCCCCAGGGCCGCTGACGGCGATGTGGACGGTCCCCACGGCCTTGCCATCCTGCTCGTCGGGCCCGGCCACGCCGGTCACGGCGAGCCCGTACGTCGAACCGGTGACCCGCCGCACCCCGGCCGCCATGGCGGCGGCGACGTCCGGATGAACGGCACCCTCCCGATCGAGTAGATCTTTTGGCACGCCGAGCATCCGCGCCTTCAGATCGGTCGCGTAGACGATCACTCCGCCGCGGAAGGCGGCCGAGGCGCCGCTCGGCACGGTCAGCGCGGCGCCGATCAGCCCCGCCGTCAGCGACTCCGCCACCGCGATGGTGGCCTCCCGGCGCACCAGGAGGGCCAGCACGCCGGCGGCGAGGTCGGGGCTCATCCGCCGCGGGCCTTCTCGGCGACCTTGCGCAGCCGCACGGCCCGGATGACGTAGTCGAGGCCGGTCACCACGGTCACGGCCAGCGCGAGCCCCATCGCGGCCCACCTGAGCGCCTCGGGCATGCCGGGGAGGATGTAGAGCGCGATCGCCACGATCTGCAGCACGGTCTTGACCTTGCCGCCGTAGCTGGCCGGGATGACGCCGTGGCGGATCACCATGAAGCGCAGCACCGTGACGCCGATCTCCCTGAAGAGGATCGTCCCGGTCACCCACCAGGGCACCTCGGCCAGCAGCGACAGGGCGACCAGCGCGGCGCCGATGAGCGCCTTGTCCGCGATCGGGTCGGCGATCTTGCCGAAGTCGGTGATCAGGCCGTACCGCCGGGCCAGCCAGCCGTCGAGCTGGTCGGTCAGCGAGGCGAGCAGGAACACCAGGAGGGCCGCGTACCGCCAGCCCGTGCCGTCGACGAACATGCAGCCGACGAAGAAGGGGACGACCACCAGCCGGAGGACGGTCAGCACGTTGGCGATGTTCCACGGGCTCACCTGCCGCGCCACCGAGGCGGTCATCGGCTCGGTCCCGGTCTCCGGCGGGTTCGTCATGGCCCGGCCTTGATGCGGGCGATCAGGTCTACCCCCTCGGCGTCGACGACCGTGGCCCGCACGATCTGGCCGGGGACGAGGCCGATGCCCTGCACGGTCACCGAGCCGTCCACCTCGGGGCCCTGGTGGGCGGCACGGCCCTCGTAGCCGCCGTCCCCGAGGTCCTCCTCGATGAGCACCTCGATCTCGGTGCCGATGCGCTCCTCCGCGCGCTGCGCGGTGAGCTCCTCGGCCAGCTCGGTCAGCGCCGCCACCCGCTCGTCGATGGTGTCCTGGTCGAGGTGCCCGCCGAGCTTGGCGGCCTCGGTGCCGTCCTCGTCGGAGTAGCCGAAGACGCCGATGACGTCCAGGCGGGCCTCCTCCAGGAAGCCGGTCAGCTCGGCGAACTCGGCCTCGGTCTCACCCGGGAAGCCGACGATGAAGTTGGAGCGCACGCCCGCCTCCGGGGCGCGGTCACGGACGGTCTCCAGCAGGTCCAGGAACCGCCGGGGGTCGCCGAAACGGCGCATCCGGCGCAGCACCGGCCCGCTGGCGTGCTGGAACGACAGGTCGAAGTAGGGCGCGATGCCCTCGGTGCCCGCGATCACGTCGATGAGGCCGGGACGCAGCTCGGCCGGCTGGAGATAGCTGACCCGGACCCGCTCGATGCCGGCGGTGGCCGCCAGCTCGGGCAGGAGCTTCTCCAGGGCCCGGAGGTCACCGAGGTCCTTGCCGTAGGACGTGGAGTTCTCGCTGACGAGCACGAGCTCCTTGACGCCCTCCCCGGCGAGCCACGCGGCCTCGGCCAGCAGCTCCTCGGGCCGGCGCGAGACGTACGCGCCACGGAAGGCCGGGATGGCGCAGAACGTGCAGCGCCGGTCGCAGCCCGAGGCGAGCTTGAGCGAGGCCACCGGGCCGCCTGAGAGGCGCTTGCGCAGCGTGCGCGGCCCGCTCGCGGGCGCGAGGCCTTCGGGCAGCTCGCCGTGGCCGGGGATGTGGGCGTGCGCCGCGCCCGAGGAACGCTCGACGGGCGTGATGGGCAGCAGCGTGCGCCGGTCGCGGGGGCTGTGGGGCACCAGGGCCCGGCCCTCGAGGACGTCGTCCAGGCGCGCGCCGATGTCGGTGTAGTCGTCGAAGGAGATGACGGCGGAGGCCTCGGGGAGGGCCTCGGCCAGCTCCTTGCCATAGCGCTCGGCCATGCAGCCCGCGGCGACCACCTTGGCGCCGGAGCCCGCGGCCTCGAGCAGCGTGTCGATGGAGTCTTTCTTCGCCGAGTCGATGAAGCCACAGGTGTTGACGATGACGACGTCGGGATCGTCGTCGTCGAGCCGCCACCCGGCAGCCTCCATGCGCGCGGCGAGCTCCTCGGAGTCGACCTCGTTGCGTGCGCAACCCAGTGTGATCAGCGATGCGGTTCGGCGGGAAGACATGATGGCTCTACGGTATCGGGAGTTGGCCACCACGTGACGCACTCCCCCCGGTTCTTCCATGACCGGCATCGCTGGCGGCGCCCCGGGGGATCACCCCGGGCGGCGCCGCCGGGCGATGAGGATCATCTCGAACCGGGCACTTCCGGGCCGAAGGATCTGCGGACGATCTGGCCGGCCTTGCCGGGAACGCCGATGTGCTTGCCGTTGACCTCGAGGTCGACGGCTCCCGCGTTGCCGATCGTGACGCGCACCTCCTTGTGCGCCTTCCAGGTGGAGGTGTGTCCCGCCTGCATGGTGCCGCGGAACATCGCCTTGCCCTTGTGGTCGCTGACCTCCAGCCAGGAGGGCTTGTTCGCCTTCACCTGGAGTGTCACCAGATCGCTCACCGGTTTGGCCGCGTTGGGGTGGGTGGACGGCGAGGCTGAGGTCGCGGGCTTGGACACCGGCGCGGGCGCGGGCTTGAGCTCCGCGCCGGTCGCGATGTTCTCGCTCGACCGGCTCATCACCCGTGTCACCCCGAAGATGGCCACGATGGCGAGGGCGATCGCCATCGCGGTGGACCAGTTGGGGCTGCGGCGCTCGCGCAGCTTGATCGTGCTCTCGGCCTGGAACACCGCCGCGGCCCGCACGGGCAGTGGGACGCCGCCGTGTTCCTCGTCGAACTGGTGCACGATGGCGTCCGGATCGAGTCCGAGCACCTTGGCGATGTTGCGGACATGACCTCTGGCGTAGAAGTCGCCTCCGCAGAGCGAGAAGTCGTCTCGCTCGATGGCGTAGATGACCGTCTCCCTTATCCGCGTGCGGCCGCTCAACTGAGCGACCGTCATGCCCGCCGCGTTCCGTGCCGCGGCCAGCGTCACTCCAATGCTCATGCGTCCCCCTCGCCGTGCACCTGCGCTACGCGCCCGTAATCCGACGATGCGTAGTCATTCACATTCAATCAGTTACCGAGGGGATCGGTCGCGGAGGGGTCACTCTCCCCGCAAGTCGGCGAGCAACGCGGCCAGGTCGTCGGGCTTCACCATCACCTCGCGCGCCTTGGAGCCCTCGCTCGGACCCACGACGTTCCGGCTCTCCAGCAGGTCCATCAGGCGCCCGGCCTTGGCGAAACCGACGCGCAGCTTGCGCTGGAGCATCGACGTGGAGCCGAACTGCGTGGTGACGATCAGCTCGGCGGCCTGGACGAGCAGGTCGAGGTCGTCGCCGATGTCCTCGTCGATCTCGCGCTTGGCGGTCGCCACGGCGGCCACGTCGTCGCGGTACTCCACCTGCATCTGCGTCTTGCAGTGGGAGACGATCTCGTTGATCTCCTTCTCGGAGACGAACGCGTTCTGCAGGCGCATGGGCTTGCTGGCGCCCATCGGCAGGAACAGCGCGTCACCCTGGCCGACGAGCTTCTCCGCGCCCGGCTGGTCGAGAATGACCCGGGAGTCGGCGAGCGAGGAGGTGGCGAACGCCAGCCTGGAGGGCACGTTGGCCTTGATCAGGCCGGTGACGACGTCGACCGAGGGGCGCTGGGTGGCGATGACCAGGTGGATGCCGGCGGCGCGGGCGAGCTGGGTGATGCGGACGATGGAGTCCTCGACGTCGCGCGGGGCGACCATCATCAGGTCCGCGAGCTCGTCGATGATCACGAGCAGGTAGGGGTAGGGCTGGTAGACCCGCTCGCTGCCGGGCGGCGGCACGAGCTTGCCCGCGCGCACCGCCTTGTTGAACTCGTCGACGTGCCGGAAGCCGCTCGCGGCCAGGTCGTCGTAGCGGCGGTCCATCTCCCCGACGACCCATTCGAGGGCTTCGGCGGCCTTCTTGGGGTTGGTGATGATCGGGGTGATCAGGTGAGGGATGCCCTCGTAGGTGTTGAGCTCGACGCGCTTGGGGTCGACGAGCACCATGCGCACCTCGTCCGGCGTGGCGCGCATGAGGATCGAGGAAATGAGCCCGTTGACACAGACGGACTTGCCCGCGCCGGTCGCGCCCGCGATGAGCAGGTGGGGCATCTTGGCCAGGTTCGCGACGATGGTGCGGCCCTCGACGTCCTTGCCGAGCCCGACGATCATCGGGTGGTGGTCGGCCTGAGCCACCTGGGAGCGGAGCACGTCGCCGAGGCTGACCAGATCCTTGTCGGTGTTGGGAATCTCGACCCCGATCGCCGACTTGCCGGGGATCGGGGACAGGATGCGGACGTCCGCCGACTTGACGGCGTAGGCGATGTTCTTGGTGAGGGCGGTGACCTTCTCGACCTTGACCGCCGGCCCGAGCTCGATCTCGTACCGCGTGACCGTCGGCCCGCGGGTGAACCCGATCACCTGGGCGTCGATGGCGAACTGCTCCAGCACGCTGGTGAGCGCGTTCACAAGGACGGTGTTGGCCTTGGTCTGCGGCTTCGGAGCGGTGCCCTGCCGCAGCACCTGCAGGTCGGGCAGGGCGTACGGCCCGGCCTGCGGGGAGAGCACGAGCTGCTCGACCTTGCGCGGGGCCGGGGTGGGCTGGGGCGGCTCGGGCCGCGGCGGGGGCGGCTCCTCCTCGTCGACCAGGCCCGGCACGATCTCCGGGGAGTGGTCGGAGAGCTTTCCCGGCGTGTCGGCGATGACGGGCGTGTCGTAGGGCTTGATGTGCTCGCCGAGCTCGGGGTCGCCGTCCCCGGTCTTGCCGGAGCGCTTGGCGCGGGACTTGCGGGGACGACGCGCGCGTTCCTCGGTCTTGCCGGGGGCCTGCGCCTCGCCCTTCTGGAAGAGCATTTGCTGGATCTCGGCCAGGCGCTCGGGCACCCGGTGGACCGGGGTCGCGGTGATCACCAGGACGCCGAAGCCGGACAGCAGCAGGAGCAGCGGGATCGTGATGAACGCCGGCAGGATGCTGGCCGGAGGGGCCGAGACGATGAACCCGATCATGCCTCCGGCCGCCGACACCTTGTCCATGCCGTCGGTCGCGGCGGGGCCGGAGGGGTACGGCGTCGCGTGCGCGACGTGGATGATGCCGAGCAGCCCGGCCAGCAGGGCGGTCCACCCGATGATCATGCGGCCGGTGTCGGCGTTCTGGTCGGGGTGCCTGAGCAGGCGCCAGGCGACCAGCGCCAGCAGGATGGGCACCGACCAGGCCAGGGAGCCGAGGGCGCCGCGCATGACCGTGTCGACCACGGTCGCGACCGTTCCCCTGGTGGTGCGCCAGGTCATGGCGGCCAGGACGATCGCGCCGCCGAGCACGGCCAGCCCGAGGCCGTCGCGGCGGTGCGCCGGGTCGAGCTCGCGCGCCTGCTGCCCGAAGGCTCGCGCGGCGGTGCCGATGCCGTTGGCGAAGAGCAGCCACACGCCGATGAACAGCTTGCCGATCGCCAGGAAGACCCAGCCGATCGGGTCGGGCTGCGAGGTCGCCGGGCGGCGGGCAGGCGGGCGGCCGCCCGGACGCGCGCCCGCGGGCCGCGTGCCGGCAGGCCGCTTGGCGGAGGACGGACGCGACGACGTGGACCGCTTCGCCGACCCCTTCGGGGTGCTTTTCGACGTACGGGTGGCCATGGTACCGAGGGTACGCATGGGACGACCTCGGCGGCGGGAAGGCGCGCCGAGACGGCCTCCCGAGATCCGGCACCGACAGTGTTGATGGCCCTCGCTCGGTCAGGGCGGCGCTGGGGGAGGGGTGATCCGCTCCCCCAGGTGCTCATAGGCTTTTATCGCTACTTGTCTGACTCCAGGGTCCCGCCGTTGGCCACGTCCGACTTCTCGATCTCGGTGAACACGATGCGCACGGACTCACGGCGCGCCTTGAGGATGCCGATGGCGGCGTCCGTCACCGCCGTGACGAACTCGCGGCGCTGGTCCATGGTCCGCCCCGACAGCAGTTCCACAGTGATGTTGGGCATGATGTCTCCGGTTCCATTTGTTGCAGCACATGAAATCAGATTCCATTACATGAACCAAGAAGGAGATCCGTCGTGGACGTGGTGGTCATCGGTGAGCCGCTGGTGGAGTTCTCGGCGTCCGCTCCCCTGACCGAGGCGGACACCTTCCACCTGTCGTTCTCCGGGGACGCGCTCAACGCCGCCGTGGCGGCCGCCGCCGCGGGCGCGCACGTCGCCCTGGTGACGCTGGTGGGCGAGGACGAGTTCGGCGAGCGCATGATCCGGTTCGCCGCCTCGCGCGGCGTGGACACCCGCTGGATGCGCACGGGCACCGGTTCCACCGGCGCCTACGCCGTGGGGGCCGACCCCGGCGGCGAGCGGGCCTTCGGCTACATGCGGGCGTGCAGCGCGGCCTCCAGGATGGGCCCCTCCGATGTCGCGGACGCGCCGCTCGCCGAGACCTCCGTCCTGCTCGTCAGCGGTGTCACGGCCGCCCTGTCCGCCTCCTGCGCGCACGCGGTGCGCCACGCCGCCGAGATCGTGCACGCGGCCGGCGGCAACGTGGTCTACGACCCGAACTTCCGCTCCCGGCTCACCACCGCCGAGCGGGCGGCCGGCATGCTGGCCGACATAGCGCCGCACACGGCCCTGGTGACCCCCTCGTGCCCGGGCGACAGCCTCGCGCTCCTCGGCACCGCCGACCCCGCCGAGGCCGTACAGGCCTGCCTCAGGCTCGGCGCGCGGTCGGTCGCCGTGACGCGGGGGCCGGAGGGCGTCCTTCTGTGCGAGGGCCAGGGCGGGCCGGCCGTGGAGATCCCCGCCGTCCCGGCCCGGGCGATCGTCGACCAGACAGGCGCGGGCGACGCCTTCGCCGGCACCGTGGCCGCACGGCTGGCCGCCGGAGCCTCCCTGCGCGACGCCGTACGGGCCGGCACGGCCGCCGCGGCCATCAGCCTGGAAGGCCAGGGAGGAACGGGCCGCGTCGCCACCCGCGAGGAGATAGACGGCCTCCTCGCGCGAGCCGGCCTCAACGGCTGAGCGCGGGCATCCCCGGACGTGCGGGCAGCGTCGCGAGGCTGGGCGATGGGGTCAGCGGGTGGGGGTCGTGGCGGGGGCGCCGAGGGCCAGTGAGACTTCGCGGGCGGCGGCGGTGACCACCGGGGCGAGCTCCTCCAGGGCGGCACGTTCCATGTCCATGGCGAGCGTGGAGATGGAGATGCCGCCCAGCACCTGGCCGGTGTGGTCGAAGACGGCCGCGCCTACACAGCGGATGCCGGGCTCGTTCTCCTCGTCGTCCGTGGCGTAGCCGAGCGCCCGCACCTTGCCCAGGTGGGCGAGGAGCTCCTCCATGCCCGTCAGGGTGGCGGGGGTGAGCCGTGGCAGGCCGGTGCGCGCGGCGATGGCGCGGACCTCCTCGTCGTCCAGCTCGGCGAGGGTGGCCTTGCCGATGGCGGTGCTGTGCAGGCTCAGGCTCATGCCCACCCGGGAGGGCATCTGGTAGGGCCTGCGGCCCTCAAGCTTGTCCACGTAGACCGCCTCGTCAGCGCTGCGGATGCCGAAGTGGGTGGTGTAGCCGGTCCTCTCGTGCAGCGCGCGCAGGGCGGCCGAAGCCTGCCGCGACGGGTCGAACCTGCTCATGACCCGGCCCGCCAGGGTGAGGATGCGCGGCCCCGGCTCGTACCCTCCCGCGCCGTCGGCACGGGCGAACCCCCAGTCGACGAGCGACTGCAGGATGCGGTGAACGGTCGACTTGGAGACGCCGGTCGCCGCGGCGATGTCGGTCACGCGGTGGTGCTCGGCGATCGCCTCGAGCACCGCCAGCGCCTTGTCGATGGAGCTGCCTTCCCTGACCACGCCCTGAGCCTACTAACGTCACCGGGCGAGCCAGCCGCCGTCCACGGCCAGGAGGTGGCCGTTGACGTAGTCGGAGGCGGACGAGGCGAGGAATACGGCGGCGCCGGCGAGTCCTCGGGCGTGCCCCAGCGGCCGGCGGGGATCCGTGCCCTGATCGCGGGCTCGCGGTCGGGATCGTCGCGGAGCGGGCCGGCGCGCCCGGCCCCGCGAGCGTCTCAGTAGGTGCGGCGCACGCCGCGGGCGGCCACCTCGATGCGGTCGCGCGCCTCGAGCAGGCAGGCGGCGATCTCCCGGTCGCGGCCCGCCGTCAGACGGGGAACCGGGACCGACACGCTCACCGCGTCACGCGGCGGGTAGGCGATGTCGAGCGCGACACCGAAGCAGCGCAGACCTTCGGTGTTCTCCTCGCGGTCGATGGAGTAACCGCGCTTGCGGATGCGCCGCAGGTCGGCCATGAGCTGGCCCTGGTCGACGATGGTGTTCTTGGTGAGCCGGGGCAGCTCGTCCGGAAGCATCCGCGCCACCTCGGCGTCGTCGCGCGTGGCGAGGATCGCCTTGCCGAGCGAGGTGGTGCTGGCCGGCAGGCGGCGGCCGACCCTGGTGAACGGCCGCAGGTAGTGGTGGGAGGCCCGCGTGGCGAGGTAGACCACGTCGAAGTGGTCGAGCCGCGCCAGGTGGACGGTCTCCCCCGTGACCTCGGCGAGCCAGTCGAGCGCGTCGCGCGCGATCTGGACCACCGGGTCGCCGTCGATGTAGGTCGCGCCCACCAGCAGCGCCCGCATGCCGATGCGGTACAGGGTGCCGGTGACGTCGGTCTCGATCCAGCCGAGCCCGACCAGGGTGCGCAGCAGCGCGTGCAGGCTGCTCTTGGGATAGCCGAGCTTGCCCTGGAGGTCGGAGAGGCTGTGCAGACCGGGGTATTGGGCGAAGAAGTCGAGCAGCTCCACGGTCCGCACGGCGGACTTGACGTGCGGCACCGCGGTTCCCTGCTCCGTCATTTCCGTCCTCCCCTCCGCGCGTTACCTCCATTGTCGCCCGGTCACGACCGGACCACGCGACCGCCCAGCCAGGCGTACTCGGGGTCGGCCGGGTCGAGCTCGGGCATGCCGTCCGCGTACGCCTCGGCGTCGTCCACCGGCTCGTAGCCGAGCGCCCTGCCGGTGGCCAGGTCCCACCAGTTGCGGGTGTTGGCGGAGACGCCCCATACCACGGCGTAGGTCAGGTCCGGCGCGCTGAGGCAGGCGTGCACGAGCCGCACCATGTCACCTGGGCTGATCCACGTGGACAGCGCGCGAGGACCGGGCGGGAGGTCCTCGAACGTGCCGATGCGCAGGGCCGCCACGCCCATGCCGTACCTGTCGGAGTAGTAGCGGCCGAGCGCCTCGCCGTAGGCCTTGGAGACGCCGTAGTGGGAGTCCGGGGCCACCGGCGTGTCGGCGGGGACGAGCTCCTGGCGCGGCGTGAAGCCCGCGGCGTGGTTGCTGCTGGCGTACACGACCCGCTGGACCCCGGCCTGCCGGGCGGCGTCGAAGACACGGTAGGTGCCCTCGATGTTCGCCGCGAGCACCTCCTCGAAGGTCGCGTCGGTGGAGGGGACGCCGGCCAGGTGGACGACGGCGGAGACCCCCTTCATGGCCCGCTCCAGCACCGCCGGATCCAAAATGTCGCCACAAATCGCTTCATATCGGTCTTGGTCGATGGGGGTCCTGTCAAGGAGCCGCAACGAGTGGCCGTACTCGGGAAGCCCGGCGGTCAGGCAGGCACCGATCCGGCCGGCGGCACCGGTCACAAGAACGTTCTTCACCATGTGGCAACCGTATGGGCGGCGATGTGGTCCACGTCAAGATCGTCACCTGGTCCTGGACGGCTCGGTAACGTGACATACCCCGCATCGTCCAAAGGATCGAC
This sequence comes from Sphaerisporangium perillae, assembly GCF_023276435.1. GTDB lineage: Bacteria > Actinomycetota > Actinomycetes > Streptosporangiales > Streptosporangiaceae > Sphaerisporangium > Sphaerisporangium perillae. The sequence continues at coordinate 100,529 of NZ_JALLPO010000010.1, forward strand.
GATCGAGCGAAGGTGCGGCGGAGGAGTGTCGTAGTCCGAGTGCGGGTGCAGCAGGCCGCGCTCGTGCCCGTCAAGGTCCCCCTGCTCGCCGGCCCCGGCCGCCTGCACTGACGAACCGCCTGCGCTGACACGACGCCGGTTCTCACGCGGCGCCGGCTCTCACGCGAGCCGTGCTCTTACGAGCTCCCGGCAGGCGGGGGCGACCCTGGACCGTCACGCCGTCCTAGCGGCGTGACGGTCCCCGCGGTCCCTCGCCGAGGGACCGCCGGTCACACCTCCACGATCACCGGGACGATCATGGGACGGCGGCGGTAGGTGTCGCTGACCCAGCGCCCGACGATGCGGCGGGTCACCCGGCGCATCTGCTGGAGGTCGGCGACGCCGTCGGCCCCCGCGTCCTGGAGCGCCTTCTCGATCAGCGGGATGACCGCGTCGAAGGCCTCGATCTCGATGCCCGAGCCGCGCGCGTAGACCTCGGGGCCGCCGCTCACCTTGCCCGTGGTCGAGTCGACCACCACGACGACCGAGATGAAGCCCTCGTCCCCGAGGATCCGCCGATCCTTAAGCGCCACGTCGGTGACCGCGCCCACAGAGGAGCCGTCGACGTACACGTAGCCGCACGGCACCGCGCCCACGACACGGGCCCGGCCGTCGACCAGGTCGACCACCACGCCGTCCTCGGCGATGACGATGTGATCGTCGGGCACGCCGGTCAGCGCCGCGAGCTTGGCGTGGGCCCGCAGGTGGCGCCACTCGCCGTGCACCGGCATGAAGTTGGACGGTTTGGTGGCGTTCAGGACGTACAGCAGCTCGCCCGCGGCCGCGTGACCGGAGACGTGGACGGTCGCGTTGCCCTTGTGCACCACGCGAGCACCCCAGCGGGTGAGCCCGTTGATGACCTTGTTGACGGCCGTCTCGTTGCCCGGCACCAGCGACGATGCCAGCACGACGGTGTCGCCCACCGCGACCCGGATCGGGTGGTCGCGGTTGGCCATGCGCGACAGCGCCGCCATGGGCTCGCCCTGGGACCCCGTGCAGATCAGCACGACGTCCTCCGGCGGCCACTCCTCGATCTCGCGGGCGTCCACCAGGATCCCGGCCGGCACCCGCAGGTAGCCGAGCTCGCGCGCGACCCCCATGTTGCGGACCATCGACCGCCCGATCAGCGCGACCTTGCGGCCGTTCTCCTCGGCGGCGTCGAAGATCTGCTGCACGCGGTGCACGTGCGAGGCGAAGCACGCCACGATGATGCGCTTGGTCGCGCTGCGGAACACATCGTCGATCACCGGGCCGATGGTGGTCTCGCTCGGTACGAAACCGGGCACCTCGGAGTTGGTCGAGTCGGACATCAGCAGGTCGACGCCCTCGGAGCCGAGCCTGGCGAACCCGCCGAGGTCGGTGAGGCGGCCGTCGAGCGGCAGCTGGTCCATCTTGAAGTCGCCGGTGTGCAGCACGATGCCGGCGGGTGTCCTGATCGCGACCGCGAGCGCGTCCGGGATCGAGTGGTTGACCGCGAAGAACTCGCACTCGAAAGGCCCGAACCGCTGCCGCTGCCCCTCGGCCACCTCCATCTTGACTGGCTGGATGCGGTGCTCGGTGAGCTTGCTCTCGATCATGCCGAGCGTCAGGCGCGAGCCGACGAGCGGAATGTCGCGGCGCTCGCGCAGGAGGTACGGCACGGCGCCGATGTGGTCCTCGTGCGCGTGGGTCAGCACGACCGCCTCGATGTCGTCGAGACGATCTCTGATGTAGTCGAAGTCGGGCAGGATCAGGTCGACGCCCGGCTGGTCGGGCTCGGGGAACAGCACGCCGCAGTCGACGACCAGCAGCCGGCCGTCGAACTCGAAGACCGCCATGTTGCGGCCGATCTCACCGAGCCCGCCGAGCGCCACGATGCGCAGGCCGTTCTCCGGCAGGACCGGAGGAGGTCCGAGCTCGGGATGCGGATGACTCATGCTCTACCCCCGTGTACGTCGGCCCGCCGCCCGCCGACGGCTCCCTCGCCGAGCCGTCCGGCGGGTCGCGGGCCGGGATCGCTGTATCTGTTTCTCAAACTCTCTGTTCCTCCCCGCCACGATCAGCGCGCGGCGATTCAACCGGATGTTCCTCCGCCGCTCACGATGAACGTGCGACGGTAAAGCCAGACAATCTTCGCGTGTCGGTCGCGACACGCGGGCACGTCAGTCGGACAACTTCACGCCGCCCGCCACCAGGTCCTCGCGCAGGACCGCGAGCTGCTCCTCGGTGGCGTCGACCAGGGGCGGGCGCACCGGGCCGACCGGCCTGCCGAGCAGGCCGAGCGCCGCCTTGGCCATGATCACGCCCTGGGTGCGGTTCATGATGCCGGTCACGACGGGCAGCAGGCGCTGGTGCACCGAACGCGCGCCCTCCACGTGGCCCGACCGGAAAAGCTGGATCATGGAGGCCAGCTCGGCGCCCACCACGTGGCCCACCACGCTGACGAAGCCGGCGCCGCCGACCGAGAGCCAGGGAAGGTTGACCGCGTCGTCCCCCGAGTAGAAGACCAGGTCGGTGGAGGCCATCACCTGGGAGGCCGCGAAGAGGTCGCCCTTGGCGTCCTTCACCGCAACGATACGCGGATGCGCGCCAAGTCGCACCAGCGTCTCCGTGGCGATCGGCGTGCCCGTGCGCCCGGGGATGTCGTACAGCATGACGGGCAGGCCCGTGGAGTCCGCCAGCGCCGTGAAGTGGCGGTAGAGGCCTTCCTGGGGAGGCTTGTTGTAGTAGGGCGTGACCACGAGCAGGCCGTGGGCCCCGGCGCGCTCGGCGGCCCTGGCGAGCTCGGCCGAGTGGCGGGTGTCGTTGGTGCCGGCGCCCGCCACGACGGTGGCCCGGTCGCCGACCGCCTCGAGCACCGCGCGCAGGATGAGCTCTTTCTCGGCATCGCTGGTGGTGGGAGACTCTCCCGTCGTGCCGTTCACGACGATGCCGGCGTTGCGTTGTTCGTCAACGAGGTAGGTGGCCAGGCGCTGGACACCTTCGGTGTCCACGGCGCCGTCGGCGGTGAACGGCGTGACCATGGCGGTCAGCATGCGTCCGAAGGGCGCGTCGGAGGTTCCTGTTGGCGATGCCATAGACGGAACGGTACCTGGATCCGCGAAGACGGTGGACCCCGCCACCCCGGTTCGTTCGAGCGCGATGGTCGATCCAGGTGTATACCGCTTTGCGGAGCAGGGGGCCGGAGATGGATAGAGGCCGCCGATATGTGCTCGGGGGTACACACATCGACGACCTCTATCCGTGCAATCGACCCCACTTACGGGGGCGTTACACGGTTCTGAGAAGAATTTTCCGATCGTCCGCATGGTCGGCGCCGGCGGGGGTTCCGGCGACGCCCGCCGGACGGGCTCCCGGATCTCCCGGCCCGCGTCCGCGCAGGTGGCGGGCATAGCCTCGGCTGCGCCACAGGGTTTTCACGACCGTCCGCCACTGGATGTAACAGCAGAATCACGTTTCGTAAAGTTGGGACTCCAAGTGTTCTTCATTACTCCTAGTTGTCCTCCGATTACGGCAAGATAGGGAAACGATCTCGGACGCCGTGAGGATGGACGGATGACTGGCAACGACCCGGTGTACCTCCGTGTGGTCGAAGAGCTGCGGGCGCAGATAGCCGACGGCACCCTCCCGCCGGGCGCGCCGATCCCGTCCCGCGCGCAACTCACCCAGCGTTTCCGCGTCGGCGAGACCGCCGCCAGGCACGCGCTGCGCGTGCTCGCCGCCGAGGGCCTGATAATCGGCAAGGTCGGCTCGGGACACTACGTCCGCGAGAAGTCCGTGCTCTATCCGCTGCAGCGGTGCCGCAACATCGACCACGACGCCCCGTTCGCCGCCGACATGCAGGCCGGCGGCCACCGCGCCACCTGGGACTGGCGCAGCGAGCCGGTCAAGGCCGGGCGCGAGATCGCCCGGCGGCTCCGGCTCGACGAAGCCGACACCGTCATCCGCACGCGCTACGTCTTCCGCACCGACGGCAAGCCGATGCAGCTCGCGACCTCCTACGAGCCCGCCGAGCTCGGCCGCGCCCAGTTCTTCCCCGAAGAGGGCACCAACGGGCGCAAGAGCCTCCTCGCCCGCATGTCCGCCGCCGGCATCAAGATCACCGACATCCGCGAGAGCGTGCACACCCGCGTCCCCGAGCCGGCCGAGAGCGACCTGCTCGACCTGCCCACCGGCGTGCACGTCCTCCACGTCGAGCGCACCCACTGGTCCGGCGACCGCCCGCTCGAGACCAGCGACATCGTCGTCCCCGGCGACCGCTTCCGCCTCGTCTACTCCGTCCCCCTGGGCGCCTGACGACCCGCGCCGCCCTCTTCCGGAGACGCGCCCGAGGCCGCACGACCAGGTTCAGCACCGCCTTGAGGCCGCTCCCCACTAGCGGGCGCGCTGGGTGGCGGCGACGCAGAGGAGGACGGCCAGCGCACCGGTGACCGTGGCCACCTCCAGCGACTCCGAAAGCAGCAGCCATGCCAGAAGCAGCGCCAGCAGCGGCTGGAGCAGCTGCGTCTGACCGGCGCGGGCGATGCCGCCCCGAGCCAGACCCGCGTACCACGGGATGAACCCCAGGAACATCGAGACCAGCGCGACGTAGGCGAACCCCGCCAGCGCGTCCACCGTCGGCCGCTGCGGTGTCGTCAGCGCGAGAAGCACCGTGACCGGCACGGCGACCGGAGCCGCGATCACCAGGGCGTGGGAGATCACCCGCCATCCCGGAGTGTGCCGGGCGAGCCGGCCTCCCTCTGTGTACCCGACCGCGGCGCACAGTAGCGCCGCCACCATCAGCAGGTCCGCGGCGGCGAACCGGCCCCCTCCCCTGGTCAGCGTGAAGACCGTCACCGAGACGGCTCCTCCCGCGCTCGCCACCCAGAACAGCGGACGGGGCCGCTCACCCGCCCGCAGGACGGCGAAGACCGCGGTGGCGGCGGGCAGCAGCCCGACGACGACGGCCGCGTGCGACACGCCGGCCCCGGCGGCCAGGGCCAGACCGCTGAACAGGGGAAAGCCGAACACGACTCCGAGCGCGATCGCGGCGTACGCCCTCAGGTGGGCGCGCGGCGGCAGCAATGGGGCGCCGGCGACCAGGAGGCAGACCGCCGCCACGAGCGCGGCCACGGCCGCCCTTCCGACCGCCACGAGATAGGGGTCGAACCCTCGCAGCGCGAACGCGGTGGCCGGGAACGTACCGGAGAAGGCCAGCACCCCGAGTCCGGCCAGCAACGTCCCCCGCCAGCGCTCCCCCACCCCCTCGGACGGAAGGGGCGCGCCGGGCGCCGGGCCTTCGGGGACGGGGCTGTGCGGGGGCGAGACCGCTACTGTCGAAACTCTAGTAGCGCTATCCTTATCTCTCATGAATGACGATAGCAGTATCGTCCGCGTCGCGACGTCCCTGCGTGCGGAGGCGGCGAGGCTGCGCCCCGGTGACCGGCTGCCCTCCAGCCGCGAGCTGGTCCGGCGGTACGGCGTCAGCCCGGTCACGGTGTCCCGGGCGCTCGCGGCGCTGACCGCCGAGGGCAAGGTGATCACCCGTCCCGGCAGCGGCGCCTTCGTCGCGCCCTCCACCGCCGCGACGGCCGCCGACCCTTCCGACCTGTCCTGGCAGACGGTGTCCCTGGGAGACCGGTCCGTCGACGACTCGGCGGTCGTCGGGCTGCTCACCCCGCCGCCCGAAGGCGTCATCCCGCTCACGGGCGGCTACCTCCACGCGGGCCTGCGCCCGTCCAAGGCACTGGCGAACGCCGCCACCCGCGCCGTACGCCGCCCGGACGCATGGGCTCTGCCTCCGTTGAACGGGCTGACCGAGCTGCGGCGGTGGTTCGCGGCCGAGGTGGGAGGCGGCGTCACGCAGACGGACGTCCTCATCGTCAGCGGCGGGCAGGCCGCGCTGACCCACGCCTTCCGCGCCCTGGCCGCCCCAGGCGCTGCGGCACTGGTGGAGACCCCTACCTATCCGGGGGCGCTCGCCGCCGCACGGGCCGCCGGCCTGCGCACGGTGGCCGTACCCATGGACGGCGACGGCGTGCGACCCGACCTGCTCGCCGAGGCGTTCGCCGTCACCGGCGCCCGGGTCTTCTACTGCCAGCCCACCCTGCACAACCCCACTGGGGCCGTCCTCACGGCCGAGCGCCGCGAGCAGGTTCTCGCCGTCGCCAGGGCGGCCGGCGCGTTCGTGATCGAGGACGACTACGCCCGGTACCTCACCACGGGTGCCGTGCCGGCGTCGCTGATCACCATGGACACCCACGGCACGGTCGTCCACGTCAACTCGCTCAGCAAGGTCACGGCGCCGAGCATGCGGGTGGCCGCGGTGACCGCCAGAGGCCCCGCGGCGCGGCGGCTGCGCGCCGCTCAGCTCGTGGAGTCGTTCTTCGTCGCGCGTCCCCTCCAGGAGACGGCGCTGGAGTTCCTCGGCTCCCCTGCCTGGCGCCGCCACCGGGCGGCGGTGACGGCGGAGCTCGGGACGCGGCGGGACGCGCTGGCCACCGCCCTGGCCCGGCACCTCCCGGCCGTGCGGGTCCCTTTCCTCCCCGCGGGCGGGCTCCATCTGTGGGTACGGCTTCCGCGCGAGGCCGACGAGACCGCCTTGGTGGAGCGCGCCCAGCGTGCCGGGGTGCTCGTCAGCCCCGGGGCGATCTACCACGCGGCCGAGCAGCCTTCGCCGCACATCCGGGTCACCCACATCGCGGCCGCGCACATCGCCGAGCTCACCGAGGGCGTCCGCCGCCTCGGCGGCGTCCTGGAAGCCCAGCTCGCAGGCAAACCGTCGTAGAAGAGCCCTCCACCACCCATGAACGGCCGGCCGGCGGGGAAGCCCGTCCGCATCGCCCCCGCGCGACCGGGTCATGGGAAGACCGCCGTAAGGAGGGCCGTCCATCGCCGCTGGTCCACGGCAAGGGCGGCGATTCCGGGCGCAACCTGCAACTGCCCTACAGTGGTGACATGGACGGGCCGGCGGAACTGCTCCGCGACTTCGTGAACACCTATGACGTCGAAGGAGACACCGACGAGCTGGCCTCCCCCGCCGAGCTGGCCGTCTGGCTGCGGGAACGCCGGCTGATCTCCGACACCGACCGCGCCGTGGACGACGACTGGGCCCTCGCGGTGAACCTTCGGGAAGGGCTGCGCTCGGTGCTGCGGCACGGCCGCTCGCGGAGCTCCCTGCCGGCGGCCGTGCCCGCCGAGCTGGACGCGGCGCTCGCCGCGCTGCCGATGCGGGTCACGCTGGTGGACGGGACCCCCGCGTCCGAACCGCTCGGCAAAGGGGCGACGAGGGGCATCGGGCTGCTCGCGGCGGCCATCCTCCAGGCGCACGCCGACGGCGGGTGGCCGCGCCTCAAGGTCTGTGCCGAGGACACCTGCCAGTGGGCGTTCATCGACTCCTCCAAGAACCGCTCGCGGTCGTGGTGCTCGATGCGGGTCTGCGGCAACCGCACCAAGACCCGCGCCTACCGCGCGAGGCGCCAGCAGCACTCCCCCGCCCCGTCCTGACGGGAGGAGGCACAGCCCGTCCTGACGGGAGGGACCAAAGCCCTTCCTGACCGGAGGAGGCCACGACCCGGCCTGACAGGAGGGACCCCAGGCGGTCCTGACGGGAAGGGCGGCCCGGTGAAGGCGGCAAGGGCCTGCAGGCTGGGACGAGCCGTCGTGTGACCGTGGGCGGCGAACCCCGATACGGTGTGAGGACAAGACGAGAAGGGGGCGGCCAGATGTCGGACGTTGGGGTGCGCGCGGCGAGGCGCGAGGACGTCCCGGCGGTGACGGCCACCCAGATCCGGGCGTGGAAGACCGCGTACCGCGATGTCCTCCCCGAAGGCCCGCTGGAGCAGATGACGAGCCCCTCGGCACAGGAGATGTGGAGCCGTCAGTGGGATGAGGCCATCGTGGCGCCCCCCACGCGCCATCACCGCCTCCTGCTGGCCGTCGAGACCGACGACCCGCTGACCTCCCTGGCCGCCGGCCATGGCGAGCCGGGCGGCGAGCGCGTGGTCGGGCTGGCCTCGCACGCGCCCGCCGAGGATCCCGACCTCGAGCCCGAGACCACCGCCGAGCTGCTCACCCTGCTGGTCGATCCCGACCACACCCGCCGCGGCCACGGCAGCCGGCTGCTCAACGCCACCGTCGACCATCTCCGCGAGGACGGCTTCGCCACCGTCGTCACCTGGGTCTTCGCCGACGACAAGGCGCTGCTCGGCTTCCTCACCTCGGCCGGCTGGGGCCCCGACGAGGCCGAGCGCATCCTCGACATGGGCCGCACCGTGCGCATGATCCGCCTCACCACCGACATCAGCTGAACCGAACAATCCACACGCCCAGGCAGAGAGCCCCGGGCGGAGGCGGAGGTTCGGCTCGGCCGAAGGCGGGGCCGGGTTCGGCTCGGACGGATGCGGAACCAGGCGTTCGGCTCGGGCTGAGGGGCTGGGGTGGCGGGGGCGCGGGTGGTCATGGGAGGGCTATGAAATAGCCTTCTTAGGCAAATTCCTGGCTGGTCTGCGGGCGGCGTACCGCAGGGGCGGGTCAGGGCCGGACTTGTGGAAGAGGCGACGTTGGCGACACCCGCTCAGTGGCTCGCTGGGGCACGGCCCCGCACCCTCCCCGCGGCGGTGGTTCCCGTCGCCGTCGGTACGGGTGTGGCGATCTCGTACGGCGGAGCGGTCTGGTGGCGGGCTCTGCTGGCCCTGTTCGTATCGCTGGTGCTTCAGGTGGGCGTCAACTACGCCAACGACTACAGCGACGGCGTGCGCGGCACCGACGAGGAGCGGGTCGGCCCGCTGCGGCTCGTCGGCTCGCGCGTCGCGGCCCCGCGGTCGGTACTGCTCGCCGCGCTCGGGTGCTTCCTGGCGGCGGCGGTCGCAGGCCTCGCGCTGGTCGTGGTGACCGGCGCCTGGTGGCTGCTGGCCGTGGGCGCGCTGGCGATCGCCGCCGCGTGGTTCTACACCGGGGGGTCCCGCCCGTACGGCTACCGCGCTCTCGGGGAGATCTCCGTCTTCGTCTTCTTCGGCCTCGTCGCGGTCGCCGGCACGACGTATGTGCAGCTGGAACGCCTGCCGTGGCCCGCGGTCGCGGCGGCCGTGCCGGTGGGGCTGCTGGCGTGCGCGCTGCTCGTGGTGAACAACCTGCGGGACATCGCCACCGACTGCCCGGCGGGCAAGCGCACGCTGGCCGTCGTGCTCGGCGACGCGCGCACCCGTCTCCTCTACGTCGGCTGCCTGCTGGTGCCCTTCGCCATCGCGCTCGCTCTCGCCTTCGTGCGCCCGTTCGCGGCGCTCACCGTGCTGGCGCTGCCGCTCGCGCTCGGCCCGGCCCGGGCGGTGCGCGGCGGCGCGGACGGGCGCGCGCTGATCGCCACGTTGCAGCAGACCGGGCGCCTCCAGCTTGCCTTCGGCCTGCTCTTCACGATCGGTCTCGCCCTCTGAGCCCCATGGGGACTCCGGTCGCCGTCGACCGCGTGCTCTGACAGCCGACCGGCTCCGGCATCGGACGCCCTACGGCCGCCAGGGTCCCTCCAGGGCCGGTCAAAGGTGTCAGCTCACCTCAGGGGCCGGTCGGCTCGCCTCGAGGGTGTACGGCCCGCTCAGGGGCGTCCGGCATCGTTGGCGCCGTCACAGGTCGAGGAGGTGCTCCAGACCGACGGTGAGGCCGGGGAGCTCGCGGACGCGGCGGACGCCGAGGAGGACGCCGGGGGTGAAGGAGGAGCGGCTCATGGTGTCGTGCCGGATGGTGAGGATCTCGCCGTCGCCGCCGAGCAGCACCTCCTGGTGGGCGATCAGACCCGCCAGGCGCACCCCATGGACGCGCACGCCGTCGACGTCGGCGCCGCGGGCTCCCTCCAGCTCGGAGGTGGTGGCGTCGGGCATGGCGCCGAGCCCGGCCTTGCGCCGCGCCTCGGCGACCAGCTCTGCCGTGCGCCGGGCCGTGCCGGAGGGGGCGTCGGCCTTGTTGGGGTGGTGCAGCTCGACGATCTCGACGGAGTCGAAGTAGCGCGCGGCCTGCTGGGCGAAGTGCATCATCAGCACGGCGGCGATGCCGAAGTTGGGGGCGATCAAAGCGTTGACCCCGGGATTGGCGGCGAGCCATTCGCGCACGGTCGCAAGGCGGCCGGCGTCGAAGCCGGTGGTGCCGACCACGGGATGGACGCCGTGCTCGATGCACCATTTGAGGTTGTCCATCACCACGTCGGGGTGGGTGAAGTCGACCACCACCTCGGCGGAGGACAGCGACTCGAGGGGATCGCCGGCGTCGACGGCCGCCACGAGCTCCATGTCGCCGGCCGCGTCGACGGCCTTGCAGACTTCGACACCCACGCGCCCTCGGGCGCCGAGAACTCCAACCCTGATCACGACGCCCAAGCGTACCGCCAAGCGAAGGCCCGGGTCCCGAGGGACCCGGGCCTTCGCGAGGGGCGCACCGGATGTGACCGGAAGAGGTCAGGCGATGAAGGAGGTGAAGTCCTTGTCGCCGTAGGGGCCGATGACCGCGAGGGTCATGGGCTGGGAGAGGATCTCCCTGGCCACCGTGTCGACCTCGCCGGGGGTGACGGCCTCGATGCGGGCCAGCACCTCGTCCACCGGCATCAGCGTGTCGTACACCAGCTCGCTCTTGCCGATGCGCGACATGCGCGAGCCGGTGTCCTCCAGGCCGAGGACGAGACCGCCGCGCATCTGGCCCTTGCCGCGCTCGATCTCCTCCCCGGTGATGCTGTCGGCGACGACCCGGGCGATCTCCTCGCGGCAGATCTTGAGCACGTCGTCGATCTTGGCGGGGAGGCAACCGACGTAGATGCCGAACTGGCCGGTGTCGGCGTACTGGGCCGTGTAGCTGTACGCAGAGTAGGCGAGGCCGCGCTTCTCCCGGATCTCCTGGAAGAGCCGGGACGACATGCCCCCGCCGAGGGCCGCGTTGAGCACGCCCAGGGCGAAGCGCCGGTCGTCGGTGCGCGAGTAGGCGGTGGTGCCGAGGACCAGGTTGGCCTGCTCGGTCGGCCGGTCGACCACGCGCACGCCCGAGCGCGGCTCGGCCCCCGGGCCGGACAGGCGCGGCGCGACCGGCGCCGCGGTGCCGCCCAGGGCGCCCGCCCGCTGGTAGGCGGCGGCCACCAGCTCCACCACCCGCTCGTGGGTGATGTTGCCGCACACCGAGACGACGGTGTGCGGCGGGAGGTAGTACTGCTGGTAGTACTCGGCGATGCGGTCACGCGACAGCTCGTTGATCGACTCAACCGAGCCGAGGATGGGCCGCCCGATGGGGGTGTCGCCGTACAGCTCCGCGGAGAACTGCTCGTGCACGACGTCCGAGGGGTCGTCGTCGTGCATGGCGATCTCCTCGAGGATCACCCCGCGCTCGGACTCGACGTCCTCGGCGGTGACCAGAGAGGAGGTGACGACGTCGGCCAGCACGTCGATGGCCAGCGGGAGATCCTCGTCGAGCACCCGCGCGTAGTAGCAGGTGTACTCCTTGGCGGTGAACGCGTTGATCTCCCCGCCGATGCCCTCGATCGCCGCCGAGATCTCCAGCGCGTCGCGGGTGGGGGTCCCCTTGAACAGCAGGTGCTCGAGGAAGTGGGTGGCCCCCGTGTGCTCGGGGGCCTCGTCACGCGACCCGATGCCGACCCACATGCCGACCGCGACGGAACGCACGGTCGGCATGGTCTCGGTCACCACCCGGAGCCCACCGGGAAGGACGGTGCGCTGCACCACCCCGGCACCGTCCCTGCCGGGGTGCAGAGTGGTGGTCGTCACGAGTTGCGGTCGTCCCGTCCGCCGCGGGTGCGGGAACGGCGCGGCCGGTCGCCGGAACGCTCGCCGCGGTCGCTCCGCTCGCCGCGCTCCTCGCGGGGCTCGGCGTCGGCGCCGGAGTCGTCCTCGTCGTCGGGGCCGCCCTCGGCCTTGGTCGTGGCCTCCTTCTCGATGACCTCGACCGGGACCAGGGACAGCTTGCCGCGCGAGTCGATCTCGGCGATCTCCACCTGGATCTTGTCGCCGACGTTCATGACGTCCTCGACGTTCTCGATGCGCTTGCCGCCGTGCAGCTTGCGGATCTGGGAGACGTGCAGCAGGCCGTCCTTGCCGGGCAGCAGGCTGATGAACGCGCCGAACGCGGCGATCTTGACGACCGTGCCCAGGTAGCGCTCGCCGATCTCCGGCATGTGCGGGTTGGCGATCGAGTTGATCGTGGTCCGCGCGGCCTCGGCCGAAGGGCCGTCCGTCGCGCCGATGTAGATCGTGCCGTCGTCCTCGATCGTGATCTCGGCGCCGGTGTCGTCCTGGATCTGGTTGATCATCTTGCCCTTCGGGCCGATGACCTCGCCGATCTTGTCGACCGGGACCTTGATCGTGATGATGCGCGGCGCGGTCGGGTTCATCTCCGCCGGAGAGTCGATCGCCTCCTGCATCACGTCGAGGATCGCCAGGCGCGCCGCCTTGGCCTGCTTGAGCGCGCCGGCCAGGACCGTCGCGGGGATGCCGTCGAGCTTGGTGTCGAGCTGCAGGGCCGTGATGACGTCACGGGTGCCGGCGACCTTGAAGTCCATGTCGCCCATGGCGTCCTCGGCACCGAGGATGTCGGTCAGCGTGACGAACTGGCCGCCCTCGCCGATGAGGCCCATGGCGATGCCCGCGACCATCTCCTTGAGCGGGACACCCGCGTCCAGGAGCGCCATGGTCGAGGCGCAGACCGAGCCCATGCTCGTCGAGCCGTTGGAGCCGAGCGCCTCCGACACCTGACGGATGGCGTACGGGAACTCCTCGCGGCTCGGCAGCACCGGCACGAGCGCCCGCTCGGCGAGCGCGCCGTGGCCGATCTCGCGGCGCTTGGGCGAGCCCACGCGGCCGGTCTCACCGGTGGAGTAAGGCGGGAAGTTGTAGTTGTGCATGTAACGCTTGGTGCGCTCAGGGTTGAGCGTGTCGATCATCTGCTCCATGCGCAGCATGTTCAGCGTGGTGACGCCCAGGATCTGGGTCTCGCCGCGCTCGAACAGGGCCGAACCGTGCACCCGCGGGACCACCTGGACCTCGGCGCTGAGCTGCCGGATGTCCTTGGTGCCGCGGCCGTCGATGCGGACGCCCTCGCTGATCACGCGCTCGCGCATGAGCTTCTTGGTCAGCGAGCGGAACGCCGCGGAGATCTCCTTCTCACGGCCCTCGAAGTCGGGGCCGAGCTTCTCCAGGGCGAGCGCCTTGACCCGGTCGAGCTCGGTCTCGCGCTCCTTCTTGCCGGCGATCGTGAGCGCGGACGCGAGCTCGCTCTTCACGGCCCCGGCGACGGCCTCGTACACGTCGTCCTGGTAGTCCAGGAAGATCGGGTACTGGGCGGTCTCCTTGGCGGCGACCTGAGCGATCTTGTTCTGCGCCTCGCACAGCACCTTGATGAACGGCTTCGCGGCCTCAAGGCCCTCTGCCACGGTCTCCTCGGTCGGAGCGACCGCGCCATCGGCGACGAGCTTCAGGGTGTCGCGGGTCGACTCGGCCTCGACCATCATGATCGCGACGTCGCCGTCCTCGAGCACCCGGCCCGCGACGACCATGTCGAACGTCGCGCCCTCCAGCTCGGAGTGGGTCGGGAACGCGACCCACTGGCCGTTGATCAGCGCGACGCGCACGCCGCCGATCGGGCCGGAGAACGGCAGGCCCGCGATCTGCGTGGACAGGCTCGCCGCGTTGATCGCCACCACGTCGTACAGGTGGTCGGGGTTGAGCGCCATGATCGTCGCCACGACCTGCACCTCGTTGCGCAGGCCCTTGACGAAGGACGGGCGCAGCGGGCGGTCGATCAGGCGGCAGGTGAGGATGGCGTCCTCGGACGGCCGGCCCTCACGGCGGAAGAACGAGCCGGGGATCCGGCCCGCGGCGTACATCCGCTCCTCGACATCGACGGTGAGCGGGAAGAAGTCCAAGCTCTCCTTGGGATGCTTGGACGCGGTGGTGGCGGACAGGACCATCGTGTCGTCGTCAAGGTAGACGACGGCGCTTCCTGCCGCCTGGCGCGCGAGCCTGCCGGTCTCGAACCGGATGGTACGCGTGCCGAACGAGCCGTTGTCGATCACGGCTTCCGTGCTGTGGACACCCTCCACGGGGGACCTCCTCTTCGGTCGCCCGCGTCCGTGCTGTCATCGCACTCGCTCAGGCACGTGCCGGCCGACCGGGTATCTCGTCGCGGTCGGCTCGCTCGTGCCTGGCTCCGTTATGCCGGCTCCCCGTCATGTGCAGCGCCGGTCTTCGATCGAAGCACCCGGGCTGTGCGGCGTACTCGCCGTCGACATCCGGAAGCCACTACCGAGGACCGGCCCGCAGGCGTCACGGGACGCGCGTTGCTGTGCTGTGCGGACGCGGGGCACTTTCTCGGCTGTTCAGTTGTCGTGCTCGAGGCCAGTTTGCTGAGAAGCGGGGCGCGTCGCGTTAGACGCGCCGACCGGCTTCCTCCATATCTGGGAGGCCTTTGCCCTGATATGGGAGAGGGAGCGGCGCGGAGCCACTCCCTCCCAGACTATCGGCGGAGACCGAGTCGCTCGATCAGGGTGCGATAGCGCGTGATGTCCTTGCTCATGAGGTACTTGAGCAGGCGGCGGCGACGGCCGACCAGCAGCAGCAGCCCTCGGCGGCTGTGGTGGTCGTGCTTGTGGGTCTTGAGGTGCTCGGTGAGCTCGGCGATGCGCTTGCTCAGCAGCGCGATCTGCACCTCGGGGGACCCGGTGTCACCGTCTCCGGTCCCGTACTCGTCGATGATCTGCTTCTTGGCGGCGGTGTCGAGCGACACGGCTCTCCTTTTGCTGTCTACGGGCACACACCAGATGTAGGCCTACGAGCGACCGTGTGTGCCTACAGTCGCCGTAACAGGTCGGCGGGCAGCGCGGAGCGCGCCGGTACCGAGCCGACACGTCAGGCTACCATCGCCGCGGCGGTGGCGGGCTCAATGCGCGAGCGGGCGCCGCTCGCGCCGCTCAGCCGCTCGTGAGGCGGCGGGCCTCGTCGACGTCGCGGCGCATCTGTTCGATCAGCGCCTCGATCGAGTCGAACTTCAGCGTGTCGCGGAGCCGCACCGCGAAGTCGACGACGACGTGGGCCCCGTAGAGGTCGAGGTCGTCCCGGTCGAGGGCGTAGGCCTCGACGGTGCGCTCCACCCCCTCGAACGTCGGGTTGGTGCCGATGGAGATCGCCGCCGGCCACCGGTCACCGTCGTACGGGGAAGGCGACTGGACGCACTCCAGCCAGCCCGCGTAGACGCCGTCGGCGGGGATGGCGGTGCCCGCGGGCGACTCGACGTTGGCCGTGGGGAAGCCCAGGAGGCTCCTGCCGCGCTGGTGGCCGCGCACGACCACGCCCTCGACGCGGTGCGGCCGGCCGAGCGCCACCGAGGCCGCCTCGACGTCACCCGCCGCGAGCTTCTCGCGTATCAGGCTGGAGGAGATCGTCTCGCCATCGCTCACCAGCGGGACCCCTTCGGCCACGAAGTCGTACTTCTCGCCGAGCTGGCGGAGCGTCTCGACGTCGCCCGCCGCCTTGTGGCCGAACCGGAAGTTCTCCCCCACCACGACTCCGGCGGCGTGCAGCCGGTCGACGAGCACCGCCTGGACGAACTCGTCGGGGGTCATGCGGGAGAACTCCAGCGTGAACGGCAGCACGCACACCGCGTCGACGCCCAGCGCGCCCAGCAGCTCGGTGCGGTGGTGCGCCGTGGTCAGCCGGGGAGGATGGCTGCCCGGCCGGACCACCTCGTCCGGGTGGGGGTCGAAAGTGATCACCACGGAGGAAAGGCCCAGGTCCGCCGCCATCGCGACGGCACGTTCGACCATGCGCTGATGACCTTGGTGCACACCGTCGAACACCCCGATCGTGATGACGGACCTGCCCCAGTCTCCGGGCACGTCGTCGAGTCCGTGCCAGCCCTGCACCTCGACCTCGTTCCTGTGCTGATGGTCACGCTCACCCAAGCCTGCCATGCGGGACGGTTTTCCCCGCACGGGGATGAGGGTAGCCCAGCGGGAGCCGTGCCGGGCGACGCCCCCCGGCTCCCGGCGTTCCCGGTCCGGCGCCGGAACGCCTTCCCCGGCGGCTTTCCCGGCCTGGACACCACAGGCCGCGGGGCGCCGGCCGCGGTCACAGGGACGCTTTGAGCCCCGAACCGCAGAGGGGCGCCACGATCTCCCCCTCGGCGTACGGGGAGCCTTCGGAGCGCAGCCGGCGCACGGCGGCGTAGGCGACCGCGCCCGTCGGCTCCACCCACAGCCCTCGCGCGGCCAGGGAGGCGTGGGAGCGCGCCACCTCCTCCTCCGACACGGTGACGACGGTGCCGCCGGTCTCGCGGACGGCCCGCAGCATGTGGGCGCCCCGGGCGGGCGCGGCGATGGCGATGCCCTCGGCGACCGTCGGCTCCGGCGCCACCGGTGCCACCTCCTCACGGCCCGCCGCGAACGCCGCGGCGAGCGGGGCGCACCGCTCGGCCTGGACGGCCACGATGCGCGGGAGCCGGTCGACGAGCCCGGCCGCGCGCAGCCCGGCGAAGCCGAGATAGGCGCCGAGCACCAGCGTGCCGTTGCCCGCGGGCAGCACCAAGGTCGCGGGAGCGGTACCACCGAGCTGCTCGAACACCTCGAGGGCGTAGGTCTTGGTGCCCTCGTAGAAGTAGGGGTTGTAGACGTGGCTGGCATAGAAGGCGCCGGTGGCCTCCACCCGGCCGGCGGCGGCCGCGGCGGTGTCCTTCCGCGAGCCGTCGACCACGGTCACCTCGGCGCCGTGCCCCCTGATCTGGAGGAGCTTCTTCTCGCTCGTGCCGGCCGGCACGAAGATCTCGGCGGGCAGGCCCGCGCGGGCCGCGTACGCCGCGACGGCCGTCCCGGCGTTGCCGCTGCTGTCGGCCACCAGCCGCGAGGCTCCAAGCAGGCGGGCGAGGGCCACCAGCATGACCGCGCCCCGGTCCTTGAAGGAGCCCGTGGGCGAGGCGTACTCCAGCTTGAGACGCACGCCGGGCTCCCCGTCCAGGGACGCGTCGACCAGCGGCGTCATCCCCTCACCGAGGCTCAGCTCGCGGCCGGGCACGGCGATGGCGTCCCGGTAACGCCACAGCGAATGGTCCCCCGCCCGGGGATTCCACACCAGCGGGCCGGCCGGAAGGTCGAGCAGCCCTCCGCAGTCGCACCTCCATCGCTCCGCCGAGGGCGCGTAGGAGCGCCCGCAGGAGCACTGGTAGTTCGGCAGGCCGGACATCGTGGATCCCTTCCAGACACCGAGACGCCGGGGCAGGGCGCCCCGCTAAGGAACGAACACGGCCAGGGGCTTGGCGGTCCTGCCGTGCTCCTCGACCAGGGCCAGCAGGGTGCCGTCGGGGCCGAAGACGCCGATCGGCCCGCTCCCGAGGCCCGCCGAGGGCAGCCGGCCGCCGTGGGCGACCAGCTTGGCCTGGTCCTCCGGCACGTCCATGCGCGGGAACGCCGCCGCGACCGCCTCGGCGATCGGCAGGATGGCGCAGTCCTCCGCGAGCTGGTCGATGGTGCGGGCCCCGGCCAGGTCGTACGGGCCGACGCGCGTGCGGCGCAGGGCGGTGAGGTGGCCGCCGACGCCGAGCGCCGCCCCGAGGTCACGGGCCAGGGAACGGATGTAGGTGCCGCTGGAACACCTCACCGAGGCGTCGAACTCGACGGCGTCGCCCGCACGCCGGATGGCGGTGACGTCGAACGCGTGGACGGTCACCGGCCGGGCCTGGAGCTCGACCTCCTCACCCGCCCTGGCCCGCTTGTAGGCGCGCTCGCCGTTCACCTTGATGGCGCTGACCTGCGGCGGGACCTGCATGATGGGCCCGGTGAGCGCGGCCACGCCCTTGCGGATCGCCTCGTCGGTCACCTGGCCCGCCGGGATCTCGGCGAGCGGCTCGCCCTCGGCGTCGTCGGTGGTGGTCGTCATGCCGAGCCGGATCGTGGCGTCGTAGCCCTTCTCCGTGAGCGCCAGATGGCCGAGCAGCCGGGTGGCCTTCTCGACGCCGATCACCAGCACTCCGGTGGCCATCGGGTCGAGCGTGCCGGCATGGCCCACCCGGCGGGTGCCCGCCAGGCGTCGCATCTTGCCGACCACGTCGTGGGAGGTCCAGCCCGCGGGCTTGTCCACGATGATCAGCCCGCTGGGCGGCGCGGGACGTCTCGCGCGCGCCCCGCCGCCCGCCGGGCCGCCACGAGAGCCGCCGGGCGCGGTGCCGGGCGTGCCACCTGCCGGGCCTTCGGTCTCACTGCCCGCCGTACTCATCGGCACATCCTCGAAGATCTCATCCGCGGGGTCACGGGAACGAACGGGTCAGGTGGAGGGGCCGAGGAGGGCGCTGAGCTTCGCGATGGTCTCCTCCGGGGAGTCGTGCGAGGTGAACCCCGCCGCGCGGACGTGGCCGCCGCCGCCCAGGGCCGTGCAGGCCCGGCCAACGTCCGCCCCGCCCTTGGAGCGCGTGGAGACCTGCCAGGACCCCTCGTCGTCCTCCTTGAGCACGACCGCGATGTCGGGCTCGTCGGTGCGGCGGATCACGTCGATGATCCCCTCGCACTCCTCGTACGGCAGGCAGTACGCGGCGCGGTCGGCGCGGGTCACGTAGGTCCACACCATGCCGAGCCCGCCGGCGGCCCGCTCGTCGAGCGTGACCCTGCCGAGGACCGCGCCGAGGAGCTTCAGGTAGCAGAACGGAGAACGGTCCCACAGCTCGCGGGCGATCTCGTCGGTGCGCAGGCCGGTCGCCACCAGCCTCGCCGCCATCTCGTGCACGGCGGCGGTGGTGGAGGAGTGCTTGAAGGACCCGGTGTCGGTGACCAGGCCGGTGTACAGGCAGGTCGCGATGTCGCGGTCGACCTCGTAGCCCAGCCGCGCCAGCAACTGCTCCACCAGCATGGACGTCGACGCGGCGGACGGGTCGACGATGGGGACGGTGCCGAACCCGGTGTTGGAGGGATGGTGGTCCACGACGATCAGTTCCTTGGCCTTGCCCGCGTTGGGCGTGAGCAGGCCGAGGCGGTCGATCGTGGGGACGTCGAAGCTCACCATCAGGCCGGGCTCCGCCGGGTAGGCCGCAGGCTCGACCAGCAGTTCCTGCCCGGGAAGGAAGCGCAGCAGGCGCGGCACGGCGAAGTGGCGGTCGCCGAACGACGCGACCACCCGCTTGCCCGCCCGGCGCAGCGCCATGCCTAGGCCGAGCATCGAGCCGAGTGCGTCGCCGTCGGGGGTGACGTGGCAGATCAGCGCCACCTCGTCCGCGTCCCGGAGGAGGTCGGCGGCCCGGCGCCAGTCATCCTCCCGCACCGCCGGCGCGGCGGCGGGAGGCTGGGTGTGCGGTCGTGGGTCGGACGTCACTGCGCGAAACGCCCCGCCCGGTCGTGCGCCTCGGCGCCGATCTCTCCCACCGCCTCGTCCTCGCCCTCGTGGTCCTCCTCGCCGGGCTTGCGGTAGGGGTCGGGCTCGCCGGCATGGACGGCGTTCTCGGCCTTCTTCGCGATCTCCTCGTCACGGGCCCTGGCCTCGGCGAGCAGCCCGTCGAGGTGGCGCGCGCTGTCGGGCAGGGGGTCGTGGCTGAAGGTCAGCGTCGGGGTGAACCGGACACCCGTCTGGCGTCCCACCTCCGCGCGGATGATGCCCTTGGCACTCTCCAGGGCGGCGGCGGTGTCGGCTCGCTCGGCCTCGGAGCCGAACACGGTGTAGAAGACCGTCGCGTCACGGAGATCACCGGTGATCTTCGTGTCGGTGACCGTCACGAAGCCGAGGCGGGGATCCTTGATCCGCCGTTCCAGCATCTCGGCGACAATCTGCTGAATGCGGTCCGCAAGTTTACGGGCGCGTGCTGCGTCCACGATCGCGCTCCCCCTCTTTGCTCGCTTTACTCGCTTAACGGTCTGCGGGAAGCCCGGCTTCCCGCAGGCCCCTAATCTTCGTCCTCGTTGAAGAGTCGTCGCCTCGCGGACAGCAGCTCGATTTCCGGATGGAAGGCGACCAGCCGCTCGCAGGCCTCGAGCACCTCACCGCAGTTGACGGCGGTCGCCGACACCACGGCGACGCCGATCTCGGTGCGGCGGTGGAGGTCGAGATGGCCGGTCTCGGCCACCGCGACCGCTGGGAACCGGCGGCGCACCTCGGCGATGAGAGGGCGCACCACAGAGCGCTTCTGCTTCAGCGAATGCACGTCGCCCAGCAGGATGTCCAGAGTCAGAGCACCTATGTACATGGCTGTCGCCACGGGCCGGGGGTGAAGGAAGGCGGGGGTGTTCGTGGGACGGACCCACGAACACCCGCCGCCGTGCTTCCTCGCACCGTCAGGCGCGCGGCTTCTCCCGCATCTCGAACGTCTCGATGACGTCGTCGATCTTGATGTCGCTGTATCCGAGACCGATACCACACTCGAAGCCCTCGCGGACCTCGGTCGCGTCGTCCTTGAAGCGGCGCAGCGACGAAACAGTGAGGTTGTCGGCCACGACGACACCGTCGCGGATGATCCGGGCCTTGCTGTTGCGGGTGATCGTGCCCGAGCGGACCAGACAGCCCGCCACGTTGCCGATCTTCGGGACCTTGAAGACCTCGCGGACTTCGGCGGTGCCCGTCTGGGCCTCCTCGAACTCCGGCTTCAGCATGCCCTTGAGGGCCGCCTCGATCTCCTCGATCGCCTGGTAGATGACCGAGTAGTAGCGGATGTCGACGCCCTCGCGCTCGGCCAGGTCGCGCGCCCGGACCTCGGGTCGCACGTTGAAGCCGATGATGACGGCGTTGTCGTCCGCGATCGCCAGGTTGACGTCGTACTCGGTGATCGCGCCGACCGCACGGTGGAGCACCCGCAGGCGCACCTCCTCGCCGACATCGATCTTGAGCAGCGCATCCTCGAGGGCCTCCACGGAACCGGAGACGTCACCCTTGATGATGAGCTTGAGCTCGTCGACCTTGCCCTTCTCCATGTCGCTGAAGAGCTCTTCGAGCGTGCGACGGCGGCTGGACCTCGCCATGTCGGCGATGCGCTGCCGGGCCGCCCGCTGCTGGGCGATCTGGCGGGCCATCCGGTCGTCGGTGACGACGATGAAGTTGTCACCGGCGCTCGGCACGGCCGTGAGACCCAGCACCAGGACCGGACGCGACGGGTCGGCCTCGGTGACCTGCTCGCCGCTGTCGTCCAGCATCGCCCGGACGCGGCCGAAGGCCTCGCCACAGACGATCGAGTCGCCGACCCGGAGCGTGCCGCGCTGCACGAGCACGGTCGCCACGGGGCCACGGCCCTTGTCCAGGTGGGCTTCGATCGCGATGCCCTGGGCGTCCATCGTCGGGTTCGCCCGAAGGTCGAGCTCGGCGTCGGCCGTCAGCAGGATCGCCTCGAGCAGGTCGTCGATGCCGAGACCCTCCTTGGCGGAGATGTCGACGAACATCGTCGAGCCGCCGTACTCCTCGGCCACCAGACCGTACTCGGTGAGCTGGGCCCGCACCTTCGTCGGGTCCGCGCCCTCCTTGTCGATCTTGTTGACCGCGACCACCACGGGGACCTCCGCCGCGTGGGCGTGGTTGAGGGCCTCGATGGTCTGCGGCTTCACACCGTCGTCGGCGGCGACCACCAGCACGGCGATGTCGGTCGCCTGGGCACCACGGGCACGCATGGCGGTGAACGCCTCGTGACCCGGGGTGTCGATGAAGGTGATCTTCCGATCCTGGCCTTCGTGCTCGGTGGCGACCTGGTAGGCACCGATGTGCTGGGTGATGCCACCGGCCTCACGGGCCACGACGTTGGTGTTGCGGATCGCGTCGAGCAGCTTGGTCTTACCGTGGTCGACGTGACCCATGACGGTCACGACCGGCGGACGCGGCGCGAGATCGCTCTCGTCGCCCTCGTCCTCGCCGAACTCGATGTCGAAGGCCTCGAGAAGCTCGCGGTCCTCCTCCTCCGGGCTGACGACCTGGATGGCGTAGTTGAGCTCGGCACCCAGCAGCTGCAGGGTCTCCTCGTTCACCGACTGGGTGGCGGTCACCATCTCGCCGAGGTGCAGCATGATCTGCACCAGCGACGCGGGGTTCGCACCGATCTTGTCGGCGAAGTCGGACAGCGAGGCTCCACGCGGGAGGCGCAGGGTCTGGCCCGTGCCACGGGGGACCTGCACGCCGCCGATCGAAGGCGCCTGCATGTTGTCGAACTCTTGACGCCTCTGGCGCTTGGACTTGCGGCCACGCGTCGGACGGCCGCCGGGACGCCCGAAGGCACCCGCCGTGCCACCACGGCCACGAGCGCCGCCGCCACCGGGACGACCGGCGAAACCACCGCCGCCGCCGCCACCACCGGCACCCGCGCCGGCGCCGCCGGGACGGCCACCGGTGCCCGTGCGGGGGCCGCTGAAGCCGCCGCCGCCACCGGGACGGCCCGCGCCGCCACCGCCGCCACCGGGACGGCCACCGCCACCGCCGGGACGGCCACCGCCGCCACCGGGACGACCGGCGCCGCCACCGCCACCCTGGCCGGGACCGGCCGGGCGGGAAGGCATCATCATCGGGTTCGGACGCGGACCACCGGGACGGGGGCCACCCGCACCGGGACCGGGACGCGGACCGCCGGCGCCGGGACCCGGACGCGGACCGGCCGCACCGGGAGGCCCGGAACGCGCACCGGGGGGACGCGGCATCGCGCCATCGCGGGGACCCTCACGGCGAGGCTCGCGAGGACCGGCGCCGTCACGGCGCGGCTCGCGGGGACCGGCGTCACGAGGAGCGCCGTCACGGCCGGGAGGGGCACCGCCCTCGCGGCCCGGACGCGCCGGACGCTGGCCCATGCCGCTCGCGTTGGACGAGAACGGGTTGTTGCCCGGACGCGGGCCACGCGGGCCCGGCTTGGGACCTCCGGGACGCGGGGCGCCGCCCGACGCCGGAGCGCCGGAACGCGGACCCGCCGGAGCGCCACCGGGCGCACCGGCGCCGGGCGCCGAAGAGGCCGCCGGACGCTGGGCCGGACCGGGCCGGGGCCCCGGCCTCGGGCCGGAACCGGGACGCGCACCAGGCGAGGCCGGGCGTGTGTCGGAACGAGGGGCCTCGAACCGGGGCGCCTCGGACCGCGGCAGGTCAGGACGCGGCGTCACGGGGCGCTCGGCCTCGGGACGGGCGGCCTCAGGCTGGGCGGCCTCGGCGCGAGCGGCCTCGGGACGCGGAGCCGCCGGACGGGTGTCCTCCTGCGGAGGCTGGTTGACATGGGGCATCGGAACGGGCGGACGCGGCGCGACGTTCGCGGGACCGGGTCGTGGACCCGGCTTCGGGCCGGGACCCGGCCTCGGAACCGTCTGGCCTGGCGCCGCCGCGCCGTTGCCGGCCTGGCTCTGTGCCGGCCGGGGGGACGCCTTCGGCGCCCTGGACGACCTGTCGCCGCCCCTGGAATCGGAGGACCCCTTGAGGGCCTCCGTAAGCTTGCGGACCACCGGCGCTTCTATCGTTGAAGACGCCGATCGCACGAACTCGCCCATTTCTTGGAGCTTGGCCATCACGACCTTGCTCTCTACTCCGAACTCCTTGGCGAGCTCGTAGACTCGGACCTTCGCCACTGCACTCCCTAACTCGGCCCGGGAGGCTGTGCCGCCGGACCGTCGCTACCTAGACGTACTCATCGCCGCATGCTCATCAGGCGCTCATCGCTATCTGACCCGCCTATCGACTCGGCGTCCTACATGACAGTTGGTAACCATTCACCCGGTCCTACTCGGCGTCAAGCCCCGCAAGATGAGCTCGAAGACGCGCCACGTCGAGCGGTCCCGCGACACGGAACGAGCGCGGAAACGCCCGGCGACGCTCGGCGAGCTCCAGGCAACTCAGGGCCGGATGTACATAAGCACCACGACCCTGCAGCCGTCCTCGCTGGTCAGGAATGATCTCACTCCCGACCACCACCAGGCGGAGCAGCTCGGACTTTACCGTGCGAACCCGGCAGCCCACGCATGTTCTCAGCGGGACCGCCCGGCCACCGTAATCCAGCTTACCTTGTGGAGGCATCGGCGGGACCGACCGCATCCCCCGCCGCGGTCGTCTGCGTATCGGGACGGATGTCAATGCGCCATCCGGTGAGACGAGCGGCGAGCCGGGCGTTCTGCCCTTCCTTGCCGATCGCGAGGGAGAGCTGGTAGTCGGGCACGGTGACCCGGGCGACACGACCTTCGAGGTCGATCACCTCGACATGTGAAACCCGCGCGGGCGACAAAGCATTCCCGACGAACTCCGCGGGATCGTCCGACCAGTCGATGATGTCGATCTTCTCGCCGTGCAGCTCGGTCATCACGTTGCGCACCCGCGACCCCATCGGGCCGATGCACGCGCCCTTGGCGTTGACGCCGCCTCGGCGCGAGCGGACCGCGATCTTGGTACGGTGACCCGCCTCGCGCGCGATGGCGGCGATCTCCACCGTGCCGTCGGCGATCTCGGGGACCTCCAGGGCGAAGAGCTTCTTCACCAGGTTCGGATGGGTGCGCGACAGGGTGACCGACGGCCCCTTGTGCCCCTTCTTCACCTGCACGACGTAGCAGCGCAGCCGCTCGCCGTGGATGTACTCCTCGCCGGGCACCTGCTCGTTGTGCGGCAGGATGGCCTCGATCTTGCCGAGGTCGACCAGCACGACCCGGGGATCCTTGCCCTGCTGGATCACCCCGGCGACCAGCTCGCCCTCGCGGCTGGCGAACTCGCCGAAGTTGATCTCGTCCTCGGCGTCCCTGAGCTGCTGGAGGATCACCTGCTTGGCCGTGGTCGCCGCGATGCGGCTGAAGTTGCCGGGGGTGTCCTCGTACTCCCTGACGACGCGTCCCTCGTCGTCGAGCTCGGCTGCGTAGATCATCACGTGCCCGGAGGTGCGGTCGAGCTCCGCACGCGCCTTGGCGGCCGCACCCTCGGTGCGGAAGTACGCGATCAGCAATGCGTCCTCGATCGCCTTGACGACCAGGTCGAAGGAGATGTCCTTCTCCCGCTCCAGGCTGCGCAGGACGCTCATGTCAATGTCCACAAGGCTCCCCCCTAGCCCTCGTCGCCGTCGTCGTCGCCGGCGTCTTCTTCATCGTCGAGCACGTCTTCGTCCAACCGGCGGAACTCCACCTGCACCCGCCCCTTGACGAGCTCGTCCCAAGCCAGCGGACGCGAGGCGTCACCCAGCGAGATCTCGACGCCGGACTCGCCGACGGCCAGCACGCGGCCCTCCAGCGAGGTGCCGTCGTGCAGGTCGGCCTTCACCAGTCTGCCCTTGGCGCGGCGCCAGTGGCGCGGCTCGGTCAGCGGGCGGTCGACCCCGGGCGAGGTGACCTCCAGGACGTATGGGCTGCCGCCCATCACGTCGCTGTCGTCGAGCGCCTGCGACACCCGCTGGCTGACGTCGGCGACCTTGTCCAGGCTCACCCCGTCGTCGCCGTCCACGATGATGCGCAGGAGCCGCCGCTTGCCCGCAGGAGTGATCGTGACGTCCTCGAGGTCAAGACCCTCCGCGGCCGCGACGGGTTCAAGAAGTTTGATCAGGCGGTCACGTCGAGCGTCTGCGCCCATGCTGACCTCCCAGTTGTTTCATCGGCCGTCGTCAAAGACGGCCGAAGGCGTACCTCGCCCAACGGTTCACCAGCCTATCGACACCGGGGCACGGAAAGAGCGCCACTCGGTTACCCACCGGGTGACGCGCCGTACGATGCTATGTGCCAAGCCAGGAAAAGCCGTCATCCACAGGAGGCCGCACCGTGCGTCAGCGTGCCCTGACCCGGCGCGCGGTGCTACGCGGCACCGCCGCCGGGGCGCTCGCCGCGGCCGTCGCCGGCTGCTCAGGAGAGCAGCAGGCCCCGCCGAGCACTCCCAAGCCGCCCGACCCGGAGACCGTGCTGCTCACCAGCGTGATCGCCGACAAGGAGCAGATGGTGGCCCTCTACCGGCAGGCCGCGGGCCCGGGCGGCAAGACGGCCGCCAGGCTGCGCCCGTTCCAGCAACGTCACGAGGCCCACCTTGCGGAGCTGCGGCGGCGCCTGCCGGCGGCCGCGACGCCCTCCGCCTCCTCGCCCGCCCCGTCGGGCTCGGCGAGCTCCGGGGGCTCCGCGTCCCCGGCGGCGGTCTCGGTCGGCAGGCTGCGCGAGATGGAGCGCAAGGCGGCGGCCGCCCGCCCCCGCCAGATGGGGACGGTCTCGCCGGCGCTGGCGCAGTTGCTCGCCTCCATCGGCGCCTGCGAGGCCGCGCACGCCGCGGCGCTGGCGAGGGCGTCGTGACCCGCGCCCTCCGGGCGCTCGACGCCGACGCCCTCCAGACGCTCAACAAGGTGCTCGACGCCGAGCACGCGGCGGTGTACGCCTACGGCGTCGTCGGCGCACGCACGATCGGCGGACGGCGATCCTCCGCGACCGCGGGCTTCAACGCCCACCGGGCCAGGCGCGACCAGATCCGCGGGCTGATCACCGCCAGGGGCGGCACGCCCTCGGAGTCCGGCACGGCCTACGAGCTGCCGTTCCCCGTGACGGCGGCCGCGGACGCGGCACGCCTGGCCGCGCTGGTCGAAGACCGCGTGACGGCGGCCTACCTCGAGCTGGCCGCCGTGCGCGACCCCGCGCTGCGGCGGCTCGCCGCGCTGGCGATGCAGGAGTGCGCGGTCCGGTCGTACGGCTGGCGCCCGGCGATCGCCACCCTGCCGGGCCTGCCGGCGCCCGAGCCGAGCGCGCCGCCCGCGACGGGCGAGCCGCCCGCGACGGGCGAGCCGAGCATGTCTCCGCCGGTCTCCCTGGACCAGTGAGCCGGTTTTCCCTTTGTGTCCACGTTTGCGGGCGATGCCCGGGGTAGTTGCCCGTCCATCGGACGCACGGAGGAGCACATGGGCTGGAGTTACCGTAAATCGATCAAGATGGGGCCGTTCAGGCTCAACCTTTCGCGGAGCGGTGTCGGGCACAGCTACGGCGGACGTGGATTCCGTGTCACCAAGGGCGCCGACGGACGACGCACCATCACCGTGAACCTGCCGGGCGGCTTTCACTGGCGCAAGACGCGCGGCAACCGGGACTAGGCCCGGCCGGTCCGAGCCGGTCCCCCGGCACCTGGAGCCGCGCGCCGTTCAGTTCGACTCTGCACGGCGCGTGACGAGGGCTCGCCACCTCAGGCCGAGAGGCGGCGGGCCCTTTGCCATGCCGGGTGCGGCGAGGCCGGTCAGGCTCCGGAGGTGAGCGGCGTGGGCTCGGAGGCGGCGGCGAGCACGCGGCTCGCGGCCTCGGCGAGCGGGATCTCCTCCTTGACGCCGGTCGCCCGGTCGCGCAGCTCCACGACGCCCTGCGCGAGCCCGCGGCCGACGATCAGGATCGTCGGGACGCCGAGCAGCTCGGCGTCCTTGAACTTCACGCCCGGCGAGACCCCGGCGCGGTCGTCGACGAGGACGCGCAGGCCCTTGGCCTCCAGCTCCTCGGCGAGCTGCAGCGCCACCTCGACCTGGTTGTCCTTGCCGGTGCCGACGATGTGGACGTCGGCGGGCGCGACCTCGCGCGGCCAGACCAGGCCCAGCTCGTCGTGCTTCTGCTCGGCGAGCACGGCCACGGCGCGCGAGACGCCGACCCCGTAGGACCCCATGGTGACGCGGATGGGCTTGCCGTCGGGGCCGAGGGCGTCGAGGCCGGCGGCGTCGGCGTACTTGCGGCCGAGCTGGAAGATGTGGCCGATCTCGATGCCGCGGTCGATGGACAGCGGGTGGGCGCACCGGGGGCAGGAGTCGCCGGCGCGCACCTCGGCGGCCTCGATCGTGCCGTCGGGCTCGAAGTCGCGGCCCGCCACGACGTGCGCCGCGTGCCGGCCCTGCTCGTTGGCGCCGGTGACCCACGAGGACCCCGTGACGACGCGGGGGTCCACCAGGTAGCGGATGCCGAGCTCCTTGAGCACCTGGGGACCGATGTAGCCGCGTACGAGGCCGGGGTGCTTCGCGAAGTCGGCCGCCTCGAAGATCTCCGGGACGCCGGGCGAGAGCGTGGCCTCCAGCCGCTTGAAGTCGACCTCCCGGTCTCCGGGGATGCCGACGATCAGGGTCTCGATCTCGTCGGACCCGGGGGTGCGCACCTTGACCACGATGTTCTTGAGGGTGTCTGCGGCGGTCACGCCCAGGCCGTACCGCTCGTTGACCAAGGAGACCAGCGAGTCGATGGTCGGGGTGTCGGGGGTGTCGAGGACCTCGAGGGCGGGGTGCTCGGTGGTCACGGCCGGCGGCGCGGGCGTGACGAACGCCTCGGCGTTGGCGGCGTACCCGCAGTTGTGGCAGGCCACGAAGGTGTCCTCGCCGGTGGGGGTGGGGGCGAGGAACTCCTCGGAGGCCGAGCCGCCCATCGCGCCGGACATCGCGAAGCAGATCTTGTAGTGGATGCCGAGCCGGTCGAACATCTTGATGTAGGCCTCGCGGTGCAGCTCGTAGGAGCGCTTGAGGCCGTCGTCGTCGAGGTCGAAGGAGTAGGAGTCCTTCATGATGAACTCGCGCCCGCGCAGGATGCCGGCCCGGGGACGCGCCTCGTCGCGATACTTCGTCTGGATTTGATAGAGGATGACCGGATAGTCCTTGTAGGAGGAGTACTCCCCCTTCACCATGTCGGTGAACATCTCTTCGTGCGTGGGCCCGAGCAGGTAGTCGGCGCCCTTGCGGTCCTTGAGCCGGAACAGCGTGTCGCCGTACTCGGTCCAGCGCCCGGTCGCCTCGTAGTAGTCACGGGGCAGCAGCGCGGGGAAGAGGACCTCCTGGCCGCCCATGGCGTTCATCTCCTCGCGCACGACGCGGGCGACGTTCTCCATGACGATCTTTCCGAGGGGCAGCCACGAGTAGATGCCCGGGGCGACGCGGCGGACGTAGCCGGCGCGGACGAGCAGCTTGTGGCTCGGCACTTCCGCGTCCGCCGGATCCTCACGCAGGGTGCGCAGGAACAGGGTGGACATACGCAGCAGCACGGCTACTCCTCGGTCGCGGGGATTGACAGGTATACAGGCTATCGAGTCCGGCGGGGACGTCGCCCGATTTACCTCCCCGCCGCCGCCGGCCGACCCCGAGCCGACGGCGCCCGCGGCGGCGGAGCCGGTAACGGAACCGGATTATTGCGATCGCCTCCGGCGTGCGACTCTGGTCGGGAGGACCGCGTTCCGCGAGAATCGGCGCATGACACCGTGGGGCCGGCAGGTCCCGCTAAGGAGGTCACATGTCGCTCCGCGTGGCGATCGTGGGATCGGGTCCCGCCGGGATCTACACGGCCGAGGCACTGACGAAGCAGGCGGGAGAGCCCGTCGAGATCGACGTGCTGGACCGGCTGCCCACGCCGTACGGCCTGGTGAGGTACGGCGTCGCGCCCGACCACACCTCTATCAAGTCGATCGCCGGCTACCTGCGGAAGGTGCTGGAGCTGCCCTCTGTGCGCTTCCTCGGCGGTGTGGAGCTCGGTTCCGACGTCTCGGCCGGCGATCTGGCCGACTCCTACGACGCGGTCGTCTACTGCACGGGCGCCATGGTCGACCGGCATCTCGGCATCCCGGGCGAGGACCTCCCCGGCAGCGTGGCCGCCACCGACTTCGTCAACTGGTACTGCGGCCACCCCGACATGCCGCCCGACGCCTTCTCCCTCGACAGCACCGAGGTGGCCGTGATCGGCGTCGGCAACGTCGCGGTCGACGTGGTGCGCATCCTGGCCAAGACCGCCGACGAGCTGCGGTCCACCGACGTGCCGGAGGAGGTGCTCGACCGGCTCGCCAAGAGCCAGGTGACGGGCATCCACATGATCGGCAGGCGTGGCCCCGAGCACGCCAAGTTCACGCTCAAGGAGCTCAGAGAGCTGGGCGAGCTGGCGAACTGCGACGTTCTCGTCCGTCCCGAGGAGGCCGGGTCCGGCGACCTCGGGGAGCTGTCCAGGCAGATCCGGGGCAACGTGGAGGTGCTGAGGTCCTGGTCGCTGCGGGCGTCCGCGGGGCGCCCGCGCCGCCTGGACGTGCGGTTCTGGCTGCGCCCGGTGGAGATCCTCGGGTCCTCGCGCGTCGAGGCGCTGCGACTGGAGCGCACCCGCCTGGCCGACGGCCGGGTGGTGGGCACCGGGGAGTACGAGACCATCCCGGTCGGCATGGTGCTGCGCTCGGTCGGCTACCAGAGCGTGCCGCTGCCGGGCGTGCCGTTCGACACCGCGACGATGACCGTGCCGAACGTCGCGGGGCGGGTGAGCGAGGGGCAGTACGTCGCGGGCTGGCTGAAGCGCGGCCCGACCGGGGTGATCGGCACCAACAAGTCCGACGCCGCCGAGACCGTGCGCACGCTGCTGGCCGACCTCGCCGGGCGTACCGGCCGCCCCGGGCCGCGCACCCGGCTGGACGACCTGCTCGCGTCGCGCGGCGTGCGGCCCGTGACCTACGACCAGTGGCTGGGCATCGAGGCGGCCGAGGCCGCGCTCGCCGCGTCACTCGGCCGCGGCGAGCACGTCAAGCTCGTCGGCCGCCCCGCCATGCTCACCGCCTGCGGCCATCTCCCCGCCGAACCCCGCCTCTGATCGCGGCGCGCCCTCAGGAGACCTCGGGCCCGGGGTCGCCGAGGGCGAGCGTGGCGCGGTGGAGGGCGGCGGTCAGGGTTTTGATCGTCGCCGGCTCGTCCATCACGCCGCCGCCCGCGTCGCGCCGGGCCTCCCAGGCGCGCACCCGCCCGGCGTAGGCCTCCCGGGTCGCCAGGTGGAAGGCGTACACGGTGGCGTACCGGCTGACCAGGTGCGAGGGATGCATGTCCCAGCCCTGGTAGAACCCGTTGCGCAGCGAGTGGCGCACCATCGAGGAGTGCGCCCGCCACAGTTCGTGCACGTCGCCGGTGGAGTCCGAGGCAGGTGAGGCGGCCAGCGAGCCGTCCGACAGTTCGACCCCGGTGCCCGCGAGCGCCACGCGCATGATCTCGCGGGCGTGGTCGCACACCGGGTGGTCCAGGCGCTGCTCCGCCGGTGGGAGGCCGCAGGCGGCGGTGTAGTCGAACACCCCGAAGTGCGCCGCCGCCAGGCGACCGCGCAGCGAGGGCACGAGGTCGGGCGAGCGCATGAGGAACATGACGGTCTGCGGCGCCTCGACCTGCATCTCGAACCGCAGCGTCCCCGCGGCCTGTCCCAGAGTCTCCTCCAGCGACGCGAGGCATGCGGCGAACTGCCCGAGATAGGCCTCCATCAGGACTTTCGGAAAGGTGACCGTGAACCCTCCGGGAAGCTTCCCTGCCCGGTCGACGACCCCGGTGAGGAAGCCGTCCAGCGTGCGCAGGCTCCGCGCCGGATCCCCATCGGCGAAGGACTTGACGCGCAGGCCCCAGCGTCGCGGCAGCGTGCCGGCGGCGTGCATCGCGGCGACCGCCTCGGCCGCCCCGGCGGCGTGGGCGTCCTCCTCGGCGCCCGGGCGGGCGCCGTACCCGTCCTCGAAGTCGATCCGCAGGTCCTCGACGGGCTCCTCGGCGAGCTTGCGCGCCACCCGGCGACGTACGTCCAGCGCCAGGTCGCGGGGCATCGGGCCGAACACCGGCGACAGGCCGGAGTCCTCCGGCAGGTGGCGCTCCAGGGATGCCAGGGCCGTGTCTCCCCACGTCCTGACGGTGTGGGCGTCGAAGCGGTCCGCGGGGACGTACACGGTGTGCACGGGCTGCCAGGCCGCCGTGGGGCCCGGGTAGCGCTCCGCCTGCTCCGCGTAGGCCGCGTCGAAGCCGGCCACCGTGCCACCTCCGAGGGTGACGGGCATGCCCCGCATGTCAGATCGAGTCCACGATCCGCCGCCATCGCCGGACGCGGTCGATGTCGACGGGGTCCGACCACGATGCCCGTACGGCCCCGCCGACATGGAAGGCGCGCACGCCGTAGTCGAGCAGCGGAGGGACGAGGTGCGGCTTGAGCCCGCCGCCGGCGAGGATGAGCGGGGCGTCGCCCGCCTCGGCGCGTGACCGCAGCATGGGCAGCCCGGCCGCGATGCCTGAGGGGTTGCCGGAGGTGAGCACGGTGGCCAGGTTCGGCAGCAGCCGCACGGCCCGCCAGCCGGCCTGGAGGTCGGCGGCGTTGTCCACGGCCCGGTGAAAGGTCCAGGGCAGCGGGGTGACGGCGTGGATCAGCGCCTCGGTGGCCGCCAGGTCGACCTTGCCGTCGTCGTCGAGGAAGCCGAAGACGAAGCCCGCAGCCCCGGCGTCGGCGAGGACGCGCGCGTCGCGTTCCAGCCCTTCGAGCTCCTCGGGCGTCACGGTGTAGCCGGCGTTGGAGCGCAGCATCACCATCTGGGGCAGCGCGGACTTCTTGGCGATCGCCGCGACCGTCTCCGGGGCGGGGGTCAGCCCGCCGGTCGACATGTCGGCCACGATCTCCAGGCGGTCCGCGCCGCCCTCCTCTGCGGCCACGGCGTCGCGCACGTCCAGCGCGATCACCTCGAGCAG
Source organism: Sphaerisporangium perillae (assembly GCF_023276435.1). Lineage (GTDB taxonomy): Bacteria > Actinomycetota > Actinomycetes > Streptosporangiales > Streptosporangiaceae > Sphaerisporangium > Sphaerisporangium perillae. The sequence goes on from NZ_JALLPO010000010.1 coordinate 132,875, forward strand.
CGATCCGGTCATGGGTCCTGAGGTTATCGGACCCTCCTGTCCCGAGATGGACCGCTACCACCCGCAGGCCGTCACTTATCCGGGTTGGACGGCTACCTCATGATCTACCCGGCATGTGAGTGGGCTGTTCAGGCCCGGTCTCACCTCGTGCCCACGTGCGCGGACCTGCGCCGCCGCACGTGCGGGACGGCGGGAGAGGCCAGGTCGGCGGCCCGCTGGAACAGCGCGCCGGAGGCGCGGTGCGGGAGGTCCACCGTGCGGACGTGCCGGAAGCCGAGCTTGCGGTAGTACCCCTGGAGGCCGGGGTTGTCCTTGGAGCAGTCCAGCCGCAGCCACCGGCGCCCGGTGGCGGCCACGCGCAGCGCCGCCCAGTCGAGCAGCGTCTCGCCCAGGCCGTGCCCGGAGAACACCCGCTTGACGGCGAGCTTGTGGACGTACAGGCCGGTCTCCGGGTGGTCGCCGCGCCGCCAGAACTCGGGGTCGGCGTGGTCGTCGAGGGCGAGGGTCGCCGCCGGGGTGTGCGCGGCGTCACCGCCCAGGACGTCGCGGCCTTCCTCGTCGTCCAGCACGTACAGGCTCCCCTCGGCGATCAGCGGCTCGATCCGCGCGGCGGGGAAGCCGCCGGCCGGCCACTGCCGGATGCCCCGGCCGTTCAGCCAGTCCGCCGTCTCCGCCAGGAGCGCGAGGACGCCCGGAAGATCGTCGGGGGTGGCGTTACGCAGGGTCAGGGAACCGGCCTGCTGGAGGGTGTGGGAGTACATGAATCGTCCTTTCGTCGCCGTTAGTAGCGCCTCGAACACCGAAAGTGCTCGACCGGGGGCGTACGGCCCTATCAGTGAAGGCCTGCGGGAACGGCGTTCGCCTCGGGCCGACGGGCATCAGGGGCCGGAGTGACGGCCCCGGCCCGCGCCGGAGGCAGGACGGCGCGGCCGCACCACTGCGCGGAGCGGCGCGCGCGAGGTCAGCTCAGTTCGAGCTCGTACCTGATCAGATGCTTGTCGGCGGGTAGCACCGACACGGCGACCCGGACCGGGGTGTCCTCACGGTCATAACCAACTCGGACATATACGACAACAGGGGTACCAGGTTCGAGTTGCAAACGCGAGGATTCCTCAGGAGTCGGCATGCGAGCCGAGATGTCATCCACCACGCGGACTTGGCGGTGACCCAGCTCCTCCAGAACGCGGTTGGCCCCCCGGGTGATGTCCGCGGGACGCGCGATCTCTGAGTCGCGCACCAGCGCGTGCGGGAAGTAGGAGTCGTTGGTGTTGTAGGGCTGGTCGTCGACGTAGCGCAGCCGGCGCCGCACCACGGCGAGCGCGTGCTCCTCCAGCTCCAGCCTGGCCGCGATCTCCTCGGCCGGCTCCACGATGGAGACCTCGATCTCCTGGCCTGGCTTGCGGCCCTCCTTGGTGACCGCTTCGGCGAAGGCCTCCCGCCGCAGCACGCCGGGCGGGGTGTTCAGCTCGGCCTGGGGACGCATCAGCAGCGCGCGCCGGTCGCGGACGAAGCTCCCGCGGCGGCGCATCCGGGTGATCAGGCCTTCGTTCTCCAGCTCGGCCAGGGCGAGGCGTACCGTGTTGCGGCTGACCTCATGGCTGTCCATGAGGTCCATTTCCGTCGGCAGCTGAGCGCCCGGCCCGAGCTCGCCGGAGTAAATCGCCCTGCGCAGCTCGCCGGCCACCTGCTGGTACAGCGTCGACCGTGTCAAATCACACCTACGGTTGCGTCCTTTTGTACCTACGAATTTAGACGATCTCGTTCTGACGGCAAACAACCCCTTGACCCGAGCGCCTCCACCCCGCATTATCCAAACGTTGGTACAAATCCATCAAAGAGTCGGCGAGGGGGTGAGGGCTTGTGCTGACCGTACGTGCGGGCACGCCGTATCTGCCCTGGCACGATCCCCGCGAGGCGACGCGTCTACTGCGCTACGCGTTGCATCGAGAGGGGTTCACGCACACCTACCAGAGCAGCGCGAACGCGATGTCCGTGCTCTCGGTGACTCCCGAACTGACCGTGTGGTGCCGAAGCGGCTCGTTCGTCTGGAATGAGGACGGTCTCACCGTCACTCACCCGGCGGCCGATCCCACCGGCGCCGCACAACTCGTCAAGCGCCATCTCCGCAGGCCGGCCGTGGAGGAGACCGAGGAGCCCGAAGATCCCTGGGCTCACGGCTCCGGCGACCGGCCTCCCACCGACTCCGTGCGGTAAACGACTTCCAGGACCCCAACCCTCGCCGGGGTCCTGGAAGTCGCGCCGGAGCGGAACGTGGGCGGGGGGGGCCCCCCCCCCCCCCCCGGCACGGGTGCGGTTTAAACCGCCGGCCCCCCCGCGTCAAGGCGCCCCTTCTCGACGTGTCCCCTGTCACATCCGGCCGCTCTTGACCTCAACCATGGTTGAAGTTGCATGCTGTTCGTGGCGCACTCGCCGGGCGGACCGACCGCGCGGACGCGAGCGCGGCCGGCACGGAGGGACGGGAGCGTTGACATACAGGTTTTCCGCCCCGCCTCCCCTGCCGCCCCTCCCGTACGTGGCGAGCGGCCGCATCCCCCGCCCCGGGAACGGACAACGTCCGGCGAGCGCCAACGGGCATGCCCACCTGGCGCAGCAGGGCGGACGGCCGCACGCCACCGACGCGATGCACTTCAGGAACGTGCTGGGGCGCTTCGCCACGGGCGTGGTCGCCGTCACGGCGATCGACCCGGCCGGCGGCGAGCCCCGCGGTCTCGTGGCCAACTCCTTCACCTCGGTGTCACTCGACCCGCCGCTCGTGTCCTTCTGCGTCGCGCACACCAGCGCGACCTGGCCACGGCTCAGGACGGCGCCGCGCCTTTGCGTGAACGTCCTCTCAGAGCAGCAGGAGCACGTCAGCAGGCGGCTCGCGGCCAAGGGGGGCGACAAGTTCGCCGGCCTGACCTGGACGCTCTCCCCCGGCGGCGGCCCCGTCCTCGACGGCACGCTGGCCTGGATCGACTGCTCGCTGGAGTCCGAGCACGTCGCGGGGGACCATCTCATCGTCGTGGCGCGCGTGCACGACCTGGACGCGCACGCCGACCAGGGACCTCTGCTCTTCTTCCGCGGCGACTACGGCCGCTTCCACACCTGAGCGGAGGACCCGGCCGGCGCGCGTACTGAACCGACCGGCCGGTATGGACGGGTCGGGAGGAGTACGGCATCATCGGGTGGCATGACTCTGTTCTCGGTTGACGGCAAGACGGTCGTGGTCACGGGTGGTTCCCGGGGCATCGGGAAGATGATCGCCTCCGGTTTCGTGACGGCGGGGGCGACCGTCTACATCTCCGCGCGGAAGGCCGCCGAGGCGGAGAAGACGGCCGCCGAGCTGGGGTGCGTCGCCGTCCCCGCCGACCTGTCTACGCCCGAGGGCATCGAGGCGCTGGTCGGAGCGGTGTCGGAGCGCGAGGGCCGCCTGGACGTGCTGGTGAACAACGCGGGCGCGACCTGGGGCGCGCCGCTTGAGGAGTACCCCGAGCACGCCTTCGACAAGCTCTGGGGGATCAACGTCAAGGGCGTCTTCTTCCTGACCCAGCGCTTCCTTCCGCTGCTCCGCGCGTCCGCCTCGGCCGACGACCCGGCCCGTGTGATCAACATCGGCTCCATCGACGGCCTGCGGACGCCCCGCATGGACAGCTACGCCTACTCGGCCACCAAGGCGGGGGTGCACATGCTGACCCGCCACCTCGCGCAGAAGCTCGCCGCCGAGTTCATCACGGTCAACGCCATCGCGCCCGGCCCGTTCGAGTCCAAGATGATGGCCTTCGCGCTGGACGATCCGCGGACGCGCTCGGCGATCGAGACCGAGATCCCGCTGGGCCGCATCGGCCGGCCCGACGACATGGCCGGAGCGGCGATCTTCCTGTCGTCCCGCGCGGGCGCGTACCTCACGGGGGCCGTCATCCCTGTCGACGGCGGCATCTCCACCGCCTGAAATCACCTCAGATGTAACGTAAAGCTAAAAAATCACCCTTGTCACGGATAAATGCCGATGACACGGTGATCACATGTTCAACCGCCTCAAGGTGGTCGCGCCTGCCGTCCTGGTCTGCGCGCTCGCCCTCCCAGCCGGGGCCGCCCAAGCGGACCCCACCCCCGTGCAGGCACCGACCACGTGCGATCCCACCCAGACCGCACCCGTGTACTTGAACAAGGTCCCGACGCCCAAGAGCGTGCTCGGGTTCGACCTCGGCGAGCGCGAGGTCACCTCGGCCGAGTCCGACACGCTCCTGGAGTCGATCGCCAAGGCCAGCGACCGCGTCGTCTCCGGCACCCTCGCCACGACCGCCCAGGGCCGCCCCCTGAAGTACGCGATCGTCGGCAAGGCCGCCAACGTCACCAAGGTCGGGCTCGCCGCCACCGAAGTGGCGATCAAGGCGCTGCGCAGCCCGCTCACCCCCACGGCCCTCGCCAAGCAGATCGCCAAGCACAACCCGGCCGTCCTGTGGGTCACCGGGAACGTCCACGGCAACGAGGAGAGCGGCGCCGACGCGGCCCTGAAGACCCTGTACGACCTGTCGGACCGCGACGACTGCGCCGCCAGGCGGATCCTGGACAACGCGACCGTCGTCATCCTGCCGATCCAGAACCCCGACGGGCGCGAGGCCGACACCCGCCGCAACGCCTACGGCTTCGACATGAACCGCGACTGGTTCGCCCGCACCCAGCCGGAGACCGACGGCAAGCTCGAACTGCTGCGCAAGTACCCCCCGCAGCTCTACATCGACGCCCACGAGCAGGGCGGCACGGCGTACTTCTTCCCGCCGAACGCCGACCCGATCTACCACGACATCGCCGAGCCTGCCTACGACTGGATCAGCAACCTGTACGGCCAGGCCATGATCGACGAGTTCACCCGTCGCGGCCTGCCCTTCACCAACCGGGACGTCTACGACCTGTTCTACATGGGCTACGGCGACACGGTGCCGACGACCGGCTTCAACGCCGCGGGCATGACCTTCGAGAAGGGCGGCAGCTCCCCCATCGCCACCCGCGCCTTCGAGCAGTACCTCACGCAGTGGGTGTCGCTGTCGGCCGCCGCCTCGCACAAGGAGAGCATCCTGACCACCTGGCACGGCATGTACGCCGAGGCCTACAAGCAGGGCCTCGCCGGCGAGCTGGAGCCGAACCAGGTCTACAACCCCGGCCACGAGGTCATCACCCAGGTGCCCGACCGGCTCGTCCGCAACTACTTCCTGCGGTCCGATGACCCGGCCAAGAAGGCGGCCGTCGAGTCGGTGGTGCGGCGCCTGCAGCGCATGGACGTCCAGGTCTACAAGCTGGCCAAGGCGACCACCGTCCCGGACTTCAAGGAGTACGGCGGCCCGCCGGCCCGCACCACGCTGCCCAAGGGCACCTACTGGATCCCCATGGCGCAGGGCCAGAAGCACTGGATCCAGGCCATGCTCGGCGAGGACGGCTACACCCCGTTCCCCTACTTCTACGACGTGACCGCGTGGAGCCTGCCGCTGCTGGCCAACGTGTCCGGCGGCTCGTCCGGCACCGCGCTGCCGCCGATCGCCACCCCCGCCGAGCGGATCCCCGACGTGGTCTCACCCCCGGCTCCCGCCAAGCGGCCCAACGTCGGCGTCCTCGAGCTGTCGGCCACCTCGGGCACGACGGTCGAGTCCCTCGGCTGGCTGCGGCAGCGCCTCGACCGCGAGTGGAAGCTGCCCTACACCAAGCTCACCCCGGCGGACGTGGCGGCCGGCAAGCTGTCGGGCCTGGACGTCCTGCTGGTCCCGGCGGGTCCCGCGGCCTCGGCCTCCAATGCCCTCGGCCAGGCGGGGCGTGACACGCTCAAGGCCTGGGTGGGCGGCGGCGGCCGGTACATCGGCTGGAGCGGCGGCGCGCAGCTCGCCTCCCTGGCGGGCGTCAGCACGGCGAGCTTCACCGAGCCGACCTCCGACGTCCCGGGCTCCCTGTTCCGCGTCAACGTGGCCAAGGGCCCGCTGGCCGGCGGCGTCGGGTCCACGGCCTGGCAGTTCTACTCCTACGACCCGCTGATGCGCGCCTCGGACCCCTCCCAGGTGGTCGCCTCCTACCCGGCCGCCGACTCGCCCGACTGGTTCGTCTCCGGCTTCCAGCTCGGCGCCGAGGAGCTCGGCGGCACCGCCGCGGTGCTGGACGAGCCCGTCGGCCAGGGCCACGCGATCCTGTTCGCGGGCGAGCCGAACTTCCGCGCCTTCACCGACGGCACCACCCGCCTGATCACCAACGCCATCGCCGCGGACCTCCCCAATTCCCCCTCGGTCCGCACCGCCACCCCGGAGACATCCCCTGAGAGGACCGTCACCCCCGAGACCACGGAGGCTCCCAGCGCCACGGCGATCCCCGACCGTGAGTCGCCCATCCGGATCACCGTCAACCCCGCCGACCGGGCCAAGGTGACCTCCGCCCTGACCGGCTTCGGCGCCAAGTGGACCGAGCGGCCCGGACCCGGCGGCACGGTCCGCTTCGTCGTCGACAACCCCGGCGGCCTCGCCCTCGACGAACACCCCTGGGCCGCCAAGCTCCCCGCCGCCCTCCGCACCGCCGGAGTGACCCCCCTCGCGGTGGTCCTCCCCTAGCCCCCCGAATACCTGCGGCTCGCACCCTCCGGACACCGAGGGCGCGAGCCGCAGGCATGTCACGCGGGGGAACCGGCGAGCAGGTCCGAGGTCGCGCGGGCGAAGGCGCCGGGATTGTCGAGCATGATGTTGTGTCCGCTGTCGGGGATCGGGACGAGCCGGACACCGGCGGCCTGGAGCGCGTCTGCGCCCTTCGGCGAGCCGTCCTGGGCGGGGTGGAGGTAGGCGCGGGGGATCTCCAGCCCGAGCAGGTGCTTGCGCATCGTCGGGGTGGTGCCGCGCGCCAGGTTCACAGCGGTGCGGTACAGCGCCACCGGATCGGCCAGCCGCATCGTCGCCCACCAATTCGGGCCGACACGGTCCCGGACCTCGTCCCTGCCGTAGCGCAGGAACTCCTCCTCGGTGTAGGCGGCGATGCCACTGCCGCCGGCGCGGGCGGGAACCGGTGAGATCGGGTCGAGGTTGGCGTCGACCAGCACCAGGTTGGAGACCAGGCCGGGGTGCCGGGCGGCCAGGACGATGGCCACGGCTCCTCCCATGCTGTGGCCGATGAGCTGTGCTCCACCCGCTCCGGCGGCCGCGATGACCTCCGCCAGCGCGTCGGCGTGCTCCTCCAGGGTGTAGCCGAAATCGGCCGGGCGATCGCTGAGACCGAAGCCGAGCAGGTCCACGAACAGCGATCGATGCCCTGCGAGCAGCGGGTCGGCGGCCACCCCCGCGAAGTAGGGAGCCGACATGGCGCCGAGGCCGTGGACGTAGACCCGGGCGGGCTCGCTCCCGGGCAGCTCGATCCAGCGCATCCTGGCGCCACTCGCGTGGACCTGCGTGTCGTGCATGACGGCCTTCTCCCTCAAATCCGTACGTTGCCCACAAGGTATATCGGCTCCGAGGTATAACGGCAAGGGGATATGCTCTCATCCATGCTCGAACTGGCGATCCTCGGCTTCCTCCACGAGCGGCCACTGCACGGCTACGAACTGCGTAAACGAGTGGCGGCGCTGACCGGCCACGTACGCCCGATCGCCGACGGCACCCTGTATCCGGCGATCAAACGGATGGAAACGGCCGGCCGGCTGACCCGCGAGACCCAGCAGGGCGCCGCCGCCGCCCCGCGCCACGTGCTGCACCTCACCCCCACCGGCGAGCAAGAGCTCCTGCGGCGCCTGAGAGAGCCCGACCACCTGGACATCAGCGACGAGAACCGCTGGTTCACACTGCTGGCGTTCCTGCGTCACCTCGAAGAACCCCAGGCACAGGCGGCGGTGCTGCGGCGGCGGCTGGCGTTCCTCGAGCAACCCAGCAGCTTCTTCTACGAGGACGGCCGCCCCATCCGCGCCGAGGACGTGGACGACCCGTTCCGCCAGGGCCTGCTCACCATCGCCAGAGCCACCAGCGAGGCCGAACTCCACTGGCTGCACGCGACCCTGACCCGGCTCGAAGGCGCCCCCTCATGACCCCGGCGTCCCCGCACCGCTGACCGCCCAGAGGTCGGCCTCGATGCCGTCGGTCGCCGGTTCCGGGGCGAGCGGCGGATCTGGCGCACATCGTTGGCGTGTACTGGAACGACTGGAAGGCCGCTGAAATGAGAGGACCGGGGCCCTCTGCTGGGGAGGGCCCCGGTCCTGATCATGTCAGCTGGGGATCAGGCCAAGGGATTGACCAGGCAGCGGAAGCTGGAGGCGTCGTTGGAGTCGCCGTACCCCTTGTAGCGGGCGACCTCCGGCCAGGTGCACAGCGGACGGGTGATGGTGGAATTGGTGGTGGCCGCCGGGAGGGTCTGCGGGGCTTGGCCCTTCTCGACCCAGTTCACGACGGCGGACAGCGGGTCGGTCGGCGCGGCTCCCGATCCGCCGCCGCAGTGGTCGACGCCGGGGGCCAGGAACAGCCGCGCGAAGTTCTCGGTCCGGCTGAGCCCGCCCATCTGCTGGACGACGCGCTGGTAGTAGTCGATGGAGCCCTGCGGGAAGATCAGGCTGTCGGCCTCACCGTGCCAGATGATGATCTTTCCTCTGGAATCCCGGAAACCGCTAAGGTCCGGGTTGTCGGTGCCCAGCACGCTGTTGTACTCCTCGCGGGACTGTTCGAAGTACTGGGCGAAGTTGTCTGTGGTGACGGTCGTCCAGTCGAACCCGGGGTCCTTGGCGAGCCACCACTGGAACCAACTGGTCACGATTGGGAAGGGGGTCTGGACGCCGTTGACGCTGCCGGCCAGGCTGCTCAACCCGGTTCCCGGCGTCAGCCCGTACCAGAGGAATGATCCGTCCTTGCTGCGGGGACCCTGCCAGATCTTCTTCATCACCGCGGCGTCCGTAGCGGTGATGGTCCCGCAGCCGGTCTGCCGGCCGATGAGCCAGGCGGGATCGAACCGGCACGCGGTGTTGGCGACGATCCCGTCGACGACGCCGTCAGCGCCGTCACAGGCGGTGACGGCGGCCTGGGTGAACGCCTCCTGCTTGCACGACGGAAGGACGTCGCCCATCTCCCGCATGACGACCTGAGGCCACAGACCGGACGGGACGAAGCGGTCCCAGTTGATCGCGGGAGCGCCGGACACGATCCCGTCGTAGTCGTCGGGGTATCGCTGGGCCTCCATGAGGCCCTGCCGACCGCCGGTGGAGCAGCCGTTCCAGTACGAGTAGGCGGGCGAGCGACCGTAGAACGCCTGGGTCACCGCCTTGCCCTTGACGGTCATCTCGTGCAAGGACCGGTAGGCGAAGTCCTGGATCAGGTTGGTCCTCATGCCGGTAGCAGACCATGCCCACGATCCGTCAAGGAGCGAGCCGGTGTGCCCGGTGTCGGTCACCGCGGCGGCGTAGCCGGACAGGGCGGCGAGGTCGCCGGCCTGAGTCACCGAGCCGACGTACCCGCCGCCGCCGACGCCGACGAACCGGCCGTTCCAGCCGGTGGTGGGCAACGACACGCCGATGTTGATCTGTTCCGGGACGACGAGGTTGACACGGCAGACACCTGTGACGGTGGTGTCATCCGTAGAGGTGACCTTCGTTCCGTCGGTGAAGGTCACCTGCTGCAGGCTGGCGCAGGTCCTGACGGGAGCCGAAGTCCCGGCCGTGGCGGATGATGCGGACGCCGACGGGCCGAAGGCACCGGCTCCGATCAGCAGAAGTACTCCCAGCATGAAGGCGCCCCAGCGGGCTCTTCGGAACGGTCTCAACACAGTTCTCCCTCCTTGGGGGGTGGGCGGGGGGCGGAGAAGCGTGGATGGGTGGTGCGGAGAGACGCGTGAGCTGAAAGGTGCGAGTCGGCGGCCCATGGCGATCTGGAGGTTCTCCTCGACGGTGAGCGGCGCGAAGACCCGTCGTCCCTGCGGGACGAGCCGACTCCGCTGCGGGCGACAAGAGCCTCGATGGCCAGCAGGTCTGTCATGTCGTGCCTCCGGCGTCGAGGAGGCTGGTCCGCCACACGTAGCCGGGGCCGAGCCCCGAGCCGCCGCACCCAGTGAGCGCGAGCGTGCCCACAGCGAGGAGGGCGGCCAGTCGGGCTCTCCCTGTCGGAGGGGGGAGGGAGGAGAGGACGCCCATGGCGGCTCCTAGGGGTGGGACGGCGTTGGACGCCGGCAGTGCGCACATAATCTACATATGTGAAGTGATGCGTCAATAGTTTGTATAGATTGGAGTCATCGATCATGGCCACCACCAGGGCACAGCCCAGCACCAGAAGCCATCGCCCCGACAAAAGACAACGTCAGGCATCTGGTACGGAACCTTAACGTCGACTAATGCTGTACGTGCTGGCGCTCGACGGCCCAACCGGTCGCTGATTCGCCCGTTGAGTACCCGGCCATGGACGCCGACGAGCTCGGAGATGGTCACGAGCTGGCGGGTGGGCGCGGCCGACTTGCTCTTACCCGACCTTCTACTTGCGCACCGTGGTCTCGGTGGTGCCCAGATGCACGGCAATGCGCGCCAGCGGCCAGCGCTGCGCGGCCAGCAACACGATCCGCGCCCGCAGCACCATGACCTGCGGACTGGACGGCCGGTTGACTCGATCGACAATTCTCGCGCCTCCGATCCTCCGGGAGGCGCGAGCCGCGCTCGTTCGCGGTTACAGCAGGTCGCGGAGGGCGGTGGTGAAGCGGTCGGCGGCCGCGGGGGCGTCGGTCAGGTACAGGTAGGGCTCGGTCAGCTCAAGCTCGATGAGGGCAGGGGTGCCGTCGGCGAGGCGGACAAGGTCGACCCGGCCGTACAGGATCGGCTCGGGGACCGCGGCCAGGACGCGCTCGGCGAGGGCGAACTGGTCGGGGGCCGGGTCACGGAGATCCACCCCGATATGGCCGGCCCGAGGGGAGCGGGTGCCGTTCGCCAGCATGGGGACACGGCGCAGGCTGTGGCTGAACCGGCCGCCGAAGTACAGCAGCGAGGTCTCCCCCTCGCCTTCCACCATGTCGAGGTACGGCTGGACCATCGCGACCTTGCCCTTGGCCACCAGGTTCTTCGCGTGCAGTTCGGCCTCGGCGACGTCGGCCGTGCGGATGGTGTCCCGCGCCCCGGCCGAGACGTTCGGCTTCACGACGTAGTCCTCCCACGCGGGAAGGTCGATCGGGTCCTCCGGACCGACCCAGTGCGTCGGGACGGTCGGGATACCGAGCCGTGCCAGCTCACGGAGGTAGGTCTTGTCGGTGTTGCGCTCCAGCACCTCGGCCGGGTTCAGCAGCCGCGTCGCACTCGCCGTCCGGTGCGCCCAGTCGACGAAGTCCTGGCGGCGGTCCACGTAGTTCCACGTCGAGCGGACCACCGCCGCGTCGAAGGCCGCCCAGTCGGCGGCCGGATCGTCCCAGCGCACCGCCGCGCCCTCGATGCCCGCCCGCTCCCAGGCGGCGAGCAGCACCTCACGGTCGTCGTCCGGACCGTCATAGGTGACATAGGCGATCTTCACGGCACTCCATCCCATTCTCGACAAGTCAGTACCGTGAGCATCGTACGGACATGTCACACAAGAGGGACCACCCGCACCGGACGGCAGCCGGCCCGCAATCCCAGCGGAGCGGGATGGAGCCGCGGAACGAGGAGTCACCGCCTCACGCCGAGCTCTCAGGCGACCGCCGCGATCGCCAACTCGTCGGCGTCCAGAGCACTCCGGTCGATGGTGCCGCGTTCGTATGCGATGAGCACATTGGTATCAAGGATCAGACGTCGGCCCACGGGTCGCTGAAGGGAACCCGACCGCCGACTGGCCCGACACGTCCCGTCACCAAGACTCCGCGCAGGGACACGGACACGCGAAGCGCGGGTCGGTTCTCCTTACGGTGGCCATAACACTTGCGTGTGAATCTTGCTCCTGAATCGCCGTATTTGCGTTGCCCATGGAACGCTCTCGTCACGGCGGACGGTGAGGGTCAGGTGGGGGTTAGGTGTCATCGAGTGGCGGCGGATCGACATGGTGGCGTCCCGGTCGGATGATCTCCTCGGCTGCGGGGATCGTGATGATGGCGCTGGTCGTGGCGGCCTGCTCTTTCGGCGGCGCCGAGGACCGGGCGGCTCCTGCCGCGCAAGGGTCCACCGCCCCGTCACCGGCGGGGTCCAACACCAAGATCCAGAAAGCGCCGCCGGTGGATCCCGCGTGGCCTCGCTGGGGGTTCACCCACACAGGGATCAGCGCCAACAACGTCACCGAGCGGTTCGAGCAGGACGTGAGCCGGACGCTCGCGCGAACCCCGATGCTGCAGAACCAGCACATCATGGGGTTCGGGGCGCTCAACCCCCAACCGCGCCCGCAGGAGTTCTACTGGGAGGACCTCGACAGCCGGACGAACCTCATGAAGCAGTCCGGCGGCACGCAGATCATCACGCTCTGCTGCGCCCCCGACTGGATGAAGGGCGGCCCTGAGGGCCCGACCCAGGAGTCCGCCTGGAAGGAGCACCTGGAGGACGCCCCTTATCCGGAGCACTTCGACGACTTCGCCAAGTTGTCGGCGGCCGTCGCCGAGAAGTACCCCGATGTCAAGTACTTCATGGTCTGGAACGAGCTCAAGGGCTTCTGGAAGGACCACTCCAAGCCCGCGGACTTCAAGGGCTACACCGAGCTGTACAACAAGGTCTACGACGCGGTGAAGGCGGTCAGGCCCGACGCCCAGATCGGCGGCCCCTACATCGGCTTCGACAGTAACAAGTCCGGCAAGTCCGAGCTGCGTGGCCCGTGGGGAGTCGTCAACCAGAACGTCCTCGACGCCTTCGAGTACTGGTTCAAGAACAAGAAGGGCGCCGACTTCGTCGTGGTCGACGGCGCCTCGCTGACCGACGCCCACGAGTTGCTGCCCGACGCCTTCGGAGCGCTGAGCAAGTTCAGCGCGGTCACGACCTGGCTGCGCGCGAAGACCGGTGACCTGCCGGTCTGGTGGTCTGAGTGGTACTTCGTACCCGAGGACGGCACCACGTGGTCCCAGCCCATGCGGCTCGCCGTCCAGGCCGCCTCGATGATCGAGTTCGCCAAGAGCGGCGCCGCCACGGCACTGTACTGGAATCCGCAGGCCAAGGACGGCTCCTGCCAGGGCTGCATGTGGGACCCGCGGACCGGCGCCGCCCTGCCGGCCGGACAGCTGGTGAGCGATTTCGCCACGTGGTTCCCGGCCGGAGCCGAGCTTGAGCAGGTCCGCTCCTCCAACCCCAAGGTCCGGGTGCTGGCGCAGCCGCGGCGGCTCGTGATGGTCAACACCACCGGCGCGCAGATCGCCGCGACCGTGGACGGCAAGGAGTTCACCCTGCGGCCTTACGAGATCAAGTGGAGCGACCGCTAACCCTCTCCGCGAGTACTTCGGCTCCCCGGGAACGGACCTCCTTCCCGTCGGTCACGCGCCTTCCACACGAAGCTGAGTGCGTCAGCGGCGGCGACCGTCTCCTGAGGCGCCAGGTGTCCGATTTGCCGGGAGGGTTCTTCGAAAGGCGCTACGGCGGGTAAGAAGGTCATGACTGGGGGAAGTCATGAAAATGATCACGACGGCCGTCGTGCTCGCCACGACGACGATGTTCGGCACCGTCGCGGCCGGCGGGCCGCCGGAGCAAGATGACAGGCAGTCGGTGAGCGAGGACCAGTACAAGATCCTGGTCCGTCAGTGCCGCTACGCCGACACGGCGCAGGCCAGGCAGGACTGCCTTTCGGAGGTCGAGCGGAAGTACCGTGTCGGCGAGGAGGCGACGGATCTCGACTGCCGCACCTATTCCGGCGTCACCGTGTGCGGCGTGCTCAAGCTGAGCCCGCGAGAACGGCAGTGCGTGCAGGACTCGGTCGACAAGGGCCTTTCCTATCGCCGCGCGGAGGTGGAGTGCTACGCCTTCCTGTGACGGCGTGCCGGTTCCCGTGACGGCGGCGGCGCTCAGCCGAGCGCCGTCCCGTACACCGGGTCGGCGATGGGGGCGGAGGCCAGCAGCTTGGCGACGGCCTCGCCGATCTCCCCGACGGTCCACCGCCCGCCCTTGTCCACGCCCGGCCCGTGATGCCAGCCGGTCGCGATCGAGATCATGCCGCCCTCGACCTCGAAGACCCGCCCGGTCACGCCCGCGGACTCCGCCGAACCGAGCCACACGACCAGGGGGGCCACGTTGGCCGGGTCCATGATGTCGAACCCCGTCTCCGGCGGGGCCATCATCGAGGCGAAGACCTCCTCGGTGATCCGCGTGCGGGCGGAGGGCGCGATCGCGTTGACGGTGACGCCGTAGCGTCCGAGCTCGGCGGCGGCCGTGTGGGTGAGCGCGACGATCCCGGCCTTCGCCGCCGCGTAGTTGCTCTGCCCCACGCTGCCCAGCAGCCCGGCGCCGGATGAGGTGTTGACGACCCTCGCGTCCACGGGCTCGCCGGCCTTCGCCCGCTCCCTCCAGTACGAGGCGGCGTGCCGCAGGGGCAGGAAGTGACCCTTGAGGTGGACGCGGACGACGTCGTCCCACTCCTGCTCGGTCATCGAGACGAGCATGCGGTCGCGCAGGAAGCCCGCGTTGTTGACCAGCACGTCCAGCCGGCCGAAGGCGCTGAGGGCCGTCTTGACCAGCCGCGCCGCGCCGTCCCAGTCGGCGACGTCGTCGCAGTTGGCGACGGCCTGGCCGCCGAGGTCGCGTATCTCCGCGACGACGGCCTGTGCCGGGCCTCCGGAACGGCCCGCGCCCTGCGGCCCGGTACCGAGGTCGTTGACGACCACCTTCGCGCCCTGCCGGGCGAACTCCATGGCGTGCTCGCGCCCGATGCCGCGTCCGGCACCGGTCACGACGACGACCCGTCCCTCACAGAGACCGCTCATTCACCGTTCCCTTTTTCGGTTAGACCACCGAAACTTTCCCTAAAACTGGAGGTATATGCCCAGATGGTAAAAATCGTCGGCCGTCAGGGTCCTGGTGCTCCGCGACGCGCGCCGCCGGCGGCGCTCCCCTTTCCCGGCGGCCTGGTCCTGGTGGCTCAGCAAGCGCTTGGTCGAGCGTGGAACGTATGGTGAGCAGGTGACTCACCACAGCCGTAAAGTGAACAAGCGATTGTCCGGAGGCCCATAATGGAGGACGTGAACACGCGAAAGAACTCCGGCGGCGCGCCGGGGGTCGCGGGCGCGACCGGCGGGGTCGCCTCACGGGGCGACTCCAGGGCTAAGCGCCAGGGCACCCCGCGGCGCGCCTCCGCGACCGGCCCCGCCTCCGAGCGCCGCGAGCACCTCGTGAAGCTCGCCGCCGAGCTCTTCGCCCGCAAGGGGTTCCAGGCGACGACCGTGCGGCAGATCGCCGATGAGGCGGGCATCCTCTCAGGAAGCCTCTACCACCACTTCGACTCCAAGGAGACGATCGTCGACGAGGTCCTGTCGACGTTCCTCGAGGACCTTATCGGGCGCTACCGGAAGGTCCTGGAGAGGGAGGGCGAGGCCGACGCCCGGGCGATCCTGTCGGAGATGGTGCGCATCGGCTTCGGCACCTTGGAGCCGCACCGAGCGGCCATCACCGTGATGCAGAACGACTGGAACTACCTGCGCTCCTTGCCCGGCGACCGCTTCGACTACCTGATCCAGGCCGAGGACGAGGTCGAGCGCATGTGGATCGGGCAGATCAAGCGCGGCCAGGCCGACGGCCAGTTCCGGACCGACATCGATCCCAAGCTCACCTACCGCATGATCCGCGACAGCATCTGGGTCGCCGTGCGCTGGTTCCGCCCGGGGGGCAGGCTCGACACCGCCGCCCTCGCCGAGCACTACATCACCGTCCTGTTCGACGGTCTCGCCACGGGGGAACGGACCAGCCAGAAAGCATGACCCCGCTGCACAAGGCCGTCCGGATGGCGCTCACCGAGGTGGCCGATCCGGCCAAGGCGCCCGCCATGCAGGCGTACATGAAGTCCACCATGCCCTTCCTCGGCGTCCAGGCCGTGCCACGGCGAGCGGCGCTCAGGAAGGTCCTCGCCGAGCAGCGCATCGAGAGCGCGCCCGAGTGGCGTAAGACCGTGCTCGCCATGTGGCGCGACGCCGAGTACCGCGAGGAGCGGTACGCCGCGATGGAGCTGTCCGCCTTCCGCTACTACAAGAGTTTCCAGACTCTCTACACCGTGCCGATGTACGAGGAGATGATCGTCACCGGCGCCTGGTGGGACTACGTCGACGACCTGGCGATCAACCGCGTCGGGGCGCTGCTGCGGGCCTATCCCGACACGATGCGCCCCCTCATGCTCGAATGGGCCGGCGACGGCGACCTGTGGCGGCGGCGCACCGCCATCCTGTGCCAGAACACCTTCAAGGACCGCACCGACGCCGGCCTGCTGTACGCCTGCATCGAGCCGAGCCTCTCCGACACCGACTTCTTCGCCCGCAAGGCCATCGGCTGGGCCCTGCGCGAGTACGCCAAGACCGATCCGCGCGAGGTGGTCCGCTACGTCGACCACAAGGGGCTGACCGGGTTGAGCCGCCGCGAGGCGCTGAAGAACCTGCCGGTGACCTGACGGCGCAGGCCGCGCCCTCCTTGTGACCATTCGCCAGCAAACCAGACGAAAAATCGTCACATGATCAATGTTGTCAGAGGTTTCGTCTATATTCTGGCCCAGGAGGGTAAACCAAAGGGCGGTTGTCTCCGGACGGCGAGGCGAGGGGCTTGGATGAGCGAGCAGGACGAGGCTCCACCCGGGATCGACCCTAGTACACCCAGCGTGGCGCGCATGTACGACTACTACCTCGGCGGTAAGGACAACTTCGCCTCCGACCGCGCGGCCGCCGAGAAGGTCATGCGCATGCTGCCGAACGTCAGGCACATCGCCCGAGAGAACCGCGCCTTCCTCGGCAGGGCCGTACGCCACCTCACCGAGATGGGGATCGACCAGTTCCTCGACATCGGCACCGGGCTGCCCACCCGGGAGAACGTCCACCAGGTGGCCCTGGAAAGGTCGCCGGACGCCCGCATCGTCTACGTCGACAACGACCCCATCGTGCTCACCCACGCCCGAGCCCTGCTCGCCGACAACCCGCGGACCACCGTCATCGACGGCGACCTGCGCGACGTCAAGGCCATCACCGAGCACCCGGAGGTCCGCGCCGCCATCGACTTCGACCGGCCCTTCGCCGTCATCCTCTGCGCGATCGTGCACTTCATCGGGGACGACGACGAGGCCAGGAGCATCGTGGCGCACCTGCGCGAAGGCCTGCCGCCCGGCGGCGCCCTGGTGCTCTCCCATGGGTTCAACGGCGACCTCAGCGACCGGGCGATCGCCGACGCTGAGGCGGTCTACTCGACGACCAAGGGTGCGCTGAGGGTACGCGACCGCGAGACGATCGCGGGGTACTTCTCCGGGCTGGAGCTGGTGGAGCCCGGGCTGGTCCACGTGGGGGCGTGGCGCCCCGAGCACGATCTGGAGGAGGACCAGACCGCGGCCGGCGTCCTCGGCGCCGTGGGACTGGTGCCACCAGCCCGGCACGCTGGATAGCTTTGCTATCCAGTTCATGGGTACCATGCCTCCATGCGGATCTCCCAGCTCAGCGCCGCCTCGGGGGTGCCGATCCCGACGATCAAGTACTACCTGCGCGAGGGTCTGCTCCCCCAGGGTGAGCAGACCGCCGCGACCCGGGCGGAGTACGGCGAGACCCACCTGCGCAGGCTGCGGCTGATCCGGGCGCTGCTTGAGGTCGGCCGCCTGCCGGTCGCCTCGATCGGCAAGATCGTGGCGGCGGTGGAGGACGAGGAGACTCCGGTCCACCAGATGCTCGGCACGGCGCACTACGCCCTGGCGACACCGGTCGAAATCGACCCTGACGACACGGAGCAGCGCGCCGCACGCGAGCGCGTCGACCACCTGATCACCGGCCTCGGCTGGAACGTCGCCCCCGAGGCGCCGACCCGGGACGAGCTGGCCCAGGTGCTGGTGAGGCTGGACCAGCTCGGCATGCCGGCCACCGAGGAGAGCCTGCGCTTCTACGCGGACCTGCTGATGCGCCTGGTAGCGGAGCACGAGATGGGCAAGATCCCCCTGAACGGGCCCCGCGAGACCGCCGTCGAGTCGCTCGTGGTCGGCACCGTCCTGTACGGCAAGGTGTTCGACGTGATCAGAAGGCTCGCCCAGGAGTCGGAGTCCGCCCGCGTGCTCGGCGCCTGAGCCCCGCGGCGGCCGCACTCGCGCGGCGAGACGGGGCCGCCGCGTTCAGATGGCGAAACGAGGGCCCGTGTTCGGAAACGAGGGCCCCGCGACGGAGGCCGCTGTGTTCAGGCAGTGAGACGGGCGGCGGACTCGCCGAGGGCGGCGACCAGGGACGGCACGTCGTGGTGCACCAGCCTGCCGTCGCGCTTGACGACGCCCCCGCCGACGAGCACCGTGTCGACCGCCCGGGTGTCGGCGGACAGCACCACGGCGCCGATCGGGTCGTGGACGGGCGCGTGGCCGAGCGCGTCCATGCGGAGCACGACGATGTCGGCCTGCTTGCCCGGACGCAGCGATCCGGTCACCTCGCCCAGCCCCGCGACCTCGGCGCCCTCGATCGTCGCCATCCGCAGCACGTCCCGGGTGGTGAAGTCCATGCCCAGGCCGTCGGGGCGGGCGCGCTCCAGCGCGTACGCGACCCGCATCACGCTGAACATGTCGCCCGGGGCGCTCGCCAC
This sequence comes from Sphaerisporangium perillae, assembly GCF_023276435.1. Lineage (GTDB taxonomy): Bacteria > Actinomycetota > Actinomycetes > Streptosporangiales > Streptosporangiaceae > Sphaerisporangium > Sphaerisporangium perillae. Next base: position 151,512 of record NZ_JALLPO010000010.1, read on the forward strand.
GGTGTCGCCGCCGAGTGCGGTCGGGATCCCGCTCGCCCGCGCGCGGCCCGTCGCCGGGTAGCCGATGCCGAGTTCGGCCTCCACGAGCGGGGACACCGAGGCCGTGCCCCCGCTGCCTGCGATGCGCTTGAGCGCGTCGCCGGTGTAGCAGTTCGGGTGGATGTAGGTCGTGCCCGGGTCGAGCAGGCCGTTCTCGTGCAGGAACGCGAGGCCGCGCTCGGCGCTCTCCGCGCCGTGCCCGCCCATGTGCACGGTGACGGGTAGATCGAGGTCGCGGGCGAGCCGCCACTCGTCGAGCGCCTGCCGCGGGCTGACGATCTCGGGGCCGAGCGCCGCCAGCGCCATCGTGAGCAGGCCGCCGGGCAGCGCCTCGCGCACCCGCCGGGCCTCGGCCGCCATGCTCTCCGGCCCGCCGTCACCTCCGTGGCAGTAGCCGAGGACGGCGCGGATCCCCGCGTGCTCCAGGGCCTCGATCACGGCATCGGTGTGCGCGGGCGTGAAGTTGATGTGGCACCAGTCGACGAGCGTCGTGATCCCCGCGTCGAGGCACTCCAGGGCGCCGGCGAGGTTGCCGAGGTAGACGTCCTCGGGCCGGTAGCGGGGAGCGAGTTCGCCCAGCACGCGTTCGAGGTATCCGGTGAAGGTGATGTCGGGGGCGGCCGAGCGGATGCCGGCCTGCCAGGTGTGCCGGTGGGTGTCGACGAAGCCGGGCATCACGATGCGGCCGGTGGCGTCGATCACCTCGGCGCCGTCGGCGGCGGGCAGATCGGGCCCCACCGCGGTGATGACGCCGTCCTCGACGAGGACGTCGCCCGGGCGGGCGGCGACGGGGTCGGTGTCGATCAGCATGCCGTTGCGGATCAGAAGGGAGTTGGCCATGGTTATTAACTTAGAAGAAAGCTTTTTAGAAAGCAATCTGGATGGACGATAGCCTTCTAACGTGCAGCAGGACGACGGACAGGAACCTCGCGACGAGGTCGACGCACTGGTCCCCGCGTGGGCGGGCCTCCCCGCCTCGCTCGTCGCCGCCTTGGAGCTCAGCAAAAGGGTCGCGCGCATCGACGGACTGTTCGGGCAGGCCACCCGGGCCGAGATAGCCCAGCTGGGCCTCACCTACGCCGAGTTCGACGTGCTCGCCGCCCTGCGCCGCGAGGGGGAGCCGTACCGTCTCAGGCCGAGCGAGCTGACCCGCTCGCTGTTCCTCACCTCGGGCGGCACCAGCAACGTGCTGCAACGGCTGGCGAAGGCAGGCTACGTCGAACGGGAGGCCGACACCGGCGACGCCCGCAGCAGGTGGGTGCGGCTCACCGCGCAAGGCCTGCGGGTCACCGACGCGGCGCTCGCGGCGTCCGGGAAGGCTCACCTGGAGGTCATCGCCGGCGTGCCCGAGGAGGATGTGCGCGAGGCGGCCGACGCCCTGCGAAAGATCCTCGCCGTCATCGGCAAGCGCCGCGTCCACTGACCGCTCCCGGCCGCCGACCGGCCTGGCCGCCGACCAGCTTGGCCGCCGACCGGCCCGACCGCCGACCGGTTCGGCCGTCGACCGGCCTGGCCGCCGAACCGTCCCGGCCGTCCGGCCTACGCCTGCGGCGGGCGGTCCAGGAGCCAGTGGGCGGCGCGGCGCAGCATCGCGCGGTGGGCGGGGCTCTCGTAGGACCGCACGTCGTGGCCGAGCGCGTCGTACACCAGGCGCCCCCTCCGGACGGGGCGCGCCCACACCAGCGGCTGCCCCATCGACGAGGCCAGGGGACGAACCTCAGGGAGGACGTCGAGGTCGCTGTAGATCTCGTCGACCAGCTCGAAGTCGTCCAGGCCGTCCACGATCGGATGGCCGCCGTGCACCTTGACCTCCGCGCGGCCGAGGGGCGGGTGGTGGGAGGTGCCCCAGACCCAGGAGGCCCCGAGCAGCCGCCGCCACGCCGGCCAGTCGTCGAAGCAGATCGACGCGGCGTGCACCGCGAGCACTCCCCCGCCCCGGTCGAGATGGTCGAGCAGCGCCGCCCGCGCGGCGCGAGGCAGCGCGAACGACGCCCCGCCCACGCTCTCCGACCAGCCGCCGTCGTCGTGGCAGCGCAGCGCGTTCACGGTGATGAGCCGGTGGCGGGGGCCGCGGCCGAGCGCCCCGGCGATGTCCTCGGTGATCCGCGACTCGACTCCGGCCTCGGCGAGGACCCCGGCGAGCGCCGCGGACGTCGCCGCGAAGTCATGTGCCACTCCCCCGGAAAGGATCATGTTCGTCGCCACGGGCCCAGCTCATCACGAAGCCGCCGCCCGCGCCACCGTTCAGGATTCGGGACGGCCGGCGCCCCCCCTGGGCCGAACGACGTTCTGGTTGCTACGCTCGACGGCCCAAGCCCCATGTCCATCGGAGGTCCGGATGAGCGCTCACGGCGACTGCGATCCACGGTTCACCAGGGTGCGGGAGGTCTTCGAGGGACACTTCGCCAAAGGTGAGGAGCTGGGCGGAGCCTTCGCCGTCTATCTCGACGGCGAGCCGGTCGTCGACCTGTGGGACGGCATCGCCGACCGGCACACCGGGCGCCCCTGGGAGCGCGACACCCCCGCGCTCGCCTACTCCTGCACCAAGGCCGTCACGGCGACCGCGCTGCTCGTCCTCGCCGAGCGGGGACTGGTCGACGTGCGCGGACCGGTGGCCGAGGTGTGGCCGGAGTTCGCGGCGAACGGCAAGGAGAAGGTGACGGTCGAGCACCTGCTCACCCACCAGGCCGGGCTGCCGGTCATCGAGCGCGAGGTGCCGGTCGAGGAGTTCGAGGACCAGCCCGCGATCGCCGCGCGGCTGGCCGAGCAGGCACCGATCTGGGAACCCGGCACCGCCCACGGCTACCACGCCCTCACCTACGGCTTCCTCGTGGGCGAGGTGATCCGCCGCGTCACCGGCAAGAGCGTGGGCGAGCTGGTCGCCGACGAGATCGCCGGGCCGCGCGGGCTGGAGCTGTGGGTGGGCGCCCCCGACGACGTCGCCGCCCGCGCCGCGCGGCTGTCGGCGGGAGAGCGAGCGGTCGCGGGGGCCGCCACGGCCACCGCCGCCACGGCCACCGCCGGCTCGTCCGCAGGCGGCGCCGCCGACCCGCTGCAGGAGATGGCGAAGGCCGCGCTCGACAAGGACAGCCTGATGAACCGGACCATGGGCAATCCCAACCCCAACAAGCTGAAGGGCGGGGCCAACAACCCGGTGATCCTGCGGGCGGGCTGGCCGGCCATGGGCGTCGTCACCACGGCGCGCGGCCTGGCCGGGTTCTACCGGGACCTGGTCGCGGGCGACATCGTCAAGCCCGCGACCTTGGAGGACGCCATGCGCCCCAGGGTGAAGGGCCCCGACCGGGTGATGTACGTCGACAGCTCCTTCGGCCTCGGCTACATGCGTCCCTCGCTGATGTTCCTCACCCCGTCGCGGGGCGCCGCCTCCGCCTTCGGCCACACCGGGCTCGGCGGCTTCCTCGGGCTCGGAGACGTACACCACGGCCTGGCCATGGCGTACACGATGAACAAAATGGCGAACACGGTGACGGGCAGTCTCCGCGCCTACCGCCTCGCCCAGGCCGTGTACGACTCCCTCGGCTGAATCTCCTACGGCGCCGCCGCACCGGAGCAAGCACTTGGTTAGTTTGCCGGAAAACCGGCCAAGACCTTGACATATGCTGAACCGGCATACCTTCCGTAATTGAATCGTCACAGTGGTGATCTACCAATCCCGTGACAACAGGCGTATCGGATGAGACCTTCGTCTGGGGAGTCATGAGCATCATCACTCCGAGGGGACAAGATGGACGCCTGGTCGGTTCCTGGATACCGGGAAGAACGCGTGCTCGGCTCCGGCGGGAGCGGCCGGGTGGTCCTGGCCACCTACAGCGGAACCGGCGCCCATGTGGCGATCAAGTACCTGAGCGATAAGCTCCGATCCGATCCGCGCTTCCTCGCCGCGTTCCGCGAAGAGGCGCGCACGATGGTCGAGATCGGCGACCCGAACATCGTGCGCTTCTACGAGTACGTCGAAGGCCCTCTCGGCGCGGCCATCGTGATGGAACTCGTCGACGGCGTCCCGCTCCGCAAGATCCTGCACGAGCACGGCTCGACCAGCCCCGAGGCCGCGCTCGTCGTGCTGAAGGGCTCGCTTCTCGGCCTGTCGGCCGCGCACGCCGCCGGCATCGTCCACCGCGACTACAAGCCGGAGAACGTCCTCGTCCAGGCCGACGGGTTCAGCAAGCTGGCGGACTTCGGCATCGCGACCCCGACCGGGCAGCCCGGCCTGCCCTCCGGCACCCCGCCGTACATGGCTCCCGAGCAGTGGAACGGCGCCCCCGCCGGTCCCGCGACCGACGTCTACGCCGCGACCTGCGTCTTCTTCGAGTGCCTGACCGGGCGAAAGCCCTACCAGGCCGACCACCCGGCCGCCCTCATGCACCAGCACCAGTCCGCGGCGATCCCCGTGGACGCCGTGCCGGGCTCGGTGCGCTCTCTCGTGGCCCGTGGCCTGGCCAAGAGCCCTTCGGACCGTCCGGCGACGGCGAGGGCGTTCGTCGGCGAGCTGGAGAACGCCGCGCTCGCCGCCTACGGGTCCGACTGGGAGCAGCGCGGCCGTCGCCACCTGGCGGAGCTGGCCGCGCTTCTGGCGTTAAGCTTCCCGCTGTCGGAGCCCGCGCCGGAGGCGAGCACCAGCCTGGCCCAGACCGTGCTGCGCGGGCCGCTGCGCTCGCTGCGCACTCCTTCTCGGATGCTCATCGGCGGCGGTGTCCTGGCGGTGGGCGTGGTGATCGCGGTGCTCGCCGCCAATCGCCACAACACACCGGTGCACGATGTGGCGCTGACCACGGGCCCCACCTCGCGGGCCGTCGTGGACGTCCCCAGCGGCGAGCCGACGAAGGCGCTGGCGAAGAAGCCGATCTCGCCGAGCCCTGATCCGGCCACCGAGACGCCGGCGTCCCCGCCATCGTCGCAGCAAGCCGCCACCACCTCGCCCGCGCCGGTCGAAAGCTCCGCCAAGGCCAGCCCCGCGGCGACCCGCAAGCCCACCCCGACCCCAACGCCCACCCGCACGCCCACCCGCACGCCCACCCCGACCCCAACGCCCACCCGCACGCCCACGCCGACCCCAACGCCGACCCCGACGCCTACTCCCACACCGACGCCCACACCCAGCCCTGTGTCGGTGCGCGACCTGGCCGTCGCCGGCTTCGACGGCCGGACGGCCACGGTGCGGGTACGCACGTCGACATCGCAGAACGTCACGCTGACCGTCCGCTTCGCCGAGGGGTCGTCGCCCTCCGACCTCTCCCCCGGCACCCCGCAGACCTACACGCTCGCGGGTTCCACCATCTACAGCCGGCAGGTCTCCGCGGGGTTCGCCGCGCCGCCCTGCGGCGAGACGGTCTACCGGCAGGTCACCGTGTCCACCACGCCCTCGGCGGCGGGCGGCGCCCAGAGCCGGACCGTGACGGTGAAGGGCGATCCCTGCCCGCCGCCCTCGGTCGACAACGTGACCGTCGGCTGGAACGGCAAGTCGGCGCGCGTCGGCGTGCGGACCGGCGGCCCTGGCGCCGTGCGCCTGGCGGCCGAGTTCACCCGCAGGGAGGGCGAGGGTTCGGCCAAGGTGGTCGACACCGCGAACCGCACCCTGTCCGGTGACACCTCCTACAGCCTCTCGGTCCCCGGTGACCTGGGCGAGGTGGCCTGCGGCACGACCGCCCTCCTCGGAGTGCGGGTCAGCACGCAGCCTGCCGCCGCGAACGGCACGCAGTTCAAGGAGGTCCGCGTCGCCGGGCCGAAGTGCGCGCCACCGACGGTCTCGATCACCTCGTGGGACGGCAGCACGCTGAAGGTCAGGGTCAAGAGCACCACGCCCGATGCGGTGAAGCTGTCAGCGGCCTTCCAGCAGACGGTCACGACCACGAGTGAGCGCACCGTGACCCGCACCGCCTCCCGCTCGGCGAGCCTGTCGGGCGACTCGGTGTACGACAAGGTGTTCACGGTCCGGTTCGCGACGCCGCGGTGCGGCTACGTGGACACCCGGAAGGTCACGGTGAGCGTCGCCTCCGGCCTCGGAACGGCGAGCGACTCGGCCCAGCGGGTCCGCAAGGGCAGGCCCTGCGCCGAGCCCAGCCCGGACCCGACCAAGGAGCCGACCCAGGAGCCCACCGAAGAGCCCACCAGGACGCCTCCCACGAAGACCCCGTCGCCCGAGCCCTCGCCCACGAGGGAGCCGACCACTCCCCCGTCCGGCGACACCGACGGCCCCATCCTGACCTGACCTGACCTGACCTGACCCCGACCGGCCCGGCGACATGCACGAACGTCCGCCGGGTCGTTCGCCGTACCCGGGCGCTGGAGTCGCCGTACCCCCTTCCCGCCGACGCGGCGCCCGATGCGCAACCACCACACGGACGGAGATGGAAGGCGACCTTGGCGCCGGGAGATCGTTCCCATGGGCCGGGGGGCGCGGCGAGGGTGGTCGAGGCACGGCGGTCCGGCCGGGGGGAGGCTCGGTTGGTGGGGTGGTTGGGCGGGGTTGTTTCGCTACCAAACGTTTGTTAGGTTTGCGGGGATCGGTGAGGGCTCGCTTGGCGAGGCTGGAGGCGTGTGTGGTGGGACCGGGCGTGGAGTGCGCATCCGAACGGGTGCGTGCCGGCATGCCCGCCCTGGACACTGGCGATCAAGCGATCTACCCAGTGGAGGCCGGCGTGAGCACGCATGTCCAGAAACTCGGCAACGTCCTGATCCCGGTGGACGACCTCGGCAAGGCCGTGACCTTCTATGCGGAGGTCCTCGGGCTGACGGTGAGGTTCCGGGACGGCGACCGCTTCGCGGCGCTCGACGGGGGCGGCACCACGATCGCGCTGGCCGCTCCGGCGGAGCAGGTCGCCGGGGCCGTCACCGCGCCCTCCTACAAGGTCGGCGACGTCACCGAGGCCGTACGGGACCTGACGGCCGCGGGCGCGGAGCTGGTCAGCGGTCCTGAGGCGGGGCCGCACGAGATGAGAGCCGTCCTGCGCGACCCTTCCGGCAACGTCCTGGTGCTGTACTCGTCCCTCTGACCCGGCCGGTGTCCGGACGACCGGCACCGAGCCTCCACCTCGAACTCCGGAGGAACACATTGGGGATGCTCGATGGGAAGGTCGCCCTCGTCACCGGCGGAGCGCGCGGCATGGGCGCCGCCCACGTCCGGCTCTTCGTCCAGGAGGGCGCGAGGGTCGTCTTCGGCGACGTGCTGGAGGAGGAGGGCAAGGCCCTGGCCGAGGAGACCGGAGCGGTGTTCGTCCGGCACGACGTGACCCGGCCGGAGGAGTGGGCGAACGCCGTGGCCACGGCCACCGGCACGTACGGCAAGCTGGACGTGCTGGTGAACAACGCGGGCATCCTGAGGTTCCGCCGCATCGCCGACATGACGCTCGAGGAGTTCGAGCGGGTCCTCGATGTGAACCTCAAGGGCACCTGGCTCGGCGTCAAGTCGGTGATCGAGCCGATGACGGCGGCCGGTGGCGGCTCGATCGTCAACATCTCCTCGATCGAGGGGTTCATCGGGGCCGCCGGGCTGTCGGCCTACTCGTCCTCGAAGTTCGGCATACGCGGGGTCACCAAGTCGGCCGCGCGTGAGCTCGCGGGAGCCGGCATCCGGGTCAACTCGGTCCATCCCGGGGCGATCAACACCTCCATGGTCACCGACCCGGAGATCGCGTCCGGGGTAGACGGCAAGGCGTTCGTGAGGGCCATGGTGATCAAGCGCTTCGCCCAGCCGGTCGAGGTCTCGCACGTGGTGGTGTTCCTGGCCTCCGACCTGTCGAGCTACTGCACCGGCAGCGAGTTCACGGTGGACGGCGGGGTGCTCACCGGCGTGGGATACTGACCGGCCCCCTCACCGGCCGGCCGCCGGGTGAGGGTGAACCAGATCGCCTTGCCGGCGCCGGCCGGGACGGGCTCGACGCCCCACCGGTCGGTCAGGGCGGCGACGATCCGCAGTCCCCGGCCATGTTCGTGTTCGGTCCCGGCCGTGCGGAGCCGGGGCCATCCGGGGCCCTGGTCGGTGACCGAGCCGGTCAGGCTGTCCCGGACCGCCGCCAGCGCGAGGTGGACGGGGGGACCTCCGTGGATGAGGGCGTTGGCGAGCAGTTCGGTGACGACGATCACCGCGTCGTCGATCAGGTCGCGCAGATCCCATTCGGTGAGCGTCTCCCGCACCACGGCGCGGCACCTCGCCGTGACCCCCGGGTCGGCGGGCAGCTCCCAGCGGGCCTCACGTGGGCGGGACGGGATGCTGATCATCACGATTCTCCCTGGCCTTTCGCTTGGGGCGCATCGGCCTCGTGACGTCCCCGCTTGCCGATCGAGAGGATCCGGGTAACAGGGCGGACCTTTACCTTCCGGTGGGCGGCGTCCGCGCCAACAGGCGTTTGGAGGGGGTGCGTCTGTAGGGCCGGGCGCCGGATCCGGCGGAACGACGGCCGGTCGTGGCAGAAACCGGCGGTCCGGCCGCCGATTCCCGGCAACCCTCCGTAGCCGCCTGGCGACTTTGGCTACTCTCGGTGTCGGCAATACGCATCCACGGGGGTCGGAGGGTACGCGATGCCACGTAAGCCACGGAGCCTCAAAGAGGAGATGGACCGCGTCACCGCCGAGCATCGCGAGCGCGGCTCGACGTGGACCGAGATCGCGCAGGAGTACCAGCGCCGCTACCGGCTCAACGCCCGCCAGGCGTTCCGCGAGGCGCATCGCTACACGCAGGAGCGCGTGGTCGAGGAGTGGAAGGCGCTGTGGCCCTCGGAGCCGTTCAGCGTCCGCAAGCTCGGCTCCTGGGAGGCGTGGCCGGGCTCGGCCGGCAACGAGCCGCCGCTGGCCGGGCTCAACCGGCTGGCCAGGATCTACGGGTGCAGGGCGTGCGACCTGGTCGACGGGGAGGACCACACGGGGTCCGACCAGAACGCGAATGTCGCCCGCAGGCGGGATATCGCGCCCCCACCGGGCGCAATTAGCCTCACATTTAGCGACATAAGGGGCATTCTTCCCGTACAGCCGCTCCCCGGGCCGATGCCTCCAGAAGAACTGCGTGATCGGGAGTACGAGCGTCTCGTCCACGCCTTCACGGATTGGGCAACGCAGATGAATCGACGTGACGTTCTCGCCCTGATCGGAGCGGCCGCCACCTCCGCCTACGCCTCGCCGCTGCTCGACCGGCTCGACGCCGACGAGTCACAGCGCCTGTCGATGGCGGGGGCCGACCCGAGCAGGGTGGACGACGCGACGCTCGGCCATATCGAGGGGGTGCTGCGCCACTGCATGAGCCAGGAGGACGCGCTCGGCCCGCAGGCGACCGTGGCGACCGTTCTCACCCAGCAGCACCTGGTCGTCTCGCTGCTCTCCAGCGGGGTGCCGGAGCACATGCGCGGCAAGACCCTGTCCCTGCTCGCCGACATCCGCCGGTGCACGGCGTGGATGCTGTTCAACCTCAACGACTTCCAGGGCGCCGACTACCACTACGCCCAGGCCAGGAACGCCGCCCACCAGGCCGACGACGACGCGATGTGCAGCATGGTGCTGGCCAACTGGAGCCAGCTCGCCACCTGGCGGGGCGATCCGCGCCTCGGCGTCGAGCACGCGCTGGGAGCCCTCGCCTGGGGGCAGCGGGCCGGCAGCAAGCTGCTGACCGCCTACGCCTGCGACGTCGGCGCCCGCGCGTACGCGGCCGTCGTGCGGCGTTCGGCCAGGGGCGAGCGCCGCAAGGACCACACGCGCTGCTTCCGCTCGGTGGACCAGGCGCAGCGCGAGCTCCACGGCGCCGGAGCCGACGACCCGGGGGCGCGGCTCGTCCCCTTCTACGGCGAAGGCCAGTATCTGTCCACCAAGACCGGCTGCCTGCTCGACACCGGTGACCCGGCGCAGGCGCTGCGGCTGGCGGCCACCGCGGCGGCCGGCATCGACCCGGCCTTCGTGCGCAACGTCGCCTACATCCGCCTGAAGACCGCCCAGGCGCACCTCCAGCTGCGCGACATCGAGGAGGCGTGCGAGCAGCTCGGCGAGGCGGCCGGCCTGGCCGGGCGCAACACCTCCCCGCGCCTGGTGCGGTCGGTCGTGGAGACGCGCGAGAGGCTCAGCCCGTGGCACCGCACCCGTAGCGTGGCGGCGCTGGACGAGCGGCTGCACGCCTTACGCCTCATCGCCTGACCACCCCACCGCCCGGCCGCCGCGGCCACCCCACGGACCGGCCGCGCCTCACCGGCCGGCCGGCTCACCGCCCGGTGCCCTCGCGCCGGGACGGAACGCGCCCGCGATCCCCAGCCCGATGACGCAGAGGATGACGAGGTCCGCGGCCAGCGGAGCGACCCACGGGCGGTAGGTCTCGGCCACCCACTGGGTGAACGGCGTGGGCCGCGCGATGACCGCGGCGCCGGGCAGGTAGATCAGGCTCGCCAGGACACCGCGGGCGATCAGCAGCCCGTCCAGGCGGCCGGCCGGCATCAGGGCGAGCAGCGGGAACAGCAGGGCGTCGTACCAGGGGTGCTGCATCGGCGAGGTGAGCAGCCAGCACAGGCACCAGGCCAGCGCGGGACGCACGGAGTCCAGACCGGGCGGGCCGGGCGGAAGCCCCCGGCACAGCAGCACGCCGATGAGGAACGCCGCGCCGAGGGCCAACTGCCCCTCCAGCGTGGACGCCTCCATGCCGAGCCCCATCGCGTCGGTGACCACGCGCCACGGGTCGGCCAGCGCGTGCGACCCGATCTTGCCCATCAGGTTGCCCAGCGCCTCCGGGCCCTGCGTGGCGTACGCGCCGACCAGGGCCGCGGCGACGCCCATGAGCATGGCCAGGAAGGTGCCCGCCGACCGCCGGGCCGCCCACGCCAGGCCCGCGCCGGCGAGGATGAACGGCGCCTTGACGGCGGCCGCCGCGCCGAGCAGCGCGCCCGCCACCAGACCCGCCAACACGCCGCCCCGGCGCAGGACGAGGATGGCGGCGACCAAGAAGACCGCTCCGAGGCCGTCGATGTGGGCGCCCAGGACCACGTGCCACAGCATCAGGGGGTTGAGGCTCCACAGCAGGTGGACGCGGATCCGCCGCTCGCGGTCACGGCCCGCCAGCCGGTCCAGCATGAGCGCCGACAGCAGGAACGCCAGGCCGGCGGCCAGCTTCAGCACGATGATGGTGCCGGCCATCGAGGCGCCGCCGAGCCGCGAGGCGGCCAGCTGCGCCCAGGTGGCGAGCGGCCCGTACACCGTCGGCGCGTGACGCCAGGCCAGCGGGGCGTACCGCCCGACGGGGTCGCCGATCTCGTGCAGCCACATAGGGGCCGTCACGTACGGGTCGCCGCCGAGAGCGGCGATGCGCCCGTACACGGCGTAGTTGAGCACGTCGGTCGACCCGGCGGGCGGCAACAGCGCGAGGACCGCCACGGTGATCACCGTGGCGGCGGGCAGCAGCCCGGGCCGGGGACGCCACCCGCGGCGCAGCGCCCACAGCGCGACGGCCAGGCCCAGCCCGCCCACGATCATGGCCGCCCAGCCGAGCTGGAGCACCAGCATGTCGGCGGGAGCCACCCGCAGTGACCACGGAGGGCCGTCCCCGCCGACGTCGGGCACCGCCGCGGACGGCCCGAGAAGGGCGATGACCGCCATGACCGCGACCGCGGCGCCGATCAGGCCGAGCCCCGCGCCCCCGGCGAGCCGCGTGCGTCGCGGAGGCCCGGCGGCACGCGCCCGCTCCGTCATCGTTGATCGCAGGACGGGTCCAACCGTCGTCGGCACCGGCAGGCCCTCCCGGGGTAGCTGTCACGATGGTCACGTCCGCGCGGCGGCCAGGCCGCGTACGGGCACCGTCTCCCCGCCCGCCCCATGATCGGCTCCTCCCGAGACTCAGCCCGATCGACGGCATCACGGTGAATGCAACGGTCAGCGACGGCTTGGTGCCCCATTCACGCGATGCTTACCTTAAGGATAGTTCGCCCCGCCTGATGACCGTACGGCCCCACGGTGCGCCACCGCTGCAGCGGGCGCCATAACCGGGCCGGACATACTTCTGATCACACCGAAAAAGCGTCATTTCGCATATCGAGCAGAACGACGATGGATCACCGGAAATAAGGGCCGGGCTTCCCTTTCTTGGCGGCCGTTCAGAAGCCGGTGATCATTCGCCTGAAACAGCGTCGATCATGACATCAGGGAAAATAGAATGCCATCTTCCGGCAAACTCGTGGCGGCGATTCACCGGGCATCTCCTGAAAGGGTGCCGTGGTACGAGAACGGCATGACCGGGAGGCCATCTCGGTATTCGCCGGGCATGGCCGGGAAGGCGGTCGCGGCACACGATGGATACGGCCGGCGCGGGAGCGACCGGCCATATCCAGGTTTTTCGTTTTTACGGGGAAACTGGCAACGGCCCCCCGGACGGGGTGGAGCCCGACGGGGTCGAATCGGAACTCCGGCGGCGCCTCCGGAAGGGCGACCGCGGCCTTCCGACGGTCAGGAACGCCTCGGCCTGCAGCGCCGAGATGCCGATGCGCGGCAGGTCGCGAGCCGTCGGGTACACAAGGAACCTCGGCTCCCAGAAGGGCCGGAACTTGGCGTTGAACTTGTAGAGCGACTCGATCTGGAACCAGCGGGACAGGAACACCAGGAAGCTCCGCCAGGCCCGCAGGACCGGCCCCGCGCCGAGCCGCTCGCCTCTGGCCAGGGCGGAGCGGAACATGGCGAAGTTCAGGGAGACCCTGGTCACCCCCAAGGCGGGAGCGGCCTGCAGCGCCTTGACGATGAGCAGCTCGTTGAGGCCGGGATCGGCGTCGCGGTCGCGGCGCATCAGGTCGAGCGAGATGCCGTGCCGGCCCCAGGGAACGAAGTGCAGGACCGCCCGGATGTCGCCGCCTGGCCGGCTTCGGCCCTCCTCGCCGGCCTTGTGCGCGGTGACGACCACGCACTCGTCGTCGGCGGGGTCGCCGAACCGGCCGAGGGCCATGGAGAAGCCGCGCTCGGTCTCGGTGCCGCGCCAGGAGTCGGCGGCGGCGCGGATCTGGTCCTTCTCCTCCTCGCTGAGGTCGGCCACCCGCCTGACCTGGCATTTGTAACCCGCCCGCTCGGTGCGGTTGACCATCTGGCGGACGTTGCGCATGGCGCGGCCCTCCAGAGTGAAGTCGGCGACCTCGACGACCGCCTCGTCCCCGATCTCGAGCGCGGACAGCCCTGCCTCGCGGGTCCAGATCTCGCCCCCGGTCTCGCTGCACCCGATGACGGCGGGCACCCAGGCGTGCCGCCTGACCTCCTCCATGAAGCGCCTGATCGCGCCGGGCCACGCCTCGGGGTCGCCGATGGGGTCGCCGCTGGCCAGCATCACCCCGGCGACGACGCGGTAGGCGATCACGGCCTTGCCCGACGGCGAGAACACCACGCTCTTGTCGCGCCGCAGCGCGAAGTAGCCCAGCGAGTCGGACTCGCCGTGCCGGGCCAGCAGCGCGCGGACCCGCCGTTCGTCGTCGGCGCTGAGGGCGGCGGCGGGCCTCTCGGGGCGCAGGGCGAGATAGAGCGTCGTGATCGCGGTGAGCGCGCCGAGCCCGGTCAGCGAGTAGTAGACCAGGTCGGCGGTACGGTCGAGGGAATACTGAACGGGGCCTTCCATGCCGAACAAGCCAAGCAGGACATGCTGGAGCCGCTCGCCGGCGGAGGGGTCTCCGACGATCGTCGCCGGATGCACGCTGACGATGACCCACCCGATCGCGAGGTCGAGGACGCCCAGCGCGAGGAAGTTCCACAGCGCGCGCCAGCGCGAGCGGGGGTCGGACAGGGCATGGAACTCGCCCCGGTTGATCACGAGCACGATGAACAGCACGAGGCTGATGGCGGCCGTAGCGGAGTGCCGCCAGCGCAGGGCCTCGACCAGGGCGCCGAGCGGCAGGAGCAGCACCACGGCGCGCCAGGCCCGCACCTTCCTGCGGCGCAGCGCGTGGGCGAGCATGACGAGCAGCACGCCCACCAGCAGCGAGGCCGCCGCCGCCAGGGTGGTGACCGTCCCGGGGAAGATGTCGGTGATGGCGCTGACCCGGCTTCTCCGGAAATGCGGCACCACGCCCCTGGTGATGTCCAGTATTCCGATGATAAGCGCGGCATATCCCGCTGCGGCCGGAATCCAGGACCGCGAGACCAGCATTCGCGAAAGGCGTGTCCATTGGTTCACGTCAGGACACACTAGAGGGTGAGGTCCGTGCTTCGAGTGTCTGAGAGGTGATACATCCTTACCTTGGCCTTATTTCGATTCGGTGGCTTTCACTGGGTACCACCTTAAAAGACGCGGGGAGCGAGACCAAGACAGGGGAGAGTTAGATTGGGCCTCACAGCAACAAAGCTGGAGCTTCTGATGTGCCTGCTCGCGGTCGCGGGCCTCGTCACGTCGGTCTGGTGGATATGGCCGCGTCTGAGCGCTCCGACCTGGCCGGCGATTCTCGGGCGCGCCGGGGTGCTCCTGGGAAACCAGGTCCTGACGTTTTTCGCGATCGCGCTCGCGGTGAACAATTACTTCGGCTTCTACGGGAGCTGGGGCGACCTCCTCGGCACCGACACCGGCGTCGCCGCCCCCATCGTCACCGACCAGGGCGACGCCGGGCAGGGCGTGCGGCCGGTCGGCGGGGTCGAGGTCATGGGCAGCTCGCGGGTGCCCATGATCCCCGAGAAGGGGCACTCGGGGGGCAAGATCCAGCAGGTCGTGATCTCGGGGGCGGCCTCGGGCCTGAGCGCTCCCGCGTATGTCTACCTGCCGCCGCAGTACTTCGAGAAGAAGTACTCCCACACGCGCTTCCCGGCGATCGTGGCGCTGACCGGCTACCCCGGCGACGCGCGCAACCTGATCACGAGAATGAACATGCCGACCGTCGCCGCCAAGGCGATCGACCAGCACGAGATGCCGCCCACGATCCTGGTGCTCATGCGCCCGACGATCGTGCCGCCTCGCGACACCGAGTGCATGGACGTGCCCAGAGGGCCGCAGGTCGAGACCTACTTCACCAAGGATCTGCGCGAGTCGATGGCGAGCGCCTTCCGGGTCGGGACCGACGCCGCCTCCTGGGGCATCCTCGGCGGGTCCACCGGAGGTTACTGCGCGCTGAAGATGAGCATGCGTCACCCGGAGGCGTTCTCGGCGGCGGTGTCCCTGTCGGGCTACTTCAAGGCGCCGATCGACGCCACCACGGGCGACCTGTTCGGCGGCAGCCAAAAGCTCCAGGACGAGAACGACCTGATGTGGCGTCTCGCCAACCTGCCGCACCCGCCGATCTCGGTGCTGGTGACCAGCAGCAAGAAGGGCGAGTCGAACTACCGGACGACGCTGGACTTCCTCGCGGCCGTGAAGGCCCCGATGCAGGCGTCCTCGCTGATCCTGCCGAGCGGCGGGCACAACTTCAACACCTGGAACCGCGAGCTCCCGCAGGCGCTCCCCTGGCTGGCCGACCAGCTGCACGAGCCGGCCGGCCCGCCCGCCGCCTCGCCCAGCGACCGGCCGTCACCCCGGTCCTGACCGGTCCGCCTCAGCCGGCGGCCCCCTCCTCGAGGGCGGCCGCCCACTGGACGGGCGTGATGAACAGGCCGGTGGCCTGCACCAGCACTGTGCCGTCCGGTGCCGCGATCACGCCGTCGGCCCAGGTCTTGCGTCCCTCGCTGCGGGAGACGGCCGCGGAGGCCACCAGCGGCTCGCCGAACGGCAAGGGCCGCCGGTACTTCAGGCTGAGCGTGCCCGTCATGGCCGCCTTGCCCGCCCAGGCGACGGCCTCTCCCAGCAGGTGGTCGAGGATCATCGCGCTCACGCCGCCGTGCACGAAGCCGGGCGGGCCTTCGTGGGCGGGGCGGAAGGCGAGCTCGGCCCGGACGCCGCCCTCGGCGCGCCGCTCGACGACGAGCGGGAGCGCGTGCGGGTTGCACGCGCCGACGACGGCGTTGCCGAGCTGGCGATAGCGGCTGTCGGGCCCGATGCCGGGGGGCAGCGGAGCCGTGCGCCGCGCGGCCTCCAGCCGCTCGGTCAGCGCCACAAGCTCGGCGGTCACCGCCGTCAGCTCCTGCTCGGGCACGTCGGTCAGCACCACCGCGTCAAGGAGATCGCGCGTCTGCTGGGCGAGCACGGCGAGCGCCGCGAGACGGGGGTCGCCGCCGGATTCCTGGGGCATAGCGAGCTCGGGCATCATGGCGACGATTCTAGACCGAACGGTCAAACAGCCTTTACCCTGACCGGTTTAGTCATATTTGAGTAAAGAAATCCCATTCAGGACTAGCTCCCCGCAGCCCGGCGCGCGTGTGAAAACCCCGACGGCCACGGGGTTCCCGGCATGCCGGACACCACCGCACGCCGGCGCAGGACCCGACTTGGCATGCTTTTGACCTGGGCTTTTCCTGACTAACGTCCTGCCTCACACGAACAACCTGGCGTGCCCCAGCGTCAGTCGCACGAAGCGGAAGGTCCCTCACTTCCTATGTCGCCTGATTTGCAGAAGCTCATCGACCTCCTCCACACCCAGCTCGGCTACAGCGAGCAGAGCGGCGGTTACACCAAGTTCGGAGACTGGTACGGCAAGAACGTCGAGTTCGACTCCGACTACTCGGCACAACCCTGGTGCGACATGTTCCTGTCGTGGGCGGCGCACCAGCTCGGTTACGAGAAGTGGTTCGGCCAGTTCGCGTACGCCCCCTTCCACGCCGAGTGGTTCGCCGACCGAGGGGCGTGGGGCACCACCCCCGAGCCCGGCGCCGTGGTCTTCTTCGACTGGGGCGGCTCGAACGTGATCGAGAACATCGACCACGTCGGCATCGTGACCTCCGTCGACGGGGACACGATCCACACGATCGAAGGCAACATCGACGGCCAGTACGCCCGGGAGAAGGTCAGGGACCAGACCTACGTGGTGGGCTACGGCTACCCCGAGAAGGTCAAGGCCCAGCTGGAGGCGCATTCTCAGGCGAGCAAGACCTCCACGGGCGCCGCCACGCCCGCGATGAAGCCGGCCGCGGCGGAGTTCGCGCTCCCCGCCGCCACGGTGGGCGTGCCGGCCGGCGGTCCCGTGCCGGGCCAGGCCGCACCCGGAGCCGGGGCCCTGGTGATCCCGGTGCTGATCGCCGTCATGGTGATGATCGCCTACTTCAAGGTCAAGCAGGCCTCCGCGCGCCTGGCGCTCGCCGCGCCCCGGACGCGGCGTACGCGGACAACGGGTGGTCGTACGGCTACTATCAGCGATGATCATCTGCGTCCTCCGAGGCCGTGACGAGCGCTGATCCCGCCTGGGCGCCTGGCGTTCCCCCGAGGTCACGGCCGTCGAGGACCGCTCTCTATCGAAGGGGAACGCATGTCCGTCAAGATGAGGACCATCGCTCTGTCCGTGGCCCTGGCGGCCGGTACGACGCTGGTGACGGGGTTGAGCGCGCACGCCGACCAGCGACCGGCGACCGGTCGCCCGGCGGTCGCATCGCACCCGCCCGTGCAGGGCAGCACCCGGATCGGCGCCGGTACCACCGTCCCCGGACAGGGTTGGGCCCCCTACGGGGACAACGGCCTGTACATCGACGTCGACACCAGCACGGGGCACTTCACCTCCACCCCGGTGTACACGGCCTCCGTCGGCGGCCTCAGCGGCCAGTGGACGCTGACGGGCACCAGCACCGTGTACGACCCCACGCCCACAGGGTTCCGCATCTACGTGCGGCAGCACGCCGGCGGCCCGCTGACCACCTTCACCGCGCAGAGCTCCAAGTGGTACGTCAACTGGATCGGCATCGAGAACCCGTAGGTTCCGCTCACACCGGGTCGTGGGGGCACGGGCCGCGCCCCCACGGCGACCTCGCCGCCGCGGTCGTCAGGGCAGGCGGCCGACGGACGCGAGGGCCTGCTTGAGCAGGACGCCTTGGCCGCCGGTCATCTCCTGCTGCACCATCGGGGAGGCCGCCTCCTCCGGCGTGAACCAGACGAGGTCCAGAGCGTCCTGGCGGGGACGGCAGTCGCCCGCGACGGGGACGATGTAGGCCAGGGACACGGCGTGCTGACGCGGGTCGTGGTACGGGGTGACGCCGGCCGCCGGGAAGTACTCGGCGATCGTGAACGGCTGCGGAGAGGCCGGGATGTTCGGGAGCGCCACGGGGCCGAGGTCCTTCTCCAGAT
This sequence comes from Sphaerisporangium perillae, assembly GCF_023276435.1. Classification (GTDB taxonomy): domain Bacteria; phylum Actinomycetota; class Actinomycetes; order Streptosporangiales; family Streptosporangiaceae; genus Sphaerisporangium; species Sphaerisporangium perillae. The sequence goes on from NZ_JALLPO010000010.1 coordinate 169,627, forward strand.
GGCGCAGCAGCGCGTCGCGGACGCGTTCGTGGAGCAGCACCCGCCCGGAGACCAGGGCGCGGCTGACCGCCCCGTCCGAGCCGATGCGCAGCAGCAGGCCGACGCGGGTAACCACGCCGGTCTCGTCCACCCGCACCGGAACGGCGTCGACGTAGAGGATCGGCATCCGGCCCCGCACCGACTCCAGCTCATCCGGAGCGAGCCATCCAGGTGCGGTTTCGGTCTTTTCGGTCATTCGCTGATCGTACTTCTTCGCGTGCTCCCCACGCCGTAACGGTCCACCCGGCGGACAGATGTCCTGCCGCCGCCCCGTCGTGCCCGAGGTGTACATGATCAGGCACGGGTCGTCCAGGCCGACCGGCTCGTCGGCGTCATCCACTCGCGCCCGGGCCGGGCGCTGCGGGCCCTCGCCTCCCGCTCAGCTCTGACCGGTGGTGACCAGGCTCTTCACCTGGCCGGGGGGTACCGGCTCCTCTTCCTCGTCGTCGTCGGCGTGCCCGGCGATGGACAGGTCCGGCAGGATCCGGTCGAGCCAGGCCGGGCACCACCAGTTGAGCCTGCCCAGCAGCACCATCGTGGCCGGCACGAGCAGGCCGCGGATGATGGTCGCGTCCACGGCGATGGCCACCGCCAGCCCCACGCCGAACACCTTGACCAGCGGATCCGGATAGGCGATGAAGGCGACGAACACCACCACCATGATCAGCGCGGCCGAGGTGATGACCCGCCCGGTGGCGCCGAGCCCTTCGGCGACCGCGCGCCGGTTGTCGCCGGAGCGCAGGTACGCCTGGCGCACCGAGGTAAGCAGGAAGACCTCATAGTCCATGGACAGCCCGAACAGCACGGCGAACAGCATGAGCGGCACGTAGGAGTCGATCGGCACGCTGAAGAACAGCGTCGTCAGGTACGAGCCCTGCGCCGAGACGGGCGGATCCAGGCCGACCAGTCCGCTGCCGAGCCCGTAGGAGAAGACGATGGCCAGCGCGCCGAACGCGGCGCCGAGCGAGACGAGGTTCATCAGCGCCGCCTTGATCGCGACGATCGGCGCCCGGAAGGCGAGCAGCAGGAGCAGCGCGCTGAGCAGGACGACGACGCCGATGACGGCCGGGGTCCGCTCGGCGATGCGGTCGCTCGCGTCGGCCATGCCCGCGACCTCCCCGCCCACGTGCAGCCGCACGCCGGGCACCTCCAGGGCGCGCACCGCGCGCACGACGTCGCCTGCGCGCGGGTCGCTCGGGGCGTACTCGGGCACGACCTGGAGCAGGACGGACCTGCCGGAGGTGTTGACCTTCGCGGGCGTCACGTGCGCGACCCCCGGCACGTCCGCCAGGCGGTCCTGGACGCGCTCGACCACGGGGGCGGGCGGGTCTCCGGCGGCGACCTTGGCGTCCAGTTCGCCGACCACGATCAGCGGCCCGTTGCTGCCCGGCCCGAACCCGGTCTGCATCAGCTCGTACGCCCGCCGGGCGTCCTGCCCGCGATCGGCGTACCCGTCGTCGGTGGGGCCGAGTTTGAGGCCGAGGGCCGGTGCGGCGAGGGCGCCCAGCACGGCGACGGCCACCGCGAGCACCCGCCACGGCCGCCGGGCGACCCAGGTGCCGAGCCCGGCCCAGCCGCTCGCCGCCGAGTGGGCCGCCGGACGGGCCGCCCGGCGCCGGGGGCCGACGAACGGGATCCGCAGCGCGTTGATCCGGTGGCCGAGGATGCCGAGCAGCGCGGGCACCAGCGTGAGCGAGGTGAGCACCGCGCAGACGACAGAGATGCCGGTGACCCAGCCGAGCGTGCGCAGCAGCGGGAACCCGCCGAGCATCAGCGCGCTGAGCGCGATGACGACCGTGCCCCCGGCGAACAGGACGGCCCCGCCGGCGCCCGCGGCCGTACGGCGGACCGACTCCTGGACGGGCACCCCTTCGGCCAGGAGCTTGCGGTACCGCGACAGCAGGAACAGGGCGTAGTCGATGCCCACGCCGAGACCGATCATGGAGGCCATCACCGACGCCTGCTTGGGCACGTCGACCAGGTGGCCGAGCAGCCCGATCACGCCGAGCCCGACGCCCAGGCTGATGATCGCGGTGAACACGGGCACCAGCGCGGCGACCAGCGTGCCGAACGCCAGGAGCAGCACCAGCAGGGCGCAGAGCACGCCGATGATCTCGCTGCTCCCCGTCTTGATCTCCTTGTCCGCGGGGGTCCCGTTGTCGGCGGCGACGGCCTCGAGGCCGATCTGCCGCACGGGCTCGGCCGCCGCGGAGAGCCGCGCGGAGGTCTCCGCGAGCTTGGCGGGGTCCTGGCCGGAGAGCCGGACGGTGATGACGCCGATCATGAGGCTGCGGGAGATGCCGCCCACGCGGTAGGGCGTGTCCACCTGCACGACGTGCGGGACCTCGCGGATCTCCACCATGGCCCGCTCGACCGCGCGCTTGCGCTCTGCGGTGATCAGCGGCCCGTCCTTGGAGTACAGGATGATCTGGAAGGTGCCGCCGGGGTCGTACCCGGGGCCGAAGCCGTCGCGCATGAGGTCGTGCGCGCGCTGGGCGTCGGTGCCGGGGATGGACACGTTGTTGCTGACCGGGCGCCCGAACACCAGCGTCCCCGCGGTCAGCGCTCCGGCGAGGATCATCCACACCGCGAGCACGACGCGGCCGTGTCTCGCGCACCAACCACCCAATCGACCGAGCAAGCTAGCCATTGGAGACCGTCCCAGACACTATTGAAGAATTGGAAACCTACCCAAAACACCGTTCTGTACGACCGTTCAGGACGTACGTTCAACAGCTTAGGCGCGCATACCGTGAAAGGCCGGACCGCGCTGAGAAATGAGACGATGACCACAATCGACGGTGACAGCGACACCCGCAGCCGCATCCTCGCCGCCGCACGCCAGCTCTTCGCCGAGCGGGGCTACGCCGCCACGTCCCTGGCCGACATCGCCGCCCGGGTCGGCCTGACCAAGACGGCCGTGGCCTACCACTTCCACCCGAAGAACCGCCTGGCCGCGGAGCTCATCGCGCCGGCGGCGGACGACGTCCTCGCGCTGCTCGGCGGAGAATACGGCGGCGACCCGCGCCGGTTCATCGAACCGCTGACCGACTTCCTGGTGCGCCACCGCGCCGTCATCAGGCTCCTCATGGAGGACATCGGCACAGCCGACGAGGCCCCGCCCGGTTCCCGCGGCGAGACCATCCGGGCCTTCCGCGACGAGATGCACTCAAGGCTCGCCGGACCGGCTCCCGACGACGCCGCCCGGCTCAGGGCCTGGGCGGTCATGGGGGCGCTGCAGGTCGCCGTGGTGAGGACCATGGACCTCCCGCCGGAGACCGTGCGGGAACTGCTGCTCACCGCCGCCCTCGCCGTCCACGACGCGAGCCGGGGACGGTGACGGATGGGTAACCCGCCCGAAGACGCGCACCACTTACCCTCCCATGTCACCCCCACCGACCAGGCCGGCCAGACCGGCGTCCCACGCCGCCCGGCGGCCACCGCGTCGCCTCCCGCGGACCGGCCGGCGATCCTTCGCCGGTTCGAGTCCGCCCTGCTCGACCCGCCCCTGACCCTGCTGATCCACGGCGAGGCCGGCATCGGCAAGACCCACCTGCTGGCCGAGACCGAGACGCTGGCCAGGTCCATGGGCTACCGGGTGCTCCACGGCCAGGCGCGCGACTTCGGCAGCGGCCTCGCCTACGCCTCGCTCGCCGACGCGCTCGGCTCACTCCACACCGAGCGGGCGGCCCGCGAACCCCTCAAGGAACTGCTGGACGCCATCGACCAGGCCGCGCTCGGCATCATGGGGGCGGCCCCGGCCGTGCGCACCGCCAACCTGCTGGAAGCGCTGCCCGGCCGCACCTTCCTGGCCATCGACGACCTGCACCTGGCCGACGCCGACACCCTCGGCGCGCTGTCCTACCTCCCTCGCCGCGTGCGGAACCTGGTCGTCGCCGGCACCGCGAGACGGCTTCCCCCGATGGACGCCGACCTGGTGGTCCGGCTCAGCCCCCTGTCGCCGGCGGAGGTGGGCGACCTGGTGACCGGCCTGCTCGGCCGCACCCCGAGCCCGTCGGTCGTACAGCGGGTCCACGAGGAGAGCCGGGGCAACCCGTGGTTCGTCCGCGAGGCCGTGCTGACCCTCGTCCAGGGCGGCGCCGTGCAGTCGGCGTCCCCCGTCCCGCGCAGAGGCGCCATCCTCAGCCGGCTGTTCCAGCGCGACCAGGGCGGCCGCGATCTCGCCAGGGTGCTCGCCGCGCTGCGCCGCACCCGGCCCGCCGCCATGGCCGACCTGCCCGCGCTGGCCGAGGTCGCCGGCCTCGACGGGGAGGTGGCCGAACGCGCCTTCGACGGGCTGGTCAGGGATGGTCTGGTCGAGCCCACCGGCGACGGCGCGTACGAGTTCGCCCACCCGCTGGTCGCCGAGGCGCTGTACGCCGACCTCGGGCCGGCCGAGCGGCGCCGGGTCCACACCCGCATCGCCGAGTTGCTCCACCGCCAGGGCCTTGACGGGACCCGCCGGGTATTGGAGTGGGCCACCCACCTCGCCGAGGGCGGCACGAGCACCGAGGCGCTGGCCGCCATGCTCCGCGCCGCCGAGCTGACCCGCTGGACGGCGCCGCTCTCGGCCGGCCACTGGTACGGCAGGGCGGCCGAACTGGCCCCCGCCGAGGACCGCGGCGTGCTGCTCTCCCGGCAGGCGCTGTCGTACTGGAAGGGCTCGCGGCCGGCGGACGCGCTACGCGCCGGGCAGGCCGCCCTCGCCGTGCTGCCGCCCGGACGCCGGCACACCCGCACCGCCCAGACGATGGTCAACGCCGCGCACGCCATGGGGCGGTACGAGGCGGCGGTGTCCATCGCCGCCGGGCAACTCCCCTCCGCCGACGACCCGACCGCCCTGCTGGCCCAGCAGGCCGTGGTGAGCACCCAACTCGGCATCGACTCGGCCGGCCTGGCGAACGCGGCATGGGACGCCCTGCCGGGATGCCCGCCGGAGGACCTGGTGATCGCCCTCAGCGCCCTGGCCGGGGACGCGATCATCAAGGCGCGGTGGGAGGAGACTGAGCGGGCGCTGGACACCCTCCTTTCGGCCTCGGCCGCGCTGCCGCCCGCCGGCCGGCTGGCCGCGCTGGAGTCCTGCGCGCACATCCTGGCCAGCGCGGGCGCGCGCACCCGGGCCCTGGACCTGCTCTCCCAGGCCGAGCAGATCTACCGCGGCCTCGGCTGGCACAACATCGCCGGGCAGCACGTCCGGACCATGGCCGTGGTGCGCCGCCTCGGCGGCGAATGGGAGCACGCCCTGCGCGACATCCGCTCCGACGCCGTCGCCCTCACCGACGCCGGCCTGTGGGAGAACGTGGCACTGCTGCGCAATATCGAGCTGGACATCCTGCTCGACCAGGGACGCTTCGACGAAGCCGAACGGCTGCTCGCCGACCCGCCGCCCAACTGCGTGCTCCAGCAGTCGCTGCGCGCCATGTTCGCGGCCCGCCGCGCGCTCGGTCTCGGCGACCGCGCGACGACCATGCGGCTCCTGGACGAAGCCCTCGCCATCGGCCCACCGGACGTCGTCCACCGCGTGCTGACCGTCCGCGTGACCATGCACAGCATCGCCCGGGAGTGGGAGGCCGCGCGCGCCGCCGCCACCGAACTGGCCGAGGTGGCCCGCACCGGCACCCCGCGCGCCCGCATGAGCAGCGAGCTGGCGGCGGCCACCGTCTACGCGGACGCCGCGAGGGCCGAGGCGGCACTGGAGACCGCCAGGGCGGACGGCCTGAAGTTCGAGGAGGGCAAGGCCCGCCTCATCCTCGGCGCGCTCGGGGACGGCACCCAGATGGTCCGGGCTCATGCGATCTTCACCGATCTCGGCGCCGAGCCGTGGCGCGTGCGGGCGGCGGCCTTCCTGAAGGACGCCGGCCTCGCCCCGGCGCCCGCCGCCGGCCTCACCCCCGTCGAACGGCGCGTCGTCGAACTGGTCGCCGGCGGCCTGTCCAACCCCCAGATCGCCGACGAACTCCACTACAGCCGCAAGACGGTGGAGGTCTACCTGTCCCGCGTCTACGCCAAAACCGGCCTGCGCTCCCGCGTCGAACTGGCCCTCGCCCACGAACGCGGCGAAGTCTGACGGCCACGGCCCGGCGTGCGCGAGGCATCACCGTCTAATACAGCTGGACCCAGATGATGACGCAGTGCGGTTCGGGTGCCTCCGCGACGACGACATACTCGGCGACGCCCAAGGCGCCATCACGGTCGCCGCCGCGGTGATGTTCTTGCTGAGACTCGCGACGCGGAACAGCGAGGTCGGCTGCACGGTCGGGACGGCCGTGTCGCTGCTGGCTTAAGCCGTCCTCCCCGGCAGGACTCCGCCTGGGCTTTCGCCTAGCCATGCGGCCCATGGCCGAGACAGTGGCCGTTTGGTGGAGGGATGAGGAGAGGCCGGCCGTGGCGCTGTCGGGCCTTTACAACCTGTCGCTTGTCTGCAAACTTACTTCTGCGCTTAAATTTCGAGCAGCAACCATGCAAATTCTTGCAGCAGGAGTAACGTATGCCTCTCGGAGTCCGCAGATACGGTGCCCGGCGCCTAGTTGTCACATCGGCTGCGGTGCTATTTGCTCTGACCGCTTGTACCGGTGGTCCGCCCTCGGCCCCCCGGGCATCGACGCCGCCGCCGCCGCGTTTGTCGATGCGGGTACTGGCCACAGGGCTGGCCAACCCATGGGAGGTCACCTGGGGCCCGGACGGCATGCTGTGGATCACCGAGAAGGAGGCCGGACGGGTTACTCGGATGTCGCCCAGCGACGGGACGTCGTCTACCGCATTGGAGCTTCCAGATCTATACGCCGACACCGGCGCCCAGGACGGGCTGCTCGGCATGGCGCTGCACCCGGGCCTACTCAAGCAGGACACGGATCAGTATGTGTACCTGGCCTACACGTACAATGCCGCCGACTCGGCCGCGCCGGTTGACAGGCGGATGAAGATCGTGAGGTACGAGTACGACCGCGGCATACAGAAGCTGGTCCGTCCCAACGATCTCCTTACCGGTCTGCCGGCCGGGATCGACCACGACTCCGGGCGACTCGCGTACAGCCCGGACAACAAGCTCTACTTTTCCATCGGCGACATGGGGCACAACCAGTTCGACAGCACATGCCGCAAAATCCAGTCGCAGACCCTGCCGACGGCCGCCCAGGTGCAGGCCCGCGACTGGTCGGCGTATCAGGGCAAGGTGCTGCGGCTGAACCTGGACGGGTCGATCCCCACCGACAATCCAGTGCTGGCCGGCGTGCGTAGCCATGTCTACTCGTACGGGCACCGCAACGCTCAGGGCCTCGTCTTCGGCTCGGATGGAACGTTGTACTCCTCCGAGCAGGGACCAAAAACCGACGATGAGCTCAACGTGATCGTGGCCGGAGGCAATTACGGGTGGCCCCGAGTGGCGGGGTACAAGGATGACCGGTCCTATGCGTACGGTAACTGGTCTGCCTCGCAGCCCCTACCCTGCAGCGCGCTTACCTACAGCGACTTCTCCATCCCGGAGTCCGTCCCGCTGCAGCGTGAGTCCACATTCGATGACCCGGCCTTCGTCCCTCCACGGCGGACGTTCTCGACGGTGCCGGAAGGCTACGACTTCCGCCCGCCCGCCTGCTCCGACACCTACTTCGTCTGCTGGCCGACCGTAGCTCCGTCCAGTTTGGACTATTACCCGGCTACGGGAACCATCCCAGGCTGGGGGCCGAGCCTGCTGATGCCGTCCCTGAAGAACGGGACGGTCTACCGGCTACCGCTGAACCCCGACGGGGTCACCATCGGCGAACCGCTGGAGCTGTGGCGCACCGTCAACCGTTACAGGGACATCGCCATCGCCCCGGATAGCCGGACGTTCTACGTGGCCACGGACCCAGGCGGGCTCGCGCGCGACGCCAACGGGTTGCCGACGGACGTGCTAGCGAACCCGGCCGCCATCCTCGAGTTCCGCTACACCAGCAGCTGAGGCATTGGCGTCGCGGATCGTCCGGCCGGTGCCGGCGCACCATTGGAGCTCTCTAGCGCGCGGGCCGGGCGGCGGCGTAGCCGACCCCGAACTCATACACCTTGTTGTGCGACCGTTCGGCATCGTCCGAGGGCGGGCCGAATTCCGGCCGGATGCCCTTTGGATTCTGCGCGGGATCGGCGCGCAGATACGTATAGGCCATGTGCAGCCAGCGCACCCGCCCATCGGCCGCTTCCTCGATCCTCCCCGCCTTCCCCGAACGCGCGGCCGGCCGCGAAACCAATTCCGGCGCGACGAGTCCGCCGAGCCCCGACGGCGTGTACACCATCACCATCCGCCTGCCTCCCCGCCGCAGCCAAGCCGCCCACGTCTGCGCCGCCGGCCCGCCCGGGCTGGGAATTCCGATACCACCCGGGGTGGCGACCCCGTCGATCACCCAGAGGTTCGTCCAGCTCTGGTCGCAGTACACGTTCCGCCCGCCCCACAAGGCTTCCGGGAAATCGGCCGGGAACTTCGGGCGCGCCAGGTTGCGGGCCAAGCTCAGCACCGGGACCACCCCCGCGCTATGGCACAACACCGTCGTCAGCGTCTGCTTCGGTATTCCGATCGGCCCACCGGCCGGCCGCACCCCGCCGATTCTCACCTCCGACCCCTGGAACCGCAGGTGGAGCCCCCCTGCCGACATCGGGAGCGTCAGTCTGCGCGCATACAGGAACCGCAGCACTTCGGCGACCATGCGGCCCATGCCATCTGGATGCTCGAAGGGCGCGCGCAATGGTCCCGCTCCGGCGATGAGCGCGGGTGAGGGCGTGATGACGATCGGCCCGTTCGGGCCGTCGAACAAGTCCGGCCGCGCCGCATAGAGCTGATAGATGATCTTGTACTGCCCCAGGCACCGGTTCGCCGGCAATTCGGCGTAGGCCTGCCGGCTGGACCGCAGCTCGACGGTTTTCGTCTTCTTGTCGACCACCGCGTTTTGCGCGGCCACACAACCATATGGGTAGGCACCGGTGAACGGACGTTTGTCCGGCGGGTAGAACGGGGTGCGCGTGTTCGGCGTCACTTGCACGACCACCGGCGGCGCCATGCCCGCGAAGCTGTGCGGCGCCCACACCCCGAGCAGATGCCGCATCGCGTCCGGCCGTCCCGACGTGTCGCCATACTCGAGTAGCAGCCAGTTCCCGCGCCCGGCGAGCTTCACGGGCCGCTCACTCCATCGGAACCGGTCCCAGCCCGGCGAATCCGGGTCTCCCGTCGCGACCGGCGCCAGGACGCGCATGCGCTCTTCCGGGTCGAGGTTGATCGTGCGATAACCCTGCTGATTCGCCAGCACCGCTCCCGGAAGGAACGTCGTAGGGACCCGCATGTCGTCGGGCAGCATCACGATCGGGGCGAAGCGGATGCGGCCGAGGACGACGGCCAGCGTCGCGATCTGCCCGGTCTCGGCGAGAGCACACGCGGGATTCGTCGTCTCCCAATGGTGGCCGTCCGACCTGAAGGTCATGATCACGCGCTCGTCGTAGTAGTCGGGCGCCCGCACGGCGACCTCGATCTGAATGAATCCGGCCCGCAGTGGCACCGTCGCCGGAACCGCCAGCCCTTTGTGTTCCTCGCGCCATTCGACGCCCCGGCGCACCACGACATCGGCCGTGGCGCCGCTGATCGGCGCGCCGACGGCATTCTGGACGAGAATCTTGAGACTCGTGGGATCGGCCACAATGACCCGCCTCACCCATCACAAGATTCGGGACGTGGCCGCCTTCGACGGCCGGTCATGCTCTGCCGATGCTGGACGAGCGCGGCGTCAGGTCGCGGTACCTGCCTGTCGCTCGCCATTACGGCTGCTGGCCGGTCTTCGGGTCGTACTCCACCTCGACGGCCACGACCTGGTCGGTCGGAAGGACTTCGCGCCACTGATCGAAGACCTCATACGGCCCCGCCGGCCGGAAGCCTCCTTCGAGCGGGTCGAAGCCCTTCTCGAATACCTTCTCCACGGCGAGGGTGTTCTTGAAGTCGGCGCTCGCGGCCTTCAGCTCGGCGGCGAGGAGCTCGAGCACCTGACCGACCGTCTTCCCCTGGTACTCGGGTGGATCGCCGGCTTGGAAGGGATAGGGCAGGCCGAGTCCCGCCTCGCCCTCCACGTTCGCCTGTTTGAGCCATTCGAGCGCCTCCAGCTCGTGACCGGGCCGGATGGGCAGGACGGCTTTCACCCACGCCGCATTCAGGAACTGATTACGCCGCTCGTCGCCGTCTATCTGGATGAGCCAGCCCAGCGAGCTGCCCAGCGGAGCGGGCAACCCATCTTCGGCGATCGGATAATTGATGCGCCACTCGTCTCTGAGCACCAGATTCTGTGACGTCACGTCGAGCACCAGAGCGTTGTTCTTGGACGTATGCGAATAGCTGCTCGTGACGATCGTGCCCGCGAGGTGGTCCGCCGCTATGTCCGCGGCGGAGGCCGGCTTCGGAGCGGGGTAACGGCCTTTGGAGGTCTCGCCGAGCGGAGGGAGATTTCCAGGTCGCCAATATTCGGGTGCGACGAAGTACAACATCTCGTCGACGTCGAAGATCTGCCGGAGCAGCTCGGCGCCCAAGTGGGCGTCGTCGAACAGTTTGAGCTTGCGGATCAGGTATCCGTAGACGGTGTGGCGTTCCTCGCGCCGCAGGTCTTCGGAGCGCCTTTGCGGTATGCCGCGGACGAGCTTCGCGCGATCGCGCACCGCTTTCGCGTAAGCCGTGCGCTGCAGTTCGGCCACCTCCGCGTCGTAGAGCTTCTTCTCGGCCGCATAGCGCTCGTGGGCATCGTTGGTGGCCGGCGGATCCCACGTGAGGTCGAAATTCAGAGCGATCGGGCTGAGATCGCCGGTATTGACGAAGATCGGGAAGACCGCGAAGCCCGTCTTCTCCGGGTTGACACGGATCAAATGCGGGACGAAACCTCGCCCCGGCGCGGCGGAGAGGAACCGGACGTCCTGCAGTTTGTATCCCTGCTCAGGAGGCGATGGCGTGTAGTCCATCCGGGCCACGATGTGTTTCGAATTGTCGTGGCTGGTGATCCCGTCGGCGTCCGGAGGGCTGTGGTGGACGAACTCCATATTGACTTCGGGTGGATCCTGCGTGCCCGGCTTCTTCCGAATGGGGAACGCACCGGTGAACTGGGCGTTCTTGACCACGAGCGGCGGCGGCGCGTCCGGCTTTCTGATCGAGGTGAGGTCCGGCGCAGGGACTACGTGGATCAGTTCCCCGAGCCCGAGCTCCTTCCCAGGATCATTCATGAAGGCCTGCCACGAAAGATTGGTCCCGATGTGCTGGACCTGAACGCCGACCTTACGCATCTTGCGCCGCAACTCGTAGTTGACCAGCTTGGTCGTCGTGTTCTGCACCACGTAGCGCCGGCTGGTCGTGTCCGTCGACTCGGTCACCGTCTTGAACGTGGTCTTGAAGTTCCGGCGGATCTCACTCGTGACCTTGGCGCTCTGGTTGCGACTGTGCTTGTGGGTTTCCTCCGAGCTTCGTTTGACCGAGCTTCCCGCACTGAAGCTCACGCTCGCGTCGGCGTGGTAGATGCCGGCGAAGTTCGCACCACCGGATGCGCTGGCCCCCAGTTTGGTGTCGTTGGCGTTGTCCTCTTTGACGGCGTCGGCGAGATCCTCTTGAGTGGTGAGAGACTCCTCCGTTCTCAACGTCGATTCATCGAACAGCTCGGTCGTCTTTTCGACGACCGTCTTCCGGGTGCTGGACTCGACGACTTCGACCGTCCCGCCGGGGCTGATCCACAAGTGACCGACCGGCGTGCCGAGAAATGTGTCGAACTCGAAGAAGTACTGCCGGAACAGATTGACGAGGCCGACCGGCGACAGCACCCCCTGCGCCTCGTCCGCCACCAGGTCACGCACCCGCGTCAACGCATTGTTGGTCAGGTCGCGTGCGGCGGCGCCGGAGAATACCTCGCCATCGGACAGTTCGTCATCGATGCCGATCGCCGAACCCATCCGCAGGGTGTTGGCACGACCGAACCATCCGGCGAGGGGCTTGTACACGCCGAAGAGCTCGCTCGCGTAGGGCAACGAGCCGGTGAAGTCCGTCAACGGACGGCCGTTGAACACAGCGGGGGCCGTCATCGGTGCCGGCAGCAGTTGCACCGTGTGCGCCGTCCCACCCGGACCGGTGATGAAGGGCACCGAGGCCAGGTCCTGACCCGGAGAGCTCTTGGCGAGGAGTACCTCGTAGCTCGTCTCATAGGCCGGCGCGACGAACGAGATGACCTGGGAACCCGTCGTTGAGATCTGGCGACCGGCGTACTGGCGGCTCAGGCCGGCATCCCGTTGAAGGAAGCCGCCTTGCAGTTGGGGCACCCCGGGGAACAGCGCCGGACTGCGCACGTCCACACCGCTGGGCAGTCCGATCGCGACCCGCTGCCCCGCCGGCAACTCACCGGGACTGGTCGGCTCGACCCGGTAGGACCAGATGCTGAGCCCCACCTCCGCGCCTGGAGTGGTTATGGCCGTCTTACCCAAGAAGGTAACTGTCAGCATGGAATCTCCCGGGGGGTGCGCACATGGCGTGATCCGACTGTAACTCAGCGCAATGTGCGCCCGCCAGCGCCCGACGAGACCGGATGATGACTCTACGTTGAAGCCCGTTCGTGATCGCAGGCTTCCCCTCCATCGGCCCTCGTCGTGGGCGTCTCTGGAGGAGGCGCGGGTGTCATCACTGCTTGGCGGTGAAGACGATCTCCACTCGGCGGTTTCTCGCCTGGTTCTGCTTTACCGGGCGTCCCTCGATGATGTTGGGGACCTTGGGGCGGCTTTCTCCGAAGCCTCTGACCTGGAGGTTCACGCCCGGTAGCCGGGTCTGGAGGTCCTGGCGCACGGCCTGCGCGCGCCTGAGGGAGAGCGCGCGGTTGTAGGCGTCGCTTCCCTGGTCGTCGGTGTGCCCGTCAACCCTGACCACCCCGCCCGCCGACTCCGACCGGATCCTCTCGGCCAGCCGCCGCAGCCGCTGCCGGGCCTGCGACGTCAGCACGGCCTTGTCCAGGGCGAACAGCACGTCGCCCGCGAGCGCCACCGTGACCTGCTCGCCCTGCTTGGACTCGCTCTCGGCGCCGTCGAGGGACTCCACCTCGGCGACGACGTTCTCGACGGGCGCGATGATGTCCTCCACGGCGGCCGTGACGTCCCCCGGGTCCGCCCACGCGACCGCCGGAGGACCGGCCGCGACCAGGGCGAGTGCGAGCACTAGCACCGTCAGGCGCTCACGAGATCGGGACGTCCGCTCAGGAGATCCGGCCGTCCGCTCCCCGGATCCGGCCGTCCGCTCCCGAGATCCGGACGTCCGCTCAGGAGATCGGGACATCGGTGAACACACCCAGCACCTTGAGGTCTACGTTGATCTTCGTGACGTCCGGCGGCGGCGCGGCGAACGTCGCGTGCAGCGGCAGCACCTCGTCCGGCTCGGTGAACACGTCATAGTCGGAGCACAGGCACTTGGCGTGGGGGTACTGCCCTGTGCGCGCGACGGTGTACCGCTTGCCGTTGACCGGGTCGACGAGGCTGATCCCTGCCACGGTCAGGCCGAGGCCGCCGGGCGTGTCGCCCATGTCGCTGCTCATCTGCCATTTCTCGAGGCCCTTGTTGGTGACCGTCCAGGTCAGGGTGGACAGCCGGCCCTGCCGCTTGAGGCCGGTGATCTGCACGGTCAGGTCGGCGCCGCCCGCTTTGACCTCCCTGGTGGCGATGACCTCGCCCTGCTCGGCGGGCGCGCTCTGCTGCTCCGCGGGTGCGATCTCCTGCTCGGCGGGCCCGGTGGAGCCGGTGGCGCCGTCGGGCTTGGTGGGCCCCGACGGGTCGGTGGCCTGCTCCGCCTGTGCGGCCGGCTGCTTCTCCTCGCCGCCGCCACCCTGCTGCCCTGGAAGCATCCCGCAGCCGGTCAGCACGGCCGCCAGCACGGCCACCGCGACCGCCGGTGTGATCCCTCTTCGCATTCCGTCCTGCCTCCGCCTGTCGTGGATCGAATCGAGCCCCGACCGTAGACGGACGACCTTCAGGATCCGCATAGCGCGCTATATGCGCAGGCCACGGCGCCGCCGCGCCTCAGCGGCGAGCGTTTCCGCCTCGGCGAGGCCCCGCTTGTCACCGAGAACGTGAAACTCTCCCATAACACTTGTTAAGTCATCAACCGCACCATCTACCTCGTCAAGGTCCAGAAGGGCCGCGGCCAGGACCAGCCGCGCCCGTGCGGCGCCTCCGCGGTCCGCGTACTCGCGGAACGTCGCGAGCGCCTCCTCCACCGAGCCGAGGGCGGCGTCGGGCCGGCCCTCCGCCAGGGCCACCCTGGCCAGGACCAGCAGTCCCGCCGCCTCGGGCAGCCGATCTCCGAGGCGCCTGACCAGGCCGAGTCCTCGCTCGGCCCGTTCGCGCGCCTCGGAGGGCCGCCGCTGCTCCAGGTGAAGCCCCGCGAGGTCCAGCGAGACCGCCGCCTCGCCGCGCGGATCGCCCAGCTCCTGGTAGGCCGCGAGGCTCCTGACGAGCAGGTCCTCGGCGCGGCGCAGCCCGCCGAGAGCACGCAGCGCGTCGGCCCTGCCGCGCTGGTCGCCCGCCGCCGAGAACGCGGTCAGGCAGGACACGAAACAGGCCTCCGCCTCCGGCAGCGCACCCTGGGCCAGATGGACCAGGCCGAGCCGGTGCCTGGTGCGGGCCACCTCGCCCGCCTCCGCCAGCGCGAGCGCTCGCTGGAGCGCGTCGGCCGCCTCCGCCAGGCGGCCCTCCGTACGGTGCAGGTCTGCCAGCGACCGCAGCAGCAGCGCCTCTCCATGGCGGTCGCCCATGCGCCGCGCGGCCCGCAGGCCGACCTCCACGGCCGCGCCCCAGTCCGCGCGGTGCCCCCCGAGCTCGAAGAAGGGCGTCAGGTAGAAGGCCAGTCGCCAGGCCGCCTCGTCCAGGCCGCTCTGATGGAAGTCGGCGACGGTCGCGACCAGGAAGCCCCGCTCGGCGGCCAGCCAGCGGGCCGAATCCCTGAGCCGCGTGGTCGAAAGCTCGATGGCCAGTTCCTCGGTCCGGACCAGGGTCAGGCCCGATCCCGGCTCGGCGGGCAGGAGCAGCGCCCTGGCCCGCCGCGTCCGATCGAGGATCTCCTGTGCGGCGGCGGCGAGCACGCCGGCGGGCGGACCCTCTTCACCGGCCAGGCGCTCGGCGGCGTAGAGCCTGGTCAGGTCGTGCCGGCCGTACCGTTCCTGGCCGGTCGCGTCGAGCCCGCGCGCCTGCAGCAGGCCCGCCTCGGCCAGCGCCTCCAGCAGCCGGTCGGCGGGCGCGCCGAGGACGGCGGCGGCCGCCCAGGGCGCGAAGTCGGGCGCGGACAGCGCGCCGAGGCGGCGTAGCAGCCGTCGTTCGGGCTCCGAGAGCGCGCGGTAGCCGAGCGCCAGGCTGCCGCGCACGGCCAGATCGCCCGCGCTGAGCTCGTCCAGGCGACTCCGCTCGTCCGCGAGGCGTCCGGCCAGGTGCTCCAGCGTCCAGTCCGGCCGCCGCGCCAGCCTGGAGCCGGCGATCCTGAGCGCGAGCGGCAGCCCGCCGCACAACGCCGCGATCCGCGCGGCCGCCTGCGGCTCGGCGTGTACGCGCCGCTCCCCCACCACCTTGGCGAGCAACGACACCGACTCGCCGGGGTCGAGCAGCTCGAGCTCGAACGCGCGCGCCGCCTCCAGCCCGGCCAGCGGCGAGCGGCTGGTCACCAGCGTCAGGCAGCCGGGTCCGGTGGGCAGCAGCGGGCGAACCTGGGCCTCGCCGGCCGCGTCGTCCAGCACCACCAGCGACCGCCGTCCGCTGACCATGCTGCGGTACAGGCGAACCCGCTCGGCGAGGTCGGCCGGCACTGCCCCCTCCGGACAGCCGAGCGAGCGCAGCAGGTCCTCCAGCACCGCGCCCGGCGCCCTGTCCCTGAGCGAGGCGTACAGGCGCCCGTCGGGGAAGTCGAGCGTGGTGGCCGCGTGGACGGCCACCGCGGACTTGCCCACCCCCGCCGGGCCGTACAGCACCAGATGGACCGGCGCGGTACCCGAAGAGGGCACCGACCCGCGGATCCACTCCAGCACGCGCTCGCGCCCGGTGAAGTCGGCGACGTCGGGCGGCGTCTCGTTCGGCACGGCACGGACGGCCGTCGCGTTCGGCCAGGCACCGGCGGCCGTCCCGTCCGGCCGGGCACGGGACGGCGCGTCTCCCGCCAGCACGCGCTCGTGCGCCTGCCGGAGCTCGGGACCGGGCTCCAGTCCGAGCTCGCCGACCAGCAGCCGCCGCGCCTCCTGGTAGGCGCTCAACGCCTCCGACCTGCGTCCCGCCTGGTCGAGCGCCAGCATGAGCAGCCCCCACGCCCGCTCCCGCAGCGGGTGCCCGGCCACGAGAGCGCGCAGTTCCCCCACCACCTCCGCGCCACGGCCGAGCGCCAGGTCCAGCTCGACACGCTCTTCCAGCACGGTCAGCCGCAGCTCCTCCAGCGGTACGGCATACGCCCGCCGCAGCTCGCCCGAGTCGACGCCGGCGAGCGCGGGCCCCCGCCAGAGCGCCAGGGCGGCACGCAGACCGGCCGCCGCCTCGGCGGTGCCGCCCACGTCCCTGGCCCGCCTGCCCGAGGCCACCAGACGCTCGAACCTGTGCGCGTCCACCTGGTCTGGATCGACGTCGAGGAGGTAGCCGCCGGGCACGGTGCGGATGCCGTCCACGACCTTGCGCAGCGCGCTCACGTACACCCGCAGCACCGGCTCGGCCGAGACGGGCGGGCTCTCGCCCCACACTTCGGCGATCAGCCGGTCGACGGTCAGCAACCGTCCCGGCCGCAGCAGCAGAGCGGCCAGCAGCGCGCGCTGCTTGGCGGGGCCGGGTGTCAGGTCGCGCTCGCCCTCGAGCACCCGCAGTGAACCCAGCAGGCCGAACCGCACCGTTCAGCCCTTCGCCGGCCGGACGTCGAACGAGGCGAACCTGACCTGGACGGGCTTGGCCGTGTCCGGCGCCGCGTAGACTCCGGCGCCCCCCGGACCGTACGGGTCACGGGTGTCGGCGGCCTCGCCCACCAGGGCGTCGTTGAGCCACATGCTCAAGGTGACCTTGCCGCCCCGCTGCGCGCACTGGGCGACGACGCGGTAGTCGGCCGACCTGCTCACCCGCACGGGGCCGTGCAGGACGGTGCTCCGCCCGGCGTGCCGTTTGCCGATGGACGCCTCGCCCGAGCCGGTGACCGCGAACTCGTAGCGGTCACCGGTGCCGGCGTCGCCCCGGCACCACACGCCGAACTCTCCGGAGCCCCGCACCAGCCGGGCCCTGGAGCTGACCACGATGCCCTCGGCGGGCTCGCCCGAAAGGGGGGCCGACTTCCACAGCCGCCAGCCGGGATTCGCCGTCAGCAGGTAGGCCCCGCCTTCCTGCTCGGTCCTGCCGCCGTCGGACGCGCCGATGGCCCAGGAGGCGGCGAAGTCCGCGTGGTAGGGCAGCGCCGGCGTGCCGAGGGCGGTGTAGGCGGCCAAGCCGCCCGCCAGGGCCGCCGCGAGCACGGCCGTGCCCGCGACCCACGGCCACCGCCGCCGCGCCTTCCCGGGCCGTGCCTCGGACCCGGCCGGCCCGACCGGAGCAATCGGCCTCTCGGGCGAGGGCGGGGGCGGTGCGCCGGTGCCCGCCCAGGTGCGTTCGACCACCTGGGTGGCCATCGCCGGGGTGGACCGGCCGCCGATCAGCTCGTCCAGCAGCCGCTGGGCGCTCGGCCGCTTGGCGGGGTCCTTGGCCATGGCCCGCTCGACGACGGCGCGCATGTGCTCGTCGAGGCCGGCGAGGTTCGGCCCTTCGTTGACGATCCGGTAGAGGACCTCCGGCGGCGAGCCGCCACCGAACGGCAGCCGTCCCGTGCCGGCGAACGCGATCACCCCGCCCCACGCGTAGACGTCGGCGGCGGGGGTCAGCGGCTCGCCGCGCACCTGCTCGGGCGCCATGAACGCGGGCGTGCCCAGGATCTCCTGGCCGGGCAGGGTCTGGCTGTCGACGAGCTGCGCGATGCCGAAGTCGATCACGCGCGGGCCGAGCGGCGACAGCAGCACGTTCGACGGCTTGAGGTCGCGGTGGATGACGCCTGCCTCGTGGATGGCGTGCAGCGCCGTGGCGATCCCGACCGCGAGCGCCTCCAGGTTGGCGCCGGCCGGCGGGCCCTGCTCGCGCACGGCCTGCGCCAGGTCGGGCCCCTTCACGTACTCCGTGACGAGGTAGGCGACGCCGTCCTCGATCCCCGCGTCGAGCACGGGAGCGGTGCAGAACCTGGCCACGCGCCGCGCCGCGGCCACCTCGCGGTCGAAGCGCCGCCGGAAGGCCGGGTCGCGGGCCAGCTCCGGATGGATCACCTTCACCACGGCCAGGCCGCCGGTCGGGGTGGTGGCGAGGTGCACCACGCCCATGCCGCCCCGGCCCAGCTCACGCCTGAGCGCGTACCCGCCGATCACGTTCATCGGAGTCACCCTACGGTCATACGCTCACCGCCAGACGCGACGGCCCTCATGCGTGAAGGGCCGCCGGACGGCCGCCGCCCTCAGATGCGAGCCTCAGGTGCGGGTGCTGAGGGCGAAGACCTTGAGGTCGGCCGTCGCGGGACTGGTGAACGAGGCGGTAACAACATCAACTTCCCGGCTGTAGGCGGCCGCGCGGTGCCGGGCGACACCAGAGGCAAAGATCTCGGATGTAGGGAACTCCCTACTGCTGCCGCCGCTGCCCTGCGGGCATGCTTGACGCATGACATCGCCGATCCTCGAGCACGCGGACAGTGTCTGGCGCGGGTCGGTGCCCCCGCAGGAGGTGCCGCTGCGGGACCTGCGCTCGAGGGGGGTGCAGGAGGTGGCCGAGGGTGTGGTCATGTGGCCGGCCTTCGGCAACGTCTACGGCATCCGGGGCGATGGCGGCCTGGCTCTGTTCGACTCGGGCAACAACGTGGACGCGGGGACGATGCACGCGGCCATGCGCGCCTGGTCGGACGAGCCAGTCCGCTACGCGGTCTTCTCCCACGGCCACTTCGACCACGTCGCGGGCATGGAGCCCTTCGACGGCGAAAGCGGCCCGCGCCCGTGCGTGATCGCGCATGAGAACGTCGCCGCCCGCTTCACCCGCTATGCCAGGACGGCCGGCTACAACACCGTGATCAACCAGCGCCAGTTCGGCTTCACCCGGATGACCTGGCCCACGGCCTACCGGCAGCCCGACCTCACCTACCGCGACCAGATGCGCCTCTCGCTCGGCGACGTCACCTTGGACATGCGGCACGCCCGCGGCGAGACCGACGACGCCACCTGGGCGTACCTGCCCGAACGCGGCGTGCTGCTGACCGGCGACCTGTTCATCTGGGTCACGCCGAACGCCGGAAACCCGCAGAAGGTGCAGCGCTACCCCGACGAGTGGGCCGTCGCGCTGCGCAAGATGGCCGCCCTGTCCGCCGAGGTGCTGCTCCCGGGCCACGGCCTGCCCATCGTCGGGGCGGACCGCGTGCGGCAGGCCCTGACCGACACCGCGGACTACCTGGACAGCCTGGTCGAGCAGACGCTGGACATGATGAACGCCGGGGCCCGGCTGGACGAGATCGTCCATGCGGTCCGGCCGCCGGAGGCGCTGACCCGCCGGCCCTACCTGCAACCGCACTACGACGAGCCGGAGTTCGTGGTGCGCAACATCTGGCGGCTCTACGGCGGCTGGCACGACGGCAACCCCGCCCATCTCAAGCCCGCGCCCGACGAGGTCCTCGCCCGCGCGCTCGCCGACCTCGCCGGTGGCGCCCCCATCCTGGCCACCCGCGCAGCCACGGCCGCGGCCGAGGGCGACCTGCGCCTGGCCTGCCAGCTCGCCGAGCTGGCGACGCAGGCCGACCCCGCGGACCGCAAGGTGCACGAGATCCGGGCACGCGTCTACACGCTGCGGGTGCGCCAGGAGGACTCCACCATGTCGCGTGGCGTCTACACCTGGGCCGCCGCCGAGTCGCGAAGCGTCACCACCGGCAAGGACCTGCTGGACGTCTACCACGAGATCGCGGGCGGCGAGATGTGGTGGGTGCCACCGTCGTCAGCCGCCGGCCGCCGATCGGGCGACCTGGAACCGTCCGCCTCCGAAGCGCCCGCCTCGGAGGCATGACCGGCTCGCCGGGCCGCACCGGGCCGGCTCATCGGACGGGCTCATCGCACCGAGTCGCCGGACCGGCTCATCGGGCGGAGGCGGCCCTGCGGACGAACCGGTCGAGGAGGCGCTCCAGCTCGGCGGCCGGGTCTGCGGTCAGGCCGGCGTGGACCGGCCCGGTCTGCACGACCGTGCTGCGCGGGGCGGTGAGCCAGCGGAACCGGCTGCCGGGCGACTCGCCGCGCAGCGGCCCGGAGTCCTCCGAGCACGCCCGCTCGTAGGCCGCCAGCGCCTTCCTGACGCCCTCGACGTCCACGCCGTCGTCGATGGCGCGCAGCCGGACCTCGTCCAGCTCCACCCGGGCGCACAGGTAGCCGCGTGGCTGGGAGTAGACGATCACCCCGGCGTTGATGAGCTCGCCCCGGACCACGCAGGGCACGACCCGGATCACCGCGTACTCGTACACGACGGTCATCGCGCTCGCCCCGCTCATCGCGTTCCCTCCGCTCATCGCGCGACCTCCGGGAGCCAGGCGCGCGGGCCGTGGGCGCGGGCGAGCAGGTGGTCGACATACGCCTCGCGGACGGCGCGCGCATCGGGGAAGCCGGGCTCGTCCTCCAGCCACTCGTCGGGCACCAGGCCGACGACCGCGCGGAGCAACTCCTCGGTGACCAGCCCGGGAAGCTCGGCGTCGGCCTCCTCGATGCGGGTCGCGAAGGGCGCGAGCACGTGGTCTCGGGCGTCGAAGCGGCGTTGCGGGTCGGCCGTCGGCCAGTTGTGGTGGAACCACAGCGCGGCGCCGTGGTCGATCAGCCAGATGTCGCCGTGCCAGACCAGCAGGTTCGGGTTGCGCCAGCTGCGGTCGACGTTGTGGACGAGCGCGTCGAACCAGAGCACGCGGGAGGCGAACGCGGCGTCGGGGGTCCACGCGAGCGGGTCGAAGCCGAGGGATCCGGGCAGGAAGTCGACCCCGAGGTTGTGGCCCTCGCTGGCCCTGAGCAGGTCCTGGATCTCCTGGTCGGGCTCGCGCGCGCCGATCTGGGGGTCCAGGTCGACGATCTTCAGCTCCGGGGTTCGCAGCTCGAGACGCCGCGCCAGCTCCGCGCAGATGATCTCGGCGACCAGGACCCGCCGCCCCTGCCCCGCACCACGAAATTTCACGACATACGTACCAAGGTCGTCTGCCTCGACGACGCCCGGCAGCGAACCCCCTTCGCGAAGGGGGGTCACATAGCGCGTCGCGGTCACCTGTTCGAGCACCCGCCAAGGGTACCGGCGCCGCCCGGCCGCCCCGAGGCCGCCAGGAGACCGGGAACCACCGGGAAGAGGATGGGTCAGAACAGGACGGACATGAACGTGTCCACCTCTTTGAAACCCACCCTCCGGTAGGCCGCCCGAGCGGGCACGTTGAAGTCGTTGACGTACAGCGACACCACCGGCGCGAAATGCCGCAGGGTCTGGTCGACGATCGCCGCCATGCCCGACACGGCGTGCCCGCGCCCGCGCAGGTCCGGATGCACCCACACGCCCTGGATCTGGCAGACCTGCGGCGTCACCGCCCCGACCTCCGCCTTGAAGACGACCTGGCCGTCCTCGATGCGGGCGAAGGAGCGGCCGACGCGGATCAGTTCGGCGACCCGTGACCGGTAGAGCGCGCCGCCGTCCCCGAGATCGGGCGAGATGCCGACCTCCTCGGTGAACATCGCCACGCATGCGGGCAGCAGCGTGGCGAATTCCTCCGGGCGTACCTGCCGTACGAGCGGATCGGGCGGGACCGGCGACGGCGAGGAGGTGGCCATGACCGGCTGGGCCCAGCGGATCGCCCGCGCCGGGCCCCAGTAGGGCTCCAGCCGTTCCCAGAGCTTCTCCACGGCGTCCGCGGGCCCGACGATCGACGAGCAGCGCCGGCCCTGCTTGCGGGCACGGTCGGCGAAGGCCTGGACGGCCTCGGGCCCGGCGTTGACCGGCACCAGGTTGGCGCCGGCGTAGCACAGTGAGGTCAGCCCGCCCCGCGGGCCGAACCCCCACATCTGTCCGCCGAGCCTGGCCGGGCTGAGCCCGACGGACCTGACCCGGGAGGCGACGAAGACGTTGGCGACAGGGTCCGCGTCGAGGATCGTGAGCACCTCTTCGCGGTCCTGATCGTCCAGCACGCGCGACGCCGATGTTCGCAGCATCACGGGCTTAGCCTACGCGACCGCCCCGATTTTGGAACGAACCGACCCTACTGGCCGGCAATCACCTTCGACAGCCGCAGGTGGCCCGGGCTCGCCGCCATCGCCGGCAGCGGCCGGGGGTCCGGCGTGGCGGCGCAGACGCCGTCCGGCCGGCTGCCGGTGCGCTGCTCCGCGCCGCCGGGAACGGCCCCGTCCCGGAGGTAGTCGGCCAGATGCCGGTCGACGCAGGCGTTGTCCCCCAGCGACAGGCCGTGGTTGCCCCCGGCCTCCAGCAGCAGCCGGGCGCTCGGGAACCGGTCGCGCACCCGAAGCGCGCCCGGGTACGGCGTGGCGGCGTCGTGCCTGGACTGGATGAGCAGGATCGGCGGCACGTGGGCGACATCGCCGACGTGCACCGGCGTCCCGCCCTTCACCGGCCAGAAGGCGCAGGGCGCGTTGTACCAGGCGTTGGCCCAGGCCATGAACGGCGCCTTGGCGTTCACCTTCTTCGTGTCGGCCTCCCAGCGGGCCCAGTCGCGCGGCCACTCGGCGTCGCGGCACTGGACCGCCAGGTAGACCGCGTAGTTGTTCTCGGCGGCGGCGTCGTGGTCCACGTGGCGGCGGTAAGCGTTCACCAGGCCGTCAGCCCGCCCCTTCTTGGCGTAGCCGGCGAACGCGGCGGCGAGCTGCGGCCACACGGCGTTGGTGTACCCGCCGACGGTGAAGATGTCGTCCAGCTCGCTCGGCCCGACGAGCCCGCCCGCGGGCCGGGCCCCGAGCCGATGCCGCAGGGAGTACCACGCATTGGACACCTCGGTCTCGGTGCGGCCCAGGCGGTAGACGTCGTTGTGCTTGGCCACCCAGGCCAGGAAGTCGTGGTGCCGCCGGTCGAAGGCGTAGTCCTGCGCGATGTTCGCGTCGTACCACACCCCCTCGGGGTCGACCACGCTGTCGAGCACCAGCCGCTTCACATGGGCCGGGAACAGCGTCGCGTACACGGCGCCGAGGTAGGTGCCGTACGAGTAGCCGAGGTAGCTGATCTTCTCCTCGCCGAGCGCCTGCCTGATCGCGTCCATGTCGCGGGCGGAGTTCTCCGTGGTCATGTGCGGCAGCAGCCACGACCAGCGGCTCCCGCACGCCGCGGCGTACTCCTTGGCCCGGGCGAGCAGCGCGGACTCGGCGGCGTCGTTGCCCGGCACCTGGTCCAGGCGCGGGGCGGCGAAGTGCTTCTTGGGGTCGGCGCAGTGGATCGCCGGCTCGCTGGCCCCGACGCCCCGCGGGTCGAAGCCGATCACGTCGTACCGTGCGGCGATGTCCTTGGGCAGGGCGGCGGCGACGTACCGGGCGAGGTTCACTCCCGGCGCCCCGGGACCGCCGGGGTTGACCAGGAGCACGCCGAGACCGCGGTGGTCGTGGGACGCCGAGCCCTTCACGCGGCTGAGCGCCAGGGCGATGGTCGGCCCGTCCGGCCGGGTGTGGTCCACCGGCACGTTCACGGTCGCGCACTCGACCGTGACCACCGCCTTCGGCCCCGGGCACGCGGCCCACGCGGGGCCG
Source organism: Sphaerisporangium perillae (assembly GCF_023276435.1). Classification (GTDB taxonomy): domain Bacteria; phylum Actinomycetota; class Actinomycetes; order Streptosporangiales; family Streptosporangiaceae; genus Sphaerisporangium; species Sphaerisporangium perillae. Next base: position 193,434 of record NZ_JALLPO010000010.1, read on the forward strand.
TCGTGCGGGTCGGCGGCCGCTCCTCGCGCCCCTCCCGTCAGCCCTGTGACCAGCACGGTCACACCCGCCATGACACAGAAAAACCGCTTCACCCGTTACTCCCTCTGCTGCTGTGGCAGAGGTGATGCTTCCCGATGGGACCGTGCGGCGACCGCCGACCCGGCCCAATGTTTACCGATCTGTAGTCATTCGATTGCGGTGAGTAGCCCCTTGCGGGTGCCCGTGGGGAGGGTCCGGCCGGTCCGCGCGGGCGGCTCGGTTCAGTCGTCCGCGCCGGAGCCGGGGCCGGTCACGGCCACCACGCCGGCGGCCGAGCGCTGAATCGCGATCATGGCGGCGTCGTCGCCGAGACGCCCGCCGACGTAGGCGAGCAGGTCGTCCCTGACGTGCTCGACGAGCGTCTCGGGGCCGCCGCCCCGCCAGCTCCTCAGCCGATCGGCCAGCGGGTAGAACCCGCCGCCCGGGCCCCTGGCCTCGATGACGCCGTCGGTGTAGAGCAGGAGGGTGTCGCCCTCCTCGAAGGCGAACGTCTCCACCGCGTAGGTCGGTTCGGCGAGCTCGCCGAGGCCGAGCGGGGGCGCCGGGTGGGCCACGTGCAGCGTCATCACCTGGTGGTCGCGCACCAGCAGCGGCGGCGGATGCCCGCAGTCGATCAAGTGGACCACCGGCCGGTCGTGCGGGATCTCCAGCACCACCGCGGTGATGAAGTTCTCCTCGGCCTCCGCCAGGTCCTGGGCGTGCTCGGCGAGTTCGACGCGCACGCTCTCGTCCAGGTGACGTGCCACGTCGGGCAGGGTGGCGTGCCGGCGGGAGGCCTCGCGGAAGGCGCCGAGCAGCAGGGCGGCGTCGGACACCGAGGGAAGCCCCTTGCCGCGGACGTCCCCGATGAGGATGCGCGCCCAGTCGTCCGTGCGCGCCGCGGCGTACAGGTCGCCGCCGATCTGGGCCTCCTCCTCGGCGGCGAGGTACATGGAGGCGAGGTCCAGCGCCCCGAGCCGAGGAGGGAGGGGACGCAGCAGGGCCCGCTGCGCGGCCTCGGAGACCGAGCGGACCCGCGTGAGGACCCTCTCGTGCCGGTCACGCAGGTAGGAGAACACCACGAGGAGCACCGAGACCACGAGCAGGGCGGCCAGCTGCGACTGCATGTCTCGCGAGCCGAGCAGGCCGGCCTCCAGGTCGAGGAGCAGCCGGACGACGATGGTGATGACGACGATCACCGCGGTGCGCCGGGGACCGGCGAACGACGCCGTGATGGCCGGAGCGGTGATCAGCAGGGGGCTGAGCGAGATGTCGTGCGGGGTCAGGAGGTCCGCGATGGTGATGACGACGATCACCGTCAGTGGGATCAGCACCAGCGCGGTCCCCGACCGCCACGGCCGGTCGGGGATCCATGGCCACTGCCTGTCTCGCACCCTTCATGCATACACCAGTGCGGGCGGGCCCGATGAAGGTGGCCAACCTGCGGCGATGCCTGCCAGGGCGCGCATCCGGCCGGCGCCCCTCGCGTGGGCGCACAGCCAACCGCATCACCGCGGACGGCGAGCGCGGCGTCAGCGCACGACGACCTGCGGGCCGGGAGCGTCGTCGTCGTCGAGGTCGACGTCCACGCCCATCTCCTCGGCCAGGCGCAGCGCCTCCTCGATCAGCACCTCGACGATCTGCGACTCGGGAACCGTCTTGATGACCTCGCCCTTGACGAAGATCTGGCCCTTGCCGTTGCCCGAGGCGACGCCCAGGTCGGCCTCGCGGGCCTCGCCGGGACCGTTCACCACGCAGCCCATCACGGCGACCCGCAGGGGGACCTTCAGCCCGTCGAGCCCGGCGTGGACCTGCTCGGCCAAGGTGTACACGTCCACCTGGGCGCGGCCACAGGAGGGGCAGGAGACGATCTCCAGCCCGCGCTCCTTCAGGTTCAGCGACTCCAGGATGCCGATGCCGACCTTGACCTCCTCGACCGGGGGCGCCGACAGCGAGACCCGGATCGTGTCGCCGATGCCCTCGGCCAGCAGCGCGCCGAAGGCCACCGCCGACTTGATCGTGCCCTGGAACGCCGGGCCCGCCTCGGTCACGCCGAGGTGCAGCGGGTAGTCGCACTTCTCCGCGAGCAGGCGGTACGCCTGGACCATCACGACCGGGTCGTGGTGCTTCACCGAGATCTTGATGTCGCGGAAGCCGTGCTCCTCGAACAGCGAGCACTCCCACAGCGCCGACTCCACCAGCGCCTCGGGGGTCGCCTTGCCGTACTTCGCCAGCAGACGCGGGTCCAGCGAGCCGGCGTTCACGCCGATGCGGATCGGGGTGCCGGTGTCGGCGGCGGCTCTGGCGATCTCACCGATCTTGTCGTCGAACTTCTTGATGTTGCCCGGGTTGACCCGGACCGCCGCGCACCCGGCCTCGATGGCCGCGAAGACGTACTTCGGCTGGAAGTGGATGTCGGCGATCACCGGGATCTGCGACTTGCGGGCGATGGCCGGCAGCGCGTCCGCGTCGTCCTGCGAGGGCACGGCCACGCGGACGATCTGGCAGCCCGACGCGGTCAGCTCGGCGATCTGCTGCAGCGTGGCGTTCACGTCGGCGGTGAGCGTCGTGGTCATGGACTGCACCGAGACCGGCGCGCCACCGCCCACCGGCACCGACCCGACCATGATCTGCCGCGACACCCGCCGCTCGGCGATCGGCTTGTTCCGTACCGAGGGAATCCCCAGATCAACAGATGTCATCTTTTCCAGCACCTTGGTCTTCGGCGACGCGCTCACGACGCCCCCCAGTCTAAGGAACCCCGCGGACCGCGGCGTTCCGTAGGGCTACCTGGCCGCCAACTCTCGTGCCCTGGCCCGGGCCCAGGCGTCCGCGGCGAGCACCTCCTCAACCGAATCGGCCGGCGTGACCACGTGCTCGCCCACCACCGCCGCGATGGTGTCGACGATGCCGAGGAACGGCAGCCGCCCGGCGAGGAACGCCTCCACGCACACCTCGTTGGCCGCGTTGTACACCGCCGGGGCCGTGCCGCCCTGCGAGCCGACGTGCCGGGCCAGCGCCACAGCCGGGAACGCCTCGTCGTCCAGCGGCTCGAAGGTCCAGGTGTGGGCCTTGGTCCAGTCGACGGCCCTGGCCGCGCCCGGCACCCGTGAGGGCCAGCCGAGGGTCAGCGAGATCGGCAGCCGCATGTCGGGCGGGCTGGCCTGGGCGATGGTCGACCCGTCGACGAACTCCACCATCGAGTGGACGACCGACTGCGGGTGGACGACCACGGTGATCCGGTCGAAGGGGATGTCGAACAGCAGGCTGGCCTCGATGACCTCCAGGCCCTTGTTGACCAGCGTCGCCGAGTTGAGCGTGATCACCGTCCCCATGTCCCAGGTCGGGTGCTTCAGCGCCTGCTCGGGGGTCACCTCGGTCAGCTCCGCGCGCGTCCGGCCGCGGAAGGGCCCGCCGCTCGCCGTGACGACGAGCCGCCGCACCGCCTCGGGGTCGTGGCCGGAGGGCCCGGCCGCCCACAGGCACTGCGCGAGGGCCGAGTGCTCGGAGTCGACCGGCAGGATGCGGCCCGGCCCGGCCAGCCGCTTGACCAGCGGGCCGCCGATGATGAGCGACTCTTTGTTGGCGAGCGCGAGCACCCGTCCCGCCGAGAGCGCGGCGAGGGTGGAGGTGAGCCCCACCGCTCCGGTGATGCCGTTGAGGACGATGTCGCAGGGCCAGGAGGCGGCCTCGGCGACCCCCTCGGCGCCCGCGAGGATCGGCACCGGCCCGATGGCCTCGCGCAGCGCCGGGACGGCGCGCTCGTCGGCGACGGCGACGACCTCGGGGCGGAACCGCTTCACCTGGCGGGCGAGCAGGTCGACCTGGCCGCCGCCCGCGACGAGCCCGGCGACCCTGAAGCTGCCGGGGTCGCGCTCGATGACCTCCAGCGCCTGGGTGCCCACCGATCCTGTGGAGCCGAGCACGACGATCGAGCGCGGCGCGGCCGAGCCGGGCGGGCCGGTGGGGGCGGCGAGATCGGCGGGGCCCGCCGGAGCGGCGCCCGCCAGACCCGCGGGGCCGGCGAGAGGGGTCTGCATGCCCCCATTATCGCGGCCCCCCGTTCCGGCCTTCGCGTGCCCGGTTTCCCGTCACCAGAGCGACGGATGAGAAACCAGCAGCTCAATGCCCGAATCCCGCCATACCCGTCTCGGTGAATCGCGAGAAATGCCGCATTCGGCCGCACTACGTTCCCGCGTCAGGACCCGGCACCCCCGATCACGCGGGAGCCGGGCACGAGGATGCGCCGCGCGCCGGCCCCAATGGCGCGCGCCCGCCGATCCGTGCCCGGCGAGCGCGACCACAGCATGGAGGACCGCATGCATCGCACGGCACGACGTCTCATCCCCATCCTCGCGATCTCGCCCGTGGCGGCGGCGGGGATCCTGCTGACCGCCTCCACCGCCGAGGCCGCCAAGCCGTCCGCCGCACCACGGCCCATCGTCCACAACGCGGCCGACAGCACCAGCGAGCAGCGCGTCGTCAAGCAGTTCTGGACCCCGGCCAAGATGGCCGCCGCCAAGCCGCTCGACCTCGTCAGGTCGCGGAACGGGCGCACGACCACCGCGCCTAGCGGCGGGAAGGGCGGGACGGCGATCGTCCCGCAGGCTCCGGGCTCCCACGCCGCCAAGCCCGCCGCCGCGCCCGTCACCCCCACCACGCCCCCGCCGCCCCCGGCGACGCCCAGCGCCTCGCCCTCCGCGACCGCCACCCCGGCCACCCCCTCGTCCGTGCTCGCGGCCCGCTCCTCGGGGGCCGCCTGGACGACGGGCGGCACGATCGTCAAGACCGAGGGACGGGTCTTCTTCACCTACCAGGGACGCAGCGCCTCCTGCTCGGGCACCGCGGTCACCAGCGCCAACAAGAGCGTCGTCGTCACCGCCGGGCACTGCGTGAAGCTCGGCGGCGCGTTCCACACCAACTGGGCCTTCGTGCCCGGCTACAGCGCCGGCAGCCGCCCCTACGGCACCTGGGTCGCCACCAGCCTGCTCACCACGCCCCAGTGGAACTCCAGTGAGGACATGAACTACGACATGGCCGCGGCCGTCGTCGCCCCGCTCAACGGCCAGCGTCTGGTCGACGTCGTCGGCGGCCAGGGGGTGGCCTTCAACCAGCCGCGCGGGCGGCAGATGTACGCCTTCGGGTACCCGGCCGCGAGCCCGTACGACGGCTCGAAGCTGATCTACTGCAGCGGCAGGGTGTTCAACGACTTCCTCATCTCGACCGACCAGGGCCTCACCTGCGACATGACCGGAGGCGCGAGCGGCGGCGGATGGTTCCTGAGCTTCGACGAGAGCACCGGCGCGGGCACGCTGAACTCGGTGAACAGCTTCAAGTACAACTTCGCCTCGTACTGGATGTTCGGCCCGTACTTCGGCCCGGAGGCGCAGGCCGTCTACACCGCGGCGCAGAACCAGGACGCCACCTGATTTACCGAAAGTATCCGCAAGGCGACCATCCGTAGTCCAAACTCGGGAGCCATGACCCCGATCCTCCCCCTGGTCGCCGCCGTGTCGCTCGTCGCCGGGCTGGTGGGCACCGCGCCCGCCGCTTCCACGCGGGTCGTTCCGCCGGCGGGTTCCCGCCCGCCGGCCACGTCCTCCTCACCCGTCACCTCGGCGGGCGTCGTCCAGCACGTGGCCGCCCTCACCGGGGCCGAGCAGCGCCGCGTGCTGGACTACTGGACTCCCCGGCGCATGGGGCGGGCGCTGCCCGGAGGGCTGCTCGGCTCGGTCGCCAAGATCGGCAGGCTGGGCTCCGGCGCGCTGCCCCTGGGCATCGCCGCCGCCCGGCCGCCGTCGCCCGCGCCGGCCCGCCCCGCCGCCCCGCCCCGCGAGTACCCCGCGAGCCCGGCCACGGCCACCCCGTCCGCGCCCGCCGCCGCGCAGTCGGGAGCGAGCGCGCCCAGCGTCAACACCAGCGGCGCACGGTGGGCGGCCGGAGGCACGGTGACGCGCACCACCGGCCGGGTGTTCCTCACCCTGCGCGGCGTCGACTACGTCTGCTCGGCCGGCGCCGTGCGCAGCCGCAACCTGGACGTCGTCATCACGGCGGGCCACTGCGTCAAGGACGGCGCGGGCGCCTGGGCGGAGAACTGGACGTTCGTCCCCGGCTACGACACGGGCAGCCACCCGTACGGCGTCTTCACGGCGCGGCGGATGTTCGTCCCCGAGCCCTGGTCGCGGCACGCCGACGACAGCCACGACCTCGCCATGATCGCCGTCAACCCCTCCGGCGGCCGGCACCTCGGCGAGGCGGTCGGCGGGCAGCAGATCAAATTCGACGTGCCGCGCGGCACGCGGGCCTTCGGGTTCGGCTTTCCCGCCGACCCGCCCTACGACGGCGAGCACCTGGTCTACTGCTCGGGCGCGATGCACGGCGACCCGCACGGCCAGACCCGCGACCAGGGCATGCGCTGCGACCTGACCGCCGGGTCCAGCGGCGGCCCGTGGCTCAGCTCCTTCGACCCCGCCACCGGGGAGGGCGTGGTGACCTCGGTCAGCAGCTTCAAGTACAGCGACGACCCGGGCACCATGTACGGCCCCTACTTCGGCGACCAGGCCCGCCATCTGTTCGAGGCGGCGCAGCGGGCCTGACGTGACGGCGGACCTAGAGGGTCAGGCCGGTGAGGACCATGACCTTCTCGTAGGTGAAGTCCTCCATGGCCGAGCGGAGGCCCTCGCGGCCGATGCCCGACTCCTTGACGCCGCCGTAGGGCATCTGGTCGGCGCGGTAGGACGGCACGTCACCGATGATCACGCCGCCCACCTCCAGCTCCTTGCCGGCGCGGAAGGCGACGTCGAGGTCACGGGTGAAGATCCCGGCCTGCAGGCCGTACTTGGAGTCGTTGACGGCGGCGAACGCCTCGTCGACGGAGGCGACCGGCTGGATGACGAGCACGGGCCCGAAGATCTCCTCGCACACCACCTTGGCGCCGGCGGGAACCTCCGCGAGGACGGTCGGCGCCACGGTCGCCCCGTCCCTCCCGCCTCCGGTGAGCACCTTGGCGCCCGCGGCGGCCGCCTCGGCCACCCACTGCTCGACCCGCTCGGCGGCCTCGACCGACACCAGCGGCCCGACCTGCGTCTTGTCGTCGGCCGGGTCGCCGACGACCAGGCTCTCGACGGCGGCGACGAGCTTGGAGGTGAAGGCCTCGGCCACGGCCTCCTCGACGATCACCCGCTGGACGGCGATGCAGCTCTGCCCTGCCTGGTAGTTCGAGAACAGCGCGACGCGGCCGGCCGCCCAGTCGAGGTCGGCGTCGGCGAGCACGACCGCCGCGGCGTTGCCGCCGAGCTCCAGCGTGACGTGCTTGCGCGGCACGCGGTCCTTGATGGCGTAGCCGACGGGCCCGGAGCCGGTGAACGACACCACCGGCAGGCGCGGGTCGTCCACGAGCGCGCCCGCGCGGTCGTTCGGCACCGGCAATACCGAGAACATGCCCGCCGGCAGGCCGGTCTCCGCGAGGATCTCGCCGAGCAGCAGCGCCGAGAGCGGGGTGGCCGGGGCCGGCTTGACGATCACGGGGGCGCCGACCGCGATGGCCGGCGCGACCTTGTGGGCGACCAGGTTGAGCGGGAAGTTGAACGGCGTCACGGCCAGCACCGGCCCGTGCGGCTGGCGCGACACGTAGGCCAGGCGGCCGTTGGCGGCGGGCTCGGTGTCCAGGCGCTGCACCTCGCCGCTGAAGCGCCGGGTCTCCTCGGCGGCGAAGCGGAAGGTGGCCACCGCGCGGCCGACCTCGCCGCGCGCCCAGAAGATGGGCTTGCCGTTCTCCGCGCTGATCAGCCGGGCGATCTCCTCCGACCGCTCCGCCAGGCGGCGCGAGACGTGGGCCAGCGCCTCGGCGCGCACGTGGATCGGCAGGGCGGCCGCCTCCTTGCGCACCGCGTGCGCGGCCGCCACGGCCTGCTCGACCTGGTCGGCCGTCGGCACCGAGCCGACGCCGACGACGCGGCCGTCATGAGGGTTGGTCACCGTGAGCTCGGCCTCGCCCGTGGCGGGCGAGCCGGCGAGCCAGAAGGGGCGTACGTCCATACCGCGACGCTATGCCACCATGTCGCCGGGGGCGCTACTCCAATACGGACAAGCTCCCTCGAAGACCGCTACGTTCCGCATAAGAAATGGTCTTTCCCCTTTCTGTAACGAGCATGCCGCAATTTCAGGATGTTTTCTGTCGCATGACGGTTTGAAGGTCGCGACACATGGTTAAGTCAACTTGCGGGTCCGCGCGGGACCCTTGGGGAGAAGGGTCTAGGTCGCTCATGGGTTCGCCTGCGCCGCTCGGTCTCCAGGGAGCCTACGCATTTGGCAGCCAGTCCTCCCAGGATGAGTTACGTGCCCGCCTGATCATGGTGGCCGGGGCCCTCCTGCTCACCAACGGGGCCGACAGCCTGACGGTGCGGCGCATCGCCACCGAGGCCGGATGCTCCACCACCGTCGTGTACACCATGTTCGGCAACAAGGAGGGGCTCGCCGAGGCGCTCTACCTGGAGGGCTTCGAGCGCTTCCGCCGCAGGCTCGAGGCGGTGCCACGCCATCCCGACCCTCTTGAGTACCTCACCGCGCTCGGCCCGGCCTACCGCGAGGCGTGCCTGGCGGAGCCGGGCTTCTACAGCGTGATGTTCGAGAAGGCCATCCCCGGCTTCGAGCCGAGCGAGCGGGCGCGCACGCTCGCCAGGGCCGCGGTGAACATCCTCGATCGGGCCATCGCCGACTGCATCTCCGCCGGCTACATCGTCCCGACCCAGCCGCGCAAGGTCGCCGACTGCCTGTGGGCGGCGGCCCAGGGCGCGGTGAGCCTCGAACGCGCCGGTCACCTCAGGGACGGCCGGGTCTACGCCTCGGTCACCCTGGCCGCGATCAGCCGCTACCTGGTCAACAAGGACATTTTTCCCGCGCCCCTCTAGGTGACCGGTGTTCGCGTCTGCTCATGTGGTTCACGGGGCTCCGGACCCCGGGCGGGCGCCACCGGGGTGGGACGCCGAGAGGGCGATCCACAGCTCGGCCCGTACGGCCGGGTCGTCGAGGTCGCGGCCGAGCAGCCCGGCGACGCGCCGCATCCGGTAGCGCAGCGTGTGCCGGTGGACGCCGAGCCGCTGCGCGGCGGCGTCCCAGTGGCCATTGCACGCGAGGTAGGCGCGCAGGGACTCCACCAGGTCGGCGCGCGAGCCGTACTCCTGGAGCGGGGCCAGCAGCGAGGTGGCGAATCCGGACAGCAGGCCGGGATCGACGAGCGAGAGCAGCCCCTGGCCGGCGAGGTCGGGGAAGCGCATCACCGGGTCGGCCGAGCCGAGGGCACGCTGCGCCTGGTCCAGGCCGGCGCCCAGGCCGGACAGTTCGACGGGCCCGCTCACGCCGACGCGACCGCCCCGCGCCGCCGCCTCGATCACCGGCCCGGACTCCTCCTCGGGCACGAGGGTGACCACGAGCGTCCCCCACGGCGCGGTGAAGCCCGGCAGGGCGTCCTGGAGCGCCTCCGCGTCGTGCGGCTCGCAGGCCAGCACCACGAGGGGGCCGGCGTCCATGAACGCCGTCTCGGGGCGGGCACCGGGGAGCGCCTCCAGGGTCTCCCTGGCGGCCTGCCACTCCCCGGCCAGCAGGAGCCGCAGGACGGCGGAGCGGACCCGGCGCACCGCGGCGAGCCGGTGGCGGCGCTGCTCCAGCGAGAGGGCGAGCAGGGAGCTCGCGGTGTTGACGATGGTGTGCCCGACCGGGGAGAAGGCGCGCTCGGTGCCCACGGCGAAGAATCCCCTGACGCGCCGTTGCTCGCCCAGCGGCTGCACGATGACGTGCTCGTGCGGGGCGGACAGCGCGAGGCTGGCGGGCGAGCCGGGGGCGCGCAGCCGTCCGAGCTCGCGCCGGACGACCTCCGCCCCCTTCTCGGCGCCCTGGCCCGCGGCGTGCAGCACGTCTCCCGCCTCGTCGAGCAGCACGGCCCAGCCGTGGATCTCTCTGGCCAGCCGCTGGACCACCGCTCCCATGCCGCCGGCCCGCAGGGCGGCGCGGGTGAGCCGCCCTTGGGCGGCGAAGGCGTTGCCGAGCTCCTCGTACCGCTCGGCCGCGAGCAGCTCGCTGACCGCCTTTCCCACGGCGATGAACGGCGTCTCCCTGGGCACCTCGAACAGCGGGAGCCCCGCGTCGTCGGCGGCCTCGACGAACTCGCCCGGCACGCTGTCGTGGCCGAGCCCGACGCCGAACCCGAGGCCGGCCACCCCGCGGGCGACGAGCCGGGAGATGTACGGCCGCGCGTCCTCGGGGCCGAGCCGCATCCCGGTGGTGAGCACCAGCTCCTCGCCCTCCAGGAAGGGGGTGGGGTCCTCCAGCTCGCTCACCGCCACCCAGCGCACCGGCCGGTCCAGGGCGTCCTGGCCGGCGCGCACCCGCAGTCGCAGCGGCGCGATCGCCGCCACGCGCCGCAAGGTCGGAGCCATCCCACCTCCGGGGCAAGTGAAAGTTGTACAAGTTGGACAAGCCGGACGGAAATATTGTGACATGTCGCCAGGTCGGCAGCGGGGCGCGGTGGCCGTAGCGTCAAGGCATGAGCATCGAGCGTGACGTACACGAGCAGCAGGGCGCGGCCTTCTCCCCGCCCATCACGCGAGGCGGCCCCACACTGCCCCAGGAGCGCCGCCTGGTCACCGAGATCCCCGGCCCGAAGTCACGGGAGATGTTCGCGCGCAAGCGGTCCGCCGTACCGCAGGGCATCGGCACCACCCTGCCGGTGTTCGTCACCCACGCGGGCGGCGGCGTCGTCGTGGACGCGGACGGCAACTCCCTCATCGACTTCGGCTCGGGCATCGCCGTGACCACGGTCGGCAACGCCGCGCCGCGCGTCGTCGAGCGGGTCCAGAAGCAGGTCGCCGACTTCACCCACACCTGCTTCATGGTCACGCCGTACGAGTCCTACCTCGAGGTCTGCGAGAAGCTCAACGCCATCACGCCCGGCGACCACGAGAAGCGCTCGTTCCTGGTCAACTCCGGCGCCGAGGCCGTGGAGAACGCCGTCAAGGTCGCCCGGCACGCCACCGGCCGCCAGGCGGTCGTGGCGTTCGACCACGGCTACCACGGCCGCACACTGCTCACCATGACGCTGACGGCGAAGAACATGCCGTACAAGCACCGGTTCGGCCCGTACGCCCCCGAGGTGTACCGCATGCCGATGGCCTACCCCTTCCGGTGGCCCACCGGCCCGGAGAACTGCGCCGAGGAGGCCGCGGCGCAGGCCATCGACGCCATCAACAAGCAGATCGGCGCCGAGAACGTCGCCGCCATCGTGATCGAGCCCATCCAGGGCGAGGGCGGCTTCATCGAGCCGGCCCGGGGCTTCCTGCCGGCGCTGCTCGAGTACGCGAGGGCCAACGGCATCGTCTTCATCGCCGACGAGGTGCAGACCGGGTTCGCCCGCACCGGGCACCTGTTCGCCTGCGAGGACGAGGGCATCGTGCCCGACATCATCTGCACGGCCAAGGGGATCGCCGGTGGGCTCCCGCTCGCCGCCGTCACCGGCAGGGCCGAGCTGCTCGACGCCGTCCACGTCGGCGGTCTCGGCGGCACCTACGGGGGCAACCCGCTGGCCTGCGAGGCCGCGCTGGCCGTGCTGGAGACCATCGAGGCCGACGGCCTGGTGGAGCGGGCCCGGCAGGTCGAGGCCCTCATGCTCCCCCGGCTCAGGGCGCTGGCCGAGCGGTTCGACTCCATCGGCGACGTCCGCGGGCGCGGCGCCATGATCGCCATCGAGCTGGTGGTCCCGGGGTCCAAGGAGCCGGACGCGGCGGTCACCGGAGAGATCGTCAAGCGCTGCCACGCGGAGGGCCTGGTCGTGCTCACGGCGGGCACCTTCGGCAACGTGCTGCGCTTCCTGCCCCCGCTCTCCATCTCCGACGCTCTCCTGGAGGAGGGCCTGTCCATCCTGGAGAAGGCCATCTCCTCCGTTTAGGACCACAGCGAAAGGGGCACCCGGCTTGCTGCCAGGTGTCCCTTTTGTCATTAAACGGGCGGGGCGAGGGCGGCGATTTAACCCGTCCTTGACATCGCCCTAGTCGATCACTGTGGGTAATGGAGCTATAACGGTTCGGGTAGAAGCCACTCGACCAACGGGAGCGTGATGAGCTGGGATCCGACCGGAGCGGCACGGCTCAACCTGATGTTCGACCCACAAGATCTCACCGGCCCGCAGCGCGAGGGGGACGCCTGCGTGGTCTGCCACAAGAAGTGGCCTCGGCCTCGGGTCCGTGTCGGCAGGCTGCCGGACGACGCTCCCGTCATGGCCTGCGAGGACTGCGCCCAGGCCCTCCTCCCCGCGCCGCCCGCCCCGCGCCAGAAGTCCTCGGAGCGAAGAGCCGCCCTTCCCTGACCCGCGGTGACCGCCGCGCAGGGCAGGGCGGTCACTGCTCGCGCATGCCCCACGGTGAGCCGTACTCGGTGAGCAGTTCCAGGAACGGCACCGGGTCGAACGCCTCGGGGCCGAGCACGCCGCGGCCCTCCCACGTGCCGCGGGCGAGCAGTTCCAGCGCCACGACAGGGTGGACCGCGGTCTGCCAGACCACCGCCTGGGCGCCGTACTCCCGCATCGACCACGCGTTGTCGACCACGTGGTACAGGTAGACCTCGCGCGGGGCGCCGTCCTTGCCCGTGCCCTTGATCCACGTGCCCGCGCACGTCTTGCCGCGCATCCGCTCGCCCAGGGTCGCCGGGTCGGGCAGTGACGCGGCCACGACATCGCGCGGGGACACCTCGACGCCCTTGATCGAAACCGGCTCTGTGGAGTCCAGCCCCAGCTTGTGCAGCGTCCGGAGCACATCGATGAACTCCGCGCCGAGCCCGTACTTGAACGTCACCCGGCCGGCCTTCACCCAGCGCGGGACCAGCAGCACCTCCTCGTGCTCGACGTTCACGCACTCGACGGGGCCGATGCCCTCGGGGAAGTCGAAGACCTCCGGCTCGCTGAACGGCTCGGTCGTGTGCCAGCCGCCGTTCTCCCACACCACCGGAGGGTTGAGGCACTCCTCGATGGTGGTCCAGATCGAGAAGGTCGGCGCGAAGGCCTCCTCCCCGTCCGGCCCCTCGACGACCAGGTTCGCCCCGTCGCGGATGCCGATCTCGTCGATGCTCTCGAAGAGGTGGTCGGCCGCGTACCTGGCGAAGACGTCGGCGAGGCCGGGCTCCACCCCCATGCCGACCAGTGCGAGCCTCCCCTCGGCCTCCCACCGCGACGCCAGCTCGAACTGCTCGTCGCCGAGCTTGACGCCCGTCTCCTCGTACGGCCGGGCGGGGTGCGGCCTGGACAGGGACATCGCCATGTCCAGGTAGTCGGCCCCGGCCGCGAGCGCGGCACGGAACAACGGCATGTCGAATCGCGGGTCCACTGCGTTGAACAGGACGTCGCAACGGTGCTCGCGGAGCGCCGCCTCCACCGCGTCCTGGTCGGAGGCGTCCAGCCCGATCGCGGTGAACCGTCCGGGCGCCTGGCCGGAGACCACGGCCTCGGCCCGTGAAGGGTCATAGTCGGCGACGACGATGTGGTCGAAGAAGTCTCGGCGGGCGGCGATCGGGACCACGGCGGAACCCACGCCACCGGCGCCTACGAGCAGGATGCGCATGCCGGCGACACTACCAACTGACTGGTCGACCATTCAACTAAAGACCCGCATAAAAACGGCTCCTTCTCCACGAAATCCGTCGCCAGATCGCGACCATGTAGCTGAAAAGAGGCCTCTACGGCCCCTCAACTTCGAATCGAGCACCAGCCCACGAACAGCCATCCTCCGGGTGACCACCCACCTCCGCCGGGCGGCCGCCGCTTACCGCCCGATGTGGTGGTTGTGCATCGGGCGCCGCGACGGCGGGCAGTGGTACGGCGGTGCCGGCGCCGGCCGTACGTCGGGCAACCTGGCGAACGTTCGTGCGGGTCACATCAGTGCACGAGCAGGCGCCACCTGTCCGTCCACTCGGCGTAGTCGGTGCATTGCCCGTCCTGCCCCTCGCAGTCCTTGACCGGGAGCACGGCGAAGCTGATCTTCTTGTGCCAGCCGCCGTCGGTGACCCGGTACGCCGCGCAGATGCCCTTCGCCTGCTCGGTCTGGCGGAACTTGCCGGTCTCCTCGCTGTGCCAGGCGCACGCCCGGGGGTTCGCGGGCGCCAGCACGTTCCACACCGACGCCTGCTGCTGCACCTTCGCCGTGGTCGCCCAGTCGATCCATCGGTACGCGCAGTTGGGCGCCGCCGCCTGCGCCGAGATCATCCAGGAATCCACCCAGCCGGTCGTCGGCTCGCCCTTCAGCGCCTTCACCGGCCGACCGGCCGCGCGCAGGATGTCCAGCTGGTACGGCAGGGCGCGCCCGATGCGCACGGACCCCCCGGTGAACCCCTGCACCGCCTGGATCGGCTCCTTCCAGTAGGACCGCTCCGCGCCGCCGCGCCGCTCGCCGAGGAGCTCCGTCGCCGCGTCGAGCTGGGGCCGGGTCAGCTCGTACGGATCAACGATGCCCAGCTCGGGCCGTTGCCTCTTCAGTGTGAGGGCGGCGTCGGCGATCGTGAGCGGGCCGTCCTTGAGCATGACGGGACCGCGATCGGAGTAGAGCGCGCCGGCCGCCGCCGGCCGCGTCTTACCGCTGTCGTACAGGGTCGCGTACCAGCCCCACAGATAGGGCACGCCGTACACCTGCGACCCCGCCGTCACCGACCGCTGTGACCGCAGCCACGCGGGGATCTCGTCGTAGTGGGGCACGAGCGAGGTGGTGAGCGGGGCGACCTTCCCCTCGGAGATCAGCCGGCCGCCGATCTCCGGAGGCGCCGACACCACGTCGTAGGCGGTCTGCGCGACGAGCCGATCCATCTGGTCGCTCGTCTGCGGGAAGCGCAGGTTGACCCGGCAGCCCGTGGCCCGCTCGAACGCCCCCACCCAGTTGACCCTCCGGTCATTCGCGCCGTACTCGGCGTAGCCCCGGTAGGTCAGGACGGTGACCGCCCCCTCGCCCGGCTCGAGCGCCTTCGGAGAAGGCGTCGGCGTGCGGGAGGGAGAGGCGGCGGGCGAGGCGTCCGGCACGGCGGAGGTCACCGTGGCGGCGGGCGTCGCGGTACGGGTGGGCGCCGGCGTGACCTCGGCCGCCCGAGACCCCGTGCCACCGCACCCGGCCAGAACCAGAGCCAGGGCCACGGTGGCCGACGCTAGCGACGCCGGCCCACGGCGGCGCCCCCTCCCCCTGGTCGTCACGCCGGCCCCCTCGTCTCGACCTTCTGCGGGCAGCCTACCGGCAGGGAGGCCGGGCTAGATGTTGGTCGGGAACCCGAGGTTCACGCCGCCGTGGCTTGGATCGAGCCAGCGCGCGGTCACGACCTTGCCCCGGGTGTAGAAGTGGACGCCCTCGGTGCCGTGGACGTGCGTGTCGCCGAACAGGGAGGACTTCCAGCCGCCGAAGCTGTAGAAGGCCATCGGCACGGGGATCGGCACGTTGATGCCGACCATGCCGACCTCCACCTCGTTCTGGAAGCGCCGCGCGGCGCCCCCGTCGTTGGTGAAGACCGCCGTGCCGTTGCCGTACTCCGCCTCGTTGATGATCCGCAGGCCTTCCTCATAGGAGCCGACCCTGACCACCGACAGCACCGGGCCGAAGATCTCGTCGCGGTGGACGGCGGAACCCGGCTGGACCTGGTCGATCACCGTCGGCCCGAGCCAGAACCCAGGGGTCTCGGCGGCGCTGCCGCCGCCCTTGACCGGGGTCTCGCGCCCGTCGACGACCAGCTTGGCCCCCTCGGCGAGCGCCGCGTCCAGGTAGGAGGCGACCTTGTCGCGATGCACCTGCGTGACGAGCGGGCCCATCTGGGAGTCGGGGTCGTCGCCGGGGCCGACCGTGAGCCGGGCCACCCGCTCGACGATCTTGTCCACCAGCTCGTCGCCGATCGGATCCACGGCGAGCACGACCGAGATCGCCATGCACCGCTCGCCCGCCGAGCCGAAGCCGGCGTTCACCGCCGCGTCGGCGACCAGGTCGAGGTCGGCGTCGGGCAGGACCAGCATGTGGTTCTTCGCGCCGCCGAGCGCCTGCACCCGCTTGCCGTGCCGGGTGCCGGTCTCGTAGACGTACCGGGCGATCGGGGTCGAGCCGACGAACGAGACGGCCCGGACGTCCGGATGCTCCAGCAGCCGGTCGACCGCCACCTTGTCGCCCTGGACGACGTTGAACACGCCATCGGGCAGACCCGCGCGCTTCCACAGGGACGCCATCAGCAGCGACGCCGAGGGGTCCCGCTCGGAGGGCTTCAGCACGAACGTGTTCCCGCAGGCGATCGCGACCGGGTACATCCACATCGGCACCATCGCCGGGAAGTTGAACGGCGTGATCCCCGCGACCACCCCCAGCGGCTGCCTGATCGAGAACGAGTCCACGCTCGTCGAGACGTTCTCGGAGAAGCCGCCCTTCAGCAGATGGGGGATACCGCAGGCGAACTCCACGACCTCCAGCCCGCGGGCCACCTCGCCGAGCGCGTCGGAGTGCACCTTGCCGTGCTCCGCGCTGATCAGCGCGGCCAGCTCGTCGCGGTGACCGTCCATCAGCTCGCGGAACCGGAAGAGCACCTGCGCCCGCTTCATCAGCGAGGCGTCGCGCCACGCGGGGAACGCCGCCTTGGCGGCGGCGACCGCGGCGTCGACGTCCTCGGGACCGGCGAGGTCCACCTGGCCGGTCACCTCGCCGGTGGCCGGGTTGAAGATGTCGCTCCGCCGCCCTGAGCCGCTCCGCCGCGCCGCACCGCTCTCTGCCTCCGCACCGCTCTCTGCCTCGGCGCCGCCGATCCAGTGCGTGACCCGCTTCACTGACCCGTCTCCCCGTTGATCGTTTCCAGCGCGGTGAGGATGATCCCCAGGCCCTCGCGCGCCTCTTCGTCGCTGAGCGTCAGCGGCGGGGCCATGCGCAGCACGTTCCCGTACAGGCCGCCCTTGCCGGCCAGCAGGCCGAGCTTCTTGGTCTCCTCCATGAACCGGGCGGCCAGCGCCGGCGAGGCGGCTCCGGTGGCCGGGTCGACCAGTTCGAGGGCGAACATCAGCCCCTTGCCCCGCACCTCGCCGACGATCGGCAGCCGCTCCTTGGCCGCGCGCAGCCCGTCGATGAGGATCGCGCCGGTGGCGGCGGCCCGGGTCTGCAGGTCGTTGTCCAGGACGTAGTCGAGGGTGGCGTTGGCGGCGGCCATGGAGATCGGGTTGCCGCCGAAGGTGGCCAGGCCGATGGCGTGCGGGGCGTCCATCAGGTCGCCCCGGGCGACCACGCCGCCGACCGCGAAGCCGTTGCCGAGGCCCTTGGCGAAGGTCATCATGTCCGGCGTCATGCCGTGGTTCTGGATGCCGAAGAACGCCGAACCCGTACGGCCCCACCCGGTCTGCACCTCGTCGGAGATGAAGAGGATGCCCTCCTCGTCCAGCACCTCCTTGTACGCCTTGAACAGCCCGTCGGGCGCCATGGTGAAACCGCCGACGCCCTGGATCGGCTCGGCGATCAGGGCGGCCACGTCATTGGACACCACGGTCGCGAGCACGTGGCGCAGGTCCGCGACGCAGGCGTCGATGTACTCGGCGTCGGACATGCCGCGGAACTGCGGCAGGTGCCGGTCGGCGCCGTGCAGGAAGTGCACGTTGAGCGGCGAGAACGAGTTGTTCTTCCAGCTCCGGTTGCTCGTGACCGAGATCGCGCCGAAGCTGCGGCCGTGGTAGCTCTGCCGCATCGCGAGGACCTGGTCGGACTTGCGCGCGTACGTCGCGAGCAGCAGGGCGGTCTCGTTGGCCTCGGTGCCGGAGTTGGTGAAGAAGACCTTGGCGTTCTCGATGCCCGACAGCCTGGCGATCTTCTCGGCCAGCTCGACCTGGGCGCGCAGCAGGTAGACGGTGCTGGTGTGCACGACCCCGGTCGCGAGCTGCCGCTCGACGGCGTCACGGACCTCCGGGACGTCGTACCCGATCATGTTGGTCAGGATGCCGGCGAAGAAGTCGAGGTAGGTGTGGCCTTCCGCGTCGACGACGCGATTGCCCTTCCCCCGCACGATCTCGATGGGTTCGTCGTAGTAGAGGGACAACCAGTTCGGCATGACCGCACGATGGCGCGGAAGAAGGTCGGACATAGTCCGATTATGTCGATTTACCGCCACCGCTCCCACCTCCAAGGTGTCGGCGTACTGGGAATTCACCTTACATCTTGCTACCCGCAAGCTCAGAATGTCGTGATTACCAGATGTCTGGACAATATCCCCGCCACCGCCGCGTACGGACATCGCGCGGCGGTGGCGGACGATCAGGGAACCGTCTCAGGGAACCGTCTCGGAGACCGGCTGCGCGGCGGGCGCCGGGCGGGGGCGCAGGACGGTGAAGGCCAGCGCGGCCGCCGCCAGGGTGAACGCGACGCCGACCCACGAGCCGAAGGACATGGCCGACACGAACGCCTCCCTCGCCGTCCTCGCCAGCCCCGCCTCGCCCAGCTCCAGCGCGGCGCCGATCGAGTCCCTCGCGGCGGCGGGCGCGCTCTCGGGCATCCGCGCGGTGTAGACCCCGGCGAGCACGCTGCCGAGGACGGCCACGCTGAGCGCCATCCCGACCTGCTGGACGGTGTCGTTGAGCGCCGATCCGACCCCCGCGTGCTCCGGCGGCACCGCGCCCATCAGGGTCGCGTACGCCGCCGGCCCCGCGAGGCCACCGCCGACGCCCATGATCAGCAGCCCGGTGATGAGCTTGCCGTACCCGTCCGCCGGGCCGATGAGCCCCAGCACCATGAAGCCGCCCGCCATCACGACCAGCCCCACGGCGACCAGCACCCGGTTGCTGACCCGCTGCCCTAGCGCGGCGCCGACGCCGTTGAACAGCGCCGCCGCCACCGCGTACGGCAGGAGCGCGAGGCCCGCCTTCATGGGCCCGTAGGCGAGCACGAACTGCAGGTACTGGGTGAGCATGAGCAGGAGGGCCCCGGTGCCGAACGACATCAGCACGATGGAGAACGAGGACCCGCTGAAGTTGCGGTCGCGAAAGAGCGACAGCGGCAGCATGGGGTGGTCCGACCTGCGCTCCCACACCACGAAGGCCCCGAGGGCCACCACCGCGACGGCCGCCGCCGTGAGGGCGCCGCCCGAGGTCCATCCCTCGCGGGGCGCCGCGATCACCACGTAGACCAGCGCCGTCATGCCCACCGTCGACAGCAGCGCGCCGAGCGGGTCCGTACGGCGGGCCGGGGCACGGGACTCTGGCATCAGCACCACCGCGGCCAGGACGGCGAGGGCGGCGATCGGCACGTTCAGCAGGAACACCGACCCCCACCAGTAGTGCTCCAGCAGGAAGCCGCCCAGGGTCGGCCCGGCGATCACGCCCACCATGGCGACCGCGCTCCACGCCGCGATGGCCTTGCGGCGCTCGGAGTCGTCGAAGACCGTGATCAGGATGGACAGGGTGCTCGGCATCAGGAAAGACCCGCCCACGCCCATGAGCGCACGCGCGCCGATCAGCTGCCACGGCTCCTGCACGAGCGTCGCCACCAGCGAGGCCGCCCCGAACACCACCAGGCCGATGATCAGGAAGCGCCGCCGGCCGTACCGGTCGGACAGGCTGCCCGCGGTCAGCAGCAGGCCGGCGAAGACCAGGATGTAGGCGTCGATGATCCACTGGACGTCGGCGGGAGTCGCGCCCAGGTCGCGGATGAGCGACGGGATCGCCAGGTTCAGCACCGTGTTGTCCACGACGAGCACCAGCAGGCTCACGCAGAGGACGCCGAGGATCCACCAGCGCCGCGGATCCTTCGCCTGCTCCGAGCCCTGGTCCTGGGTCCGGTCCGGAGGCTGATCCGAGTGCTGATCCGGGGGCCGATCCTCGGGCCGGACCGGGGGACGGGGACGGCCGCCCCCTGCTTCTCGTACATCGTTCGAGTTCACTCGCACAGCGTACGATAACTGTCGAACGGTGTGCGAGAGATTTATCCTGGAGCGAACGAAGGAGCCTCGCAACGTGCCCACCAAGCAAACGTTCACCTCGGTCTGGTCCCGCCCGGCCACGCCGAAGCCCGTCCGCGAGCAGCCCGCGCTGAGCCGCGACCAGATCGTCAGGGCGGCGATCGAGCTGCTCGACTCCGAAGGCCTGGACGCCCTCAGCATGCGCAAGCTCGGCACCAGGCTCGGCGCGGGGGCGACCAGCATCTACTGGCATGTGTCGAACAAGGAGCAATTGCTGGAGCTGGCGCTCGACGAGGTCTACGGCGAGGTGCAAGTCCCCGACCCCGTGAAAGCCGGCTGGCGGGACACCGCGGCGGTGTTCGCCTACGGCCTGCGCAACGCGATGCTCCGGCACCCGTGGTCGGTCATGCTCATCGGTTCCATGCCCAGCCTCGGCCCGAACGCCCTCGCGGCGTCCTCCATGCTGACCGACGCCATGGAGCTGGCCGGTTTCACCGGGCTCACGCTCGACTACGCCGTCGGCGCCGTCCTTTCCTACACCCTCGGCGCCACCACCCCCGAAGCGAGCTGGATGAACACCATCGGCCGCTCCGCCGTGGACCAAGGGGAGTGGATGAAGAACCTACGCGAACAGCTCCAGGTCGCCGCGGCGGACCACCCAAAGCTGCTGGCCCGCTACACCGACTACGAGAAGCTCGACCGCGACCAGACCAGAACCTGAGCTTCGACTTCGGCCTGATCGCCGTCCTGGACGGCCTCGAGGCCCGCCTGAGCCGGCACTGAACCCCCGGGAAACGCCCCGCACCACGGGAGGCCGTACGCGGGAGCCGAGCCGGACAGTATGTCAGGCACTGCCCGATCGGTTTTACAGCGTGATCGGCTAGGCTCGGTAACATGCTACCCACCTTGGCCGACGTCCTCGCCTTGGACGCCGTCCGCCGAGGCAATCCGCGCGTCGTCGCCGGCGCCGACCGGCTCGACACGCGGGTGCGCTGGGTGCATGTCGGCGAGATCAGCGACATCGCCCACCTGCTCCGCGGCGGCGAGCTCATCCTCACCACGGGCGTCGCCCTGCCCGAAGAGCCCGGCAAGCTCGCCGAGTACATCGCCGACCTGGCCTCCGTAGGCGCCTCCGGCCTCGTCGTCGAGCTCGGCCGCAGGTTCATCGGCGAACTGCCGCGCGCCGTCGTCGAAGCGGCGGAGATCCACGGCCTCCCTCTGGTCACGCTGGCCCGCGAGACACCTTTCGTGCAGATCACCGAGTCGGTGCACGCCCGCATCATCGACATCCAACTGGAGGAGCTCCGCGCGTCCGAACAGCTCCACGAGGTGTTCACCGAGCTGTCGGTCGAAGGCGCCACCCCCGCCGAGGTGCTGAGCCAGGTCTCCCGCCTGTCCGCCCGCCCCGCGATCCTGGAGAACCTCGCCCACCAGGTCCTCGCCTGCGAGTCCGCCGGCCGCGACACCGGCATCCTGCTCGCCAACTGGGAGGCTCGGTCACGCGCCGTGGCCCCCCGCGAGCGCACCGCCTACGATGCGACGTCCGGCTGGCTGGTCACCATGGTCGGCGCCCGCGGCCACGACTGGGGGCGGCTCATCCTGCTCTGCGAGTCGGCGCCCGGACCCCGTGACATCGTCCTCGCCGAGCGCGCCGCGACCACCCTGGCACTCGGCCGGCTGCTGGAACGCCACCAGGAAAGCCTGGAACGCCAGGCACACGGCACGATCATCACCGGCATCCTCACCCACGCCTACGCCGACCCCGAGGAGGCCGCGGCCCGCGCCCGCGCGGTCGGCGTCCCGCTGACCGGGCGAAAGCTCATGAGCGTGGTGCTCCGCCTCACAGAACCCTCGGCCGAGACCGCGCTCAACCTGCAGGCCCGGCTGGGCGAACTGGCCGAGGCCACCGCCGCCGCCTGCCGCGAAGCCAAACTGCCCGCGCTCGTCGGCGCCCTCGGGCAGAACCGCGTCGGCGTCCTGCTGCCCCTGCCGCCCCGCACCCTCGCCGAAGGCGCCCTCACCGCCCTCGCCGAACGGCTCCGCACGGCCTTCCCCACGCCGTTCGTCCTCGCCGCCGGATCGGTCGTCGAGTCCATCAAAGAGGTGCGGCGCAGCTTCCTCGAGGCCGAGCAGGTCGCCGAGGCCGCCGCGCGCCAGCCCGACCGCCGCCCGTTCTACCGGCTGCCCGACCTGCGGCTCCGCGGCCTGCTGCACCTGCTGCGCGACGACGCGCGGCTGCAGACCTTCGCCGAACGCGAGCTCGGCCCGCTGCTCGCCCACGACGCCCACCGGGGCGGCGACCTGACCGGCATCCTCCGCGTCTACCTCGACGCGGGCCGCAACAAGGCCGTCGCCTCGCAACGCGCCCATCTGTCACGTCCCGCGTTCTACGACAGGCTCCACCGCCTCGAGCGCATCCTCGACACCGACCTCGACGACGTCGAATCCTGCCTCTCGCTCCATGTCGCCCTGCTCGCCCTGGAGTCGTTCCGAAAGGAGAGCCGTTGAGCTCCGCCGAGCCGGCCGCCGTACGAGCACGTGACCACGGCATCGTGATCGGCACCGGCACGCCCGGTCCGTACAACGCCATCACCGACGTCGAGGGGGTGCGCGTCGGGCACACCACCCTCATCCGCGGTGACGGGCCGCGCGTCGTCGGCCAGGGTCCGGTACGCACCGGCGTGACGGTCGTGCTCCCCCACGACGGGGTCGCCTTCGACGAGCCGCTGTACGCCGGCCACCACTGGCTCAACGGCAACGGCGAGCTCACCGGCACGGCCTTCCTCCACGATTTCGGCATGCTGGGCTCGCCGATCGCGCTCACCAACACCGCCTCCGTCGGCGTCGTGCGGGACGCGCTCGTCGAGATCGAGGTCGGCACGCTCGGCAAGGGCCGCCACGCCTGGTCCCTCACCGTGGTCGGCGAGACCTGGGACGGCAGGCTGAACGACATCGACGGCCAGCACGTCAAGCCCGAGCACGTCAAGGCCGCCTACCACGCGGCCGCGGGCGGGCCGGTGGCCGAAGGCGCGGTCGGCGGCGGCACCGGCATGATCTGCCACGGCTTCAAGGGCGGCATCGGCACCGCTTCCCGGGTGCTCGCCGAGGAGGACGGCGGCTACACCGTCGGCGTGCTCGTCCAGGCCAACCACGGCAGGCGCGACCGCCTCACCGTCAACGGCGTCCCCGTCGGCCGGAGCCTCGAGGACGTGCCCCGCCCCATGCCGCCCCGGCAGGAGGGCGCCGGGTCCATCATCGGCATCCTCGCCACCGACGCGCCGCTGCTCCCCCACCAGTGCCGCAGGCTGGCCCAGCGGGCCGGGCTCGGCGTGGCGCGGACCGGCGGCGCCGGCGAGAACTCCAGCGGCGACGGCTTCCTGTGCTTCTCCACCGCCAACCGCAACCTGCCGGCCAACACGCTCGACGGCGACGCGCCGCGCACGTTCCAGGTGACCGTCCTCGCCGACGACTACATCGACCCGCTGTTCTACGCGGTCATCGAGGCGACCGAGGAGGCGATCGTCAACGCCTTGGTCGCCGGGCGGACGACGACCGGCGCGGACGGCCTCACCGCCCACGCCCTCGACGGCGAGCGCCTCGCCGAACTCCTGCGCTGAGGGCCGACCGGCCGTCCAGAGGGGGATCGGGTCAGCCGTCCCCGTCGCGGCCGGCGTCCGGGTGGACCGTGTCGTCGGCGCAGACGTACGTATCCCATCGGCGAGGTCGAGCCATGATCACTCCGATGATGAAGCCAAGGCTCATGCTCGCCAGGATTATCACGATAAGAACGTTGAGCCCCATGACGGGTGCCTCTCGGGGAAGGTGCGCCACCGGCCCGGTGATTGCGGCCTAACGAACCGTAACCCCGGAATGCGGGTACCGGCAGCCGATCGCCGGCTCCTGGCCCGGAATGACCAGGGAATTGACCCGATTTACCTGGTCCCTTACGGACACGACCGCTTCCCAGTCGGGGCACGAGGTCGCCACGCGCTCGCCCGTATCCCACAGCCCCGAAGGAATGCCCGCACGAACGCCTCCGGCCATGATGACGACCCTAAGGTGACGCACTCGCGGAAAAGCCGGAGGAAGCACGACTCGCAGCCCGACCTGGGCTGATTTCCGCCCCTTTCCGGAACCGCCACGAAGGCCGGTTACATTCTCGTAGACGTTGGCGTGTTCGCCCGCGCTTGACCCCCCATTGCCAAGACCATGGTGCATCGAGGACCAGATCACCCACGGGAGCCCCAGATGCCACGTCGTCTCATCGCCGGACTTGCCGCGCTGTCCTTCTTAGCGGCCGCCGCCCCCATACCGGCGATCGCCGACTCGGCAGCCGCGCCCGCACGTGCGAAACTGCCGACGGCCAACTTCCCTCTGGGGGAGCAGGGCTCCATCACCCAGAAGCAGAAGGCCGTCGCCAAAGGCATCGACCTCTTCACCGTCGTCCACGGCAAGCCCACCGATGGATACACGGTGTCGGTGCTGATGAACGGCAAGGACTACGGCTCCCAGTCCGACGCGCAGGCCGCCGCCGAAGCCGTACAGGCCGCCGGCCTCCCAGTGGGCGTGCAGGAGTTCACCCGCCCCGGCGTCGCGGACTTCCCCGCGGGCGTCGCCTACATGGTGCGCGTCGGGCTGTGGAAACTGGACGAGCGCAATGAAGCCGAGAAAATCGTCAAGAAGCTGAAAGAAGCCGATATCAAGGCGAAGGTGGATTTCCTCGGCGACGACGGGCTGCAGACCACCGGCCCGTGGGACATGCGGGTGCTCACCATCGACCCCCGGACCTTCACCGGCTCCTACCGCGCCGACATCGGGGCGACCGTCGCCAAGCGCGAGACCCCCTCCTCCATGGCGAAGAAGGCCGGCGCCGTCGCCGCGGTCAACGGCGGATTCTTCAACATTCACACCGACAAGAACCTTCGAGGCGAGCCCGTCGGCATCTCCGTCGTGAACGGCCGCCTCCTGAGCGAAGCCGTCCTCGGCCGCAGCGCCCTCATCCTCAAGGGCCGCACCGCGCGCATCTCCGAGGTCGCGACCGCCATCACGGCCACCTCACCCGACGGCGAACGGACCATCATCAACGGCGTCAACCGTGTCGCCGCCGCCGACGAACTGGTGCTCTACACCGAGGAATTCGGGGCGAAGACCCCCGCGGACGACGGAGCCGAAGCCGTCCTCGACGACAAGGGGCAGGTCCTCGAACTCCGCGCGGCAGGCGGCAAGGTCGCCGCGGGCACCCGCGTCCTGCACGGCACCGGCATCATGTCCGACTGGATCTGGTCGCACGCCTGGGAGAAGTGGAGCCTCAAGGTCACCACCAAGGTGACCGACATGCGCTCCGGCAAGGCCATCGCCCTCACCCCCGAGACCAACATCATCGGCGGCGGCGTCGGCCTGGTCCGCGACGGCCACGAACGGATCACCGCCAAGGCCGACGGCCAGGCGAGCATCAACATGATCCTGCGCCGGCACCCCCGCACCCTGGCAGGCGTCACCAAATCCGGCGAGCTGATCCTCGCCGTCGTCGACGGCCGCAAGCCGGGCGTCACCGTCGGAGCCTCGATGATCGAAGCCGCCCACCTGATGCTCTGGCTCGGCGCCCGCCAGGCCATCAACCTCGACGGCGGCGGCTCGAGCGCGATGGTCGTCAAGGGCAAGGTCGTGAACCACCCCTCCGACGGCACCGAACGCGGCGTCGGCGACGCCCTCCTCATCCTCCCCTAACCCACCCCGCACCCCTCCTATCAACCCCGGCCCTAGAACCTCCCCACCAGCCCGGTTGGTCCGACTTCGGCGCCGGGCCGGTGGGGCCCGGCACGCCGATCCCGGCACGCCGATCCCGGCACCGCCCTACGTCGGCAGCCCAACCTCCCCACCCACCGGGCCCGGTAGATCCCACCCCCACCCGCCCGGCGGATCCCACTTCCACCTGCCCGATGGGTCCGACTCCGGCGCCACATCGGCGGGACGCCGCACGCCGACCCCGCCACTGCCGCACACCGACCGGCCTCCCCCACCCACCGAGCCCGGTAGATCCCACCCCCACCCGCCCGATGGATCCGACCCCGGCGCCGCGTCGGCGGGACGTGGTACGGCGATCCCGGCGCCCTGGGTCGGCGGTCAGCCGGTGAACCGCGGGACGGGCTCGAGGCCCTCGCCGGTGCAGTTGGGTGTCATCCGAGGTACGCCTGCCGCCTCGGCCGCCGTAGGGTGGCGCCGACATCGCCGTATCCCGTCTCGCCGTCGCGGCGCCGAATACCAGAGTGCCCGGGCGGCAAGGCAGGGCCAGACTGCGCAGACTCGGTGGCGTTCGCAGCGCTGGCCGACGGTTGGTGTGGCCGGCCCCGCCGTAGCAGGGCGCCGGATTCGCCGTACCCCCTCCCACCGTCGCGGCGCCCACTATGACACGACACTGAGCGGCAGGGGGCGGATGTGCTGTCCAGCCTGGAAGCCGCTCCCGGCCACGGGACGATGGCGGACGGGGTAGGTGAAGTTGCAGCGGTGCCGACAAAGGTACGGCGCGACACCATAGCGGACATTCTGGAGAGGTTGGGTTCCCCGAGAAAGGCACGGTCCGGAGCAAGTCCGTAGCAGACGGAGCAGGTGAGGTTAGAGCCGTGCCGACAAAGGTATGGAGCGAGACAGTAGCGGACGGGCCCGTGAGTAGGAGGCGCCAGGAGAAAAGGAATGCGGCGGGACCGTGGCCAACGGCGTATGAGACTGGAGTCGCGCCGAGAAAGGTACAGGGCGAGACGGGTGGCGGACGGGCGGGTGCGCTTGGAAGTCGTGCCGCGGAAAGGTGCGGGGAAATGGTCGCGGAGCGCAGGAAAACGGTCCCGGGACTGGTCCTGGAACGGACTGGTCCTGGAACGCAGGAAAGCCACCCACAACGTGGATGGCTTCCCTGCTGATGCATTAAATTTTGTCCGGCGGTGTCCTACTCTCCCACACCGTCCCCGGTGCAGTACCATCGGCGCTGGAAAGCTTAACTTCCG
>NZ_JALLPO010000100.1 GCF_023276435.1 Sphaerisporangium perillae
GACCTTGCTGGCTAACTCGCGACACGCAGGCAACGGTTCGTGATCTGGGCCGTTGTGTCCAGGATCATGCGGTGCGCGGCCGTAGCTCGCCCCTACATCGGCTGCGGATGGAGTATGTCCGGTGTCAATGCGGCCGAGATCGTGGCCCGAGCCCGCTCCCGAGGTCGCGCGGGCGATCGCCGCGATGTACCGCGGTAAGCGGCAGTCCCCGTTGCCGGTCCGGGTCCGTGACGAACTCGGCGAGTTGTTTGCTGACGCGC
Source organism: Sphaerisporangium perillae (assembly GCF_023276435.1). Classification (GTDB taxonomy): domain Bacteria; phylum Actinomycetota; class Actinomycetes; order Streptosporangiales; family Streptosporangiaceae; genus Sphaerisporangium; species Sphaerisporangium perillae. The sequence goes on from NZ_JALLPO010000100.1 coordinate 261, forward strand.
AGTTCGCGGGTGCGTTCGGAGCCGAGGGTAAGCCTGGCTGGTCTCCGGGCCGGCTGGCGTTGATCACCGTGTTCCAGCGGGTGGAGAACTTGACTGATCGGCAGGCCGCCGAGGCCGTCCGCGCGGACCTGAGCTGGAAGTACGCGCTCGGCCTGGAGTTGGACGATCCCGGGTTCGACGCCAGCGTGCTGAGTGAGTTCCGGTCCCGCGTGGTGGCCCATGGGCTGGAGGAACTGGCTCTGGACCTGTTGGTGAGCGCGCTCATCGACAAGGGCATGCTCAAGGCGGGCGGCAAGCAGCGCACCGACTCCACCCATGTGATCAGCGCGGTGCGGGATCTGAACCGGCTGGAGCTGGCCGGAGAGTGCGTGCGGGCGGCGCTGGAGGCGCTGTCGGCCGCCGCGCCGCACTGGGTGCAGCAGGTGCTTGACCTGCCCGGATGGGCTGAGCGCTACCGGGCCCGGATTGATTCGTGGCGGCTGCCGACCTTTGAGACCAAGCGCGAGGAGTTGGCCCGCGCCTATGGCAGCGACGGGTACGTGCTGGTCGCGGCGGTCTACGCGCCGTTTTCCCCGGCCTGGCTGCGGCAGTTGCCCGCCGTTGACACGCTGCGGGTCATGCTGATCCAGAACTATGTGCGGACCACCGACAAGACCGGGCGGGAGGTGGTCAAGCGGCGGCGGCCCCTCGAAGACGGCGGAGAGGGACTGCCGCCGGGCAGATGGCGTCTGACCTCCCCGTATGACACCGATGCCCGCTGGGCGGCCAAGGGCGAAGACCTGTTCTGGAACGGCTACAAGGTCCACATCAGCGAAACCTGCCACACCTTGGCCGACACCGTGGAAAGCGAGAATGGCAACCAAGGCAAGGCAATCGCGCCGCCGAATTTGATTACGAACGTGGCGACCACGGACGCCACCGTGCCCGACGTGGCGATGACCGAGAAGGTCCATCAGGGGCTGCAACAACGCGGACTGCTGCCACGCGAGCACTATGTCGACTCCGGCTACGCGTCGGCGGAACTGATCGTCAGCGCGCGCGAGGCCTACGGCCTGACACTCGTCACTCCTGTGCTTTTGGATCAATCGCCTCAGGCTCGCGCCCAGAGCGGGTATGACCGGAGCTCGTTCACGGTGGACTGGGCGAACCAGCAGGTCACCTGCCCTCAAGGGCAAACCAGCGCCTCGTGGAGCCCGTGCGTCCAGCGCGGGACCGACGCGATCGTGGTCACCTTCCCCACCACGTCCTGCCGTCCATGTCCGGTCCGCACGCTATGCACGACCTCTACACGAGAACGCCGTCAGCTCACCCTTCACCCGCAGCCGATCCAGCAGGCCCTTGAAGCCGCCCGCGCCGAACAGACCAGCAAGCAGTGGCAGGACAAGTACAAGATCCGTGCCGGAGTCGAGGGTACGGTCCGTCAGGCCGTTGCGGTCACCGGCCTCCGCCGCGCCCGCTACCGAGGTATCGAGAAGGTCCACCTCGAACACGTCTTCTCAGCCGTCGCCCTCAACCTGATTCGGTTGGACGCCTGGTGGAACAGCCACCCCCTCGATCGAGGTCGAACTAGCCATCTCGCCCGCCTTGAACTGGCAGAACTCGCATTAGCCGCCTGAAGGCGAGTTAGCCAGCAAGGTC
>NZ_JALLPO010000101.1 GCF_023276435.1 Sphaerisporangium perillae
CTCTACCGAACTGTGGGCCAGTGCTCCGGCGTTCACGCCGGGGGTGAAGGCCCACGCGGGAGTGCCCGCTAGGGCGCGAGCGTGCTCTAGCCTTCCGCGCCCGTGAGCAGGTCAGCTCACGCGGGTTGTTTCTGCTGTTCGATGTACTGCTTGAGGACCGTGAGCGGTGCGCCGCCCACGCTTGCGGCGAAGTAGGAGCCGGACCAGAAATGCCCGCCCCACAGGTACTGGCGGACGTGAGCGCTGTATTCCTTGCGGAGCATCCGCGCCGAGACGCCCTTCAGTGAGTTGACGAGTTTGGACAGGGCGACCTTCGGCGGGTAGTGGACCAGCAGGTGGACGTGGTCGTGTTCGCCGTTGAACTCGCGAAGTTCGACCTCGAAGTCGGCGCAGACCTCGCGCATGAGTTCCTCGCAGCGGACCAGCATCGGGTCGGTGAACACCCCACGCCGGTACTTGGTCACGAACACCAAGTGTGCGTGGAGGTGGTAGACGACATGGCGTCCGGTGCGTACATCGGGGTTTGGATTCCATCGCGGTGACATAAACCAAACGATACGATCACGGTGTGGAGTTGGTGAGGCAGGCTCGTGCGCACGTGGCGCGACTCGACCTCGGCGCAGACCAGGTGGCTGTGCTGGACGGTCAGGCGCACACCGCCCGCGCGCTGTGGAACCTGCTGCATGAGTACTTCACCTTCCGGCAGGGCCGGTTGGCGACGTTGAAGGACTGCGACGCGGCGATCCGGGCAGCCCGCCGCGAGATCGATTGGATGGGACAGCTGCCCGCCCAGGCGGCGCAAGCGGTGCTGAAAACGTACCGGCAGGCGTGGGCGAATTTCTTCAACCCCGGCCATCCCGCCAAGCGGCCCACGTTCAAGGGCCGGCTGCGGACCCGGTTGGCCGTGGACGTCCCGCAGGCCCGCGATTTGCAGATCAAGCGGGTTAACCGGCGGTGGGGCGCGATCAATCTGCCCAAGGTCGGGCGAGTGCGGTTTCGGTGGACCAAGGACCTGCCCGGCGTCACCAGGGGCGGCCCCGCCGGGCGGATCACCGGAGCGCGGCTGGTCAAGGATGCCCACGGCTGGCAGGTCGTGTTCCGCACCCAAACCCTGGTCGCGCCGGCCCCGGCCGTGCACCCAGGCCACACGGTAGGGATCGACCGGGGGATCACCGTCGCCTTGGCCCTGTCGGACGGCACCATGCGTGAGCACGGGCCCTGGCTCAGCGACGGCGAGAAACAACACCTGCGCCGACTGGAGAAGAAGTCGGCCCGCCAGCGGCGCACCCGGCATCGTGGTGAGCCGGCCTGGCATCGGCTGGCCCGCACCTACGACCAGATCGCCCGGCTCCGCGCGACAGCCAAGCGCCGAGCCGTCGACTGGCAGCACCAGACCACCACCGAACTCGCCGGCACCTTCAGCGTGGTCGTGGTGGAAGACCTGAAGGTCACGAACATGGTCCGGTCGGCCACCGGCACGGTCGACAACCCCGGCGTGAACGTCGCGCAAAAGACCGGGCTGAACCGCTCGATCGCTGCGGAAGCATGGGGCCGGACGGTCACCCTGCTGGAATACAAGACCTCCGACCGGGGCGGCCAGGTCGTGAAGGTCCCCGCGCGGGGGACCTCGCAGACCTGTCACCAGTGCGGCCACCGTGACCCGGCGGCCCGGGACCAGATCAGGTACGCCTGCGCCAACCCCGCGTGCGGTTGG
>NZ_JALLPO010000102.1 GCF_023276435.1 Sphaerisporangium perillae
TACGCCATCGACGCCGTGGTGGCCGCCACCGCCCTGCGTGCGGTCAGGCCGGTGATCGTCCTCACCTCTGATGAGGATGACATGTCCACGCTCTGTGGAAAAGCCGTCAAGGTCGTCGGAGTCTAAGCCTGGATCCACGGCGCGAAACCTGATGTGGGAGTCATGAAATGAGGTGAGGTGCCCTCCGAGCTGGGATGATTGGAGTTCTCTACGCTGCAATCGGCCAGTTCAGAAAGGCACCTCGTAAGTGCGATTCTCTCACGCGGCGAGCAAGACCCATGCGATCTTCGATGATGAGCATGTGATCTCCTACGGTGGACTGGCTCCAGCGCTGCGGCTGGCCGAGCGGTGCGGCCTGGACCGCCTGGTCGGCCGGCACGTGGCCCTCGCCGCTTCGGACGGGGTGAACGCGCCCGCCAAGGTGGCCTCGATCGTGGCGGGGATGGCTTGCGGCGCTGACAGCATCGACGATCTGGACCTGCTGCGGCACGGCGGGATGGAAAAGCTGTTTGACGGCGTGCGCGCCCCGTCCACGCTTGGTTCGTTCCTGCGGGCCTTCACCTGGGGCAACGTCCGTCAGTTGGAGAAGGCCGCCCGGCAGGTGCTGGCCGAGCTGGCCCGTCAGACGCCGCTGCTGCCCGGCTCGGACGTGCTGACTTTCCTGGATATCGACTCGATGCAGCGGCGCACCTACGGCTATGCCAAGCAGGGCTCGGGGTTCGGCCATACCAAGGTCCAGGGCAAGAGTGTGCGGGTGCGCGGGCTGAACGTGCTGGCCGTCACGCTGTCCACGCCGCTGGCCGCTCCGGTGGTGGCGGCTACCCGGTTGCAGGGCGGCAGCGCCAACTCCGCCCGCGGCGCGGCGTCCCTGCTGCGCGAGTCGATCGGCACCGCCCGCCAGGCAGGCGCATCGGGCACCTTGATGCTGCGCGGTGACTCGGCGTTCTACAGTGCCGAGGTCATCGGCGCCTGCCGCGAGCGTGACGTGCGGTTCTCGGTCACCGCCAAACTGGACCCCAAGGTCAAGGAGGCGATCGCCGCCATCGGCCAGAACGCCTGGACGCCGATCAAATACCCCAGCGCCGTCTTCGACGAACAAGCTGGCGGCTGGGTCTCCGATGCCGAAGTCGCCGAGATCCCCTACACCGCGTTCACCAGCAAGAAAAGCGGGGCCACCACCGCCAGGCTGATCGTTCGGCGCGTCACGCGGCCAGGCGAGCAGGCCACCTACGGCCAGGACGAGTTGTTCGCCGCTTACCGCTACTACCCGATCTTCACCGACAGTCCCTACGCGCTGGTGCAGGCCGAGGAGCACCATCGCGATCATGCGGTGCAGGAGCAGGTCAACGCCGATCTGATCGACGGGCCGCTTGCTCACCTACCCTCGGGGGTGTTCACCGCGAACGCCGCCTGGCTCACCTACGCCGCCATCACCCACAACCTGCTGCGCGCACTTGGCTGCCTGGCCTCGGCCTTCTGTCAATCCCCTCAAACCGTGGAGACGGTCCTATGCCACAGCGGCCCTCAGCAGGGCCGTTGATGCTGTCCTCTTCTCGATCACCTGACGCTCGAATGTGACAGGCGGCAGCCCGTCGTTGGCACTGTGCCTGCGCTTGACGTTGTAGAAGTCCGCGATCCAGGTCGCGATCTTCAGCCGAGCCTCCGCCCGGGTACGAAAACGGTGGCGGTG
>NZ_JALLPO010000103.1 GCF_023276435.1 Sphaerisporangium perillae
AATATCCGACTCGCGAACGAGCCCGCCGCGACGTTGCTCGTTACATCGAATTCCGATACAATTCGAGGCGCCGCCACTCAGGACTCGATTACCGGACCCCGCAACAGGTCCACGACGAGTACCTGAATCAGCAGCTCGCAGCGTGAGTTAGCCGTTAAGCAGCTGTCCGGAAAGCGCAGGGCGGATCAATGACCGGGCCGTGAGCTGGCCAAATGCCTAGACTTCATGCGTGGGCTTCCGCGGTAGGCGTGCCGAGGTGGCCAGCGTCAGCGCGCATGCGACTGGATCGGATCTCACTCACCTGGCTGCAGTGCCCCGTCGGCACGGCCTCGCAGCGCAGCGGAGAGGCGCGGCAGGGAATTCTCGGGGCACGCACGTGGGCGGCAGAGGGCAGCTCGACGACGGCGTGAGAACTGTTGGGCGACCAGAATGGTCAGAGCGGGTACACATCCCAGTACGAGTTCATCGATCCTTTCGGGGAGGCACCGATGACCACAGAGGGAACCGGCAAGAAGGCCCGCGACATAATGCACCAAGGGTCGAGTGCATCGGCGAGCACGGCAGCCTGCGTGAGGCCGCGAAGATGATGCGCGATCTGGATGTCGGCGCGCTGCCGATCTGCGGAGACGACGATCGGCTCAAGGGCATCATCACCGACCGGGATATCGTGATCAAATGCTGTGCCGAGGGCAAGGACCTCGACCAGACCACAGCCCGCGATCTGGCGCATGGGCGGGTGTGGGTGGACGCCGACACCAGCGTCGAAGAAGCGCTGAACCTGATGGAGCAGCACCGGATCAAACGTCTGCCCGTGATCGACAAACACCGCATCGTGGGCATGATCAGCGAGGCTGATATCGCCAAGGAACTGCCCGACAGCAAGCTCGCCGAGTTCGTCCACCGCGTCTACGCGAGCGCCTGACGCCCGGGAGTATCCGCGGCCCTGGCTCTGGGCGCCGATGCCCCGTGGGCGCATCGTGCGGGGAGGGCGAGACAGGAGAAGGCCCGCACACCGGGAACCGGGTGCGGGCCGGATGGTGCCAGGTCAAGCCCTGGTGGTGGCCCTTCCGCTCGGTGCGGGCTTTGTGCCCGCCGCCTTACTCCTCTGGTCGGCCGTCGCCGGCGTGGCCCTCTGGGAGACATCCTCAAGCTCCTTGGCGGCCTCACGGCTCATAGTGCTGACGATCTTGCGACCGCGGGCGGCCAGATCGTCGTAGAACTCGGTGACCTTGGCGGTGGTGGTGTCGGCGTACTCGCGGGCTTGCTCCGGCAGGCTCTTGACAACGGTTTCGCGCGCCTTGCCCGGCAGCTCCTTGGCAGTCTCGCGGACCTCACCCTGGCGGGCCCGCAGCCGCATACGCAGCTTGCGCAGGTTCTCAACGGCGTAGTCGCCTGCGCCCGTGGCGGCGTAGAACGGCTTGGACTTGGTGATCTTCTTGACCCGATCGGCGAGCGTCATAGGCGCTTGCTCCCTCCCGGAAGTCTGGTATGGCATCGCCATTGCGGGCGAGCCGCGTCTGTGATCGCGGCTCATCGGATGAGTCGACTCGGTCTCCGGAATCTCGGTCCGGTTTCTCCCTTCGGAACGATTCGTAGATGTCGATCAGCACTTGGCGTTGCCGCCAGGTCATATTGGTGTCCGCCCTGATCGCGGCCAGCGCGTCACTG
>NZ_JALLPO010000105.1 GCF_023276435.1 Sphaerisporangium perillae
GTCATCTTGCCCTCGGTGACCGTGCCGGTCTTGTCCAGCACGACCGTGTCGATCGCGCGGGTGGACTCCAGCACCTCCGGCCCCTTGATCAGGATACCGAGCTGGGCGCCCCGGCCGGTGCCGACCAGCAGCGCGGTCGGGGTGGCCAGGCCCAGGGCGCACGGGCAGGCGATGATCAGCACCGCCACGGCCGCGGTGAAGGCGGCGCCCGCGCCGCTCCCGGTGCCGAGCCAGAACCCCAGCGTGCCCAGGGCGAGGGCGATCACGATCGGCACGAAGACGCCGGAGATGCGGTCGGCCAGCCGCTGGACCTGCGCCTTGCCGGTCTGGGCCTCCTCCACCAGCTTGGCCATCTGGGCCAGCCGAGTGTCGGACCCGACCCGCGTGGCGCGGACGACCAGCCGCCCGCCGGCGTTGACCGTGGCTCCGGTCACCGCGTCACCGGGACCTACCTCCACCGGCACCGACTCGCCGGTCAGCATCGAGGCGTCCACGGCCGAGGAACCTTCCTCGATCACGCCGTCGGTGGCGATCTTCTCGCCGGGTCGCACCACGAAGCGGTCCCCGACCTGCAGCCGGTCGCTCGGGATGCGCACCTCGCCGCCGCCGCGCAGCACCGCGACGTCCTTGGCGCCCAGCTCCAGCAGGGCGCGCAGGGCGGCGCCCGCGCGGCGCTTGGAGCGGGCCTCGAAGTAGCGCCCGGCCAGGATGAACGCGGTCACCCCCGCGGCGGCCTCCAGGTAGATGTTGCCCGAGCCGTCGGTGCGCTCGATGGTGAACGCGAACGGATGGGTCATGCCCGGCGTGCCGGCGCTGCCGAAGAACAGCGCCCACAGCGACCAGCCGAGCGCCGCGATCGTGCCGAGCGAGATCAGGGTGTCCATGGTCGCCGCGCCGTGGCGCAGGTTGGTCCAGGCGGCCTTGTGGAACGGCCACCCCGCGTACACCACCACCGGAGCGGCCAGGGTGAGCGAGAGCCACTGCCAGTAGGTGAACTGCAGCGGCGGGATCATCGCCATCGCGACGACCGGCACCGACAGCACCACGGCGGTGATCAGCCGGGCGCGCAGCGGCCGCAGCTCGTCCGCCTCCTGCGCGGGCGCGCCGCCGTCCTCGCCCGCGGGCGGGGCGGGCAACGCGGCGGTGTAGCCGGCCTTCTCCACCTCGGCGATCAACGCCAGCGGATCGAGGTCACCGGGGAAGGTGACCTTGGCCTTCTCGGTGGCGTAGTTCACCGTCGCGCTCACGCCGTCGAGCTTGTTGAGCTTGCGCTCGATGCGGTTGGCGCACGACGCGCAGGTCATGCCGCCGATCGAGAGCTCGACCGAGCCGCCGGCGCCCGGCGGTTTCTGTTCGGTGACCGAAGACATG
>NZ_JALLPO010000106.1 GCF_023276435.1 Sphaerisporangium perillae
GCTCAGGTCGCGAAGGAACTCGGGGTACACGAGGCGACCCTTGGCAATTGGGTCAATGCTTATCGGCGCGAGCACGCGACCGACGAGCCGCCGTTGAGCGTCAGCGAGCGCGCCCGGCTCCGCGAGCTCGAACGCGAAGCCCGAGAACTTCGTATGGAGAACGAGTTCTTGAAAAAAGCCGCAGCGTACTTTGCCAGGGATCATCGGTGAGCGACAAGTTCGAGTTCATCGACGCACAGTACGCAGCCAACTCCGCGACGAACGTCAGGGGCGTCCCGCCGGTCGGGAAGATGTGCGCCTGGCTCGGTGTTTCCCGCTCCGGTTTCTACGAATGGCGGCATCGGCCCGCATCGGCGACCGTGCGACGCCGTGAAGAACTCAAGCTCTATATCGCCAGGTCCTTCGACGATTCCGACGGCACGTACGGGTACCGGCGGGTGCATGCCGACCTGGCCGGCTGGGGCGTGCGGTGCGGGCCTGAACTCGTCCGCGCCCTCATGCGTGAGCTGGGGCTGGAGCCCTGCCAGCCCAGGCCCTGGCGGTTCAGCCTTACCGAGGGCGACGGCCAGGAGCATCGCATCCCTGATTTGGTGAACCGCGACTTCACTTCGGACGCGCCGGGTACCAAGATGGTCGGCGACGTTACCTATATCGCCACCTGGGAGGGATGGGTCTATTTGGCGACGGTCATCGACTGCTATACCAAGGCTGTCATCGGCTGGGCGATGGACGACAACTACAAGACGCCGCTCATCGAGGCCGCCATCGAAATGGCCGCCCGCAACCACCGACTCGCCGTTGATGCGATTTTTCACTCCGACCGCGGAAGCAACTATACTTCCCGCCAGTTCGCCAAGACCCTGAAGAAGCACAAGCTCCGGCAGTCCGTCGGCCGGACAGGAATTTGTTACGATAACGCGATGGCCGAATCGTTCTTCGCGGCACTCAAGAACGAACGCGTCCACCGCACCCAATATCCGACTCGCGAACGAGCCCGCCGCGACGTTGCTCGTTACATCGAATTCCGATACAATTCGAGGCGCCGCCACTCAGGACTCGATTACCGGACCCCGCAACAGGTCCACGACGAGTACCTGAA
>NZ_JALLPO010000107.1 GCF_023276435.1 Sphaerisporangium perillae
AGAACGGCACGGTTCCCTATCTGCGTCCCGACGGCAAGACCCAGGTCACCATCGAGTACGACGGCGACCGCCCGGTCCGCCTGGACACCGTGGTCCTGTCGACCCAGCACGCCGCCGGCATCGACCTGAACGACATGCTGGCCCCCGACATCAAGGAGCAGGTGGTCGACCCGATCCTGGACGGCCTCGCGATCGACACCCGCGGCTACCGCCTGCTGGTCAACCCGACGGGCCGGTTCGAGATCGGCGGTCCGATGGGTGACGCGGGCCTGACCGGCCGCAAGATCATCGTGGACACCTATGGTGGCATGGCGCGTCATGGTGGTGGCGCGTTCTCGGGCAAGGATCCCTCCAAGGTGGACCGTTCGGCCGCGTACGCGATGCGCTGGGTGGCCAAGAACGTGGTGGCGGCCGGGCTGGCCGACCGTGCCGAGGTGCAGGTCGCCTATGCGATCGGCAAGGCGCAGCCGGTCGGGGTGTTCGTGGAGACCTTCGGCACCGAGAAGACCGACGTGGAACGGATCCAGAAGGCCATCTTGACGGTGTTCGACCTGCGTCCGGCCGCGATCATCCGCGATCTGGACCTGCTGCGGCCGATCTACTCCCAGACCGCCGCCTACGGTCACTTCGGCCGCGAGGGAGTGTCCTGGGAATCCACCGATCGGGCAGAAGCCCTCCGGCAGGCCGTCTGAGGCGGCGCCGTGACGACGTTCCGCGAGCTCCTGGGCCGGCGGGTCCTGGTCTCGGACGGTGCCATGGGAACCATGCTGCAGGCACACGACCCGTCACTGGACGACTTCGACGGCCATGACGGGTGTAACGAAGTCCTGAATGTGACGCGGCCGGACATTGTTCGGGGGGTGCATGACGCGTATTTCGCGGTTGGTGTTGATTGTGTGGAGACCAACACGTTCGGGGCGAATCTGGCGGCGTTGGCGGAGTATGCGATCGCTGATCGGGTTTTTGAGTTGTCGGTCGCGGGGGCGCGGCTGGCGCGGGAGTCGGCGGATGGGTGGTCGCGGGGGGATGGTCGGCCGCGGTTCGTGCTGGGGTCGATGGGGCCGGGGACCAAG
>NZ_JALLPO010000108.1 GCF_023276435.1 Sphaerisporangium perillae
CGGATCGTGTTGGCGACGGTGAAGGGGGATGTGCACGATATCGGGAAGAACCTGGTGGACATCATCTTGTCGAACAACGGCTACGAGGTGATCAACCTCGGAATCAAGCAGCCGGTGTCGGCGATCCTGGAGGCGGCCGAGGAGAAGGACGCCGACGTGATCGGCATGTCGGGGCTGCTGGTGAAGTCCACGGTGATCATGAAAGAGAATCTGCAGGAGATGAATTCTCGGGGGATCGCCGGCCGGTTCCCGGTCCTGCTGGGCGGTGCGGCGTTGACCCGGGCCTATGTGGAGCAGGACATGGCCGAGATCTTCAGCGGCGAGGTGCGTTATGCGCGCGACGCTTTTGAGGGGTTGCGGTTGATGGACGCGTTCATGGACGTCAAGCGCGGTGTGGCGGGGGCGCAGTTGCCGCCGCTGCGTGCCCGCCGGGTCAAGACCGGCGCGACCTTGGAACGCACCCCGGTCGAGGCGCTGCCGTCTCGTTCGGATGTGGCGGCCGGTAATCCGGTGCCGGTGGCGCCGTTCTTGGGGGAGCGGGTGGTCAAGGGCATCCCGCTGGCCGATTACGCGGCGTTTTTGGATGAGCGGGCCACGTTCATGGGGCAGTGGGGGCTGAAGGCGGCTCGGGGCGGGGACGGGCCTTCGTATGAGGAGTTGGTGGAGACCGAGGGCCGGCCGCGGTTGCGGATGTGGCTGGAGCGGATGCAGACCGAGAATCTGTTGCAGGCCGCGGTGGTGTATGGGTATTTCCCGTGTGTGTCCGACGGCGATGATCTGATCATCCTGGATGAGAAGACCGGGAATGAGCGGACCCGGTTCTCTTTCCCGCGGCAGCGGCGGGACCGGCATCTGTGCCTGGCCGATTTCTTCCGGGGCAGTGACAGCGGTGAGGTGGATGTGGTGGCGTTCCAGGTGGCCACCATGGGCAGCCGGATCTCGGAGGCGACGGCGGAGTTGTTCGCCAAGGACGCCTACCGCGATTATCTGGAGTTGCATGGGTTGTCGGTGCAGTTGACCGAGGCGCTGGCCGAGTA
>NZ_JALLPO010000109.1 GCF_023276435.1 Sphaerisporangium perillae
GCGTTGACCGTGCTCTGGTACATGTTCGCGCCGCCGCCGAAGTCGAACGGCATGATCGTGTAGTTGTCGATGGGGACGTCCAGGGCCTTGGACTGGTTGATCAAGCGGATGCCGTCGGCGGTCGGGCCGCTGGTGCTCGTGCCGAAGGTGAGGACGACCTTGACGTTCGGATTGTTCTGCTTGACGATCTTCAGCCCGCCCAGGATGCGGTCCTGGACCGTGTAGTTGCCGAACTCGTCGGTGTTCTCGATGTCGAAGTCGACCACGGCGGGGCCGACGGCGTTGATGACCTGCTGTACGGCGCCGGCGAAGGCGGTCGACGAGGAGCAGTTCGGGCCGAGCTTGTTGCCCGACCAGCCGCCGAAGGACACCTGGACGCTGCCGCCCGCGCCCTTGATGGCCGCGATCGTCTGGGCGTCGACGCCGCCGCTGAGCGGCCGGGAGCCGTCCCACATCGGCGTGCAGCCGCCGCCGGAGAGGATGAACGCCATGGTGAAGGACTTCACGCCGGTGGCGCTCATGACCGAGGTGGCGCTGGGCGGGCTGCCCCATCCCATGTACAGGTACGGCGCGCCGGGCATCTTGCCGGGCGCGGGAGGCGGCGGCGGGGTGGTGCCACTCGGCAGGGTCCACTTCTGGTTGGCGCCGGCGAAGCAGTCCCAGATCTGCAGCGGGGTGCCGTCGGCGGAGCTCGGGCCGGTGGCGTCCAGGCACTTGCCCAGCGCGCGCAGGGTGCCGTCGGAGCCGGCCGTCCACTGCTGGGCCGCGGTGCCGTTGCAGTCGTAGATCTGCACCTTGGTGCCGTTGGCGCTGCTGGCGGCGGCGACGTCCAGGCACTTGCCGAGGGCGCGGATGGTGCCGTCGGTGCCGGTGGTCCACTGCTGGGCGGCGGTGCCGTTGCAGGTGTACAGCTGGATCTGCGCGCCGTTGGCGCTGCTCGCGCCCGCCACGTCGACGCACTTGCCCCCGTACCCGGTGATCTGGCCGGTGGCGGCCCAGGCGGGGGAGAGGCCGGTCGCGA
>NZ_JALLPO010000011.1 GCF_023276435.1 Sphaerisporangium perillae
CTACCCCCCTACCCCCCTTCCCCACAGGTATCTGTAGGACTTCCCTGGGATGGTCCGGAGCAAGAAGAAAGGGAGGTCGGCCACCGGCCGTCCCTCCCCGTCCTCGTCACATGTGTATCGTGCGGACTTCTCGCGGATGGTCCTAACGCGCCTCGTCCCTCAGGGCCGCGTCGCTGTCCCTGCGCTGTGCCATGGCTTCGGCCGCCCAAAGGTCGGCCGCGTCGATGAACCCCGGTTCCACCGCGTCCGACAGCGCGTCGATGATGCGCTGCTGTAGGTCTTCGGGGATGAACAGGTCGAGGTCGGGAGCCTTGGGGTTGCCTGCCACGTACAGCCGGACTCCGGCCTTACGCAGAAGCTCGCAGCGGGTTTCCCAGGCGGGGTTGCGCTCCCAGAACTGGCGGAACGTCTCGCCGGTGCCGGACTCCTCCCACCGCGACGGGACCATGGGCAGGGCCTCAAGCTCGGCCAGGGCCGCCTCGTGTTCCTCGATCCCCTTGATCACCGCGTTCGCTCCGGCGCTCCCAGGCTTCATATGGACGAGGTTGCCGGCCAGGTTGTCCAGGGCCTCCCGGAGTTCCTTGATGTCGGAGGAGCGGTCGGAGCCTGGCACGTAGGTCTTGATCGTGATCTCAAGGTCGCCTGCGGCGGAGAGGAAGGCGTCCTCCAGATGGAGTTGCAGGACCTCCCTCTCCCAGGACTTCTGGTACTGACATTTGGTGCCGACCCGGATTGTCTTGCACAGGTAGTACGAGTAGTGCCTTGTCGAGCCATTGGCCAGTTTCCGGTCGGCCGAGTTGGCATACATCATCTCGCCGCACGCGCAGTAGAGGATGCCGACCAGGGGTGTGGTTTCTCGGTCAACGTTTCGGTACGCGCTGCCGCGACGGTCCAGCACATCCTGGAGCTTGTCGAATTCCTCGCGGGTGAGGATCGGTTCGGCCCACTGCACGGGTAGGCCGTTCTTCTTCAGAACCTCGCCCCGGTGGATTGCGTAGCCCATGAGGGCGGGCTTGGACAGGACCGCCTTGAGCGAGGAGGTCGCCCACTTGGTCCCCTTCACCTTGCTCATGGTTCCCTCGCGGCCTTCGGTCGCGTTGGTGTGCCGCTGATAGTCCAGGGTGGTCAGGATGCCGCGAGCGTTCCAGTCCTTGGCGATGCCGCCCATCGACTGGCTCTTGTTGACCAGGCGGTCGTAGGCTTCCCGGACCAGTGGGCCGGTGACGGGGTCGACGTCGAGCCGCCAGCGCATCCCGCCCTTGTGTTCCACGCGGACCGCCCGGTATCCGAAGGGCCACGTGCCGCCCGCCCAGAGCTGTTCTTCCCGGTACCACTCAAGCTGGTTGAGCTTCTTCTCCTGGACGGACTTCCGGTAGTTGGCTGCCTGTGTCGCTTTGATGTTGGCGATCATTCGGCCGTTGGGGGTGGACAGGTCGAAGGCGGGGTCATCGAGGATGACGACCGTCTTGTTGTTCTCCAGCACCCAGCCGACGAAGGCGGCCCAGTGCAAGTCGTCGCGGGTGATCCGGTCTTGGCTGGTGACCATCATGGCGTCCCATTCGTGGATCAGCGGCTCGCGTAGCCACTTCCCGAGGGATGGTCGTTTGTCCAGGTTGACCGCGCCGGAAACGGTGGCGTCCTCCACCCAACCGGCCACTGCGTGCCGGCCCTTCCTGATCGCCTCTGCTAGCTGAACGTCCTGGCGCTCAAGCGCCGAAGACTGCTCTGTGTCCCTGCTGATCCGCTTGACTGCCAGCACACGCAAGGCATGTCTCCCTAGTGCTCGTGGGTAACACCAGGGTAAAGGGAAGTTTGGACTACTGCAAAACCGAACCGTCCGTCTTTATCAGGATCAGCTGGGGCGCCATCGGGAGATGCGCCGTGAGCCTTCCCGCGTAATCCACGCTGCAACGCGCGATGACCAGCCGCATGACCGCCAACCCTACCGCCGCCCCGGCCCGGGCGGGCGCCGTTCGCGGGGCCGTTGGACGGCGGCGCCGGCCCCTCTGGGAGACTTGCCGGCAGGACAAGGAGGGCAGGATGGCACGCACGTTCCAGACCGTCGGCGTCGTCGGGCTCGGCACCATGGGCGCCGGCATCGCCGAGGTGTTCGCCCGCGCCGGGCTCCAGGTGATCGGGGTCGAGGTGAACGCCGAGGCGCTGGAGCGCGGGCGCGGCAACCTCGACCGGTCCCTGGACAGGGCCGTGAGCCGGGGCCGGCTGAGCGAGACCGAGCGCGACGGGATCTTCGGCAGGACGACGTTCACCGGCGCCCTCGACGACCTGCGCGACGCCGACCTGGTGATCGAGGCGATCCCCGAGATCATGGACTTCAAGCGCGCCCTGTTCACCGACCTCGACCGCGTCTGCGGGCCGGAGACCGTGCTCGCGACCAACACCTCCTCCCTGTCGGTCACCGCGATCGCGGCCACCACCTCCCGCCCGGGCCGAGTGATCGGCATGCACTTCTTCAACCCGGCCCCCGTCATGAAGCTCGTCGAGGTCGTGCACACGGTGGTCACCGAGGAAGGACTGGCCGGCGACGTCGCCACGCTCGCCCGGCGCCTCGGCAAGACCCCGGTCACCGTGGGCGACCGGGCCGGGTTCGTGGTCAACCGGCTGCTGCTCGGGTACCTCAACCACGCCGCGACGCTCCTTGAGCGCGGAGTGGCCGCCAAGGAGGACATCGACGCCGCCATGAAGCTCGGCGCCGGGCTGCCGATGGGCCCGTTCACGCTGCTCGACCTGATCGGCCTGGACGTCTCCCACGAGGTGTGCGAGGTGCTGTTCCAGGAGAGCCGCGACCGCGTGCACGCGCCCGCGCCCATCCTGCGGGAGCTGGTGACCGCCGGGCTGCTCGGGCGCAAGACCGGCCGGGGCTTCCACTCCTACGACGACGTGGCCAGGCCCGCCGCCGGGGCCGGGGGCAAGCTCGGCGTGGGGTCGGTCCACGTGCTGGGCGAGGGCGCGGACGAGCTGTCGGCCCGGCTGTCCGCCGCCGGCTTCAAGCAGGGAGAGGCGCACGAGGCCGACGTGGTCATCGCGCTGTCCAGCACGCCCGTCATCGAGCACGCCGTGCTGCTGCCGCATCCCGAGCGCCTGGTAGGGCTCCACCTGGTGGGCGAGGACATCGCCGAGGTCGTCTCGACGGTGCTCACCGTCCCCGAGGTGGCGCGGGCCGTCGGAGACCTGGTCAGAGTGCTCGGGCGCACCCCCGTTCCGTGCGCCGACCGCGCCGGGTTCGTGGTCGAGGCCCTGCTGTACCCCTACCTCAACGACGCCGTGCGGATGTACGACGCCGGATACGCCTCCATGGAGGACATCGACACCGCGATGCGGCTCGGGTGCGGGTACCCCGCGGGGCCGTTCGAGATGCTGGACGCCATCGGGCTCGAGGTCGTGCGCGACGGGCTGCGGGCGCTCTACGCCGAGTACCGCGAACCCTTCTTCGCCCCCACCCCGCTGCTCGATCGCCTGGTGACCGCCGGAGTGACCGGCATCAGGGACCGGTGACGGAAGAACACCTTCGGCATCGACGTTTGTGCTGTCATGAGCCCCCGCCGCGCCCGCCGTCCGGCCCCCCGAGACAAGGGGCGCGGCCTCGACGCGCCGCGTCCGCTCGACGGGGTGCTGCGCGGCATGGAACGGGTGGAGGAGGGGCCCGACGGCGAGTGGAAGGTGCGGAGCGTCTCCGGCGCGGGCTCGGACAAGATCTACCGCTGCCCGGGCTGCGACCAGGAGATCCGCCCGGGGCTTCCGCACGTGGTGAGCTGGCCGAACTGGTCCGGCGGCGAGGGGGAGCGCCGCCACTGGCACACCGCCTGCTGGCGCAAGCGGATCGACCGCGGCCCCGGCCGTTCCCGTTATTGACCCGTCCCGCCTGCCCTCCCTCCGGTCTCGGCCCGTTGCGCCGAGCCGGTGCCGGAGAGGCGATACCTGAGGAGTCCGCGTTGGAGATTCGCTCGTCGACGGTGCTGCCCGCCGTGCGGGAGGACATCGAGCTGCACACGGCCGACGGCCTGACGCTGGTGGGGGAGCTGGCCCGGCCCACAGAGGGAACCCCGGCGGCCACGCTCATCTGCCTGCACCCGCTTCCCACGGCCGAGGGCATGATGGACAGCCACGTGCTGCGCAAGGCCGCCGCCCGGCTGCCGGCTCTGGCGGGTGTCGCGGTGCTGCGCTTCAACACCCGGGGGACCGCCTCCGCGCGGGGCAAGTCCGAGGGCGCCTTCGGCGACGGCGAGGAGGAGCGGTTCGACGTCGCCGCGGCGCTGGAGTACGCCGAGTTCCACGACCTGCCGAACCCGTGGCTGCTGGGCTGGTCGTTCGGCACCGAGCTGGCGCTCAAGTGGGGGCACGACCCGCTGGTCCGGGGCGCGATCCTGCTGTCGCCTCCCCTGAAGCGGGCCAAGGACGCCGACCTCGCGGCGTGGGCGGAGTTCGGGCGGCCGCTGGTCGCGCTGGTCCCGGAGTTCGACGACTATCTCAGGCCCGAGGAGGCGCGGCAGCGGTTCGCCGCCGTCCCGCAGGCCGAGGTGGTGGGCGTCGACGGCGCCAAGCACCTCTGGGTCGGCGAGCCCTACGTCCGGATCGTCCTCAACGAGATCGTCAAGCGCGTCAACCCGGCGGCCTATCCTCTGCCCACGGAAGTCTGAGTCCCGTCCCCTGTGCCCCACGGAAGTCTGAGTCCCGTCGCCGGATGTCCGGTGACGCCGGGCCCGCGCCCCCCATAGAATCTTGTTCGGTTCTATCGAGGAGGCTGCCGTGCAGGCGTTTGATCTATCCGGGCGGAACGCGTTCGTGACCGGCGCGTCGCGGGGCATCGGGCGGGCGATCGCACTGGCCTACGCCGAGGCGGGCGCCGACGTGGCGCTGGTCGCGCGGACGGCCGAGACCCTGGCCGGGGTCGCCAAGGAGATCGAGGCGTTCGGGCGCCGTGCGCACGTCATCCCGTGCGACCTGACCGACAGGGACGCGGCCGCCGCGGCCGTGACGCAGGCGATCGAGGCGCTCGGGCACCTGGACATCGTCGTGAACAACGCCGGCGGATCCAACTTCATCGTGCCCTTCAACGACCTGCGGCTGTCCGGGTGGGACAAGATCATGAAGCTGAACCTGGACTCCGCGATGGCGGTGTGCCACGCGGTCGGGCCGCACCTGCTGGAACGCGGGACCGGTTCGGTGATCAACGTCGCCTCCGTCGCCGCCCTGGGCGCCCCCTTCATGGCCCCGTACGCCGCGGCCAAGGCCGCCGTGGTCGCCCTCACCAAGACCCTGGCGCTGGAGTGGGCCGGGAGCGGCGTGCGGGTGAACGCCCTGTGTCCCGGCTGGACCGCAACCGAACTCAACCGCAGCCTCTGGGAGGACGAGAACGCGAGCAAGACCCTGATGGCCGGCGTCCCCATGAGCCGCTGGGGCACCCCCGAGGAGATGGCCCACCCCGCGGTCTTCCTGGCCGGATCCGCCTCCGCGTACATGACCGGCCAGGTCCTGTTCATCGACGGCGGCGCCGCCGCCACCTGACCCCCGCGACGGCCGGACGCGTCTCCGGAACCCCAGGAGTGACAGGACCATCCTCGGCGGCTAGAGCTGCGCCTGGCGGGGCAGGACGACTTCGCGGATGATGAGCGCCACCGCGGCGGCCACGGGGATGGCGAGCAGCGCGCCCACCGCGCCGAGGAGCGCGCCGCCGAACAGGGCGGCGATCACGGACACCGCCGGGGCCACGTCCACCGACCGGCTCATCACGCGGGGGTAGATGACGTAGTTCTCGACCTGCTGATAGATCACGAAGAAGATGACGCAGGCGATGCCGAGCGGTGCCGACTGCAGGAAGCCGACCGCCGACACCAGCACCGCCCCGACCGTCGCGCCCACCAGCGGGATCAGGTCGGTCACGGCCACGACCAGCGCCAGGGCGAGGGCGTACTTGGCCCCGGCGATCGTCAGGAACAGCCAGGAGAGGCTGCCCGCGATCACCGAGATCAGCACGTTGCCCGCCACGTACCCGCCGATCCCGGCGAGGATCTCATCGCCGATGGCGCGCGTGCGGGGACGGCGGGTCGCCGGCACCAGCAGAAGCAGGTACTCCTTGATCGTGGGCAGCGACCCAAGGAAGTAGAGCGTCAGCACGAGCAGGGTGAAGCCGGAGAAGAACGCGTCGAGCACGACCGCCCCCGCGCCCAGGATCCCGCCGGCCACGGTCGCGCCCAGGCCGCCGCTGGTGATGTACGACTGGAGGTTGGCGAGGATCTGGTAGTCGGTGTCGAGCTGTTTGATCGTCGGGTTCGACGTCAGGCTCTGCACGTAGCCGGGCACGGCGCCGACGAAGTCACTGGTCTCCTGGCTCACCGGCGGGACGATCGCCAGGCCGAACAGCGCGAAGAGCAGGGTCACGCCCAGGAACACCAGGGAGATCGCCCAGCGCCGGCTCATGCCGCGCCGCTGCAGGGCCTCGACGATCGGGTTCAGCCCCACGGCGAGGAAGGCGGCCACCACGATCAGCACGATCACGCTGCGGGAGCTGACCAGCGCCTGGGCCAGACCCCAGGCGGTCAGCACGCCCAGCGCCGCCGTCAGCCCCCACAGGAACGGTCCTCTGGTGAGCGGCTTGCCGGGCAGGCCGTACGGCATCGCCGCGTCGTCTTCGGCCCCGTCTTCGGCGGGCCCGCCGGTCCGGCGGTCGCGAGAGCCCTGGCGTCCTGGCCCGGTCTCCGGGCGTGCGGAGTCGGTCGTCCGGGACCGCGAGGAGTCGCTCGCCCGGGGCCGCGTCGGGGCCGCCGTCGCGGATCGTGCGGGTTCGGCGGCGCTGGTGTGGGAGGACGTGGCACCGCGGCCCGCGCCGGGAACGGCGGCCGTCGCAGGCAGGATGGCGGTCACCTCGGCCGCGTCGGGGCGGGCGTCACGCGCGCCCGGGGCCGTTCCGGGACCAGGGGGGACGGGCACCGCATCGGGAGCGGGGTCGGGCACGGGGTCTGCTCCTCGGCGTCGGAGGTCGGGGGGGCGAGCGTTGACGGCCTGCCAGGGAGACGGCAGCCGGCGCCAGGGGCGGACCGCCGGCGTCGTACACAAGGGGGCGGACAACACAGGAGAGCCTAGCGACCATGTGATCGCCAGGCTCTCCCGGTAGCCGTCCCTAAAGCCCCCTGTGCGGTGAGGAGCCGGTGCCTACTCCTGCCACCACTCCGAGTCGTCCTCAGCCGGTGCGGCGGCCCGCTGCGGAGCCGGCGCGGGGCTGGGCTTGTCGTTCACGACGGGCGTCGCCGCGAGCGCCGGCTTCGGCGCCGGGGCGGCGACCGCCGGGGCCTCGTCCATGCCCGGCAGGGCCGCGCCGCCGAGCAGCTGGCGCAGCTGGGCGAGGTGGCTGGTGATGCTGTCGCGCTGGCGGGTCAGCTCGTCCACCTGGCGCTGGGCGATCGTCCTGTTGCGCTCGGCCTCGGACTTGGCCTCGGACACGATGGACTCGGCGCTGGCCTTGGCCTCGGCGACGAACTGGTCGGCGTTCTTGCGGGCGTTGGCCAGCAGCTGCTTGGCGTGGGTGTCGGCCTCGCGGCGGGTCTGGTCGGCCTGCTGGGTGGCCTTGGTGGCCCGCTGCTCGGCGGTGGCGGCGCGCTGCTCGGCCTCGGCGACGAGCTTCTGCGTCGCGGCCTGGGCGGTGGCGTGGCGCTCGGACTCCTGGCGCTCGGCCTCCTCGCGGCGGGCGGCGAGCTGGATCTCGAACTCGGCCTCGTCCTGGGCGCGCTTGGCCTCGGACTCCTCCAGGACGCGCTGGGCCTGGGCCCGCATCTCGTCGGCCTGGCGCTTGGCCGTGGTGAGCACCTCGTCGCGCTCACGCTTGGTCGAGGCGCGGAGCTGGGCGACCTCGCGCTCGGTGGTGGTGCGCAGCTTGGCGATCTCGCGCTCGGCGTCGGCGCGCTTCTCGGCGACCTCGTGGTCGGCAGTGGCGCGGAGCTTGGAGACCTCGCGCTCGGTGGTGGAGGTCAGCTCGTCGGCCTCGCGCTTGGCGGTCGAGCGGATCTCCTCGGCCTCCCGCTCGGCCATGGTGCGCATCTCGTCGGTCTCGCGGGTGGCGAGCGCGCGCTTCTCAGCGGCCTCGTTCTCGGCGGCCGCCCGGACGTCCGCCGCGTCGACCTTCGCGGCGGCCTTGATCTCGTTCGCCTCGGACCTCGCGGCCTGGACGAGCTCGGTGGCCTGCTCCTCCGCGAGACGCAGCAGCTGCTCGATGCGGGCACCGAGACCGGAGTAGGTCGGGCGCTCCTGCTCCTGCAGCTGGCGCTGAGAGTCGGACAGCTCCCGCTGCAACGCGGAGAGCTGCTCACGAGTCTGCCGCAGGTCGGTGTCGAGCTGCTTCAGGTGGTCGTGAACCTGGTGCCGGTCGTAGCCACGGAGAACCACGTCGAATTCCCGCGTGGGGGCGTCTTCAAAGAAATTGTTCAGCTGGGCGTCGATGTCGGACTGCATGAGGCTCGATCCTGGGTTGTCGAGACGGCTACACGGGCCGGACGGGGGGGCGGACATCCGAGGCGGGAAACCCGCCTATGGTCGCGCTCGCTCGGGCACTCGCCTACGGGGGCCGGCTGTCGCTGGCCCCTGTCGTTCTCGTGCTCGGCTCGCCCGTCCATGGCGAGGATCCACGTCCGGATGGTAGGCCAGCGTACTCTGGTGTTGCCGAATTGGAGGTCCCGTCCGACTTTCTGCGCGACTTGTTACGAATAAGCCATTGTTGAGTTTCGTCAGCTAGGAGGGGCGAGGAGGGGACTCGACCAGCTCTGTCAAGACTCCTCCCACATCTTTCGGATGAAGAAACGCGATCGAGGTGCCCATTGCGCCGTGCCGGGGGTGTGAGTCGATCAAACGAACACCCCTGCCCCCGATCTCTTCGATGGCTGCGGTGACATCCGTCACGCCGTAGGCGACGTGGTGGATGCCCTCACCTCGCTTGGCCAGGAACCTCCCGACGGGCGTGTCGGGGTGCAAGGGCTCCAGCAGCTGGATGTAGGAGCCTCCGCCTTCGCCGTCGGCCACGTGCAACATGGCCTCTTTCACCCCCTGCTCCTCGTTGAGCTCCTGGCTGACCACGGTCACGCCGAAGGTCGACTCGTAGAACGCGATCTTCTCTTCGAGATTCTCGCAGGCGATGCCCACGTGGTCGATTCTCAGCAGCATTGCGTGTCCTTCCGTCCGTGCCCGGCCGTAGCGGCCGGAATCCCCGGGAGAGCCGGTCCCGGGCCGGGTGGCCGTCCGGGGTGAGACCTCCTTGGGGGCATGTGGTGCCTCATGGGTATGGTGGCAAAGTCGCCGCAGACCCCATCATGGAGGCCCTGGTGTCCCGTCCTTCCACCCCGTCCGGCACTTCGCGGTCCGTCATCGTCGCCGGGGCGCGCACGCCCATCGGCCGGTTGCTCGGCTCGCTGTCCGGCCTGTCCGCCGTCGAGCTCGGCGGGCTGGCCATCAAGGCGGCCCTGGAGCGTTCCGGCGTGGCTCCCGAGCAGGTCGAGTACGTCATCATGGGGCAGGTCCTGCAGGCGGGCGCCGGCCAGATCCCCTCGCGCCAGGCGGCCGTCAAGGCGGGCATCCCGATGAGCGTGCCGTCGGTGACGATCAACAAGGTCTGCCTGTCGGGGCTCGACGCGATCGCCCTGGCCGACCAGCTGATCCGCGCCGGGGAGTTCGACATCGTGGTCGCGGGCGGCATGGAGTCGATGACCAACGCCCCCCACCTGCTTCCCGGGCTGCGCAAGGGTGTGAAGTACGGCGGGTCCGACATCCTCGACGCGATGGCGTTCGACGGGCTCACGGACGTGTTCGACCAGGTGTCGATGGGCGAGTCCACCGAGCGGCACAACACCCGTCTCGGCCTCGGGCGCGAGGAGCAGGACGCCTTCTCCGCCCGCTCCCACCAGTTCGCCGCGGCCGCCATCAAGGACGGCAGGTTCGACGACGAGATCGTCCCGGTCTCCCTGCCGCAGCGCAAGGGCGACCCGCTGGTCTTCTCCACCGACGAGGGCGTCCGCGGCGACACCACCGTGGAGACGCTCGGGCGGCTGCGGCCCGCGTTCGCCAAGGACGGCACGATCACGGCCGGCTCGGCGTCCCAGATCTCCGACGGCGCCTGCGCGGTCGTGGTGATGTCCCGGGCCAAGGCCGAGGAGCTCGGCCTGACCTGGCTCGCCGAGATCGGCGCCCACGGCAACGTCGCGGGCCCGGACAACTCGCTGCAGTCGCAGCCGGCCAACGCCATCCGCCACGCCCTCGGCAAGCAGGGGCTCGCCGTGGACGATCTCGACCTGATCGAGATCAACGAGGCGTTCGCCGCGGTCGTGCTCCAGTCGGCCAAGGAGCTCGGCGTGCCGGAGGACAAGATCAACGTCAACGGCGGCGGCATCGCCCTCGGTCACCCCATCGGCGCCTCGGGCGCGCGCATCGTCCTGACCCTCGCGCACGAGCTCCGCCGCCGTGGCGGCGGCACCGGCGCCGCGGGCCTGTGCGGTGGCGGCGGCCAGGGCGACGCCCTGATCATCACCGTTCCCGCTTCCTGACCCGCGGCGCCCGGCCGATCGGTCAGCGGGTGGGGTCGAGGTCCCGCAGGGCCAGAGGCTGCTTGCCCGTGGTGATCTGCTCGGCGAGCATGCGGCCGGTGATCGGCCCGTGGGTGAACCCCCACATGCCGTGCCCTCCGGCGACGTACCTGCCCGGAGCGCGGGTGGCTCCGATGAGGGGCCGCCCGTCGGGCGTGACCGGGCGCGGCCCGACCCAGGTGTCGGTGCGCTCCTCCCAGGAGACGCCGGCGAGCAGCGGCCGGGCGGACTCGATGATCGCCTCGACGCGCTTCGGGTACAGGGGGGCGTCGGCGTCGCGGAACTCCATGGTCCCCGCGACGCGCAGCTTGCCCTGGTACGGCGTGCACGCCACGCGCACGGCCGGCAGGTAGATCGGGCCGGGCACGGGCTGGTCGGTCGGCACGGTGAAGGAGTAGCCACGCCCGGCCTGCACCGGTACGCGGACGCCCCAGTCCTTGCCGAGCCGGTTCAGCCAGGCGCCGGTGGCCAGGACGACGGCGTCGGCGCTCACGGAGTCGCCCGCGCCCGACCGCACCGTGAGCCTGCCGGAGGCCTCGTCCACGCCGGTGACGCGGAAGCCGGACCTGATCGTGCCGCCGCGGGCGACGACCGAGTCGGCCAGCGACCTGGTGAACGCGCCGGGGTCGACGTAACGCTGCCCGTCCAGCCGGACGCCGGCCTTGGCGTGGGCGGAGAGCTGCGGAGCCTGCCGGGCGAGGTCGTCACCTTCGAGCGCGGTGTACTCGATGTGCAGCCCGGAGCCGTTGATGCGCTGGAGTTCGTGCAGGAGGCTCACGGCCTGCCGCGGCGTCTCGAACGCGGCCATGATCGGGGCCTCCACGGTGGCCGCCTCGACGCCGTTGGAGGTGAGCACGTCGAACGCCTCCAGGCACTCCTCGTTGAAGGGGAGGTTGGCGCGCACCGCGCGGCCCCACGACTTCCAGCCGCAGTTCAGCGCGAACCTGGTGAGGAAGGACCACAGGCGCACGTCCGGAGTGACCGGCACGTGCAGCGGGGCGGCCGGGTCCATGAGGGAGCGCAGCCCGTAGCGCAGCACCCCCGGCTCGTTCAGCGGGATGGCGAGCCCGGGGGAGAGCCAGCCCGCGTTGCCCCACGAGGCGCCCGAGGCGACCCCGTCGCGGTCGACCACGGTGACCTCGACTCCGCGCTCCTGAAGGAACCAGGCGGTGGAGAGTCCCACCACGCCCGCGCCGATGACCACCGCCGTGCGCGGCCCGCCGTCGATACCCATGACCACATATCTCCGCTCTGACGTCCTGATACCTGCCCTTCAGCATCACTGGTGCGGCGCCGGAACGGTTTGTCCGTTCCGACAAGGACGAGGGCGGCCGTTGTCCGGCGCCGACAATGCCCGCGCCACGCCCCGGCCTCGCCGAGGATCAGCGCCGCCCGGCCTGCGCGACGGCCAGGGCGATGATCATGGCGAGGCGCTTCTCCGGCTCCTCCAGCCGCAGGTCGGTGATCTCGGCCATCTTGCGCAGCCGGTAGCGCACGGTGTTCGGATGGACGTCGAGGCGGCTCGCGGCCAGCGCCAGGTCGCCCTGGGCCTCCAGCCAGGCGCGCAACGTCGGGATGTAGCGGGTTCCCTGCTCGGCGTCCCGCCGGGTCAGCTCGGCCACCGGCCCGCGCGCGGGAATGCGTCCCGCCGAGGCCGCCGCCCTGAGGCGTTGCAGCAGGATCTCGTCCCACGACTCGTCGTAGACGACCGGCCGCGCGTCACCGGGCGCCGCCGCCCGCAGGGCCAGGCTCTCGTCGGCCTCCTGCCTGCTCGCGGGCAGCTCGGCCGGCCCGGCCACGCCCCCGACGCCGGCGTACACCGTGACCCCGCGCGGCAGGGCGTTCCCGACCGCGGCGAGCCAGTCGCGGGCAGGCGCGGCGTCGTTGCCGCAGGGCAGGACCGTGTACAGGGTGTTGCCGAAAAGAGTGCTGCGTCCGGGCCGCGACCAGCCGAAGCCGGTGGTGGCGCGCTCGTAGGCCAGCAGGATCGCGGCGTGCCGCTCCTCGGCGACGTGCGCCTGCAGGGCGATCACCCGGTACGCGTCGTGGGGCAGCCCGAGCCTGCTGATCAGGGCGGGCGCGTCGGCCGTGCCTTCCAGCAGCCGGATGACCAGGTCGGACTCCACCTGACGCTCCAGGTCCGCGCCGACCCGGGAACGCAGCAGGTGCAGCGCGACCGCCCGCGCCCCGTCCGCCAGGGCGGTGCGGCGCTCGCCGGACAGCGGGCGCTCGCACTCCACCCAGATCGACCCGAGCAGTTCGCGTCCGGCGCGCACGGCGACGACCATGCGCCCGCGCAGGCCGTGCGCCGGCGAGGGCTCGACGAACAGCGGCTCGTCGGAGGCCGCCAGGTGGGCGAAGACGCCTCGCTGCTGGAACAGCCGGCTCATGCCCTCGGGCACCCGCCGGCCGAGGATCGTCTCCAGGCGGGCCGGGTCGGCGGCGTGCTGGGAGCCGGAGTAGGCGAGGACGCGCGACATCTGGTCCTCGATCGTCACCGCGTAGCCGAGCGTCCCGGCGAGGGTGTCGGCGAAGGCGAGCAGGTCGGTCGGCCCTCGCCCCGCCTCGGTCTCGCGGCCTTCGAGCACCAGGCCGTACACCACGCCGAACAGCTGGCTCCAGGAGACCTCCGGTTCCACCAGCAGCACGGCGATGCCGGCGTCGCGGGCCTCGGCCAGCGCGTCCTCGTCGAGCGGCGGGTTCCCGCGCACCAGCACCGCGGCGGCGCGCGCCGACCGCGCCAGCCGTACCGCGCCGGCCGCCGAGTCGACTCCGACCGACAGGAAGACATCACCGGTGGCGGGGCGGGTGTCGGTCGGGTCGTGCACCACCACGCTGCGCAACTCGACCTCGCGCGACGCCGGGGCGCAGCACAGCCGGGCCCCGTAGCCCCCGAGGACGTTCACCAGCCGGTCGAGGTTCAGCATCCGCCTACCGCTCGTCCGGATTCATCCGTGCCACACCGTTGATTCTCCCCTGATTCCGCCGAGCCCCCGTCGTCGGGCCGGCGCCTGAAAACGGCCGAGGCTATCCTGCTCGCGTGCCGATGGTGAATGCGGAAACTGATGCGGAGCTGGCCGTCACTGCGGCGCAGGCGGGAGCCGCCGTGGTGCGCGATATGCACGGGGGGTCGCTGACGCGGTTTGAGAAGTCCGCCGGTGACTTCGCCACGGTCGCTGATCTCGAAGCGGAGAAGGTCATCCTCGACGTCATTCGAACCGCTCGACCAGATGATGCCATGACGGGCGAGGAGAGCGGACGCACGGGTGCGGACCGCACGGAGCGTATGTGGCTGGTCGATCCCTTGTGCGGCACCCTGAACTACGCCGTACGGAACATGCTGGTCGCGGTGAACGTCGCCCTGCTGGTGGGGACCGACATCACCGCGGCGGCATCGGCCGATCCGTTCGCCGAAGAGGTGTTCTGGACGGACGGCGAACGCGCCTATGTCCGTAGGGACGGCGTGGACGAGGAACTCAGGCCGTCGCCCGAGTCACGGTTGGTGGATGTCAACCTCGATCCCCCGTTCCCGAACGAGCCGGGCTTCCGGGCGGTCCGCCTTCTCGCCGGCACAGAGTTCGCCGAGCGGTTCCGGCCGCGCGTCGTATCCACCACCCTCGCGGTGGCCTGGGTCGCCGCCGGCCGGCGAGCCGCCTACGTCACCGACGGCCATCTGCGCGACAACGTGCACTTCGCCAGCGGGATCGCATTGTGCCAAGCGGCCGGATGCGTGGTGACCGGCATCCACGGTCAACCGCTGCACACCGGTGCGGGCGGGCTCGTCGTGGCGGCCGACCAAGAGACGCACGCCGCATTGCTGCGGATGATCGGCGATCAGGTCCCATCCGACCAGTAGCCGACCTGCCTGTTCCAGACTCAGAACGCCGAAGTGGCCGGGCGCGCGCAATAGTGATCACACCAACCTCGTCCACAACTTGGTCGCGCCAGGGCGCGTCAGGCCGCTCGGCGGGTGCCGGGGATCGCGGCCAGGAGTTCGCGGGTGTACTCGGCTCCGGGATGCTCGAAGATCTCGCGCGGCGTGCCGGTCTCCACGATCCGCCCACCCTGCATCACGTGCACGGAGTGCGAGATCATCCGGACGACGGCGAGGTCGTGGCTGATGAACAGATAGCTGAGACCGAGCTCCCGCTGGAGCTCGGCGAGCAGCTCGAGGATCTGTGCCTGCACGAGCACGTCGAGCGCCGACACGGCCTCGTCGAGCACGACGAGCTCGGGTGAGAGCGCGAGTGCTCTCGCGATCGCGACGCGCTGGCGCTGCCCGCCGGACAGCTCGTGCGGCAGCCGTCCGGCCATCGACGAGGGGAGGTTGACCTGGTCGAGGAGGCGGGCCACGGCCTGCTTGCGGCTCGCCGCCGTGCCGACGCGATGCACGCGCAGCGGTTCGCTGATCGACTTCTCCACCGTGTAGCGAGGGTCGAGGGACGCGTAGGGGTTCTGGAAGACGGGCTGGACCCGGCGGCGGAACGCGAACAGCTCGCGTCGCCGGAGCGAGGTGAGGTCGGTGCCGTCGAACAGGATCCGTCCCGAGGTGATGTCGTCGAGGCCGAGCAGCAGGTTCGCGGTCGTCGACTTGCCCGAGCCGGACTCGCCGACGATGGAGACGGTCTCGCCGCGCGGAATGCCGAAACTGACCCCGTCGACCGCCGCGAACCGGGTGGGCGCGCCGGTGCCCGCGGCGCGGATCGTGAAGACCTTGCGCAGGTCCTCGATCCGGACGAGGTCGCCCGCCGGGGCGGGGGGCGGCGTCTCGGTCCGTTCCCGTGCGGTCGTGGCTGGCGCGGTGACCATGCTGGTGGAGGACAGGCTCGGAACCGCCCTGAGCAGGCGCTGGGTGTACTCGTGCCGTGGACGGGCGAGGATCTCGGCGGCGGCGCCCGCCTCGACGATCTCCCCGTGGTACATGACCACGACGGTGTCGGCGCGTTCGGCGGCGAGGGCGAGGTCGTGCGTGATGAGGAACACCGCCGTGCCCATGTCCGTGGTGAGGCTCTCGAGCTGGTCGAGGATGCGCCGCTGCACGGTGACGTCGAGTGCGGAGGTGGGCTCGTCGGCGATGAGGAGCTTCGGCCGGCAGGCCAGGCCCATGGCGATGAGCGCTCGCTGGCGCATGCCACCGGAGAACTCGTGCGGGTACTGGTAGGCCCGTCGTGCCGGGTCGGGGATGCCGACCATCTCCAGCAGTTCGACCACCCGTTCGCGGGCCGCCTTGCCGGTCGCACGGCCGTGGACTTCGAGGGCTTCGGCGATCTGGTCGCTGATGCGCATCAGCGGGTTGAGGTTGGACATCGGATCCTGCGGCACGAGCCCGATCCCCGCTCCGCGGATCGCGGTCATCTCCCGCTCGCTCGCACGGGCCAGGTCGCGTCCCTCGAAGAGCACCTCGCCGCCCGTGATGCGGCCGGTCTCGGGCAGGAGCCGGTTGACCGCCGCGGCCGTGGTCGACTTCCCGGAGCCCGACTCGCCGACGACCGCGACGGTCTGGCCGGGCACGATCTCCATCGAGACGTTCTTCACGACCGTGACGTCCTGGCCGCCCGTGCGGAACGCGACCGACAGGTCACGGAGTTCCAGGAGTGGGGTGGGGGTCGTCATGGTCACCTCGGTCGTTGCGTGAAGGGGACGGGTGGGGCGGGGACGGCCGTCAGCAGCTCGTGCCAGAGCGCCTCCCCGGGTACGGGGGTGCCTTCGACCAGCAGGCGGTTGCTGGCGAGGGCGAGGGCGACATCCCGGTCCGGCACGAAGCCGACGGCGCATCCGACATGACCGGGGTGACCGAGCACGGTGAGGGTCTCGCCGGGAAGTTCCAGCCGGTACCTGCGGAAACCGAGCGCCTGCCCCTCGTCGGGGCCCGGCGCGAAGAACTCCCGCGCGACCTGCGGCCGGATGAGGGTGTCGTGCTCCCGGTAGCGGGAGAGCGCGGTCGCGAAGCGCAGCAGGTCGGGGACCGTCGAGAAGAGCCCGGCGTGGCCGGAGATCCCGCCGAAGGCGTGGTAGGCGTTGCCGTCGGCGACCTGCCCGTGCACGGGCTCGCGGCGCCAGCCTGCGAAGTCGCCGCTGCGGTAGGGCACGGGGTACGGCTGGCCCGAGTCGAGCATGGCGATCTCGATCCGGTCGTCACGCGCCCCCGTCGCCACGGGGTCCCCCGCCGGTGCCGCGTACCGGGTCGCGCCGAGGCCGAGCGGCTCGGTCACGAGATCGGACACCGCCTGTTCGAGGCTGAGGCCGGTGACGGAGGCGATGACCCGCCCGAGCAAGATGAAACCGAGGTCGGAGTAGTGACGCTCCTCGCGCGGCCGGTATCGCAGGGGCAGCTCTTCGACGAAACGGTGCGCCTCCTCCGGGCTGCCGGCCGGGATGTAGAGCGGATGCCACTCCCACAGCCCGCCGCGGTGCAGGAGCAGGTCGCGTACGGTGACGCCGTCCCGCCCGCCGCCGCGGAAGCCGGGAAGGTGGCGGCGCACCTCCGTGTCGAGGTCGACGAGCCGGTCGGAGACGAGGCGCATGAGCGCGGTCGTGGTGCCGAGGACCTTGGTGACGGAGGCGAGGTCGTGGTACGTGCCGATCGTCATGGGCTCTTCGCCCACGCGCACGCCGTCCTCCCAGCGGACGGTGCGGTGGCCGGCGCACGCGGCCACGTCGAACCACGGGGTCCGGGCGGCCAGGGCGACGCCGGGCGGCGGCCGCATGCCGTCCGTGGAGCCCGGCGGGGTGCCGGGCCCGTGGGGGACGGCCGAGACGAGGCGTTCCGCGGTCGCGGCGAGGGCGTTCATCGGTGACGCTCCTTCACGTCCGCGCCGGATGCGAATCCCGCCCGGTGAGGGTGAGCGCGCGGGGAGCCTCGGTGGCAGGGGAGGGCAGGACGAGCGGTCCCGCTCCGGGCGTGAGGGTGCCGAGGACGCGGGCGGCCCGGGCCCCCGTGCCCGCCGGCACGGTTCCCGGCAGGCCGTGCGCGGTGTACCAGCCGATGAGGGCGAAGGCGATCGCCTCCTTGTCGTCGGCGGGAGCGCCGTAGGCGTCGGAGAGCGCGATGGTCACGCCGGGAAGGGCGCGGCGCAGCCCGTCCATCAGTACGGGGTTGCGGCACCCGCCACCGGAGGCGACCAGGAGGTCCACGCCGCTCGCCGTCACATCCCTCGCGACCGTGCGCACGGTGAGCTCGGTGAGCGTCGCCACGAGGTCGGCCGCGGCGGGCCGGCTGCCGGCCTTGGCCATCGCGTCCTCGACGTAGGCCAGGTGGAAGAGCTCCTTGCCCGTGCTCTTCGGGGCGGGCCACCGGTAGTAGGGGTCGTCGAGCAGAACCTCCAGAAGGCGCTCGTCGACCGTTCCGGAGGCGGCGATCCGCCCGTCCTCGTCGAATCCGCGCTCGCTGAGCCCGTCGCGCACCACGACGGCGTCGATGAGCGCGTTCGCCGGCCCGATGTCGTAGGCGACCAGGTCGTCCACGCCCCGCACCAGGGTCATGTTGGCGATGCCGCCCAGGTTGAGCGCGGCGGCGGTGCCCTCGTGGCCGGCGAGGAGGAGGGCGTCGAGCAGGGAGACCAGGGGAGCGCCCTGGCCACCGGCCGTGATGTCGCGGATGCGCACGTCGGACAGCACGGGCGCGCCTGTGCGCTCGGCGATCCAGGCGGGCTGGCCGATCTGCAAGGTGCCGCGGGCGTGCCCGCCGTCGACCCAGTGGAACACGGTCTGACCGTGCGAGACGATGAGGTCGACCGCACCGGCTTCCGCGATCGCCGCGGCGGCGGCCTCGGCGAAGCCCTGGCCGATGAGGGTGTCGAGCTCGCACACCTCGGCGAGGGTCGTCGCCGCCGGCGGGAGCGCTTCGATGAGGCGGGCGCGGAGCTCGGCCGGGTAGGGCGTGCTCGCCGTGTACTCGACCACCCCGCTGAGCGTGCCGTCGGCGCCGTGGAAGTCGACCAGGGCCGCGTCGATTCCATCGTGCGAGGTGCCGGAGATCATTCCGAGGATTCTCATGATTGTTCTCCGAGTGCGACCCGGAGCCGGCCGCTGCTCTCGACGAGGCGTGCCACGGCCTCCTGCGGGGTCAGGCCGAGCCGGAAGGCCACGATCGCCTGTTTCACGTTGTAGTCATTTCTGTCGAGGGCCGTGATCGCCTCGTCCCGTCGGGCGCCGGTGATCGTGCGCATGATGCGGATCGCCCGCTCGCGCAGCTTGTCGTTGGTGGCCTTGACGTCGACCATCAGGCTGCCGTACGTCTTGCCGAGCTGCACCATGACGATCGTCGAGAACATGTTGAGGACGAGCTTCTGCGCGGTGCCGGCCTTGAGCCGGGTGGAGCCGCTCACGACCTCCGGTCCCACGATCACCTCGATCGCGTGCTCGGCCACCTCGCTCAGCGGGCTGCCGGTGTTGCACGAGAGTCCCACGGTGAACGCCCCGCGCTCCCGCGCCCGCCGGATCGCCGAGAGGACGAACGGGGTCCGTCCGCTGGAGGTGATGCCGACCACGGTGTCGAGCGATCCGATGGCGGCGGCTTCGATCGCCGCGACCGCGGCGTCGGTGTCGTCTTCGGCCCCCTCGCACGGGGAGACGATCGCGCTCCGGCCTCCCGCGATGATCCCGAAGACCAGCTCCGGCGGGGTGCCGTAGGTGGGAGGGCACTCCGAGGCGTCGAGCACTCCGAGGCGTCCGGGGGTTCCCGCGCCGACGTAGACGAGGCGTCCGCCGGCCTTCATGTGTTCCGCCGCCGTCTCGATCGCGCTCGTGATCTGGGGGAGCGCCCGGGCGACCGCGCCGGGCACCGTGGTGTCGGCCTCGTTCATGGCCGCCGCGAGCTCGGCCACCGTCATTTTGTCGATTTCCGCGTACCGGGGGTCGGTGGCCTCTGTCGTGAGATCGCCGAGCCGGGCGGATTCGGAGGAGTTGACGCTCAACGCTTTCCTCGGTTTCTCGGATCGAGAGTGTCACGCAGGCCGTCGCCGAGGAGGTTGAGCCCGGCCACGAGCAGCACGACGACGACTCCGGGCGCGATCATCGTCCACGGAGCGATGGAGACCAGGGTGCGCGCCTCGAAGATCATCGACCCGAGCGAGGGCGAGGGCGGAGGTGTGCCCAGACCGAGGAAGCTCAGTGATGCCTCTGTGAGGACCGCCCAGGACAGGGACAAGGCCACCTGGATGATGATGATCGAGGTGATGTTCGGCAGCACGTGCCGCATCATGATCATCCATTGGCTCTGACCGGTGCTCGTGGCCGCCTTCACATACTCGATCTCCCGCAGCGAGAGAACGGGGCCGCGGGTGACGCGGATGAAGATGGGCACGTAGACGATCGCGATCGCGACGGCGACCGTGAACCAGTTCCGGTCGAACACCGACGCGAGCGATAGGGCCAGCAGCAGAGGGGGGAAGGCGAACAGCACGTTCGTCACTCCGCCGATGACGCCGTCGGCGAAGCCGCGGTAGAAGCCGGCGACGAGCCCGCCCATGGTGCCGATGACCGCGGAGAAGGCCACGGCGACGACCGAGATGAGCGCCGAGCCGGCGACGCCGGCCGCGACGCGGGAGAAGATGTCACGGCCGAACTGGTCGGTGCCGAGCAGATGCCCGGCCGAGGGAGGCAGGAGCCGCGCGGGCGGATTCTGGGCGATCGGGTCGTACGGGAGCACATGGAAGAAGGACGAGAGCGAGACGATCGCCAGCACCACGATGATGATGAGGCCGGTGAGGCCGCTCGGGCTCCTCAGCAGGCTCCGGAGACGGTGGCCGCCCTTGCGGGTGCCCGGCGGCAGCTGAGCGGTCCGCGCGATATCGGTCATGAGGCCCGCACCCGGGGGTCGATGACGCGGTAGAGAAGGTCGGTCAGGAGATTGACGATGACGAACGTCAGCGCGATGACCAGAACCGTGCTCTGAACGACCGCGTACTCCTTCTGCTGGATCCCGAGCAGTACCTGCCGCCCGATGCCGGGGACCGAGAAGATCTGCTCGACGACGACGGCGCCGCCCAGGAGGTAGCCGAACTGCAGGCCGGTCATCGTGACGATCGGCACGAGCGCGTTGCCGAGAACGTGCTTGGTCTGAAGGCGGCGCGCCGGGACGCCCTTGGCGCGTGCGGTGCGGACGAAGTCGTCCGAGCGGATCTCCAGAACGGCGGTCCGCGTGGTGCGCAGGATGGGCGCCGCGATGCCGAATCCGAGCACGATCGCGGGCATGAGCATCTGCCGCAGGTTGAGCAGGGGATCCCCGGCGAGGGTGGCGTAGCCCTGGCCGTTCGGGTTGAAGCCGAACGATGACGCGAAGACCGAGAGCAGGGTCGTCGCGAGAAGGAAGGCCGGGACCGAGAGGCCGGCGAGGCTGACGAACTGGCCGAAGGCGTCCCTGCCGGAGTCGGGCTTCGAGGCCGCGAGCATGCCGAGCGGGATGCCGATCAGCAGGGCGAGGATGATCGAGAGCACGGCCAGCTCGAAGGTGACCGGCAACGACCGCAGGGTGAGGTCGAGCACGCTCTGCTGGGCACGCGCGGAGTAGCCGAGGTTGCCGGTGAAGAGGTTGCCCAGCCAGGAGAAGAACTGCGTGAACAGCGGCTGGTCGAGACCGTAGTAGCGCTGCAGGGCCTCCTGCTGGGCGGGGGAGAGCGCCGCGGCCTCCGTGCCGAGTCCCGCCGTGATCTGGTCGCCGGGAATCGCCCGGAGCATGATGAACACGAAGACGGCCACGCCGAGGAGTGTGCCGATCATGCTCGCCACGCGCCGCACGATGCGGTTGTGGATGAGTTTTCGCAGCATATGCCTGGGTCCTCGCCCCTGGTGGGGTGCCATGGAGGCGGCACCCCACGAGGAAGGCGGCTAGTTGACGGCCGTGGTGCGCAGGTACTGGAGCGAGGCGTTCGCCATCGGGATGAAGCCCTGTACCTGGGATGTGGTCGCGGTGTAGGCGTAGCTCGTGAACAGCCAGATCCATGGCGCGTTGTTCTCGAGCTCCACGGACACCTTGTCGTAGATCGCCTTGCGCTCGTGCTGGTCGGTCGACGCCTTGCCGGCGGCGAAGAGCTTGTCGAGCTCGGGCGAGCTGTAGCCGGTGACCTTGTTGAGGTTGCCGGTGCTGGTGAAGTAGCGGTTGTACATGCCGTCGGGGTCGGGGCGTCCGCCGTTCAGGGCGACGGCCGCGTCGAAGTCGCCGGCGACCCAGCGGTCGACGTACGCGCCGGACTCCAGCACCTCGAGATCGAGGTTGATCTTGGCTTCGGCCAGTTGCGCCTTGAGGCTCTGGGCCTCGTTGACCGATGTCGAGTACTCGCCCTGGGAGACGATCGTCTTGATCTTCACTCCGGCGCTCTTCCCGGCCTTGCCGAGGTACTCGGCGGCCTTGGCGAGATCGCGCGCCGGGCACGGACGCTGGTCGGGGTTGGACTTGAAGGCCGGCGCCGTGATCGGACCGGTCACCGTGCCCTCGCCCAGGGCGGCGGTGTCGAGCACCTGCTTGCGGTCGATCGCGCACTGGACGGCGAGGCGCACGTTGAGGTCGGTGAGATCGCCGCGACGCCCGTTGAGCTGGAGGACGTGATAGCTCAGCTGCGGGGTCTTGGCGACGTTGAGCTGCGCCGCCGCCGCGGTCTTGGCCACGAGCGGGTCGTCGAAGACCGCGAGCTGCACGTTGCCGGACTGCATCGCGGAGACGATGGAGGACTCGTCCGGGATCACCCGGAACTCGATGCTGCCGAGCTTCGGCTTGTCGCCCCAGTATTTGTCGTTCTTGACGAGGGTGAGCGACTGGCTGGCGACCCGGTTCTTCAGGACGAACGGCCCGGTGCCGTCGGGGGTCGTGTTGAGCGACGCCTCGGTGTCGTCCGAGGAGAGCATGGCCATGTTGACCACGGCGAGGTTGGAGGGCAGGGCGGCATCCGGCGCGCTGAGGTGCAGCACCACGGTCTGCGGGTCAGGCGCGTCGACGGAGGTCACCGAGGCGAGCGAGGCGGCGGCCACGGCCGCCGTGGCCTCGTCCTTGATCTTGTCCAGAGAGTACTTGACGTCCTTGGAGTCGAAGGCGCTGCCGTCACTGAAGGTGACGCCGTCACGAAGAGTGAAGTTCAGCGTGCGGCCGTCCTTCGACGTCTCCCATGACTTGGCGAGCCCCGGCACGGTGTTCAGGTCCTTGTCGAACTCGGTGAGGGTGCCATAGATGTTCTGCAGCACGTTCACCGCCTGGAACTGCGTGGCCTTCCAGGGGAAGAGCGTGTCAGGGTCGGACGTGACGCCCACGACGAGCGCGCCGCCGGTTCCACCCGAGGCGCCGGGCTTGGGCGCCTGCGTGGCGGGTGACGAGCAGCCGGTCAGCACGGAGGACGCGGCTGTGGCGACCCCGATCGCCAAGAGCGCGCCACGGGTCAATCGTGATCTCTGCCACATACGGTCTCCTCAGTGACATTCGATGCTGCGCTGCCGGCGCGCTGACCCGCGCGGTCACCCAGGGAAGCATCCGTAGTCCAAGTTGGGCATAAAAGTACACGTGTTGGCCTGTTTTGTGTAATTTTATTTCCGGGAGGACCGGAGAACACTCGATCGAGGGAGTGGAGATGAGTGCAGGCGGGGCCGGTCTCACGGAGGCCGGAGCGGTACTGGTACGGATCCGGGCGGCCTTACCCGGTCTACGCCCATCAGAGAAGCGCCTCGCGCAGGTCTTCCTCGACGATCCGGCGGCGGCGGCCAACCTGTCGATCGCGGAGCTCGCCTCCCAGTGCGGCACCTCGACCACCTCGGTGGTGCGCTTCTACCAGCGCATGGGCTACGCCCACTACAAGGACTTCCGGATCGACCTGACCCGGGAGGTGACGCGGGAAGAGCTCACGACGGCGAACATCTCCGAGATGTCCGGCGACATCGACCGCGACGACACGCTCGACGAGATCGTGGCCAAGGTCGCGATGAACGAGACGCTGTCCATCGCCGACACCGCCCGCACACTCGACACCGGAGCGCTCAGCCGCGCCGTCGCGCTCGTGCTCTCCGCCCGCCGCCTCGACAGCTTCGGCGTCGGCGCGAGCTCCTTCGTCGGGCTCGACCTCCAGCAGAAGCTCACGCGCATCGGCCGTACCGCCATCAACTGGCGTGACTCGCACTCGGCCTGGACCTCCGCGGCCACCCTGGACGACCAGTGCGTCGCCATGGCCATCTCGCACACCGGCGCCACGGTCGACACCGTCGAGTTCCTCGCGATCGCCCGCAGAGCCGGCGCCGCGACGATCGCCATCACCAACTTCCGCGAGTCGCCGCTCGCGGCCACGGCCGACGTCGTGCTGACCACCGCCGCCCGGGAGACCCGATTCCGCTCCGGGGCCCTGGGAAGCCGCATCGCCCAGCTCATGGTCGTGGACTGCCTGTTCACGGGGGTCGCTCAGGCCTCCTACGATGAATCGATGGAGGCGCTGCGCAGCACCTACACCATCGTGCACGATCGCGACGCCCAAAGGCGCGCCCGATGAGTGCCAGGGCCCGAGGGGCGCGCAGAGCCCGATGGGTGCAAGTGAGGGCAAGAGCCCGATGAGTGCGAGAGCCCGATGAGTCGAGAGCTTGGCGTGTCCGATGGCCCGCTGAGCCCATGAGCCGAATGAGCCGAGCCAGATGAGACAGACGCGGCGGGACGATGCCGTGCCCACCAGTTCCCGGTCGATGGACCGGCTGGCGATGGCCCATGACGCCTCGCACTATCTCCTCGTGCCGGAGTCCGTCGCCACGCCCCGGCGGGCCGAGGACCTCGCGCGCCTCTTCCGTGACAGCAGGACGCGGGGCGTGCCACTGACCTTCCGCTCCGGCGGCACGAGTCTCAGCGGCCAGGGTGTCACGAGCGGCGTCCTGGCCGACACGCGCCGGAACTTCCAGCGGATCGACGTGCTCGACGACGGCGCGCGAGTACGGGTGGAACCCGGCGTGACGATGCGCCAGGTCAACACCCGTCTCACCCGGTACGGACGCAAGCTGGGCCCGGACCCGGCCAGCGAGGTCGCCTGCACCGTCGGCGGTGTCGTCGCCAACAACTCGAGCGGCATGGCCTGCGGCACGGAGCACAACACCTATCGCACGCTCGACTCGCTGGTGATCGTGCTGCCGAGCGGGACGATCGTCGACACCGCCGCGCCCGATGCCGATGATCGGCTGCGGCACGTCGAACCGGAGCTCTGGCACGGGCTCACCCGCCTGCGCGACCGCGTACGCGGCAATCCGGAGTCGGTCCGTACGATCCGCCGGCAGTTCGCCATGAAGAACACCATGGGGTACGGCGTCAACTCCTTCCTCGACTTCGACCGGCCGGTGGACATCCTCGCCCACCTGATCGTGGGGAGCGAGGGCACGCTCGCCTTCATCGCCGAGGCCACCTTCCGCACCGTTCCGGCCCTTCCCGCGGCGGCGACAGGTCTGGCGATCTTCCCGAGCCTGAGCGCCGCGACCGCGGCGCTCCCCGAGATGGTGGGCGCGGGCCTCGCGACGATCGAGCTGATGGACGCGACCTCGCTCACCGTCGCGCAGGGCTCCGAGCGGAGCACGCCGGAGCTGTCGGCGCTCCAGGTCGACGGTCACGCCGCCTTCCTCATCGAGTACCTCGGGGAGACGGCCGAGGACGTCGCGAGGCTGCGCGCGGCCGGCGCGGAACTGCTCGGCTCGCTCGAGGTCGTCTCGCCGGTGTCGCTCACCCAGGACGCCCGTGAGCGGGCGGCCCTGTGGAGCATCCGCAAGGGCCTCTACACCTCCGTCGCCGGCGCCCGCCCCTCGGGAACGACGGCGTTGCTCGAGGACGTCGTGGTGCCGGTGCCCCTGCTGCTCGGCACCTGCGAAAGCCTCCTTGAGCTGTTCGAACGGCACCGCTACGAGCAGAGCGTGATCTTCGGGCACGCGAAGGACGGCAACGTCCACTTCCTGCTGAACGAGCGCTTCGAGGATCCTGCCGGCCTCGACCGCTATCAGCGCTTCACCGAGGACATGGTCGACGTCGTGCTCGGCAACGGCGGGTCGCTCAAGGCCGAGCACGGCACCGGGCGGATCATGGCGCCGTTCGTGCGCCGCCAGTACGGGGACGAGCTCTACGAGGTCATGCGCGAGATCAAGCGGCTCTGCGACCCCGACGGCATCCTCAACCCGGGCGCGGTGCTCTCCGACGATCCCGCCTCCTACGTACGTGATCTCAAAAGCGTGCCCACGGTCGAGCCCGAGGTGGACCGATGTGTCGAGTGCGGCTACTGCGAGCCGTCGTGCCCCTCGAAGAACGTGACCTTGACGCCGCGGCAGCGCATCGTGCTCAGGCGGGAGATGCGGAGCGCGGAAGCGACGGGCGATGAGGCGCTGCTCGCCGAGCTGCGGGCCGACTACGCCTACGAGGGCGTCGACACCTGCGCCGCCGACGGCATGTGCCAGGTCGCGTGCCCGGTCCAGATCAACACCGGCGACCTGGTACGGCGGCTGCGTGCCGAGAACGCGGGCGCCGTCGAGCAGTCGATGGGGAACGTCGCCGCGAAACACTGGGGTGCCGTCGCCCGGGCCGCGGGCGTCGCGCTGTCGGCCGCCGACGTCCTTCCCTCCCCGGCCGTCACGGCGGTGACGCGTCTCGGGCGGGCGGCGCTCGGCGCCGACACCGTGCCGCTCTACGACGAAAGGCTCCCCCGGGGCGGCGCGCGACGTCGTCCGCTCGTCGCGGAGGAGCCCGAAGCCGTCTACTTCCCGGCGTGCATCGGCACGATATTCGGAGCGGCCGGGGGCGGAGCGGGCGTCTCCTCCGCCTTCCTCGCGCTGTGCGAGCGCGCCGGCGTCGCGGTGACCGTTCCCGACGGCATCGCGTCGTTCTGCTGCGGGACTCCGTGGAAGTCC
Source organism: Sphaerisporangium perillae (assembly GCF_023276435.1). Lineage (GTDB taxonomy): Bacteria > Actinomycetota > Actinomycetes > Streptosporangiales > Streptosporangiaceae > Sphaerisporangium > Sphaerisporangium perillae. The sequence continues at coordinate 26,412 of NZ_JALLPO010000011.1, forward strand.
AAGGGGCTCACCCGGGGCTACGACCGGATGACGCGGATCGTGCTCCCGGCGCTGTGGGAGGCCTCGCGCGGTGGTGCGCTGCCGATCGTGTGCGACGCGGCCTCCTGCACCGAGGGGCTCGACACGATGCGGCAGGCCGCAGGCCGTGCGGGCGGTGACCACGCCTCGCTTCGCTTCGTCGACGCGATCGAGTTCGTGCACGGCCGCGTGCTCCCCGGGCTGACGGTGACGGCTCCGCTGTCGTCGATCGCCGTGCACCACACCTGCTCTTCCACCCAGCTCGGTACCAACGCCATGATGACCGCGATCGCCGAACACATCGCGGGGGAGGTGCTGGTTCCCCTCGACTGGGGGTGCTGTGGCTTCGCCGGTGACCGGGGACTGCTCCATCCCGAGCTCACCGCCTCGGCGACCGAGCGGGAGGCGGCGGAGGTGAAGGCCGGGGAGTTCCAGGCGTACGCCTCGGCGAACCGGACCTGCGAGCTCGGCATGAGCATGGCGACGGGCCGCGACTACCAGCACCTGCTGGAACTCCTCGAACGCGCCACCCGCCCGGTCGTCTGATCGCGATTCCGCCGGTCTCCAGCCGCTTGAGCAGCGGGGAGACGGTGTTGTAGTCGAGCTGGAGCTCCTCGGCGATCTCGCGAACCGTGCTCGGGCCCTCGCGCCATAGAAGCACCATCACCAGGTACTGCGGGTAGGTCAGTCCCAGAGGGTCGAGCAGCGGCCGGTAGACCGCAAGCCGAACGACCGACCCGGAAGGAAAGCGCCATGGCGTACGTCACCGTAGGCAGCGAGAACAGCACCCCGATCGACCTTTATTACGAGGACCACGGCTCCGGGCAGCCCATCGTGCTCATCCACGGCTACCCGCTCGACGGGCACTCCTGGGAGAAGCAACTGCCCGCGCTGCTCAAGGCCGGCTACCGGGTCATCACCTACGACCGCCGCGGCTTCGGCCGCTCCAGCCGGCCCACCACCGGGTACGACTACGACACCTTCGCCGCAGACCTGGACATCCTGCTCAGGGAGCTCGATCTGCGCGACGTCGTGCTCGTCGGGTTCTCCATGGGCACCGGCGAGGTCGGGCGCTACCTGGCCAACCACGGATCCGAGCGGGTCGCCAAGGCCGCGTTCCTGGCCTCACTGGAGCCGTTCCTGCTGAAGACCGACGACAACCCCACCGGCGTCGACCAGGCGGTGTTCGACGGCATCATCGCCTCCGTAACCGCCGACCGCTACGCCCACTTCGACGACTTCTACGCGAACTTCTACAACACCGACGAGAACCTCGGCGGCCGGCTCAGCGAGGCGGCGCTGAGGGCGAGCTGGAACGTCGCCACCGGAGCGTCGGCCTACGCCTCGGTCGCCTGCGTGCCGACCTGGATCACCGACTTCCGCGCCGACGTCGCCGCGGTCGACGTCCCCACGCTGATCCTGCACGGCACCGCCGACCGCATCCTGCCCATCGACGCCACCGCACGCCCGTTCCACCGGATGCTCCCGAAGGCGACCTACGTCGAGATCGACGGCGCCCCGCACGGCCTGCTCTGGACCCACCACGCCGAAGTCACCGAGGCGCTCCTCGCCTTCCTCAGGAGCTGACCGGCCCCACCCGCGCGGCCGGCCGCCGACTCCGACAACTCCCCCCATGCGCCTGGGGTGCCTGACCGGGCGTCGTATAGTGCGCGGTCGATCTTGTGGCCATCATTTGCGGGGGTTTGTCGGCTATGGGGGAGCCGGGCAAATCACGACAATCCCATCGGTGTCGGGCTGCCGGGTCGTCGTCGGCCGGCTCGTGGTGCCCCGGCGACGCCTGCCGGAGCGGCGCTCTCTCGGGCGGTTACCACTGGGTGCGGGCGGGTTACGGATAGCTCCTAGCATGGAACCATGGGACGTCGATCTTTGACGTTGTCCCTCTGTGGTGACGTCATGCTCGGCCGCGGCGTCGACCAGATCCTTCCGCACCCCGGTGACCCGGTGCTTCGGGAGCCGTGCGTCACCGACGCTCGCGACTACGTACGGCTGGCGGAGGCGGCGAACGGGCCGATCCCCCGTCCGGTCGGCTTCTCCTGGCCCTGGGGAGACGCGCTGGAGGTGCTGGAGGAGGCCGCTCCTGACCTACGGGTGGTGAACCTGGAGACGAGCGTCACACGAAGCGACGACTTCGCCCTCGGCAAGGCCGTGCACTACCGGATGAACCCCGCCAACCTGCCCGCCCTGGCCGCCGCCCGTCCGGACGCCTGCGTTCTGGCGAACAACCATGTCCTGGACTTCGGCCGCCGGGGACTCGCGGAGACGCTCGACGCACTGGCCGCCGCGGGCCTGCGCGCGCCCGGGGCCGGGCGGGACGAGGAGGAGGCGTGGCGGCCCGAGGCCCTCGACGTGGCGGGTGGCGGGCGGGTCCTGGTCTTCTCGTGCGGGACCGCCTCCAGCGGCATCCCGGCGAGCTGGGCGGCGACCCGCGACCGGGCCGGCGTCGCCTTCGTGGCGGAGCGGCCGGAGGAAGGGGTCGCCGAGATCATCGGCCGGGTGCGCCAGGTGAAGCGTCCCGGCGACGTCGCGATCGTCTCCCTGCACTGGGGTTCCAACTGGGGCTACGACGTTCCCCTCGCTCGCCGGCGCTTCGCGCAGATGCTGGTCGACGGCGGCGCCGACGTCGTGCACGGGCACTCCTCGCATCATCCCCGGCCCTTCGAGGTGTACCGGGGCAGGCTGATCCTCTACGGCTGCGGCGACCTCATCGACGACTACGAGGGCATCACCGGCTACGAGGAGTACCGGGACGATCTGCGGCTGCTGTACCTGGTGTCGCTGGACGCGCGGTCCGGCGAGCTGGACGGGATGCGGATGGTCCCCCTGAGGGCGCGCCGGATGCGGCTGCACCGCGCCGACAGCGAGGACGCCGAGTGGCTGCGCGGAGCGCTCGGCCGGGCCTGCCGTGATTTCGGATCAGAGGTCGGCCTCGAGCCGGACGGATCGCTCGCCCTGCGATGAACCCGGTCCCCTCACCCCCGCAAGTCCCGCCTCAATCCGGCTCGTCCGGCAAATCCCGGCTCAGTTCGACAGTCCCCGGCTCGGTCCGCCACTTCCCGGCTCCATCCTGCTCACTCCGGCAGTCCGCGGCTCGGTCCGCCGGTCCCCGGCTCAATCCGGCAGGCCACGGCCCGAGGCGAGGACCATCACGACGCCCAGAGCGGCCAGGACGAGGTTCGCGTACAGCTCGTAGCCGGTCAGCAGGTCCACTCGCGGGATGATCACGCGGTTGAAGAAGTTGAGCAACGCGCCGAAGAATGGCTGCACGGCCACGCGGTCGATCGCGCCGCTGATCCCTTGGAGGGCGAATACCAGGCCGACGAACTGGACGATTTTGCTCATGGCCGAACGCTAGAGAGCCGCCGTACCCGGCGGGAACCGGTCATCGGGATGCGTCGTCCCGACCGGCGTCGCCGTTCCGCGGGCCCGGCGCCGCCGAAAGTACCCCTCCTTGCAACTTCCGTATCGCCTGCCGCTCACGGCGGGCCGGGCATCCCGCCACGCCGTAGGCTCGCGGACAGGATGAACGGATCTGCGACCGCGCCCGCCCCCCGGCGCCCCCTCCGTGACCTGCTCGTCGACACTGGCATGTTCCTGCTCGCGGCGGCCTTCGGGATCTTCACGGCCGTCGAGCGCCTCAACGCGACCATGCCCGTGCCCGCGTGGCTCTTCGATCTCGACCAGGTCATCGGCGCGCTGGGGTGCGCCGCCCTGTGGTTGCGCCGCCGCCGGCCGGTAGAGCTCGCCGTGGTGCTGATCGCCCTGTCGGCGTTCTCGGAGATGGTCGCCGGCGCGATGCTGGCGGCGCTGTTCACTGTCGCGGTGCACCGGCCCCCGCGGATCTCGCTGGCCGTCTTCGGGCTGAGCCTGGTGACCGCACTCCTGTACGTCCGGCTGCGGCCGGAGCCCGACATGCCCGGCCTGCTGCTTTTCCTGCTGGGGGTGACGATCCAGGGCGCCGTGGTCGGCTGGGGCCTGTTCGTCCACCACCGGCGCCGGCTCGTGCTGTCGCTGCGCGACCGGGCGGCCCGCGCCGAGACCGAGGCCCATCTACGCGCCCTCCAGGCACGGCACCTCGCCCGCGAGGAGATCGCCCGGGAGATCCACGACGTGCTCGGGCACCGGCTCTCGCTGCTCAGCGTGCACGCCGGCGCCCTGGAGTACCACCCCGGCGCGTCACCCGAGGACATCGCGCGCGCCGCCAAGGTGATCCGCGAGAGCGCCCACCAGGCGCTGCAGGACCTGCGCGACGTCATCGGCGTCCTGCGCGCGCCGGTCGGCGAGCTGCCCCAGCCGACCCTCGCCGACGTGCGTCACCTGGTCGCCGAGTCGCGCCTGGCAGGGATGCGGGTGGAGTTGCGCGAGGAGCTGGCGGGGCCCGTACCGGACGCCGCGGGCCACACGGCGTACCGCATCGTGCAGGAGGGGCTGACCAACGCCCGCAAGCACGCCCCCGGAGCCGAGGTCCGCGTACGCGTCGCGGGAGCGCCGGGCCAGGGCCTGCACATCGACCTGACCAACACCGCTCCCGCCACGGCCCCGGGCACCGAGCCCGCGCCCCCCGGTACCGAGCCCGCGCCCCTCGGCACCGAGCCCGCGCCCCTCGGTACCGAGCCCGCGCCCTTCGGCACCGAGCCCGCCCCAGCGCCCACCCCTCTGCCCGGCCCCGCCTCTACTCCTGCCCCCGCCTCTACATCTGCGCCCGCCTCTACACCTGCCCCTGCCTCTACATCTGCGCCCGCCTCTACACCTGCCCCTGCCTCCGCGCCCGCTCTCGCCTCCGCGTCCCGTGCCCGGCCGGGGCAGGGCCTGATCGGGCTGGCCGAGCGTGTCGCGCTGGCCGGCGGGCGTCTGGAGCACGGGCCGGCCGCGCCCCAGGGTGACTGGCGGCTGTCGGCCTGGCTACCGTGGCCGGCATGACCTCGACCGAGCCCAGGACGGTTCGCGTGCTCATCGTCGACGACGACCCGCTGGTGCGCGCCGGGCTGGTGATGATGCTGGGCGGAGCCGCCGACATCAGCGTGGTCGGCGAGGCCGGCGACGGCAGCCAGGTGCTGCCCTTGGTGGACCGGCACGCCCCCGAGGTGGTCCTGATGGACATCCGCATGCCGGTGATGGACGGGCTGGCGGCCACCGAAGCCGTGCGCGCCCGCCCCGGCGCGCCGGAGGTCATCGTGCTGACCACCTTCGACGCCGATGACCAGGTCCTTGGCGCCCTGCGCGCCGGAGCCGCCGGTTTCCTGCTGAAGGACACCCCGCCCGGCGAGATCGTGGCCGCCGTGCGCAAGGTGGCGCAGGGGCATCCGGTGCTGTCCCCGGCGGTGACCCGGCGCCTCATCGCCCGCGTCGCCGATTCCGAGCACGACCGGCGCCGCGCGCAGGCCAGGGAACGGCTGGCGGCGCTGAACGACCGCGAGCGCAAGGTCGCCGTCGCGGTCGGCCAGGGCAGGTCCAATGCCGAGATCGGCGCCGTGCTCTTCCTCGGCGTTCCGACGGTCAAGACCCACGTCTCCAGCATCCTCACCAAGCTCGCCCTCAACAACCGCGTCCAGATAGCCCTGCTGGTCCATGACGCCGGCCTGCTGGACGACCGGGAGTGACGGCCCGGTGCGAGTCCGCCGTGACAAGCTTGAAGCGTGACCGGAGAAGGCTCTCCTGAAGATCTTGTCAGGGCCGTCCGGGCGGCGGGGGTCCGTGACGAACGCCTGCTCGAGGTCGTGCGCACGACGCCGCGCGCGGGGTTCGTGCCCGCGCGGAGTGCCGCCGACGCCTACTATGACCAGCCCATCCCGATCGAGCACGGGCTCGTCACCACGCAGCCTTCGCTGTCGGCGAGGATCATCGAGGGCCTGTGCCTCGCCGGGGACGAGCACGTGCTCGAGGTCGGCACGGGCCTCGGCTTCCAGACGGCGCTGCTCGCCCGCCTGGCCGCCGATGTCGTGAGCATCGACCTGTGGCCCGATCTGGTGGAGCAGTCGCGCCGGAACCTCGCTCGGCAGGGTGTCGGCAATGTCGTGCTGCTCGCCGGGGACGGCACCTGCGGCGTTCCGGACCATGCTCCTTATGACGCCATCGTCGTGTCGGCGGCGTTCCCCGTAGTCCCTCCGCCACTGGTCGAACAGCTCCGGCCCGGCGGCCGCCTCGTACAGCCCATCGGGCCGGGCGGAGGGGAAGAGGTGGTCCTGTTCCAGCGCACCGCGACCGGGCTGGAGCGCCGGCGGGTCCTCACGCCTGCCAGTTTCGTCCGCCTCCATGGACGGTACGGCTTCCCCAACTCGTGATGGCCTCCGGCGTTCCCCTGCCGCGTCAGCGCCCCTCACCGGGATCGTCACCAGTGGTCATCAAATGATCCGCAAGTCGGCGTCGCTAGCCTCGCCGCCATGATGAGAAGATCGATCTTGTTGATCGCGGTGGCCGGGGCCGCCGTGCTGATGGCCCAGTCGCCCGTGTCCGCCGAGGCCACTTCCTCCTCCACCGCGCTGCTGCGCCTGCGGGGTGGCCTGACGCTGGAGATCCCCGGCTCGTGGCGGGTGTACGGGAACGCGGACCAGGTCCGGGTGGTGACCGGTTCCTGCGCCCGGCCGAAGGGTTCCTACTTCGAGCCCAAGTGCGACAGCTTCTGGGTGATGGGGCCGGAGGCCCTGAAGACCGGGGGCGAGGGCTTCCGCCGCTACGACCCCGATCAGGGCCCGTTCTATCCGGCGTCCGACGTGCCCCCCTGTCCAAAGAACCCCAAGTACGGTCAGGTCATCGGAAAGGCGATCGCGGTGGGGTACCGCGACATCGGCGCGGCGCACAAGGCGAGCTACCGGGTGTGGCCGGGCCGGTGCGTCGGGTACGTCGACGGGAAACAGCGGTCGACGTTCAGCCAGCGTGAGTGGTACCTGCCCAAGACCAAGATCCTGGTCGTCGACCAGTGGAACACCCCTGGCCTGGCCGGGATCCTGAAGAACGCCGTCTGGGCACGCTGAATCCATCTCGCGGCGGCGAGGCCTGAGCCGGCGAAGACCTCGACGTCGCGCGTGGGCCACGCGCCCGCCTCGACGCCGATCCCGGCGTCCAGCAGCGTGACGGGCCAGATCGCGGAAACCCGGCTCGGAAAGGTTGCAGGAGGCGAAATCGGGCCGGGCCTCCCGCGGACCCGCCGCGCGACTCCCGTTGAGACATGCCTTCAGCCACACGCCCCCAAGGTACCCGTCCGATCATCGGGCGACGGGGCGGGCCGGGGGGAACGCGGGCGGTCAGGTTCCGCTGTACCCGAGAACCTGCTCATCGCGCTTCTGGGGCCGACATCATAGGGAGCACCGGTGCGTGGCACCGCGCCCGCCGGCCCGCCGGCCGGTCGGGCCGCCGAGCGACAAGGGGGCCTCCGCTCATGACCAAGCCTTGGATCGCCGACGGCGACTACGGCGTTCCCGGCTCGCTGGCCCGGGTGCTGTCCGACGTCGCCGTCGAGCGGGTCGCGCAGGACGCGAAGTGGGGGCTGGCGGAGCATGCCGACGGCACGGGCCCCGAGCGCACGGCGGCCGCCGACCGGGCCAAGCGCGCGGTGGAGGAGGCCAAGGCCGGGCAGGGGGTGACCTGGCGGCACATTTTGCACGAGGAGGTGCTGGAGGCGTTCGCCGAGGACGACCCGGACGCCCTGCGCGCCGAGCTGGTCCAGGTGGCGGCGGTCGCGGTCAAGTGGATCCAGGCCCTCGACCAGCGCGGACGCACGGATTCCGTCGCGCAGGAACCTCCTGCCGAGCGGCGCTTCCGGGCGATCATCGACGTCCACGTGCTCCTCCTGCGCGACGGCGAGCTGCTGCTCGCCCGCCGGGCGGGCACCGGGTACGGCGACGGCCGGTGGCATCTGCCCAGCGGGCATCTGGAGGACGGGGAGAGCGTGACGGCGGCGGCGATCCGCGAGGCCCGCGAGGAGATCGGGGTGACGATCGACCCGGCGCATCTCGTCTTCGCCCACGTCATGCACCGCGCGCCGGAACGGGTCGGGCTGTTCTTCACCGTCGAACGCTGGGACGGCGAGCCGTACAACGCCGAGCCGGACAAGTGCTCCGAGATCGCCTGGTGGCCGCTGGACGACCTCCCGCACGACACGATCGACTATCCGGCGGCCGCCATCCAGGCCATCGCCGCCGGACGGCCCTTCGCGCTGCACGGCTGGTGACCGCGACCGCCGGCGACCGACGGCGGCCGACCGCGACCGTCGGTGACCGTGCCACCGGCGACCGCGGTGCCGGGCCCCGCGGCGCCGGGCTCAGGGCTCGTCGCTGAACTTCACCGTGACCTTGGTGAAGCCGAGTGACTTCAGCATGCCCTCCAGCATGAGCTTGGTGTTCTGGTCGGCGCGGTTGCGCAGGTCGCTGGCCTGGGCGGCCTCGGCGATCTTCTTCTCGGCCAGGACGTAGAGCTCCTGCTGGTTCTGCGGGGAGTTGGACAGCATCTCCTGGACGCGGTCGAGGATGCCCCGCTGCTGGGCGTAGACGTAGGACCTCTTGTTGTCGAGGTTGGGCTTCTCGAGCTGGGCGCGCGGCAGCCGTACGGTGACCTCGGTGCGGTCGGGGGAGACGGTGATGGCGTTCTTGGGCAGGCCGGAGAAGTCGATGTAGGCGTCCACGGCGCCGGCCCCGACGAACAGGGTGCGCGAACCCTTGACCGCGTCCGGCAGGAAGGGGGCGTCCTTCTCCAGGTCGACGATCACCTGGAAGTTGCCGCTGGCGGCCTGGAACCGGCTCATGTTCTGGATCGACTGCAGGAGCACCGGCTGGCTGCGGTCGATGGTCGTCTCACCGAAGGGGTTGAGGTAGGACCAGGTCAGCTTGACGCCCACGACGAGCAGCACCAACACGGTGAGGGTGCCCGCGAGGTATCGCCAGCCGCGGCGGGACCGGCGTCGCGCCGGTTCCGCGGCCGCTGCCGCTTGGGGGGTCGACGTCTGGCGGTTCACGGCCGTTCTCCTTCCCGGGATGAGGGGTTTCTCACCTTTGCCAGGTCAGCGGCCCGTGCTGGGCGGGGGCGGTCCGGGCATGGTCGGGTACGGCGATCCGGGGACGGGGGACTGGGCCGGATAGCGGGTGGCGCTCATGCCCGAGGGCGTGGGAGCGGCCACGCCGTTCTCGCCACGCTGCAGGGGGCGAGCGGCGGGGCCCGGCGTCGCGCCGCCGGGGCCGAACACCCCACTGCCGGGAGCGGTGAGCCCGCCGCCGAAGTGCGAGCCCTTCAGGTGGCAGGTGGCGAAGTCGGTGTAGAACATGCGCAGCCAGTCGCGGCGCTGGCTCTCGGTCAGGGCCGAGAACCACGAGGCGGCGGCCTGGTGGCCCGGCAGCGGGCCGCTGGGCAGCGGCTCGCCGCGCAGCCAGGCCGTCACGATGGCGCGGTAGCCGCCGGCGCGGGCATCCCCGCAGGGCGTGGCCAGATGCTCGACGAACTCCGCCGCGGCCCGGGTGGCGTACCCGGGCGCGAGGTCGTCGACGTGGATCGCCACCGCGCCTGAGGCCGACGCGCGGTCGTCGTCGCGAGGGCGCTGCTCCACTCGCGAGAACGCGGCCGGCGTGCCGGTCAGGCGGGCGGCGATCGTGGTGAACGTGGCCCCGAGCTCGGTCAGCCCGCTGCTAATGCCGGGATGGACGCACACCGTGATCGGCCACTCCTGGCAGCTGTAGATCATGGGCTCGGTGGCCGCGACGGCCCGCGGCTCGCTCAGCACCCGGGCCATGCCCGTGCCCGCCGCGAGCACCGCGAGCAGCGCCGTGGCGAGCGCGAGCGCGCGCCGGGTGACGACGGCCGCCCAGGTGAGGAGCAGGGCGGCGGTGACACCGAGCAGCCAGAGCGTCTGGTTGGCGAACGCCGCCCGGCTGAGCCCCTCGAACGGGTCGTACGGCTCGGACGTGGCGGGCGCGAGCTTGCCGGCCCAGCCGGACCTTCCGGCCAGCGAGGTGAACAGCCCGTAACTGCCGACGCCGGCCACGAACGGGGTGACCGTCCACGGCAGGGCCCAGCCCGCGATCCAGCCGATCACCGCGTAGAGCGCGAGCCCCGCGGCGCCCACGGCCAGGCCGGTGGGCGCCAGATGGCCCGCCTGCTCGGTCAGGACGGCCTTCATCGCGAGCATGGTGACGGTGGCGCCGAACGCGCCCACGACGACCACGAGGATCGCCAGCGGCGCTCTCAGCACCTGCCAGGTGCCCGGCAGCGGCGCAGGCGCCGCACGGCGCTTGCGCACGGCCACCCAGGCGGCGAACGCCGCGGCGACCGGCCCGGTCAACCGGAGCGAGCCGATGACCGCGACGACGATGTTCTCCCATGCGGAAATGCCCGGTACTAGGACGCTCCACGCGGCGAGCAGGCCAAGCGCCAGCAGTATCCCTACCGCCACAAGCGCGCTGTGCTTCAGCTCCTCGCGTGAAACGCCCCTCTGCTCAAGCACGGCCCCGCGTGGACCGGAGGTCCGGCCACGTCGCCCGTGCTGTCGCACACATGCTCTTCATTTAGAACCCCCGTGCCCTGGATGAGCGGCGCGTCTCGGCACCGGTGCCGGCCCCTTGGCACCCGGTGCCCGATCCAGACTCGCCACGCCGTACGCCCGCCGAGTCGCATAGCCGCGTCTCGCCTCGTACGGCGCGGCTTTCCCCATGCTTTGGATCGGGCTTTGCCGCGCCTCACCTCTTGACATGCACACCATAACGGAGCGTGATGTTTGGCGTCCCGGTTCTTGGGGTAACCCTTAGAACTCAGTGACACTGCGTCAGTACGGTCGGCAGGCGCTAGCGTAGCGTTGTGTCCATCGGTGTACCGAAGCCGCTTAACCTGCCCTTCGACCCCATCGAACGCGCCGCCGAGACGTGGCGCGTCCGCTTCGGGCCGTCATCCGCCATGGCAGCCGTCACATCGATCATGAGAGCGCACCAGATCCTCCTCGGGCAACTGGACACGCTGCTCAGGCCGCATGACTTGACTTTCGCGCGCTACGAGGCGCTCGTCCTGCTGACCTTCAGCCGGACCGGCGCGCTGCCGCTCTCACGCATCGGCGATCGGCTCATGGTGCACCCGACGAGCGTGACCAACACCGTCGACCGGCTGGAGCGCGCCGGGCTGGTCCGGCGCATGCGCAACCCCAAGGACGGGCGCGGGGTGCTCGCCGAGATCACCGACAAGGGGCGCGAGGTGGTCGAGCGGGCGACCGCCGATCTCATGGCCGCCGACTTCTGCATGACGATGTACCCCGAGAACGACCTGGCCGAGATGTTCGGCCTGCTGCGCACCATGAGGGTGGCCGCCGGCGACTTCGAGACCTACGAGGACGGCGAACCGCTCGCGCCGGGCAACGGGACGGCCGGCCGGGCGGGAAAAGGGAAGGGGCCCCTCCCGAAGGAAGGGCCCCCTGAGGCGTCATAGGGGACGTCGACGGTGAAGTTGCGGCTGAGCGACTTGTCGAGGTTCGCCGCGATGTCGGGGTGAGAGCCGTCGACCCCGGTGTCGATCGTTCGGGATATCCACCCCACATGACAGTTCCGTGAAAATTTCGGATGAAGGCGTGACATAACGGAGCCGCCCCCCGCTCTGGTACGCCCGGCGACCATGAGCACACGCCGGATGCGGCAGGATTGGACTATGAGCCCAGCGGACTTCACTCGACCGGCATCGTTGCAGGGGGCCGTGGACCTCGGTGCGCGCAAGCAGGCACTCGAAGCCCAGGCCCGTCGCGAGGCGGCGGCGGCACAGGGCGCCGCGGGAGGCGCTCCGGCGACTCCCGCGGGTGCCGTGGTGATCGACGTCACCGATGAGACCTTCGCCACGGAGGTGATCGAGCGCTCCATGCGCACGCCCGTGGTCCTCGACCTGTGGGCCACCTGGTGCGAGCCGTGCAAGCAGCTCAGCCCGATCCTGGAGAAACTCGCCGCCGAGGCGGCCGGCCGGTGGGTGCTCGCCAAGGTCGACGTGGACGCGAGCCCCCAGATCAGCGGCGCCCTGCAGGTGCAGAGCATTCCGACCGTGCTGGCGGTCTTCCAGGGCCAGGCGGTGACCGGCTTCCAAGGCGCGCTACCCGAGGCGCAGGTGCGGCAGTGGCTCGACCAGCTGATGCAGGCCCTCGCCCAGTACCTCCCGCCCGAGTCCGAGGCCCCGCAGGGCGAGGAGGGCGAGCCGGCCCAGCCGCAGGCCGACCCCGACCTGCTCGCGGCCGAGAAGGCCATCGACGAGGGCGACCTCGACGCCGCGGCGGCCGCCTACGAGCGGCTGCTCGCCCGTTCCCCCGCCGACCCGGACGCCAAGATCGGCCTGGCCGGGGTGGGGCTCGTCCGCCGCACCCAGGATTTGGACGCCGACGCCGTGCTGCGCCAGGCCGCGGAGAACCCGGCCGACGTCGAGGTCCAGACGCGGGCCGCCGACATCGAGATGCTGAGCGGCAGGGTGGAGGAGGCGTTCGACCGGCTCATCCAGCTCGTCCGCCGCACCTCCGGCGACGAGCGCGACCGTGCGCGCCGCCACCTGCTCGGCCTCTTCGACGCGCTGCCCGCCGGTGATCCGGCCGTCGCCCAGGCCCGCCGGGCGCTCGCCAGCGCCCTGTTCTGAGCCGCGGCCGGCCGCCCGTCCGGCTCCGGCCGCCCGGACGGCGGGCTCCGGCGCGCCTACTTCCACCGTGCGCCATTGGTGTCTGAAGTGTCACGTTTGTCCGCCTGACGGCGGAAGTGCTCGGCCAGGTCTGGCACGATGGATATCCCGTAAGGGAGCAGGCGGGTCCGATGCGCGGCAAGGAGCACCAGGGCCTGCCCGACCATCACCCCCGCAAAGGAGCGGATCGACGTGGCCACCGTGCCCAGTGTGTCGTACTCGATCACCGTCCGTCTGGAGGTGCCGGCGGGCGGCAAGGCCGTCAGCCAGCTCACCCACGCGGTAGAGAACGCCGGCGGTGTGGTGACCGCCCTCGACGTGACCAACGCCGGTCACGAGAAGCTGCGCATCGACGTCACCTGCGCGGCCAAGGACACCGACCACGCGCAGGCCATCGTCGACAGCCTCGACGCCGTCGAGGGCGTCGTCCTGCACAAGGTCAGCGACCGCACCTTCCTCATGCACCTCGGCGGCAAGATCGAGATGCAGTCGAAGGTGCCGCTGCGCAACCGTGACGAGCTGTCGATGGCCTATACGCCCGGTGTCGCGCGGGTGTCGCTGGCCATCGCCCGCAACCCCGAGGACGCCCGCCGCCTGACCATCAAGCGCAACACCGTCGCGGTGGTCACCGACGGGTCCGCCGTGCTCGGCCTCGGCAACATCGGGCCCGCGGCGGCGCTGCCCGTCATGGAGGGCAAGGCCGCCCTGTTCAAGCGGTTCGCCGGCATCGACGCCTGGCCGATCTGCCTGGACACCCAGGACGTCGACACGATCGTCGAGGTCGTCCGGGCCATCGCGCCCGGGTTCGGCGGCATCAACCTGGAGGACATCTCGGCGCCGCGCTGCTTCGAGATCGAGCGGCGGCTGCGCGAGCTGCTGGACATCCCGGTCTTCCACGACGACCAGCACGGCACCGCCATCTGCGTGCTGGCCGCGCTCACCAACGCCCTGCGCGTGGTCGGCAAGTCCCTGCCCGACGTGAAGATCGCGATGGCGGGGGCCGGCGCGGCCGGCACCGCCGTGCTGCGCCTGCTGCTCGCGGCCGGAGCGCGCAACGTCGTCGTCTGCGACTACCTCGGCGCCGTGCACAAGGGCCGCGACGATCTGGACGCGTCGCTGCTCTGGATCGCCGAGAACACCAACGCCGAGGGCTACAGCGGCGACCTGCGGGGCGCGGTCAAGGGCGCCGACGTGTTCATCGGCGTCTCGGCCCCCGGCATCCTCACCGGCGACGACATCGCGGCCATGGCCGACAAGGCCGTGGTCTTCGCCCTGGCCAACCCCGAGCCCGAGGTGTCACCCGACGACGCCAGGGACCACGCGGCGGTCGTGGCCACCGGCCGTTCCGACTATCCGAACCAGATCAACAACGTGCTGGCCTTCCCCGGCGTCTTCCGCGGCCTGCTCGACGCCCAGTCGCGCATGGTGACCGAGTCCATGCTGCTGGCCGCGGCCAAGGCCCTCGCGAGCGTCGTGTCGGTGGAGGAGCTCGGCCCGAACTACATCGTCCCGAGCGTCTTCCACCCCGACGTCGCGACCGCGGTCGCGGCGGCCGTGCGCGAGTCGGCCGGCGGCAAGGTGCGCGGCCTCACGGAGGCGTAGCCCGGGTTCAAGGTCGGCCGGACGGAGGCTTGGCCTCGGTTCACAGCCGGCCGGGGCGGCGGCGGGCGCCGTACGCCTCGCGGGGGCGCAGCAGCGGCTCGGCGGGTGTGCGGCGCGGCCAGATCATGCCGATCCACCAGAGCATGCCGCCGAAGACGACCATCCCCACGGCCGTGGCGATCTTGCCGTACAGGTCGGCGGGCGGTCCGGTGTAGGGCAGGCGGTCCAGCGGCTGCCTGCGCAGCAGGGGGTTGTACCGGTGGCTGCGGACCCCCTCGGCGCGGTGCCCGCCGCTCCGCCGGTCGCTGCTGCCGGTGCTGCTCTCGCTCTCGCTGTAGACGCTCTCGCGGTACTCGCCGTAGGACTCCTCACCGCTCTCGCCGCTCTCGCAGTGTGACCAGACCTGGTACCTCGTGGTGCCCTGCCCGTCCAGGACGACGGTGACGCGCTCGCTCTTGCGCGGCTCGATGTAGACCGGGATGGTGCGCTCGACGCCCGGCCAGAGGATGCCGTTGCGCACCAGGGTGCTGCCGCGGTAGACGGAGTATTCGACGGTGTCCCGGTTGCGGGGCGCGGTCATGACGACGTTCGCCTTGCTGGCGGGGCACTCCACCTTGGAGACGGAGACCTGGACGCGCCCCGGGTCGCTCGTGGCACGCACGTCCGCGCCGGTGTCGGCGGCCTGCGAGGCGCGCGCCGCGGGGACCCCGGCGGCCACGCCCACCGCCATGAGCGCCACCAGGATGAGACGGTTCATCGGACCCCTCCCTTTCCTCCATGGCGTGGTGTCCGCAAACTGATCCTCCATCGATGATCTATGCATACGGAGCGTGCCCACTCGAGTGCGAGAAGTAACATAAGGCGAGGTGACAGCCCTCTGTGGCCGGGGGCAGGCGCGCGGCCGGGCCATCACGCGTCATGATGGATGCATGGCGGAGGCGATCTACGTCGGCGGGCTGCTGGTGGCGACGCCACTGCTGGACGACCCGAACTTCCGGCGCGGCGTCGTGTTGATCCTGGAGCACGATGAGGACGGCGGCACTCTCGGTGTCATGCTCAACCGGCCGAGCGAGGTCACGGTGACACAGGTGCTCCCCTCCTGGGACGCGCTCGTGTCCGGGCCTCCCGTGCTCTTCGAAGGGGGGCCGGTCCAGACCGACAGCGCGCTGGCCCTGGCGTCGGTGCCGAGCGGCCAGGAGCCTTTGGGCTGGCGCAGGCTGCACGCGGGCGCCTCGGCGGTCTCCAAGCTCGGCACGGTGGATCTGGACGCGCCTCCGGAGATCCTGGCGGGCGAGATAACGCAGATGCGCATCTTCGCCGGGTACGCCGGCTGGACGGCGGGCCAGCTGGAGAGCGAGATACGCGAGGGCTCGTGGTACGTCGTGGAGGCCGAGCCCGGCGACACGTTCGACTCGCGGCCGGCGAACCTGTGGCGGTCGGTGCTGCGGCGTCAGCCGGGCGAGCTGGCCTTCGTGGCGACCTGCCCGGACGATCCCAAGCTCAACTGATCCCATCCGGGCCCCAGGGCCGCCTCGACGAGGTCCAGGGTGCGCTCCACGTTGGCGACGAGGCTGTCGAGGTAGTGATCGCCGTCCACTGAGCACTCGAAGCCGACGCGGACCGCGGCGGCGATGAGGGCCACCAGCAGCCGCGGGCGTGGGTCGGTGCCGGGGTCGATGCCCTGGCGCCTGGCGATCTCGGTCGTGAGCTTCTTCTCCACGTCGGCCATGCGCGCGAAGCTCGTGCACAGGAGGACGGGGTTGGCGTCGATCACGCGCCGGTGCCGCAGGAACCGCTCGGTGTCCTCGGAGGCGTTGGTCTCCATCCCGTGGATGAACTCGCGGAAGGCGCGGGCGAGGGCGGTGATGGGCGGCTCGTCATCGGGGCGTGCGGCCAGGGCGCAGCCGATGAGCTCCTCGTACTCGACGGTGAAGTCGAGGGCGAGCTCCTCCTTGCTGCCGAAGTACCGGAAGAAGGTGCGGGGTGAGACGTCTACCGCGGCGGCGATCTGATCGACCGTGGTGGCCTCGTACCCCTGGGCGAGGAACAGTTCGAAGCCCGCGTCGATCAGGGCCAGCCGGGTCTGGTGCTTCTTGCGCTCCCGAAGACCCATACCGGACACCTCCATGCAATATTCACTTCACATTCTGCCACATGTCACGATCTGTCGGATAAAAGAGTTTGTCATCTGTCATGGACTGACATAAATTGCCGTGCGTTGAACCATCATCGAAACAGGGGGACCTTCCATGGCACAAGCGCTGGCCGCGCCCGTAGACGCGCCTGCCCGACGTGGCCACGGGCATCCGTGGCTCACGCTGCTCGCGGTCGCACTTGGCGTGATCATGGTAATGCTCGACGGCACCGTCGTCGCCATCGCCAACCCGGTGATCGGCAAGGAGCTGGGGGCGTCGCTCTCGGACCTTCAGTGGATCACCAGTGGCTACCTGCTCGCTCTCGCAGTCTTCCTCATCACCGCCGGCAAGCTCGGTGACCTGTTCGGGCACAAGAGGGTCTTCCTGATCGGCATCGCGGGCTTCGCCCTCACCTCGCTCGCCATCGGCCTGACCTCCTCCATCGGCATGCTGATCACCTTCCGGGTCCTGCAGGGCCTGTTCGGCGCGCTGCTCCAGCCCGCCGCCCTCGCGCTGCTGCGCGCCGCCTTCCCCGCCGAGCGGCTCAACATGGCGATCGGCATCTGGGGCGCGGCCATCGGCGTCTCGAGCGCCGCAGGCCCCATCATCGGCGGCCTGCTGGTGGAGAACGTCAGCTGGCAGTCGGTCTTCTTCATCAACGTGCCGGTCGGCGTGATCGCGCTGATCGTCGGGCTGTGGGTCATCAAGGAGAGCAGGTCCGAGTCCCTGTCCAGGGTCGACATCCCGGGCGTGCTGCTCCTGTCCGGCGCGATGTTCTGCCTGGTGTGGGCGATCATCAAGGCCCCCGGCTACGGCTGGGGCGACGCCAAGACCATCGGGTTCTTCGCCGGCGCCGTCGTGCTGGGCGCGGCCTTCCTGGTCTGGCAGGCCCGGGCCGCCGAACCGCTGCTGCCGCTCACCCTGTTCCGCAACGCGTCGGTCTCCATCGGCACGGCGCTGATGGTGCTGATGGCCTTCTCGATGTTCGGCGCCATGTTCTTCCTCACGTTCTACTTCCAGGGCGTGCACGGGCTGTCCCCGCTGGAGTCGGGCATGCGCATGCTCCCGATGAGCGCCGGCATGATCGTCGCCTCACCGCTGGCGGGTCTCGCGCTGAGCAGGTTCGGACCCAGGGTTCCGATCGCCGTCGGCATGCTCATCACCGCGACCTCGATGTTCCTGCTCTCCCGTCTCGGGCTCGAGGCCGGTTACCTCGACACCGCGATCCCGTTCGCGCTGCTCGCCTTCGGCCTCTCGCCCGTCATGGTCGGCGCGACCGAGGTCATCGTCGGCAACTCCCCCGAGGAGCACAGTGGCGTCGCCGGAGGCATGCAGCAGTCCGCCATGCAGGTCGGCGGCTCGCTCGGCACGGCCGTGCTCGGCGCCCTGATCACGGCCAAGGTGGCGGACGTCCTGCCCGGCCACCTCGCCGCCGTGCAGATCCCCGCCACGGCCGCGCAGGTCGAAGCCATGAAGAACGTCGTCGCGCTCGGCGTCGCCCCCGTGCCGCCGGGCGCGCCCAAGGCCGTCGCCGAGGCGCTGACCCAGGCCGCGCACTCCTCCTTCCTGGAGGGCATGCACTTCGGCTTCGGCGTGAGCGTCGCGGTGGCCGTACTGGCCGCGATCCTGGCCCTGTTCGTCAAGGCCGGCCGCAAGACCGCGGACGTCCCGGTCCACGTGGGCTGACCCTCACGCCCGGCTCCGCCCGGTACGGCTCGCGCGCCCGCGCCGGCCCGTACCGGGCGGATGTGAGGTTCCCCGGGCCGCAGAGGGCGTGCGGCCCCGCGGGACGCATTCACCCGCCCGAGCGCGCCCGGGCGCACGTAGACTCGGATGTCGTGAGCACGAAGATCCTTCCCGAGAGCGAAGTACGCCCGAACCTCTCGCACGGCGACGAGGGGGACCACGAGCGGTTCTCGCACTACGCGGACAAGAACAAGATCACCGAGAGCATGGTGACCGGCACCCCCATCCGCGCCCTCTGCGGCAAGGTCTGGGTCCCGAGCCGCGACCCCAAGAAGTACCCCGTGTGCCCCGAATGCAAGGAGATCTACGAGGGGCTGCCGCAGGGTGGCGACCCGGGCAAGTAACGCCTGCTCAGGGTGAACCCGCGGGCGGCAACCGAGTGTTGCTCCCGGCCGATCGGCGTCCCGGAAGCTAGCGTCAGCACTCCGACCTGACTTGACGGGGGAGTGCATGGTGCGGCGCACGGTGGCCGTGTCTTTGGCGTGCCTGTTCACGATCGCGGGCGTGCCCGGTCACGCCCGCGCGGCGTCCACGCGCTCATGCGGGCCCGCCGGGCCGCCACGGACGGAGACACGGAGCCCGGAGACGCAGGGCCCGAAAACGCGGGACCGCGAGACGCGGGACCTGGAGACGCGCGGCGCTGAGACGCTGAACCTGAGAACGCGCGACGCCGATGCGCGCGACCTTGGGACGCGGGACCTGGAGACGCGCGGCGCCGATGCGCGCGCCCCTGAGAGACGGGGCCCGGAGACGCGCGGCGTCGAGCCGTACGCGCCCGACGCCCGCGAGGCCGCCCGGCTGCTCTCCGACATGCGCAGGCGGCTGGACGCGCTCCATCCGCGTCCCCGGGTGGCCACGGTCACGGTGCCCCTCTGGGTCCACGTGATCACCGACGGGCAGGCGGGCGCCCCGGAGGCCGCGGTCACCGCCCAGGTCGAGACCCTCAACGCCGCATACGGTGGGCGGCAGGGCGGCGCCGACACCGGCATCCGGTTCGCCCTGCGGGGCGTCACGCGCACCGACAACGCCGCCTGGTTCCGCCAGCCGCTCCCCAACGAGGCGGCGATGAAGCAGCGGCTGCGCAAGGGCGGCGCCGATGCCCTCAACCTCTACATCGCGCAGTTCAGCGAGCTGGTGCTGGGCTATGCCACCTATCCGCACTGGTACCAGACCAACCCCGCCCTGGACGGCGTCGTCGTCGACTGGCGCAGCCTGCCCGGCGGCGCCCTGCGCGACTTCGGCAAGGGCTACACCGCGGTGCACGAGATCGGCCACTGGCTCGGGCTGCTGCACACCTTCGAGAACGGCTGCGCCTCGCCGGGCGACTCCGTCGACGACACCCCGCCCGAGGCGTTCCCCACCCAAGGCTGCCCGCCCCGCAAGGATTCCTGCCCCGACAACGGCGACGATCCCGTCCACAACTTCATGGACTACGCCCACGACCGCTGCATGTCGGAGTTCACCGCCGGCCAGGCCGCCCGCATGCGCGACATGTGGACCGCCTACCGCACCCCCGCCGTCTGACCCGCCGCGATCTGGCCCGCCCGCGATCTGGCCCTGAGCCGCCCCCAGGCGGTGATTCGGATGTCCTATTCAGATGTTCGTTGACGGATGGACGCCTTCGGTGCGGATACTCGGAGCACGGGAGGAGGCGCCGTGGACGAGCACCGCACCGGGCGGCGACGGCCGTACGGCGGGCCCGTGTGGCCTCCGCCGGAGGAGGAGGGGCTGCCGCCGTCGGCGAGGCTGTACGGCGCGCCGGCCGCTCCCTCGCGAGTCAGGGTGCCCTACCGGGTCAGGAGGGTGGCGTTCTACGTCGCCGTCGTGGCCGCGGGGACGGCGCTGGTGGCCGGGACGGTGGCCTTCTTCGTGAGCCGCCCCCGCGCGGAGCCGGAACCGTCCGTGGTCGTGGACGGGGTCGCCGGAGTCGGTTTTCCGCTGCCGCCGGGCTGGCGGCGCGGCACGATCCCGCCGGTCACCGGGTTCACCTCGGTCGCGACCATGGACGGCTCCGCGCTCGTCATGACCCGGCCCGGGGAGTCGGTCGCGGTGTCGGGGCCGAGGGCCGCCACGCTGGAGCTCGCCGACCTGTACGGGCGCTTGCTGCTGCACGGCGACACCGTCGACGTGGTGGACGACCGGTCGATCACGGTGGGCGGCTACACCGGTCACTCGCGCGCCCTCCGAGCCACCTACACCGATGTGGTCAACCAGCCGTCGTACCTGAGGGTGACACTTCTCACCAAGGGAGACGGGAGCGTCGTGGTGCTGGGGCTCGCCCAGCCCGACGATCCCCGGCGACGGGCCGAGATCGACGCCGTCATCCGCGGCCTGAAGTAGCCCGTCAAGGGCGCAGAACGCGCCGCCGGACGCACGATGACCCCGGCGGAGGGGAGTGGCGGGGGCCACGTGGCGGAGGTGGGCGGTCGCCGCAATAGCACGCGGAGACGCGCATGGCGAGCATCCCCGGGGTCGGCACGTCTTGTCGGTGTCCCCCGCTATCGTGGCTTCACTGTGAGGGAGCGAAACGAGCGCGACGACAAGATCATCAGTGGGGGCGTAGGCCCAGAGGTCCGGAAAGGCCATCTGACGAGGGTCCGGCGAGGCCAACTGACAAGGAGGTCGGCGTGAGCTCGTTTGCCGCGTCCCATCTGTCACCCTCCTATCCCGACCGCGCCGCGTGGGGCACCGCGCCCAAGCTCCGCGCGTGGCAGCAGGAGGCGTTCGATCTCTACTTCCGCCGCGAGCCGCGCGACTTCCTGACGGTCGCGACCCCCGGCGCCGGCAAGACGACGTACGCGCTGCGCATCGCCAGCGAGCTGCTGAGCCGGGGCGTCATACAGCGGATCACGGTCGTCACGCCGACCGAGCACCTCAAGCGCCAGTGGGCCGACGCGGCGAGCAAGGTCGGCATCGCCGTCGACCCCGAGTTCAAGAACAGCCAGGGCGCCACCTCCCGCGACTATGTCGGCGTGGCGGTGACCTACGCGCAGGTGGCCATGCATCCCGCGCTCCACCGTTCCCGCACGGAGAACCGCCGGACCCTCGTCATCTTCGACGAGATCCACCACGCGGGCGACGCCAAGTCGTGGGGCGACGGGGTGCGCGAGGCGTTCGAGCCGGCCACCCGGCGGCTCGCCCTCACCGGCACGCCGTTCCGCTCCGACACCAACCCGATCCCGTTCGTGACCTACGCCGAGGACGGCGAGGGCGTCCGGCGCAGTCTCTCCGACTACTCCTACGGCTACGGCCCCGCGCTCGCCGACGGGGTGGTCCGTCCCGTGATCTTCCTGGCGTACGCCGGGGAGATGCGCTGGCGCACCCGCGCGGGCGACGAGATCACCGCCACGCTGGGCACGCCGCTCACCAAAGACCAGCTCGGCCAGGCCTGGCGGGCCGCCCTCGACCCGAAGGGCGACTGGATCCGCCAGGTCCTGCAGGCCGCCGACAAGCGGCTCACCGAGGTGCGCCGGGGCGTGCCCGACGCGGGCGCCATGGTGATCGCCACCGACCACGAGACGGCGCGCGCCTACGCCAGGCACCTCCGGGCGATCACCGGCGAGGGCGCCACGGTCGTGCTGTCCGACGACCCGGGCGCTTCCGACAAGATCAAGCACTTCAGCGCCTCCGAGGAGCGCTGGCTGGTCGCGGTCCGCATGGTCTCCGAAGGCGTGGACATCCCGCGCCTCGCCGTGGGCGTCTACGCCACCAGCGTCTCGACCCCGCTGTTCTTCGCCCAGGCGGTGGGGCGTTTCGTGCGCGCGCGGAAGCGGGGCGAGACGGCCTCGGTGTTCCTGCCCTCGGTCCCGACGCTCATGGGCCTCGCGGGCGAGATGGAGGCCGAGCGCGACCACGTTCTCGACCGCAAGCTCCCCGAGGAGGGCCTTGACGACTTCCTGGTCGATGAGGCCCGCCAGAAGAAGGACAGCCCCGACGTCCTCGGCGACGAGCTGCCGTTCGAGACCGTCGAGGCTTCGGCGACCTTCGACCGCGTGCTCTTCGACGGCGGCGAGTTCGGCACGGCGGCCGAGCCCGGCTCCCCCGAGGAGGAGGACTTCCTCGGCCTTCCCGGGCTGCTCGAGCCCGACCAGGTGGCCGTGCTGCTG
The DNA here is from genome assembly GCF_023276435.1 of Sphaerisporangium perillae. Classification (GTDB taxonomy): domain Bacteria; phylum Actinomycetota; class Actinomycetes; order Streptosporangiales; family Streptosporangiaceae; genus Sphaerisporangium; species Sphaerisporangium perillae. The sequence goes on from NZ_JALLPO010000011.1 coordinate 48,646, forward strand.
CGCAAGCACCAGGCCGATCAGCAGGCCGCCAGGAAGCGCAAGGCGGCCGACGCCCCCGCGCGCCCGGCCCTGGCCCCGCACGAGGAGATCGCGGCCCTCCGCAAGGAGCTGAACGGCCTCGTGGGCGCCTGGAACCACCGCACCGGCCAGCCGCACGGCGTCATCCACGCCGAGCTGCGCAGGGCCTGCGGCGGCCCCGCCATCGCCCAGGCATCCGCCGACCAAATCCGCCAACGCATCGAAACCATCCGCAAATGGGCCACCCAACGCTCCCGCTGACCCCAGCGCCACGCACGTACGGCAAGAGCACTCTTGGGCGGCGCGGGCGATCGGGCCGGTGATCGTGCCTGTGTCGTCTGGGGGCCTGTCAGGCGGGTTTCAGGACGGGGGTGCCGCTGATCTGGACCCCGGCGGAGCGGAGTTCGCTGAGGGCTGCTTCGGTGGTCGCCGGGGCCACGCCGGCTGTCAGGTCGAGCAGGACGCGCACGGCGAAGCCGTTCTTGGCGGCGTCGAGGGCGGTCGCCCGTACGCAGTGGTCGGTGGCGATGCCGACCACGTCCACCTGCTCCACGCCGCGTGACGTCAGCCACTCGGCCAGGCCGGTGCCTTCGGCGCTCGCGCCTTCGAAGCCGCTGTAGGCCGCGCTGTGCCGGCCCTTGCTGAACACCTCCTCGACGGCGGAGGTGTCGAGCGCCGGGTGGAAGTCGGCGCCGGTCGTCCCCACGACGCAGTGGGCGGGCCAGGTGCGCACGTAGTCGGGACGGTCGGCGAAGTGGTCGCCGGGATCGACGTGGTAGTCACGGGTCGCCACGACATGGTCGTAGCCCTCGGCGGCGGCGTACGGTCCGATGGCCGCGGCGATCTCGGCGCCCCCGCCCACCGCGAGGCTGCCGCCCTCGCAGAAGTCGTTCTGCACATCGACGATGACAAGAGTGGTCTTCATCAGGCCCGCTTCCCTTGCTGCTGCGGAGGTGTGGTGGTGGGTGAAGGTGAGGGGTGTCAGGAGAAGAGGGTGGGGATGATGGGGTCGCCTTGGGAGAGTTGGTGGGCTAGGGGGGGCAGCTCGGCCACGGAGGCGTGGTGGCGTTCTCTCGCGGCCGCCAGTGGTTCCCGGCCGACGATCTGGCCGCCGCGCACCAGCTCGTGAAGGAGCGGCCGGGCGCCGGAAGCCACCCCGCCGGCCATGGGCTCACCGGAAGCAGGGCCGCCGGGCGCAAGGGTGTCAGAAGCGAAGCCGGCAGGGGCCGGGGTGGCCGGGGTGGTGGTGATCAGTTCGGCGGTGGCCGTGCCGTTCTGCAGGGCGCGGAAGGCGTTCTTCCTGCCGCCCTTGCTGGGCTTGCCGACCGACTTCTTCGCCACCGGCTGGAGTTTGCCCTCGCTGTCCTCGCGGGCGACGAGCTTGTAGACCATGGCCGCCGTGGGCGCGCCCGAGCCGGTGACGACGGAGGTGCCGACGCCGTACCCGTCGACGGGGGCGGCGGCGAGGGCCGCGATGGCGTACTCGTCGAGGTCGCTGGTGACGACGATGCGCGTCTTGGTGGCGCCGAGCGCGTCGAGCATCTGCCGTACCTCGCAGGCGGCGACGGCGAGGTCGCCGGAGTCGATGCGCACCGCGCCCAACTCGGGCCCGGCCAGTTCCACGGCCGTGCGCACCGCCTTGCCGACGTCGTAGGTGTCGACGAGCAGGGTGGTACCGGGACCGAGCGAGTCGATCTGGGCCTGGAAGGCCTCGTACTCGCTGCTGTGCAGCAGGGTGAAGGCGTGCGCGCTGGTGCCCGCGGTAGGCACGCCGTACACGCTGCCGGCCATGAGGTTGGAAGTGGAGGAGAAGCCCGCGATGTAGGCGGCCCGCGCCGCTGCCACCGCCGCCAGCTCGTGCGTGCGGCGGGAGCCCATCTCGATGATCGGCCGCGAGCCGGCGGCGTGGACCATGCGGGACGCGGCCGAGGCCACCGCGGAGTCGTGGTTCAGGATGGAGAGGATCACCGTCTCCAGCAGGACGGCCTCGGCGAACGTGCCGTCCACGACCATGATCGGCGAGCCGGGGAAGTAGCACTCGCCTTCCAGGTAGCCGTACACGTCGCCGGAGAAGCGGTAGGACGCGAGGAAGTCCAGCGTCTGGTCGTTGACGACGTTGTGCTCGCGGAGGAAGGCGAGCTCGGCGTCGCCGAAGCGGAAGTCCGCGAGCGCGTCCAGCACCCGTCCCGTGCCCGCGACCACGCCGTACCGGCGTCCATGGGGCAGGTGGCGGGCGAAGACCTCGAACACGGCTCGGTGGTGTGCGGCGCCGCTGCCCAATGCCGCCTGCAGCATTGTCAGCTCATAGTGATCGGTGAGCAACGCGCTGCTCATGGCCATCTTCACAAGTCGAAGACTACGACCGGGGTAGGGCAGGATGGGAATGTGGGTAGTACCGCTCCAGCCGAGGTCGAGCGTCCGTCGACGGACGTCCGTCCCGATCTCCCGTGGCTGACGATCGTGTGGAACGACCCGGTCAACCTCATGTCTTATGTGACTTATGTCCTGCAGACGGTCTTCGGCTACCCAAAGGCCAAGGCCGAGAAACTGATGCTCGACGTGCACCACAAGGGCAAGGCCGTCGTCGCCAGTGGCACTCGTGAGGAGATGGAACGCGACGTGCAGACCCTGCACTCCTACGGTCTGTGGGCCACCGTCCAGAGGGATTCGGCGTGAGCACCGGTTTCAGCTCCGCGCACAGCGGCGGGGTCACGATTTTGCTGGACGCCGGGGAGGCCTCGATCCTGCGCTCGCTGGTGGCGCAGGTCCTCGGTCTCGTCGAGCCGGGCGCCACCGGGGAGGATCCGCTCGAGCGGGCCCTTGGCATCGGCTCGGCGAAGGTGCCGTCCGATCCGGTGCTGGCCCGGCTGTTCCCCTCGGCGTACGCCGACGACGACGAGGCGTCGGCCGAGTTCCGGCGCTACACCGAGGCGACCCTGCGCGAGGGCAAGCGCGCCGACGCCGAGACGCTGCTGGAGACCGCCGAGCAGGGCAAGGTCGAGCTCACCCCCGAGCAGGCGCAGGCGTGGCTGCGCGCGCTCAATGACGTGCGGCTGGCCCTCGGCGTGCGCCTGGAGGTCACCGAGGAGGTCCACGAGGAGCTGGCCGAGATGACCGAGGACGACCCGCGCTACCCGGCGTACGTCACCTACGACTGGCTGACCTACCTCCAGGACACGCTGGTCCGCGCCCTTTGGTAGCTTCCAGGCATGCTGAGCATCTCGCAGGAATTGGTCGACAAGATCATCGCCCATGCCTGGGCCGATCATCCGGACGAGGCCTGCGGGGTGATCGCGGGTTCGGTGGGCTCCGACCGCCCCGAGCGCTTCATCCCCATGGAGAACGCCGAGCGGTCTCCCACGTTCTACCGGTTCGACTCGATGGAGCAGTTCCGGGTGTGGCGTGAGATGGACGACCGGGACGAGGAGCCGGTGGTCGTCTACCATTCCCACACCTCGACCGAGGCCTACCCGTCGCGAACGGACATCAGCTACGCCTCCGAGCCGAACGCCCACTACGTGCTGGTGTCCACGGCCGATCCGGACAACGTGCAGTTCCGCTCGTTTCGCGTGCTGGACGGCGTCGTGACCGAGGAGAAGGTCGAGATCGTCCAGGCATGAACCGCTCGCGCAGCCGCACGTGCGGGACCGGGAATCTCGGTCATCGGGCTGCACCTCGGAAAGCTGTAGAGTTGGGAACATGCTGACGATTGACCCGGATTCGCGGAGCGCTGGAGTGCGCCCTGGGCATTCGTCACCCGTGCAGAACCACCTTTTCGCGCACACTCCCTTCTCCGTCGTCTACGACTGTTCCTGATCGCAGGAATCCCCGCCCAGCCGCGTGTGTTCGCACTCGTTGGGCGCCCCGTGACGACCACTGACCAAGGAGATCAACCCGCGATGGCCATCGAGGTTCGCATTCCGACCATCCTCCGCACCTATACCGACGGCGCCAAGTCCGTGAACGCCGCAGGTGCCACGCTCTCGGACCTGATCGGCGATCTGGAGTCCCGGCATCCGGGCCTGAAGGAGCGCATCGTCGACGACTCCGGCCTTCGCCGCTTCGTCAACGTCTACCTCAACGACGAGGACGTGCGCTTCCTCGGCGGCCTGGACACCCCTGTCGCCGACGGTGACACCGTGACCGTGCTGCCCGCCGTGGCCGGGGGCAAGCGCTAGCCATGCGCTTCGACTCGCTGATCGACTCGGTCGGGAACACCCCGCTGGTGGGGCTGCCGAGGCTGTCCCCGTCCCCGGACGTGCGCATCTGGGCCAAGCTCGAGGACCGCAACCCGACCGGGTCGGTCAAGGACCGCCCGGCGCTGTGGATGATCGAGCAGGCGGAGAAGGACGGCCTGCTCACTCCCGGCTGCACGATCCTGGAGCCCACCTCCGGCAACACCGGCATCTCGTTGGCCATGTCGGCCAGGCTCAAGGGATACAAGCTGATCTGCGTGATGCCGGAGAACACCTCCGAGGAACGCCGCCAGTTGCTGCGCATGTGGGGCGCGGAGATCATCTCCTCGCCGGCGGCGGGCGGGTCCAACGAGGCCGTGCGGGTCGCCAAGAAGCTGGCCGCGGAGAACCCGTCCTGGGTGATGCTCTACCAGTACGGCAATCCGGCCAACTGGCGCTCCCACTACGAGTCGACGGGGCCGGAGATCCTCCAGGACCTTCCCTCGATCACCCACTTCGTCGCCGGGCTCGGCACCACGGGCACGCTGATGGGAGTCGGGCGCTACCTGCGCGAGCACGTGCCCGGGGTGCAGATCGTGGCGGCCGAGCCCCGGTACGGCGAGCTGGTGTACGGCCTGCGCAACGTGGACGAGGGGTTCATCCCCGAGATCTACGACGCGGACGTGCTGACGACCCGCTTCTCGGTGACGTCGGCGGACGCGCTGCGCCGCACGCGCGAGCTTCTCGGCACCGAGGGGATCTTCGCCGGCATCTCCACCGGCTGCGCCCTGCACGCGGCCATGGGCTTGGCCGCCAAGGCCGTCAAGGCGGGCGAGCGCGCCGACATCGCGTTCATCGTGGCCGACGGCGGGTGGAAGTACCTCTCCACGGGCGCCTACGAGGGCACGATCGACGAGGCGGAGGACCGCCTGGAGGGCCAGCTCTGGGCCTGATCGGGCCATCCGGTTCGTGACGCGGACGGGCCGCCTCTCCTTGGAGAGGCGGCCCGTCGGTGTCTTCCCGTCCCGCCGGCCGAGAGAGCCTTCGGCCGGGGAGCCCCGGGGAAGCTCACCCCGGCCGGGGGGAGACGCCCGGCCGGGGTGAGCTTCGGTCCCGAAGCGTCAGTTGAACAGCACGCGCAGGCTGAAGGACGTGGTGTCGTCGGCCTGCCTGGCGCTCAGGCCTATCGCCCGCAGCGCCTGGGCGTTGGCCCGGTCCTCGCCCTGCAGGTCTTTCAGGTAGTACTTCTCGATCTTGTCCAGGTCGATGTAGAGCGCGGCCGACGCGGAGTCCGCGTCCGGGATCGCGGTCGTGAAGGTCTCGCTCTCCCCGAGCGTGCCGTCCTTGGCCAGCAGGTCCGCGTACTCCTGGGAGTTCGCGAGGACCAGCCGCCCATCGGCCGCCACCTTGACGAGCTGCGGGGCCGCGGTCCCGGAGTCGGCGGCGAACTTCTCGAGCTTGGAGACGATCTCCTGGGCCTTGGCCGGGTCGGTGGTGAGGACGGCGCCGGCGTTCGGCAGGTCGCCGTCGAGCCCCCGCTCGTCCAGCGCCACGGTGACGTTCTTGCCCAGCAGGGTGACCAGGTCGTCGGGGAGCGCGAGGCCGTAGGACTGCCGTGCCTGGGCGACGAAGTCGGAGAACGACCCCGACGTGCCATCGGCCGCCTTGGTGAGCTGTGCCCACTGCTTGGACAGCAGTTCCCCGAGGCCCGACACCGACAGCGCGCCCACGGTCGAGGCGGGCAGCCGCGACAGGCGCGAGCCTTCGGCGTTCGCGGCGGCGCGCATGGTCCCGCCGCGGGTGATGCCGGTCAGCTCGGCGTACCCGCCGTCGAAGCGCAGCGCCCCGGCGAAGCGCACGTTCTTCACCATGTCCAGCGCCGCGGCGCCGGAGGACGGCGACACACCGACGGCCTCCGCGGCCTTGGTGAGCCTGCCCGCGTCGCCCCAGAACGACAGCACGCCCGGATCCCCGAGGGCCTTGAGGTCGGCGGCGAAGCCGGCTTCGCCCGACAGCGGCGCGGCCTTGGCGTAGCGGTCGGCCTCCGCCTGGGTCTCGGCGAGGATCGCGTAGTCCTCCCGGAACGCGAGGCCCTTCATCTCGCCGCCGGTCAGCTTGGGCAGCCCGGTGCGGGCCTGGGTCTGGTCGGTGACCTGCACCGCCACGGCCACCCCGGGGGTGGCGGACCCGGCGCGCGGCGCCAGGACGCCGATCCCGACGCGGTCGCCGAGCCACGGTTCGACGTCACGCGCGTAGTCGACGCCGGCCAGGTCCTTGCTGTCCTTGCGCAGCAGCTCGAACAGCGCCTTGCGGGGGTCGTCGCCGGTGAAGGCGCTCCGGGTGGCGGAGAACTTCTTCGCGAGCTGGAACAGCGCCACCTTCTGGCCGGCGCTCGGGTCGAGGTCGATCCGCACGTACGCCATGGTCCCGGAGGGCAGGACGTCCTCCGGCTGGGTGCCGCCGCCGCTGAGCAGGTTCATGGCGTACACGCCGCCACCGCCGATCAGGGCGACGACGACGGCCGCGACGATCGCCAGCACCCATCCCCGTCCTCTCTTCCTGGTCGGGGGCTGGGGCGGGCCGAGCTCGGCGTGCTGCCAGGGAGGCGGACCGCCGGGGGGCTGCGCGGAGTGCGCATAGGGCTGCGTGTACGGGCCAGGGGTGGGGCCGGACGCGGGGTGCCGGTAGGACACGGTCCGGTCGGGGTCCTGGTTGAAGGGGTACGGGGGGTGGGGTTGGCCTGCCATGGCTCGCTCTCGATGGCTAGGAGGGGATTCACGGTGAGGCTAGATCATGGCGGTAGCGAAACACTTGCAGGGTGCTTTCGGGCGCCAGGGCGTCTCGATCGTGACCGGTTCCGTTCACCGTCCCGCCTGGGCGTGACGGCGCGGGCATCGGTAAGGTGGGGGAGCTAGAACAACATTCGGGTGCGGTGCGCGGAGCGAGGCAAAGAGTACAGATGACGAAGTTCGACGAGGCGACGCAGGCGATCCGGGTCGACGAGACCACCTACGACGTCTGCCTCGATCCTGGCTACGCGATCGGAGGGCCGCTCAACGGCGGCTATCTCATGGCCGTGATACTGCGGGCCGTCGTCGACGCCTCGCCGTACGAGCACCCGGTCACCACCGCCGCGCAGTTCCTGCGGTCGCCGGGCCCCGGACCCGCCCGCGTCCGGCTGGAGCAGCTCAAGACCGGCAAGACCGCCGCGATGACCCGGGCGACCCTGATCCAGGACGACACCGCCTACATCGAGACCCTGGTGACCACCGCCACGCTCGGCGGCGGCGCCAGCGAGTGGACCGGCGAGCCCGCGGTGGTCATGCCCCCCGTCGAGGAGTGCCTCGGGCTGCCTGACCCGAAGCCCGAGTCGAACATGACGCTCAACGCCCAGATGGAGGTGCGCTTCGACCCGCCGAGCATCGGCTGGTTCACCGGCGCCCCCACAGGGCGCCCAGAGTCCCGGGCGTACTTCCGCATGTCCGAGCCGCAGGACCCCGACCCCTTCGTCCTGGCGCTCGCCGTGGACGCGCTGCCGCCCGTCGCCTTCTCGGCCGGAGCCCGCGGCTGGGCGCCGACCGTGGAGCTGACCTGGCACCTGAGGGCGCTGCCCGCCCCCGGCTGGCTGAAGATCGTCGGCCATGGACGCCTGATCAGGGACGGCTGGTTCGACGAGGACGTCGAGGTCTGGGACGCCGGGGGCAACCTGGTCGCGCAGTCGCGCCAGCTCGCCAGGCTCGGGCGGGGCTGACCGGACGCGCGGGGGACGGTACCCCCGCAGGGATTACTCGAATGTGAGCATTCTTACCGAGAGCGATTGTTCACAGTCCCCTAGTGTTGGGAATCATGTCGGATATCGGGAGCGTCGCCCACGCGCCGTGGGTCAGCCTCATTGAGGCCCAGGACGAGCAGCTTGACCAGGACGGTCCCTCGATCGGGATCTTCGACAGCGGCGTGGGAGGTCTGACGGTCGCCCGGGCGATCATCGACCAGCTCCCGAGCGAGTCGATCCTGTACGTGGCGGACACCGCGCGCCAGCCGTACGGGCCGAAGCGCATCGCCGAGGTGCGTGCCTACGCCCTGCAGGTGATGGACCACCTCGTCGAGCACGACGTGAAGATGCTCGTGATCGCCTGCAACAGCGCCAGCGCCGCCGTCCTGCGCGACGCCAGGGAGCGGTACGACGTGCCGGTGGTGGAGGTCATCCAGCCCGCGGCGCGCAGGGCCGTCCGCGCCACCAGGAACGGCCGGGTCGGCGTGATCGCGACCCGCGCGACGATCGAGTCCATGGCCTATCACGACGCCTTCGCGGCGGCCCCCGACGTGCGGCTCACCGGCGTGGCCGCCCCCCGGTTCGTGGAGTTCGTCGAGCGGGGCGAGACCATGAGCGCCGAGCTCATCGAGGTCGCCCGCGAGTACCTCCAGCCGGTGATCGACGAGGGCTGCGACACGCTGATCCTCGGCTGCACGCACTACCCGCTGCTGACCGGCGCGATCTCCTACGTGGTGGGCAACGGCGTCACGCTCGTGTCCAGCGCCGAGGAGACCGCCAAGGACGTCTTCCGCGTTCTGCACGACAGGGGGCTCGCCGTGCAGAACACGACGCCCCGCCACCGGTTCCGCGCGACAGGTGACGGCGCCCTCTTCGCGCACCTCGGGCGGCGGTTCCTCGGCCCGGAGATCGGTGCCGTCGAACGCGCGCTGGTGGGGGACGTTTCGGGCGAAGAGGCGCTGACCGCGCCGAGTTAGGAGGCCGCCGTGAAGTTGACGATCGTAGGCTGCTCCGGAAGCTTTCCGGGCCCCGACAGCCCCGCGTCGTGTTACCTGCTGGAGGCCGAGGGCTTCCGCCTGCTCCTGGACTTCGGCAACGGCTCCCTGGGAGCTCTGCAACGGCACATCGGCCTGTACGACGTGGACGCCATCTGCCTGTCGCACCTGCACGCCGACCACTGCCTGGACCTGTGCTCCTACCACGTCGTGCGCACCTACGCGCCGTGTGCGCCGCTGCCGCGCGTGCCCGTGTACGCGCCGGACGACGCGCCGCGCCGCCTCGCCGCCGCGTACGGAATGGACGACGAGCCGGGCCTTGAGACCGCGTTCGACTTCACGGCGCTCGCGCCGGGCGTCTTCTCCGTGGGCCCGTTCGAGGTGACGGCCGCACTGATGAACCATCCCATCGAGACCTACGGGTTCCGGGTCTCGCACGGCGGGCGCTCGGTGGCCTACTCCGGCGACACGGGTGAGTGCCCCGAGTTGGTGAAGCTCGCGGCGGGCGCCGACATCCTGCTGTGCGAGGCGTCTCTGCTCGACCGGCCCGGCATCCCCGCCGGTCTCCACATGACCGGCCGCCAGGCCGCCGAGCACGCCGCCCGCGCCGGCGCCGGCACGCTCGTGCTCACCCATCTGGTCCCGTGGAACGACAAGGGCGAGGTCCTGGACGACGCCTCCCGAGGGGGGTACGAAGGCCGCGTGGAACTCGCTCGGAGCGGGGCCGTGTATGACCTAAGGTGAGGCTCATGGCACGTGAAGATGGACGCAGTCCCGACCAGCTCCGGCCGGTCACGATCAGCCGCGGCTGGCTCGCCCACGCCGAGGGTTCGGTCCTGGTGGAGTTCGGCAACACCAGGGTGTTGTGCGCCGCCTCGGTGCAAGACAGCGTGCCGCGGTGGCGCAGGGGGAGCGGGCTCGGCTGGATCACCGCCGAGTACGCCATGCTGCCCCGCTCCACCAACACCCGCAGCGACCGCGAGTCGGTGCGCGGCAAGATCGGCGGGCGCACCCACGAGATCTCGCGCCTGATCGGGCGGTCTCTGCGCGCCTGCGTCGACTACAAGGCCCTAGGCGAGAACTCCATCGTCCTCGACTGCGACGTCCTCCAGGCCGACGGTGGCACCCGCACGGCGGCCATCACCGGCGCGTACGTCGCCCTGGCCGACGCCATCGGCTGGATGCGCAAGCGCAAGATGTGCCCGGGTGACCCGCTGGTCGACTCCGTGGCCGCCGTCTCGGTCGGCATCGTCGGCTCGACGCCCCTGCTCGACCTCTGCTACACCGAGGACGTCGCCGCCGAGACCGACATGAACGTCGTCATGACCGGCTCGGGGGAGTTCGTCGAGGTCCAGGGCACCGCCGAGGGCCGCCCGTTCGACCGCTCGACCCTCGACTCCCTGCTCGACCTCGCCGCCGCGGGGTGCGCCGACCTGACCGTGCGCCAGCGCGAGGCCCTCGCGTGAGCGCGTTCCTCCTGATCCGCGACAAGGGGAGGGTTCTGTCATGAGCGCGATGCCGAGGGTGGTCCTCGCGACACGCAACGAGGGCAAGATCGTCGAACTGCGGCGCATCCTGACCGAAGCCGACCAGAAGATCGAGCTCGTCGGCCTGGAGGAGTTCCCCGAGATCGGTGAGGTCGCGGAGACCGGCCTGACCTTCGCCGAGAACGCCCTGCTCAAGGCGCACGCCGTCTCCTCCGCGAGCGGCCTGCCGGCGGTCGCCGACGACTCCGGCCTGTGCGTCGACGCGCTGAACGGCATGCCCGGCGTCTTCTCGGCCCGCTGGTCGGGGTCCCACGGCGACGACGCGGCCAACCTCGCGCTCCTGCTCGCCCAGGTCTCCGACGTTCCCGACGGCCGTAGGGGCGCCCACTTCGCCTGCGCCGCGGCGCTCGCGCTGCCCTCCGGCGAGGAGCGCGTCGTCGAGGGCACGCTCACCGGGTCGCTGATCCGCGGCCCGCGCGGCACCAACGGGTTCGGGTACGACCCGATCTTCGTGCCCGAGGGCGAGAGCCGCACGACCGCGGAGCTGTCCCCCGCGCAGAAGGACGCCGTCAGCCACCGGGGCCGCGCCTTCCGGGCCCTGGTCCCCGTGCTGCGCCAGGTGCTCGGCGCCTGAGAGGGCGGCCGCGGCGGCGGAGCGAGGTACGGAGAATGCTCCGTAACCAGGGCGTAAGATCCCGGCCGCGGGTACAGGCGTAGCGTTCCACCTGTGAACGACAACAAGACGCGCCCGCGCGGCCAGGCATGGGCAGCGGCGCTCATCGGCGTGGTGGCGGGAGCGGTCGCCCTGGGCATCGGCCAGCTCGTCGCGGGGCTGATCGACCCGAAGGCATCTCCGGTGATCGCGGTCGGCGACGCGGCCGTCGACCGCACGCCGGCCGCGCTGAAGGAATGGGCCATCAGCACTTTCGGCGCCAACGACAAACTCGTGCTGATCTCGGGCATCGTCGTGGTGCTCGCCCTCATCGCCGCCGGCATCGGGCTGCTGGCCCGCGACCGGATGGGCTTCGCCATGGCCGGCCTGGCCGTGCTCGGGCTGGTCGGCGTGCTGGCCGCCATGACGCGGCCCGACTCCGGCCCCCTGTCGGTCCTGCCGTCCGCGCTCGGCGTCGCGGCCGGGGCCTGGGCGCTGCGCATCCTGGCCCGCCGCGCGTGGCCGGCCGTGGAGCGCGGCTACGAAGACCTGCGCGCGCACCTCGAAGCCGAGGACGAGGCCCGCCCGCCCGCCGGTGACGATTCCGTCCCGGCCGCGGCTGACGGGGCCGCCTCGGCCGCGGAGGCTGCTCCGGCCGGGGGCGGCGGGGCGGTGGACCGCCCGGTGGTCATGCGGGCGGGCGCCGAACTGTACGCGTTCGACCGGCGCGGCCTGCTGACCGGGGTCGTCGCGGGCGTCGCCATCGCCGGGGCCGGCGGGCTGGCCGGCCGCGGGCTGGCCGGGCGGCTGGACGTCGACACCGAGCGCGCCCAGGTCCTGCTGCCCAGACCGGCGAAGCCCGCCACGCCGCTCCCCGCCGGGGTCGACCTCCGCCTGAAGGACCTGAGCCCGTTCACCACCCCCAACCGGGACTTCTACCGCGTGGACACGGCGCTGGTCGTCCCGCAGGTGGACCCGAAGACCTGGACGCTCAAGATCCACGGCATGGTGGACAAGCCTGTCGAGCTCACCTTCGCCGACCTGCTGAAGCGGCCCCTCATGGAGGCCGACGTGACGCTGACCTGCGTGTCCAACGACGTCGGAGGTCCCTACATCGGCAACGCGCGCTGGCTCGGCGCCCGCCTGGCCGACGTGCTGCGCGAGGCCGGCATCCAGGCGGGGGCCGACATGCTGCTGTCCACCTCCTCCGACGGCTGGACCTGCGGCACGCCGGTGGACATCGTGATGGACGGCCGCGACGCGCTGCTCGCCATCGCGATGAACGGCGAGGTGCTTCCCGTCTCGCACGGCTTCCCGGTGCGGCAGGTCGTCCCGGGACTGTACGGCTACGTGTCGGCCACCAAGTGGGTGACAGACATCAAGGTGACCCGCTACGACCAGGACGAGGCCTACTGGACGCCGCGCGGCTGGGCCGCCAAGGGGCCGATCAAGACCGAGTCCCGCATCGACCTGCCGCGGGGCGGTTCCACGATCCCGGCCGGGCGCACCGCCATCGCCGGCGTGGCCTGGGCCCAGCACCGGGGCATCGACGCGGTCGAGGTGCGGATCGACAAGGGTGCCTGGCAGCGGGCACGGCTGGCCGAGGTCCCGGGACCGGACACCTGGCGCCAGTGGGTCCTCGACGGCTGGCAGGCCACCCCGGGACGGCACACCATCGAGGTGCGGGCCACCGACGCGACGGGACAGACCCAGACCGCCGACTACGCCCCCCCGGCCCCGGACGGCGCCACCGGCTGGCACTCCGTCCTCGTCGTCGTGAAGTGACCTCCGGACGCCGGCTCCGGCCGCCGCCGGCCTGAGCCGGTCCGGGCCGTGGCCGCCGTCACGATGGAGCGACCGCGGCCGTGCTCCCGCCCGCGCATGTGGTCCCAGGTGAATGCCGGAATCGGCCGCCGGGTCCCGGCGGCACCCCTACGATCGGCCTTCGACCGGGTCAGTGCGGAAGTAGGGGGAAGCACATTGTCCGGAGCAAGTCACGGGGGTCCGTCGGGCGCGGGGGCGTCGCGGCGGCCGCCCACGGAGGCGGGGTACAACCCCGTCGTCACGACCGATGGTGTCCGATGGCGTGATTACGAGCTCGCGGCGGAGGTCCCCGCCGACGAATGGCGGCCGCTGTTGCGGCCGCTCACGATCAACCAGGGGCTGCTGTCCCAGCGGCACGACGGCCCGGCACCACACCAGGAGCCACCTGCGCACCAGCGGCAGGACGAGCCGGCGCTTCAGCGGCAGAGCGGGTCCTCCGCCCATGGCCAGGCTCAGGCGGTGAACGGGTCCCGTCCGCGATCGCAGGGCGGCACCTCGCTCCCGGAGGCGAACGGCGCCCTGGCCCTCGGAGCGAACGCGGCGTGGTCCGCCGGCCAGAACGGATGTTCCGGGCAGGAGGGGGCGTCGGTCCCATGGCAGGACGGGTTCGCCTTCCAGCCGCGGAACGGGAACGGTGTCGCGTCCCGGGGGTTCGAGGGCGTGCCGGTGGTGCGAGAGGCGCCTTCGCCGCCGGCGCAGGACGGGTCCTCGCGTTCGTCCCCAGGGCAGGAGCCGCGTTCGTCCCCAGGGCCGGACGGGCCCTCGCGTTCGTTCCCCGGACCGGAGGAGGTCTCGTCCCGGCAGAACGACGAGCCGCCGCGCTGGCCGGGGCCGATGGGCGACTGGTTCGACGCGCAGGACAGGCCGCCCCGGCTCGACGTCTCCCGGCCGTACGGCACGCCCGGCGGGCTGGCCTGGCCCGACCCGCAGGTCCAGCGCGATCTGTGCCAGGCGGTGCCCGACGGCGCCCGGTTCCCCGATCCGCGGGGCACCTGGATCCGCCTGATCAACGGGGAGGGCCCGTCGGAGGATCCCTTCCGGGCGACCAACTCACTCGACTGCGCGCTCGCGGTGCTCTCGACGTGGCACGGCGAGCCGGTGGTGGCCGCGCCGCGCCGGCCGGAGTACGACCGTCTGGGGCGGCCGTCGCTCGACGGCGAACCCGGCGGCGTCGCCCGCGCCGAACGCTGGCTCGGGCACCGCTTCGAGTACGTCGGGCAGGGCCGCCGCGCGTACACCGCGGTGGCGCAGCGGCTGGAGTCCGGCGGCCACGGCGCGGCGGCCGTGCTCGTCACCCGCTGGCCGTCCGGCGGCAACCACGCGTGGAACGCCGTCAACGCCGCCGGGGAGGTCGTCTGGATCGACGCCCAGCGCGGGCACACCTCGGTGGATCCGCCCGCCGGGCCGGTGACCGGGGTCTTCTGCGTCGCCGTCGACCGGCGCGGGAGGCGGCTGTGAGCGGAGTCCTGTGCGCGGTGATCGACTGGCGGGGGAGGCGGCCGTGAACGGGCGAGCGGTGTCCCCCGAGCAGGCGAGGGTGCTGGCCGAGGAGTACTTCAACGGCCCGCTCCCCGCCGAGGAGGCCACGGAGGTCGGGCTGTACGCCTTCGACGACGGCTACGTCGCCTGGGCGAAGCCGCCCGAACCCGAAGATCCCAGCACGCTGCCCGCCACCGTGGGCGGCGGGTGCGTCGTCATCGACCGGATCACCGGCGAGATCTCCATCCGTCCTCTGCTGACCCCGGAGACCGTGGCCGACCAGTGGGCGGGGCGCCGCCCCCGCTAGGCCGGTGCCCTGTCACGGGTGGCTGAGGACGTTCACCACGCGGCCGTTGGGATCGAGGACGAAGAAACGGCGTACTCCCCACGGCTCGTCCTGGAGCGGATGCACGATCTCCGCGCCGCTCGCGACCACGGCCGCGTGCACCGCGTCCACGTCGTCCACCTCGATGCTCATTTCGGGCTGGACGGCGGCGGACGCGTCCCCGGTCACGAACGTGATCTGCGCGGTGGGGTTGGACGGGGAGGCGAGCGTCATCACCCAGCCCTGGTTCATGACCTCCTCGAAGCCGAGCAGGCCGTAGAATTCCCGGCTCTGCCGCAGGTCTCCGGTACGGATGTCGGGCACGACACGGCGGATGGTCACAGGGTGGCTCCTTCTGGTCGGCGGACGCCGGCAACGGCGGCCGACCTCGATTGTGCGGCAGGAAGCCGCCGGCACGGTGGTCGGTATCGAACAGTTTGGCGAATAGAGGCGTCGGCGGCCCTCGCGCCTCGTACCCTTTACACCGAATGGAGGAGATGATCGATTCGGGTCACGGCCTCTTCCGTCTCGCTGACCGTCCACGAAGGTGCCGCACCGCGCCAGTAGCAGCAGCAAAGGAGAGCCCCGCGTGGCCACCGCCCCCTCCCGTCACGAGCCGCCCGTCGCCGACGACCACAACCTGATCCAGGTGATCGACCTCGGGCCGGGCGCGGGCCACGACGGCGGCAGGGTCGTGTTCACCGGCACCCCGGCCCGGCTGGTCGCCGACGCCGACACGCTCACCGCACGCCATCTCCGTGAGTACGTGGGATTCGGCGTGGGTGAGCGCTGACCGGGTACGACTAGTCGCTCCCCAGGGAGCCGACGATGGAGGCGCGGGCGGCCTTGCGCGCGGGCAGGGCCGCCGCGAGCACCCCGGCCGCGCCGGACAGGACGACGAACAGCAGCACCTGCGTGAAGGGCACCCGGAAGAGGATGTCCTCCACCAGGGTCTGGGTGGCGGCCCAGCCGAACGTGACGCCCAGCGCCACGCCGACGATGGCGCCGATGAGGCCGAGGATCAGCGCCTCGACCGACAGCATCCGCCGTAGCTGCGGCCGGGTCAGGCCGAGGGCTCGCAGCAGCGCCGACTCCCGGGTCCGCTCGTGCACCGACAGGCTGAGGGTGTTGGCGATGCCCAGCAGCGAGATCAGGATCGCCAGGCCGAGCAGACCGGCGACCATCATGAGCAGCATGTCCAGCGCGTCGTCGAACTCGCTCCTGACCTCGGTGGAGCTGAGGACCTTGGCGGTCGGGTACGGCTGCGCCGCGGCCTCGACGGCCCTTCGCGAGACGTCGGCGGTCACGCCGTCCTTGGCGTTGACGAGGAGCCGGGTGTCGTCCAGCGGGCCGAAGTAGCGCTCGAAGGCGGCCTCGGGCACGGTGACGTCCGGCAGCGGCACCGTGTCCGGGTCGAAGACCCCGAGCACCTTCAGCCGTACCGTGCCCGCCTTCGGCGTGGCCATCGCGATCGTGTCACCGGGCTCGGCCGTGAGCCTTCGGGCGACGTCGTCCGCCACCACCGCCGACGCGCCTTCGAAGCCGCGCAACGATCCCTTCCGCAGCGCGACCTCGTACGGGCCGTTGAACGTGCCGACCTGGTCGGTGGCGCGGTCCTTGCCGGCCTGGCCGCCGGCGCCGCCAGCACCGGTACCGCCGGTGGCGGCGTCCTCCGCGACCCGGGCCTGCGACTGCCGGATCTCCACGACCGAGGTCAGCTCCGGCCGGGCGCGAAGGCCGGCGGCCAGCGCCCAGGGGAGTGCGGCGTCCTTGCCTGCGGAGGCGGCGATCTGCGCGGAGACCAGATAGTCGACGGGGAACTGCTTGTCCAGCCGGGCGGTGAAGGTCGCCCGGCTCGTGGCGGTGATGACCGAGATCAGCGTCATGAGCGTCACGCCGATCGTCAGCGCGATCGTCGTGGTGGCCGAGCGCTTCGGGTTGCGGCGCGAGTTGTCCATGGCGAGCCTGCCGGGGACGCCGAACAGCGTGGCGGGCGCCCACCCGGCGAACGCGCTCAGCGGCCTGACGATCACCGGGCCGAGGATCAGCACCGCGCAGAAGGTGAGCACGCCGCCGGCCATGACGATGTACAGCGCCTGCTCGCCGGGGGACAGCAGGACGCCGGTGACCGTGGTGCCCACGCCCGCGAGCAGGAACAGCGAGGCGAACACCACCCGCAGCACACCCGTCCTGAAGGTGTGCTCGTCGGTCTGGGTGCGCAGTGCCGCGACCGGGGCGACCTTGGTGGCCGAACGCGCCGGCAGCACCGCCGCGGCGACGGTGACGACCAGGCCGATGGCGAGGGCGAGCACGATGGTCCGCGGCGCGAGGGAGACCCCGGCCGAGGGCACGTCCTGCCCGGCGGCCTTCAGCAGGGCGAGCGCGCCCGCGCCGAGCCCGAGCCCGGTCAGCAGGCCGAGGACCGACGACAGGAGCCCGACCACCACCGACTCCAGCAGGATGGAGCCGAAGACCTGCCTGCGCGTCGCTCCGATGCAGCGCAGCAGCGCCATCTCCCTGGTGCGCTGTGCCACCAGGATGTTGAAGGTGTTGTAGATCACCAGGGCGGCGACGAACATCGCCACCAGGCCGAACATCAGCAGCGCCGCGGCCATGACATCGATGTCGGCGCCGTTGCTCCTGGCCAGTTCCTGGGCGAGCTCCTGCCCGGTGTAGACCTTGTACCCTTTGCCGCCGAGCGCGGAGGAGACGGCGGCCTTCAGCCCCTCCGGGGTGACGCCGGCCGCCGCGGCGACGTCGATCTCCACGAAGCCCTTCGCCCCGGTCATCTCCTGCGCCGTGGCGGTGGTGAACCCCACCGCTCCCCTGTAGGCCAGCCCCTGGTCCACGCCCACGTCGAAGAGCCCGACCACCTGGAAGGCGTGCGGCTTGCCGTGCCCGTCGAGCACCTTGACGGTGTCGCCGGGCGCGAAGCCGCGGGTCTTCGCCGTGTTCGCGTCGATGACGACCTGGTCGGCGGCGGCCGGCGCGGCGCCGGAGGTGATCGCCGTACGGTTCAGCCCGCCGGTGGCGATCGAGATGCCCGCTGTGGAGAGGTCGCCGACGGCCTTGCCGTCCTTGCCGATCAGGGCGGCGTCCCCCTGGACCACGCCCTGCGCGTCCGCGACGCCACTGACGCCGCGGATCGCGGCGAGGTCGCCCGGCGGGAGCAGGGCGGGCTCGTCGCCGCGCGTGCTCTGCGGCACCACCGCCACGTCCACCTTGTCGGCCGAGGCCGCGATGCGCTCCGTGAACCCCGCCTGGATCGTGTCGGTGAGCACGAAGGTGCCGGCGATGAAGCCCACGCCGAGCGTGATCGCCAGCGACGTCAGCAGCAGGCGCAGCTTGTGCGCCCGCAGTCCCGCCAGAGTGGTCTTCAGCACCTCAGCCCTCCAGCTTCATCAGCGTGTCGAGCACGGTCTGCGGGGAGGGATGCGCCAGCTCGGTCACCAGCACGCCGTCGCGCAGGAAGACCACGCGGTCGGCGTAGGAGGCGGCGACCGGATCGTGGGTCACCATGACGATGGTCTGCTCCAGCTCGCGCACCGAGGTGCGCAGGAAGGACAGCACCTCGGCGCCGCTGCGCGAGTCCAGGTTGCCGGTCGGCTCGTCCGCGAAGATGACCTGGGGCTTGCTGATGAGCGCCCGGGCGACCGCGACGCGCTGCTGCTGGCCGCCGGACAGCTCGCTCGGCCGGTGCTTGAGCCGGTCGCCGAGCCCCACGGTACGGATCACCGTGTCGAACAGCTCCTGGTCGGGCCGGCGGCCGGCGATGTCCAGCGGCAGGAGGACGTTCTGCTCGGCGGTGAGCGTCGGGAGCAGGTTGAACGCCTGGAAGATGAACCCCACGCGCTCGCGCCGCAGCAGCGTTAGCCGCTTGTCGCTGAGCCGGGTGATCTCGATGTCCCCGATGCGCACCTCGCCGTCCGTCACGGTGTCCAGGCCGGCCAGGCAGTGCATCAGGGTCGACTTCCCGGAGCCGGACGGGCCCATGATCGCGGTGAAGGCGCCGGTGTCGAACCGCACGTCCACCCCGCGCAGCGCGTGGACGGCGGCGTCCCCCTTGCCGTAGACCTTCGTCACCCCTCTGGCGACGACGGCGGCGGTGGACGCGGCCGCCCGGCGGACGGCTTCCTCTCCGGTGACGGTCACGTCTGGCTCCTCAAGCGGTAAGTGTCTGAGCTGCGGAATCTCCGCGAGATCAACGCTATTGCCGCATGTGCCGCGATTCGTGGCCCCTGGGAACGGACTTGGGGTACGCCTGGAGAGGGTGCCGGACGGGCCCGTGCGACTGCTGAGGTACCGGGGACTCACCCTTTCGGCCGACCCCGCCGGCCGGATGCGGGTCAGTGCTCGGGCGCGGTGCCGCCGAGCGGAGTGATCAGGCCGGTCTCGTAGGCGTACACGACCGCCTGGGCGCGGTCGCGCGCGCCGAGCTTCGCCAGGATCCGGCCGAGGTGCGTCTTGACCGTGGCCTCGGCCAGGACGAGCCGCTGCGCGATCTCCGCGTTGGACAGGCCCCGCCCGACCAGCACCAGGACCTCGCGTTCGCGTGCGGTGAGCTGCCGGAGCCCGTCGGGCTCGGTCGCCTCCACGCCGGGCAGGTGGACGGTGAAGCGCTGCAGCAGCCTGCGGGTCGTGCTCGGCGCCACGACCGCGTCCCCCGAGTGCACCGAGTGGATCGCGCTGATCAGGTCGGACGGGGGCACGTCCTTCAGCAGGAATCCCGAGGCGCCGGCCTTCAGCGCCGCGAAGGCGTACTCGTCGAGGTCGAAGGTCGTCAGGATGAGCACCTTCGGCGGGTCGGCCATGGTGCCGATCAGCCGGGTCGCCTCCACGCCGTCCACGCGCGGCATGCGCACGTCCATCAGGACGACGTCGGCCCGCACCGCGCGGAGCAGCTCCAGCGCCGCGGCGCCGTCGGCGGCCTCCCCGACGACCTCGATGTCAGGCTGGGCGCCGAGGACCATACGGAAGCCGGCGCGGACGAGCTGCTGGTCGTCGACCAGCACGACCTTGATCGCCGCCCCGTCCTGCTCGCCGGGCATGCTCATGCGGCCCTGGTCACGGGGAGTCGTACGGCCACCTGGAATCCTCCTCCTGGGCAAGGGGAAGCGTGCACGCTGCCCTCGTACATCGCGACACGTTCGCGCATGCCGATGAGCCCGTGCCCGTCGATGCTGCGCGGCGCGGCCGCGCCCCGCCCGTCGTCCGTCACCCGCAGCATGATCTCCTGTGGACCGTACTCCATCTCGACCCGGGCCCTCGCGCCCGGTCCGCCGTGTTTGAGGGTGTTGGTCAGGGCCTCTTGGACGATGCGATAGATCACCAGCTGTTCCCCTTCGGGCAGGTCGCGGTGGGTGCCGGTGACGGTGTACTCGACCGGCAGGCCGGACCGCCGGATGTGGGTCACCAGCCCGTCGAGCTCGGCCACCCCCGGCTGCGGCGCGTACTCCTCCTCGCTCGCGTCGTCCTGCCTGAGCACGCCGACCAGGCGGCGCATCTCGGCGAGGGCCTGCCGCCCGGTGCTGGAGATCGTCTGGACGGCCCGTCGCGCCTGCTCGGGATCGCTGTCGATGGCGTACCCCGCCCCGTCGGCCTGGACGATCATCACGCTCACGTTGTGGGCGACCACGTCGTGGAGCTCGCGGGCGATGCGCGCCCGTTCGGCCGCGGCGGCGATGCGCGCCTGCTGGTCACGCTCGTGTTCGGCGCGCACCGCCCGCTCCTCCAGGCTCTCCAGGTACCGCCGCCGGGTGTTGGCGTAGATGCCGCCGATCCAGGTGGCGGCCATGAAGAGCGAGCCGGAGGCCAGGGCGAGCACGGTCAGCTCTCCCCAGCGGAGCAGCACCAGGCACACGCCCAGCTCGACGATCGCCCCCGCCGCGATGGCCCAGCGCAGGGCGCAGAGCGACGCGACGCTGTACATCGCGACCAGGACCGCGAGGTTGGCGGGGAGCGGCTCGACGCGCAGGAGCCACTGCAGGAAGCTGATGAGCGCGACGGCCGCGAACGCGTGGACGGGGCGGCTGCGGCGCCAGAACAGCGGGGCGATGAGCGCCGCCGACACCGCCAGGTATCCGGGGACGCCGAGGCCGATGGCCCCCGGCAGGTGGCTGGTGCCGCGGTCGTAGTTGGCCATCGACGTCAGGCACATGAGGAGGAGCGGTACCAGGAACAGCAGGTCCACCAGCTTGGCGTGGCTGGCCCCCCATGAGCGCACTCTCCCGAACACGTGACCAACCCTACGTTCGCCCAGCTCACCGCCCTTCCGCCTGGAGAGGGATCTGTGTCTACGACCCAGGTCGTACGGGACAAATGGCTTACACCGGTCTTACGGCTCGTCCGGCATAGTTCTTTTTGGGAGCACACCTTCGGGTGAGTAAAGGGAGAACGAGATGCAGGGGACAAAGACGACGGGTCGCGTGGCCGGGGGGACTGCCACGCGACCCCGAGACCCCGAATCCTCTCCCCTTTCCCTCGCTTGACGCCCTCTGCCCAGCGGGCCGATGCGGGAAAGAGCCGCCTCCACCACGTGGAGGCGGCTCTCGTGTGTCGCGGGGACGTCGCAGCCGTGCGTAGGGCCGCCTCGGCCCGCCTGTGCGGAGGCCTTGCTGCTTGCGCGGACGCCTCAGCGGCCGTGGCCGGTGGCGCCCACCGTCGCCTGCTCGGCGTTGGCCCAGTTGCCCGCCACCGTCCTCAGCGCGGGCAGCCACGTGCCAGGCTGATCGCGGCCGGCGGTGAGATGCCGTAGCGCGCTGTCGCGCATGGCGAGGCAGACACCGGCCAGATGGACGCCGGCCCCGCCGAACCCCGGAAGGCCCACATCGTTCCCTCCTGCCAGGGCGCAGGCCTCGTCGAGCGATTCGGACGCGCTGAGGTCGAGATCTCTGCCCAGGGCCTCGATGGAGGGGGGACGGATGCTCTTCAGGGCGTCGAGATCGGCGGCCGTCGCGCGACGGTACCCGGAGGGCAGGGAGGACTCGCCCCCGAGGTCCTTCGGCCACGGCACCGACCTGACGCTGTCGCGCATTGTCGGCGCGGCGCGGCCGAAGGTCTGGTAACCGCCCGCGGCGCCCAGCGTGCCGGCCCCGAGCCCCAAGATCACCGACTCCGAGACCCCGAGCCGGACGGCGAGGCCGGACAGCACCGACGCCAGCGCGCCGTTGACCTTGGCCAGGCCCGCCACCATCGACCTGACGACCGTTCCCGCCTCCACCATGGCCGTGTTGGCGACATAGGTGGCGGAGGCGTTCAGGCCGGGCACCACCGCGGCCGCGAGAAAGGGCGCCACGAAGCTGAGCAGCGCCGCCCCGACGGTCGCCGAGGACAGGCCGAGCGCGGTGTAGGAGACCGAGCTCGCCTTCAGCGCGTGGTCCATGTCGTCGTACATGCCGGCGGCCTCGTCCAGCGCAGCCTGGTAGGGCTGGAGCCGGTTGGCCATGAAGGCGTCGCGTCCTCGCTCCGTCCAGTCGTCGGCACGGGAGCGGCGCGTCACCGCCTCGGTCATCTGGTCGTTCGCCTGCCGGACCAGCCGGGCGACGGTGCCGTACCGGTCGGCGGCATGCCAGATCTGGGCCGGATCGGAGACCAGCGCCATCAGCGCGACCGCGACAGGCCAGCCGAGCGGGAAGACCCATGCCGCGGCGGTCGCGTTGGACGCCCCCCAGGCACTCGGCGCGGAGGTGACCACATCACTGAAGGCGACACCCATGATGATCGTTCTCCAGAGGAGGCGACGAACGACGGCGGGGTGGGGTCGGTGGGATTCGAACCCACACTGTCAGGTACCTAAAACCTGTGCCTCCTGCCGTTGGGCTACGACCCCGTGCCTGTGCGGCTTGCGCCATCTTAGTTGAGCGCGCGGCTCTCGCCGTACCGATCAGGCGAGACCGAGATCTTTGCGCAGGCGCGCCACGTGACCCGTCGCCTTCACGTTGTAAAGAGCCTTCTCGATCTTGCCGTCGGCGTCGATGACGAAGGTGGAGCGCAGCACGCCGACCGTCGTCTTGCCGTACATGGTCTTCTCGCCGTAGGCGCCGTACGCCTGGTGGACCGCCAGATCGGGGTCCGACAGCAGCGGGAACGTCAGCGAGTCGCGCTCGACGAACTTGGCGAGCTTCTGCGGGGAGTCCTTGGAGACGCCCAGCACGACGAAGCCCGCGGCGGTCAGCCCCGCCAGGCTGTCACGGAAGTCGCATGCCTGCTTTGTGCACCCCGGCGTCATCGCGGCGGGGTAGAAGTAGAGGATGACCCGCTTGCCGCGGAAGGATTCCAGACTGATGTCCTTGCCCTCGGCGTCGGGCAGGGTGAAGTCGGGTGCGGCATCGCCGGGCTCGAGTCTCGTCTGCGTCACGGGAACAACCTACCGGCACGCCCCCCGTGCCGGGTGGTCACCCGACCTGACAGACTGATCGCTGCAAGGTAGCGGCGAGCCGGGCGAGGGCGGCTCGCCCGGGAGCAAGAGAAGGGGATCGTCATGGCGGACACCGATCCCGAGGCGCTCGAGAAGGAAATCGAGCGCACCCGGGCGGAGCTGGCTGTCACCGTGGACGCCATCGTGGACCGCGTCAGCCCTAAACGGGTGGCCGAGCGCGGCGTCGCCCGGGTCAAGGCCAATGCCGAGCATCTGGTCACGGCGGCCCGCGACATGATCGGCGCCTCGTCCCCGGCGGGATACTCCCAGTACGGGTCCGACGAGGAAGGCTGGCAGGACGACTACCCCGCCAGGAACCTCGCCCCCATCCTCATCGGCGTGGGCGCCATCGTGGTCGTCGGCGCCGCCATCGCCCTCTGGCGCCGCCGCCGCTGACGTCGCGCCGGTCCGGGCCTGTTCGCGCGGGCGCTCAGAGGAAGGTCTTGCCCTCGCCGCGGTAGGTCGGCACGGTCTCGGCGATCCGGTCACCCTCGATGAGGTGCAGCGCGTCGAAGCGCTCGCACAGCTCGCCGGCCTTGGCGTGGCGGAACCACACGCGGTCGCCGATCCGGAGGTCGTGGGCGGCCCGGCCGAGCAGCGGGGTCTGCACCTCGCCCGCGCCCTCCCGGCCGCTGTAGCCGAGACCCGCGGGCAGGTACGGCTGCGGCAGGCGCGACGCGCCGGGGGAGCCTGAGGCGTGGTAGCCGCCGCCGAGCACGGTCACGACCCCCGGGGCGGGCCTGCGCACCACGGGGAGGGCGAACAGCGCGGCCGGACGCCCGGTGAAGCCGCGGTAGAAGTCGAACAGGCGCGGGTGGTAGAACCCCGACCCGGCGGCGATCTCGGTGACCGCCCGTTCGCGCGTGGTCTTCTCCAGCGAGCCGGTGCCGCCGCCGTTGACGAACTCGAGGTCGGCGACCTGCCGGACGGCCTCGACGATCCGTCCCCTCCGGACGATCAGCTCGCGCCGCGACCGCTCCTGCATCCACCGGACCACCCGGCCGTACGGGCCGGGAACCCGGTCGCCGACGCCCGCGATCTGCGCCTCGTAGGCCATGAGGCCGACCAGCCGGAACCCGGGGCGCTTGGTCACCTCGGTGGCGAGGTTCACGGCCTGCTCCGGCTCTCTGACCGGGGAGCGCAGCACTCCGGCGCGCATCGTGCCTCCCAGCGCGACGAAACCCGCGTCTATATCCAGACATATGCGGATCTCGTGGCGGGACGGCACGCCACCGACCGCCTCGTCGACCAGGTCGAGATGCTCGGGACAGTCGGCGATCAGCGTGATCTCCCGGGCCGCCCGCGTGTCGCCCGCGAGCCGGGCCAGCGCCTCCCTGTCCACCGTCGGGTAGGCCACCAGGATGTCGGTGAACCCCTCGGCCGCCAGCCACAGGGCCTCGGGCAGCGTGAACGCCATGACGCCCTCGAAGCCGTCCATCTCCAGCACGCTGCGCAGGATGGCCCGGCAGCGGACGGACTTGCTCGCCACCCGGATCGCCTTGCCGTGGGCCCGGCGGACCATGGCGGCGGCGTTCGACCGGAGCGCGTCCAGGTCGACGATCGCGAAGGGAGGATCAAGGTCCGCGGTGGCGCGGTCGTACCGCTGGCGCTCGTCCATGCCCGCAGCTTAGACCGGCGACATTAGATGAGCCTAGGTCACGTTAGCCGCCTGTCACCGGGGCGCCGTTCCCCGGCACGGGCTCGGAGCGCTCCCGCGTACTCCGTGGCGCTTCCCGGCCCGCGCGCCGCAGGCCCTCGAACGCCAGCCCCGCCGCCATGCAGGCCACCGGGATGACCGGGACGACGTACCGGTGGTCGAACGCCGCGATCAACGGCGGCAGCAGGAGCAACGTCATGGCGACCGCCCACGGCAGCAGCGCCGGGCCGCCGAGCCGCCGCCACCGCACGAGCACCCCGAACAGGCCGATCAACATGATCACGGCCAGGAACGGGCCACGTAGATAGCCCTGCTCCTGGTAGGCGCGCAGCCACCGGGCATAGGGCTCGACGAGCACCGTGTCCGCGCTCCGGCCCTGGTAGGCCGCCGTGAGCTGCGGGGCCGTGCGGCCGGACGACGCGATCTTGTCGGTGAACGGCTTCGCCGAGGGCGGGAAGACGTACGCGCTCTGCGGCCCGGGGGTGGGGTAGACCCTGCGCGTCCACTCGAAGCTCCACAGGGCGTCCCTGACGCCGGTCATCAGGAAGTCCAGCGGCTGCGCCGTGATCGCCTCCTTGGCGAACACGCCGGTCAGCCGCTCGCGGTCGGCGTCCTTGGCGACCTTGGCGAGCGGCGAGGCGGCGTCCCAGATGTAGGACGGTGGCGCGGGCCGCCCCTCTGCCGGCCCGGCGGGACAGAGGACCTTCTCCTCGCCGGCCGGCTTGATCTTCGCGCAGTCGGCGAAGCTCATCGTCCGCGCCCACAGCCAGACGTTGCTCCCGCCGAGACCGTAGACGCCGTGGTCGCTGTGGTACCAGGCCGCGTACCCGCCGAGGCCGACGACCGCCGCGAGCGCGCAGGCGAGCAGGACCCTCCAGCGTGCTCGTGCCAGCAGCATGCAGACGAGCACGACGATCAGCACGGGAAGCCCGACGGTGCGGGTGACGGTGGCGGCCGTGAGCAGCAGCCCCGCGGCGACGGCCGTCCCCACCCCCGGGCGCTCGCGCCAGAGCAGTACCGTCACCGCCGCCGTCACCAGGAACGTGAACAGCAGATCGGCCATGACCAGGTGCTCGAGCTGCACCATGTGCACGTCCAACAGCACCGGGACCGCGGCGAGCGTCGCCCCCCAGCCGGGCAGCCCGGCGCGGCGCCGGAGCACCGCGTAGACGCAGGCCGCCATGGCCAGCCCGAGCAGATGCTGGACCGTCACGACGGCGGTGAAGCTCGAGAGGGGCCGCAGAGCCCACAGGAAGAGCGAGTACCCGGCCGGGCGCGACTCCAGCGGTTGCGGATCGATCGCCGCATTGACGTACACGAACGAGTCGGCCCAGAACCACAGCGCCGGCCGGTACCCCATCATGGCGACCAGCCGCAGCCCGGCCCCTGCCGCCAACGCGACGAGGAACACCCAGTGGGCCGCGAAGCCCTGACGCGCCGCCGCGAACGACCACAGGGACGCGTGACGACCGCCGGAGGCCTCCGTGGCCGGGGTTGCGACCGTGCTCGACGTTGTGCCGGGCAGCACCGGAACCTCCTCAGGCAGACGGCGGGCCTCCATGTTAGGCGCCTTCCGAGCGAGCCTCCCCGACCCCTCAGAAGAACGCCGCCGCATCGGTCGCCTGTCAGGTGGCATCGCCGAACAAGGTGATCTTCAGTTTGTAACGGCCCTGATGCCTGCTCGCCTGGTGAGCGAAGATATCGAGGTTTACAACTCGTGGGACCGCTTGGACGCGGAAGCCGAGTTCAGGGCCGCGGTCAGCCTGCCGCCGGCCGCCCTCGCCGGCGTACGCCGGGGTGGGCCTGTTCATCGCGCCGATCTTCCCCACCGGCCTGCCATGGCTGTACCGGGCCATCCCGGAGGCCCGGCAGGCCGGCGCCTACGTCGTCGCCGCCTCCATGGTCGGGGGAGTGGCGTTCCTGCTCCTCGGCGCCGGGATCGAGCGGATCGGCACCGCCTCGGTACCGGTGCTGCTGTTCGGGGTGAACGCGCTCTGCCTCGGCGCCCTCTGGTGGATCATCACGGCCGAGCGCCGCTCCACCGAGGTCACGCGTGGGCGAAGGTTCGCCGGTAGTGGGCGGGGGCTGTCCCGACGAGGCGGGTGAAGTGGCGGCGGAGCATCGTGGCCGTGCCGAACCCGCATCGGGTGGCGACCTGCTCGACGGACAGGTCGGTGGTCTCCAGCAGCCGCTGCGCCTCGGTGATCCGCTGCCGGATCAGCCATTGGGCCGGGGTGGTGCCGGTGAGCGCGACGAAGGTGCGGGCGAACGTGCGCGGGGCCGTGCGGGCGTGCCGGGCCAGGTCGGTGACCGTGAGCGGCCGATCGAGGCGGGCGCGCGCCCATTCCAGCGTGGCGGCGACGCTCGACCGGGCGCCGGTCGGCTCGGGGACCGGCCGCTCGACGAACTGCGCCTGGCCGCCGTCACGATGCGCCGCGGTGACCATGCGGCGGGCGATCGCGTTGGCCACGGCCGCGCCGTGTGCCCGCCGGACGAGTTCCAGGCAGAGGTCGACGCCCCCGACCGTGCCCGCCGCGGTCCAGACGCCGTCATCCTCCATGAATAGCACGTCGGGGACGACGGTGATGTCCGGATGGTCGCCTGCGAGCCGTTCGGTGAGCAGCCAGTGGGTGACGGCGCGCCGGCCGTCCAGCAGACCGGCTTTGGCCAGGACGAACGCTCCCGAGCACAGGGAGGCGATCGTCTTGCCGCTCGTCCGCGCGGCGCGGAGGGCCTCGATGATCTCGTCCGGGACGGGCGCGCAGGGCTGCTCCCGCCCAGGGGCCACGATCAGGTCGGCGCCCGCCAGGCCGTCCAGAGTGTGGGTGGCCTCGACCAGCGCGCCCGGGTGCATCCGCACGGGCCGGCCGTCCACCGAGCAGCGGCGCAGCTCGAACGGCGGCACGCCGCTGTCGGTCCGGTCCATGCCCCAGACCTCGGCGATGACCGCGTAGTCGAAGGCCCGCATGTCGTCGTAGACGAGGGCCGCCACAGTGCGCATGGCAGGAATGTATCGCACAATGACATTCCTGCCACTCGCCCAGGTGCGGGGCGCCGGGCGAGGCTGGTGGCCATGAGCGAGAACAATGTCATGGTCACCGTCGAGGACAACGCAGCCCTTGTCGTCATCGACGTGCAGAAAGGCTTCGAGGCCGCCTACTGGGGCCGCCGCGACAACCCGGACGCCGAGGAGAACATCGCCGCCCTGATCCGCAAGTGGCGCGCCGAGGAACGGCCCATCGTGGTGGTACGGCACGACTCGCACACACCCGGTTCGCCCCTCGAGCCCGGGACGCCCGGCAACGAGCTGAAGGACGTCGTGACCGAGGCCCTGGGCGCGGACGCGCCGGACCTGTTGGTCACCAAGACCGTCAACTCCGCGTTCTACGGCGAGCCGGACCTGGGCGGGTGGCTGCGCGACCACGGGGTCCAGCAGATCGTGATCATCGGGATCCAGACCAACATGTGCAACGAGACGACGGCCCGCATGGCCGGCAACCTCGGCTACCGGGTGCTGTACCCGATCGACGCGATGCACACCTTCGACGCCGTGGGCCCCGACGGCGAGGTGGTCACCGCCGAGGACCTCACCCGGGCCACCGCGGCCAGCCTCCACCACGGCCGCTTCGCCCGCGTGGTCCGCACCGCCGACCTCCTGCGGGTCCCCGCCCCCGCCTGAGGACCACGGTCCGTCAGTTCGGTGCGGTGGGCGCCTTGGGCGGTCCCGGACAGAAAGGACCGCTGCAGGTGAAGTGGATCGGGGGCGCCGACAGCGCCGGTGCGACAGGAGCCTCCGGCAGTGCGCTCCCCTTCGGCAGGAGATGGGCGCACGTCTTGGCCGCCTGCTGGAACCGTGACGACACCGGGTCGAGGTCCTCGCCGGTCAGGTCTATCTGCATCCCCCCGCCCGCCGAGATGGTGACCCCGGGGAAGCCGGGTACGCCGTTGGCGCGCATGCACGCGGTGAACTCCTCGGCCTGCTTCGACCTGTCCCGCACGCCGGTGCCGGTCGGAGCCGGTGTGGCCACGTTCACTGTGGCGCCGGCCGTCGGGGTGGCGGAGGTGGTACCCGCCGCGGCACTGGGATCGGTGGCGCCATGCGCGGCGGTGCACGCCGCCGCCGCGAGCGCGAGAACCGCCAGGCCGACCCCCAGCCGGGCCGGCCGGATGCTGACTGCGAGCCTTCGGACGAACATGGTTCCCTCCATGGGGACGTGATGACCGCTTGTCGAGATCCAGCAAATCCCGGAGGGGGTTACCGGGGCGGAACGGCCGCTGTTACCGCGCTGTAACCCCGCGGCAGGAATCATGGGAATCCGGGCGCCTGGAAGGAGACCCATGCGGGTCCTGGTGGTTGACGATCATCGCGAGCTGGCCGAGACGGTCGCGGCGGGGCTGCGCCGTGAGGGGCTGGCGGTCGACGTGGCCTTGGACGGCCCGGCCGCGCTCGAGCGGACCTCGACCAACAGGTACGAGGTCGTCGTGCTCGACCGCAACCTGCCGGGGATGCACGGGGACGATGTCTGCATGTCCCTGGTCGCGCAGGGCAACCCGGCCCGCGTGCTGATGCTGACGGCGGCGGCGACGATCGAGGACCGCGTCGACGGTCTGACCTTCGGCGCGGACGACTACCTTCCCAAGCCGTTCGCGTTCGCCGAGCTGGTGGCCCGCATCCGGGCCCTTGCCCGGCGGAACCAGCCCGCGCTGCCGCCGGTGCTGATCCACGGCGAGCTGCGGCTGGACCCCGGCAAACGGGTCGCGCAGCGGGCCGGGCGGCGGCTGGAGCTCAGCTCGAAGGAGTTCGCCGTGCTGGAGCTGCTGCTGGCCGCCACCGGCAGGGCGGTGTCGGCGGAGGAACTGCTGGAGCGGGCGTGGGACGAGGCGGCGGACCCCTTCACCAACACGGTCAAGGTGACGGTCAGCCGGCTGCGCCGCAAACTCGGCGACCCGCCGCTGATCGAGACCGTTCCCCAGGCCGGCTACCGGATCGTGGAACCGTGACGTCGTATCGACCCGGACGGGGCTCCGCGCCCGGTACTTCCGGATGACGCTCCACCGGGTCCGAGGCCTGTTCCGGTGGACCGTCCAATTGCGGCTCACCCTCATGTACGGGGCGCTGTTCCTGGTGACGGGCGCGCTGCTGCTCGGCGTCACGTACATGCTGGTGGCACACTCTCTCGACTGGGTCACCGTCACGCCGTCCGTACCACCGGCGAACGTGCCGGCCGGAGGGCCGCCCGCGCCGCAGGCCCCGGTCCTCAGCTCGGAACCGCACCCCCAGGCCGCCCTCCAGCGGGCCAACGACATGCAGAGGCTGCTCGTGGCGTCCGGCATCGCTCTGGTGCTCATGACGCTGGTCTCGGGTGGGCTCGGCTGGCTGATGGCCAGGCGCGCGCTGCGGCCGCTGCGGACGATGGCGGTCACGGCGAAGGAGATCTCGGAACGCAACCTGCACAGGCGCCTCGCCGTACCGGGGCCGCAGGACGAGATCAAGGACCTGGCCGACACGTTCGACGGGCTGCTCAGCCGCCTGGAGGACGCCTTCGAGGCGCAGCGCAGGTTCGTCGCCAACGCCTCGCACGAGCTGCGCACCCCGCTCACCCTCGAACGCAGCCTGCTGGAGATCGCGCTCGCCGACCCGGAGGCGACGGCCACGGAGCTGCGTGAGACCTGCCGGCGGGTCCTGGCGAGTAACCAGGATCAGGAGCGGCTCATCGAGGCGCTCTTGACACTGGCCCGCAGCCAGCGTGGCCTCGACCGCCGCGTCGGCCTGGACCTCGCCACGGTCACCGCCGAGCTCGTGGCCGCCACCCGCGCCCATCCTCTTCGTGGTGCAGACGGCGGTGAGCCGGTGCGGGTCGAGGTGGACCTGGCGCCGGCACTCACCGAGGGTGATCTGCCGCTGGTGGAGCGGATGGTCGGCAACCTGCTGGACAACGCCGTTCGCCACAACGTGGCAGGTGGGTGGGTGCGGGTGCGGACGGGCGTCGACGGCGGCAGGCCGACGCTGCGCGTCACGAATAGCGGTCCGGTGATCCCCGCCGACCAGGTCGGCGCGCTCTTTCAGCCGTTCCACAGGATGAATGCCGTCTGGGCCGGCGGTCAGGACGGCCTCGGCGTGGGGCTGTCCATCGTCGCGGCCATCGCCACCGCGCACGCCGCCGACCTCCACGCCGAGCCGGTACCCGGCGGCGGCTTCGATATCCGGGTAAGGTTCCCGCCCACCTCGGGGGCGTCGTCACGGTTCCGCCAGTCCCGCCGCTCCACCACGACGCGGTAGCGCCGCTTTCCTCGCATCATCACAACTCGCATCACTACGACTCGCATCACGACGATGCGGTAGCGCCGGTCCCGCCAGGTCACTGAGCCCCGGTAGCCCCAGTCCGCCGCTTGCGGCTTCCACGCCGGCTTTCGGCGTTCAGCGGAGGAGCAGCAGAGCACCTTGACATCATCGCTCTATATAGAGAGCATTGCTCTCGAAGTGGAGCGATGGGCTAGCCGCTTCCCCCCATAGGAGTCACTTGTGAGCACATCCTCGCTGCGGTCCCGCCTCGGGGCCGCGGTCTTCGCAGTCGCTGGCGTGCTGTTCCTCCTGTATCCAGCGGTGCGGCCGTATTCCGACGAGAAGTCGATGGCCGGCGCCGAGGCCATGGCTTCCTCGGCCTGGGTGGCGGCCCACCTATTCGCCGTGGCCGGGTTCATCCTGCTCACGCTGGGTCTGCTCGGCCTTCACCTGATGCTGGATCAACGCCTGACGCTTCGTGCGGTCGTGGTGACGTGGATCGGCGTGGGGCTCGCCCTCCCGTATTACGGCGCCGAGGTCTTCGGGTTGAACGTCATCGCGCGCCGCGCCGTCCAGGATCAGAGCACCTCGTTGCTGCAACTGGCGGACGACTTCCGCTTCGGGCCTGCGGCGGTCACCATGTTCGCGGGCGGGCTCCTGCTGCTCGGCGCAGGCGTGGTGCTGGCGGCGGTCGCGGTCTGGCGTTCGGGAACGCTGGCACGCTGGAGTGCCGTCCCGCTCGCCGCCGGTTTCGCCCTGTTCATCCCGCAGTTCTTCGGCCCGCCCGCGCTCCGGATCGCACATGGCGCGCTGATCGCGATCGGCGGCGTCTGGCTGGGCCTGGAGCTGTGGCGAGCACGGCAGGAGGCTCTGCTCCGGTGACGAACGGGCTTCCGAGCCGAGACCTTTCCGGTTGCTATTTGGGCCGGTGCCCCCAGGCGCTGTGATCAGCGGCGCCGGCGGTCACGAAGAGACGGATCGGCAAGACGCGTCAACAGAACATGGCGGTATGCATCGGATGCCTCGGGACCGGAATCGTCACACCAGTCAGGCACACGCCAGTCATCACACACCAGTCATGTCCGATGGTGTGGCTCCGAGGCGTGTTTCCGATGGCGTGGGCCGGAGGCCCGCCCGAGGTAGGTGTAGGCCCAGCGGTCTTTCCCGGCGCGGCGGCGCTGGTATCGCTCAGGATGGCGGTAGCGGTCACGATTATGGAACTGACACGCTGGCCCGAGATTGGCCAGATCAGTCGGTCCTCCTTCGGCCCAACTGTCGGCATGATCTATCTGGCACATGGTGGCAGGCAAGGGACAGTCGTCAACCCAGCAGGTCGCATAACGGGCGAACACCGCCCGTCGCTGGGCGGGGGTGGCGAGCCGTACCCGGCGGCCCATGTTCAGTACCTGCCCCTCGGCGTCCATCACGATCCGGATCAGAGCGGACGTGCGGGCCAGGCGGTGGATGTCACCCAGCGGCAACAGCTGTCCAGTGGCCGGCAGCAGGGCGGGGAGCGCCCGGTCAACCCGGTACCCGCACGTTCGGCACACGTCATCAACTGAGCTGGTAGGTCTGGCGGAGGTTGTAGATCCAACAGGTCCAACAGACCCGGCAGCTCCAACAGCTCCAACAGGCCCGGCAGGCGTGCCCTGGGAGGTCTGCGTGGGTCGGCTGCCGCTGTCTCCCGCAGGGACGTCGCCATCTTCCGGGAACTGGGCGGGAGGGGCATCGGGCAGGGACCCGGCATTGACCAGAACCAGCAGCTCAGTACTGATCTTCTGCTCCAGCAGGGCGATGAAAGCGTCCGCGTTACGCACACGCAGTGGACGATCATCCCCCTCGGTCCGGGGCTTGGCGTAGGCATCCAGAAGGGTCTTCAACCGGGCGGCGGCCTCGCGTGGCAGGTGAAACTCCCCCTCCATCCCACCTGAAGCGCTCTGCCGCACGATGAGGAATCGTGCGGCGTGATCAGCGTCCGCGTCTCCGGTCAGTCCACCGGGGGTCAGCGCCTCGCGCAGATAGCGGCCCGCTTTGGCGACCTCGGCCGGGGTCGCCTCGTCGGCCAAACGGACCAGGATCGCCTCGGCCGGCCGCACCTGCTCATCGCTCAGAGACCTGGTAGCGGTACAGATGGCCGACACCATCCCTTCGGGCAAGACTCCCGACGCGAACCGGGCACGTACCACCGGAAGGCGCGCCAACTCCACCGCCAAACCCACGAGGTGCCCGGCACCGGCCATACTCATCCCGCACTCGGCCCGCAGCCACGTCTTCGTCGAGGCATGCCCCTGGCGCCTGGCCTCACCCGTCGTGTGCACCCGTCCCACTCGGTCCGCGATCGCCGAGGTCAGCCGATCTCGCGCGATCACAAGATCTTCCGCCTCGGCCATACAGATCGTCGCCGACTCTGGCACCCGCCCAACCGCCAGCGCCTCCGCCGCTTCCCGCACAGAATTCACCAAGGCCCAGGAGGCCCGGCCACCGGCCGGCGTATCCGTCTGCTCACTAGTGCGGGCGGAGCCGAACTCCGTATCAACGCCACCCACGTTCGGGTCACGCGCGCCGGTGCCGCGTGAATCCTGGTTGTATGCGTCCCGGTCGTGTGGGCCTTGGTGGCGTAGGTCCTGGTCGTGCAGGTCGTTCAGCGGATCGAAGCCATGCGCGGCGGAGCCATCACTGGACCAGCCGGAGGATCGAGCGACCAGTGCCGCCCACCACTCAGGGCCAAGTGAGCCCGAGCCCGGCGGTCGCGCCTGACCGTGCTTGGAGACCTCCGCCATCTACCCTCCCAGCAAATTCGAAAGCCTGTGCGAATAGTTTCACATTCCAGGAACCCTCGCAACCCGATTGTCGTCGACAATAAATGTGTAGTTTAAGTGCTTGGTCCCTGATTGCTACATATAGACCAATTGCCAACTTTGGTGGTGAAATTGAGCAAATCTGTTGCCGTGCAGCGAACCAGCCCATCGCTTGGGAGTGGCGGCGACTTTCCCGTACGCCTGGACAGGAACGGGAGGCGGACGACGGAAGTCCCCTGCCCTTTGTCGTCACTACTGAGAAAACTCGTGGGGGGAATGGGGACGGCGGATATCGGCCTTCCCCATCCCTGGCGAAACTGTCACGCGCTGCACAGAATCGAATGGGAGGACTGGGCTCGGCGCTCAGACCGGATCTCGCCCCGAGAGACAGGAAAGGCATCCGTCGTTCCCCTTACGCTCGTATCTCACCTGAAACCAGACCGTTCGGCCGGCGGCGTCCTCGTAGACGTCCCAGCGGTGAGAGAGCGTTTCGACGAGCATCAGGCCTCGCCCGCCTTCGGCGAACAGGTCTCCGCGGACGTGCGGCACCGTGTCGCCTCCGGCGTCCACCACGTCGACGTGGACGACGTCGTAGCAGTCGGCGAGGGCGAGCGTCACCCTTCCGCCGTTTCGGGAGTCCGAATGCACCACCGCATTGGTGACGACTTCGGAAACCAGCAGCGTCACGTCGTCCAGAGCCGGATGGTCGTCGCCGAGTTTCCGTCTTACGTACTCGCGCGCCAATGAGACCGACTGCGGGACGCCGGGCAGATCGATGACGCCCAGCAGGTTTCCCATCCTCATGCGTTCGCCTTTTCGCTCGTTCGCCGGAAAGTCGCATGTCCTTTCGACTTCGCTTTACCAGACTGTCAACGGGGACTTACGATCGGTAGCGAAACGCGTGCACACCGTATCCACAGTGCGCGTCAGCAAAACGGTCAGCCAGCCCGAGACAATCCCTTTGCATGGGTAGGTGAGATTTGTCCCCCCAAAGAGAAATAGACCCTCACGAGTCCCCGCGGGCCGTCTTCGCTTTCGAGCTACGCCGTTACCGCCAGGCGGCCCAGCTCACGCAGCGGCAACTCGGAGACCGCATGGGATTCTCCGATTCCATGGTCAACATGATCGAGCAGGCCAAGCGCCCGCCGTCCCGGCGCTTCGCCGAACTCTGCGACGAGATCTTCGGCCTCGACGGCACCATGGTGAGGCTCTACACCGCCACGACATGGAACAAGGCCCCGGAGTATCTGCGGCCATGGCTGGAGGAAGAAGAACACGCGACAGGCTTGCGGACGTGGCAGCCCACGATCGTTCCCGGCCTGCTCCAGACACAGGCGTACACCCGTGAGATCCTGGCCGCCACCCCTGGCCTCACCGTCGACGAACTGGAGAAACGCCTCGCGAACCGCATGCAGCGGCAGGCGATCCTCCAACGCGGCAAGCCTCCTACGCTCAACGTGGTCATCGACGAAGCGGTGCTACACCGGATGATCGGTGATATAGAAATCATGCGGGAGCAACTGACGCACCTGCTCGAAGTCGCCCGGCATCCCAATGTGACGATCCAGATCGTGCCCTCCACGGTCCGGGCGCACTGTGGGATGGCAGGCGGGTTCATCATCGCCGAACGGAACGGGTCCCCCTACGCCGCTTACACCGACGCGCAGCCTTTCGGGCGTACCTTCGACGATCGTCTCCTGATCGCCGAGTTGGTCCTCCGGTACGACGCGCTCCGAGCCGAGGCCCTTCCGTTCAGCCAGACACTCCGACTCCTAGAGGAAGCGGTGAGCCAAATTGGCGCAGAACCTTCAAGGTGCACGGTGGCGTAAGAGCCGCTATAGCGCTGACCAGGGCGAATGCATCGAGGTAGCATCGAACCTTCCCGGCCTGCGGGCGGTCCGGGACAGCAAGAACCGTGCCGCCCCGGCACTCGTCGTCTCCCCCGACGAATGGGCCGCCTTCCTGAGCGGTGTCAAGCGCGGCGAGATCGGATGATCTATACCGCCTGACCATCCGCGCGGATGCGCTCGCGGGCCGTCCGATCATGCACCCTAGATCGTCGGGAAGAACATCCTCTGCTGGAGAACATCCCGGCTGAAAACGTCCCGGCCGGAGTCGGAGACCATTCTCCGTGAGGATGACGACGCGGGATGGAAATAGAATCCGCGGCTTCCATCACGAATCAGGTCGAGCCGGGACGATAGCGGTGAACAAGACCCTCTGGTCGGCGGACCGGTGACGAGGAGGTTCGGAATGAACGACGAATTGGTGCTCGTCACCGGTGGGTCCGGATTCGTAGGTGCACACTGCATCCTGCGACTGCTGGACGCGGGTTATCGCGTACGGACGACCGTGCGCTCGCTCGAACGTGAAGCCGCTGTGCGCGCGATGCTGAGGGTCGGCGGCGCCGAACCGGGCGAGGCGCTCTCGTTCGCCGTGGCCGACCTCATGACCGACGCCGGCTGGCCGGAGGCCGTCGCCGGTTGTGACTTCGTGCTTCACGTCGCCTCGCCCTTCCCGCCGGGCGTGCCGAAGCACGAGGACGAACTCGTCGTGCCGGCCCGCGAAGGAACGCTGCGCGTTCTGCGGGCCGCGCGGGACGCGGGCGTCAGGCGCGTGGTGCTGACGTCCTCGTTCGCCGCGATCGGCCGCGGCCACCAGCGTGCGGATCGGCCCTTCACCGAGGAGAACTGGACCGACCCGGACGGCGGTGGCGTGGGCGCCTACGTGAGATCGAAGGCGGTGGCGGAGCGCGCGGCGTGGGACTTCATCGCCGGTGAGGGAGGGGCCCTGGAGTTGTCCGTCGTCAACCCGGTCGCGGTGTTCGGGCCGGTGCTGGGGCCGGATTACTCGAGTTCGATCCACCTTGTGCGGCGTTTGATGGACGGGGCGATGCCGGGCCTCCCGCGCCTGTATGTCAGCGTCGTCGATGTGCGGGACGTGGCGGACCTGCACCTGCGTGCCATGACCGATCCCGCCGCCAAGGGGGAGCGGTTCCTGGCCGTCGCCGGCGACTCCATGACCATGCACGAGATGGCCCAGGTCCTGAAGTCGCGCATGGGCGACGCGGCGGGCCGCGTCCCGACCAGAGTGCTGCCCGATTGGGTGGTGCGGCTGGCCTCGCTGGTCGACCCGGCGCTCAAGCTCATCGTTCCCGAGCTGGGCAAGATCACGAACGCCTCCAACGAGAAGGCCAGGCGCGTGCTCGGCTGGGAGCCGCGATCGAGGGAGGACGCCCTCATCGCGACCGCCGAGAGTTTGGTACGGCTCGGATTGCTACGGCAATCGGGAAGGGCGGCGGCCTGAGCCGCCGGCCGGGATCACGACGCCCTCGCTCCATGACCACTGACCTGGACTGGGTCCCTCGGACTCCTGGCGCGGACTGGTCACCTTTGGTCCGGCGGCCGACGAGTTCGCCTGCCCAGGCCCACTACGACGCCGGCTGACCAGCGGCCCGTCCGCGTACAGGGTGACCCAGCGGCCCGTCTGAACGCAGGCTGACCAGCGGCCTTTCTGAACGAGGTGAAGTGCGGCGAGGTCTGAGACCCGGCTATGGGGCGAAGCGGTCATCCGGGCTGGTGCAGCACCTTGTCGGCGAGGTTTTCGATGACCTGGGCGACCTCTGCGGGGTGCTTCAGGTCGGCGCCGTGGTCGCGTTTGTGCATGACGACCCAGTACGCCAAGGAGCTCCGCTCCGAGGGCATCCTGGTCAACGCCGCCGCTCCCGGAGCCTGCGCCACCGACTTCACCAAGGACATCCCGATGACGATCACCCGGACGGCCGCGCAGGGCGCCGCGATCGTGGTCCGCCTGGCCACCCTCGGCCCGGACGGCTCCACCGGCGGCTACTTCCACGACGACGGCCCGGTCCCCTGGTAGACGACGGCGGTACCGTCCCCGCTGTGACGATCGGCGTGACCGCCGCCGCTGTGGCCGGTGGCGGTTCAGGGCAGGCCCGCCGCGCCGGCGCCGTACATGATGATCTTCCGTTGCCTGGGCGACAGGCGCGGGACCGGTCCGGCGACGAAGCGGCTGGAGCCGGGCACGTCCGGCGAGGACCGCCCGCCGCGGCGGTGCCGCCAAGGCGTTCTGCACGGGTATCCCGGACGCGGCCGCGAAGGCCGCCACGCCGCCGGCCGACCACCTGCCGGGAATGTCCAGCAGAACCAGGCCGTCGGCGTCCAGCGCCGCGAGCCCGTTGACGCCCTGCGCCTCCTGCTTCGCCTTGTCGTTGAGGATCGTGCGGTCGTACCGGTAGTGATACAGCGAAGCAGGCGTGACCCGCGCCGAACGCCCGGAGGCGGTGTCGGTCACCATCAGTCTCCCCGCGTCCCAGGAGACGACCATCGAAGCAGCAGGCGAGCCGTACAACATCCCACCAGCGGGATGGAGCTCCGCCTGCGGCGCTAAACCGGCACCCTCACGATCATCCATCGCCACCCCGGCACGCCCTGAGAACCCCGCCCCCCGACCGAATCCACTCTCCAGCCTACGCGCTGACAGCGCGGATCTCGGTGCTGTCAGGGCAGGGCGTCGCTGGTGCGGTCCGGGTGTTCGGGGCTGTGGCGGTGCGGGGGTGGACCGGTGACCGGCCGGTCCCCGTGAGGCT
This sequence comes from Sphaerisporangium perillae, assembly GCF_023276435.1. Lineage (GTDB taxonomy): Bacteria > Actinomycetota > Actinomycetes > Streptosporangiales > Streptosporangiaceae > Sphaerisporangium > Sphaerisporangium perillae. The sequence continues at coordinate 87,136 of NZ_JALLPO010000011.1, forward strand.
GGGACCACCACACGCCCTCGCCGTGCGACAGGCCCCGGATCCGCCGCGCTGCCTCCGGTACGCTCCTGGCCGGGATCTCGCCCCTGATCAGCCACGTCTCCCGCACGGCCGAGGTGTCGGAGAGCCGCGCGCCGAGCCCGGCCAGCAGTGTGGCGGCCGCGCTGAGCGACTCGTGCGGCACCTCCAGCTCGAAGGCGTGACATGGCTCGAACACCGTCGTCCCCGCCTCGCGGAGGGCCCGGTGGACGACCAGCGGGGTCACCGTGCGGAAGTCGCCCGCCGTGCTGAGCGGCGCCACGAATCCGCCGCGGGTCAGCGTGACCGCGCAGTCGGCGACCTGCCAGCCGTACAGCCCTCGCTGGAGCGCCTCGTGCACGCTCTCCTCGATGGCCCGGTGGAAGGCGAGCGGCAGCGAGCCGAGGTCCACCTCGCGGCGGTAGGTGACGCCCGTACCGGGTTCGACCCGCAGCCCGACGGTGGCGTAGAACTCGTTGGGCCCGCGCCGGTCGATCTCCGTGACCGCCTCCGCGCTGCCGCGCGGGCGCTCCAGGCAGACCAGGCGGCTCTCCTCGAAGACGGCCTCCACCCCGAAGTCGTCGCGCAGCGTCTGGGCGATCACCTCCTTCTGCACCTCTCCGTAGAGCAGCACCGAGACGCCCTCGCCGGGGACCGTGCGGGTCTGGATCAGCGGATCCTGGTCGGCCAGGGTGACCAGCGCGGCGTGCAGCCGGGCGGCCTCGGCCCCGCGGCGTGGCCGCACCAGTGTCTCCAGCGTGGGCCGGGCGAATCGCGGCCGCTCGGAGAGGCCGGCCGAGGCCCCCACGCGGTCGCCGACCCGCACCCCCGGCAACCCCCACACCTTGGTGATCGCCGGAGTGGCGCCGACGGTCTGGAGCGCGGTGACCCGCCCGGTGTGCTCGCCGTCGGGGCGATGCAGGGTCAGCGGCCGGCGCGGGTGAAGCTCGCCCGCGAACAACCGCAGGTAGGCGACCTTCTGCCCGTTCTCGGCGCGTTCGACGGCGAAGACGGTGCCGCGCGGCGCTCCCCCGGCATGCGGGGCGGCCGGGAGCAGGCCGGTGATGCCGTCGATGAGCTCGGCCATGCCCTGCCCCCCGATCGCCGAGCCGAAGAACACCGGGTGCGCCTGCCCGGCCGCGGTCTGGGCGCGCAGGCGGTCACGCAGGAGGCCCGGCGCGGGGGCGCGTCCGTCGACGAGGTCGGCCAGCAGGCGGTCATCCTGCTCGGCCAGGGCCTCCGCCGCGCGCTCGATCGGCAGCGGCCGGGTGCGTACGGCCGGGGTGCCGATGCCCTCGACCGTGTTCATGGCGATCGCGTGCGGCGACAACCTGCGGCGGATGTCGGCCAGCACCTCGTGCTCCCGCGCGCCGGCCCGGTCGATCTTGTTGACGAGGATGAGGGTCGGCAGCCGCATGCGATGCAGCACCCTGGTCAGCACGCGGGTCTGCGCCTGGATGCCCTCGACCGCCGACAGCACCAGCACCGCGCCGTCGAGCACGCCCAAGGCGCGTTCGACCTCGGCGATGAAGTCGCTGTGCCCCGGCGTGTCGATGAGGTTGACCTGCAGGTCGCCGATGATGAAGGGCGCGACGGCGGTACGGATGGTGATGCCGCGCTGCCGCTCGATGGCGCCGCGGTCGGTCTGGGTGCTGCCGGAGTCGACGCTGCCGAGCCGTTCTATGGCCCCGGTGTGGAACAGCAGCCGCTCGGTGAGGCTGGTCTTACCCGCGTCGACGTGTGCCAGGATTCCGATGTTCAGGACGTGCATGGGCGTTGGAGACCTCGAATACTCGCGTGCCGATCGGGCGCTGGGAGATTTCGAGGTCCTGCCGCATCGCGTGCTCCTGTTTCGTCGGAAGAACGCACACCGTCCCACCGGCCACGAAGAACCGCAACCGATTTTCCGGCCGCCCGCCGTCGCGGGGCGGTGGGAAGGGCGAGTTCGAGATCAGGGCAGGGCTTCGCGGCCATGCGCGGTGAGGTCGAGCGAGGTCAGCACTCGATGACGTTGACGGCGAGGCCGCCGCGGCTGGTCTCCTTGTACTTGTCGAGCATGTCGCGGCCGGTGTCGCGCATGGTCTTGATGGCCTTGTCCAGCGAGACGAAGTGGCGGCCGTCGCCGCGCAGGGCCATGCGGGCCGCGGTGATGGCCTTGATGGAGGCGACGGCGTTGCGCTCGATGCACGGGATCTGCACCAGGCCGCCGATGGGGTCGCAGGTCAGGCCAAGGTTGTGCTCGATGCCGATCTCGGCGGCGTTCTCGACCTGCTCGGGCGTGCCGCCGAGCGCCTCGGTCAGGCCGGCGGCGGCCATCGAGCAGGCCGAGCCGACCTCGCCCTGGCAGCCGACCTCGGCCCCGGAGATCGAGGCGTTCTCCTTGAACAGCACGCCGATCGCCCCAGCCGTCAGCAGGAACCGGATCACGCCGTCGTCGTCGGACTGCGGCGTGAACCGGTCGTAGTACGTCAGCACGGCGGGGACGATGCCGGCGGCGCCGTTGGTCGGCGCGGTGACGATGCGGCCGCCGGCGGCGTTCTCCTCGTTGACGGCGAGGGCGAAGAGGGTGACCCAGTCCATCGTCTGGAGCGGGTCCTTCTCGGGGGCCTCGCTCTGCAGGCGGCGCAGAAGCTGGTTGGCCCGCCGCTTGACCTTCAGGCCGCCCGGGAGCACGCCCTCCTTGGCGGTGCCGCGCCGCACGGACTCGGACATGACGTGCCAGAGGTGCAGCAGCGCCGCTCTGATCTCGGCTTCGGTACGGCCGAAGGCCTTCTCGTTCTCCAGCATGAGCCCGGAGACGGACAGGCCGGTCTCAGCGCAGTGCCGCAGCAGCTCCGCCGCCGTGGTGAACGGGTGGGGGAGCTCGGTGTCGTCGGCCTTGATGCGGTCGGCGCCGGTGGCGTTCTCGTCCACGACGAACCCGCCGCCCACCGAGTAGTAGACCTTCTCGCGCACCGGCTCGCCTTCGGCGGTGAAGGCGGTGAAGCGCATGCCGTTGGGGTGGTGCGGGAGCGAGATCTTGCGCTCGAAGATCAGGTGCTCGCCGATCACGAATGGGATCTCGCGGGTGTCGTACAGCCGCACGGTGCCGGAGTCGCGCATCCGCGCGAGCCGGTCGTCGACGGTGTCCACGTCGACCAGCTCGGGCTTCTCGCCCGACAGCCCCAGCAGCACCGCCTTGTCGCTGCCGTGTCCCTTGCCGGTCAGCCCGAGGGAGCCGTAGAGGATGACCTCCACCCGGGCGGTCTTCTCCAGAAGGCCGTCCTCGTGCAGGCCTCGCGCGAACTTGTGGGCCGCCGCCATCGGGCCGCCGGTGTGCGAGCTCGACGGCCCGATGCCGATCTTGAACAGATCGAAGACGCTGATCGCCATTGATCTCCGTCCGTGTACATGTCGTGCGAGGTGTGTGCTCGGGCGAGCGCGGGTCGCTAACCGAAGTCGTTGTCCGCCCCGAGGGGGTCGCCATTCGGGACGTGGTGCGCCGCGGGCCCGGCGGATGGCCGGGCCTGCGGCCGGTGGTGGACGGGTGGGCTGAGTCAGGACTCGGCCGAGGTGACCGTGAGGTCAGGCCTCGGACGAGGTGACGGTGACGTACTCCTCGGAGGTGAGAAGGTCCTCAGGGGTGCCTTCGATGCGCACGCGGAACAGCCAGCCCTCACCATAGGGGTCGGAGTTGACCAGCGAGGGATCGTCGACGACGGTCTGGTTGACCTCGACGACCTCGCCGGTGACCGGCGCGTAGATGTCGCTGACGGACTTGGTGGACTCGACCTCGCCCACGGCGTCGCCCGCCTCGATGGTGCCGCCCACCTCGGGCAGCTGGACGTACACGACGTCACCCAGCGAGTCGGCGGCGTACGCCGTGATGCCCACGGTCACGGTGAGGCCGTCGTCGAGCCCGGCCACCCACTCGTGCTCCTTGGTGTAGCTGAGCTCCTCGGGAATGCTGCTCACTTGCTCCTCCGGTAAAAAGGCAGGTCAACCACGTCGACCGGTTCATGGCTACCACGGATGTCGACCGCGAGGCCCTCGGACAGGTTGGTGTCCACGTAGGCCATGGCGATCGGCTTGCCGAGAGACTGCGAGGGTGCGCCGCTGGTGACCTCCCCAACGACGGTGCCGTCAGTCAGCAGCACCACGGGATAGCCGTGGCGCGGCACTCGGCGGCCCCGCGCGACCAGGCCGGTGAGGCGCCGGCGCGGAGGGACGTCCTTCAGCGGCGCGAGCGCCGCGCGGCCGACGAAGTCGCCCGGCTTGTCGAACCGCACGACGCGGCCGAGGCCGGCGTCGAACGGGGTCAGGCCGGCGTTCAATTCGTTGCCGTACAGCGGCATGCCCGCTTCGAGGCGGAGCGTGTCCCGGGCGGACAGCCCGGCGGGACGCAGGCCGTACCCGTCGCCCGCCTTGGCCAGCTCCTGCCACAGCGACACGGCGTCGGCGGCGGCGACGAAGAGCTCGAAGCCGTCCTCGCCGGTGTAGCCGGTGCGCGCGATGAGGGCCTGGACGCCGGCGACGGTGCCGGGCAGGCCCGCGTAGTACTTCAGACCGGCCAGGTCCGCGTCGGTGAGGCTACTGAGGATCTCCTGCGAGCGCGGCCCCTGGACGGCGATCAGCGCGTACTGGTCGGACCGGTCGTCGACCTCGGCCTGGAAGCCCTCGCCCCGCGCGGTCAGTTCCGCGGCCACCCGCTCGTAGTTGGAGGCGTTGGCCACGACGAGGAACTCCTCGGAGCCGAGGCGGTAGACGATCAGGTCGTCGAGCACGCCACCGCCGGTGGCGCAGATCATGGTGTAGCGGGCGCGGCCCGGCACGAGCTCGGACAGGTTGCCGACGAGTGCGTGGTCGAGCGCCTCGCCGGCCTGCGGGCCGGTGACGAAGATCTCTCCCATGTGGGACAGGTCGAACAGCCCGGCGGCCGTGCGCACCGCGTTGTGCTCGGCGGACTCGCTGCCGTAGCGCAACGGCATCAGCCAGCCGGCGAAGTCGGTGAGCGTCGCGCCGAGGGTCTCGTGCACCTCGCGGAGCGGTGTGGATCGGGACATGATGCGCACCTCAGACAGGGTTGGATGAGAGCATCCTCCCCCTCTGTCATCGGTGCCTGAGAGTTTCGCCCGGGTTTTGGCCGGACTTTCACCTTCGGCGAGGCCTCGTGGAGGAGGCCTGCTTTCCAGAGATCACCTGGCCCGCGCGGTCCTTTGCCTTGTGAGGTTCGCGGGGAGGACTTGCTCCTTCAGGGGCCCTGACCGGATGTCAGGACGCTCTCCCGCACGGGATCATCGGTGTTCTCGACCACCCTACCAATGACCGCCCTACCTGTGACCGTCCGCCGTGGCGGCGTCGACCAGAGCCTCGAACAGGTGGCCTTCCTCGCCCGCCTCGGGGTGCCACTGGACGGCGAGCGCGAAAGGATGCCCGGCGAGCTCCACGGCCTCCACGGTGCCGTCGTCGCTGCTCGCCGACACCGTGAGCCCGTCGCCGAGCCGGTCGACGGCCTGGTGGTGGTAGTGGGCGGCGTCGACCTTCTCCGCGCCCAGCACCTCGGCGAGCCTGCTGCCCGGCACGGGGGACACCGGGAGGTGGCCGAACTCGCCGGGGGCGGGGGAGTGGCCGCCGTGGCCGACCACGTCGGGAAGGTGCTGGTGGAGGGTGCCGCCCAGGTGGACGTTCAGCACCTGAAGTCCCCGGCAGACGCCGAGGAACGGCAGCCCGGCGTCCAGCGCCGCGCCGACCAGCTCGAACTCGGCCGTATCACGAAATTTCCGGATATAGCCGGTCTGTTGGTGCGGGTCCTCGCCGTACCTGCCGGGATCCACGTCGCCGCCGCCGGCCATGATCAGGCCGTCCAGCCGCCCGGCGAGCGGGGCGGGATCGCCCGCCGGGGGCAGGATGACCGGCTGGCCGCCCGCCCGCACGACGTGCTCGACGTAGGTGTACGGCAGCAGCGCGGCCGGCATCCGCCACACAGTGAAGGCGGCGGGCTCGACGTAGCAGGTGATGCCGATGACGGGACGTGACATGGCCGGGCCTACAGCGGGGTCACGTAGGCGCCGGAGATCCCGCCGTCCACCAGGAACTCGGCCCCGGTGATGAAGCTGGCGTCGTCCGAGGCCAGGAACGCGACGGCGGCGGCGATCTCCGAGGCCTCGGCGAACCGGCCCACCGGGATGTGGACGAGGCGCCGCTGGGCCCGCTCGGGGTCCTTGGCGAACAGCTCCTGCAGCAGCGGGGTGTTGACCGGCCCCGGGCAGAGAGCGTTGACGCGGATCCCCTCGCGGGCGAACTGGACGCCCAGCTCGCGCGACATGGCGAGCACGCCGCCCTTGGAGGCGGTGTAGGAGATCTGGGACGTCGCCGACCCCATCACGGCCACGAAGGAGGCGGTGTTGATGATGGAGCCCTTGCCCTGTCGCCGCATGTACGGGATGGCGTGCTTGCAGCAGAGATACACGCTGGTCAGGTTGACGTCCTGAACTCGGCGCCAGGCATCGATGCCGGTGGACAGGATGGAATCGTCGTCGGGAGGGGAGATGCCCGCGTTGTTGAAGGCGATGTCGACGCTGCCGTAGGTCTCGAACGCCGTCTCGAACATCCGGCTGACGTCCTCCTCGCTGGTGACGTCGGCCCGGACGAACAGGCCGCCCACCTCCTCGGCGGCCTTGACGCCGCCCTCCTCGTCGAGGTCGGCGCACACGACCTTCGCGCCCTCCTCGGCGAAGCGGCGGGCCGTGGCGAGGCCGATGCCGCCCGCCGCACCCGTGATGACGGCGACGCGGTCGCGCAGACGTTGCATGGTGACGAACTCCCTGGTGCTGGTTCGGTTCCTGATGTGTGCGGCGGCCACCCGGACCGGCGCCTGATCCGCGTACGCGCCTCCGCGGCGCGCGGCGGTCAGTGGGCGATGAAGACGTTCTTGGTCTCGGTGAAGGCGGCCAGCGCGTCCGGCCCGAGCTCGCGGCCCAGCCCCGACTGCTTGAAGCCTCCGAACGGCGTCCAATAACGGACCGAGGAGTGGGAGTTGACCGACAGGTTCCCCGCCTCGACCGCACGGGCCACCCGCAGGGCCCGGCCGACGTCCCGCGTCCAGATCGACCCCGAAAGCCCATATTTCGTGTTATTGGCGATCTGGATGGCTGCCGCCTCGTCGTCGAACGGCACCACGCTGACCACCGGCCCGAAGATCTCCTCGGTGAACGCCCGATCGTCCAGCGAGTCGTGGGTCAGCACGGTCGGCGGGAACCAGAACCCCTTCCCCGAGGGGCACGTCCCCTGGTAATGCGGAGTGCCGGTGACGAACGACGCGACCCGATCGCGGTGCTCGGCGCTGATCAGCGGCCCCATGTCCGTGCCCGGGTCCAGGGGGTCGCCCACCGTGAGCGCGCCGACGGCCGTGCGGAGCCGGTCGAGGAACTCCTCGTACACCGGGCGCTCCACCAGGACGCGCGAGCGCGCGCAGCAGTCCTGCCCGCTGTTGTCGAAGACCGCGGAGGGGGCGGTCGCGGCGGCCTGCTCAAGGTCGGCGTCGGCGAAGACCACGTTGGCGCTCTTGCCGCCGAGCTCCAGGGTGACCCGCTTGACGTGCTCCGCGGCCCTGGCGAGGATCAGCTTCCCGACCTCCGTGGAACCGGTGAAGACGATCTTGTTGACGCCAGGGTGCTCCACGAGGCGGGCCCCGGCGACCTCCCCTGCTCCAGGAAGAACCTGGAGCACCCCCTCGGGGAGGCCGGCTTCGAGGGCCAGCTCCGCCAGCCTCAAAGCCGTCATCGGGGTCCACTCCGCCGGTTTAACGATAACCGTGTTGCCCGCCGCGAGCGCGGGAGCGGCGCCCCACATCATGATCGCCATGGGGAAGTTCCACGGCACGATCACTCCCACGACGCCGAGCGGCTCGGCGAAGGTGATGTCCACCCCGCCCGGCACCGGGATCTGCTTGCCGTGGTTGCGCTCCGGCGCCCCCGCGTAGAAGTGCAGGACGTCGCGGACGTTGCCCGCCTCCCAGCGGGCGTTGCCGATCGGATGGCCGGCGTTGGCCAGCTCCAGCCCGGCCAGCTCGTCGCCGTGCCGGTCGACCAGGTCGGCGAAGCGCCGCAGCAGCCGGGCACGGTCGCCGGGCGAGACCTCCCGCCAGGCGGCGAACGCCTTCCTGGCGCGCTCCACCACGCGGTCGGTCTCGGCCAGGTCGGCGAGCTCGACGTCGGCGAGCACGTCCTCGGTTGCAGGGTTGATGATCTTCATGTCACATCCGCTCGAATCCCCGGAAAAGCTCCCAGTCGGTGACCGCCGCGTCGAAGGCGGCCAGCTCGATCCGGGCGTTGTTCGCGTAGTGCTCGACGACCTGCTCGCCGAGCGCGTCTTTGGCGATCTTCGAACCCTCCCACAGCGCGAGCGCGTCCCGCAGGGTGGCGGGCACGGTGTCGGCGCCCGCAGTGTAGGCGTTCCCCGTGTACGCCTCCTCCAGCGGCAGCTCGTTCTCGATGCCGTGCAGCCCGGCCGCGATGAGCCCGGAGACCGCGAGGTAGGGGTTGACGTCGCCGCCCGGCACGCGGTTCTCGATGCGGAGCGAGGGCCCGTGCCCGACCAGCCGCAGGGAGCAGGTGCGGTTGTCCACGCCCCACTTGACCGCGGTCGGCGCGAAGCTGCCCGGGACGTACCGCTTGTAGGAGTTGATGTTGGGCGCGTAGAGCAGCGTCAGCTCGCGCATGGCGGCGAGCTGCCCGGCGATGAAGTGCTCTCCGAGCTTCGACAGCCCGTGCGGGCCGTCCCCGGCCATGACCGGCTCGCCGTCGTCGGCGCGCAGCGAGATGTGGACGTGGCAGGAGTTGCCCTCGCGCTGGTTCGGCTTGGCCATGAAGGTGATCGACATGCCCTCCTGGGCGGCGATCTCCTTGGCCCCGTTCTTGTAGATCGAGTGGTTGTCGCAGGTGGCGAGCGCCTCGGCGAACCGGAACGCGATCTCGTGCTGCCCGAGGTTGCACTCGCCCTTGGCGGACTCGACGTACATGCCCGCCCCCTCCATGCCGAGCCTGATGCGGCGCAGCAGCGGCTCGACGCGTGCGCCGCCGAGCAGGGAGTAGTCCACGTTGTACTGGTTCGCGGGGGTCAGGTCGCGGTAGGCCCTGGACCAGGCGTTCTCGTAGCTGTCGTTGTAGACGATGAACTCCAGCTCGGTGCCGACGTACGCCGCCCAGCCGCGCTCGGCCAGCCGGGCGGTCTGCCCGCGCAGGATCTGGCGCGGAGAGGCGGCGACGTCGGCGCCGTTCTCCCAGACCAGGTCGGCCATGAGCATGACCGTGCCCTCCTGCCAGGGCACCCGGCGCAGCGTGGCCAGATCGGGCCGCATCACGAAGTCGCCGTAGCCCCGCTCCCAGGACGACATGCTGTAACCGTCGACCGTGTTCATGTCGATGTCCACGGCGAGGAGATAGTTGCATCCCTCCGCGGCATGGTGCAGCACCTCCTCGAGGAAGTACCGCGCGGACAGCCGCTTGCCCTGGAGGCGTCCCTGCATGTCGGCGATGGCCAGAAGCACGGTGTCCACCCGGCCGGCGGACACCTGTTCACGCAGTTGGTCGACGGTGAGCACCGCGCCCCCTTCTCGCAAAAGTCTGGAAACAGACCATTGGAGGCATGCAAGCACCAGGGGCCGCCCCGCGTCAACGGTTGAGGAGACCCGAGCCGCCGAATGGACTAATCTCCAACCATTGAGGCCGGTCTGGGGAGGAAGTGATGGGCGAGCAGCAGCTCGTCGCGCTCCTGCGGCCGGTCCGGGCCGGCAACGCCTTCGAGGAGACCGTCGAACGCCTGCTCCAGGCGATCAAGCTCGGCGTGGTCGCGCACGGCGACAAGCTCCCGCCCGAACGTGAGCTGGCCGTCCAGCTCGGCATCAGCCGGGTCACGCTGCGAGAGGCGATCCGCGCCCTCCAGCAGGCCGGCTACCTCGACGTACGGCGCGGCCGGTACGGGGGAGCGTTCGTCGTCTACGAGCCGCCACGGCCGCGCCACGGCGACCTTCGCAGGGCCGTCAACCAGATGGGCGCCGACGATCTGGACGACGCGCTGACCTTCCGGATGGCGATCGAGTGCGGTGCCGCGCAGGTCCTCGCGGCCATCGACCTCACCGAGGAGCAGCGTGCCCTCCTCCGGCGGCGTCTCGCTGACGTCAACGACGCCGCGCCCGGCGACTACCGGCGGCTCGACACGGCCTTCCACCTGTCCATCGCCGAGCTGACCGGCTCGGCGCTCCTGGCGGCGGCCGCCGCCGACGCGCGGCTGCGGGTCACCGACCTGCTCAACGCCATCCCCGTGCTCGGGCCCAACATCGACCACGCCGCCGCGCAGCACGCCGCGATGGTCGCCGCCATTCTCGCCGGCGACCCCGAGGCCGCGAGGAAGGCCGTCGTCGAGCATCTGGACGGCACAGCCGCGCTCCTGCGGGCGTTCCTGGCCTGATCCGGCCGGCCCGCGACCTGCCCGGATCCGGCCGCTCGCCTCGCCGCGCCCATCGCCGGCGCCGTGGATCGGAGGATCACCCCCCGAGGGCCCGTAGCATCGGTACCGGGGGATACCTGTGGGAGTCTGGTTTCACGAGCGGATCATCGACACCGGACGTCTGCCGCTCTTCTGCTTTCTGACGGCGCTGATCGTCACGTTCATCTTCACGCGCGTCAACGTGCGGCTCATCCGGGCGAAGGTCGGCTGGTTCCGCAACGTCAACGTCGGCGACGTCCACGTTCACCACGTCGTGTTCGGCGTGGTGCTCATGCTGTTCGGCGGCGTCGCCGGGCTGATCAGCGCGGGCCTGTCCTCCGGGTGGTACGCCGTCACGGCCGCCGTCTTCGGCGTCGGCGCGGCGCTGGTGCTGGACGAGTTCGCGCTGATCCTGCACCTCCGGGACGTGTACTGGTCGGAGGAGGGACGCACCTCGGTCGACGCGGTCTTCGTCGCCATCGCGGTGACGCTGCTCCTGCTGGTCGGACTGCGTCCCTTCGGCTGGGAGGCGCCCACCCCCACGCCGGGCGGGTGGTGGACGGCGGCCCTGCTGTTGCTGCTCAACCTCGTGCTCGCGGTGATCACGCTGCTCAAGGGCAAGATCTGGACCGGGCTCGCGGGCCTGTTCGCCCCGTTCCTGCTGATCATCGGCGCGGTACGGCTCGCGCGTCCGGGATCCCCGTGGGCCCGCTGGTTCTTCGCCCCTGGCTCCCGCAGGCCCAGCCCGTACAAGATGGCGAAGGCCGTCCACCGGGAGGACCGCTGGCGCCGCCCCGCGATCAGGGTGAAGATCGCCGTCCAGGAGTTCGTCTCCGGCCGCCACGACCTGCCCTCGGCCTGGACCGGCGAGCGTGGCGCCAAACTGAAGTAGGAGCGGCCGGGCGCCGGTCACCTGCGCAGATGGGCCACCAGGCGCCTGATCTGCTCGGCGTAGTGCTCGGTGAACTCCTCCGAGGCCGGGTCCGCCCCGCAGATCGCGCGGACGAGGTGCGGGAAGGCGACGCCCGCGCTGGTCACGGCGAACAGCGCGAGGAGCAGGCACGCGGGGTCGAGGTCGGCGGGGAACTCGCCGTCCGCTTGGCGGCGCCGCAGATCGTCGAGGTCGCGCCGCATGTCGTCACTGAGACGGCGGCAGGAGAGCCTTCTCCTGAAACGGCCAAGGCCCCGCGATGGTGAAAGGCACGCGATGGCCGCTAGGTGCCGACGCCGCCCGACCCGCCGACCTGCAAGAACGCATGACCGGGGCATGGTCGGCGGATTCCAGGGGAGTGTGCGGGGACGGACGATGATCGGGGATCAGGGAGGCGCGGCACGATGGGCTTCATGGACAGGTGGAAGATCCGGGAGCTGAAGGCCCGGGCCAAGCGACGGTTCGGCGCGAGCACGGGGAACCGCACCATGGCCGCCGAGGCCCGCACCGAAGCGGCAGAGGCCCGGCTCCTCCAGACCGAACACGAGATCAAGGAGACGGCCCAGCAGATCCGCCGCGAATACGGCACCCGCCCCTGACACCCCGTCCACCGTCGCGCGGTGCGCGGCCTCGACTCCCGTCCGATGCGGCGCTTTGGACGGCACCCGCCCCTGACACCCCGCCCACCCGTCGGATGCGGCGCTTTGGTTCGCGTCGGGTGGGTGCGGGTCTGTGGGCGCCGCGTCGGCGGGAAGAGGGTACGGCGATGCCGGCGCCATGTACGGCGAGAAACCGGCCGGCGATCGTGGTTGTCGGACTGGGCGCCCGTGCCCGTGCCCGTGCCCGTGCCCGTGCCCGTGATCGGGATCGGGATCGGTCAGGGCAGGCGGCTGAGGAATGAGGCGATCACCTGGCGGATGTCGTCCCTGGCGAGATCGGCGTCGTGCCCCCCGGCGCCGAGATAGGCCGTCACGGGGTGGCCCGAGGCCAGGAGCGCGTTGCTGAGGTCGAGCGTCTGCGTCGGAGGCACCACGGTGTCCTCGTAGCCGTGCATGAGCAGGATGGGCACCCCGTTGCCGACGTGGTTGGCCGGCGTCGAGTCCGCGGTCATCTCGTCCCCGGGGGCCGGGACGTGGCCGAGCAGTCGCGCCCATGGGCTGCCGTCCTCGCGGCACTCGGGCCAGTCGGCGGCCAGCGGGTCGACGGGAGGGGCACAGGCGATCACGGCGCTCACGTCGTCGGGGGCGTCGACACCGCGCAGGCCCAGGTGGACGGCGAGATGCGCCCCCGATGACGTGCCCGCGACCAGCAACGGCGCATCGGGATGGTCCGCCCGCACCTTGCGCGCCGCCGACCGTACATCCTCCAGTTGCGCAGGCCAGGTCGCCTCGTGGCTCAGCCGGTAGGTGACCGGGACGACGTCGAGGCCGTGCTCGGCCAGGAGGGCCCGCGACCGCTCGCCGGCGTGTCGCTCCATCCACGCACCACCGTGCAGCCAGATCAATACCCGCCTCATGCATGGATGTTACGACCGCGCCGTCCCCCGTCGCCCGCACGACTCCGGCACCGCCCGCAGGATTTCGGCACCGCCCGCAGGATTTCGGCACCGCCCGCAGGAGTCCGGCACCGGCCGCAGGAGTCCGGCAGTGGCCGTACGGGGAGGTCGGCAGTGGCGTGGCGGGGAGCGCGACAGGGGAGGTTCTGTGCGTGACGGGCATCTTCACGGAGACGACGCCCGCCACCGTACGACGAGATGACTTGATGACTTGATGACGAGTAGATCGTCACCGAGACAGTACGCGGCATCTTGTGCCGATATCGGATACAGCAGACATGGAGCGGCACCCCATGCGGAACGACAACCCGGCACCGCCGGACCTCGCGGAACTCAGACGGCGCCTCGGCAAGACCGGCGTATGGCTCAGCATGCTCGGCAACCAGGACGCGGACACCGCCCGCAGGGTGGCCGCGACCATCGAGGAGCTCGGATACGGAGCCCTGTGGATCGCCGAGATTTTCGGCGGCAAAGAGTCCCTGGTCAACTCCGCCATCCTGCTGTCGGGCACCGAGCGGCTGTTCGTCGCCACCGGCATCGCCAACATCTGGGCCCGGGATGCGGCGGCCGTGGTCGCCGGGTCCAACGCGCTCGCGGAGGCGTGGGGCGGCCGTTTCGTCCTAGGCCTCGGCGTGAGCCACGCTCCGCTGGTCACGGTCCGAGGGCACGACTACGGCAAGCCGGTCGCGACCATGCGCGCGTACCTCGACGCGATGGACCAGGCCCCCTACGACGCGCCGCTGCCCGAACGGCCCGCCTGGGTGCTCGCCGCCCTGCGGACGAACATGCTGCGGCTCGCCGCCGAGCGTGCTCAGGGGGCGCACACCTACTTCGTGACGCCCGAACACACCGCCAAGGCACGGGACATCCTCGGCCCCGACCCCCTGCTCGTCCCCGAGCAGGCGTTCGTCCTGGAAACCGACGCCGGCCGGGCCCGGACGATCGCCCGCGACTACATGGCCTTCTACTTGAAGCTCCCGAACTACCTCAACAGCCTGCGCGAGCTCGGCTGGACCGACGACGACTTCGCCGGAGGCGGCAGCGACGGCCTAGTGGACGCGATCGTGCCGTGGGGCGACGTGGAGGTCGTCGCCAGGAGGATCCGCGCCCACCACGAGGCCGGCGCCGACCACGTCTGCGTCCAACCTCTGGCCACCACCCCAGACGACTGCCTATCCCAACTCCGCTACCTGACCCCAGCCCTAACCCCCCACTAACCCCAGCCCGCCAGTCCCGGCCTGCCCCGGCCTGTCCCCGGCCCGACCTGCTCGCCCCGACCCTGCCCGACCCGGCCTGCCCGACCCGACCCGACCCGGCTTGCCCGACCCGACCCGACCCGACCCGGCTTGCCCGACCCGACCCGGCCTGCCCGGCCTGCCCGGCCTGCCCTGCCCGGCCACCCGGCCCTGCCCTGCCCGGCCCTCCCTCGTCGATGTCGTGCTCCTACGTCTGGCGCCGGGTCGGTGGGGAGGGGTACGGCGGTGTCGGCGCCCTCGTACGGCGGGTGGGTGATCTCCGTGCCGGCCTCCCCCTCCTGTCCGGCCTCCCCCTCCTGTCCGGGGGTGGTGCTCCTATATCCGGCGCCGGGTCGGTGGGGCTGTCATACGGCGCCGGCGATGCCGCGGACGGCGAGGCCGGCGCCGAGGAGGACGACCATCGTGGCGGTGCCGACCGGGGCGAGACCCGCGATCCGGCCGGCTAGGCCCCTCCGAGCCGTGGCGAGCCTGTCCAGCCGGGCCGTCAGCTTCACGAGCAGCAGTCCGGTCGCCGTGAGGGTGGCCGCCATCCCGATGCCGTAGGCGCCTACCAGCGCGACACCGAACCAGGTGCGGCCCAGTGCCGCCGCCCCGAGGAGAACGATCAGCGCCGACGGGCTCGGAACCAGGCCACCCGCCACGCCCAGCCCGATCAACCCGGCTCGCCCGTGCCCCTGCCCCTGCCCCTGCCCGTGCCTGTGCCCGTGCCCGTGTCCGTGGCCTGGGGTGAGGCCTTGGTCTTGGGGCGGCTCGGGATCTTGGTCGTGCTCATGCACGTGTCCATGCCCATGCCCATGTCCATGTCCATGTCCATGTCCGAGGTTGTGGCCGCGGAGGGCGGACCAGAGTAGGCGGACGCCGACGGTGGCGATGAGGAGGCCGCTGGCGAGGCCGAGCCAGGAGAGCACCGATTCGCCGGCCACGGAGGAGAACGCGCTGATCAGGAGCCCTACGACCAGTACGCCCGCGGTGTGGGTGGCCGTGACGGTGGCGCCGACGACCAGCGCGTCGCGCGGGCGACCCCGGCGGCCGGCCAGGTAGGCGGCCATGACGGTCTTGCCGTGCCCGGGGATCAGCGCGTGCCCGGCGCCGAGCACCACCGCGAGGAGCACGGCGAGCAGGCCGAGCGGTACGGTCAGCGATGAGGCGCCGATCAGGCCGGTGAACGTCCGGTCGAGCCCCGCGAGCCAGTCCCCGATCGGGCCGGGAAGGGACGGACCGGCCAGCGAGGGGGCGCGGAGGAGCGGACCGGCCGGAGAGGAACCTCCGGGGGCCGGGGCCGCTTCCGCCGAGCCGGAGGTCGTGACGTTGAGGGTCACCGAGCGCTGGTCGAGCGGTTCGGCGAGCAGGTCATCGGGATACTTGCGCAGCTCGTCGCTCGCGCTGGCCGACGGCACGCTGGGCCGGTCGAACCGTACCCCTTCGGAGGTGGCGGTGATCTCGCGCCAGCCGATGCGCCCGCCGAGGAAGGAGTCGGTGAAGGCGACGGAGGACGAGACGGTCGCCGGGGCTGACAGGGCGCAGGTCAGGCGGCTGGTCTCCAGGCCGCCCTCCCCGGCGGCGTAGGTGTAGGACGTGGCGCCCACTCGCCACTGCACGGCGGTGCCGTCCACGACGAGCCGCTGGGCGCGGGCGAGCGAGGCGCAGGTCGCGGCGGCGTGCGCGGCGCGTTCCTGCGGTGAGGCGGCTCCGGACCGGTCGGTGTCTACCGCCGCCGCGGCCTGGAGCGTGGGAAGTTCGGCGTAGTCGACGATGGCGGTGTTCTCGACCTGTCGTGGCGAGACCTTGAGGCCGTCATAGTGGTTGACCGTGAACTTTCCCAGCGGGTGGGCCGCCACGGCGGTGACTCTCAGCGGGTGGCTGGCCACGACGGAGGCGCCTAGCGGGTGGGCCGCCACGGCGGTGGCTTCCAGCGGGTGGGTGGCTACGGCGGAGGCGCCTAGTGGGTGGGCCGCCACGACGGCGGCCAGGACGAGGGCGATCATGAGAACCTCGCGAGGGCGGGCATCGTGGGTGAGAAGCGCGGGTTGCTGTCCTTGACCTGGGTGAAGGAGTGCCGGGAATCGCGCCGGAGCGCCCGCTCGATCGTGCCCCGGTGGTAGTAGGCCAGGGCGTTGCGCCATCCCCTGGCCGTGGCCTTCTTGGCGTACGGCAGGGCTTCGCGTGATCTGCCCGCCTTGTGCAGCGCCCAGGCCAGGGCGTCGGCGGCGGCCATGTTGGGGTTCTTGACGTACTCGGCCTCGGCGTGCCGTACGGCTTCCGCCGGGGAGCCGTGGTCGGCCTCGAACTCGGCCCACGTGAGGTCGTCGCGGACGCCGTTGGCGGCCATGAGCTGCTTCTGCGCCCTCAGGAGCGTCCACTGCTCGCCGGGATCCTCACCGAGCTTCAGCAGTACCTCGCCGTACTCGACGACGTACTGGGAGAGAGGGAGCCGGGCGACGACGTCCGCGTAACCGGCGGCGGCGCGGTCCAGCCGCCCGCCCAGCGCCTCGGCCCGGGCTCGGCCGGCCAGGGCGGGGACGAAGTCGGGAAAGGCGCGCAACGCCTCGTCGTACATCTGGCCCGCGCGCTGGAGGTCTCCCGAGCGCAGTGCCAGCTCGCCCAGGTAGTACCGGCAGTAGGCGACGTCCTCGGGGGCGAACGCGTCGCGCAGCGCGGCCTCCAGCAGCCTCCTCGCCTCGCGGACGTCGCCGCGAAGTTCGGCGTCGTAGGAGGCCCGGGTGAAGGACGCGACGCCCGGCTTCAGGTCCATCATGCGGCGGACGGCCTTGGTGGCCCCGGCGTAGTCGCCGAGCTGGGTGCGGGCGTCGGCGAGCACGCCGTAGGCGGCGGCTCCGTAGGGGTTGGCGGTGATGGCCTGCCGCGCCAGCCCCGTGGCGACGGCGAACTCGTGCCGCCCGGCGGCCAGGGCGGCCCGCCCGGTGAGGACGGCGAAGTCGCCTGGCGCGAGGGCGGCCGACCGGTTCAGCGCCTCCTCCGCCTTGGTGTAGGAGGAGGGATCGGCGGTGATCCGAGCCTGCTGCACGTAAGCGGCGCCGAGTGCCGCCCAGGCCTGGTGGTCCTTGGGCAGCCGCTTCAGCCGCTCCCGCAGGCTGCTGACCGTCTGCGCCGCGCCGGCGGGCGAGAGCGGGACCTCCGCCCGCCCGGCGGAGGCCGGGCCGGCGACGGGGGCGGCGGGGGAGGGGGCCGAGGGTGGCAGCAGGGTCGCCCCGGCCGTGACCGCCAGCGCCAATCCCAGCGCGCCCGCCCCCATGACGGCCGCCGCGCGGACACGGCCGCGGCGGCGATCGAGGTGGGACATGGTGTTCCTCCTGGTGGTTCCCGGTTGCTGAGGTGGCGGCGCCCGCTCTGGGGGCAAAGGTGGCCTCGCCGGTGTCAGGGGCGGGGCGGCCGCTTCGGGGGGGGTGAGGCGGCCGCGTGGGTTCGCGGATCGGGGTGGCGGTGCCGGCTCCCGTCCCGGAGGCGAGAGCCGGCGGCCCGGTCAGCGCTGGTTGACCGCCGCGGCGCTGGGCAGCGGGATGTAGGGGAACCTCTGCTGGAACGGCCTGTCGTTGCCGTTGACCTTGTCGCCCTCGGCCAGGGCGTCGACCAGCTTGCCGGTCAGCGCGGCGCCCTCGACGGCCTGCAGCGAGATGTCCACGACGTCGTCACCGAGGCGGCGGCCGTTCGGGAAGCCCTGCAGGTCGCCGGCGAGCACGCCGAGCCGGTTGGGGTTCGCCGTGGGCGGGACCGCCATGTTGAGCCGCAGCATCTCCGAAGGCCTGAACGCCTCGGGATCGGCGTCCTTGTTCAGGATCTGGGAGTTGAGGTCGGCCTTGATCGGCCCGTTGGCCTTGGCGATGCCGGTCAGGAAGATCTCGACCAGGTCGGCGCGCGGCGTCTTGGGCGCGGGGATCTTGTAGATGCTCTCGATGAGCTTGGGCAGTTCGGGCTCGGTGACCCGCTTGACGACGGCGGGGATCGAGGCGTCCTTGTCCGGGCTGATGGCGTTGAAGGTGTCCTTCAGGCCTGCGGGGATGACGACCTCGTTGACCAGCGGGTTGCCCAGCCGCGAGACCTGCCGGTACCCGCCCGGGCTCCACTTCTCGGTGGTGGACCAGATGCCGATGACCGGGTTGCGACCGGCGTCGCCCCTCAGCGCCACTTCGTCCTTGGGCACCTGGATGGCGATGCTGTGGACGTTGTAGCCCTTGGTGGTGTCCTGCCCGACCTCCGACAGGTCGCCGCCGTACAGCAGGTCGAACACCCGCAGGTCGAGGAAGAACGCCTCGTCGGCCTGGCCGGCGAAGGTCTGGCCGCCGCCGGGCAGCCGCTGCAGGGACTGCGCGCGCAGCCGGGCGTAGTCGGGCATCGAGGCGGCGCCGGTGTTGCTGGGGGCCACGACGCCGTTCTTGATGAGGGTCGTCCACCCGTGCTTCGCGTCGAACTTCTTGAGCGTGTACCGCTGGCGGAACAGCAGGTTCTCGTCGTCGATCGAGGTGACGGGGCCGTTGTTGTACAGGAAGGTGGACGTGCCGCGCCGGTCCTCGTTGCGGAAGGTCCACTGGTAGGTGACGTCCGGCAGCCCGTTGCCGTTGTTGTCGATCTTGATGTTGTAGCGGGAGCGGGTGTCGAAGGTGTAGAAGTTCGGCCCGCCCGTCGGCTCCTCGAACGGGATCCAGTTGGCCATCAGCGTGACGGTGTCGGGCTTGTCGGGGCTGACGAAGGCGTACACATCGGTGTTGTCGTTGCGAGGGTCGCCGGCGATGAGCGGGGCCTCGCGGTGGGAGGACGCGCCACCGGGCTCGGGGCGCAGGAGGGTGAGCGAGGAGGCGGCCAGCGCCCCCACGATCCCCAGCGCGATCAGGGCTCGCCGGTTGATCCGGAGCTCCATGTCGTCGTGGTCCTTTCGGCCGCCGGTCGCGATGCGACCGGGCGCTGAGCGGTTGAAAGAGGTCCGGCCGGGTCCTCACGGGGAGATACGCGGCCGTGGCGCTTTCGGATTGGCCGATCGGGAAAATCATTTGGCGGCGCCCATCGATACGGCCGCCTGGAATAGGACGAACGGCGCGAGAAACTCACCCAGCGCGCGATGAGTCGCTTAACGGGACGTTTAGCCTTCATAGGGATACGGAACCCGCGGCGATCGCACTCTCGATCGCCCCAAAACCGATAAATCCTCATAAATGGGATATCCGTGCAGACCGAGGGGAGGCTGGGACCTAGAAGCGATCAGCCGGTAACGCTTCGCCGCTGAACATCCGTGGAGATCGGCCCAGGGTCCCATCGGCCAGGATGGGCTTCGGTGCCGGAGAGATCCGCGCCGGCCGGACCAGGTGGCCGGATCAGCCGGGGAGGGCTTCGGCGTTCGCGAGGAACTGGGTGGTGGCCAGTTCCCGGTAGAGACCGTCCTCGGCGAGGAGCTCACGGTGGGTGCCCGAGGCCCGCACCCGGCCGCCCTCCAGCACGACGATCCTGTCCGCGCTGGTGACCGTGGACAGGCGATGCGCGATGACGAGCACCGTCGTCGTGCCGGCCACCTCGCTGATCACCTCGCGCAGCCGCATCTCGTTCACGGCGTCCAGCTGCGAGGTCGCCTCGTCCAGCAGGAGCAGCCGCGGCCGGCGCAGCAGCGCCCGGGCGATGGCGACGCGCTGCCGCTCGCCTCCCGACAGCATCTGGCCCCGGTGGCCGACCGCCGTCTCGAGCCCTTCCGGGAGCCGGCGCACGAGTTCCTCCAGCCGCGTACGGCCGAGCACCTCGGCGACCTCCTCGTCGGTCGCGTCCGGCGCGGCGAACACGAGGTTCTGCCGGAGGGTCCCGGAGAGCACCGGAGCGTCCTGCTCGACGTAGCCGAGGGACGAGCGCCAGGCGGCCAGCGGCAGGTCGCGGATGTCCACGCCGTCGGCCGCGAGGATGCCGGAGGAGGGCTCGTAGAAGCGCTCCAGCAAGGCGAAGATCGTCGACTTGCCCGCTCCCGAGGGCCCGACGAGGGCGGTCATGCCGCCTGCGGGGATCTCGAAGGAGACGTCTCGCAGGGCCGGCGGGCGGTCGTCCCGGTAGCGGAACCCCACCCCGGTGAGCGTCACACCTGCGGGCCCGGTCGCCGTGACGCCCGCCGGGCCCATGGCCGGCACACCTGCGGGACCGGTGGCCGTCGCGCCTCCGGGAACCGTGGTCGTCGCGGTGGCCGGGTTCGGGACCGGGGCGATGCCGGTCGCCGCGGCCGGACCGTGGGACGTGGCCGGGGGCTGGGCCGATGTGATCGGCTCGGCGGGCAGGTCCTCGATCTCGCGCAGCCGGGGGATGACCGCGAGCCCGGCCTGCAGCTGCACGGCCGCCTGGACGAGCTGCGCGATCGGCGCCATCAGGTAGAACAGGTACAGCAGGAAGGCGATGAGCGAGGACACCTCGAGCGTGCCGCTGGACACCCGCACGCCCCCCACGCCCAGCACCGCGAGAAACGCCAGCTGGACGGCGAGCCAGGTCGAGGTGCCGGCCGTCGCGCTCCAGCCCGCCGCGCTGAGCCCTCGCCGCCAGGCCGTACGGGCCGCGTTCTCCACCGCGGCGGTCTCCCGCTCCTCGGCGCCGGACGCCTTCACGGTGCGGAACGCCTGCAGCGAGCGGTCGAGAGTCGCGCCGACCTCACCGAGGGCGGCCTGCGCGGCGTTCGTGGCCTTGCGGATGCGCGGGAGCACGAACAGATTGATCATTCCGATGGCGATCAGCACCGCCAGCGTGACCAGGAGCAGGACGGGGTCCATGGCGGCCATCAGCGCCACGCACCCCGTGAGCGTGAACACCGCCGTGATGCCGCTGGTGATGCCGGTCGTGCAGACGGCGCGCAGCAGCGTGGTGTCGGCCGTCACCCGTGACTGCAGGTCGCCCGGCTCCAGCCGGTCCACGTCGGGTACCCGGAGCCGCAGCATCCGCCGGACGAGCCGGAGCCGCGCGCTGAGCACGACGCTCTCCGCCGTGCGTTCGAGCACGTAACCGCCGAGCGCCGAGATGACGGCCCCCACCATGACCAGGGCGCTGAGTCCCAGTACGGGTCCGGCCAGCGACACGTCCTGCCCGAAGGCGTCGATGACGCTCTTGGCCACGAGTGGGGTGGCCAGCCCGGCGAGGCTGCCGACCAGGCCGAGGGCGCCGCCCAGCACCAGCGTCCACCTGTAGGGCCGGACATGTGTGAGGAGCAGCCGCCAGGAGCCGGCGGGCGGGGAGTTCGGGGGCTTCACGGTCAATGCAACGTAAAACGCGTAGTGTCGCGTTCCCTGATCCGGGTTGCGGAGTGGCCGTCATTGGTGAATGGCCGTGCGCCGCCGCGCGTACCGGCCATGACCTGCGCCGGTGCCGGTCCCGGCCTGCCGGCGCGCACGTGGCGGGTATGTTCGTGTTCTCCTGGTGAATGCGGCCATTCACCATCGGCAGAAGTTCCCCCGGCCGGAAAGCGTCCCTGCCGGAGGGGGCGGAAGGCCGGGTGGGATGAGGACGGCGGTCGCCGGCGTTGTCGATCGCGCGGGGTGGGTGCCCCCGGGGCCTGGAGGTGGAAGTGACGGACGGGGTCGAACGGCTGATCGAGGGCAGGCGCCTTTCTCCGGTGCAACAGCGCATCGCGCACTACCTGAGCGAGAACCTTCCTGACGCGATCTTCCTGTCGAGCGTCGAGCTGGCCGAGCGGGCGGGCGTGAGCCAGCCGTCGGTGACCCGGTTCGCGATGGCCCTCGGCTTCGCCGGCTATCCCGAGTTCCGCCACGCGCTTCGTCCCCTGGTGGTGGGCGGCGAGGGGGCAGCCGATCCCTTACGGTCGCGGCCGGACGGTGGATCCGGCGGAGTGCACTCCCTGCTGGAGATGATCGACCGCGAGATCCGCAACCTCACGGCCGTCCGCGAGCGCCTCGCCGGCGGGGCGCCGCCGTTCGGGCCGGCCGGCGGGCTGCCCGGGCGCATCCAGGGTCTCGGGACGGCGCTCGCGGCCTGCGAACCGCTGCCCGTGCTCGGGTTGAGGGTGTCCTCCGGGCTGGTCATGACCTTCGCGTACTACGCGCGGCGCATCCATCCCGACGTGCGTCCGCTGGTTCACGGCGGCTCGGAGCTGACCGATGGCCTGCACGCCGCGCGCCGGGCGGGGTCGGAATGGCTGCTGGCCGTCGTGCTGCCCCGCTACCCGGCCGAGGCGGTGCACGCGCTGGAGTACGCAGCCAAGCTCGGCCTGCGCACGGCGGTCATCACCGACCGGGCCGAGGTTCCCTTCCCCGCGGACGTGGTGCTGCCCGCGCCGGTGGGGGAGAGGCCCGTGTGCGACTCGCACGCGGCGCCGCTGACCATCGCGATGCTGCTGCTGGAGGCGATGGCCGAGGCGGCGCCGCTGCGCACCCGCGCCCGGCTGGAGGAGCATGAGCGGATGACCGGCCAGACGGGGGTGTTCCTGCAGCCGTGACCGGCCGCGGAGCGGGCGCCCGCGCGGATCACGGCCGTACGCCACCGCCGCCCCTAGAGTGATCCGCATGAGTGAACGACCTCTCGCGCTGATCACCGGAGGTTCCCGTGGAGTGGGCGCGGCGATCGCCCGGGCCCTCGCGCCGGAGTACGACCTGCTCCTCGGCGGACGCGACGGAGTCGCGCTGAGTGCGGTCTGCGACGAACTGGGCGCCCGGCCCTGGCCGGTGGAGCTGACCGACGAACGGGCGGTCGCGGAGGCCACGGCCGGCATCGACCGCCTGGACCTGCTCGTCCACAGTGCGGGCGTGGCAAGACTCGGCATGATCGCCGACCTGCCGGTGGAGGCCTGGCGCGAGTCGTTCGAGGTCAACGTGATGGCCGTGGCGGGTCTCACGCGGCTGCTGCTGCCGGCGCTGCGGGCGGTCCGGGGCCAGGTCGTGCTGATCAACTCCGGTTCGGGGCAGCGGGCCGACCCCAACTGGGCCGCCTACGCAGCGAGCAAGTTCGCGCTCCGCGCCTTCGCCGACGCCCTGCGGCAGGAGGAGGAGTCCCGAGGCCTGCGCGTCACCACGGTGTATCCCGGACGGGTCGGCACCGACATGCAGCGCGTGGTGCGCGAGGCGGAGGGCGGCCCGTACGAGGCCGCCAAGTACCTGCGTCCCGAGTCGGTCGCGCGGGCCGTCGTCGCGGCGGTGACGGCGACCGATGACGCCCACGTCACCGAGATCACGATCAGGCCCTCGGCGCGTCCGGTCACCTGAGGGCGGACGAATTACTTCACATACTCACATCAGGGCGAATTGATTCACATATAAGGACATACGTTGGCTTTTTCCCGGAGAGATTGGGGGAGTGTCCGACCTGTCGTACTGGTGCGAGCTGGCCTGGTTGCATCCCGGTGAGGCGGTCAAGGGTGTGCTCGTCCGGGTGCAGGGCGGCCGCTTCGCCGAGGTCGAGCGCGGTGTCGCCTCCCCCCCGCACGGGGCGGTGCGCCTCAGCGGCCTGACGATGCCCGGCCTGGCCAACGCGCACTCCCACGCCTTCCACCGCGCCCTGCGCGGGCAGGCGCAGGGCGGTACGGAGGGCTTCCAGTCGTGGCGCGAGCGCATGTACCAGGTGGCCGCGATGCTCGACCCGGACAGCTACCTCGCCCTGGCCAGGGCGACTTTCGCCGAGATGGCGCTGGCCGGCATCACCTGCGTCGGGGAGTTCCACTACCTGCACCACGGCGAGGGCGGCCGTCCGTACGCCGACCCCAACGCGATGGGCCACGCGCTGATCCAGGCGGCCAGGGACGCCGGCCTGCGGATCACCCTGCTGGACGCCTGCTACCTCACCGGAGGCATCGGCACCGCTCCGGCCGGGACGCAACTGCGCTTCGGCGACGGGGACGCCCACCAGTGGGCCGCGCGCGTGGACGACCTGGCGAGTGAGTACGCCGGGGCCGAGGACGTGGTGATCGGTGGCGCCGTGCACTCGGTGCGCACCTGCCCGCCCGAGCAGATGCCCGTGGTGGCCGAGTACACCCACCGCAGGGCGGCCCCGCTGCACACGCAGGTCTCCGAGCGGCGCACGGAGAACATCCACTGCGTCGAGACCTACTGCGCGACCCCGGTCCAGGTGCTGTACGAGCACAACATCCTCGGCCCGCGCACGACCGCCGTTCACGCGACCCACCTGTCCGACGTGGACGTGGCGCTGCTCGGCGGGTCCGCCACCCACGTGTGCGTGTGCCCCACCACCGAACGCGACCTGGCCGACGGCATCGGCCCAACCCGCAGGCTGTACGAGGCGGGATCCCCGGTCACGCTGGGCAGCGACAGCAACGCCATGATCGACCTGCTCGAGGAGGCCAGGACGGTCGAGCTGGACGAGCGTCTCACCACCGGGGAGCGGGGGACCTGGACGGCCGCCGACCTGCTGCGCGCGGCCACCATGGTGGGGCAGGCCTCGCTCGGCCACCCCGACGCGGGCTTCATCGTTCCCGGCGCCTGGGCCGACCTGGTGTCGGTGCGGCTCGACTCGGTGCGGACCGCCGGCGCGGGCAGCGGCTACCCGGGAGAGACCGTGGTGTTCGGCGCGTCGGCCTCCGACGTGCACTCGGTCGTCTCCGGCGGGCGGCGCGTGGTCGTCGAGGGCGGCCACGTTCTCGGGGACGTCGGCAGGATGCTGGCCGACGCCATCTCGGCGATTCGGGAGTGACCTTTCCGCCGGTCCGGGCGCCGATCACCTCATTCCATTTCCCGGGTGTTCAACGGCCTTTTCCTGGGGCATCCCTGAGCTCTTCAGGGGAGAACTCATACCTGAGGATGAGCCGGAAACCATTCTCTGGTCGTATCTCTTTTGGGAATCTTTGCCTTGGACTGGACGTTGATCCGGGCAGAAGAGGGGGAGAGGACGCGACACCGGCATCGATGGCCGGCGGGACGGACTCACCCGCACAACAGGGCGGGCGCGGCGAGACGAGGTGCCATAGGAATGGCAAGGCCGACGGGGAATCGGGCGCAGGATCAGCAGGGGGCCGAGAGAGATCTGCTCGGCACCTACCTGGCCGAGATCGGGCGGGTGCCGCTGCTCAGTGCGGACCAGGAGGTCGAGCTGGCCAAGCGCATAGAGGCGGGCCTGTTCGCCGAGCAGCTCCTGGACAGCGGGGTGCCGGAGCCGAAGGCCTCTGACGCCACCGACGAGGAGCTCGAACGGCTCGCGGTGTCGGGCCAGCGCGCCAAGGACGAGTTCATCCAGGCCAACCTGCGGTTGGTCGTGGCCGTCGCCAGGAAGTACTCCGGCAGGGGGATGCCGCTGATCGACCTGGTGCAGGAGGGCAACCTCGGCCTGGTGCGGGCCGTGGAGAAGTTCGACTACCGCCGGGGCTACAAGTTCTCCACCTACGCCACCTGGTGGATCCGCCAGTCGGTGGGCCGCGCCATCCACGAGCAGGCCAGGCCCGTGCGCCTGCCGACCCACGCGGGCGAGCAGATGACCCGCCTGATGCGGGTCCGCCGCGACATGATGGCCGAGATGGACGCCGAGCCGACCGACGCCGACCTCGCCGAGGTCCTCGACCTGCCGATCGAGCGGGTGCGCGAGCTGCGCCGCTGGGCCTCCGACCCGGTGTCGCTGCAACTCGGCGTGGGCGACGAGGACGAGACCGAGCTCGGCGACATGATCGCCGACGACACCTGGGCCGACCCCGAGCAGCAGGCCATGGACACCCTGGAGCGCGAGCGCCTCGAGGTCTGGCTGGACGGCCTGGAGGGCCGCACCCGCGAGATGTTGCGCTGGCGTTACGGCCTGGTCGACGGACGCGAGCACACCCTCACCGAGGTCGGCGAGCGGTACGGCATCGGCCGTGACCGGGCGCGCCGCATAGAACGCGACGCCCTCGCCCGCCTGCGGAAGCTCGCCCAGGCCGCGGCCTAGCAGAGCGGTCCACCCATCACGGCGCGTCCTTTGGGACGCGCCGATAACGTTTCACCGACCCTCCGAAACGTGGCCGAAACATCCCTGCCGCGAGTTTCACGTACGTGAAACACGCCAGGTCCAGACCTGAAACGGCAGAAGAACACGCTTTCGCCCAACGTCAGTGCGCAGCCGGTCAATGAAGCCCTGGAGCGCCCACTGCGGGAGAAATCGGCCACACGCCATTTGTAAGGAGGGTCGCATCGAATGAAGATCGATAGCGGCACCACAGCCTGGATGCTCGCGGCCACCGCGCTGGTGCTGCTGATGACCCCAGGCCTCGCGTTCTTCTATGGGGGCATGACCAGGGCCAAGAGCGTCCTGAACATGATGATGATGTCGTTCGTCAGCATCATCACCGTAACCCTCGCTTGGGTGCTCTATGGGCACTCCTTCGCGTTCGGTGTCAACGGCAACGACTTCCTCAACAAGTTCGTCGGCGGGCTCGACGCCATCGGGCTGCAGAGCCTGGTGGACACCGCCACCAAGGATGACGGCACCGGCATGCCGAGCCTGGTGTTCTCGGCCTTCCAGCTCACCTTCGCCATCATCACCGTCGCCCTGATCAGCGGTGCGATCGCCGACCGCGCCAAGTTCGGTGCCTGGGTCGTGTTCTCCGTCGTGTGGGCGACGCTCGTCTACTTCCCGGTCGCGCACTGGGTCTGGGGCGGCGGCTGGCTCACCCAGCTCGGCATCGAGGACTTCGCCGGTGGCACGGTGGTCCACGTCAACGCCGGTGCGGCGGGCCTCGCGCTCGCCCTGGTGCTCGGCAAACGCAGCGGCTGGCGCAAGGACCCGATGCGGCCGCACAACCTGACGCTCGTGCTGCTCGGCGTCGGCCTGCTGTGGTTCGGCTGGTTCGGCTTCAACGCGGGCTCCGAGCTCGCGGTCGACGGCACCGCCGGCCTGGCCTTCATGAACACTCAGGTCGCGACGGCCGCGGCGGCCGGCGCCTGGATCCTCGTGGAGAAGCTCCGCGACGGGCACTCCACCACGCTCGGCGTGGCCTCCGGCGCGGTGGCCGGTCTGGTCGCCGTCACGCCCGCCTGTGGATTCATCGACCCCTGGGCCGCCGTGGTCCTCGGGCTCGTCGCCGGCGCGGTCTGCGCGTACGCCGTCGGCCTGAAGTACAAGCTCGGTTACGACGACTCGCTCGACGTGGTCGGCGTCCACCTGGTCGGTGGCGCGCTCGGCGCCATCTCCCTGGGCTTCCTCGCGGCCTACCCGTTCCTGGACCCGCAGGCCAAGGGCCTGTTCTACGGCGGCGGGTTCACCCAGCTCGGACGCCAGGTCCTCGGCCCGGTCGTCGTCGGGCTCTACTCGTTCATCCTCGCCTGGATCATCGGCAAGATCATTGACAAGACGATGGGCTTCAGGGTCACTGAAGAGGACGAGGTCACCGGCATCGACATCACCACCCACGCCGAGACCGGCTACGACCTCGGCTCCGTTCACGCTTCGGGCGTGGCCTCAGTGAACGGTCCAGTCCCATCAGTGGCGAAGAAGGTAGACGCATGAGGCTCATCACAGCGGTGATCAAGCCCTTCAAGCTCGACGATGTCAAGGCGGCCCTCGAGCAGTTCGGGGTCAAGGGCATGACGGTCAGCGAGGCCAGCGGTTACGGCCGGCAGCGCGGCCACACCGAGGTCTACCGCGGCGCCGAGTACCAGGTCGACCTGGTGCCCAAGGTCCGCGTGGAGGTGCTCGCCGAGGCGGAGGACGCCGAGGACGTCATCGACGTCATCGTCAAGGCCGCCCAGACCGGCAAGATCGGCGACGGCAAGGTCTGGTCGGTCCCCGTGGAAACCGTGATGAGGGTGCGCACGGGAGAACGCGGACCGGAGGCCCTCTAACCGGATGATGAGAGGCGACGCTCGCTCATATGCCGCGGCCCGCAAGGAGCGGGCCGCGGACATCGACCGCTGGCTGGCCGACCTGTTCCGCACGGCGTGTCCACAGCCGTACGGACGGGAAGGCCGGATCGGGCCCGGGGGGGCGAAGAGCGGGTTCGCGCCCGGAGAGGATCGCGGCGGCGCCGGCGCCTCCTTCGGGGGGCCCGGCGCACCGCCGACGGGGGCCGGTGCGCTTCTGGCCGGGACCGGCATCGCGCTGGTCGCCGTCGGCAGCCTCGGACGAGGGGAACTGGCGCCGGGAAGCGATCTCGACCTGGTCCTCCTCCACAACGGGCAGGACGACATCGGCCGCATCGCGGACCGCATCTGGTACCCCATCTGGGACTCCGGTCTGGGGCTCGACCACTCGGTCCGCACGGTCGAAGAGGCCACCAAGGTGGCACGTGAAGATCTCAAGGCGGTGCTCGGGCTCATCCAGGCCCGGCACATCACCGGGGACCCCGAGCTGACCAGGGCGGCCCGCGAGGCCGTGCTCGCCGAGTGGCGGGCGGACTCCCGGCGCAGGCTCGGCGAACTGCGCGAGGCGGCCGACAAGCGCGCGGAGTCCTCCGGCGAGCTGGCCTTCCTGCTCGAACCCGACCTCAGGGACTCCCGCGGCGGCCTGCGCGACGTGCAGGCCATGCAGGCCGTGGCCGCCGCCTGGGTCGCTTCCGCGCCCGGTCCGCGGGTGCGCGAGGCCTACGAGTTCCTGCTGGACGTCCGCCACGGGCTCCATCTGGTCACGGCGCGCGGCGCCGACCGCCTGGTGCTCCAGGAGCAGGACGCCGTGGCCGGGGCGCTCGGCCTGCTGGACGCCGAGGCCCTGATGCGCCGCCTGGCGGAGGCGGGACGGACGGTCTCCCACGCCTTCGACGCGACGTGGCGCACCGTGGACCGCCTGCTGTCCGGGCCGGCTCCGCGCGGGCGGCGCCCGCTGGCCGACGGCGTGGTCGAGCACGGCGGCGAGGTCGTCCTCGCGCGCGGCATCAACCCCAAAGACGACCCGATCCTGGTGCTGCGGGCGGCGGCGGCCGCAGCCGAGGCGGGGCTCCCGATCGCTCCGGCCACGGTGTCGGTGCTCGCGGCCCAGTCGCCGGCGATGCCGGTTCCCTGGCCGGACGAGGCCCGCGACGCCCTCGTCGCGCTGCTCGGCGCCGGGCGCGCGGCCGTGCCGGTGTGGGAGGAGCTCGACCAGGCCGGCATCATCGTCAGGCTCATCCCCGACTGGGAGCGCGTGCGGCACCGCCCGCAGCGCAACCCCGTCCACCGTTTCACGGTCGACCGCCACCTCATCGAGACGGCGGCGGGCGCGGCGTCCTTCACCCGCGAGGTGTCCCGGCCCGACCTGCTGCTCATCTCCGCCCTGCTGCACGACGTCGGCAAGGGCTGGCCGGGCGACCATTCGACGACCGGCGAGATCGTGGCCAGGGACATCGGTGCCCGCATGGGGCTGGTCCCGGCCGACGTGGAGACGCTGGCCACCGTGGTCCGCCACCACCTGCTGCTCCCGGAGACCGCCACCCGCCGCGACCTGGACGACCCGGTCACCATCTCGCGGGTCGCCGACGCGGTCGGCTCCCGGGAGGTCCTGGAACTGCTGTCCGCGCTTGCCGTCGCCGACGGCAACGCCACCGGGCCGGCCGCCTGGAACTCCTGGAAGGCGTCCCTGGTCTCCGAGCTGGTCCGCAAGGTGCGGTCCGCCCTGTCGGGCAGCCCGCCGGCGCCGGCGCCCACGCTGTCCACCCAGCAGGCGTCCCTGGCCAGGCACGGCGGCGGCGCGATCCGCGTCAACGGCGGCGCGGTGACCGTGGTGGCGCCGGACCGGCCCGGCCTGCTCTGGCGGGCGGCCGGTGTGCTCGCGGCGCACCGCATGGTGGTGCGCTCGGCCTCGGCCGCGTCCGCGTCCTCCACGGCGGTGATCGAGTTCTCGGTGATCCCCGAGTACGGCACGCCGCCCGACCCGGCGACCCTGGAGGCCGATCTGCGCCTGGTGCTCGCGGGCCGGCTGGACATCGAGCAGAGGCTCGCGCGGCGCACCCGATCGGTCCGCCCGGCGCGGGTGCCCGTCGCCCCGCCGAGGGTCAGCCTGGTCGACGACGCCTCCCAGACGGCGACCGTCGTCGAGGTCCGGGCGCATGATCGTCCAGGTCTTCTGTGGCGCATCGGCCGGGCCTTCGGCGAATGCAACCTTGACGTGCGGGCCGCGCGAGTGGAGACTCTCGGCGCGGAGGCGGTGGACGTCTTCTACGTGGTCGACAGATCTGGACAGCCCATCACCGACGCTGCGCAGCGTGCGCAGGTACGGGAGCACGTGCTCGCGGCTCTGCGCTGACTTCGCAGGTCAGCAGAGCCAAGAACGCTCCGGAATTCATAACAATTATGTTGGGTGTCCCGGTTCTGTCCTCGGCATTGGTGACCTTGTGGTCGAATTGTCCCGGTTATGTACCTATCAGCCATGCCGTCATCCATGCATGGAAGAACGCGGGGGGTGGCGCGGTGAGCATGATGGAAACCGAGACCAAGACCACACTCCAGCCAGGGCCCGTCACGGGCACCAAGCGGCACAGGCGAGGGGGCGGCCAGGGCGGCCCCGGCCCCCAGCGCGGGCGCGGCGGTGTCGCGCGGCTGTCGCTGCGCAACTGGCGGGTGCCCGCGCGCCTGACCGCGCTCATCCTCGTGCCCACGATCGTCGGCGTGCTGCTCGCCGGCCTGCGCGTGGTGTCGTCCATCGACAGCGTCGCCGCCTATCAACGCACCGCCGCCGAAGCGGAGATCGCCGGCCATCTGCGCGACCTCAGCCTGCAGATGGGGTTGGAACGCGACAGGGCCATCTGGTTCCAGACCACTCGCCAGCAGAGAACGGCGCTCGCCGACCAGCGCAAGACCGTCGACGTCGCCACGACCAAGGTGCGCGACGACCTCGTCAAGATCGACTCCGGGTACGGCGTGCGCGCCGTCCAGGACGCCCTGCAGGTCGGGAACCGCCTGGACACCATGGCCGTCATCCGCAAGGGCGCCCAGGCCGCCAAGTACAACGATCTGATCGCCTCGCTGCTCCGGCTGCACGACGAGATCATCCAGACGAGCGAGGACCCGCAGCTCATCGGCGACGCGCGCGGTCTGAGCGCGCTCGCCCACGCCAAGGAAGAGGCGTCCCAGCAGCGCGGCACGCTGATCGGCACCCTGGCGCGCGGCGACCGGTTCACCCCCGACAAGCTCGAGGAGTTCATCGCCTCCCGGTCGCGGCAGAAGGCCGCGATGACCACGTTCAACGGCGAGGCCGGCGCCGACAACGGCATGCTGCTCGCGCTGACGCTCCGCGGCCAGCAGATGATCAGGGCCGAACTGACCAAGTCGTGGGCCATCGCCCTGGCCTCCCGCAACCTTCCGGTGCGGGAAGGCAACGTGGGCGGCGGAGCCGTCAAACAGTGGTTCGACGACAGCACCAAGACCATCGAGCTGCTCCAGCGGGTGGAGAACCAGGTCGCGGCCTCGGTCGCCGCCCGCGCGTCCGCTCTTGAGTCCACCGAGCGGCGCAACGCGATCATCGCCGGCGTCCTGATCCTCGCCCTCATCCTGCTCGTCCTGGCCACCACGGTGCTCATCGCCCGCTCGCTGGTCCGGCCCCTGCGGCGGCTGCGGTCCGAGGCGCTGGAGATCGCCGGATCCCGGCTGCCGGCCGTCGTGCGGCGCATGCGCGAGACCGGCGAGGTCGCCGAGGCCGCCGACGTCCAGCCGATCCTCGTCGGCACCCAGGACGAGATCGGAGAGGTCGCCACCGCGTTCGACGAGGTGCACCGCCAGGCCCTGCGGCTGGCCGCCGAGGAGTCACAGCTGCGCGGCAACGTCAACGCGATGTTCGTCAACCTCTCGCGGCGCATCCAGACGCTGGTCGAGCGGCAGATCTCGCTCATCGACGGCCTGGAGCGCGGCGAGCAGGACGGCGGGCGCCTGGCCGACCTGTTCAAGCTCGACCACCTCGCCACCCGCATGCGGCGCAACAGTGAGAACCTGCTGGTCCTGGCCGGGCACGAGGCCGCGCGCAAGCGCAGCCAGCCCGCCAAGCTGGTCGACGTGGTCCGGGCCTCGCTGTCGGAGGTCGAGGGCTACGAGCGCGTCAGCGTCAAGGTCCACCGCAACTCGGCCATCGCGGGACACGCGGCCAACGACGTGGTCCACCTGGTCGCCGAGCTGGTCGAGAACGCCCTCGCCTTCTCGCCGGGCAACACCCGCGTCGTGGTGTCGAGCAGCATGATCGAGGGCGGTGGCGCGCTGCTCGCCGTCAGCGACGCGGGCATCGGCATGACCGCCGAGGAGATCGCCGAGGTCAACCGGCGGCTCGCCGATCCGCCCGTCGTGGACGTCTCGGTGTCCCGCCGCATGGGCCTGTTCGTGGTGGGCCGCCTTGCGCTGCGCCACGACATCCGCGTCCAGCTCCGGCGCGGCGACTCGGCGGGCCTCATCGCCATGGTCCTGTTCCCGCCACAGCTCATCACCGTGGCCGGCGGCCGCGGGCCGGTGCTGCCGCAGCGCGGCGCCACCCAGGACACCCCCACGCCCGCGTCCGGCGCGGGGCGGGCGCCCAACGGGTCCGGTCCCGGCGGCCAGGGCGGCGAGTCGTCCTCCGCCTTCAACGCCGGGTCGCAGTCCAACGGCACCGGCTCCTACCCGGCCCCGAACGGCACAGGCTCCTACCCGGCCCCGAACGGCACAGGCTCCTACCCGGCCCCGAACGGCACAGGCTCCTACCCGGCCCCGAACGGCACAGGCTCCTACCCGGCCCCGAACGGCACAGGCTCCTACCCGGCCCCGAACGGCACAGGCTCCTACCCGGCCCCGAACGGCACAGGCTCGTTCCCGGTTCCCAACGGCACAGGCTCCTCGCCCGGCTCGGCCGGTGAAGGGCCGACGACACCTCGCCCGCTGGGGGCCTTCGGCGGGCCCGCGCCTACCGGGCCCGTCCCCGGGCACACCGGCCCGGTCCCGGCGTCCGGAGCCGCCGACCCGTCCCACCGGTCCGACGAGTCCTCGTTCGGGCCGGTCGGCCCGACCACCGGGCCCCGGACGGGACCTTTCACGCCCTCCGGCCCGCGTACCGGACCCGAGGGACCGTGGACCGGACCCGAGGGACCGCGGACCGGGCCTGAGGGGCCGCGCACCGGCCCCGTGACGCCCGGCGGCGCGGAGTCGCGGCTGGAGCGGGGTGACGAGTTCTTGCCGATCTTCGCCTCCGTCGAGTCGGCGTGGTTCCGCCGTCCCGACCCCGGCGAGATCGCCGCGACCCGGGGCCAGGCGCCGGCGGGCCCGGAAGCAACGGGAGGGGCACCGCGCGTGGAGCGGTTCGAGGGAGCAGGGCAGGCGAGTCCCGCCGAGCCCGTTCCGCAGGCACCCGAGCCTTCGCGACCCGCCACCGGCGGAGCGGCATGGGGCTCCACGGCCGACAGCGGATGGCAGGCGGCCGACGCGGTGAAGGATCCCACTCTGGGAGGGATCACTTCGTCCGGTTTGCCGAAGAGGACACCGAAGGCCAACCTTGTGCCGGGATCGGTCACCGGCCCGTCCGCTCCGGCGGCGGCGCCCTCACCGCCCCCGCAGGTGTCCGCCGAGCAGATCCGTGCCCGGATGTCGCGGTTCCAGCAGGGGATCCAGCGAGGCCGGGCGGACATCACGGAGACGGCGTCCCGCAACACCGATACCGACCAACTTGACTGACGCGGTACTGATGAGGAGGGGCTCGTGATTGAGCTGAGTCACGAGGCACGCAGGTTCGACTGGCTGATCACGGAGTTCGTGAGCGGCACACCTGGCGTGGCGCACGCGGTCGTGGTCTCGGCCGACGGGTTGCGGCTGGCGAACTCCGACGGGTTCCCGCCCGACCGGGCCGACCAGCTCGCGGCCGTCGCCGCGGGGCTGCTGAGCCTGACCGTGGGCGCCTCGCGCGTGTTCGACGGCGGCGGCGTGACGCAGACCGTCGTGGAGATGCAGTACGGCATCATGCTCGTGATGGCGATCAGCGACGGCTCCTGCCTGGCCGTGCTGGCGTCGCCCGACTGCGATATGGGCCTGGTGGCCTACCAGATGACGCTGCTGGTCGAGCGCGCGGGCCAGGTGCTCACCCCGGCCCTCCGCGCCGAGTTGCAGACCTCCAGGATCCGGTGATGCTCGAGGGTGACGGGAACGAGGACGAGCCTCTCTTCCGTCCGTACGCCGTCACCGGGGGCCGGGCAGAGCCGAACTACCACCTCGCGATGGAAACTCTGGTCTCATCGGCCCCCATAATGGGCGATGATTTGTCTCTGCTCACTCCCGAGCAAGAAGCGATCATCGTGCTCTGCCACTCCGTCCGTTCGGTCGCCGAGGTCTCCGCGCTGTTGCGGGTGCCGCTCGGCGTGGCCCGCGTGCTGATCGCGGATATGGCCGACGAAGGTCTGGTGCGCCTGCATTTGCCGCGGCTTAACCAGGGACAACCGGACCACAACCTGCTTGAAAGGGTTCTCAGTGGACTTCGCAGGCTCTAGCCGTGGCCCCGCGCTGACGTCGACGAAGATCGTCGTCGCGGGTGGGTTCGGCGTCGGCAAGACCACCTTTGTGGGAGCGGTGTCGGAGATCCTCCCGCTCACCACCGAGGCGGTCATGACCGACGCCAGCGCGGGCATCGACGACCTGGGTCTGACCCCGCACAAGACCACGACCACGGTGGCGATGGACTTCGGCCGGCTCTCGCTGGACCAGGACCTGATCCTCTACCTGTTCGGCACGCCCGGGCAGCACCGGTTCTGGTTCATGTGGGACGACCTGGTCCGCGGCGCGATCGGCGCCGTCGTCCTGGTCGACACCCGGCGCCTGGCCGACTGCTTCCCGGCCATCGACTACTTCGAGGAGGCCGGGCTTCCCTTCGTCGTGGGCATCAACGGCTGGGACGGGCACTACCCGCACGTCGAGCAGGAGGTCCGCGAGGCCCTCACGCTGGCGCCGCACATCCCGATCGTGCGCACCGACGCGCGCTCCAGGGACGCGGTGAAGTCCACCCTGATCACGCTCGTGGAGTACGTCCTGACCCTTAGATCGGCGTACGGCCGCACCAACTGACCGGCCCGCGCGGCCGAGCCGATCGGCCGAGCCGACCGAGCTAACCGGCCGAGCCGGCCCACCACGTCGCCGCGACCAGCTCGGCGACCAGGGTCTCCGTCAGCAGGGCCACCTCGGGGTCGCCGTCGCCCGCGTACCTGAGAGCGCGGGCGCCCTGCACCGTGCCGCCGACCGCGAGCACGGTCGAGCCGCGCTGCCGCACCCACTCCATGGCCTGCTCGTCGTAGCGCGATCCGGGGAACAGGACGGCCCGGTAGTCGAGGGTCTTGGTCAGGTACACGTCGACGTGCGCCCAGTCGCCGGTCTCGCACGCGTCGGCGGGGCGCCGCGGCCCTTCGCGGAACATCAGCGCCGACTGCTCGGCCGAGGACAGCCGTTCGGCGGGCGCGATCGTGTAGACGCCGTGCGGCCCGGAAAGCAGTTCCAGGACGTCGGCCAGCCAGGTGCCCCTGCGGTCCAGCAGGTCGCCGGTGGCGTCGGCGGCGCGGCGCACCAGCCCGGGGAGGTCGGCCTTGACGCCGGTGAGCCGTGCCTGCAGGGCGAGGAGCAGCGCGAGCGTGTGCTGGAACGTGCGGCAGGAGACGCCGCCGCGTTCCTCGCCCGCCACCATGTCCACCACCAGGTCGGCCCCGAGGGTGACGGGGGAGCCGGGGGTGTTGGTGAGCGCGACGATCGGCGACCTGCCGTGGTGGCGCTCCAGCGCGTCCAGGGTCTCCCGGCTGGCGCCGGTGGCCGAGATGGCGACGACCAGCGTGCCGGGCGCGGGCGGGTGGCCGAGCTCGGCGGAGGCGTACTCGGCGACCGCGTCGACGCCGGCGGCGCGCAGCCGCAGCGCCGCCACCCCGGCGGCGTAGCGGGAGCTGCCCATGCCGAGGAAGACGACCCGCCGGGGGTTCTCGGGCAGCCCGTCGAACGGGTCCCCCTCTTCCAGGGCGGTGGCGAGCGCGTCGAGCGCCGCGGGCTTGGCTTCCAGGTCGGCCAGGTAAAGCTCGGGGTTCACGCGATCTCCTCGGCGGGGGGTGGGACGGTCTCGACGGCGGCGGGGTGCGGCCGCGGGTCGCCGGGGAAGCGGCTCCGCAGCACGCCCATGGGGGCGTAGCGCCAGCGGGGCAGGTGCCGCGCGGCGTAGATCAGCTCGCGGCACTCCTGCTCGATCTCGAACGGCGCCAGCAGCGACTCCTCCAGCAGCGCCGGCCTGCCGTGCGCGGCAAGCCCCTCGCGGTAGGCGCGGAGCAGGACGCCGCGCGCGGTGGCGGCCCAGGCGAGCGCCCGCGCCGGGTCGGCGTCCCGGCGGCGGATCGCCACCTGGGCCACGTGCTCGAGGCTCGTGCGGAGCTGGGAGAGGTCGCGGGCGGCGGGCTGGAACGGGTCGGCGCCGGCGACCGTGGGGTTGCCGTCGAAGTCGATGACGGCGTACCCCTCACGCCAGCGGAGCGTCTGGCCGACGTGCAGGTCGCCGTGGATGCGGATCAGCGGTGTGGCCTCCACGCGGCCGAGGGCCTCCAGCAGGCCGGACAGGGTGCGCGCGTGCCCGGCGAGCCAGGCGCCGTCCTCGCCATCGGTGAGCGCGAGCGCCTCGGCCAGAGCCTGCCCGGCGCGCGCGGCCCACGCCTCGCCCGGACTTGCGGTGCGCACCGGGTCGGGGAAGTCCGGCGAGGGGGTGGCCATCGCGGCGTGCAGGTCGGCGGCGAGCCGTCCGAGGTCTGCGGCGAAGGCGGTGCGCCCGGCCACGGCCTCGTCCACGCACCACTCCCAGCCGTCCGTGGCGTCCGGCAGGTAGGCGGTGACCAGGGCGACCAGCGTCTCGGTCCCGCCGGGCGAGGGCGCCGACAGCGCGGCATAGGGCAGGGCGGTCGCGGTGAAGCCGACCGCCGTCAGGTGGGCGAAGATCTCCGGTGCGGGCTGGGGGAGCGGCGGGGGCGGGGTGAGCCACTTGACGACGACCCGCTCGTCGACGACCACCGAACGGTTGGTCTGGTCGACGTCGAACCCGCGTTCACCGGCCGTGGCCTCGATGGGCGGAAGTGGGTGGAACCGCACGACCGTGTGATTCCCCGGCACGCCCGCCCCCTGGGACAGGGCAGCGACCAGCGCCGCGGTCGCGCCGTCCCCGGCCACCGGCGTATTTCCGTGCGACGCGGGGCCGTGAGGATCTGTTGAACTCGGATTCAACTCAGGTACCAAACTACGAGCTAACAATGTCCGGGAAAGTCTTGCTCATGTTGATATGTGCTGCAACACTCCTGATTTGGTCTGCCGTGCGAAGGTCAGGCACTGCGGTCTCTCTCGTACCACAGAACCTTGAGAACCTAAGGAGTAGCGGCTGTGTCCCGAATCCGGTACACCCGTCATCTACCGGCTGCCACGGTGGCCGCCGGCCTTGTGCTTGCCCTCGCGGCGTGTGGCGGTAGCAGCTCGACCAGCGCCGACGGCGCGGCCCCGAGCGCGGCGGCCGAGCAGCTCAACCCCAACGCCGATCTGAGCAAGCAGTCGCTCACGATCACGATCTGGGACGGCTACAGCCCGAAGGACCTGGCCGACCAGGTCAAGAAGAAGCTGGGCTTCGAGCTGAAGACCGCCATCCACGACACCAACGAGACGGCGATGGCGAAGCTGACCGCCAACGCCGACAGTGGCATCGATGTGGCCTTCGTCTCCGGCCAGTACGCCCAGGCGCTCAACGAGCAGGGGCTGCTCGAGCCGCTCCACTCCGAGCTGATCCCGAACCTCGCGAACCTCTACCCCGAGGCCGCGCAGCTCTCCTTCGACAAGGGCAACAAGTTCTCGGTCCC
Source organism: Sphaerisporangium perillae (assembly GCF_023276435.1). Taxonomy (GTDB): domain Bacteria; phylum Actinomycetota; class Actinomycetes; order Streptosporangiales; family Streptosporangiaceae; genus Sphaerisporangium; species Sphaerisporangium perillae. The sequence goes on from NZ_JALLPO010000011.1 coordinate 125,010, forward strand.
CTACACCTGGGGCACGACGGGCATCTGCTACCGCACCGACCTGGTGAAGACTCCTCCCACCAGTTGGAACGATCTTCTTAACCCGTCAGCGGACCTCAAGGGCAAGGTCACCATGATGACCACCGAGCGCTGGCTCGCGCTTCCCGCCCTGAAGCAGCTCGGCCTCTCCATCAACACCACCGACGACAAGCAGCTCGCCCAGGCCAAGGACCTCCTGCTCAAGGCCAAGCAGGGGGGGATGCTCTACGACGACACCACCTTCGGCGCCAAGCTGGAGAAGGGCGAGGCCGCCCTGGTCGAGGCGTGGGACGGCTGGTGCCCGACCACCAACCCGAAGATCAAGTTCGTGGTGCCCAAGGAGGGCAGCGACCTCTGGTCGGACACCATGGTGATCATGAAGACCTCCAAGAACAAGGAGGCCGCGCACGCGTTCATCAACTACATCCTCGACCCGGCGGTCCACAGCTGGGTGGGCGAGAACATCCTGTACAAGGTGCCGAACAAGGCCGCCATGGACCTCCTGATCAAGAACAACCAGGATCTCCTCGCCAAGAACACCCCCCTGCAGATGACCCCGGCGGAGCTGCTGAAGGGCGAGTCCATCGTCGACCTCGGCGAGGCCTCCACCAAGTACACCCGCCTGGCCACCGAGATCTCCGCCAACCAGTGACGGTCTCGCGTTGACTGCCAAGCACGACATCGCACCACCCGGCGCACCACCCGGCGCACCACCCGGCGCGCCGGCCGGCCCCTCCACGGGCCGGCCGTCGCGCCGGAGCCGTGGCCTCGGGACGGCCGCCGCCCGCCTGGCGTTCCTCGGCCCGGGGCTCGGCTATCTGATCGTCCTGCTGCTCGTACCACTGGCCCTCGTGCTCAGCTACACCGTCTTCCGGAGGGGACGGTTCGGCGGGGTGGTGTACGAGTGGACCCTCGAGAACTTCACCCGGCTGTTCGATCCTCTCTATTTCGACGTCGTCCTGAGTTCGGTGAAGACCGCGACGCTGACCACTCTGGCCGCGCTGCTCATCGGCTACCCGACCGCATACGTGATCGCCGGGCTGCCGCGCAAGTGGAAGACCATCGCGCTGATCGCGGTCGTCATGCCGTTCTGGACCAACTTCCTCATCCGGGTCTACGCCTGGATCATCCTGCTCAGCGGGCCCGGCCTGGTGAACGAGGCCCTCACCGGCATCGGCCTGATCGACAAGCCGCTGCAGCTGCTCTACAACCAGGGCACGATCGTCACCGGCCTGCTCTACTCCTACCTGCCGCTGATGATCCTGCCGCTGTACGCGGCGATCGAGCGGCTGGACCCCCAGCTCCGGGAGGCGTCGGCCAACCTGGGGGCGCGCCCGGCCCGCACGTTCTGGTCGGTCACGTTCCCACTGACCGTTCCCGGGGTCCTCACCGGGTGCGTCTTCGTCTTCGTGCCGTGCCTCGGGAACTTCGTCATCCCCGAGATCCTCGGCGGCGGGCGCTCGATCATGGTGGGCAACCTGATCAGGGACCAGTTCCTCAAGGCGCGCGACTGGCCGTTCGGCTCCACGCTCGCGCTCGCGGTGATCGCCGTGCTGGTCGTGCTGCTGTTCCTGCAGGCGTGGGCCTCGCGGGTGTACGGCGGGACGGAGGGACGTCGTGCCTAGGCGGCGGCTGATCTACGTGCCCTTCTGGGCCACCTACGTCTTCCTCTACACGCCCATCATCGTGCTCGTCGTGATGTCGTTCAACGCCGGCAAGTCGCCGTACGTCTTCGAGGGCCTGAGCCTGAAGTGGTACGGCGAGCTGGCCGGGAACGACACCATCAGGCAGGGCCTGGTGAACACGCTGATCGTCGCGGTCGGCACCACGGTGCTGTCCACCGTGCTCGGCACGCTGCTGGCCGTCGGCATGGCGCGCCACACCCGGTCGCGGCTGCTGGACGCGCTCGGACTGCTGCCCGCCGTCCTGCCGGACCTCGTCCTCGCCATCGGCCTGCTGGTGTTCTACGCGACGATCAAGATGACGCTCGGGCTGCACTCGGTGATCCTCGCCCACACCGTCTTCGGTATGGCCTTCGTGGCCGCGGTCGTGCGCACCCGGCTCACCCACGCCGACACCTCGCTGGAGGAGGCCTCCCGCGACCTCGGCGCGTCGCCGCTCGCGACCTTCACCCGCATCACGCTGCCCACCCTGGCTCCGGGCATCGCGGCGGGGGCGCTGCTGGCGTTCACCTTGTCCATCGACGAGTTCGTCATCGCGTTCTTCACCGCGGCCCCGACCGAGCCGACCCTGCCCATCGTCATCTATTCGATGGTGCGCTTCGGGGTCACCCCAGAGATCAACGCGCTGGCGACGATCCTGCTCGCGGTGAGCTTCACCGTGATCATTGTCGCCCAGCGGATGACCCGACTGACGGAGTCCCTGTCATGAGTGCTGTTCCCGAGGCCCCTGCCGTACCGCAGACACTGGTGGGCATCGAGGGCGTCTCCCGGCGGTTCGGCGACGTGGTCGCCCTCGACGACGTCTCCCTGGACATCCGCCAGGGCGAGTTCTTCGCCCTGCTCGGCCCGAGCGGCTGCGGCAAGACCACGCTGCTGCGCATCCTGGCCGGGTTCGAGTCGCCCGACGCCGGCACCGTCACCCTCGACGGCGCCGATCTGCTGTCCCGGCCGGCGCACCGCCGGCCGGTCAACCTCATGTTCCAGTCGTACGCGCTGTTCCCGCACATGAGCGTCGCCAAGAACATCGCCTACGGGCTGGACCGCGAGCGGCTGCCCCGTGCCGAGGTCAAGGCCCGGGTGGCGGAGGTGCTGGAGACCGTCGGGCTCGGCGAGCAGGCGAACCGCCGGCCCCACCAGCTCTCAGGCGGCCAGCGGCAGCGGGTAGCGCTCGCCCGGGCCATCGTCAAACGGCCTCGCCTGCTCCTGCTCGACGAGCCGCTGTCGGCGCTGGACAAGAAGGTGCGCGCCGAGATGCAGCTGGAGCTCAAGCGCCTCCAGCACGAGGTCGGCATCACCTTCGTCGTGGTCACCCACGACCAGGAGGAGGCGATGTCGCTCGCCGACCGCATCGCCGTCATGCAGTCGGGACGGGTCCAGCAGATCGACGAGCCCGTGCGGCTGTACGAGCGGCCCGGCACGCCGTTCGTGGCCGGCTTCATCGGCGCCAACAACCTCTTCGAGGGGACGGCCACCGGCGACGGCCTCGCCGTCCCGGGCCTCGGCACGCTGCCCGCGGTGGGCGGCCCGGGGGCGGGCGCCCCGGCCCTGCTCGGCGTGCGGCCCGAGTCGCTGCGGCTCGGCGAGACCGGCATCCTCAAGGGCGTCGTGGCCGACGTGAGCTTCTACGGAGGCGTGTCGCACATCGCGGTGCGGGTGCCCGGCCACGACGGCCCCATCCTGGTCGCCGCCCAGGGGCCGACCCGCGTCCAGGCCGGCACCGAGGTCGGTCTGGGCTGGTCGGCCGCGGACGCCGTGCTGATCGCCAGGTGAGGTCAGTGGGCGGATTCCAGCGTGTTGCCGGTGACGGTCCTGGCGTAGCTCATTATGAGCTCCGCCGCCTCGTCGGGGCCGATCACCGGATGCCGCGCGGTGATGCGGTAGCCGTAGGCGTCCTCCAGCGCGACCAGGTTCCGGGAGATCGTCAGCGAGTCCCCGACGAGCGTGAACACGCCGAGCGCCGCGCCGGTGTCCAGGATCGACTGGTACATCGCCACCTGGCGGTCGTAGAGGGTGGTGAGCAGGACGGCGTACACCCTGTTGCGCGCCGCCGCGCCGCCCAACTCGTTGAGCAGCCGCACGCCCGGGTCGTCCGGCCCCACCGGCAGGCCCGTGCGGATCGTGACCACCAGCTTCTCGACGGGGTCGCTGGACCGCGCGATGCGCTTGACGCGCAGCTCGTAGAAGCGCTCCATGCCGGCGTGGTGGGCCTCCACCAGAAGCTCGCTCAGGTCGGGGTAGTGGTACAGCACCGCGCCCGACGACAGCCCGGCCTCCTCGGCGACGTGGTTCAGGTGCACGCCCTGGGTTCCGTGCCGCAGGATCGCCCGGCGGGCGGCCTCGATCAGGTCGACCCGCCGATCCGCCCGGCTCTTGCGCGAGCTCATGCCAGCCTCCCTCTGCCCCACTTGTTGAAGATGGAGTCTAAAGTCCTATATCCGCCTGCGGCCATGAAACCTGGCTTTTGACCGGCCGGCCCGCAGATATTTGAATCGTTCTTCAATTGCGATGGAGTACCGATGGCCACCATTCTGTTCATGCCGGAGAGCGCCTACGGGCCGACCAACAACTGCGTCGGCATCGGCGACATCCTGCGCCGCCGCGGGCACCGCGTGGTGTTCGCCGCCGAGGCGTCCTGGAAGGGCAAGCTGACGGCGCTCGGCTTCGAGGAGGACCTGGTCGACCTCGCCCCGCCGGCCGAGGAGGAGCAGGACGCGGGCCAGTTCTGGAAGGACTTCATCCGCGACACCGCCCCGGAGTACCGCAAGTCGACCCTCGAGCAGCTCGAGACCGTCACCAAGCCGATCTGGGAGGCGCTCGTCGACGGCGCCAAGTACTGCGAGCCGCAGCTACGGGCGATCATCGAGCGGGTGAACCCCGACGTCATCATCGAGGATAACGTCCTCACCTTCCCCGCCCTGGTCACGGCCGGCAAGCCGTTCGTGCGCATCGTCTCCTGCAACCCCCTGGAGGTCCCGGGCGAGGGCATCCCGCCGGTGTTCAGCGGCCTGCCCGCCGCCGACCGCGGTGAGTGGGAGGCGTTCCGCGCCGAGTACGACCGCACCCACCGGGAGATCTGGACGGCCTTCAACGAGTGGGTCGTCGAGCAGGGCGCCCGCCCGCTGCCCGAGCTGGAGTTCATCCACGAGGGCGACCTCAACCTGTACGTGTTCCCCGAGATCGCCGACTACACCGAGGCCCGCCCGCTCGGCCCGTCGTGGCACCGCCTGGACTCCTCGGTCCGCGAGACCGACGACGCCTTCGAGCTGCCGGCCTCGCTGGCGGAGCGGGATGGCGCGCTGGTCTACTTCTCCCTCGGCTCGCTCGGCTCCGCCGACGTGGAGCTGATGCAGCGGGTGATCGACGTGCTCGGCGCCACGCCGCACCGCTTCATCGTCTCCAAGGGGCCGCTCCACGAGGACATCAAGCTGGCCGACAACATGTGGGGCGCGGAGTTCGTGCCGCAGACCAAGATCATCCCGATGGTCGACCTGGTCATCACGCACGGCGGCAACAACACCACGACCGAGGCCCTGCACTTCGGCAAGCCGATGATCCTGCTCCCGCTGTTCTGGGACCAGTACGACAACGCTCAGCGGATCGACGAGCTGGGATACGGCGTGCGCCTGTCGACCTACGGCTTCGCCGACGGGGAGCTCACCGGCGCGCTCGACCGGCTCCTGTCCGACACCGGCCTGCGGGACCGCCTGGCCGAGGCGGGCGAGGAGATCCGCCGCCGCGACGGCCTGCGCAAGGCCGCCGACCTCATCGAGGAGACGGCCACTCGCGCGGCCTCCGCCTGAAGTCCCGTCCAGCGCCGGTCCCCCTCCCGCCCGCCGGCGGGGGGACCGGCGCCGCCGAGAAGAGAGCACTATGAACAGGACCCCCGTCAATCCCGCCACCGGCGAGCCGCTGGCCGAGGTGCCCGACACCCCGCTCCAGGAGGTGGCGGCGGCCGTGCGAGAAGCGCGGGACGCCTACGGGCAGTGGTCGCAGGCGTCGCCCGGCGAGCGCGCCCGGGCGCTGCTGCGCCTGGCCGACCTGGTCGAGGCCGACGCCGAGGAGCTGACCCGCCTGGAGGTGGCGGAGACCGGAAAGCCGGCGACGGTGTTCCGGGACGGGGAGCTGCCGTTCGCGGTGGACAACCTGCGCTTCTTCGCGGGCGCGGCGCGGTCGCTGGAGGGGACGGGCGCGGGGATCCTGAGCTCCGGCTACACCTCGGTGCTCGTGCGCCGCCCGGTGGGCGTGGTGGCCTCCATCGCCCCCTGGAACTTCCCGCTGGTCATGGCGGTCTGGAAGCTCGGCCCCGCGCTCGCCGCGGGGAACGGGGTAGTGATCAAGCCGGCCCCGCAGACGCCCGGCACGACGCTGCGGCTGGCCGAGCTCGCCGCCAAGGCGGGCTTCCCCGACGGCCTGGTGCGCGCCGTCACCGGCGACGCCGAGGTGGGGGAGGCCCTGACCGGCGACCCGGGCGTCGACATGATCAGCGTGACCGGCTCGACGGCGACCGGCCGGTCCATCATGCGGCGTGCGGCAGGAGACCCGGCCGCCGCCCGGTCCGGCCTGAAGCGGGTGCACCTGGAACTGGGCGGCAAGGCCCCCGCGCTGGTGTTCGCCGACGCCGACCTGGCGGAGGTGGCCAGGGGCGTCGCCATGGGCGCGACGTACAACACCGGCCAGGACTGCACGGCGGCGACGCGCGTCTACGCCGAGCGGGAGGTGTACGCCGAGACGGTGGAGGCGCTGCGGGAGACGTTCGCGGGCATCACCACGGGCGACCCCCTGGACCCGGCGACCGACATCGGGCCCCTCATCTCGGCGGGCCACCGCGAGCGGGTGCACGGGTTCGTCGGGCGCGCCGTCGCCGAGGGCGCCCGGGTGGTGTGCGGCGGCGCCGTCCCGGACGGGCCAGGCTTCTTCTACCCGCCCACGCTGATCACCGGGGCCGGCCAGGGGAGCGAGATCGTCCAGGGCGAGCTTTTCGGGCCTGTGATCGTCGTGCTGCCCTTCTCGGGCGAGGACGAGGCGGTGCGGCTCGCCAACGACACGCCTTACGGGCTGGCGTCTTCGGTGTGGTCACGCGACGTGGCCAGGGCGCTGCGGGTGTCCCACCGGCTGGACGTGGGCGTCACCTGGATCAACGACCACCTGCCGATCGCCTCGGAGGCGCCGCACGGCGGGGTGAAGGGCAGCGGGTTCGGCAAGGACATGAGCCAGGAAGCGGTCCAGGAATACTCCGTGACCCGGCATCTGATGATCAAACATGCGCCGTCCGAGGCCCGAGACGGTTTTCGTCCCGCATAGTTACGGAAGCGAGTTGACGGTTTTATCCAGGTAAGTATCAATTCGATGTTGTTTGTCCGGGCGTGTTCTGTTGGCCGATCTACTAGGGGTGTGCTCCAATTACCATCGCCTGATGGATGTCTCGGACGTCTCATGCGCCTCGCGCGTGACGTACCCCCCTGCACGCCAGGCTCGGTGAGAGGTTGCGAAAACCAGTGAGGACACAAGACCCCCGAGGCGCCTCGGGGAGAAACGGCCGTGTGGAGAGGTCCGAGCCGTCCATGGCGCGTACGCCCAAAACCGGAAGCCGGCTCCTGCTCAAGAACTGGCGCGTCCGATCACGGCTGATCGCCCTCATCATCATCCCGACGATCGTCGGCGTGATCCTCGGTGGGGTGCAGCTCACCAACGCCATCGCCACCTCCTCTGAGTACCGCCGCCTCACGGAGGTGGCGACGCTCGTCCAGAAGATCGACACCCTCGTCCACGAGGTGGACAGGGAACGCGACCTCACCGCCTGGTACCTCGCCGACGGCCGCCGCCAGGCGCGCCTGAGGAAGGTCCGGGCCCAGCAGGCCATCGTCGACCAGGTCAGAGATCCGGTGCTCAGCGCCGTGTCCACCCTCGACTCCTCCCACACCGCGCGTGTCCGCGCCGAGGCGGAGGAGATCCGCCGCTGGCTCGAGGGCCTGCCCGGCCTGCGCACCCGTATCGCGAGCGGCGTGCCCCCGCGAGCCGCGCTCGGCATCTACTCCAAGATCATCACGGTCCTCGGGTCGATGCAGAGCGAGCTGGGCGCCACCGGCAGGGACCAGCGCCTCTTCGGTGACAGCATCGCCCTCGGCGCGCTCAGCCGCGCCAAGGAGGAGGTCTCCCGCCAGCGAGGCCTCATGACCGTCGGCCTGGCCACCCTCGGCACCTTCGGCGGCGGGTTCGACTACGACGACTTCGTCGACTTCCCCGGCTCCTGGAGCCGCCAGCAGAGCGAGACCGCGACCTTCCTGGCCGAGGCCACGCCCGCCGACGCCAAGTTCTACAACGACAACGTGCGCGGCCAGCAGGTCGACAAGGCCGACTGGATGCGCGCCCTGGCGCTGGCCCAGCTCCGGCAGTTCAAGGAGATCCAGGACCTCGACCCGATCCGCCGCGACGACACCACCATCTGGTACACCTCCACCTCGGCCGTCGCCGACCGCATGCGCAAGGTCGAGGAGCGGCTGGTCGGCTCGGTCGTCCAGCAGAGCCAGGCGCTGCAGGAGGAGGCACAACGCCAGGCGGTCATCTCCGGCGGCCTGATCCTGGTCCTGCTGCTGCTGGTCCTGATCGTCACCGCCGTGGTCGCGACGTCGCTGACCCGGCCGCTGCGCCGCCTGCGCGCCGAGGCACTGGAGATCGCCGGCAGCAGGCTGCCGGAGACCGTCCAGCGGCTGCGCGAGAGCGGCGACGCCTCGGGAAGCACGGATGTCGTGCCCATCGGCGTCAACTCCCGAGACGAGATGGGAGAGGTCGCCCGGGCCTTCGACGAGGTCCACCGCGAGGCGATCCGCCTGGCGGGCGACGAGGCCCGCCTGCGCAGCAACGTCAACGCGATGTTCGTCAACCTCTCCCGCCGCAGCCAGACGCTCGTCGAGCGCCAGCTCAGCCTGATCGAAGGCCTGGAGCAGGGCGAGCAGGACGAGAACCGGCTCGGCAACCTGTTCAAGCTCGACCACCTGGCCACCCGCATGCGCCGCAACAGCGAGAACCTGCTGGTCCTCGCCGGGCAGGAGACCGCGCGCCGGTGGAGCCAGCCCGTGCCGCTCGTCGACGTCGTGCGCGCCTCGCTCTCGGAGGTCGAGAACTACGAGCGCGTCGACGTCAAGGTGCAGTCCACCACGGCCGTGGTCGGGCAGGCCGTCAACGACGTCGTCCACCTGGTCGCCGAGCTGGTGGAGAACGCCATCTCCTTCTCCCCGCGGGAGACCAAGGTCGACGTCTCCAGCAACCGCGTCGACGGCGGCGGCGTGATGATCTCGATCAGCGACAGCGGCATCGGCATGACCGACGACGAGCTCGCCGAGTCCAACTGGCGGCTCGCCAACCCGCCCGTCGTCGATGTGTCGGTGTCCCGGCGCATGGGCCTGTTCGTCGTCGGCCGTCTGGCCCTGCGCCACCGGATCAAGGTGCAGCTCCGGCAGCAGGACAGCGGTGGCCTGACCGCCATGGTGCTCGTGCCCGAGGCCCTGCTGGCCACCCAGGGAGCCCCGAAGATCCCCGGCATGCCGTCCGCGGAGACGGCCGGGGCGGCGGCGGGCAACGGCCAGTTCGGCATGCCAGGCCAGGCGTCGCCGTTCGGCGCCGGCGCCTTCGGCGCGCCGAGCGGCTTCGAGGCGCCCGCCTCGCGCGGGATGCGCGCCCCGGTCTTCGGAGCGGACGACCCCGGCGTCCACGCCGCGCCCGGCCCGCTGAACCGCGGGCCGTTCGAGCGAGGGCCGTTCGAGCGCGACCCCTTCGAGCGCCCACCGTCGGCCACCCGCGACCCGTTCGAGCGCCCGGCCGCGAACCAGGACGCCCGGTTCGGGATGCCGCCCGATGGGCGTGGCTCCGAGCCCGGCCCGTTCGGGCAGGACGGCTCCGCCGAGGAAGACCCGTTCGACCGCTACTTCGACCCCAACCCGCCGATCGACACCCCGTGGCCGGCCGACGTCCCACCCCCCGGCTCCGGTCCCGGCGGCGGCGGGGTTCCGTCGTGGTCCTCCGACCTGGCGAACCAGGACACCGCCTCGTGGCCCGCCGTGCCGTCAGCGGCCGGCGGCCACACCGGCCCCGTGACGGGCGCCGCCCCGATGACGGGCGGCTCCGCGGGGCCGATCACGGGCGGTGGCCCGGCCGGTCCGATGACCGGTGGTTCGGCCGCCGAGGCGCCGAACCGCTCGTTCGGGGCGAGACCCGATGACCACACCGGCCCGCTGCCGGTCGTCCACAGCTCGCCGCTGGACGAGTCGGAGGAGTTCCTGCCGATCTTCGCGGCGGTCGAGTCCGACTGGTTCCGCCGTACCGACCTGGAGCCGGCTCCGCGCGAGGCCGTGGCCCGGCCCGTGGAGGAGCCGCTGCCATCGGCGGAGTTCGAGGCCGAGGAGGCCGTCGCGGCCGAGCCGGCCGAGAGCGGGGGCTGGTCCTCCCCGGCCGACGCGGGCTGGCAGGCGGCCCGGGCGGCGAGCGACCCCTCGCTGGGTGGCATCACCCCCTCCGGCCTGCCCAAACGGGTGCCCAAGGCCAACCTGGTGCCCGGGTCCGCCGAGACCGGGCCCTCGGTCTTCACCCCCCAGCCCTCCATCTCCCCTGACCGCGTGCGCAGCCGGTTGTCGAGCTTCCAGCAGGGCGTGCGGAAGGGGCGGGCCGTCGCCCGCGGTGAGCAGGACGACGACTTTTCCCCCAATTGGAACGTTGAACGCAACAAGGAGGACTCGTGAGGGAGCTGAGCCAGGCAGCCCGTGGAGTCAACTGGCTTATCACTGACTTTGTGAACAACGTCCCCGGCGTGGCTCACACGGTCGTGGTGTCGGCCGACGGGCTGCCACTGGCCTTCTCTGAAGGCTTCCCCAAGGACCGGGCCGACCAGCTCGCGGCGGTGGCCGCGGGACTGATCAGCCTGACGCAGGGCGCCTCCCGGGTGTTCGAGGGGGGAGCGGTCACCCAGACCGTGGTGGAGATGCAGCGGGGCCTGCTGCTGATCATGTCGGTCAGTGATGGGTCGTGTCTTGCCGTGCTGGCCGCCGCCGACTGTGACATGGGTCTGGTGGCGTACCAGATGACGTTGTTGGTGGAGCGTGCCGGTCAGGTTCTGACCCCGGCTGTGCGTGCCGAACTGCAGGCGTCCCAACCGAGGTGAGGTGCCGATGACAGGAGGACGTTGTGGCACGCCACGGCTGGGCCGATGACAGGAGGACGTTGTGGCACGCCACGGCTGGACCGATGACGGTGATCCGCTGAGCGGCGGATCACCGTACCCGCCGACCGAGGACGCCCGCCGATACTCCGGCGCGGCGGCCCCTCTCCCAGTGCCGGAACCCGTGGAACGCAGTTCCCTGGTCCGGCCATATGCCATGACCGGGGGGCGCACCGCCCCCAGGACCTCGCTCGCCATGGAGGCGCTCGTCTCCTCCTCCACGTCCCCACACCAGGATCTGTCGACTCTCACTCCGGAAAAGCAGGCGATCAGCACGCTGTGCCGCCAGGTACGCTCGGTCGCCGAGATCGCCGCGATGCTGCGCATGCCTCTTGGCGTGGCCCGCGTCGTGATCGCCGACATGGCGGCCGAGGGCCTGGTCCAGGTGCACCACCCGCAGCTGGAAACGGGTAAGCCGGACCTCAACTTGCTCGAAAGGGTTCTCAGTGGACTTCGCAGGCTCTAGCCGCGGCGCGGCGCTGACGTCGACGAAGATCGTCGTCGCGGGTGGGTTCGGCGTCGGCAAGACGACTTTCGTCGGTGCGGTGTCGGAGATCGTCCCGCTCACCACCGAGGCGGTCATGACCGACGCCAGCGCGGGCATCGACGACCTGGGTCTGACGCCGCACAAGACCACGACGACCGTCGCCATGGACTTCGGGCGCGTGTCGCTCGACCAGGACCTGATCCTCTACCTGTTCGGCACGCCCGGGCAGCACCGGTTCTGGTTCATGTGGGACGACCTGGTCCGCGGCGCGATCGGCGCCGTCGTCCTGGTCGACACCCGGCGCCTGGCCGACTGCTTCCCCGCGATCGACTACTTCGAGGAGGCGCAGCTCCCGTTCGTGGTCGGCATCAACGGCTGGGACGGGCAGTACGCGCACTCCGACGAGGAGGTCCGGGAGGCGCTGACGCTGGCCCCGCACATCCCCCTTGTGCGCACCGACGCCCGCTCCCGCGACTCGGTGAAAAGGACGCTCATCGCGCTCGTGGAGCACGCTCTCACGATGCGCGTGGCGGTCCCCGGCTGGGGAGGACGCTGAGCCCCCTGGCCGGCGGCCCCCGGAGGTGACCTCGCCTCAGGCGGGACGTTCCTCAGGCAACACGAAGGCGACTCCCGCCTCAGGCCGGAGCCGCCTTCGTCATACGCGGCCGGGAAGCGCCCGGATGGATCTCTAGGCCCCGGGCACCTGGTCCTTGGCACGCACCAGCCGGCCCACCTCGGCGCGCAGGTGCACGAACGCCGGAAGCTCCCGGGTCGCGATCTGGTCGCGCGGGGACGGCAGGTTCACCGACAGCTCGCCGGCGACCCGAGCCGGCGACTTCGACAGGACGACGACCCGGTCACCGACGTACACGCTCTCGTCGATGTCATGGGTGATCAGCAGGATGGTCATGCGGTGGTGCTCGCGCACCCGCAGCACCAGATCCTCCAGATCCTCCCGGGTCTGGGCGTCCACCGAGCCGAAGGGCTCGTCCATGAGCAGGAGCGAGGGCCGGTAGGCCAGCGCGCGGGCGATCGCCACGCGCTGCTGCATGCCGCCTGACAGCTCCCACGGGTACTTGCCGGACGCGGCCGACAGGCCGACCGCCTCCAGCGCCTCCGCAGCGGCCGCGCGGCGTGCCGCGCGGTCCTTGCCGCGACGGCGCAGCGGCAAGGCCACGTTCTCGCCGACCGACATCCAGGGGAACAGCGACCTGCTGTAGTCCTGGAAGACGACGGCCAGGTCGCCCGGCGTCTCCGCGACCGCGGCGTCCCGGATGCGGATCTGCCCCTCGGTGGGCTGGATGAGACCGGCGATGGAACGCAGCAGCGTGGACTTCCCGCAGCCGGAGGGTCCGACCACGCACACCAGCTCACCTTCGGCGACCTTCAGGTCGATTCCGCCGAGGGCCTGGTGGGCGTTGGGTCCCTCGCCGTACGTATGACGCAGGTTGACGACATCGAGCACGGTGGTTCCTCAGGTTGTCTGCCGGGCTTGCCGGTGCCAGGAAAGGACGCGTCGTTCCACGAACAGGAAGGTCGCGTTCAGTACGTAGCCGAGGAGGCCCAGCAGCACCACGCCTCCCCACATCCCGGATAGGTCGAAGCTCTGCTGCTTGTACTGGATAAGGAAGCCGATGCCGTTGGTGGACCCGACCAGCTCGGAGACCACCATCAGGATCACCGCCATGGACAGGCTCACGCGCATCCCGGCGAAGATCTTGGGCGCCGCGGCCGGCAGGATGATGCGGAAGAACCGCTGCGACCTGCTCACCCCGAAGACCTGGGCCGTGTCGGCGTAGAGCCGGTCCAGGTAGCGGGCGCCGTCGATGGTGTTGATCAGGATGGGCCAGACCACCGTGTAGACGATCGTGGCCAACTGCATCGGCGTGCCGATCCTGAAGATGATGATGAACAGCGGGATGAGCGCCGGAGGCGGTACGGCTCTGGCGAACTCCGCGATCGGGTTGACGTAGTCGAACAGCGTCCTGGAGCGCCCGAGGGCGATGCCGAGGACGATGCCGAGGACGCAGGCGATCGCCCAGCCGCCGAACAGCCGCCCGAGGCTCGGCAGGAAGTTGTCGGTCGCCTCCTCGGTCAGGAAGAGGTGGCTCGCCGGTCCCGACAGCCACAGCTCGTGCATGCGCACGACGATCTGCGACGGCGGCGGGAAGTAGACGGACTCCGCCTGCCGGGTGCCGGCCTCCCATGCCACGATGACGACCGGGATCAGCCATACGCGGGTGAGCACCGCGGCGAACGCGCGGCGCCAGGTTCCGGACGACCGCGCGGTGGACGGGCCGCCCGCGCCGCGGAGGTCCTCAGGGGCGGTGGTGACGCTCACGTGGCACCTCCGGCCTTCACCACATGCCACCGGAACGCCCATCGGTGCGCACGCACCAGCAGGGCATTGGCGGCGAAGCCCAGGACGCCGGTCCAGACCGTGGCGGCGAGCACCAGGTCCGTCCGGAAGCCGGCCTGGGCGCGAATCATGTAGGCGCCGATGCCGTCCGATCCTCCGGCGAGCAGTTCGGCGCTGATGGTGACGATGAGGGCGATGGACGTGGCCACCCTGACCCCGGTGACGACGAACGGCGCCGCGCTGGGCAGCGACACCCTGCGCAGCACGGCGAGCTTTCCGAACCCGAAGCTGCGCAGTGTCTCCTTGGCCAGCGGGTCGACGTCGCGCAGTCCGTACATGGTGTTGATGAGCACCGGCCAGAGGGCGGCGTAGACGACCACCGTCATCTTCACCCCGTGGTCCCACGGCAGTAGGAACGTGACAAGTGGGATCAAGACGATGGAGGGGATCGGCCGCAGGAACTCGACCAGGGGCCGCGCCGCCAGGTCGGCCTTGGGCAGGCTGCCCAGCAGGATTCCGAGGGGCGCGGCGACCACCACGGCGATGAGCAGGCCGCCTCCCCACACAAGGAGCGTCCCGCTGATGTCGGACAGGAAACGCGGGTCCACCAGCAGTTCGGCCGCGCCCGCGAGCACGGCCGACATCCTCGGCAGCAGGACGGGGTCCACGACGCCGGATCTGCCGATCAGCTCCGCGACGGCCAGAAGGCCCGCGACGCCCACGACGCCGCGGACCACTCGAGCGTTGATCATTGAGGCAGCGGGACCAAGAGCGGAGCCACGTCCAACTTGCCCTTGAGGTAGCCGAACTCCTGCATCAGGTCGGCGACCCGCTGGATCCGCGTCGCGCTCAGGGAGGTGGGGAAGACGCCGAGGTTCATGACGGCGGCCACGTCCGGCTTGATCTGGGTGTAGTTCGGCAGGACCTTCTCAACGGCCTTCCGGTCGGAGGCCGCGACCTGCTGCGCCTTCAGGATGGCCCGCTGGAAGGCCGCCATGGTCTTCGGGTACTTCTTCACCCAGTCGGCGCTGCTGACCCAGCCGGCGATCGGGAAGTCGGCCATCGAGCCGGTCATGGTGTCGGCGATCTTGCGGGCGCCGGCCTCGCGCTGCACGTTGGTGAGGAAGGGCTCGGTCAGCCAGGCGGCGTCGATGTTGCCGGACGCGAGCGCGGCCGGTGCCTCCGGGAAGGCCAAGGGGGCCCACTGGACGCCGGTCTTCGGGTCCAGCCCCGCGGTCTTCAGGGTGGCCCCGACGGCGAGCTGCCCGATGCTGTTCAGGGAGGCGATGGAGACCCGCTTGCCCTGGAGGTCCTTCACCGACTGGATCTTCGAGTCCTTCTTCACGACCAGGTCGAAGATGTCCTGCTTGGCCTGGTAGGCGTCGGCGATGATCCGGAGGTCGGCGACCTTGGTCTCGGTGGCCGACATGACGCCGAAGTAGGCGACGGCCGCCACGTCCAGGCTGCCGTTGGACAGCTTCGGCAGTGCGGCCACGGTGCTCGGGGTGATCTCGGGCTTGACGGTCAGCCCTTCTTCTTTGAAGAACCCGCGTTCCTGCGCGATGTAGACCGCGGAGTGGTCGGCGATGGCGGATACCGCGACCGCGATCTCCGTCTTTTCGAGTCCGCCGGCGTTCGCGGATGACGTCGAATCGGTGTTCGAGTTTCCGCACGCCGCGAGTGCCAGGGTGGCCAGCGCGCCGACGATGAAGGTACGACCCCTAAGGCTTCTCATCTGAGGTGTCCTTTTTAGTTGTGAGGGGAAGAGTGCCTGTGCCGCCTCTGGGGAAGGCATGGTGGCACGGCGAGCGTGAAGCCTAGCGGAGGAAGATCTGGGCTTACAGAAGTAAGAGTCCTATGTCATCGAAGTCGTAAAAAAGTCCACTTTAGTGTGATATAGGGCATTTAGACTGCTCTGGTGAGTTGGAACGCTGTAACAGCGAGCTAGACGGCATGGTGACCCTCCGTGGCCCCGCCCTGACCGTGATCTCGCACGGGCCCTCTGGGCCGGATGTCCGTCACCGGAATAATTGTTTGGATCGTTCTAAATGCCCATAGCTATTGGTCGAACTCGTAGGCTTATGCTCCAATTGCCCCCTGACTAGCCATGTGTCACACAAGCACGTGGTCATCCCCCCCAAAAGCAGACCAGCTGGCGAGAGGTTGCGACCAGTGAGGACAGCAACAATCGAGAGCGGTCGCCGTACCAAGCCGGACGCAGCCCAACCGCCTTCGGACCCGAGTGCGCCCACCGACCAAGGACACAAGCCCGGAAGGTCGTTGGCTCTGCGTAACTGGCGGGTACGTACCCGTCTCATCGCGCTCATCCTGGTGCCCACCACGGTGGCCGTCTTGCTCGGTGGCCTCCGCGTAGCCACCTCGATCCAGAGCGCCACTGAATATGAACGCGTCCGGACGGTGGCGGAATTCGTCACCACACTGGGCGACCTGGTTCACCAGCTCGACCTCGAACGCGACCTCACGAGCAGGTTCGTCGCCAACGGTCGCCGTGGCACCCAGGCGAAATTGCTGATCCGCGACCAGCAGAACGCCGTCGACGTCGCGGCCCAGCGGGTGCTCGACCGCAAGGAGACGGTCCAGCCGGCCCTGGGCGACATCGGCCGCACGGAGTTCGACCGGGTGCTCGACCGCCTGTCGGAGCTGCGCACGCTGCGTCAGACCACCGGCGAGTCCCAGCTCCCGCCGCTCCCGTCGCTGCAGAAGTACAACCTGGTCATCGACGACATGCTCGCCCTGTTCGACGAGACGGCGCGCGGAAGTTCCAACGAAGCGCTGGACGCCAGCGCCGCCGCCTTCGCCTCGCTGGCCCGGGCGGCCGAGCAGTCGTCCCGGCAGCGCGGCCTCATGTCCATGGCGCTGATCGCCCGCAAGTTCGACCAGGCGACGCTGGACGCGTTCGAGACCGCTCGCTCCCAGCAGACCAGCGAGCTGAACACCTTCCTCTTCCGCGCCACGCCGGCCGAACGGCAGGCGTACTCCGACACCGCCAGCGGCCAGCAGGTCGACCTCGCCGCCGGTCTGGTCGAGCGCGTGCTGTTCCTGACCAGAGAAGGCGCCGAGTTGCGCGACCTCGGCGGCGGGCGCAGCGACATCGAGTACTGGTTCAACGCCGCCAACGACGGGCTGAACCGCATGCACGAGGCCCAGCGGACCCTGGGCCGCTCCATCGTCGACCGGGCCGCCGAACTGGCGCGCACCGACCAGCGCCAGGCCGCCGTCAACATCGGCGTCGTCGCCCTCCTGCTGATCCTCGTCCTGGTCATCACCACCGTCATGGCGCGTTCGCTGGTGAGCCCGCTGCGCCAGCTGCGCCGCGAGGCGCTGGAGATCGCGGGCCGCCGCCTGCCCGAGATGGTGCAGAAACTGCGCGAGTCCGAGGGCAACACCGGCCCTCCCGACGTGCGGCCGATCGGCGTGGCCTCGACCGACGAGGTCGGCGAAGTGGCCCGGGCCTTCGACGAGGTCCACCGCGAGGCGATCCGCCTGGCGAGCGACGAGGCGCAGCTGCGAAGCAACGTCAGCGCCATGTTCGTCAACCTCTCCCGGCGGACCCAGACCCTCGTGGAGCGGCAGATCACCCTGATCGACGGTCTGGAGCAGGGCGAGCAGGACGACAAGCGGCTGGGTGACCTGTTCCGCCTGGACCACCTGGCCACCCGCATGCGCCGCAACAGTGAGAACCTGCTGGTCCTCGCCGGGCAGGAGCCCGCGCGCCGCTGGAGCCAGCCCGTCCCGCTGCTGGACGTCACCCGCGCGTCGCTCTCGGAGGTCGAGAACTACGAGCGCGTCGCCATGAACGTCCCGGGCGGCGTCTCCATCGCCGGCCAGGCCGTCAACGACGTCATCCACCTCCTGGCCGAGCTGGTGGAGAACGCCATCTCCTTCTCGCCGCGCGATACGAGGGTGACGGTCTCCGGCAACCGCATCGACGGCGGCGGCGTGATGATCTCGATCACCGACGCCGGCATCGGGATGACCGACGAGGAGCTCGCCCAGACCAACTGGCGGCTCGCCAACCCGCCCGTCGTCGACGTGTCGGTGTCCCGGCGCATGGGCCTGTTCGTGGTCGGCCGCCTCGCGCTGCGCAACGGCATCCGCGTGCAACTGCGGCGGCACGACACCGGCGGGCTGACCGCGATGGTGCTGCTGCCCGAGTCCCTCATGGGCACGCCCACCCACCTCGGCGGCGGTCCCGCCTCGGCCGGGCAGCCGTTCGCCGGCACGCAGGCCCCCGCGTGGTCCGCCACGGGGCAGCCCGCCGGGCAGAGCATGTTCGGCTCGGCCCCCCAGACCAACGGCGCCTTCGACGTCCCGGCCGGTCAGGGCGCCTTCGGCGGCTCGTTCGCCGATCCGGGAGGATTCGGGGCCAACGGCGCGGGCCCCCTCGGTCCCACCACCGGAGGCGGGCTCGCCGGTCCCAACTCCGGCCCCGGAGGGTACGGCTCGGGCGGCTTCAGCGGCCCGCCCACGGGCTCGGGCGGCTACTACGGCCCGGGGTCGGGCGGCTTCGGCGGTCCCCCCACGGGCTCGGGCTTCGGCGGCCCGCCCACCGGTCCAGGCGGATACGGCGGCCCGGCGACGGGTTCGGGCGCCTTCGGCTCCGACGCCTTCAGCACCCCGGCGACCGGTTCGGGCGGGTACGGCGGCCCGGCCACGGGCTCGGGCGGGTACGGCGGTCCCCCCACAGGGGCGGGTTCCTTTGGCGGCCCGGCCACCGGAACGGGTTCCTTCGGCGGCCCGGCGACCGGCGCGGGTAACTTCGGCGGCTCCGCCACGGGGCCGAACTCCTTCGCCGGTCCGCCGACCGGCCCCGGCAGGGGAGGCGACGGCGGGGAACTGCCCACCCGCATGCGGCCGCGCCGGTACGACACATCGGACCTGGACGCCGCCGCCACCGGCCCTCTTCCCGTGGTGCACACCTCTCCTATGGAGCAGGAGGAGGAATTCTTGCCGATCTTCGCGTCCGTCGAGTCGGCCTGGTTCCGCCGGGTGGACCGCGAGCAGGACAAGGAGAAGGAGTCCACCGGCTGGCAGGAGATCCCCGCGGACGCCGGGTGGCAGGCCGCGGCGGTCGTCCAGGAGCCGGTGAGAGACGGGACCACGTCCGCGGGCCTGCCCAAGCGCGTACCCAAGGCCAACCTGGTGCCCGGATCCGCGGGCACGCCGGAGGCCGCCGCGACACCGCTGCCCGCCATGCCGGCGCTGTCGCCCGACCGGGCGCGAAGCCGCCTGTCGAGCTTCCAGCAGGGCATCCGGCAGGGCCGAGCGGTCGCCCGTGGCGAGCTGAGCGAGGACGAGGTTGCGTTCAACGCCGAGCTGCGGCGCATTCAGGGCGACAAGGAGGACAAGTGAGAGAGCTGAGCCAGGCCGCCCGCGGGGTCAACTGGTTGATCACCGACTTCGTCCGGGGCGTGCCGGGGGTGGCGCACACGGTAGTGGTGTCCTCGGACGGGCTGCCTCTGGCGTACTCGGAGGGCTTCCCCAAGGACCGGGCCGACCAGCTCGCGGCGGTGGCCGCGGGACTGATCAGCCTGACGCAGGGCGCCTCCCGGGTGTTCGAGGGGGGAGCGGTCACCCAGACCGTGGTGGAGATGCAGCGGGGCCTGCTGCTGATCATGTCGATCAGCGACGGCTCGTGCCTGGCCGTGCTGGCCGCCCCCGACTGTGACATGGGTCTGGTGGCGTACCAGATGACGCTGATGGTCGAGCGCGCTGGTCAGGTGTTGACCCCGGCCGTGCGCGCCGAACTTCAGGCGTCGTCACCGCGGTGACCTCCATGGGCGGCCCGGGCTGGGAGGACGGGTTACGGCGTTACCAACAGGAGCCGTCGTCGCCGGTCCGGCCCTTCACGGTCACCG
This sequence comes from Sphaerisporangium perillae, assembly GCF_023276435.1. Taxonomy (GTDB): domain Bacteria; phylum Actinomycetota; class Actinomycetes; order Streptosporangiales; family Streptosporangiaceae; genus Sphaerisporangium; species Sphaerisporangium perillae. The sequence goes on from NZ_JALLPO010000011.1 coordinate 144,643, forward strand.
GCGGGCGTACGACGCCGCGCACGCACCTGGCCATGGAGACGCTGGTCCACTCCACGATTCCGCCATATCAAGATATTTCCGGATTGATCCCGGAGTACCAGGCGATCAACTCGCTCTGCCGCCAGGTACGTTCCGTGGCCGAGATCTCCGCGCTCCTGCGGGTCCCGCTGGGCGTGGCCCGGGTGCTGATCTCGGACATGGCCGCCGAAGGCCTGGTCCAGCTGCACCAGCCGCAGTTGGACGCCGGCAAGCCGGATCTCAACTTGCTTGAAAGGGTTCTCAGTGGACTTCGCAGGCTCTAGCCGTGGCGGGTTGACCTCAACGAAGATCGTCGTCGCGGGCGGCTTCGGCGTCGGCAAGACCACCTTCGTCGGTGCGGTGTCGGAGATCGTCCCGCTCACCACCGAGGCGGTCATGACCGACGCCAGCGCGGGCATCGACGACCTGGGCCTCATTCCGCGCAAGACGACCACCACGGTGGCGATGGACTTCGGCCGCGTGTCCCTGGACAGCGAGCTGATCCTCTACCTGTTCGGCACGCCCGGGCAGCACCGGTTCTGGTTCATGTGGGACGACCTGGTCCGCGGCGCGATCGGCGCCGTCGTCCTGGTCGACACCCGGCGCCTGGCCGACAGCTTCCCCGCCGTCGACTACTTCGAGGAGGCGAAGCTGCCGTTCGTCATCGGGCTCAACGGGTGGGAGGGGCAGTATCCGCACAGCGAGGAAGAGGTGCGCGACGCCCTCACCCTCTCCCCGCACATCCCGATCGTCCGGACCGACGCGCGGCAGCGGGACTCGGTGAAGAGCACCCTGATCGCCCTGGTCGAGCACGCTCTCACCATGCGGGTCTCGGTGCCCGGCTGGCGGAGTTAGCGGCCCGCGGCCTCCCCGCCTTTCGCTCCATACGCGTGACCGGCCCGCGGAGCGGATAGGCTGGGAGGTCGAGTCGCAGACGCAACCCCGGACGACCCGTAGCGCAGAGGCTGGCCAATCACGTGTTCGAGACGCTTTCCGACCGGCTGACATCGGTCTTCTCCTCCCTCAGGGCAAAGGGGAGGCTGTCCGACGCCGACATCGACGCGACCTGTCGAGAGATCCGCATCGCCCTCCTCGAGGCGGACGTCGCGCTCCCGGTCGTCAAGGACTTCGTGTCCCACGTCAAGGAGCGCGCCCGAGGCTCGGAGGTCTCCCAGGCGCTCAACCCCGCCCAGCAGGTCGTCAAGATCGTCAACGACGAGCTGGTGCAGATCCTCGGCGGCGAGACCCGCCGGCTGAGGTACGCCAAGACCCCGCCGACCGTCATCATGCTCGCCGGTCTGCAGGGCGCCGGTAAGACCACGCTGGCGGGCAAGCTCGCCCGCTGGCTGCGCGAGCAGGGCCACGTCCCGCTCCTGGTCGCCGCCGACCTGCAGCGGCCCAACGCCGTCCAGCAGCTCCAGGTGGTCGGCCAGCGCGCACAGGTCGCGGTGTACGCCCCCGAGCCCGGCAACGGCGTCGGCGACCCCGTCGGGGTGGCCCGCGAGTCGATCGACCACGCCAGGCGCCAGCAGCACGACATCGTCATCATCGACACCGCCGGCCGCCTCGGCATCGACCAGGAGCTGATGAAGCAGGCCGCGGACATCCGCGACGCCGTCAGCCCCGACGAGGTCCTGTTCGTCGTCGACGCCATGATCGGCCAGGACGCCGTCACCACCGCCCAGGCCTTCATGGACGGCGTCGGGTTCGACGGCGTCGTGCTCACCAAGCTCGACGGCGACGCCCGCGGTGGCGCCGCCCTCTCGGTGCGGCACATCACCGGCCGCCCGATCATGTTCGCCTCCACGGGTGAGAAGCTCGAGGACTTCGACGCCTTCCACCCCGACCGCATGGCGTCCCGCATCCTCGACATGGGTGACATCCTCACCCTGATCGAGCAGGCGCAGCGCACCTTCGACGAGCAGGAAGCCGCCAAGATGGCGGACAAGCTCGTCTCGGGCGGCGGCTTCACGCTCGACGACTTCCTCGAGCAGATGATGATGGTCCGCAAGATGGGCCCGCTCAAGAACCTCCTCGGCATGATGCCCGGCATGGGGCAGATGCGCGACCAGCTCAACCAGGTCGACGAGCGCGACCTCGACCGGGTCGCCGCGATCATCCGGTCGATGACCCCGGCCGAGCGCCAGGAACCGAAGATCATCAACGGCTCGCGGCGCGCCCGCATCGCCCGCGGCTCCGGCGTCACCGTGACCGAGGTCAACAACCTCGTCACCCGCTTCTTCGACGCGCAGAAGATGATGAAGCAGGTGGCAGGCGGCATGGGCATCCCCGGGATGCCCGGTGGCCGCAAGGCCGGCAAGGCCGCGCAGAAGAAGGTCAAGAAGGGCCGCCGGGTCAGCGGCGACCCCAGGAAGGCCGCCCTTGGCAAGGCCGGAGCCGCCAACGGCGGTTCGTCCGTGCCGCCCCAGCTGCCGCCGGGCCTCGGCGGCCTCGGTGGCGCCGGCGGCGTGGGTGGCCAGCTGCCGCCCGGCCTGGAGCTTCCACCTGGGTTCGACCCCTCCAAGTTCCGGCTGCCCGGCCAGAAGTAGCCCCGCCGCGTGGTCCGGACGGTCCCGGGCCACCGCGGCGCCGGCCCGCGTACTGCGATCAGGAAGGCCCCTTGGGCCGTCCATGGAACGCCGATTCGTACAGGCGCCGAATCATCTGGCAGAATGACATGTTGGAACACCGTGACCGTGGGTGCCCTCTCACCCCTGCGCGTCATGTTTGTCCCTCGGGCGGTCATCCCGCCGTGCCCCACTCGGCGAGACGCCCGTCCACCCGTGCTCGAATCCAGGAGAGACCACACCCGTGGCAGTCAAGATCAAGCTCAAGCGGCTCGGTATGATCCGCAACCCGCAGTACCGCATCGTGGTGGCCGACAGCCGCACCAAGCGTGACGGCCGTGCGATCGAAGAGATCGGCATCTACCACCCGAAGGAGAACCCCTCCTTCATCCAGGTGAACTCCGAGCGGGCGCAGTACTGGCTGGGTGTCGGCGCGCAGCCGACCGATCCGGTCTTGAAGCTCTTCAAGCTCACCGGTGACTGGCAGAAGTTCAAGGGCGAGGACGCTCCGCCGGCCCTGCTGGTCGCCGAGCCCAAGGCCGACCGTCACGCCATCTACGAGGCCGCCGCGAAGGAGGCGCTGTCCGGTGACACCGGCACCAGCAACGCCACCACGCAGCGCAAGGCCAAGAAGACCGTGAAGGCCGACGACACCGCCGCGACCCCGGCCGAGCCGGCCGCGGAGGAGAAGCCGGAAGGCGAGGCCTGAGGTGCTTGAGGAAGCCCTCGAGCATCTGGTCAAGGGCATCGTCGAGCATCCCGACGACGTTCTGGTTCGTGCCCGCCGCATCCGCAGTGGGCGCGTCCTCGAGGTCCGGGTCCACCCCGACGACCTCGGTAAGGTCATCGGCCGTGGCGGCCGCACGGCCAAGGCGCTTCGCACTGTGATGAACGCCCTGGCCGACGGCAAATACGTACGGGTCGACCTGCTCGACCTGAACGAAGCCCGGTAACCAGACCACAGAGGCACCACCTCTGGACAGGGGACCCCCGGCAGCCGGGCGGTCCCCTGTCGCGATTGCGGGCCCCGTCCGTCCCCGGGGGCCCGAACTCTTCGAAGGAGCAGCGACGTGCAGCTGGTCATCGGCCGCATCGGCCGCCCACACGGCATCCGTGGCGAGGTGACGGTCGAAGTGCGCACCGATGACCCCGAGACGCGCTTCGCCCCCGGCGCCTCACTCGCGACCGACCCGCCGGGCACGGGCCCGCTGGTCGTCGAGAGCATGCGCTGGCACAAGAACATCCTGCTGCTGGGCTTCACGGGCGTCACCGGCCGGGAGGGCGCGGAGGCGCTCAGGGACACCATGCTCGTGATCGACTCGGCCGACGTCCCGCCCTCCGACGACCCCGACGAGTTCTACGACCACCAGCTCATCGGCATGTCCGTCGTCACCGTCGGAGGCGAGAGCGTCGGCGAGATCGTCGAGGTCCTGCACCACGGGCAGGACCTGCTCGTGGTCCGGCGGGGAGCGGACGAGGTGTTCGTCCCGTTCGTCAAGGCCCTGGTCCCCGAAGTGGACCTGGCCGCCAAGCGCGTCGTCGTGGACCCCCCGCCCGGCCTCCTCAACCCCGATGAGACGGTCTGACCATGGAACGACGGATGGGGATGTGCGGGAGGTGACCATGCGCGTCGACATCATCTCGATCTTTCCCGAGTACTTCACCCCCCTCGACGTCTCCCTGATCGGCAAGGCGCGGCACAGAGGCATCCTCGACATCCGGTTGCACCAGCTCCGCGACTGGACAGACGACGTGCACCGCACGGTCGACGACACCCCCTACGGCGGCGGCCCCGGCATGGTGATGAAGCCCGAGCCGTGGGGGGCGGCCATCGACTCCGTCATCGGGCCGGCGAGCCCCCCGCCCCGGCTGGTCGTGCCGACCCCGAGCGGGCGGCCGTTCACCCAGGAACTGGCTCTGGAGTACGCCAAGGAGCCGTGGCTGCTCTTCGCGCCCGCCCGCTACGAGGGCATCGACGCCCGCGTCATGGCCGAGTACGGCTCCCGCCTGCGCGTCGACGAGGTGAGCATCGGCGACTACGTCCTCGCCGGGGGAGAGGCCGCGGTGCTGGTCATCGTCGAGGCCGTCGGCCGCCTGCTGCCCGGCGTGCTCGGCAACGCCGGCTCGGTCGTAGACGACTCCTTCGCCCCTGGGGCCATGGCCGGCCTGCTCGAGGGTCCCGTCTACACCAAGCCTCCCGTCTGGCGCGGCCACGAGGTGCCGCCGATCCTGCTCTCCGGCAACCACGGGGCGATCGCCCGCTGGCGGAGGGACGAGGCGCTGCGCCGCACGGTCGCCAAGAGACCCGAACTCGCCGCGCGGCTCGACCGGGAAGCCCTTGACAAGCGTGATCGAGAGGTACTCGACGACGCTTCGTTTCGCTTCACGCCCGAAGATATGGCAGACTGAATCGCTGCTGCCAACTGTCATGTGGTTGGCGCGGTCGGCCCGGGCACACAGGCCCGGCCTCCGAGACGTATTCAGCCCAGTGCTCGTGTCTTCCTCGTCGCCGTGCCCCAGGCATGGCCGGGCGGACCTCCGAGCGCTCGCTTCAAATGAGGAACCGCTGTCATGCACACGCTGATCCAGGAGCTTGAGAAGGCCTCCACACGCAGTGACGTCCCGAGCTTCCGCCCGGGCGACACGCTCGAGGTCCACGTCCGCGTCGTTGAAGGCAACCGGTCCCGTATCCAGGTCTTCAAGGGATTCGTGCTGCGCCGCCAGGGCGGTGGCATCCGCGAGACGTTCACCGTCCGCAAGGTGAGCTACGGCGTCGGCGTCGAGCGTACGTTCCCGGTGCACAGCCCGGTCATCGAGAAGATCGAGGTCGTGACCCGCGGTGACGTCCGCCGGGCGAAGCTTTACTACATGCGCGACCTGCGCGGCAAGGCGGCCCGCATCCGCGAGAAGCGCGACGCGCTGCCCACCAGCAAGTAGGCCGGCGGCATACGTGGCCCGCACCCGCGAGGGATGCGGGCCATTTTGCTGAAATCCCGTAGGGCCAGGCCTCCGGCGGCCCCCAAAGGGCACCGGACCTGCGGCCCGGCGGCCGCGTGCCGGGCGCCGGGTCCCCGAGACACCGAGATCCTCTTGGTGTCGAGTTTCTTTGGACGCGGAGTTTCTTTGGACGCGATGCCGAGTCGGCGACCCACCGTGGAGCATGCATCATTTAGGCTCGACAGCGATGACTAGCGATGGCCAGGGGGCCGGCGGTCCGCGCCGTCCCGTCGAGGACGAGGTAGACGTGGTCGCGGAAGACACCAAGCCGACAGCCAAGAGCGGCAAGGAGAAAAAGGGCTCGTTCTGGCGTGAGCTCCCGGTCCTGGTGGTGGTCGCGCTGGTCCTGGCGCTCATCATCAAGAGCTTCGTGATCCAGGCGTTCTACATCCCGTCGGAGTCCATGGAGAACACCCTGCTGGTCAACGACAGGGTGCTGGTCAACAAGCTCGTGTACCACACCCGCGACATCGAGCGCGGAGACATCGTGGTGTTCTCCGGGGTCGACTCCTGGGCCAGCGAGGTCGAGGTACCCGACCCCTCCAACCCGGTCGCCGGCTTCTTCCGCTGGGTCGGCACGGCCTTCGGCGTGGTCCCCGGCGAGAAGGACTACATCAAGCGGGTCATCGGCCTCCCCGGTGACACGGTGAAGTGCTGCGACTCCAAGGGACGCGTCACGGTCAACGGTGTGCCCATCGACGAGAAGGCCTACCTGTATCCCGACGACCAGCCGTCGCAGAAATTCTTCGAGATCAAGGTCGAGAAGGACCGCCTGTGGGTCATGGGCGACCACCGCTCCGTCTCGCTCGACTCCCGCTCCCACCAGGGTGATCCCGGTGGCGGCGCCATTCCCAAGGACAAGGTCGTCGGACGGGCGTTCGTCATCGTGTGGCCGTTCTCCCGGGCGACGACGCTGCCGATCCCGGACACCTTCAACCAGGCCGCCCTGAAGACCGTCGCCCTGGCCGGTGACGCCTCGCCGCTGCTGCTCGGCTTCGCCGGGGCGTTCCCCCTGATGGCGCTGCGCCGCCGCTGGATCGTCAGAGCACGCGGGCGTACCGGCTGACCGCACGCCCCCGGCCTCCGGGCCGCCGGGCTCGCACTCCCGACCGTCACTTCCCCCGACCAGACGAAGGAGACGGGGCCGTCCTCCCCTGGCCGATGCCCGGGGGTGCCCCGCGATGCCGATGAGCGTCACAGAGGAGAAGCCGGAGCCGCAGAACCCGGCTTCCGCAGCAGCACAGAACGCCGAGCCCTCGAACCCCGCCGTCCACCCGGGCGCCGGCGTCGCTGACGCGAGCGCCAGGGACGACGGCGGCTCGGACTCCGGCGGTCCGGACAGCGGCAGTTCGGACGCCCGCGGTCCGGACAGCGGCGGCTCCGACGCCGGCGGCTCCGAGGCCGGCGGCTCCGACGCCGACCGCTCGGATACCAAGAGCTCGGACACCGACCGGCCGGACACTGACGGTGCGGCCACCGGCTCCCCGGACACGGGCTCCCCGGACACCGCTCCCGGGAAGAAGAAGTCCGGCTGGCGGGAGACGATCCTGCTCGTGGCCGCCGGGGTCGTCGCCGCGCTGCTGGTGCGCCTGTTCGTCCTGGACTCATTCTGGATCCCGTCGGAGTCCATGGAGGACACCCTGCTCATCAACGACAGGGTGATCGTCAATCGGCTCACGGGGGACATCGGGCGCGGCGAGGTCGTCGTCTTCAAGGGCTGGGACGGCACCACCACCATCAAGCGGGTCATCGGCGTGGGCGGCGACCGCGTGAAGTGCTGTGACGCCAAGGGCCGCGTGTCGGTCAACGGCGTCCCGCTCGACGAGGGGGCCTATCTCAACCCTCAGGACTTCCCCTCGCAGGACAAGTTCGACGTCACCGTGCCGGAAGGGCGGCTGTGGCTGATGGGCGACCATCGCGCCGCGTCAGAGGACTCCCGCGCGTTCAAGAGCGACAAGTACCACGGCACGATCTCCGCCGACGAGGTGATCGGCAGAGCGTTCGCGCTCTACTGGCCACTGTCGCGGATCGCCACACTGCCGGTGCCAGAGACGTTCTCAAAGGTGCGATAACGTACCCTTCCGCTCGAGAGGGGCGTAGGCTGGTGGCCATGGTCGCGCTCGCATCGCCGTTGATCGGCCAGAGGGCTCGACTCTCCCGCAGGTCCGTTCCCTCGCGGCGGGGCGCCGAGCCGTCTGCCTCATGACTGTTCTCTTCCGCCCGCGCCCCAGCGTCATCCGGCGGGACTCGGGGCTCTACGGGTACGAGCGCGCGCTCGCGCGGCGCGGACTGTCCCCGGTCGCCGGGGTCGACGAGGCGGGCCGCGGAGCCTGCGCGGGCCCGCTCGTGGTGGCCGCCGTCGTCCTGCGCTCGGAGATCGACGGCCTGGCCGACTCCAAGCTGCTCACCCCGGCCAGGCGAGAAGTGCTCCACGACCGCATCCTCGCCACGGCGCGTGCGGTGAGCGTCGTGGTGATACCGCCCGATGAGATCGACGCGCGTGGCCTGCACAAGTGCAACATCGCGGGGATGCGGCGGGCCGTCGCCGGTCTCGGGTGCGATCTCGGGTACGTTCTGATCGACGGGTTCCCGGTGCCCGGCCTGCCCGCGCCGTCATTGGCCGTGTGGAAGGGCGACCAGGTCTCGGCGTGTGTGGCGGCCGCGTCCATCGTCGCCAAGGTGAGCAGGGACCGAATGATGATCTCGCTGGACGACCGGTATCCCCAGTACGGCTTCGCCGAGCACAAGGGGTACGTCACGGCCGGCCACCGGCGGGCTCTGGCGGCTCACGGCCCAAGTCCACATCATCGGTTCTCCTTTGTGACGGTGAACTCGGTGGTGCGGTCAGGACCGGGCACTGAGATAGGCGAGAATGGACTGGGGGCCGGTGTCGCCTGATGGGTGGCGCCGGGGGAGGAAGGGAAGGGGAGGACCGGGATGAGCGCAGAGGATCTCGAGAAATACGAGACCGAGATGGAGTTGCAGCTCTACCGGGAGTACCGCGACGTGGTGGGCTTGTTCACCTATGTCGTTGAGACCGAGCGGCGCTTCTACCTGACCAACTCCGTCGATCTCGACGTGCGCACGGCCGAGAACGGCGATGTGTTCTTCGACGTCAAGATGCAGGACGCCTGGGTCTGGGACATGTACCGGCCTGCGAGGTTCGTCAAGAACGTCCGCGTGGTCACCTTCAAGGACGTCAACGTCGAAGAACTGGCCAAACCAGACCTCGAGATGCCCAAGGAAGGCTTCTCCAGCTAACCCGCCCCCCTAGGGCCGAGCCCCTTCCGCCTGGCAACACACGTCCCACCGCGGCCCTCCCACCTGGCAACAGCCGCGCACGCGCCCGGCCACACACGCGTCCTACTGTGGCTCTCCCACCTGGCAACAGCCGCGCATGCGCCCGGCCGCACACACGGGGACCGCGCCTCAGGCACGGCCGTCCACGCCCACCCCTCTTGCCCCTGCCGTGACGCCGCCCTCGGGCCGCGACGGCCTGTGGTCCCTCTTCCCCTGGTCTGATACATGCTCTCCGGGCGCCGCGGCGGCGAGGAGTGGTACGGCGATGCCGGCGCCTTCGTACGGCGGCCGCCTGGTGCGGCCGTGCCGCGATGGACCTGTGGTCGTCTTCCCTGGTGTGACGCTTGCCCTGTGGTCTGGTGTGATGCTTGCCCTCTGGTGGCCCGCGACGGCGAGGAGCGCTCCGCCGCCCCGCCTCCCGTACGGCGGCCGCTTCCCTGGTCTGATGCTTGCTCGCTGGGCGCCGCGGCGGCGAGGAGCGGTACGGCGATGCCGGCGCCTTCGTACGGCGGGTGACCTGGGAGCGTCGGCGGGCGGTACGTCCTCCGGGTTCGGGCTCGGTGGTTTGTCCACAGGGCGGGAGTGCTGCGGTCGGCTGTCTCTGTGGAGGACCGCCCCAGGGGGAGGCTTCGCAATCGCTGTGCATAACGGATGAATCCCGGTAATCCCCGACAGGTGTGGCCCTTGGCGCGGGTGGACGGTGGCCGTCGGGCCGCCGACTCAAGGGATATCCCGGGCATTCGGCCGGCGCAGTGCCAGGACGCAGATCCCCAGACGGGCGGCCTCCGCTTTTCGTTGTCCACAGAACGCGGTTCTGCCGCGTACGGGCGGTGTGACATGCGCGAAGGTCGGGGCCGGAGGTGGTCCCATGGCCGCGATACACGAGCTTGGAAGGCACGGCGAGCAGCTCGCCGTCGATTACCTGCGGGCGGCAGGTCTGAAGATCCTGGAGCGCAACTGGTGCTGCTCTGAGGGGGAGATCGACATTCTGGCCCGTGAGGGGCCGGTTCTCGTGGTCGTGGAGGTCAAGACCCGCTCGGGTCGTAGCCATGGCTCCGCGTTCGAGGCGGTGACCACGGCAAAGGTCGCCCGGCTCCGCACTCTGGCGGCCAGATGGCTGAGCGGCCAGTCGGAGTGGTTCTCCTCCATCCGCATCGATGTCGTAGCGCTTGAACGGTTCGCCGGGGAGTTCTCGATCCGCCACGATCGGGGGGTGTCGTAGATGGCGGTCGCACGCACGCGATGCGTCGCGCTGGTGGGCGTCAGCGGCCACGTCGTCGAGGTCGAGGCCGACGTGGGGCATGGCATCGCGGGCGTCCACCTGATCGGCATGCTCGACACCGCGCTGAGCGAGGCGCGTGACCGCGTGCGTTCGGCGATCATCAACAGCAGGTATCCCTGGCCGGACGCGAGGGTCACCATAAGCCTGTTCCCGGCGAGCCTCCCCAAACGGGGGAGCCTGTTCGATTTAGCCATTGCCGTGGCGGTGATCGGGGCCGCCGGGCTCGTTCCGAAGCAGCGCATCTCGCCGCCATTCTTCCTGGGAGAGCTCGGGCTCGACGGCTCGGTCAGGCCCGTACGCGGCGTCCTCCCGGCGGTGATGGCGGCCGTGGAGGCCGGCGCCGAGTGTGTGGTGGTCCCGATGGCCAACGCCGCCGAAGCGTCCCTGGTGCCCGGGGTGACGGTGGTTCCGGTGCGCACGCTGGCCGAGCTGATCGAGGACCTGCGAAGCGATGATGCCGCACAACTGCCGACCATGTCCGAGGCGGACGAGCCATCCTCGCGGACGGGTCCTGACGCACCCGAAGGCCGATCACTCGACCTGGCGGATGTCGCCGGCCAGGCCATGGCCCGCAGGGCGCTGGAGGTCTGCGCCGCGGGCGGCCACAATCTGTGGATGCTCGGCCAGCCCGGCACGGGCAAGACCATGCTCGCCGAACGCCTGCCCACCCTGCTGCCGCCTCTCGACCGCGACCAGGCTCTCGAGGTCACGGCCATCCATTCGGTGGCGGGCACCCTGCCGCCCGGGCGCCCGCTGTTGGAGCACCCGCCCTTCATGGCGCCGCACCATACGGCCACCATCGCGGCGATCGTCGGAGGCGGCAGCGGTGTGATCCGGCCGGGTGCCGTCTCCCTGGCCCACAGGGGGGTTCTCTTCCTCGACGAGGCTCCCGAGTTCCCGGCACGCGTCCTCGACTCGCTTCGGCAGCCCCTTGAGTCAGGGCAGGTCACCGTCGCACGGGCGGCGGGCACCCTCACGTTTCCGGCGCGATTCATGCTGGTGCTCGCGGCCAACCCCTGCCCCTGCGCCCAGCCGTCGACTCCCGAGAGCCCGTGCCAGTGCACGCCTCACCAGCGGCGACGCTATCTCGCCCGTCTCTCCGGGCCGCTCGTCGATCGCATCGACGTCAAAGTGCGGCTCACGCGTTCGACCCGGCGCGAGTTGCTGTCCGACCGCCAGTTCATCGAGCCGAGCGCTGTCGTGGCCGAGCGCGTGTCGCTCGCCCGTGAGCGCACGCTCAAGCGGCTCGCCGGCACGCCGTGGAGGTGCAACGCCGAGATCCCTACTGGGGCTCTCCACGGCGAATACCGGCTCTGTCCGTCGGCGATGTCACCCCTCTACCGGTGCCTGGACACCGGAGAGCTGAGCGCCCGCGGTCTCGACCGGATCATCCGGTTGTCGTGGACATTGGCCGACCTCATCGGCAAGGACAGACCCGACCTAGCGGAGACCAACGCCGCCCTCGGCCTATGGCTCGGCGCCGACTGAACCCCGCACAAGCGTTCCGACCTGAAGAGCCCCTGATCCACATGTCCTCAAGGAGAACCTTGACCTCCTCCTTTCTGAAGGAAGGGCTTCCACGGTCACCGTTGATCTTTCTGCCTCACCGCGGGTCTGCCCGCAAGAGAGGACTCTCTTGAGGCCTTACACCAGCTCCACAGGCGTTTCACCTACCCGCCGGCGCGGAGGCCAGGACACCAGTCACGCCGCGTGCGGCGACTTGGTCATCGCCACCGCTGGACACGGCACCAAACTCCGCGGCACCGCGCCGTGCTTCCTCTCCCGTTCGAAAACGGGAGTCTCCACGTTCAAGGAGATTCGATGAATGGCATGCGAACCGATGCCGGCACTCGCATCGGCTTCGCCGTCGCCGCTGCTGACGCCGGCGCCGACGGCCTCGGAGCCGACGGCGATCTTCAAAGTGGCACCGCCACCAGGCAGGTCGTCGAGTCGCTGGATCCGGGGCGGCGGCGTGGTTCTCGGCGTGATGCCGGGCGGTTGGCCAGGGTCACGCTGATGCGGGTCGCGGACGCCGGAGACGGAGTGATGGGGAGGCTGGTCACCGAGTACGGGCCCGAGGGAGCGCTCGGCCAGGTGCGGCGAGGTCGGCTCGATCCCGGGTTCGTCGAGGAGCTGAGCTCCAAGAAGAACCGCGCTCCTGATCTCGACCGCCGGCTGAGTGCATGGCGAGCCCGGCTGCCGGGGGCAGACCCGGTAGCGGACCTGACCGAGGGAGAACGAATGCGGGCCCGCCTCATCGTGCCGGGTGATCTTGAGTGGCCCACCCAACTCGACGATCTCGGGCCTGACCGCCCGTTGGGACTATGGCTTCACGGGGACGCCGATCTCCGTTTCTCCTGCCTCCGTTCGGTGGCGGTGGTCGGATCCCGTGCGGCCACGCCGTACGGGGGCCACGTCGCGGCAGAGTTCGGCGCCGGCCTCGCCGAAGGCGGATGGACCGTCATCTCGGGTGGTGCGTACGGAGTGGACGCGGCGGCACACCGTGGGGCTCTCGCCGGGTCGGCGCCCACCATCGCGGTGCTGGCATGTGGCATCGACATCGCCTATCCCGCCGGCAACCACGACCTGTTCGCGGCCATCCGGAGGAACGGCGTGATCGTGAGCGAGTGTCCCCTCGCCGTCAGACCGACGCGACCGCGATTCCTCGTCCGCAACCGGGTGATCGCCGCGCTGTCTCGCGGCACCGTGGTCGTGGAGGCGGCCCTGCGCAGCGGCGCTCTCAACACCGCCTCCCACGCGGTCGCCCTGCGCCGGCATCTTGCCGCCGTTCCGGGCCCAGTGACTTCGGAGAACTCCGCCGGATGTCACCGGCTCATCAGAAGGGCGGAGGCCGTCTGCGTCACCTCAGTCCGAGACGTGATCGAGTTGGTGGGGGCGATGGGGGACGATCTGGCGCCCGAACCGAGAGGGCCGGTGCTACCCCGGGACGCGCTCGACGACGAGACCCGCAGCGTCCTGGAGGCGGTTCCGGCGCGGATCGGCACCGGGCCGGCGACCATCGCCGTGGCGGCGGGAGTGGATCTCATGACGGTCCTGCGCTGCCTCGGTGCTCTGGCCGCGGCCGGGTACGTCGAACGCGTCGATCGAGGCTGGCGCCTCCGATCGAAAAGATCAGGCCAAGTACTCTGATCCTCGCGCTCGCCTCGTGGCCCGCACATCCGGGCCGGAGGACAGGGCACGTTGTCCAGTTGGCCTGCCTATCGGCGGCCGCGTGGCCTGCCTTGCCTTCATGGACAGTCTCATTGAAGACTCACAGCTTTGATCATCATGGATTGGTCGATCAACGACGGCGACCGATCCCATCGATGAGGCGGCGTCGAAGACCCAGGTCAGGCCCTCTCGTTGTCGTAGCGCTCCCGCGCGGCCCGGATGTCGTTGCGGTGCTCGACGGCCCACCGGTCCAGGGCGGTCAGGGGCACGAGCAGCGTGCGGCCGAGTTCGGTCAGCTCGTACTCGACTCGTGGCGGTACGGTCGCGTGCGCCGTTCGTTCGACCAGGCCGTCGCGTACCAGCGCGCGCAACGTGAGGGTGAGCATCCTCTGGCTGATGCCGTCGATAGATCGGTGGAGCTCGCTGAAGCGGTGTGTGCGCTGACCAAGCAGGACCACGATCAGGACGCTCCACTTGTCGCCGACCCTGTCGAGGACTTCGCGCACTGGGCAGTCGGACCCCATGGTCAGGACAGGGTCAGGCACATCGGTGTTCGCAACCGACATCGAGGTGCCTCCTTCCGTCATCCTCATATAGTTATGCATAATAGGGTAACGCACAATAAGTAACTAAGGTAGGCGATGGACGTACTCACGGCCGAGGAAGCGGCGCTCCCCTCGGAGCCCCGGCTCCCGGTGCAGCCTCACACCCGGCAGCAACTCCGGACAGGGCCCCCGCTCCAGGCCGAGTCCCAGACCTTGACTCGGTCCTCGGCCACGGCTTCGGAGCCGGCTCAAGCCCAGGTTCCGGTTCTGACTCAGGTCGAGCCGGGCGGGGGACGCCCCTCCGGGCATCTGGGACTCATCGTGCTCGGGTCCGGTGAGGCGCCTGTGTGCACGGACGGGACATGCCGGTGACCAGCGCGAAAACGGTGCACATCGAGGTCTGGTCGGACGTCGTCTGCCCCTGGTGCTACATAGGCAAGCGGCGCCTGGAGCGTGCGCTGGACCGGTTCGAGCACGCGGAGGAGGTCGACATCGTCTGGCGCAGCTTCCAGCTCGACCCGACCTTCCCCCGGGGCGTCCGGCAGCCGGTGCCCGAGATGCTCGCGAAGAAGACCGGTGGAACACCCGACCAAGTGCGTGCGATGCAAGCCCAGGTCACAGCGCTGGCCGCGCAAGAAGGGCTGGCTTATGACCTGGAACGATCGATCATGGTCAACACCATCGACGCGCACCGGCTGACCCACCTGGCGAAGAAGCACGGTCGCGGCGCGCAGGCTCATGAAAGACTCCTGCGCGCGCAGTTGATCGAGGCGCAGACCCTCGACGACACCGAGACCCTGATCCGGCTCGGCGTCGAGGCCGGCCTGCCGGAAGAGGAGACCCGTCGCGTCATCACCGGGCAGGATCATGCCGAGGACGTCGAGGCCGACATCCGTGAAGCACGCGATCTGGGGGTGACCGGCGTGCCCTTCTTCGTGTTCAACCGCACCTACGCCGTCTCCGGCGCACAATCCGACGAGACGTTCCTGACGGCACTCGCCACGGCCCACGAGCACGCGGGCACGTCGGCTCCCTGACCTCACGCCGACGCCACGGAACCTTTCCCGGAGACGCCTGCCCGGTGAGGTCGTCCTCCTCGCCGGTGAGGAGGACGGTTCCGTGGCAGGAGCCGGGATCCACGCCGCCGGGCCCATGTCGATCATGGTGGGCCCGGCGGGTCGGGCCATCGGGGGAGGAGGCGTACCTGCCCGAGGGCGATGAGCAGGAGTGCGTCGAGATAGCGCGTCTCGTCGATCAGCCCCCAGTGCAGGCAGGATGCCGCGCAGTGAGCGGTCGTCCCTTCGACGACGCCGATGATCTGACCGCGCTTCACGGTCTGCCCCCGCCGGACGGACGCGTGGACGGGGAGGTACGTGGTGCGCAGTCCTTCGTCGTGCACGATCATGACGACGCCTCGGCCGGCGAGGGGTCCGGCATATCCCACGGTGCCCGAGCCCGCAGTTCTCACGGCCTGCCCTGGCCGGGCGGCGAGATCGACTCCCCGGTGACCGGCGAGCCAGGGACGTGCCGGTGGGGCGAACCGGCGGAGGACCCTGGCCCGCCCGTCGAGAGGCAGCCGCCATCGGGACAGGCCGGTCGAGTCATCCTCGGGCGCGATGACGGCGGGTGCCGTGATGGTGGATCGCGTGATCGTCGCCGGAAGCGCCGGAAGCGCCGGAAGCGCCGGAAGCGCCCGAACTGCTTGAACTGCCGGGACGGCCGGAAGGGCGGGGACGGTCGTAATGGCCGGGACGGTGGCCGCGAACGGGGTGGTGGTCGTGGCGGCGTTTCCGGGCCGGGGAGGAGCCGCCGAGGTGGCGGCCAGAGTGACGAGGAACACCAGTGGCAGCCGCACGATGTGAAGGCGCATGGGAGGACACTGTCGTGGAGTGACCGGTCACGGGCCGGCCGAGCGAGATTCTGTGCATAACCCACGCGGCCGTCACGGGAGCGCCGTCCACATGGGTGCGGGTCATGCCGTGCGCCAGGTGAGAACACCGTGCGGCGCTCCGCGAGCGTATGCCGAGAGGTCCGGCCCCCGTGAGCGTACGGCAGCGTTGATCCCTGCCAGGTGGTGATCACAAGTGGTCCCTGCCGGGTGGGTGGGGCTCGAAAGAGCGCTCGGGAGTGAGGGAGCGGCCCATGGAGGTCGGCGAGGTCATCGGGGGTCTGGCGGCGGAGGTGGGCCTGGAACCGCCGGCGGCCCAGGTGACGGGGGAGGATCCGGTCCTCCCGTCCGTCTTCCGGGTCGGAACGGCCGCGGCCGCGAGCATCGGCGCGGTCACGGCGGCCGCCGCCCTGTGGCAGTGCGAACGCACGGGCTCAGGGGTCACGGTGGACGTCCGGGAGGCCGCTGTCGCGTTCAGGGATGAGCGCTGTTTCCGGATCGACGGAGAGATACCTGCTCTGTGGGCACCGCTGTCGGGGGATTACCGCACGGCGGACGGCTGGGTCCGGCTGCACTGCAACTTCGACCATCACCGGGACGCCGTGCTCCGCGCGCTCGGGCTTCCCGAAGGCGCTGACGAGGCCGCTGTGGCCACGGCCTGTGCCACGCGTACCGCGTCGGACGTCGAGGAGGCGGTGACCCAGGCCGGTGGATGCGCGGCCGCGATGCGGAGCCGCGCGGAGTGGCGGCGTCATCCTCAAGGCCGCGCCGTCGAGCGGCTCCCGCTCATCGGGCTCGCCCGGCTCGAGGCTGGCAGTGCAGCTGAGGTCGGCTGGACGATGGCGGGTGTGGGGGATGCCGGCCGGCCGGGTGGGCGTCCGCTTGCGGGGATCCGGGTCCTGGATCTCACCCGGGTGATCGCCGGCCCGGTGGCGACGCGGACACTCGCCGCCTACGGGGCCGAGGTGCTGCGGGTCGGTGCCCGGCACCTGCCCGAGGTGCCGGGCCTGGTGATCAGCACAGCGCTGGGGAAACGGTCCTGCGAGATCGATCTGCGCGCGGCGGAGGGCGCCGCGGCCTTCAGGGAGCTGGTGGCGGGCGCGGACGTGGTCGTCCAGTCCTACCGGCCGGGAGCGCTGGCGAGGCTGGGGTTCGGCCCGCGGGAGCTGGCCGCCATCCGGCCGGGCATCGTCTGCGTGGACATCTCGGCGTACGGCTCGTGCGGACCCTGGGCGGGACGGCGAGGGTTCGACAGCCTGGTGCAGATGGCCTGCGGCATCGCTCATGAGCAGGGAGACGGAGCCCGGCCCGTGCCACTGCCGGCCCAGGTGCTCGACCACGCCACCGGCTGGCTCGCCGCACTCGGGACGATCGCCGCACTGTCGCGCCGGGAGAAGGAGGGCGGGTCGTGGCATGTCGAGCTGTCCCTGGCCCGTACGGCGCTCTGGCTGGACGGGCTCGGCCGGGTCGACGGCATGGGGGTCGCGGAGCCGCGGGTGGACGATCTGCTGGAGGAGATGGACAGCTCGTTCGGCAAGCTGACCTACGTTCGCGCCCCGGGGGCGATCGGCGACGCCAGGCCGTTCTGGAGCTCGCCGCCGCCCCGCCGTGGGGAGCATCCCCCGATGTGGACGTAGACGGCGGTTGCTACTGGACGGGTACCCGGTCGGACGGGTCTGACGCCGGGTGGTGGAGCCTCGCCGCGAACGCCGAGCGCCGAAGGGGGGAGAACCAGACGAGGAAGATCCCGGATCCGGCGAGGGCGGCGCAGGCCCACAGTGCGGGGCGCAGGCCGATGAGCTCGCCGAGCACGCCGCCCACGACCCCGCCGAGCGTCATGACGCCCATGGTGGAGACCGTCATGATGGCGTTGACGCGGCCGAGCATGTCGGGCGGGGACTCGCGGAGCTGGAGGGTCCCGTAGCAGACGCTGAACATGACGGTGGCGGCGCCGCTGATCGCGAAAGCGCCTGTGAGCAGCGGGATCAGCACGGTGAACGGGCCGTGCGCCGATGCCACGGCGATGAACTCCAGGGGGAGGACGGCGGCGGCGCCCAGGATGACCCGGTCTTCGGTGAAACGGCGGGTGAGCCGGGGTGCCACGGCGGCGCCGAGAAGGCCGCCGATGCCGGCGGAGGCGATCAGCAGTCCGAGCACTCCCGTGGGCAGACCCAGCGTCTGCACGGCGAACAGGACGTACAGCGCCATCTGGGCGGCCGATGCGAAGTTGATCAGCACTCCGGCGCCGATCAGTGCCCTCAGGGTGCGGTGGGTCATCACCGTCCGCATCCCTTCCCGGATGTCGCGCAGGAGGTTCGGGCGGACGACGGCGGGGTCTGGTCGCTCCGCCTTCTCCGGTGACCGTATGGAACGCAGGCAAACGGCCGAGACGAGGAACGACGTCGCGTCCGCCACCAGGGCCAAAGGCGCGGTCAGGATCTGGACCAGGAGGCCGGCCAGTCCCGGGCCGCAGACGCTCGCGGTCGAGTAGACCATCTGGAATCCGGCGATGGCGGCCGTCCGCTGGTGATCGGGGACGACGCTCGGCAGATGGGGGAACCAGACCGCCCGGTAGAAGACGGCGCAGGTGCCCACGGTGAGGGCGACCGCGATCAGCCAGGAGATCGTCAGCAGTCCCGCGAGCCAGGCGAGCGGCACGGTGAACACGGCGACCGCTGAGACGATTTCGCAGCCGATGAGGATCGGGCGGCGTCTGGCGATCCGGTCGGCGTACGCGCCCGCGGGCAGGCCGATCAGCAGATACGGCAGGGTCGTGGCCGCCGTGAGCAGGCCCATCTGGATCGGCGTGACGTTCAGCAGCGTCGCGGCCGTGAGAGGAACGGCGAGGCGGGATATCTCGCTGCCGGTCTCGGACACGGCGCGCGCGGACCAGAGCAGCCGGAAGTCACGCTGCCGTCGGAGGGGAATGATCTCAACCATAGATGTGAAGCTAACACTTCATATCTATGAAAGCTACCCTTCATAGATATCCGGCGAGGTTCGCCGCCGTTCGTCTGGCAAGGGAGGAAGTCGATGGCCGAGGTTCGGTCGCTGCCTGGTTCTGGTGCGAAGTCCGAGTTTCATGCCGGTGATGAGGTGCGCGAGGCCCGCGATCCGCGGCGAGGCCGGCGAAAGGGGCGGCCGAGCGTAGAGGCCGGACGGCTGGCGGCTCGGGCCAACGGCGGCCGAGACACTACCGTTCGTTCTATGACTCAGCAGAACCAGCTGGTCGAGCTGGTCGAGGATCCGCGTGCCATGCGGGCACTGGCACATCCGGCCAGGTTGACCATCCTCAGGCGGCTCCAGCTGGAAGGGCCCGCGACGGCGACCGAGTGCGCGGAGGTGGTCGGGCTCTCACCGAGCGCGTGCAGTTACCACCTGCGCATGCTCGCCAAATACGGGTTCGTCGAGGATGCCCCGCCGCGCGGGGACGGCAGGGAGCGGATGTGGCGTGCGCCTCACCGGGGGTTCATCGTCGACGAACCCGACGAGCTGACCCCCGAACTGGCCGAGGCGAAGACCATCCTCGCCAAGACCGTCGTGGCGCAGTTCACCGAGGACCTGCTGCGCTACTTCGACGCCAGTGAGCGCGAGTCCAAGGACTGGCGGCAGGCCGCCACGCTCGCCCAGATGCTCATCCGGGTCAACGCCGAGGAACTGGCGGAACTCGGGCGGCGCGTGACGGAGCTCCTCGAGCCCTACCTCGCCAAGTCACGCTCGCCGGAAGAGGCTCCGCCCGACGCCCGCCTGATCCAGGGGATCATCCAGCTCTATCCACGTCCGCCGAGGTGACGGGCCCGCCAAGACGGGTCGCGGGCCGCCGGGGGTGGCCCGCGCGGTAGGGGAGTGCTGACCGGCCTTTGCCGGGAACGTGCGGGAACCTTGTCCGGTGGGCCGGGCGTGGCCGGGTTCCGGGTACACTTTTGGTGGCTCGTCAAGCGGGCCGACTTCGCACGCCCACAGGCGATTCGTCCTCTCGGTCCGGATCTCGATCCGGATGGGACGACTCAGGGCGTCAGGGCGGAGGCCGCAGGCTTCCGCATACAACCGAGAAACGCGCCTTCGCGGCGCTCTACCCAGGAGGACCATACTCATGGCCCCCGTCGTCACCATGCGGCAGATGCTCGAGAGCGGTGTCCACTTCGGGCACCAGACCCGGCGCTGGAACCCGAAGATGAAGCGCTTCATCCTCACGGAGCGCAACGGCATCTACATCATCGACCTGCAGAAGTCGCTGGCCTTCATCGACCGCGCCTACGACTTCATCAAGGAGACGGTCGCCCACGGCGGCACCATCCTGTTCATCGGCACCAAGAAGCAGGCCCAGGAGGCCATCGCCGAGCAGGCCGCGCGGGTCGGCATGCCCTACGTCAACCAGCGCTGGCTGGGCGGCATGCTCACCAACTTCTCCACCGTGCACAAGAGGCTTCAGCGTCTGAAGGAGCTCGAGGAGCTCGACTTCGACAACGTGGCAGGCTCCGGGCTCACCAAGAAGGAGCTCCTGATGCGCCGCCGCGAGAAGGACAAGCTCGAGCGCACCCTCGGCGGCATCCGCGACATGGCCCGCGTCCCGAGCGCGGTGTGGATCGTGGACACCAAGAAGGAGCACATCGGGATCAGCGAGGCCCGCAAGCTGAACATCCCGGTCGTCGCGATCCTCGACACCAACTGTGACCCCGACGAGGTCGACTACCCGATCCCGGGCAACGACGACGCGATCCGCGCCGTCAGCCTGCTCACCCGCGTGATCGCCGACGCCGTCGCCGACGGTCTGATGGCCCGCGCCGGTGCGACCCGCGGCGACGAGAAGCCGTCGGCCGCCGTCGCCGAGCCGCTGGCCGAGTGGGAGCGCGAGCTGCTCGCCCGCTCGGACGAGGAAGCCGCTCCGGAAGCCGCCGCCGAGGAAGCCCCCGCCGCTGCCGAGGCTCCCGCTGCCGAGGCCCCCGAGGCCGAGGTCGCTGCCGCCGAGGCTTCCGCGCAGGAGGACGCCGAGGCCGCCCCGGCCGTTCCCGCCGCCGAGGCCGAGGGCACCGAGCAGCAGGGCTGAGGCTCCGTCAGGCCGTACGGACACTGGCCGTACGGCAAGCAAGGCTCTTCACGGGTGGGTGTGCCTAAACGGGGCGCACCCACCCGATCCACGACGACTCGACGAGGAAAAGACAATGGCTTCCGTGAACATGGCCGACGTCAAGCGGCTTCGTGAGCTGACCGCGGCCGGCATGATGGACTGCAAGAAGGCGCTCGAGGAGTCCGAGGGCGACTTCGACAAGGCCATCGACATCCTGCGCGTCAAGGGCGCCAAGGACGTCGGCAAGCGCGAGGCGCGCACCGCGTCCAACGGCCTGATCGCCGTCAAGCACGAGGGCGAGTCCCTCGCCGCCCTGCTCGAGCTCAACTGCGAGACCGACTTCGTCGCCAAGGGCGAGCGCTTCCAGGAGCTGGCCGCCCGCGTCGTCGAGCACATCCTCGCCTCCCGGCCGAGCGACGTGCCGAGCCTGCTGGAGTCCGAGCTCGACGGCAAGACCGTCAAGGAGCACCTCGACGAGGCCAACGCGGCGCTCGGCGAGAAGATCGAGGTCCGTCGTTTCACCGTGCTCGAGGGCGGCTACGTCGCCTCCTACATGCACAAGACCGACCCGCAGCTCCCGCCGACCGTGGGCGTCCTGGTGCAGCTCGACACCCCCAACGCCGAGATCGCGAAGGACATCGCGCAGCACACCGCCGCGATGGCCCCCAAGTACCTCAGCCCCAACTCCGTCCCGGCCGACGTGGTCGAGAAGGAGCGCACGGTCTTCGAGCAGATGACCCGCGAGGAGGGCAAGCCGGAGGCCGCCATCGGCAAGATCGTCGACGGCCGCATCAACGGCTACTACAAGGACTTCACGCTCCTCGAGCAGGCCTTCGTGAAGGACAACAAGAAGACCATCAGCAAGCTCGCCGCCGAGGCCGGCGTGAAGGTCCTGGCCTTCGCCCGCTACAAGGTCGGTCAGGCATAGGCTTAGCCCCGAGAGGGATCTGACCAGCTCGTCATCATCACCGAGGAGGCCGCCGTCGTGCAGGAGAACCATCAATCCGCTGCGCCGGCGGCTTCGTCGTTCGACTGGCCGCTCCGGTGGAAGCGCGTCATGTTGAAGTTGTCCGGCGAGGCGTTCGCGGGCGCCGAGCCGCTGGGCATCGACCCTGTGGTGGTCGCCAAGCTCGCCGACTCGGTCGCCGAGGCCGTACGCGAGGGTGTGCAGGTCGCGGTGGTCGTCGGCGGCGGGAACATGTTCCGCGGCGCCGCGCTGTCCGAGCGCGGCATGGACCGCGCCCGCGCCGACTACATGGGCATGCTGGGAACGGTCATCAACTGCCTCGCCTTGCAGGACTTCCTGGAGAAGCGCGGCGTCGAGACGCGGGTGCAGACCGCCATCACGATGCAGCAGGTCGCCGAGCCGTTCCTGCCCAGGCGTGCGATCCGTCACCTCGAAAAGGGGCGCGTGGTCATCTTCGGCGCCGGGCTGGGCTCGCCGTTCTTCTCCACCGACACCTGCGCCGCGCAGCGTGCTCTGGAGGTCGGTGCGGAGGCCGTGCTGAAGGGCACTCAGGTCGACGGGGTCTACGACTCCGACCCGCGCAAGAACCCCGATGCCGTCCGCTTCGACCAGCTCGACTACAGCGAGGTGCTCACGCGGGGGCTCGGAGTCATGGACGCCACCGCGATCAGCCTCTGCATGGACAACGGCCTGCCCATCGTGGTCTTCGATCTGATGGGCGAGGGCAACATCCTGCGGGCGGTCCGCGGTGAGAAGATCGGCACGCTGGTGAGTCCGGCAGGGAAATAGGGAGCCGCTGTGATCGACGAAACCCTCTTCGAGGCCGAGGAGAAGATGGACAAGGCGGTCGTGGTCGCCAAGGAGGACTTCGCGGCGATCCGCACCGGCAGAGTCAGCCCCTCGATGTTCAACAAGATCAATGTCGACTACTACGGGTCGCCGACCCCGGTGCAGCAGCTGGCCTCGTTTCACGTTCCCGAGGCCCGCATGGTCATCATCCAGCCCTATGACAAGGGCTCGATGACCGCCATCGAGAAGGCGATCCGCGACAGCGACCTCGGGGTCAACCCCGGCAACGACGGCGCTGTGATCCGGGTGGTGTTCCCCGAGCTGTCGGAGGAGCGCCGCAGGGACTACATCAAGGTCGCGAGGAACAAGGCCGAGAGCAGCAAGGTCTCGGTGCGCAACATCCGCCGCCACGCCAAGGAGACCCTCGACAAGATGGTCAAGGACGGCGAGGCCGGCGAGGACGAGGTGCGCCGTGCCGAGAAGGAGCTCGACGACCTCACCCAGAAGCACGTCGCCAAGATCGACGAGCTGCTGAAGCACAAGGAAACCGAGCTGCTCGAAGTCTGAGCGCGGTAGCAGTTCACAGGTCAGGTTGGGGCGCTTCCACTCCGGTGTTGACCGCGGGTGGAGCGCCCTCGCCGCGTTCGGGCCCACCGCGCCCCCTCCCCGCCGCTCGGCGGTGCTGGCAGAGTGGGTCGCCGAGCGTGGTCGGCGTACGAGAGTGGGATCACTGTGGAAGGTACGGCGGCGGACGGTACCGGGCCGGCCGGGGGCCATCGGTCCGAGGAGCGTCCGCCTGAGCGTCCCGAAGCCCCGCCGGGGAGCACCACCGCCCATACCGAGGACACCGGAACGGGCTCCGCGAACGCCGGGGCCGCCTCCGGTGATCCCGGAGCGAACGCCGGCGCCGGCAAGGGGAACGACGGCGATCCTCCGGCTGATCCCGCAGGCGAGAACGGCGAGGCCGCTGAGATCGGCGGCGAGGCCGCGCAGGCCGGCAAGCCGGGCGGCATCCGTACCGGCCGCAACCTTCCCGCCGCGATCGCCGTCGGCGTCGCCCTCGGGGCGGTCGTCCTGGGCTCCCTCTACTTCGTGAAGGTGCTCTTCCTGATCGTGCTCCTTGGAGCCGTCGGCATCGGCGTCGTGGAGATGATCGCGGCGTTCGCCGTCCGGGCCATCCGGGTGCCGACGGCGCCGGTGCTGACGGGCTTCGTCGTGATGGTCGCCGGAGCGTACTGGGGCGGGCCGATCTGGCTGCTCGGCGCCTTCACGCTGACCGTGCTCGTCCTGCTCAGCGGGCGGATGTTCAAAGGTCCGGACGGGTACGTCCGTGACGCCGCCGCCAGCGTCCTGGTCTCCGTGTATCCCGCGCTGATCGCCGGGTTCGTCCCGTTGATGCTGGCCAAGCCCAATGGTGCGGACCGCGTGGTCATCTTCATCGCCGTCACGGTCTGCAGCGACATCGGCGGATACTTCGCGGGCATCCTCTTCGGCAAGCACAAGATGTCGATCATCAGCCCGAAGAAGACCTGGGAGGGTTTCGCCGGTTCCGTACTGGCCTGCGTCCTGTGCGGTGCGCTGCTGGTCCGGTTCCTCCTCGACGGCCAGTACTGGCAGGGCGCGGTGCTGGGTGTCGTGGTGGCCGTGTGCGCCACGCTCGGCGACCTCGTCGAATCGGTGATCAAGCGCGATCTCGGCATCAAGGACATGGGCAACCTCCTGCCGGGCCACGGCGGCCTGATGGACCGCCTGGACTCGCTGCTCGCCACGCTGGTCCCCGTCTGGCTCCTCCTGGCGATCTTCGTCCCCCTCTGACCGGCGGCCGGCGTCCGCCCGCCGTGGTGATCGGCTATGCCGCCGAAGCGGTCAAGGCCACACGTTCCAGGCATTCTCATCGCGGCGCTGCCAGGGTGCCTGTCTCAGGGGATGCGCCCGGACAGCGACAGCGCCTGGTGGCCGTGGTCGGCGACCAGCTGGAGCTCCTGCTCGGTGACCGGGACCAGCCAGAGCCACCGGACCTCGTCCCCGCTGAACCCGAAGCCGGACAGGTCGGGCAGGCCCGGCACCGCGTCGAGCAGTAGCACCCCCTGGTAGGCGGGGCCAAGCGGGAACGACGCGGCCTCGCGGTACCAGCGGGCGGTGTGGCCGTGCCCGAGCCAGGTGACCGAGTGCCATGGGTAGCGGGCCAGCCACAGGAACAACTGCGCCGCCTCCGTCGCCTCTCCACGGGTGGCGACGGCCAGCTCGATACGGGCGTAGGTGTCGGGCCGCTCGATGTACTGCTCGACGGTGGGCATGCGCTGGCAGCTCATCCCCACGGTGGACAGCATCGTGTACCCGTCCCGCGGCCGTTCGGTGATGCCCACGGTCGGCAGCCGGTCGCCGCCGATGTCCCAGTAGCGGGCGGCCGGACCGGCCCTGGCGTCCAGATGGCTCATCACGAACTGCTGGAAGGACGGCCAGGCTCCCTCGCCGTCACGCCATTCCCAGTACGAACGCGCCTTCGCGATGCGCGGCGCGAGCCCTTCGAGGGCCTCCCCGAGCGGCCAGGCGTACGGGGACTCGCCGACGGCGTCCCTCGCGTAGCCGGGCATCCCCCGTTCGAGATCCGACCAGCCGGGAATGACGGCCAGGAGCTCGCCGTTGCGATACAGGGCGGCGCCGTCGCCTTCCTCGAACCACAGCACCTCAAGCTCGGCCGCCGTAAGAGGCGCCGTGCCCTCGGGGACGCGCGTGTTGCCGAGAGGCATGACGGGGGTCTGCCCGGATTCGATCCGGACCAGGTCGACGGAGGAAGGCGCCGGACCATGGTTGGCGAGCCACACGGCCCCGTGGATCCCGCCTTCGGCGTCGCGAAGGTAGGCTACCGATGACAACCCGTCGTATTCGACGGTCACCACGCGACTACCGTAGGGGCTGGTGTCGGTGAGTACGACATCGGTGGTGCCCAACGCATATCCGCCTTTCCGGTGAACGTCTCCCCGTTCGGCCGAGGATCGCAATAGATCACACGGAATGGCTGTCCAGTACAGCTTCCGGCAAACCGTTAAGAGAAGGACATGTCCGCCGAGCTAACCTTTGTCGCCCCCCGACGGGCGAAACCGTCACGCCATCTGGCCGACCTGTCCATGGCGGAGCGCCGCACAGCTGTCGCGGAGCTGGGCGAGAAGCCCTTCCGCGCCGACCAGCTCTCCCGGCACTACTTCGAGCGGCTGACCACCGATCCCTCGCACATGACCGACCTGCCCGCGGCGTCGCGCGACCAGCTCGTCACGCGGTTGATGCCCAACCTGCTCACCTCGGTCCGCGAGATCACCTGCGACGGCGGCACGACCCGCAAGACGCTGTGGCGGCTCTTCGACGGCGCGCTGGTCGAGTCGGTGCTGATGCGCTACCCCGACCGCGTGACCATGTGCGTGTCCTCTCAGGCCGGATGCGGCATGAACTGCCCGTTCTGCGCGACCGGGCAGGCCGGTCTGACCCGGAACATGTCGACGGCCGAGATCGTCGAGCAGGTCGTCGCCGGCGCCCGCGCCCTGGCCCGCGACGAGGTCCCCGGCGGCCCCGGCCGGGTCAGCAACATCGTCTTCATGGGCATGGGCGAGCCGCTGGCCAACTACAAGGCCGTGATCGGCGCCGTGCGCCGCATCGTCGACCCCGCGCCCGAGGGCCTCGGCATCTCCGCCAGAGGCGTCACGGTCTCCACCGTCGGCCTGGTCCCGTCGATCAACAAACTCGCGGCGGAAGGGCTGCCGGTGACGCTGGCCGTCTCCCTGCACGCCCCCGACGACGAACTGCGCGACACCCTCGTCCCGATCAACACCCGTTGGAAGGTCGGCGAGGTCCTGGACGCCGCCTGGAACTACGCGGCCGTCACCAAGCGCCGCGTGTCGATCGAGTACGCCCTGATCAAGGACATCAACGACCATGAGTGGCGGGCCGACCTGCTGGGCCGCCTGCTCAAGGGCAAACTGGTCCATGTCAACCTGATCCCGCTCAACCCGACCCCTGGCTCCAAATGGACGGCCTCCCGTCCCGAGGACGAACGAGCCTTCGTCCGCCGCCTGGAGTCGCACGGGGTGGCCGTCACGGTCCGCGACACCCGCGGCCGCGAAATCGACGGCGCCTGCGGCCAACTGGCCGCCGCCACCCCAGAGGCATAGAGGGTTACATATAACGGATCGCGTTCGCCATCAACGCGAGCAGCAGCAGCGTTCCCGCACCGATCATGATCATGCGCCAGAACGCCGCCCACGCCGCTGATTTGGCGCCGGGAATCTTTCCGGTGGCCTCCGCGGCGGCCTTCACCGCCTTGCCCCAACCCGACCACGTGTCGACCGAACGCTGGAAATTCCGTCCAACGATGAACAGGATCGTCGCGATCAGAATGACGATCAGGATGCGACCGTCCGAACTGTCCATGTAGCCCTCCTGCCGAGGGAAAGCGGGGTCAGGTTCCCCGAACTTATTCCAACCTTCGGGAACGCGCGAGGGGAAAGGCGTTCATGGGTGCCGGCTTGCCTGCGAAGGAAATGTGGATATTTGCCGATATATTCCGCAATATCAGAATAAAAAGCATCCGGCTTGCGGGCGGGGAGCCGCCGACAATCCGGCTTCCACGCCGGCGGTCGCGCGCGCATGGGCACGCGTCATGAGTGCGGCGGGCGGCGGGAGTGGTATGACTGATGCCGACCGCGAGACCGATGGGCAGGAGCGCATGCCGGCTGTGCAGGACCAGGAGAAGGCGGCCGGGCAGGCCGTGGACATCTACACCGACGGTGCGTGCAGCGGCAATCCGGGGCCCGGCGGCTGGGGCGCCGTGCTGCGGTACGGCCGGACGGAGAAGGAGATCTACGGCGGCGAGGCCGGGACGACCAACAACCGGATGGAGCTGATGGCCGCCATCATGGCGCTGGAGAGCCTCACCCGTCCGGTGACCGTACGCCTGCACACCGACAGCCAGTACGTCCGCAACGGCATCACCCAGTGGCTGCGCGGCTGGAAGCGTAACGGCTGGAAGACCGCAGGCAAGCAGCCGGTCAAGAACATGGACCTCTGGCAACGGCTGGACGCGGCGACCGCCAGACACACCGTGGAATGGCTCTGGGTCAAGGGCCACTCCGGACATCCCGAGAACGAACGCGCCGACGCCCTGGCCAGACGCGGCGTGGACAAGGTGCGCAGCGGCGAGTAGCTAGTACTCCCACGGCCATCGCGGCATCCCTCCGAAACGTGACCGCGGGCGTCCAAGAGAACAGGTCAACACATGCTCTGCGAGAGTAATTGAAGCGATACCCTCTGCAGTCAACGGCACCCGATCACGCCCGGCGGAGTGAGGGCCGGTGAACGGAGGAGCGCACGTCATGAGCGATGAGGGGCACCGCGTTCTGCTCGGGGCGCGACGGCGTGGTGATGTCCCACAGGCGAAGGGGCTGGCTCTCCTACGACCAGATCGCCGAGGTGCTGGCCAGGCCTAAGCCTGCTTCGTGAAGTCTGCTGTGGCGGCAGCGCGATCGGACCCGCCTCGTCAGGTCCCTTCTTTCAGATCGCAATATCACACAAGGACAGTGGGCAATGTTGCAATGCCGGCTAATGGCTCTTCGCTGCACGCGCTTATCCGAAACAGTACCGACGACGATCTCCGGGCTGGCTTCGCTCAGGTGAAGGCTTCGCCGCGACACTGGTCACTTTTTGGTCGCATGCCTCCCCCGCAGGGCCAACTGATCAGTAGAGTCGGGAGAGTGCGACGTGTCGCGAGGTGCGCTCTCCTCTTCTTGCTGGCCGCTGGGTGCAGCAAAGGCCCCACTCTCGACGACGCCACCAGAATGATGGTCGAGGATGGCGCTACGCTCGCGGCGTCTCAATATATGGAAAATAAAAGAGTCATTGATGAAGGCGGCAAGGGGGGCGATGATCCCGTCGGCTGCCCAGACCACACCTCCCGGCGCACGTATCAGGTAACTGGTGACTTCGGCAAAGTCGATGGGGTTACATCGACTGAACAGGCCGATCTCGCAGGTCCCCCATTGAGGGTCACACTCCGTGGGATGGGTTATGAGCCTGATGACAGCGCCAGTTCGGTGAACCAATCTGGCCGTAGTATCGGTGTGCTCCGAAAGAAGGTACCTGGTATCACCTTCACGGTGATCGTGCAATCCTCCTTGCCGAACATCGAGATCATCGGTAAGACCGACTGTCTTCCCGCGAACTGATGCCTAGATCGTCGTGGTCGCCTGTTCAGCCTGTTGCCGCAGTTGTAGGGCCATACGTCGTAAGTTTCTAGACGCCAGATAGCACTGCTCGATGAGCCGGTCCACATCTGACCGATGCCGACCGGTATCCTGCTCGAAGCGCTGTGCTGCTGGACCAGTCCAGACCGGACCACTCTCCACGGAACCAGTTTTGATGTGGTCGAAGTACGTGATCAGGTCCTTGGCGTAGTTGTCGAATCGTGCTGCGAGCAGTTCCTTCTCTTGGGCCTGACGCTGCAGTTCACCCCCATTCGCCATGGTCAGCCTCCCCGTTTCTTGAAAGCGTCGAGCACCACCGGCAGCAGCAATCCTCTGAATGTGTTCTCTAGATAAAGCATGTCTCCGTCGCTCAATGGAGGCAGACCGTGCTGTCGCCGAGAGGCTGTAAGAGCGTCTATCTGGGAGCCAAGCAGGGTGTTCGTCAGATCGGAGGCCTCCTCCGGTGGCGCTCCGTCCCAGAGTTGGCTGAAGATGTCCTGTCCGGGGTTCTTCACTATGAAGTCGGCTGCCTTGCCGATCGCGGTCTCTGCGATGAGACCGCCGCCCACTCCACCGCTGAACGCCCCGACGGCCATGTCCACAGGGAAGAACATGAGCTGGATCTGCACGTCACGGGCCTCCTCCGCGCTGAGGTCGGCTTCGTGTAGCCCGCCGATAAGGAGCGATGCCATTCCTGCAGCCTGAGACGATTTAGCGTAGAACGCGTTGCGTTGCAAC
This sequence comes from Sphaerisporangium perillae, assembly GCF_023276435.1. GTDB lineage: Bacteria > Actinomycetota > Actinomycetes > Streptosporangiales > Streptosporangiaceae > Sphaerisporangium > Sphaerisporangium perillae. The sequence continues at coordinate 174,203 of NZ_JALLPO010000011.1, forward strand.
TGTCTTGCAGCCTCGGTCGTAGCGTTGCCGAAGGGATGATCCTTGCCCAGGTCCAAGTTGTCGATGAAGGTTCGGTAATCCTCTTTGAGGACCGATAGTGCCGCTGGATCACGAAGGATGCTGCCGAAGAAGGCCACGATCTCGTTTGACTTGATAGCTCTCCATGTGTCGTTAGGAGTGGCCAGTCTTTCGTCGAGGTTCGCTGTGGTCCAGATGCCGGCGAGTTCGGGGAAGTACTGGTGGATGTGTCTGGCCAGGACTTGGCCGACGGGGGAAGGGACGGGGAGTCCGGTTGTCTCGGAGATGGAAGGGGCGAGGGAGGGCCAGGCGGAGTGGTTGCTGAAGAGTTTAATGGTGTTGATCCAGGCGGCTCGGCGGAGGTTGTCGTCGCCGGCGTTGGGGGCGAGGGCTTTGTCCAGGACGTCGGCCAGTAGCTTCTCGAAGCCGGGGGTGCCGGTGCTCTTGACGACCTCGGGACGTAGGAGAAGCTGCACGTTGTCACCGGTGGCGAGGAACTCCTGGGCGGCTCCGAGGTCCTGGGACAGCGCCTTGGCCAGCCAGTGCGTGTTCCAGTCGGGGTCGGGCGTTTTGTGGCCGCTCGACTCGGCGAGTTTGGTGCCGGCGTCCACGACGAAGCGGCGCGACTGGGGAGTGAGGGCGAGCAAGGCGGCGAGGTCGTCCATCGGGCTATGGTCGAGCAGTCGCGCGCGCAGATCGGCGGGAAGCTTGCCGGTCGAGTCGGCGGAGGCGAAGGCGTCCGCGAGGGGGCCCAGGTCGTTTCTCACCCTGGCGAGGTCGGCGGGGCTGTAGCCGGAGCGGCTGTTCTGGTACTTCTGGCGCTCTACGCGGAGGATCTCAGCGAATGTGGCGGCACCCATCTGGGTGAGCAGCCCCGCCGCGTACGCGACGTCAGATGTCTTTCCCTGCCGCTCACCCAACACCGACTGGAGCCTGCGCCAGTTCATCGAGCTGGGGTCGGACTGGTAGGCGGTCCAGGCCGCTTTGACTGCGTCGCCCGCGACGGCTCCGGCGGCGTGTGCTGACTCGGCGCTGGGGAATGCGAACTCGGCGCCTTTGACCCCGCGTCGAGCGGTGGCGTTCTCTGTTCGTTCGATGGTCTGTACGCGCCAGGTGAGATCGTGCTGGGCGGTCAGGAGGAACTGCCGGCATCGGTCCAGCACTTCGGCGCCCGGACCGGCCGGCCAGTCGGTTCCGGCTTCGGTAATGGACGCCGACAGATATGGCCTCAATGTCGCGGCCCGCTGAGCGGTTTCCCGCATAGCGGCAATCAGAATCCGCGCACCATGCGGATTTATGCCGACAAATTCCCCCATTTTGTCTGGTCCCCTCGCGGGTAGAGATTCCAGAGCAGAAGCCATTGCATCGTAACGGGCGAGGTAGGGCGAGAGACACCTTCGCAAAAGGCCGTACAGCACGGCAAAGCCGTACCAGGCAGGGGCCTCTGCTCGCGTTCCCGCGAAAGTTCGCAGAGCAGAGGCGCCGAGAGAACAATGGCGGAGAAGCGCGGACTCCTCAATCCCTCTTGCCGGCGGATGGATCACCTATGGTGCGCCGGCTCTGAGCTGGGATGTCGCATATCATGACTGCCCTTGTTCCCCGCCGATGCGGACCTCGTTCAGGCGCGGCAGATGATCTCGCCGTGCAGGACGCTGAACCAGCCGTCGTCGGCCGTGCCCCATTCGCGCCAGCCGTCGGCGATGCGCTCGAGATCGGCCCGCGTGGCGAAGCCGTAGGCGATCGCCTGGTCGGCGATGGTGGAGCCGGTGACGCGGTCGGCCCAAAGGCCGCTCCACCAGGCGCGGTCGTCGGGCGTGGCGAAGCACCACACCGAGGCGGTGGCGGTGACGTCGGTGAACCCGGCGCTGCGTGCCCAGGACAGCAGGCGGCGCCCTGCGTCCGGCTCCCCGCCGTTGGCGCGCGCCAGCCGGTGGTACAGCTCCAGCCACTCGGCGAGCGCGGGCACTTCGGGGTACCAGGTGAACGTGGCGTAGTCGGTGTCGCGGGCGGCGACCACCCCGCCGGGCTTGCAGGCCGCACGCATCGCGGCGAGCGCGCCCACCGGGTCGGCGACGTGCTGCAGCATCTGGTGGGCGTGCACTACGTCGAAGGATCGCTCGGGATAGGCCAGGTCGTAGACGTCGCCGACCTCGCAGGTGACGTTCGCCAGGCTCTGCGCCGCCACCGTCTCCTTGGCCTGCGCCACGATGCCCTCGGCGGTGTCGATGGCGGTGACCGGTCCCGGGGCGACCAGCGCGGCCAGGTCGGCGGTGATCGTGCCCGGGCCGCAGCCCACGTCGAGCAGCGACATCCCGGAGCGGAGGTGGGGCAGGAGGTAGGCGGCTGAGTTGGCCGCCGTCCGCCAGGCGTGCGAACGGATGACCGACTCGTGGTGACCGTGGGTGTAGACGGCGCGTGATACCGGCATGTCGTTTCAGGCTCCTCGCTCGGGTCGATGTGCCGACCTTAATGGATAGTCCATATCCCGAGAAGATTGGTCTTACATTATGAGACGGCCTTCAGGTGTGGTGATCGCGACATCCGGTGACGACGGATCTTCCTGCGGTGAAGCCCGGGGGGAGACCGCCCGGTGAAGCCGAGCCGTCAGAGCACTACGCGCGGGTGCGGCGGAGGCGGACGTAGGCGAACAGGCCCAGAGCGCACCAGAACAGGGTGATGGCGGCCAGGCTCGGTAGTGATCTGCTCAGGAAGGACGCCTGGCCCGCGGCGCGCATCCAACTGATGATGGGGACGGTCAGCAAGGTGAGCGGGACGAGGCTGACCAGCAGCATGGCCACATAGCCGCCCAGCAGGACCAGGGCCGAGGTCGCCGGATCGGGCAGGATCGGACGGCTGGTCAGGGCGCCGAGGGCGGTGCCGGTGAGCAGCGAGAGCACGTGCAGCGCGAGGCCTCCGACCACGACGCCCGGGCCGGGCGTCGCCCTGAAGCCGATGGCAAGGGGCACGGCGAGGGCGAGCACGGCCAGTCCTGCGTTGACGGCGATCGAGGCGAGAATGCCGCCCGCGACCTCGCGGCCAGGTCGCCCGGCCGCGGTGACGGACAGAAGCCGCTGCACGTCCGGCTCGGTGTCGAGCAGGCCCCGGGCCGCCCAGCCGAAGACGGGGACCAGCAGCGCCGCGGAGTCGGCGTACGAGGACAGCTCCTGTCCCGCGGCCACCCGGACCGAGTATAGAACGATCATGATGGCCAGGAGTCCGACGAACGGATGGATCACGCGGTGAGACCGTATGTACGCGGCGATCTTGAACCTGGTGAGGAACATCGTCGGCTTCATCGCGTCGCTCCCGCCCCGGAGGTCATGAGGTCTCTCCTTGAGCCACGGGTTGATAGTCCGCGGTGGCGGCCCGTCGTTCGGCGTGGACCGCGGCCTCGTAGCCCTCTGCCCGCGGTTCGATGCTGAGCGGGGCCTCGTGGGCGGCGGCCCGCTGTTCGGCGCGGATGGTGGCCTCGTAGCCCTCTGCCTGCAGCTTTCGCGCGATCGCCTCGGCATCGCTCGCGTCCACCACGATCTCGATGACCGCCGTGGAGGGGGCGTCGATGGGCGTGGACCCGCCCGCGAGCGGGTCGAAGTGGCGGACCGTGCCGTTCTCGACCTTCAGGGGGAGGACGCCCGGATGCCCGGCGAGGCCGTTCTGGTGGTCGCTCACGACCACGATGCCACCCGACGCGGAGACCTCCTCGATGACGCGGGGAAGCTCGGCGCGGGCCTGCGCGTCCAGGCCGGAGAACGGCTCGTCGAGGATCAGCAGGCCGGGCGGGATGAGCAGCGCCTGCGCGAGACCGACCTTGTGCGCGCTCCCCTTGGACAGGTCGCCGAGCGGCACGTCCAGGAGCGCGGTCATGCCGAGGCGCTCCACCCAGGGATCGATCGCGGCGGACCCGACCCCGCGAACGGCCGCCATGTGAGAGAGGTACGCGGTCACCGTGAACGGCTGCTCGACCGGGAAGATCTCGGGCGCGTACCCGACGATCGGGGGACGGCCGGAGATCCGCCCCCTGCTCGGGGGCGTGGTGCCCGCGAGCAGCCTCAGCAGCGTGGACTTGCCCGCGCCGTTGCGTCCCGTGACCTCGGCGACCGTGCCCGCCGGCAGGTCGAGGTCCACGTCATGCAGGACCCAGGGGGCGCGGCGGGTGTAACGGAAGGAGAGGTTCGCGAGCCGCATAGGTTCGGAAGCTTACCGGCCGGTCGCTAACTTCCTGGATTTCCCCATGTCATCCCCTCAGAATGGTAAAGAAGGGAAGCAAATGCGGGGGTGTGAACCGGGAGGCTACGGCGTGAACCGCTTTCCACGCGTGCTGGGCGTGCGGACCGGCTACGAGCCTGACCAGGTCGACGCGCTGATCCAGCGGATCGAGGCGACCCTTGGCCGGGGAGTGCTCGAAGGCGATCCTGTGACCGCCGACGAGATCCGCACGTCCCGGTTCAACACGAAGCTCGGCGGCTACAACGAACTGGCCGTCGACTACGCGCTCGATGCTTTCGTGATCGCCGTCGAGATCCACGCCCAGCAGACCTCGGAGCCGCCGAGACGCGACCACCAGGTCTTCGAGCCGCCGAGGCGTGATCAGCAGGCTTTCGAGCCGCCGAAAGCCGATCACCAGGTCTTCGAGCCACCCAGAGCCGATCAGCAGGTCTTCGAGCCGCCGAGAGCGTCGTCTGTCGTGGAGCCTCCCGGTATGCCACCGGTTCCGGAATCCCGTGGGACGGCGTCCGTCATGGAGGCCCCGGGAGCATCGGTCTTCCAGCCTTCCGAAACGCCAGCCGCGTCGGAGTTCGCCAGAGGACCGTCCGTCTTCGAGCCTTCCGGCACGCCGTCGGTAGCGGAGCCGCCCAAGAGGGCGTCCGGTTTCGAGCCGTCAGTGGAGGGGGCCGTTCCGGCCTCTCCGGAGGCGGCACCTGCCGTCGAGTCTCTGGAGGCGGCACCTGCCGTCGAGCCTCCGAAGGAGGTGTCGCTGTTCGAGCCGGTGCAGCCGGCGTCTGCCTTCTTCACTCCGCAGGCCGCGCCGGTCGCGGAGGCACCTCAGGACACGGCGGAACCGCCGGAGGAAGAGGAAGAGGAGGAGGACGACGCGCCGACGCTGCCAGGGATGGTCAAGGTGACGCAGGCCGCCGCCCCGGCATCGCGAGAGCCCGAGCACGAGGGGGATCCGCAGGAGGACGCGGGTGATCAGCAGCCCGTGACCGTGACCAGGGCCCTGACGACGGCCTGGCTGGAGGAGCAGGCGGCGCGGGTCGAGCGGGTGCTGTTCCGTCCGGGCCGGCTCGGAGCGGGGTACAACGAGGACGAAGTCGATATCTTCCTCGACCGGGTCGTGGCGACGCTGCGCGGTACCACCGACCATCCGCTGACCGCCGATCAGGTGAGAACGGCGCAGTTCTCGACCGTGGTCTTCAAGTCGGGCTACGCCGTCACCCAGGTCGACGCCTTCCTCGCGGAGATCGCCGAGGTCCTCGAACGTCGAGACGCCCTCATCGGCGAACAGGAACAGCCCGTCTAGCAGCGTTCTCTCCGACGCTGACCGGTTGCCCGCCGTCGGGGGCGCCGGTTTCTCCGTACCGCGTCTCGCCGTTGCGGCGCCGAGTGTGTGCAACGACACCGGGGCGAGGTGGGGGTGGGGAAGCGGTCGGAGGTGAGGAGGGTCGTGGTCGCGCCCGGGCGGGGTAGGTGGGGTTCGCCGGCCGGTTGGGGGTTCGCCGGCCGGTTGTTCGTCGTAGGGGGCGCCGGTTTCGCTGTGCTGCGTCTCGCCGTTGCGGCGCCGAGTGTGTGCAACGACACCGGGGCGAGGTGGGGGTGGGGAAGCGGTCGGAGGTGAGGAGGGTCGTGGTCGCGCCCGGGCGGGGTAGGTGGGGTTTGCCGGCCGGTTGGGGGTTGCCCGGCCGGTTGTTCGTCGTAGGGGGCGCCGGTTTCGCTGTGCTGCGTCTCGCCGTGGCGGCGCCCAGTCTGCGAAACGACGGGAGGCGGAGAGGTGGGGAAGCGGGCGGAGGCGAGGAAGGCAAGGGGAGACGGAGGAGGGGGCAGGAGCGGTGCCGAGCGGGGCGGTGCCGAGCGGGGCGGTGCCGAGCGGGGCGGTGCCGAGCGGGGCGGGGCGGGGGAGGAGAGAGGTTAGAGGAGGGTGCTGGGTGGGGGTTAGCGGGTGCCCCAGGAGTAGGTTTGTTTGCGGAGTTTGAGGTAGACGAAGGTCTCGGTGGCGCGGACGGTGGGGATGGCGCGGATCTTGCCGAGGATCTCCAGCAGGTGGGTGTCGCCCTCGCAGACGACCTCGACCATGATGTCGAGTGACCCCGCGGTGAGGACGACGTAGTCGATCTCGTCGATGGAGGCCAGCTTGTCGGCGACCGTCTCCAGGTCGCCTTCGCATTTGATGCCGATCATCGCCTGGCGGGGGAAGCCGAGAGTGAGCGGGTCGGTGACGGCGACGATCTGCATGACGCCGCCGTCGAGCAGGCGCTGGACGCGCTGGCGTACCGCGGCCTCCGACAGTCCGACGGCCTTTCCGATGGCGGCGTAGGGTTTGCGCCCGTCCGCCTGCAGTTCCTCGATGATCCGCTTGGAGATCTCGTCCAGCATCACGGCACCCGGTTTGGCGTCGTGGTTGTTGTGGTTGTTGTCCCGTCGCGCCTTGGGCGGCGTCGTCATCTCCGCGTCCTCTCTGGTACCCCGTTGGCTACCGCGAGGTGGTTACGGGGCCGTGCCCGCGATGTTGCGGTCCTGGTGCGACATGTTGTCAGTTCGTCGTGCTCTGTCAAGCGAATTCGTAGCAATTTGATATATTCGCGACGAAATCCCTTGTCGTAGCCCCTGGCCTCTGTCAGAGTCGCGACAACTCAGCCACCTCACGAGGAGGTCAACGTTGACCACCCGTCTGCAGAACTTCATCAATGGTGAGCTCGCGGACGCCAAGAGCGGCCAGTTCTCCGACGTGATCGATCCGAGCACCGGGCAGGTCTACCTCCAGGCGCCGATCTCCGGCCAGGAGGACGTCGACGCAGCCTACGCCGCGGCCCTGGCCGCGTTCGAGTCGTGGGGGCAGATGACGCCGGGTGACCGCGCCGGCCATCTGCTGAAGATCGCTGACGCCATCGAGGCGCGGGCAGAGGAGCTCGTCGAGGCGGAGTGCCTCAACACGGGCAAGCCCCGCGCGCGCATGGCCGAGGACGAGATCCCGCCCTCGGCCGACCACTTCCGCTTCTTCGCGGGCGCGGCGCGCACCCTGGAGGGACCGACCTCAGGGGAGTTCCTCGCCGACCACACCTCGGTGATCCGGCACGAGCCGATCGGCGTCGTTGGCCAGGTCACTCCGTGGAACTACCCGCTGATGATGGCCATCTGGAAGATCGCCCCGGCGCTGGCCGCCGGGAACACGGTGGTGCTCAAGCCGTCCGACACGACCCCGGTCTCCACGGTGAAGCTGGCCGAGATCATCGGCGAGATCCTTCCGGCGGGCGTCTTCAACGTCGTCGTCGGCGATCGGGAGACCGGTGCCAAGGTCGTGAGCCACCCGTCGGCGTCCATGGTCGCGATCACCGGCTCGGTCGGCGCGGGCATGCAGGTCGCGAAGTCCGCGGCCGACGACGTCAAGCGGGTCCACCTGGAGCTGGGCGGCAAGGCTCCGGTCGTCGTGTTCGAGGACGTCAAGGACATCGGCGCGGTGGCCGAGGCGATCGCCGGGGCCGGGCTGTACAACGCCGGGCAGGACTGCACCGCGGCCTGCCGGGTGCTGGTCCACGAGAGCATCCACGAGCCGTTCCTGGCGGCGCTCACCGAGGCGGCCGCTGCGACCAAGACCGGCGGTCTGGACGTCGAGGACGCCTACTACGGCCCGCTCAACAACGCGAACCAGCTCGCCAAGGTCGAGGGCTTCCTCTCGCGGGTGCCCGGCCACGCGAAGGTCGTCATCGGCGGCAGGCGCGTCGGCGAGCAGGGTTACCTCTTCGAGCCGACGGTCGTCGACGGTCTCCGGCAGGACGACGAGATGATCCAGGACGAGGTGTTCGGGCCGGTCATGACGGTCCAGACCTTCTCCGACGAGGCGGACGCGCTCACCAAGGCCAACGATGTGAGGTACGGCCTGTCGGCGTCGGTGTGGACCTCCGACCACGGCCGGGCGATGCGCATGTCGCGGCGGCTCGACTTCGGCGTGGTGTGGGTGAACACCCACATCCCGTTCGTCTCGGAGATGCCGCATGGCGGGTTCAAGCACTCGGGTTACGGCAAGGACCTGTCGGTCTTCGGCCTGCACGACTACACCCGGGTGAAGCACGTCATGCACTACATCGGTGAGTGATACCGCGACATATGCACGACATCGGCACCCAGCTGATGACATAGATGAGGATAGCCTGGAATGACCGAAACCCAGGCGGGCAAGGAGGCGGCCCCGGCCGCCTCCGACATCTCCCCGGTGCCCGCCATCGAGCTCGACGGGGTCGTCAAGGAATACCAAGCGCACGGTGAGGTCGTACAGGCGGTCAAGGGGGTCAGCCTGTCGATCGCCGAAGGAGAGTTCTTCTCCATGCTGGGGCCCTCCGGCTGCGGCAAGACCACCACGATGCGCATGATCGCCGGCTTCGAGGACCCCACGCGGGGCACCGTACGGCTGCAAGGTCAGGACGTCACCGATGTCGCGCCGAACAAGCGCGACGTGAACATGGTCTTCCAGTCCTACGCCCTTTTCCCGCACATGAACGTGTGGGAGAACGTCGCGTTCGGCCTGCGGCGCAAGCGCGTACCCGAGCAGGAGATCAAGCGGCGGGTCGGCGAGATGCTGGAGATCGTCGACCTCACCGGCCGCGAGAAGCGGCGCCCGCGCGAGATGTCGGGTGGCCAGCAGCAGCGGGTCGCCCTGGCGCGGGCCCTGGTGAACAACCCGAGGGCGTTGCTGCTGGACGAGCCTCTCGGCGCGCTTGACCTCAAGCTCCGCCAGGCGATGCAGATCGAGCTGAAGCGGATCCAGCGCGAGGTCGGCATCACGTTCGTCTACGTGACCCACGACCAGAACGAGGCGCTCACCATGAGCGACCGCATCGCCGTCATGAACGACGGACTGGTCGAGCAGCTCGCCGGGCCGAGGGAGATCTACGAGCGTCCGGCGACGAAGTTCGTCGCAGGGTTCATCGGCACCTCCAACCTGCTGAGCGGGACGGCGGAGGAGGTCGGCGGCGGCACGGCCGTGATCCGGATGGGCGACGGCGACCGGGTGCTGGTGCCGGTCGGGGACGCCACCGTCCAAGGCGGCGCGGTCGAGGTGACCGTTCGGCCCGAGAAGATCAGGATCTCGCGCGAGGAGCCGGCCGTCGGGGTCAGCGCCGTACGCGGCACGGTGTCCGAGGTGGTCTACCTCGGTACCTACAACAGCTATGCCGTGAACCTCGCCGGGGGGACCGAGTTCACGGTCTTCGAGCAGAACGCCCACGACAGCAGCATCACGGCGGAGCGCGGTGACTCCGTCTGGCTGTCCTGGCAGCCGCACCACTCGTACGCGATAGGAAGTTGAACCACCTCATGACGACCCCTCCTCGTGATCTCGCGTTCCTGCGCGGCCTGACCCAGAGCCGCAGCCGCGGTGGCGCCCCCATCACCCGCCGCGACGCCCTGCGGGTGGGCGGCCTGTCCGCCGCCGCCCTCGCCCTCGCCGCCTGCGGCGTCCAGGGCAAGAAGGTCGCGCCCCCGGCGCCGAGCGCGGCCGCCGGCTACTGGGCCGACAAGACCAAGCACGGCACGCTGCGGTTCGCCAACTGGCCGCTCTACATCGACAAGGACGGCAAGCGGTACCCGACCCTGGAGAAGTTCACCAAGGACACCGGGATCCAGGTGACCTACCAGGAGCCCATCCAGGAGATGAGCACCTGGTTCGGCAAGATCCAGCCGCAGCTCGCCGCGGGGCAGGACATCGGTTACGACCTGATGGTCATGACCAACGGGTTCCAGCTCGGGAAGGCCATCGCGCTCGACTACCTGGCCCCGCTCGATCTCGCCAAGTTGCCGAACTTCACCGCCAACGCGGGTGACAAGTACAAGAACCCGTCGTACGACCCCGGCAACGTCTACACGGTTCCCTGGCAGTCGGGCCTGACGGGCATCGCCTACAACCCGAAGTACATCGACGGGGAGATCACCAGCATTCAGGATCTCTGGAACCCGAAGTACAAGGGCAAGGTGGGCATGCTGGCCGACACCCAGGAGGTCGCGAACTTCGGGCTGTTCCTGCTGGGCATCGACCCCGACAAGTCGGTCCAGGCCGACTGGGAGAAGGCCGCGCAGAAGCTCCAGGAGCAGCGCGACGCCGGAATTGTCCGGAAATACTACGAGAACGATTATGTGGATGCCCTGGTCCGCGGGGATATCTGGATCTGCATGGCCTGGTCCGGCGACATCTACCAGCAACTCGCCGAGGGGAAGAACCTCAAGTTCGTCGTCCCCCAGGAGGGCGCCACCATCTGGACCGACAACCTCTGCATCCCGAAGACCTCGCAGAACCCGGTCGACGCGCTGGCACTGATGGACTACATCTACCAGCCGGAGATCGCGGCCAAGATCGCGGAGTACGTCACCTACATCACCCCCGTGCCCGCCGTCCAGGACGTGATCAAGGCCGACGCGGCCAAGGCCACCGGCGAGGACAAGAAGGCGCTGGAGCTGGCGGCGAACAGCCCGCTGATCTTCCCCAGTGACTCCGACCTGGCGAAGCTGCGCACCTACAAGGTCCTGACGCCCGCCGAGGAGAAGGTCTTCGAGGGCATCTTCCAGCCGATCACCCAGGGCTAGGACCATGAGACGCAAGATCGCGCCCTACCTCCTCATCCTGCCCGGCGGATTGTGGTTGGTGATCTTCCTGGTGGTGCCGCTGGTCTTCATGGCGTCGGTCTCCACGCAGGAGGGCGACATCGTGAACGGCTTCGTCCAGACCTTCCGCCTCGCCAACTACACCGACGCGCTGGTCGAGTTCAAGACGCAGTTCCTGCGGTCGGTCGGCTACGGTCTGGCAGGCACGGTCCTGACGATCGCGCTGGCTTATCCGGTGGCCTACTGGATCGCGTTCAAGGCCGGCGCGCGCAAGTCGACGTACCTGCTGCTGGTCCTGCTCCCGTTCTTCGTGTCGTTCGTGCTCCGTACCGTGTCGTGGAAGTTCCTGCTGGCGGACGACGGCATCCTGCTGCAGCCGCTGAAGGGCCTGGGCCTGCTCCCGGCCGATTTCCACGTACTGCAGACCACGGCCGCGGTCATCGGCGGGCTGGCCTACAACTACCTGCCGTTCATGATCCTGCCGATCTACGTCGCGCTGGAGCGGGTCGACCCCCGGGTGGTGGAGGCGTCGTACGACCTGTACGCCAGCCGCCGCGACTCGTTCACCAAGATCGTGCTTCCGCTCTCGCTCCCCGGCGTGTTCGCGGGGGTCCTGATGACCTTCGTGCCGATGACCTCGGACTACGTCAACGCGTCGATCCTCGGTGGTCCGGCCAACACGATGATCGGCAACATCATCCAGACGGAGTACCTGGTGAACAACGACTATCCGGTGGGCGGGGCGCTGTCGTTCACGTTGATGGCGGCGATGCTCATCGGCATCTTCGTCTACGCCAAGGCGCTCGGCACCGAGAACGTTCTGGAGGCGGCGGCGCGATGAGCGGACCGATCAGCCCAGCGCTTCCCGCCCGGTCCGAGGGGGCCGCCGGCCTGGCGCCTTCCGCCGGCCCGCCGCGCCGTAGGCGCGTCCGGTGGGGCGACCGGCTGCTGTTCGGCTACACCTGGCTCGTACTGGTGTGGCTGTTCGCCCCGATCGCCGTCATGATCGCGTTCGGCTTCAACGACACCAAGAGCAAGTCCAACGTCAACTGGCAGGGCTTCACCCTCAAGTGGTGGGGACGGCTCGGGGACTACCCGGAACTCACCAACGCCGTGGTCAACTCGATCACCATCGCCCTGCTCGCCACCGTGATCACCACGGTGCTCGGCACGCTGATGGGCATCGCCCTCGGCCGGTACCGCTTCCGCGGCCAGGCCGTCACCAACCTGGTCATGTTCGCGGCGATCTCCTCACCGGAGCTCGTCATGGGCGCCTCGCTGCTGTCGCTGTTCGTCAGCCTCGGCGTGCAGACCGGGTACGTGACCATCATGCTCGCGCACGTGCTGTTCTCGGTGTCGTTCGTCGCGGTCACCGTACGGGCGCGCGTGGTCGGCCTGGACGGCTCGATCGAGGAGGCGGCCCGCGACCTCGGCGCCTCGACGTGGATCACGTTCTGGCGGGTCACCTTCCCGATGATCCTGCCGGGCGTCGTGTCCGGCGCCCTGCTCGCCTTCGCGCTGTCGATCGACGACTTCGTCATCACGCAGTTCACCAGCGGCGCGACCGTCACCTTCCCCCTGTGGATCTACGGCGCCGTCCGCATCGGAGTGCCTCCGCAGGTCAACATCCTGGGCACGTTGATCTTCGCGGTCGGTGTGGTGATCGCCGTGGTCAACACCTTCACCTCCCGGCGCCGTACCTGACCCGCGAGATGCCTCCCCGGTACGGGGGAGGGGGCTCTCCGGCCCAGAGACAGACAACGACGCAGTTCGTTAGGACGTGAAATTCGTGGATCCGCTGAAAGCACTGGCTGACGCGGAGCGTAGGCCGTACTGGTTGGACAGTCCGGACAAACCCGAGCCGCTGCGGCGGCTCTTCGAGGAGACGGCCGCCGGCCTGGCCGTGGTCGGCGGCGGGTTCTCCGGCCTGTGGACCGCCCTCATGGCCAAGGAGCGCGACCCCTCGCTCGACGTCGTCCTGCTCGAGGGCAGGCGCATCGGCTGGGCCGCCTCCGGCCGCAACGGCGGCTTCTGCGTCGCGAGCCTCACCCACGGGCTCGGCAACGGCCTCGCGCGCTGGCCGCAGGAGATCTCCACGCTCGTGCGCCTGGGCAAGGAGAACCTCGACGAGATCGAGCGGACGGTCGGCAGGTACGGCATCCGCTGCTCGTTCGAGCGCACCGGGGAGCTGAACGTGGCCACCGAGCCATGGCAGCTCGACGGCATGGCCGAGGAGGCCGGCATCGCCCGGGAACTCGGCATTGAGCACCGGCTCCTGGACCAGGAGCAGGTGCGCGCCGAGGTGAACTCGCCCACCTACGTCGGCGGGCAGTGGGACCGCGACGGCTGCGCGATGATCGACCCGGCGCGGCTGGCGTGGGGCCTGCGCGAGGCCTGCCTGTCGCTCGGGGTGCGGATCTACGAGCACAGCCCGGTCCGCTCGCTCAAGGACGACGGGTCGGCCATCGAGCTGATGACCCCGCACGGCAAGGTGCGCGCGGACAAGGTCGCCCTCGGGACGGGGGTGTTCCCGCCGCTGCTCGGACGGCTGAAGAACTTCCTGGTGCCGGTGTACGACTACGCGCTGATGACCGAGCCGCTCTCCCCGGCCCAGCTCGCGTCCGTCGGCTGGCGCAACCGGCAGGGCATCGGGGACGGGGCCAACCAGTTCCACTACTACCGGCTCACCGAGGACGGCCGCATCCTGTGGGGCGGGTACGACGCCGTGTACTACAACGGCGGCCGGGTCAAGCAGGAGTACGAGCAGCGCGACGCGACGTTCGCCAAGCTCGCCGCGCACTTCTACACGACGTTCCCGCAGCTCGCCGGCGTGCGCTTCACCCACCGCTGGGGCGGGGTGATCGACACCTGCAGCCGGTTCAGCGCGTTCTTCGGCAGGGCCCACCGGGGACGGCTGGCGTACGCCGTCGGGTACACCGGGCTCGGCGTCGGGGCGACGCGGTTCGGCGCGAACGTGATGCTCGACCTGCTCTCCGGGGAGCCGACCGAGCGCACGGAGCTGAGGATGGTCCGCGAGAAGCCCGTTCCCTTCCCGCCGGAGCCGATCAGGTCGGGCGTGATCCAGCTCACCCGCTGGTCGATCGCCCAGGCCGACGCCCACCAGGGCCGCCGCAACCTCTGGCTGCGCACCCTCGACCGGTTCGGGCTGGGCTTCGACTCCTGAGGTGAGGCCCGAGGCTCCCGGGCCCGTACGCGGGCCGGCGCCGGGGATCGCTCGGACGCACCTCGGGCGCCGCGACGCGATCGGACACACCTCGGGGGACGTTTCGGACCGTGGTCCGGCGCGTCCCCCGAGGATGCTCATGCGGTCATCCCGCGCTGGTCGTCACCGTGTCCTGCGTCACTCGGCGTCGTCCGCCGACGGCGGGGCGGGGGCCACCTCGGCGGTGGGCTGCGACGTCCCGCTCGCGTCGTCGTACGCCGTGGCCGACACCGTCACACGGACCGAGATCCGTGCCCCGAGGTCGTGCCCCTTGAGGTGGTAGGTCGTGCCGGTGGCACCGGGAACCGGGACACCGTCGCGCAGCCACTGGTAGGAAACCGACTCCGGCTCCGGCGCCCAGGTGCCGGGCGACGCCTTCAACCACCAGCCGACCTTCGCGATGCCGGTCACCGCCGGTGCCTCGACGGATGCGATCGTCCCCGGGGCGACCGGCGCGGTGGGCTCCGACGTCGCCGACGCGTCGGCGAAGTAGGGGTCGTCCACGGTGACCTTGACGGTCACGCTCTTGCCGAGGTCGGCGCGAACCGGCCGGTACGTCGTCCCGGTCGCGCCATCGACCGCCGCGCCGTCGACGTACCACTGGTAGTCGAAGCCGGCCGGCTGCCGCGACCACGTGCCGGGCGAGGCCGTGAGCTCCTCGCCGACCTTGGCCACGCTGCTGATGGCCGGGACCGCGGTGTTGGCGATCGCCAGCTTCTGTGAGGCGTGCATGTCCACTTCGGCCGCGCGGACGAACACCTGACGGTGGGCGTACCACAGTTGGTAGTACTTGTCCTGGCCGACGACGTCGGTGCGGTCACCGGGCGCGGACCCGTCGAAGCTGACGGCCCGGTAGTAGTCGGTGACCGGGGCGTCGTCGCTGACGGCGTAGGTCTGCCCGACCGGGATCTTGTACTCCAGCGCCGAGAGCGCCTGCACGGGGATGCCGGTGCCCGCGTACGCGGAGGCCTCGGGGTAGGCGCGGCCGTAGATGTTCGCCGGTGTCGTCGTGGACTTGACCGTGACCGTCTTGGCCGTGGTGCGCACGACCACCGGCGCGGTGGCCGGGTTGTGCAGCCAGGCCAGGGAGCCGGCCCACCACACGCCGAGCCAGTCGCCCTGCACCTGGGCGACGACGAGCTTCTGGCCGGAGGTGACACGCGCGCTGATGTCGCTGGCGTATGTCGTGCCGTTCACGCCGGTCGGCTTCCATCCCGGGTCCTTGGCCAGCGGCGCGCCGGCGGACGGCGACTGGTGGAGCGGGACGAAGTTGGTGCCGGCGCCCGGGACGCAGTCCGGCGAGTTCGGGGACGCGGCCGCGCACCCGGTGACGGTCTGCGGGTTGTCGCCGTAGCCGGTGCGCACCTCGACGACGTCACCCGCCGCCACGTCGGCCGTGGTCTGCTGCGTGCCGCCGATGGGGGCGCCGAGGAGCTCGAAGTAGTGCTCCCAGTCCCAGTACGGTCCCGGGTCCCAGTGCACGCTCTTGGTGTTGCCGAGGACGGTTCCGGGCACCTGGTCGTGGCCGATGATGTGGGCGCGGTCCAGCGGGATGCCGTACTTGGCGGAGAGGTGCTTCACGAGCTTGGCGGAGGTCTGGTACATCGACTCGGTGAACCAGGTGGCGGTGCCGGCGAAGCCCTCGTGCTCGATGCCGATCGAGTGCATGTTCACGTACCAGTTGCCGGCGTGCCAGCCCAGGTCCTTGGCCTCGAGGTGCTGGGCGATGTGCCCGTCGGAGGAGCGGATCGTGTAGTTCCACGCGAGGTAGGTGGGGTCCTGCGCGAGCCGCACCGACGGCCCGTAGTAGCCCTCGGTGTCGTGGATGACGATGTACTGGAGCTTCGGACCACCCGGCCCGGTCCGGTCGGCGATGTCGTGGTTGCCATAGTTGACGGTGTTGTTCGGCTCGGTGGGCTTGTCCTTGGCGTACGGCGCCGGGAGCGACTCGCAGCCGAGGTCCGCCGGGCAGTCGAGGCCCGGGGTGGCGGCGGTACTGTCGCTCGGCACCGCGACCGACGCGTCGGCGTCGAGCGTCACCCGCTCGCCTTCCTCGGTGACGCTGGTCTCGCCCTTCTTGAGCGTCTGGTACACCTGCTCGACGAAGTCCTTCTCGCCGCCGAAGCGGGCGACCGCGCCGCGCCAGCCGGCCAGGCCGGCGCCGCCGTCGTGGTAGGAGGCCAGCAGCGCGGCGCCGCCGCAGATGTTGGCGTTCGGGTCCTGCTTGAGGGTGTCCACCGAGAGGCCGGCCAGGGCGGCGGCCGTCTCGATCTGGCTCCTGGCCTCGGCCGTGCGGCCCTTGCCCGACCCGTCCCACGCCTCGGGTGTCTCGGCGCTCAGGCCGAACACGCCGTAGCCGCCGTCACCGCTGGGCCGGCCCTGGTGGTCGTCCCAGCGGGACTCCATGTAGGAGACGGCCTTCAGCAGGGATTCGGGGACGCCGGCGGCTTTTGCCGCCTCGGAGAACGCCGCGTCGCGGGTGGGCGCGGACAGCGTCGCCGCGCAGGACACGAGAGGACCGGATGCGCCGGCGGCGCCCGTCGCGAGGGCGGCGGGCGCGGCCGGCAGCAGGAACGCCACGGCCACGCCCACTGTGGCCGCGCTCCGTAGTGGAGATATCACCTGTGTGACTCCTTCTCGACTGCCTGAGGGGGGCTTCAGGCCGAGCAATCACATCGCCGGGAGGACACCTCATGACACGGCATGCAGTAAAGAAATGGTTAAGATCCGAAGTTAAGCATCAAAAGGGTCGCTCGGCGTGATCAGCGGCGAAATCACCATGCGAAGAGTTCTGTTGTGACGTGCATTTGGCGGCGTTATGGGCAGGAGCTTCCCCAACGAACCCCGGCTAGTGGGCACATTGAGGATGGTGGAATGTCGGGTCTCGCGGAGTCCGCCGCCGTAGGCGTCGAAGAGGAGTTCCACGTAGTCGACCTGGAGACGCGCCACCTGGTCCCACGCGCCGCCCCCCTGCTCGAGCGGTTGCCACAGGACCGGTTCACCCACGAACTGCAACGCTCCGTGGTCGAGTCCAACAGCCGGCCCTACGTACGGCTGGAGGACCTCGGGCAGGACCTGACGGCGCTGCGCCGCACGGTCGTCGAGGCGGCGGACGACCTCGGTCTCGGCATCGTCGCCGCCGGATCGGTGCCACTGGTCGACCCCGCCGCGCTGAAGATCTCGCCGGACGCCAGGTACGAGCAGATGCTGGAGGACTATCAGCTCCTCACGCGTGAACAGCTGATCTGCGGCGCGCAGGTGCACGTGGACGTCGCCAACCGCGACCTCGCCGTCGAGGTCGCGCACCGCGTCGCCCGATGGCTGCCGCCACTGCTGGCGCTCAGCGCGAGCTCGCCGTACTGGTTAGGCGCCGACAGCGGATACGCGAGCTCCCGCACCCTGGTCTGGCAGCGCTGGCCTACCACGGGGCCGGTGCGCCGGTTCTCCTCGGCCGCCGAGTACGACCAGATGGTCGCCGACCTCGTACGGTCCGGGGTGATCAGCGACCCGGGGATGATCTACTTCGACGTCCGCCCCTCGGCGCACCTGCCCACGGTCGAGATGCGCATGTGCGACGCCTGCCCCCGGGTGGAGGACGTCGTGCTGCTGGCCGGCGTCTTCCGCGCCGTGGTCATGCGCGAGCTGCACGCCATCGAGAACGACGGGCCCGTCCAGCAGGAGATGCCCATGGAGCTGGTGCGGGCGGCGACCTGGCGGTCCGCGCGCTCGGGCCTGGAAGGGACGCTCGTCGACCCGGCGGACGGCACGCCGAGGCCCGCCGCCCAGGTGATCCGGCGGATGCTCGCCGGCCTGCGTCCCCAGCTGGAGGCGACCGGCGACTGGGAGGCCGTCGCCACCTTGGCCGAGTACGCGCTCGGCCGGGGAAGCTCGGCTGACCGCCAGCGGCAGATCATCGAGCGCGGCGGGACCTTCGCCGACGTGGTCGACCGGCTGGTGGCCGCGACCCGGTCCGACGGCTGGCAGGTGGAGTTCGGCGGCCCCCTCCCGCGCCTGACCACCGACCTGCTCGAGGACTACCAGGCGGTGCAGGACGAGGCCGTGATCGAGGGCATCGTGCGCGAGCCGTACCAGCCGGTCTTCAAGGTGCTCGACCGGCTCGGCTCCGCCGAGCTGCGGAAGCGGGAGGCCGTGCGCGAGGCCTACATGAAGGAGTCGGGCATGACCTTCACACTCGACGGCGCGGAAGCGGAAGTCCGGGAGAGTGACCTGGACCAGACCGGCGGCGACCGGAAGATGCCCGTGGACCTCGTGCCGAGGCTGATCGCGGCCGACGACTGGGCGAAGATCCAGGAAGGGATGCCGCAGCGGGTGCGGGCCCTTGAGGCCTTCCTGCGCGACGTGTACGGCCGGCGCGAGGTGATCAAGGACCGGGTGCTTCCCTCCTGGATCGTCGACGAGTCCCCCGGCTACCGGGCCGCAGGCTGGCGGGTGCACAGCGGCGCGATCAGATGCTCGGTCGCCGGGCTGGACGTCGCCCGCGACGGCGCCGGGCGCTGGGTCGTCCTGGAGGACAACCTCA
Source organism: Sphaerisporangium perillae (assembly GCF_023276435.1). Classification (GTDB taxonomy): domain Bacteria; phylum Actinomycetota; class Actinomycetes; order Streptosporangiales; family Streptosporangiaceae; genus Sphaerisporangium; species Sphaerisporangium perillae. The sequence goes on from NZ_JALLPO010000011.1 coordinate 192,790, forward strand.
GGGTGCCCTCCGGCATCGGCTACGCGGTCGGCAACCGCCGGATGGCCGCCCACGTGATCCCCGAACTCGACCGCTCGGCGATCCAGGACCCCGAGGGCGCCGCCGGCCTGCTCCGGGAGGCGCTGCTCGCGGCCTCCCCGGCGAGCGACCCCGTCATCGGCGTGGTGACCTCCGGCCCGACGGACGCGGCCTACTACGAGCACCGCGCCCTCGCCGAGGAGATGGGCGCCGTCCTCGCCCAGCCCGCCGACCTCTCGGTGCGCGACGGCGCCGTGTACGCCGCGGGCCGGCGGGTGGACGTGCTGTACCGCAGGATCGACGAGGACGAGCTGCTCGGCGGCCCGGCCGGCACGGCCCTCCTCGACTCGGTCGAGCGCGGCACGCTCACGCTGGCCAACGCGCCCGGCAACGGCGTCGCCGATGACAAGAGCCTGTACCGCTACGTGCCCCGCCTCATCGACTACTACCTAGGAGAACGTCCCCTGCTCGCCAACGTCACCACCTACCTGTGCCGCGATGCCGACGACCGGGAGCAGGTGCTCGACCGCCTCGCCGAGCTGGTGGTCAAACCGGTGGACGGCTACGGCGGCCAGGGGGTCAGCATCGGCAGGGACGCCTCGGCGGCCGAGCTCGAGACGGTGCGCGCGGAGATCACCGCCGCGCCCGAGCGGTGGGTCGCCCAGGAGACGATCTCCCTGTCCACCCACCCGACCTTCGACGGGGAGCGGATGCGCCCGCACGCGGTCGACCTGCGCGGATTCGTGTTCATGGGCAAGCAGCCGGTCGTCCCGCAGGCGGCGCTCACCCGCGTCGCCCCGCCCGGCACCATGATCGTGAACTCCTCCCAGGGCGGCGGAGCCAAGGACACCTGGCTGATGAGGGAGGCCGGCTGATGTGCGGCCTCAGCGGTGAGATCCGGTTCGGCGGCCGCCCTGCCGACGTCGCCTCCGTCGAGCGCATGACGGCGGCCATGGCGGCCAGGGGGCCCGACGGCGTGGGCCTGTGGTCGCTCGGTCCCGTGGCCCTCGGGCACCGGCGGCTGAGGATCATCGACCTGTCCGACCGGGGAGCCCAGCCCATGGTCGACGCCGAGGCCGGACTGGCCGGGGTGTTCAACGGCTGCCTCTACAACTACCGCGAGCTGCGCGAGGTGCTGCTGGCCGAGGGCTACCGGTTCTTCTCCACCTCGGACACCGAGGTGCTGCTCAAGGCCTACCGCCACTGGGGTCCCCGCTGCGTGGACCGCTTCAAGGGCATGTTCGCGTTCGCCGTCGCCGAGCGGGACACCGGCCGGCTCGTGCTCGGCCGTGACCGGCTCGGCATCAAGCCGCTCTACATCACCAGGGACGCGGCCCGGCTCCGCTTCGCCTCCACGCTTCCCGCGCTGCTCGCCGGCGGTGGAGTGCGCACCGACATCGACCGGATCGCGCTGCACCACTACATGACCTTCCACTCGGTGGTGCCCTCGCCCCGCACGATCCTGACCGGCGTGGAGAAGCTGCCGCCCGCCACGGTCCGCACCATCGAGCCCGACGGCACCACCCACGACGAGCACTACTGGAACCCGCCGTTCACCCGCCCGCCGCGGGACGGCGCCCCGGGCACGGGCACGGTACAGCTCGACGTGCTGCAGGCCGGCCGCGACGAGATGGGCCCCGGCGAATGGCGCGAGGCCGTCCTTTCAGCCGTCCGGGTCGCCGTACGGCGGCGCATGGTCGCCGACGTGCCGGTCGGCGTGCTGCTGTCCGGCGGCCTGGACTCCAGCCTGATCGTCGCGCTGCTGGCCGAGGAGGGGCAGCGGGACCTGGCGACGTTCAGCGTCGGGTTCCACGCGGCGGGCGGGGAGTCCGGCGACGAGTTCGCCTACTCCGACCTGGTCGCCCGGCGCTTCGGCACCGACCACCACCGCATCATGGTCGACGACCTGCGGCTCCTGCCGTCCCTTGAGAAGGCGGTCGCGGCGATGAGCGAGCCGATGGTCAGCCACGACTGCGTCGCCTTCCACCTGCTCGCCGAGGAGGTGTCCCGCCACGTCAAGGTCGTGCAGTCGGGGCAGGGCGCCGACGAGGTCTTCGCCGGCTACGACTGGTACCCGCCGCTGGACGGCGTGCCGCGCGACGGCGCCGCCGAGGTGTACGCGAAGGTCTTCTTCGACCGCCCGCACGAGGGGCTGGCCGAGATCCTCACCCGGGACTACCTGATCGGGGAGGACGTCAGCACGGAGTTCGTCCGCCGCCACCTCGCCATGCCCGGCGCCGACACCGCGCTGGACGCCGTGCTGCGCCTGGACACCGGAGTCATGCTCGTCGACGACCCGGTCAAGCGGGTCGACAACATGACGATGGCCTTCGGGCTGGAGGCCCGCACCCCGTTCCTGGACCACGAGCTGGTGGAACTGGCCGCCACCTGCCCGCCCGAGCTCAAACTGGCTTCCGGCGGCAAGGGCGTGCTCAAGGAAGCCGCCCGCGGGCTCGTCCCGGACGAGGTCATCGACCGCCCGAAGGGCTACTTCCCGGTCCCCGCCATCCGCCACATCCACGGGCCGTTCCTGGAACTGGTCCGCGACGCCCTCACCGGGCAGGCGGCGCGCGAGCGCGGCCTGTTCCGTCCCGCCATGGTGGACAAGCTGCTCGCCTCGCCGGACGACCACAGGACGACCCTGGGAGCCAACGCACTGTGGCAGCTTGGACTCCTGGAGTTGTGGCTGCAAGCACAAGGAGTCTGACCGTCGACATCTCATGGACCTGTAGGTCCCCCGCGCTTTCGCCCGACAACATGGCCGTCGCGTTCGTCAGCGACCGCGACGGCTCCCCCCGCCTCTGGGTCCAGCCCCTGACCGGGGGCCCGCAGGAGGCGCATGTGATCGACACCGGCCCCGAGCCCGTCGGTGACGTGCTCTGGTCGCCCGACGGGGAGTGGCTGGCCGTCACGGTGTCGCCGGGCGGCGGCGAGCACACCCAGGTGTGGGCGGTGCGCCCCGACGGCACCGACCGCCGCCTGCTCGCCGGACCGACCGAGACCCCGGCCAAGGGGTCCGCCGTGTTCGTCCGCTGGACCGGGCAGGGTTCGACGCTGCTCGTCGCCGAGCTGTTCCCGTCCGGCTCGACGGAGGCCGTGCTCATCGACGCGGCCCTCGGCCACCGCGACACCATCGCCACCGGCCCGCTGATGTGGCCGACCGCGGTGAGCCGGGACCACAAGCGCGCGCTGCTGCGCCACGGGCCGCGCGGGATGCGCGAGATGTCGGTCGCGGACCTGCCCTTCGGTGACGAGCGGCCGCTGCTGCCGCCGACGACCGACCTCGGCGCGCTGTCGCCGGACGGCGAGGTCGCCTACATCCGCTCCAACGCCGGGCGCGACCGCATGGCGCTGGTCGCCATGCCGGTGGGCGGGGCTCCCCAGGTCATCGCCGAACGGCACGACGCCGAGCTCGACCGGTTCTCCGTCAGCATGGACGGCAGCGTCGCCCTGCTGGTCTGGAACGTCGCCGGGCGCTCGGAGCTGGAGGTGGCCGACCTGATCGAGGGGAGCACGCGGCCGCTCCCGCCGCCGCCGGTCGACGTGGTCACCTCCGCGCGGCTGTCCCTCGACGGCTCGCTCGCCGCCATGGCGGGCGAGGCGCCGGACACGCCCTCGCAGGTGCTGCTGTGCGAGCTGGCGACCGGCGTCTACTACTGGGTGGCCGGTGACGTTCCCTTGCCGGACCCCATCGAGGCCGAACTGGTCCACTTCCCCGCCAGGGACGGCCTGGAGCTGACCGGCTGGCTCTACCGCGCCCGGCCGTCCCCCGGGCCGTGCGTCATCTACCTGCACGGTGGGCCCGAGAGCCAGGAACGGCCGACGTTCAACCCGCTCTTCCAGCGGCTGCTGGGCACGGGCGTCAGCGTGCTCGCGGCCAACGTGCGCGGCTCCTCGGGCTTCGGGCGCGCGTTCCTCGACGCCGACAACCACGCGCTGCGCTTCCACGCCATCGACGACGTGGCCGACTGTGTCGAGCATGTCGTGCGGACCGGGGTCGCCGACCCGGCCAGGGTGGCGTGCATGGGCCGCTCGTACGGGGGCTACCTCACCCTCGCGGCGCTGGTGACCTACCCGGAGCTGTTCCGCGCCGGGGTCGACGTGTGCGGCATGGCGGACTTCGCCACCTTCTACGCCCGCACCGAGCCGTGGATCGCCGCGGCGGCCGTCACCGAGTACGGCGATCCGGTGGCCGACCGCGAGCTGCTGCGGGCACTGTCGCCCCTGCACTCCTTCGACCGGCTGGCCGCGCCGCTGCTCGTCGTCCACGGGGCGCAGGACACCAACGTCCCGGTCTACGAGGCCGAGCAGGTCGTGGCCGCCGCCAGGGCGCGCGGCATCCCCTGCCGCTATCTGCTCTTCCAGGACGAGGGCCACGAGACGCTCAGGAAGGCCAACAAGATCGCCTTCATGGACGCCGTCGTCGACTGGCTCGGCCGGTGGGTGGACTGACCCGTCCGGCCGGGGGACGTGGCCGGGTCACGGCGGGTCGCGCGGGCTCCTCCAGGCCCCGGCAGGGGCGGTCGCGCGCTCCCCGGCATCGTCGTGCGGATCGCGCGCCCCCGGTACGGGCGGTCGCCCGCCCGCTGGCCTATCGTGGCGCAGGTGTCATCGCGTGAGCTCGTCGTCCTCGGCACCGGCAGCCAGACGCCGACCCGGCGTCGCAACCACAACGGGTACCTGCTGCGCTGGGACGGCGTGGGCCTGCTGTTCGACCCGGGGGAGGGCACCCAGCGGCAGATGATCATGGCCGGGGTCGCGGCCACCGACGTGAACCGCATCCTGATCACCCACTTCCACGGCGACCACTGCCTCGGCGTGCCCGGCGTGATCCAGCGGATCTCCCTGGACCGGGTGCCACACCCGGTGTACGCGCACTTCCCGGCCTCCGGCGCCGAGTACTTCGCCCGGCTGCGCCACGCCAGCTCCTACCACGAGACGGCCACCGTGATCGCCCAGCCGGTGGGCGCGGCCGGGGTGATCGCCGAGGGCCGTTTCGGCCGCATCGAGGCCCACCCGCTGGACCATCCCGTCCCCGCCTACGGGTACCGGCTGTGCGAGCCGGACGGGCGGCGGATGCTCCCCGACCGGCTCCGCGATCTCGGCGTCACCGGCCCGCGCGTCGGCGAACTCCAGCGCGAGGGCGTCATCCGGGCCGGCGGGCGCACGGTCACGCTGGAGGAGGTCAGCGAGCCCCGGCGCGGCCAGCGGTTCGCCTTCGTCATGGACACCCGGCTCTGCGACGGCGTCTTCACCCTGGCCGACGGCGCCGACCTGCTGGTGATCGAGTCGACCTTCCTGGACGAGGACGCCCGGCTCGCCCGCGACTTCGGCCACCTGACGGCCGGGGAGGCCGGGCGGGTGGCCCACGAGTGCGGGGTCCGCCGCCTGGTCCTCACCCACTTCTCCCAGCGCTACACCGACCCCGCCGCCTTCGGCGCCCAGGCGGCCCGCCACTTCGCGGGCGACATCACCGTCGCCGAGGACCTCACCCGAGTCCCGGTGCCTCCCCGCCACCGCCGGGCCACCACGGCCTCGCACGCCCGGCCCTAGGCGCGCGGCCAGGACCGCTCGATGTCCCTGGAGGAGCGACCTTGCCGGGAACCCCGGCAGGATCAAGGATGGGTACCCGGTGACCTGATCTTGACCGGAGGGCCGCACGCCGTGACAGCTCCGTCCACTGAGACCACCGTCCGGCCCGGACGCGGCCCGGGCAGGTCATCATCGAGTACTTCGCCTCGGACGACGCCGGCTGGGATCTGCGCTGCCACTGATCCCGAGGAGGCTCAGGCCCGGACCCGGCGAGCGTCAGGAGAAGGGGGCGGTCCCGGTCGGTCATGACCGCCGGGCGGCGACGAACGACGAAGGCCCTGATCTCCGGGTATCCGGTGATCAGGGCCTTCCTTGGTAGCGGGGGCAGGATTTGAACCTGCGACCTCTGGGTTATGAGCCCAGCGAGCTACCGAGCTGCTCCACCCCGCGTCGGTAGGACCAACCATACCGCCGATCTCGGAACGCGCAAACCGGATTCGCGCCCGCGGGCGTCTGAGCTGCTCGGCGCGGGCGCCCCCGCCGACTAGCGAGGGGCGACGCGGGACCGATCGAGGTGGAGATCTTCAACGCGGACGTCTGGGCCGCGGACGGCCACGAGGTGCTCGCCACCCTGATCCGCCGCTACGTCACCGAGGTGCTCTGGCCGGCGTCAGAGACGCGGTCGCGCCGATCCGACGCTCTCGGCGGGGAACTCCTGCTCGGCGGCAGGGGCGGGCCGCGTCATCCGGCCAGGCAACCGGTGCTTCCGGAGATCTCCACGTTGGGCCGCCGGTCGCGGACGGTGACCGTGAAGACGATGCCGAGGGACTCCTTGCGCAACACGCTGACGTTCACGCCGAACTGCGCGTGGGGTCCCTCGGAGTCCTGGTAGCCCATGGTGTGCAGCTCCATGGCCAGGGTGCTGGTGAAGGCGGCCGCCGCCTGGGCCGGGTCGGCGCCCTGCGGGAAGTCGCCCGTGATGGTGTACAGGCCGCGCCTGGTGCCCTCGGCGCAACCGGAGCGGTCGTCGGTGACGGCGATGTTCTTGCCCGCCAGGCCGAGCCGTCCAAGGACGTCGCCGTCCTGCTTCAGCAGCCCTGCGGTCTCTTCGAAGCCCGGCTCGGCGGCACACCCGCACGCCAGGGCGAGCACCAGACCCCACACGCCGAGACTTCGCATCCCGGTCACTCTACCGATCACCGGCGACGTACGGCATGACGGTTACCTGGTGACATGTAAACAAAGGTGACGATGTGTCGTCCGGTGTCGCAGTAGCATCGGGCCGTGCTGCTCACGCGTGGTGTGGTTCTCGCCGTCTCGCTGGTGTCGGTCATCGGTACCCCCGCGTGGGGAGCGGCGGGCAACCCGGGCAATCCGAACGGCCGCGCGTTCGTGCCGGTCGAGGCGCGGGCGGTCGACACCTCCCGCCCGACGCGGGTCATCGGCGACGGCACGCCGGCGAGCTGCACATCGCGGGCCGTGGTGGCGGCGGTCGCCGCGGGCGGCGTGATCACCTTCTCCTGCGGGCCGCGTCCGGTGACCATCACGATGAAGGAGACCGCCAAGGTCGTCAACCGCAGCGCGCGGGTCGTGCTGGACGGCGGCGGCAAGGTCACGTTGAGCGGCGGCGGCAAGCGGCGCATCCTCTATATGAACACCTGCGACAAGGCCCAGGGATGGACCACGTCCCACTGCGACGACCAGGCCAGGCCCGAGCTGACCGTGCAGAACCTCACCTTCGCCGACGGCAACGCCACGGGGCAGCGGGCCGACGGCGGAGGCGGCGGCGCGATCTTCGCCCGTGGCGGGCGGATCAAGGTGGTCAACTCCCGTTTCGTCCGCAACAGGTGCGACCCCACCGGCCCGGATGTCGGAGGCGCGGCCATCCGGGTGCTGGACCAGTCACGCGACCTGCCGGTCTATGTCGTCGGCAGCACGTTCGGGGGAGCTCCCGGGCTGGGCGGCGCGTGCTCCAACGGCGGCGCGCTGAGCGGCATCGGGGTGTCCTGGGTGGTGCTCAACAGCGTCATGACCCACAACAAGGCGATCGGACGGGGCGCCAACCCGGCACGCGGCCGAACGCCGGGTGGCGGCAGCGGAGGCGCGATCTACACCGACGGGAACAGGTTCACCGTGCGCGTCGCCGGTTCGGTCATCGAGAACAACCACGCGCGGGAGGGCGGCGGAGCGGTCTTCTTCGTCAGCAACGACCGCACCGGCACCCTCCGCATCGAGCACTCGACACTCCGGCGCAACGTCAGCGCCGGGTTCGAGACGCGCGGCTACCCGGGCATCTTCTTCCTCGGAGCGGGAAGACCGCAGGTGATCGCCTCTACCCTCCGGTGAACGACCGGGACGCGTACGATGGCCGCACAGGACTAGAACTACATTCGGTACGGAGTGGTGGACGATGCGCATCGGGCTGTATCTGAACGAGCCCTCGGGGCCGGACGCGATCGCCAAGCTGGAGGAGAAGATCGCCGGCGCGGCCGGTGACGGCTTCGCCTCGGCCTGGGTCTCCAACATCTTCGGACTCGACGCGCTGACCGCCCTCGCGGTCGCCGGCAGCCGGGTTCCCGGCATCGAGCTCGGCACCGCCGTCGTGCCGACCTACCCCCGGCACCCGGCCGTCCTCGCCCAGCAGGCCCTCACCACCAGCACGGCTCTCGGCGGACGGCTCACGCTGGGCATCGGCCTGTCCCACCAGGTAGTCATCGAGCAGATGTACGGGTACGACTTCGGCAAGCCGGCCCGGCACATGCGCGAGTACCTCTCGGTGCTGCTTCCCCTGCTGCACGGCGAGCGGGCGGACTTCGAAGGCGAGACCGTCAAGGCGCACATCGCCCTCAACACCCCGCGCGTCGGCGACGTGCCCGTGGTGATCGCCGCGCTCGCGCCCCGGATGCTGCGCCTGGCGGGAGAGAGGGCGGACGGCACGGTGCTGTGGATGACCGGGCCCAAGACCATCGCCGAGCATGTCGTCCCGTCCATCACCGAGGCCGCGCGGGCCGCGGGACGTCCCGATCCGCGAGTGGTGTGCGCGCTTCCGGTGGCCGTCACCGACGACAAGGACGCGGCCAAGGCACGCGCGGCCGAGGTCTTCGCCATCTACGGGCAGCTGCCGTCCTACCGCGCGATGCTCGACCGTGAGGGCGCGCAGGGCCCCGCGGACGTCGCGATCGTGGGCGGCGAGGACGAGGTCGCCGCCCAGATCCAGGGCCTGGCCAAGATCGGCGTGACCGACTTCGCCGCCGCCACCTTCTCCTCCGGCCAGGAAGCGGCCCGCACGCGCAAGCTGCTCAAGGCCCTCGTCTCCTAGCCCTGCCCGGAGGCGGGCGGGGTGGCGAGAATGACGGCGCCGGTGGTGCCCTCGACGGTGATCTCGTCTCCGGTGCTGACGCGCGTGGTCGCGTCCGGGACGCCGACGACGGCCGGGATGCCGTACTCGCGGGCCACCACCGCGCCGTGGGAGTTCGCCCCGCCCATCTCCATGACCAGGCCTCCCGCGGTGAGGAACAGTGGCGTCCAGCCAGGATCGGTGGAGGGGGCGACGAGGATCTCGCCAGGCGACAGGTGCGCGCCGACCGGGTCCAGGATGACGCGCGCCTTCCCGGTGACGGTGCCGGGCGACGCGGGGGTGCCGGTCAGAGCCCCCTCGACGGGCGGCGCGGCCGACACGGCCTCTGGCTCGGTGCCGTCGGAGAGCAGCACCCTGGGGATGTGCCTGCGCCGCAGCTCCCGCTCGTAGGTGGCACGCCGCCGCTCGACGAGGTCGCGCTGGTCGGCGCCGCCGAGCGCGGCCCGCGCCTCCGCGATGCTCAGCATGAACACGTCGCCGGCCTGGTCGAGCAGCCCGCGGCCGGCCAGTTCCCGGCCGACGGCCGCGAGGTGCCGGCGCATCTCGCCGAGGGCCACAATGAAGTAGTACTTGGGCATCTCCCGGGCGCCCGCCAGCTGCCGGGTGCGTCCCAGGGCGAACCGGACGATCCGTCCCCGCAGGCCGCCGACGCGGCGGGCCAGCGTGCCGATCATCTCCTCCGCCTCGCGCGCGCCCCGGGCGAACTGCGCGTGCGGCGCGAGGGCCGGATCGTCCAGCCGCAGGTAGTTGGCGAGCACGCCGAGCACGTGGGAGGGGTCGTCCGACCAGCGCGGCATGCCGAGGTCGATCTCGGCGACCGCCCGGTGGCCGTAGCGGTCGAGGAAACCGGCCAGTTCCTCGCGCAGCACCGGCGGCAGGTCCCCCTGGGGGAGCGTGGGACCGCTCAGGGCGCGGGCCGCGGCCTCGTCCGCGCGGATGCGCGTCGCGGCGCTCCACAGGGCGAGGTCCATCTCCGTGGTGACGTTGTGCGGCAGGCCGCGCAGTATGGTCGGCAGCTCGCCCGGCTTGGACCGGCCCCGCAGGAGACGGGCGGCCAGACCGAGCATCAGGAATCCGGCGAACGGTCCCGGGACGATGTTCGGGATCAACGGGACGACCTGGGAGCCCAGGCAGCGCTCGACGTGGTCCAGCCGCTGTAGGGGAGTCGGGTCGCCGGGCAGCGCGAGCCGGTCGCGCAGCCGGTCGAGGCCCCAGGAGATCCGCCGGTGGGAGGTCTCCGGCCTCCAGAGCGCCTGGACCATCCGCGCCGGAACGCGGTACCTGACCGCGATCCGCAGGATCCGGCGCAGGGCCGGCAGAAGGGACCGCTGGGTGAGGCTCAGCCGCGGGTCATCGAACAGGCCGCGCAGCACGACCGCCGACCGCGCCTCCATGACGTCCAGCACCCGGGGGACGATGGCGCGTCCCACCCGGCTGCGCACGAGGCCGGTCATGTCGCCGAAGATGCGCATGCCGGGGTCGCTGATCGGGACGGTGCCGCCGGGCCAGTTACCGGTGGGCAGGGCGGCGAGGGCGGCCACCGAGCCGGCCAGCGCGCGGAACGCCGAGAAGCCCATCGGGGTGATCGGCCGGTGCAGGCCCTGGGCCAGGCTGAAGCAGAAGTACACCCGCAGGCCGTCCGCGCCCTCGGGGAGCGGATAGAGGGTGGTGATGGGCCGCGCCTGGGTGAGCCACAGCGTGCCGGAGGAGTCGATAGCCCACTCGGTGTCCTGCGGAGAGCCGTAGTGCGCCTCGACCCGCGCACCCAGCTTCGCCAGCGCGATGACCTGCCGGTCGGTCAGGCACGCCCCTTCCTGCGCCTCCTGCCGCACCTGCTCGGTGCCGCCGCCCGGGATGGAGCGGACGACGGTCAGCTTGTCGCCGAGAATGCGTTTGGTGATCTTCTTGGATGGGCTCACCACGAAGTGGTCGGGGTTGACCGCGCCGGAGACCACGGCCTCGCCGAGCCCGGGACTGGCGTCGATCACCACCTCGTGGCGGCGGCCGGTGACCGGGTTGGCGGTGAACATCACCCCGGCGACCTCGGCCTGCACCATCCGCTGGATCACGACGGCCAGGTGGACGGCGCCGTGGTCGATGCCGTTCGCGGCGCGGTAGGCGACGGCGCGGTCGGTCCACAGCGAGGCCCAGCACCGGTGCACGGCGTCGAGCACCGGGTCCGCGCCGACCACGTTCAAATAGGTGTCCTGCTGGCCGGCGAAGCTCGCGTCGGGCAGGTCCTCGGCGGTGGCCGACGACCGGACCGCGACCGGGCCCTCCGCGCGCTCCTGTACGGCTCGCGCGATGTCCTCCGGCACCGGGGCGGCGAGGACGAGGGCCCGGGCGCGGCCGGCGAGTTCGGCCAGGGCGGCGGTGTCGCCGGGGGCGGTGTGCGCCAGGGCGTCGAGCACGTCCGTGAGGCCCGCGCTCTCGGCGACGCGGCGGTAGGCCTCGGTCGTCAGGCAGAAGCCCTCGGGCACGGGCAGGCCGGCTTGGGTGAGGACTCCGAGATTGGCCGCCTTGCCGCCGACCAGTGGCAGCATGCCGGCCGTGATGTCCTGGAAGCCGAGGATGAGGGGGTGGTGCTCGGAGCCGGTGAGCCGGCGGTCACCGTCGGAGGTGAGCATGGGCGGTCTCCCTGCGGCGCCGCCGCGGCGTTGACTCTCCCAAGGCGGCGCATCGGATGTCTATGACCTCACCATAAACTCATCGCCTGTTGAAATCAACAAACGATGAACTCCCTCGTTAGCTCATGGTGTTGCCGCCGTTGACGGCCAGTCGCTGGCCGGTGATGAACTTCGCACCCGGTGAGGCCAGGAAGGCGACGGCCTCGGCGACGTCGACGGGAACGCCCATGTGGCCGAGCGGCACCTTCGTGACGTAGTCGCTCACATCATCGCCCGCATGGCGTTCCACCGGGATCCACCCCGGCTCGACGGTGTTGACCGTGATGCCGAGCGGCCCGAGCTCCCGCGCCCACGACCGCGTGAGACCGTGCATGGCGGCCTTGGCCGACACGTAGTGCCCGAAGTCGACATTGCCCAGATCGGCGACCTCGCTGCCGATGTTGATGACCCTGCCCTCGCCCGCGGCCCGGAAGTCCAGGAGCACGGCGTGCAGGAGCAGCAGCGGCGCCTTGACGAAGAACCTTAGCTGGTCGAGATGGTCGTCCCAGGTCTGCTTCTCGATCGGCATCATCGGCTGCGGGCCGGTCGCGTTGTTCACCACGACACTGATCGGGCCGGCCTTCTCGCGGATCTCCGCGACGCCGCGCCGCACCGCCTCCTCGTCGGTCACGTCGAAGCGCACCACGTGGGCCGCCCGGCCGATACGGTCCGCCACGGCGGTCGCGCCCGCCGTGTCGTTGGCGTAGTTGACGACGACCGTCCATCCGTCGGCCGCCAGACGCTCGGCGATGACCGCGCCGAGTCCCCGCGACGCTCCGGTCACGAGTGCGCATCCCATATTTCTGTCCTCTCCACGCTAGAAACCCCCCCATCTTTACCCATCCATGGACATCTCGTACACGCGGAGGGGGATCGCGGACAGGCGAAGGAGAAGGCGGAGACGGAGGCCGTCAGAGCGCGGGTGATCGGAATGAGAGCCGGGAGCCCGGAGGCGATCGCGGGAGCCGGCGGCTAACCGGCGGTGACGGCGGGGGTGGGGGCGTCGGCGTGCAGGCGGCGCAGCACCCTGCGGAACGCGTAGATCGAGACGCCGACCGCCACGCCGCTGATGGCCGCGACCACCGACGTCCGCACCAGCAGGTACGTGCCGATCGACTGGTGCAGCAGCAGCCAGATGCTGACCGCCGAGTTGGCCAGCAGCACGAACGCCCACAGCAGCGTGATGCGGGCGAAGAACCGCCTGACCCGTTCGTGCCGCAGTACGGCCGAGGGCAGGTGGATGTAGTCGAGGGTCAGCTTCTGCACCAGGGGACGGTTCAGCCGCACGGAGGCCAGGAAGGCCATGCTGATGCAGATCGTGCCGAGCTCAGGCTGCAGGAAGTAGACGACGGCACTGCCCGTCCACCAGCCCAGCGCCGCCCGCGCGGTGATGGCGATCGCCGCGAGCATCATCGTGCCGGGCACCGGACGGCGGCGGACGACCCGCCAGAGGACACCTGCGTACACCCAGGTCACCGCGGCCACCAGTGCCCCGTCCAGGCCGAGTACGGCGAGGGCGGTGTAGAACACGGCGAGCGGGGCGACGACGCCTTCGAGGAGCTTGGGCACTGCCTGACGGAGGAGCGCGGTGATCCTCGGCAGGGTGAAGGACGGAGCGTTCATGCTTCTCCCAGGGAGGACGGTGGATGACCGACGCTAAAGCTTCGGCACCTACCCTGGGATGGGATTGCCGAAACTCCACTGAAACGCCGAATTATGGTCATTGGTGGCCCACCGTACACAATGTCTGAGTAAGGCGTACATATGCGGAATAAGATCCTTTAAAGGGATCATTGGGCGGACTGCGGATATGCCTGCCCCTCTTGAAGTGGTTGAACATCGGATAACGGTTCGGGAACAGAGGGTTTCCGGATGGCGCACCGACCGGGAGCATGAAGGCATGGCAGTGCTCTCACGCACGCATGTCCCCCTGTCGGCCGGATGCGTGGCCGATGTCGCCGTCCAGCTCACACGCTGGCCCGATCTCGCGGTCAGCCACACCCGCAAGGCGATACGCTTCCGTGCCCGGGGCCGCGAGATCATCCGCATGTCGGGTGACCACACCGCCGAACTGCTGCTGACCGCCCCCCTCATCGACCGATGGGCCCGGGTGCTCGCCAACTCCCATCGTGTCACACCAGGTCACAACACAGACTGGGTCCGTATCGAGATCGAGGACCGTGCCGACGCCGAGATGTTCCTCTCGCTGGTCAGCGTCGCGCTGAAGGTCAACGACGGCTGATCGGGGCCGGCCGGCGGCGGTCAGCCCAGGCTGGAGGTGGCGAGCTTGGCGCCGAAGGCCAGGAAGAGTGCGCCCACGCCTGAGGTCAGTCCGGCCGAGAGCCTGCGCCGGCGCCGGAACTGGTTCGCGAGATACACGCCGCCGAAAATGAGCGTGGACAGGTACATCGCGCTGAAAAGCTGGCAGATCGCGCCCAGGATCAAGAAGGACAATGCCGGAGCCCCGTAGTGCGGGTCGACGAACTGCACGAAGAACGAGATGAAGAACAAGATCGCCTTCGGGTTGAGCAGGCTGATCGTCAGAGCCTTCCTGAACGGATCGGCCAGGTCGGCCACCGGCTCGGCCGGCTTCTCGGCCTCCTGCACGCCCTGCCTCTCACCACGCCAGGACCTGATCGCCGCGCGGATCATGTTGAAGCCGAGCCATGCCAGGTACGCCGCGCCGGCGTACTTAACCGCGTTGAACAGCAGCGGGGTGGACTGCAGCAGCGACGCCACGCCGGCGGCCGACAGCACCATGAGGACCGTGTCCCCGGCGAATACCCCGCACGCCGCCCGGTAACCGGTCCGGACGCCGCGCTGGGCGCCGACCGTCAGCACGTACAGCGAGTTGGGGCCGGGGAGAAGGATGATCAGAAAGGCCCCGACCACGTAGGCCCAGATATTGGTGATGCCGAAGAACATGCCGCTGAACTCCAGGTATCCGAGGGATTCATCACGTTATACCGGCACAGACTTCCCTGCGCTCACGCGCCCTCCCGGCGGGAGCCAGGGCAGGATGTCGGATGTGCGGGTATCCATCCTCGGGCCGATGGAGGTCCAGAGCGACGACGGCGTGGTCCTGCCCCTGGGCGTACGCCACCGCTCCGCCCGGTCCCCCGACGCGGCTCCGCCGAACAGGTAGCCGAACACGACGACGCTGACGGTCTCCTGGCATCTCGCCGGCAGGCGTCCCGGCGCCGCGCGGGCGGTGCTCGGCGGTCCTCGGTGAACCGGTGCTGATCCCGTGTGATGAACGCATTTCGGGCGTGGACCGTATGTCTCCAGGCAGGCGGGTAGACCAGCTCCTCCGCGTTGTCAGATCGCGCCTGCCTGGGGGAAAACCTCGCCGTTTGGGTCTTGTGGGCATGCTGCGGCGGGGCTACGATCACGGCAACTCTTAGGAAACTTTCCTAAAAGTAGCGCCCAACGGAGCCGTCGGTGCCTCGCCCCCCTCCTACGCTGACACCCTGCTTGAGCTGCGGAGATCCACCGGGATGAGCCGCCCTTCCCCTCCCTACTCCCGACGTCCCCGTCCGTGGGACGCGTACGCCCCGCCTTCCGCCAGCATGGGAGCGATCATGCGACGCACCTTGCCCCTGCTTCTCCTCACGGCCGTGGCGAGCCTCCTCGTCGTGGTGCTCGTGCCTCCGGGCGCGCAGGCCGCCTCGGTGAGCGCCACCTTCGTCAAGACGTCCGACTGGGGGTCGGGGTTCGAGGCGAAGTACACCATCGCCAACGGCACGTCGAGCACGGTGAACGGCTGGACCGTCGAGTTCGACCTGCCGTCCGGCACGACCGCCGGCACGTACTGGGACGCGCTCCTCACCCAGTCGGGCACCCACTACACGTTCAAGAACCGCGAGTACAACGGATCCATCCCGCCCGGCGCCTCGGCCTCCTTCGGATTCGTCGGCTCGGGCCCGGGCTCGCCCCTGAACTGCAAGATCAACGGCGCGTCCTGCGGCGGGGGCGGCACGCCGAGCCCGACGCCCACCCCGACCCCGACGGGGCCCACCCCGACGCCGACGCCCACGCCCACTCCCACGGTGACGCCGCCGCCCACGGGCGGCATCCTCGTCGCCCCCTACATCGACATCACGATGGCCACGCCGTCGCTGGTCGCCGCCGCCGGTGCGACCGGGGTGAAGAACTACACCCTCGCCTTCGCGCTCGGCGACAGCACCGGATGCAACCCCGCCTGGGGCGGCACGATCCCGCTGAACGACTCCCGGATCATCAACGACGTCCGCGGGCTCCAGGCCCAGGGCGGCCAGGTGATCGTCGCGACCGGCGGCGCCATCGGGCCGTACCTGGAGCACAGCTGCGGCACCTCGGCGGAGCTGCTCGCGGCCTACAAGAAGGTGCTCGACACCGTCGGCACCAACTACCTGGACGTCGACGTCGAGGCCTCCATCGACATCGCCAAGGTCAACTCCGCGCTCAAGCAGTTGCAGACGGAGCGCGGCACCGTGATCAGCTACACGATGCGCATCCAGGGCCAGGACTACGGGATGGATCCGTTCTCGGTCCAGATCCTGCAGGACGCGGCCGCCAGGGGACTGAACGTCCTGGTCAACCCGATGCTGATGGACTTCGGCTACTCCGGCAACTGGGGCGACGCGATGGTGTCGGCCGCCAACGCGACGGTCGCCCAGATGAAGGCCATCTGGCCGTCGAAGACCGATGCCCAGATCAAGCGCCTTCTCGGCCTCACCCCCATGATCGGCAAGAACGACACCGGTCAGACCACCACGCAGGCGGACGCGCGCATGCTGCTCGCCTACGCCCAGTCCAACCACGTCGGCCGGATCGGCTTCTGGTCGGTCGGCCGTGACAACGGCGGCTGCCCCGGCGGCACGCTCTCGCCCACCTGCAGCGGTGTCAGCCAGTCGGCGTACGAATTCACCTTGATCTTCAAGGCCTTCACCGGCTGACGAGGCCCGCACCGGCCCCACATCCGTCCGCCGGTACGCCTCGCGCTCCGCCGTACCGGCTGAAAGGGAGATTTAATGCGCTTTATCCGTCTATGCGTTGCGGCGCTGCTCGCCGCGGCGGCCGTACTGGTCGTGACGACCGGGTCCGCCCTCGCGGCCTCGGCCACCGCGACCTTCACCAAGCCCCAGGACTGGGGCAGCGGGTTCGAGGGCAAGTACACGATCACCAACGGCACCTCCAGCACGCTGAACGGCTGGACCGTCGCCTTCGACCTCCCCGCCGGCTACTCCGTCACCACCGCGTGGGACGCGGTCATGACCAAGAGCGGGCAGCACTACACCTTCACCAACCCGAGCTGGGCGCCGACCCTGGGCGCCGGCGCGAGCACCAGCTTCGGCTTCAACGGCAGCCCCGGCAACTTCGGCACGCCGCTGAACTGCACGCTGAACGGCGCCTCGTGCTCGGGCGGCACCACCAACCCCGGCGCTCCCGGGGCACCGGGCACGCCCACCGTCACGGCGACCACGAACACGTCGATCTCCCTGTCCTGGCCGGCGTCCAGCGGCACCGTGACCGGTTACCGGGTGTACGAGGGGTCGACCGTCCGGGCCACGGTCACCGGCACCTCGGCCACCATCGGCTCGCTCAGTGCCTGCACCACGCACACCTACACCGTGAAGGCGTACAACTCGGTCGGAGAGTCCGCCGCCAGCGGCTCGGTCACCGGTACGACCACCGGCTGCACCCAGCCCACCGGCGGAAAGGGCGCACCATACCTCTACATGGGCTGGGGCGACCCGCCGAACCCGACGACCGTCATGAACGCGACCGGGGTCAAGTGGTTCACCATGGCGTTCATCCTGTCGAGCGGCGGCTGCAACGCGGCGTGGGACGGCCAGCGCCCGCTGCAGGGCAGCGCGGACGCGACCGCCATCTCCCAGATCCGCGCGGCCGGCGGTGACATCGTGCCGTCGTTCGGCGGCTGGAGCGGCAACAAGCTCGGCCCGAACTGCTCCACCCCGCAGGCCCTCGCCGACGCCTATCAGCAGGTCATCAACGCCTACAGCCTCAAGGCCATCGACATCGACATCGAGAACAGCGACGAGTTCGAGAACGAGGCAGTGCAGGACCGCATCCTGAACGCGCTGAAGATCGTCAAGCAGAACAACCCGGGCATCACGACGATCGTCACGTTCGGCACCAGCACCACCGGCCCGACGTACTACGGCACCCGCCTCATCAACCAGGCCGCGGCGCTCGGCGCGAACATCGACGTGTTCACGATCATGCCGTTCGACTTCGGCGGCGGCGCCGACATGTACCAGAGCACCGTCAACGCCTCCGAAGGCCTGAAGAACGCGCTGAAGACCGCCTTCGGCTGGTCGGACGCCACCGCCTACGCCCACATGGGCATCTCCGGCATGAACGGCCTGTCCGACCAGCAGGAGACCACCACCCCGGCGACCTGGACCCAGATCCGCGACTGGGCCAAGTCCAAGGGTCTGGCGCGGCTGGCCTTCTGGTCCGTCAACCGGGACCGGCCCTGCCCGGGTGGCGGCGTGAACGCGTCGTGCAGCGGCATCGCCCAGACCGACTGGCAGTTCACCTCGATCACCGCGGGTTTCTGATGTGAGCGCGGCCGCCCCCTGATCCCTGGACGGCCGCTCTCGCCCCGCAGCCGCTCTCGCCCCCCGGCCGGCGAGCGGCCGGAGGCCCGATGACCGTGCGGCCCGCGCGGCTCCGACCCCCCACGGAGCGCGCGGGCCGCACGCTTGCCCGAAGGACGGACCACCCTAATGCACACTGACCACGTGATCGTCACCCATAGGAGTCAAAACACTTCTTTGTGTGAGCAATTCTGGATAGATGATGGCAATTTTCCCGCCCGAGTGGTCGGTTTGGCCTGCGTTCCGGCAGGCTAGAGAGCGTCATGGACTACGCAATTCTCACGGGGTTCGTCCTCGTCTCAGGTGTCGTGCTCGCGGTCGTCGCACAGTGGAAGGGCTGGAGGCCCTCTCTGGCCGTCGCGCTCGCCGTCGGTATCGGGGTCCGCGTCCTGATCATGATCCTGTCCGCGGCCGACACCTGGCAGCCGGTCGACTTCATGAACAGCTTCAAACCGGCGGGCGAGGCGATCCTCGCGCACCGCGACCCCGTGCTGGGAAGCGACGGCGGGTGGCACTTCCTCCCGACGATCCCGTACGTCTACGGGTTACTCCTCTGGATGCACATCCCGTGGGAGATCGCCGGCCGCCTGGTCACCGTGGTCTCCGACATCATCCTCATCCCCCTGGTCGGCAAGCTCGCGGGCGGCAAGGACGCCGGCCTGCGCGCCTTCCAGTACGCCTGCAACCCGCTCGCGGTGCTCGTCGCGGCGGTGCACGGCCAGGTGGAGCCGGTCTCCCTGATGTTCGGCGTCGCCGCCTTCATCGTGGCGAGGAACGCCAGGACGTCCCGGCCCGTGCGCAACGCGATCATCGCAGGACTGCTCATGGGCCTCGCGCTCTGCGCCAAGAGCTGGCCGATCTGGCTGGTTCCCGGCATGCTGCTGTTCCTGCCCGACCTGCGGTCCCGCGCCTACGCGTTCTTCACGACCGGCGTCGCGCCCATCTTCTTCCTGATCACCCTGCCCATCGGGGCCGGCACGTCACTCGCGGAGCTTCCCAAGGTCATCCAGACCATCGGCGACGTGCGCCCGATCATCGGCGAATGGGGGTGGACCGCGCTCGTGGTGGGCGGCGACTGGACGCTGAACGCCGACCTCGCCCGGTACGGCCAGTGGATGATCTACGGCACGCTGCTGGTCGTCGGCTTCCTATGGCGCCGCGCGGACCCCGTCGACCTGACGACTGCGCTGCTACTGGCCTTCATGGTCGTCACTCCGCGTCTCGGCGCCCAGTACCTCATGTGGTTCATGCCGTTCCTCGTGGCACGGCCCACCCGCTTCGCCTGGCCCGCCATCATCGGCACCTCCACTTGGGCGGCCGTCGGATACCTGTACCTGACGCAGTTCGACGACGTGCGCTGGTGGTTCCTGCACTCGCCGTGGGCGATGAGCTCGGCGTTGCTGCTGCCGGTCCTCGTCGCCGCCATGCCGTGGGGCACGCGCCGGTCCGAGAGCCTCACTCCGGCCTCCAGATCCGAGACCCCCCGCTCGCCGGTGGGCGCGTCGGCCTGACCTTCGCGAGCCCTGGCGCGGGGCCGCGATGCCGAGGTGACCTGGCCCTACGGGCTCGTCAATCCTTCGGGATCTCACCGGAGACCAGCGCGCCCGACCACCTGGCAGCGGGGTCGCTGTCGATGAACAGAGCACGGGTCAGCAGGGTGAGCGGGATGGCGAGCAGAGCTCCGAGCGGCCCCAGCACCGTCGCCCAGATGATCAGGGAAAGGAAGGTCACCGTCGTGCTCAGCCCGACCGCGTCGCCGAGGAACTTCGGCTGGATGAAGGACTGCACCACGACGTTGATCACCATGTAGGCCACGATCACGAAGATCATGCTCCGGAGGCCGCCGGTGAGCAGCGCCAGGAGGGCGGGAGGCACCAGCCCGATGACGAATCCGATGTTCGGAATGTAGTTGGTGATCAGGGCCAGCACTCCCCACAGCAGCGGGAGCGGCACGTGGAGCAGATACAGCGCGACCACGTCCAGGGCCGCGCAGATCAGGCCGAAGAACGTGGACACCAGCAGGTAGCGGCGGGTCTTGTAGGCGAAGGCCGTGAGTGCATCGGCGATGGCCGGGCGCTCGGCCGCCGCGGCCGACATGATCCGCGAGGTGATCGGCGCGTCCAGGCTCATCGCCAGCAGGAGGATCACGATGAGGAAGAGGCTGGAGACCACGCCGAGCAGGCTCGACACGAGCCCCTGGGCGAACTCGAAGATCTTCCCCGGATCCAGCGACCGGAGCGCTTCGTTCACCTGAGGGGCGATGCCGCGGGCCGCCGCCCATTTCTGGGCGTCGGCCACGAGCTTGTTGAACTGGGCGGAGTAGGTCGGCACCAGCACCGCCATCTGGACGACGGCGGTGGTGAGGATCGCCACCATGCCGAGCAGGACGACGATGACCACCGACAGGGGCACCGCGACGACCAGCCAGCTCGGTGCCCGCTTGCGCACGAGCCAGTCCCGGATCGGGGAGACGGCGATGGTGAGGACGAGCGCCAGCACGACGGGCCCCGCGATGGAGTCGATCGCCTTGATGCCGGCCAGCACGACCACCGCCGCGGCCGCGACCAGCAGTATCACCAGCGCTCGGGGGGCAGTTCGATCGCTCACGGTCTGCCTCGATCCGGTCGGGAATTCTTCCTTGCTACCGCCTGTTGTACTGGTCTTGCCCCGTGAGCCGAAAGGTTCTACTCGATCGTTGCCTGTAATGGATCGAGGGCCGCGCGGGGCCTGCTAATCTTTTGTCGTCGGCATCGCCCGGCCACCATCCCTAGATCGCATCAAGTGGTTCTGGGCTGCGTGGACGCGATGACGACGACCCCTCGAAAAAATCTTCGTAGTTCACTTGCGTGACTGCGACAGAGTGTGTAAGTTAGAGGGGTTGCCCTGGAGACGGGGTGGCTCGAATGCTAGTGGGTTCGGGTGGCTGGAAGTCAAGTGCTGGTAACGGCGCGGTTTGCTTCTGGTCAAGCGGGTTCGGTAGGATGAGGGCATACGAGATGGAAGCCCCGGAGTTCGGGCCTTAGGGTCTGGGTGATGGTGTACGCGTCCGTTTCTTGAGAACTCAACAGTGTGTTAAAAGCCAGTGCATGATTATGCATTAACCTCCGTCTTTCGTGCCTCTTTTTGTGGGTGCGGGGATGGTTCCTTTGGTTGGCATCGCACATGTGTGTGTGGTGTCCGCCGGGATTTCTTCAGACATTGTTTGGAGAGTTTGATCCTGGCTCAGGACGAACGCTGGCGGCGTGCTT
>NZ_JALLPO010000110.1 GCF_023276435.1 Sphaerisporangium perillae
AGCACACCGCGCGGCTGCTGGCGACGTTCGACAAACTAGAGCAGGAGGCGGCCAAGTGAGCCAGAACATCCAGACCCCGCCGTTACACCAGCACACGGTCTCCTCGGCCGACGGTACGGCGATCAGCTATCAGACGATGGGCGCCGGACCGGGTCTCATCGTGCTCGGCGGCACGCTGAAAACCTCGCAGGACTACCTGCCGCTGGCCTCCA
The DNA here is from genome assembly GCF_023276435.1 of Sphaerisporangium perillae. GTDB lineage: Bacteria > Actinomycetota > Actinomycetes > Streptosporangiales > Streptosporangiaceae > Sphaerisporangium > Sphaerisporangium perillae. The sequence goes on from NZ_JALLPO010000110.1 coordinate 213, forward strand.
CGCTGGCCCGCTCCTTCACGGTGCACATCGTCGACCGGCGAGGACGCGGCGCCAGCGGCCCTCAGGGACCCCGGTACTCGCTGCAGAAGGAAGTGGAAGACCTCCACGCCGTCCAGGCGGAGACCGGGGCACGGCTGGCGTTCGGACACAGCTACGGCGGGCTCGTCATCCTTGAGACCGCACGCTCGTTCCACCCGTTCGATCGCATCGCGGTCTTTGAGCCCGGAATGCCCTATGCCCCTGTGCCCACCGGCTGGATGGCCCCGTTCCGGGAGCGGCTGGCCGCCGGCGACCACTACGGCGCGTTCATCCACTTCGTCCAGGGTTCGGGCGGCGCGCCGGCCTTCATCACCAAACTGCCGCACTGGTATCTGCGCATGGCGTTTCGTGCCGGCTTCCGCGGGCCGGCCTGGCAGCGAATGCGGCCCCTTCTGGGGGCCTGTCTGGCCGAGCACGAGCAACTCGCAGCCCAACAGGGCCGGCTCCCCGAGTTCGCGGACGTCACCGCCCCGGTGCTGCTCCTGGTGGGCGGCCGCTCGTCGCGCGAGCACCAGGAGGGGTTCGCCGCGCACCGCGACACCCTTCCCCACGCCACACTCCAAACCATGGACGGCCTCAACCACTTGAGCCCATCGGAACGGAAATCAGGCCCGGTTGTGGCCGAGCGGGCTCTGGCGTTCTTCCTGTGATGGTTCAGCCAAGCAATCTCGTGATTGTTCCGGAGTCGGCGTTGCCCCCGACGAAACCCCCTGGTCCGTCGCAC
>NZ_JALLPO010000111.1 GCF_023276435.1 Sphaerisporangium perillae
TACCGGCGCCCCAGTCGATCATGGTTTCAACATCGTCAGTCGAAGACGGCATGCCTGAAGCGCGGGCCCAGGCAATGCTCGTGACATACCTCGTCGGTCAGGGTTGGCGGATCCAGCGCGTCGCGGATACGACCACGAAGGAACAAGGGATCGACGTTCTTGCGACTCGTGGTGACCGGACCCTCGCCGTCGAGGTGAAGGGCTACCCAGGGCGACGGTATTCCGATCCGCGCCGCGCCGGCGAGACCAAGCCGACGGCACCGGCGACACAAGCGCGGCATTGGTACGCGCAGGCGATTCTCAAGGCGATGCTGATGTGCAGCGATCATCCCGGCTATGAGATCGCCATCGCCCTACCGGATGTGCCGACCTATCGCTCCCTTTATCAGCGAACTCGCGGAAGCCTTCAACGGCTCGATGTCACGGTCTTCTTTATCGATGACGATGGTCGTGTCCAGGAAGGCTTACTGCAACGCCCGGCTTCTGGGAGGTTTCGGTGGGACGGGTAGAAGACGATCTGCGTGATCTCATCCGTGGGTGGGTAACAGCCGCGTGCCGTGAGTGGTCTTATCCGGATGTCTCTGAGCCATACTTCGACGCCGTCTACGAGCGGCTACCGGTCGGCGTCCGGACGCTGGTGGCCTCGGGCCATCGAGACGGGCTGATCAGGCCGGTCGGAACATACCGGTTCACGCTGCAGGGGCTGCCGCCTGGCAAGGGTCCCTATGCGTGGGTCAGCCGAAATGAGCAGGCGCAGGCGCCGGCCATCAACTGGGAGTACCTGATCCAGGCCGCCGAATACGCCCGGGTCTATGGGGCGCTGTCGTCCAAGGGCTATCTCATCGCGGTGGAAGACCGGCTTATGGACATCACCGTCTCCGACCCTGATGGTGCCTTGCGATGGTACATCGAGGTCAAGGAGCGGGCGATCGACGTACCCGGTCTCGTCGA
>NZ_JALLPO010000112.1 GCF_023276435.1 Sphaerisporangium perillae
TGTCCCGCCGCCTGTTCACCTCCGAGTCGGTCACCGAGGGCCACCCGGACAAGATCGCAGACCAGATCAGCGACGCGATTCTCGACGCCATGCTCAAGGGCGACCCCAAGAGCCGGGTCGCGGTCGAGACCATGATCACGACCGGCCAGGTCCATGTCGCCGGTGAGGTGACGACGGAGACCTATGTCGACATTCCGGGTCTGATCCGGGAGAAGATCCTGGAGATCGGGTACGACGCGTCGCATAAGGGTTTCGACGGCGCCTCGTGTGGGGTGTCGGTGTCCATTGGCGCGCAGTCGCCCGACATCGCCCAGGGCGTGGACGACGCCTATGAGAACCGTGAGGGTGAGGGCGCCGATGAGCTTGATCGTCAGGGTGCCGGCGACCAGGGGCTGATGTTCGGTTATGCCACGCGGGAGACGCCCGAGCTGATGCCGTTGCCGATCACGCTGGCGCACCGGATGGCCCGCCGGTTGTCGGAGGTGCGCAAGAACGGCACGGTTCCCTATCTGCGTCCCGACGGCAAGACCCAGGTCACCATCGAGTACGACGGCGACCGCCCGGTCCGCCTGGACACCGTGGTCCTGTCGACCCAGCACGCCGCCGGCATCGACCTGAACGACATGCTGGCCCCCGACATCAAGGAGCAGGTGGTCGACCCGATCCTGGACGGCCTCGCGATCGACACCCGCGGCTACCGCCTGCTGGTCAACCCGACGGGCCGGTTCGAGATCGGCGGTCCGATGGGTGACGCGGGCCTGACCGGCCGCAAGATCATCGTGGACACCTATGGTGGCATGGCGCGTCATGGTGGTGGCGCGTTCTCGGGCAAGGATCCCTCCAAGGTGGACCGTTCGGCCGCGTACGCGATGCG
>NZ_JALLPO010000113.1 GCF_023276435.1 Sphaerisporangium perillae
GGGAAGTCAGTCGATGGCGTCGGTGAGTCGGGCGGTGAGGTCTCGGATGTGTGCGATCAGTTCGGGTGGCTGGTGTATCCGGAAGCGGAAGCCGAACAGTGCGACGTAGATGGCGAGTTCGTCGAGTGAGTTGGATCCGGTATGGAGAAGGCAGCTGTGCGGGTCGACGGCCTCGATGACACCGACGGTGGGCGGGATCCGTTCGGCGGCGGTCTCGGCCGGCGCGTACAGGGTGATCCGGGCTTGGTAGCGGTAGGAGGCGGTGGAGACCCCGTGCGCGAGGTAGCCGGCGAGGTCGACGCCCGGTGCCTGCCGGGGTGTGAAGCGAGGGCCGGTGGGGATGCGGGGACGGATCCGGTCGACCCGGTAGGTGCGCCAGTCGCGCCGGTCGGTGTCCCAGCCCACCAGGTACCAGCGCCGGCCCGTGTGGACCAGCCGGTGAGGTTCGGTGTCGCGTACCGAGTCGGTGCCGTCGTGGTTCTGGTAGTCGAAGCGGAGCCGTTCGTGCTCGCGGCAGGCGGCGGCGGCGACGGTCAGCACGTCCGGGTCCACGGTGGGGCCGCCGGCGGGGACCGTGACGGTGACCGAGTGCAGCAGGTTGACACGGTGCCGTACGCGCGATGGCAGTACCTGTTCGAGCTTGGCCAGTGCGCGTAGCGAGGTTTCCTCGATGCCGTTGACCGTGCCGCTGGCGGCGGTGCGCAGCCCGATGGCGACGGCCACGGCCTCCTCGTCGTCGAGCAGCAGCGGCGGGAGCTTCGTTCCGGCGCCGAGCCGGTAGCCGGCCGCGCCAGGGGTGGTGTGCACCGGGTAGCCGAGGTCGCGCAGTTTCTGGATGTCGCGGCGCACGGTCCGCACGTCGACCTC
>NZ_JALLPO010000114.1 GCF_023276435.1 Sphaerisporangium perillae
GGACATCGACCCCGACCGGATCGACGACGACGTCCTGGCGCTGATGTTCGTCAGCTGCCACCCGGTGCTCTCCCGTGAGGCCCGGGTGGCGCTGACCCTGCGCGTGGTCGGCGGCCTGTCCAGCGAACAGATCGCCCGCGCGTTCCTGGTACCCGTGCCGACCGTGCAGGCCCGCATCACCCGGGCGAAGAAGACGATCGCGGCGGCCGGGGTGCCGTTCGAGCTGCCGTCGGCCGGTGAGCGCCGGGAACGGCTGGGCGGCGTGCTCAGCGTCGTCTACGTGATCTTCACCGAGGGGTCGACGGCCACGTCGGGCGACCGGCTGCTACGCCCCGGCGTCGCCTACGAGGCGATCCGGCTGGCCCGCACGCTGGCCGCGCTGCAGCCGGACGAGCCGGAGGTGCACGGTTTGCTCGCGCTGTGCGAGCTGACGGCCGCGCGCTTCCCGGCCCGGACCGGCCCGGATGGTTCGCCGGTCCTGCTGGCGGACCAGGACCGGCGGCGGTGGGACTTCTCGGCGGTCCGCCGTGGGCTGGCCGCGCTGGCCAAGGCATCGGCTCGCGGGCTCGGCCCCTACGGCCTGCAGGCTGCGATCGCCGCCGCCCACGCGTCGGCGCCGTCGGTGGAGGCGACCGACTGGGACCGGATCGTGGTGCTCTACGAGGCGCTCGGCCGGGTCGCGCCCTCGCCGGTGGTCGAGCTCAACCGGGCCGTCGCCGTGGCCATGGCCTCGGGTCCGGCGCAAGCCCTGGCCATGGTGGACGAGCTGATCGCCTTGGACCGGCTCCCCGGTTCGCATTTGGTTCCGACCGTACGCGGGGAGCTGCTGGCCCGCCTCGGCCGGCGACCGGA
>NZ_JALLPO010000115.1 GCF_023276435.1 Sphaerisporangium perillae
CTTAGACTCCGACGACCTTGACGGCTTTTCCACAGAGCGTGGACATGTCATCCTCATCAGAGGTGAGGACGATCACCGGCCTGACCGCACGCAGGGCGGTGGCGGCCACCACGGCGTCGATGGCGTACTTGTGGCCATGCAGCCGGGCCTCGCGAAGAAGCTCGATCGCCCGCACACAGACCTCCTCGGTCACCGGCTCGACCTTCAGCCGCGACAGATGCCACGTGAGGCGATCACTCTTCACCCGGACGTTCTGAGCCTCGATCGGCGTCATCGCGCTAACGACGACCCGAAAGTCGTTTGCCTGGGCCTCGCGCACGATCGCGGTCACTCTCTGGTCGACCTGGCACCACCTGACGAGACCCTCGCAGTCGAGGACCACGGTGCCTGCGCTCAGCTTGCTTCGTGCGCGCGCCATCCGCCCTCTTCCTGGAGCTCGGGTGCGGATTTTACGCTGCGAAACAGCTCCACCGCCTCATCGCGCAATCCCTGCGGGATCGGCCCGGAGACGGCCTCGTTCGCCTGCAACGCCTCCTCCAGGAGGTCCCGCTCGATCTGACGTTCAACCGCGGCATCGACATAGGCTGAGAACCCGCGTGCACCGACGCGTTCCCTGACCGCCCGGATGTTCCCCGCGCGCAGGGAGACACTCACCTTGGCCGCTGGGCCGTCTCCCGGGGCGTAGTCCTGCTCAGGCACGCTCATACAGCTAGTTTACTACTTCGAGTAGCAAATAACTGGAATTCTCACTCCCATAGATCCAGCAACCGAGTCTCACCCCCTGCGAGAAGCGAGC
>NZ_JALLPO010000116.1 GCF_023276435.1 Sphaerisporangium perillae
GTGCCGGGTGCGGGGAGGAAGTTGCGGCCGGCGTCCTCGGCGTTGATCCGGAACTCGATGGAGTGTCCGCGCACGTCGGGGTCGTCGTAGCCGAGGGGCTCGCCGTCGGCGATGCGGAACATCTCGCGGACCAGGTCGATGCCGGTGACCTCTTCGCTCACCGGGTGCTCGACCTGAAGGCGGGTGTTGACCTCCAGGAAGGAGATGGTGCCGTCCTGGCCGACGAGGAACTCGCAGGTGCCGGCCCCGACGTACCCGGCCTCGCGCAGGATCGCCTTGGAGGAGGTGTAGAGCAGTTCCTGCTGCTCGCCGGTCAGGAAGGGCGCGGGGGCCTCCTCGACCAGTTTCTGGTGGCGGCGCTGCAGCGAGCAGTCACGGGTGGAGATCACCACGACATTGCCGTGCCGGTCGGCCAGGCACTGGGTCTCCACGTGCCGGGGCCGGTCCAGGTAGCGCTCCACGAAGCACTCCCCGCGCCCGAACGCGCTGACCGCCTCGCGGACGGCCGACTCGTACAACTCGGGGATCTCCTCCATGGTGCGGGCGACCTTGAGCCCGCGCCCGCCACCGCCGAACGCCGCCTTGATCGCGATCGGCAGGCCGTGCTCGGCGGCGAACGCCACGACCTCCTCCGCACCCGACACCGGGTCCGCCGTCCCGGCGACCAGCGGCGCGCCGACGCGCTGCGCGATGTGCCGGGCCTGGACCTTGTCGCCGAGGGCGTCGATCGCGGCGGGCGGCGGGCCGATCCAGGTCAGGCCGGCGTCGATCACCGCC
>NZ_JALLPO010000117.1 GCF_023276435.1 Sphaerisporangium perillae
CATCCGCCGCTCGGTAAGTGGTTGATCGGTGCGGGTGAGTGGTTGTTCGGTGCCAATCCGTTCGGGTGGCGGTTCGCGGCGGCGGCGGTCGGGGTGATCTCGATCCTGGTGCTGGCGCGGGTGGCGCGGCGGATGACCCGTTCCACGCTGCTGGGGTGCATGGCGGGTCTGCTGCTGGCGTTGGACGGGTTGCATTTCGTGCTCAGCCGTACGGCGTTGCTGGACATCTTCTTGATGTTCTGGGTGCTGGCCGGGTTCGGCTGCCTGGTGGTGGATCGTGATCGTTCCCGGGAGCGGCTGGCGGCCTGGTATGAGGGTTCACGGCTGACCGGGACGGGTCCGTGGCTGGGGATGCGTCCGTGGCGGATCGCCGCGGGGGTGTGCCTGGGGGCGGCGTGCGCGACCAAGTGGAGCGGCATCTTCTTCCTGGTGGCGTTCGCGGTGATGAGCCTGGTGTGGGACGCCGGGGCGCGGCGGGCGATCGGGTTGCGCCGCCCCTACAGCGGGATGCTGCGCCAGGACGCCCCCACCAGCCTGGTCGCCATGGCGCTGGCCCCCGCGGTCACCTACATGCTGACCTGGACCGGCTGGTTCGCCACCGCCTACGGCTACGGCCGCAACTGGGCACAAGCCACCTCCAGCGGCTGGG
>NZ_JALLPO010000118.1 GCF_023276435.1 Sphaerisporangium perillae
GGGTCGGCCTTGTCGGCGAAGATGTGGTGCCCGACCACCAGCGTGTCGTTCTGACCCAGGATGAACCGGTACAACCCATCACCGGTCCGCACCCCCAAAAAGCCCGGCGCCACGAAATCGGCGACCCCCTCGATCGGCGCGAACCCCTCCGGAGTCAGCCGCACCCGATCACCCTGCACCACCGGACCGGTCAACCCCAGCCCACGCTCCAGCACCCGCCACACCGGCTCCACCCCACCACCACCCGGCCGCGCACCGAACACCACCAGCGCGAACTGACCCGGGAAATGAGTCAGATACTGATCCAACGTGTGCAGATACATGTCCCAGCCGCGCTCCAACGCCTCCACCTCCGCCTGCCATCCATCACCCAAAACCCCGCTCTGCACCAGCCGCAGCACCGTGCCACCCTGACCACGCCCCTCGACGAGGAACTCCAGCGCCATGTAGGCGCCGTCCTCCCCCTCCGCACCACGGAAGGCGAACCGCCGCAGCGGCTCCCAGCCCGTCACCCTCGCCTCCACCGGAAAGTCACCGAAGAACTGCACCGCCTTGCCGCCCACACGCGGCTCGACCTCGTTACGCCCCAGGAACCAGGAGGTCAACCCCGGCCCGGTCGCCACCGCCTCCCACACCCGCTCCA
>NZ_JALLPO010000119.1 GCF_023276435.1 Sphaerisporangium perillae
CGGGCAGGTGAGCTGCCCGAACCAGGTCACGACCGAGATCCGCCGGCATGGTGACGGCGGCGGAGTCGCCGCGTTCGGCGCTGCCTGCGCCTCCTGCCCGCTGCGTGAGCAGTGCACCACCGCCAGGAACGGCCGCGAGATCAAGATCGGGCCGCATGAGGAGCACCTGGCCCGGGGACGGGCAAACAGCACCGATCCAGGCTGGCCGGCCCGCTACCGGGCCACCCGGCCCAAGGTCGAACGCAAGATCTCTCACCTGATGCGGCGCCGGCACGGAGGCCGCCGCGCCCGGGTCCGAGGCGTCACCAAGATTGATGCCGGCTTCTCGCTGCTGGCCGCCGCGGTCAACCTCGCGCGCCTGGCCATACTCGGCATCGTCTCGACTCCCAGTGGAGCGTGGGCCACGGCAGCACCGTGACCAGGAAAACCCTCCTGAGGAGGGGCCTGGGCGAGGCTGTGACCGCCGCTGACGGGCCTGTGGATAACTTCACAGGCCCGCACAAGACCGGCATATTTCTGCCGTGACCACGGCCGCGCGATGCTCAGGCACGGTCCAGCTCAGCCAGCTCGCCCGAAAACGGTCGGCTGGGATGCCCCACTTAACACCAGCCTCCTAG
>NZ_JALLPO010000012.1 GCF_023276435.1 Sphaerisporangium perillae
ATCAGCATCGCCTTGAGAATCGCCTGCGCGTACCAATGCCGCGCTTGTGTCGCCGGTGCCGTCGGCTTGGTCTCGCCGGCGCGGCGCGGATCGGAGTACCGTCGCCCCGGGTAGCCCTTCACCTCGACGGCGAGGGTCCGGTCACCACGAGTCGCAAGAACGTCGATCCCTTGTTCCTTCGTGGTCGTATCCGCGACGCGCTGGATCCGCCAACCCTGACCGACGAGGTATGTCACGAGCATTGCCTGGGCCCGCGCTTCAGGCATGCCGTCTTCGACTGACGATGTTGAAACCATGATCGACTGGGGCGCCGGTATGGCCGGACCGGGCCTGGGGTTCCGCGCGATGGGATGGGGACCGCCAACGATGCTTCGTGTAAATACCACTCGCCCGGCGCGTTGGTCGACCGACTCGACATGCCAACCTGCGGCCCGCCACGCCTGAGCTTGGACCTTGGAGTCGTTCGCCCACCAGGCACGGTGGTCACGCGCAGAAGGGGGAAGCGATCCGACGAGCGCCTCGACCTCATCGAAACTCATCGTTACGCGGCTCATCTGCTCGGGTCGTGCGGCCAGATAATTCTGCAACGGCTCGTACTTGGCCATGAGGGGCTCCTACACGGGCTCCGACGCCACGCCGATCACGTTAGCCACCTCGACCAATCCACGCCATACACGTAGCGGTCATTTACACTCCGAGCCCGGCCTGAACAGATCACCCGCTCATGCCGCGATCCGCAGCGTCGAGGGAATAGCGGCGTCGGGCAGGATGGCGGGGTGGTATTGACCTTCGACTGGGTGGGCTTCGAGCGTGCGCTGGCGGACGCGCTGGTGCAGACCGTTCGGTCGACCATCGCTGGGCACCCTGACGAGCGGTTCTACGCCGCTGTGCTGGACCGGATCTACCGTGAGACCGACGGCCGGATCACGCTGCCCAACCTCGGGATGAACAGCGTCGAGGCGTTGGCGCCGCTTCCCGTCGAGGAGCAGGCAGATCTGCGGTGGGGCGCCGCCGACTGGGACCACTACTCCGACAAGTGGCTTCCCAAGGACCTGGCCCGGGAGTGGGAGCGGGCACTCACCGCGGAAGCCTGCCGGGGCGACCCGCCAATGGGCGTCAACGTTCCGCAGGTACCTCACGATGCTCGTCCGCGTGTGTTAGCGGGCCCGGACATCCCTTCGGACGAGCGGGATCACCGACCGGGACTTCGTCGTGCTGCTTCTCGACGACGAGCACTACGAGACGCTGGTGAAGCGCATCCTCACCAGGAGCGAGGTGACTCGGCACTTCCCCCAGTTCGACGCGCGGGCGGTCGAGCCGGCGCGGGTCACCGCGCTCCCGGAAGCCGAGCGCGTCGCGTACTACGTGTCCGGGCACTGGACGACGCGCTGACTCGGCGCGAAGGGGCGGACCAGTCGTGGGTGGCCACAGCGCTGTCCCGACTCGGCCGGCTGGACCTGGTGCTCGACAAGGTCGACCGCCTCCCGGAGGGGGCCGTGATCGGCGCCGTCGCCGCGCCGTACACCAGCTTCCGCAATCATGCGGTCGCCCCGCTGCAGCTGGACTACCGGCCCCTGGAGGATGTCATAGAGCGCTGGCCGGTGTACGTCCCGGCGCTGGCGGAGGGGCTCAAGCCCGGGCGGGGCTACTGCGACATCACAGTCGACGAGGTGGACGAAGCGGTCCGTGGGCTGACCTCGAAGCACGTCATCATCCGCCGGCACGCGGTGTGCTTACTCGGCGAACGGAGTCTCGGCGCGGCTGCCGCCCGGCGGGTCCTGCCGCTACTCTGCCGGTCGGTCAGCCGGGACGCGGACGCGGCAGTACGGCGGCTGGCGATCCTGTCCCTGCTGTTCTGGCAGAAGGACTCCCGCCGGTACGCGGATGTGGTCCGTGAGGCGCTCGGACGACCCGGCCGGAGAGGTCCGCGAGGCCGCTGCGTACTGGCTCCGGGAACAGGTCGCCGACCGGCATGACCGAGACCCGGCAGATTGAATACCGCGCGGCGGACACGGCCTCCACACACGGACCGGCGACCGTGACGCCTGGAGGTACTGCACATGTTGTGGCATCCACAGCGTCCTCAGTTCCAAATGATCTTCTAATCAAACGCACCATCATGCCGCTGTGCGCGGTCATGCCGATGAGCGGATGTTGGACTTTCGGCTATGAAGGTCGGTCTGCCGCTACGTCGCCACCGGAAACTCGGCGGCGCCATCACCGCCGAGATGCATGTTTACGGCGTCGCCTACACGGTGAACCACCTAAATCCTCTCCTGTAGCGTGACGCCTCGATCGCGCAGGTCGTCGAGGGTGCTGTGGTGTCCTTCAGGTGTGTTCCCGGCGATCGCCGGCAGGAGTACGGAGACCTTGTAACCCAGCCGCAGCGCGTCGATGGCAGTACTCGCGATGCCGCCCTCAGTCACCAGCCCGGCCAGCACGACATCGCGGACCACATGGTCGCGCAGCATGCTGTCCAATGGGGTACCCGCGAAGGCACTGCGGTCGTACTTGTTGACGACCGGCTCGCCGTCCTCGACCGTCACCGCGTCGACGAAGCGTGTCGTCGATGAGTCCGGCCCGCCGTCTGAGCCGTCGAGGGCCAGGTGGCGGACGTGGACGACAAGATTGCCGGATTCCCGGAACGAGCGCCGTGCTTGCTCGGCGGTTTGTGCCGCCGCGATGCCGCCGTCGGGTGCGTACCGCTCGACGATCCACTCCTGTAGGTCGATGAGGATTAGCGCCAATGCCATAGTCGCCCTTTAGTAGTATGCTGTCGTATGACAGGGTACTGCTATTCAGAGGGTGTGGGGCATGCGGACGCGTGAGGTGGGTGCCACCGGACGCCACGTGGGTGTGATCGGTCTGGGCTGCATGGGCATGAGCTGGGCCTACGCCGAGAGTACGCGCAACGATGCCGCGTCACGGGACGTGGTGCGCGCCGCCGTCGACGCCGGTGTCACCTTCATCGACACTGCCGATGTCTATGGCGACGGCCACAACGAAACCCTTCTCGGCGAGGCGTTGTCCGAGCTGCGCGACTCCGTGTTTCTGGCGACCAAGGCCGGGCTCGTGGTAGACGACATCCGCGCCAAGGGCATGCATCGCGACGGGTCGCCCGCCCACCTGCGCGCCGCCGTCGACGCGTCGCTGAAGCGCCTCGGCACCGATCACATCGACCTGTGGTACCTGCACCGCGTCGACGACGCCGTGCCGTTGACTGAGTCCTGGGCCGCCATGGCGGATGTGGTCCGCGCGGGCAAGGTCCGTTACCTCGGCTTGTCGGAGGTCACCGTTGAGCAGGCCGCCGCCGCGGCCGCGGTGCACCCGGTGACCGCCGTGCAGTCCGAGCTGTCTCTCTGGACCCGCGACGCGCTCGGGCAGCCCGGCACGGGCGCATCCGCGGCTGCCGTCGCCGGCGGCGGTACGTTCGACGCCGGCGACGTGGTCGGCTGGTGTGCCGCCAACGGCGCCGCGTTCGCTCCGTTCGCGCCGCTCGGCCGGGGCTTTCTGACGGGCGCGATCGACGCCTCTACCCAGTTCGAGGACAACGACCTCCGGGCCGGTAATCCGCGCTTCACCAGCGAAGCCCGCGCGTCCAATGCTCGCATCGTCGACACGGTGCGCGCCGTCGCCGCCCGCCACGGGGTGACTCCCGCACAGGTCGCGATCGCCTGGACCCTCGCGCAGGGCCCGCACGTCATCCCGATACCGGGTACGCGTCGGCTCGGGCATCTCGCGGACAACATCGGCGCCGCCGACGTCACGCTGACCGCAGCCGACCTCGCCGAGCTCGACGCCGCACCAACGGCCGTCGGCACCCGCTACTGAGATGGAACGGCTCGGCCTCGTCATCAAACGCGCCGAACAGGCGCTGATTGCCGAAAAGACGCGCGTGCTGCAGGAGTTTCACCTGACTGTCCCGCAGTACGCGGTGTTGCTCGTCCTGCTGCAGACCTCGGAAGCGTCCGCCGCGCAGCTTGCCCGCGCCTGCATGGTGACCCCGCAGACCATGGCGACCGTGCTCGCCAACCTCGAGGGGAAGGGGTTGATCGAACGGGCGGTGTCGCCGCTGCACCAGCGGGTACGGGTCGCCCGGCTGACAGCCGAGGGCACCGACCTGGTGCGCCGGGCAGACCGGGCCGTCCTCGCCGTCGAGCGGCGCCTAACCGCCGCGTTCAGCGCCGACGAACGGGAGGCGTTCACCGAGCACCTGGAGCGGGCGATCGTCACCCTGGCACCCCAGCGGATACACCGGGAGGACACACCGACGCAATAGCCTGGCTGCGAACAGTCGTAGTGTCGCGCGCCGGTTGCGTCCACGCGGCGAGCGGTTGGGCGCCGTCGGCGTTTCCGGAGGCCCATGGGCGGTCTGGGCAAGTAGGTCTCGGTGGCTCTCGCCGCCTCACATGTGGACCCGGGGGCAATTCGCCCTAAATGTGCAGGCAGGTAGACTGATGGGGAGACATTCCGAGGTGTCGGGGTGGGCAACATCAGGGGACGCTGAGGCCGGAAGATCGGCGGCCAACGAGGCCGCCTCGTCACACCGAGCATCATTGATCGACAGGCCCCCGGCTCCGTCCCAGTGACGTAACACCGTATGAGGGGGGTGCTCTCCGGTGGCCGAGGACAAGCGCATTCTGACCAATCGTCAGGGACATCCGGTCCACGACAACCAGAACCAGCGCACGGTCGGCCCGCGCGGCCCGGCAACGTTGGAGAACTACCAGTTCCTGGAGAAAATCACCCACTTCGACCGGGAGCGCGTCCCGGAACGGGTGGTGCACGCCCGCGGGGCGCTCGCGTACGGCTTCTTCGAGGCCTACGGCAGGTGGGGTGACGAGCCCATCGCGCAATTCACCCGGGCCAAGCTATTTCAGGAGGAGGGCAAGCGCACCGACGTGGCCGTGCGGTTCTCGACGGTGATCGGCGGCCGGGAATCCTCGGAGGCCGCCCGCGACCCGCGCGGGTTCTCGATCAAGTTCTACACCGAGGACGGCAACTGGGACCTGGTCGGCAACAACCTCGCCGTCTTCTTCATCCGGGACGCGATCAAGTTCCCGGACCTCATCCACGCGTTCAAGCCCGACCCGGTGTACTTCCGGCAGGAGCCGAAGCGGATCTTCGACTTCCTGGCGCACACACCTGAGTCGATGCACATGCTGGTCAACTTGTTCAGCCCTCGCGGCATCCCGGCGGACTACCGGCACATGCAGGGCTTCGGCGTCAACACCTACAGGTGGGTGACCATCGACGGGGAAACTTCGCTGGTGAAGTACCACTGGATTCCCAAGCAGGGTGTCAAGAGCCTCACCGAGGACGACGCCGCGCGCATCCAAGCCCGTGACACCGGGCACGCCACCCGGGATCTGTACGGCGCGATCGAGCGCGGCGACTACCCCGAGTGGGAGCTGCTGGTGCAGATGATGAGCGACGACGAGCACCCTGAGCTCGACTTCGACCCGCTCGATGACACCAAGATCTGGCCGGAGAACGAGTTCCCGCCCAAGCCGGTCGGCCGGCTCGTGCTCAACCGGATACCGGACAACTTCTTCGCCGAAAACGAGCAGATCGCCTTCGGTACCGGTGTGCTCGTCGACGGGCTGGACTTCTCCGACGACAAGATGCTCGTCGGGCGTACCTTCTCCTACTCCGACACTCAGCGGTACCGGGTAGGCGCGAACTATCTGCAACTGCCCGTCAACAGCCCCAAGAACGCCGAGCATCTGGCCACCAACCAGCGCGACGGCCAGATGGCCTTCTACGTCGACACCGGCGGGGAGAACCCGCACGTCAACTACGAACCCTCCGCCCTGGGCGGGCTGTCCGAAGCGGAGGAGCCGAACTACGACGAGCTGGGTCCGCTCATCACCGGCCGGCTCACCCGCGCCCCGATCCCACGCACCAACGACTACAAGCAGGCCGGGCAGCGCTACCGGCTGATGGAACAGTGGGAACGCGACGACCTGGTGCACAATTTCGTCACCCTGCTGTCCCAATGTGAACCGCAGACCCGGCAGCGCATGGTTTGGCACCTCCTGCTCATGGAGGACGAACTCGGGCTACGCGTCGGCAAGGGCCTGGGCATCCGCCCCGACGACGTCCGGCACCTGCAACCGCTGCCCAAACAGACGCTCACCGACAACGACCGCGACCGGCTGGCCAACCTCGGCAACAACGGCCCCCGCGATGTCGCCGGGCTCAAGATGACCCACTGCGTACCCAACGAACGCGTCGAGGTCCGGGCGGTGTCGCGGTGATGACCGCCTTCCGCATCACGGAATCCGGCCGTCTCGAAGGGCGCCCATCAGTCGTTTTGCCCTCTTTCGGAGAAAACCAGCCAAACGGCGGGGGATGATCCTTACCCGACATCCCAGGTGGGCAAAGGAGATCGTTGCCATGACTCGCGCTGGAGACGACCGAGCTCGTGCGGGACGCGGCGACACCTGCGGGTGCCGATTAATCATCCAGCCAGGTCATCGCATGTCGGTACTCCTTCAGGACTCCCCCGAGTCGATCATGTCGGCGGATGTCGAGCGGCGTGATCGGGCTGGGTCGGTGCTGGGATCGGGAAGCGGTCGAAGCGGAGCTGCCTGGCGGAGAGCCCGGTGCGGCCGATGAAAGGTGCTCGTCATCGTCAGGTAGGCCATGCGCAGCAACACGACCGATCATCATGCCGTTCCGTCGCAGTCCTCGCGATTCCCAGACGGGAGCACACGATCACCCATCATCCCTGCGACCCGCACGGATGAATTTTCGGCACCCGCAGGTTCAGGCGCCTGGCTCGACGAATCGCCGCAGCTCAGGTCCATAGTCGAAATGGGCCGGCAACGAGATTCCCGGCCCCTGCGGGGCGTGTACCAGCCCCGCGGCGTCGACGTGCCGCTCCCGCACCACAGTGCGGGAGGTCACCAATGACTCGTAATAGGTGGTGTTCGCGATCGCCATGCAAAGGTGATGGTTCGGGATGTCCGACCCGTGCACCTCCGCACGGATCCGGTACGCGTCGGCCAGGTGGGCCGTGCGCATCGCACCGGTGATGCCGCCCCGCAGCGTCGTGCTCGTACGCACGCCGAACGTCGCGGCACCGGCCTTGATGAAGTCGGCCGAGTTCATATGCGCTCCGTCGGAGGTCTCCCCCACCAGCAGGGGAACGTCCGTCGCCTCGGCCAGCCGCTGGTATGCGCTGATGCTGAACTCGCGCATCGGCTCCTCATACCACAGGTAATCCGCCTCACTGAGGGCGCGGCCCAGCCGGATCGCATCCGGCAGGTCGAACCCGGCCGAACCGTCGTACATGAGCGGCACATCCGGGCCGACATGCTCACGCAATGCCACGCACAACGCCGCGTCCCGGGCGGCGTCGCCCCAGGCGTGCAGCTTTATGCCGCGGTATCCCAGCTCGAGGCACTGGTCGGCGACCTCGAGGAACTCCTCAGTGGTGGCGAAGGTCGACGTCGACGCGTACGCCGGGATCTGCGTACGGAAACCGCCGAGGACCTGCCAGGTGGGCCGGCCGCTCACCCGGCCGGCCAGGTCCCACAGGGCGATGTCGATCAGGCCCAGGGTCGGCAGCGGGAGCTCCTGGATCCGGTCCAGCTCCCACACCCGGTGCCACAGCCACTCACGCTGGAACGGGTCCTGCCCGATCAGCTCCTCCCGGAACACCCGGTCCACCAGGTCCTCCAGCATCACCGCCGCACCCGGCCGGGCGAACAGCGCGACTCCCTCCGCGCCCTCGTCGGTTCCGATGCGCAGCACCGCGCCCTCGCCCGCGGGGGCGCTGCCGCCCAGCCCCTGCCGCCACTGGAACGGCGGGTCGGCCGCCGGGACGTGGAACCGGTGGACCTCAACATGCGTGATCTTCATACTGACTCTCTGTTCAGGGGGCGCCGTCTGCCCCGGGCAGGCTTCAGAAACCGCCGTAGACCTGCAGTTCGTAGATGCTGCCGCCGTTCCAGTTCGACCCGGTGATGGTCAGCCGGACATACCTGGCCTGCACCGGTGCCGGGGCGAACGAGGGGTTGGTCCGGTCCGTGGTGGCCGTGACGGTGTGGTCGTCAAAGGTCGACCACACCGTTCCGTCCTGGGAGTACTCGAGCCGGTACTTGTAACCGTTGGTCAGCTCGAACGTCGTCACGATGCTCTTCACGGAGGTGACCTGACCGAGGTCGACCTGGATCCACGACGGATCGGGAAGGCCGAGCCCCTGCGCCCACCGGGTCGAAAGATCACCGTCGACGGCCAGCGACGGGATGTTCGGGTCCGAATACGAGGACACGGTCACCGGCTTGTGCAGCGCCAGGTCGTTGTCGGCCGGTGTGGTCAGCGTCAGCTGAATCGGCGCCGACACGTTGCCCGCCGCGTCCTGCGCGGTGACCGAGAACGTGTACGGCGTCGCGGGGGTCAGCCCGGCCACGCGCAGTGTCGTCTGCCCGGTCAGCGCGATCTGCTTACCGTCCTGGGTGACCGTGTAGCCCGCGATCCCGGTGTCGTCGGTCGCGGCGGGCCAGCTGAGGTCGAGCGTGCTGGGCAGCAGCACGTTCGCCGTCGGCTTCCCCGACAGGACGGGGGCCTGCGTGTCGGTTCCCGTAGCCAGTGGAGCACCGTAGACCTGCAGTTCGTAGATGCTGCCGCCGTTGTAGTTGGAGCCGGTGACGGTCAGCCGCACATAGCGGCCGGCGATCGGCTGCGCGAGTGAGGAGTAGTTCGCCGAGGTGGTCGTGCTGGTGGCGGTGTGGTCGTCGAAGGTCACCCAGTGGCTCTGGTCGGTCGAGACCTCCAGCCGGTACTTGTAACCGCTCGACTTCTCGAAGGTGGTGATGACGCCGCTGATGTTGTGCTGCGCACCGAGGTCGACCTGGATCCACGACGGGTCGGGAAGGCCGAGCCCCTGCGCCCACCGGGTCGAAAGATCACCGTCGACGGCCAGCGACGGGATGTTCGGCTGCGAATAGGAGGACACGGTCACCGGCTTGTTCAGCGCCAGGTCGGCGCCGGCGGGCATCGTCACTGTGAGCTTCTTGCTCTTGTGTGACTCGTTGCCCGCCGCGTCTCGCGCGGTCACGGTGAAGGTGTACTTCTGTCCCGCGGTCAAGCCGGTGACGCGTGCCTGCGGGCCCTTGGAGGCGCTGACCAGGTCGCCGTCGCGGTAGATGGAGTAGCCGGTGACGCCGACGTTGTCCTGCGATGCGGGCCAGCTCAGCTGGGCGACGGTCGGGAACGCCGTCACCGCGGAGGGCGTGCCGGGAACCGACGGCGCGGACTGGTCGGCGGACGGCTGGTCCGGGTCGAGGTAACGGTACTGCGGTTGCAGACCCGCGTTGTCCACGATGGACGCCGGCAACTGCTGGCAGCCGTCGACCGTGGTGTTGTTGGCGACCGTGGTGTTGAGCGTGTTGGCCTGGGTCGTGTACTGCGACTGCGTGGTGAAGTTATAGTCCGCGTCGATGTTCAGCCCGTGGTTCATCAGCAACCACTGGTAAGCCACGTTGCAGAACGCGTTCTGCGTCGTGTGGAAGTACTGGCTGCCCTCATCGTGATAGATCGCGCCGTAGGCGGGCGCGGGTACGTCGGAGATGTAGTTGCCCGACACCACGCTGCCCGGGTTGGAGCTCAGCGTGTAGATCGCCCCGCCGTCGGCCTGGTGCTTCATGATGTCGAAGACCCGGTTGTCGGTGATGATGTTGTTCTTGGCCGTGGTGGGGGTGTCCCAGACCGGCACGCCGGAGTTGCCCGGGTAGTTGGTGTCGCCGCCCTTGTCGGTCAGACCCCAGCCCCAGCCGACCGAGATCCCGCTGTAGGGCAGGTTGTAGACCTTGTTGTGGCTGATCACGCTGTGATCGGTGTAACCGGCGAAGATGCCCAGAGAACCGCCGTACTGGTCGGCCACGTTCGTCACCACGTTGTTGGTGACCCTGTTGTTCTTGGTGATCGACCGCGCGTCGTCCGGGTGCGCGTCGATCACGTCGGTCCCGCCGACCTGCACGCCGGTGCCGGCGATCTCCTTGAACACGTTGCCGTTGATCACCGTGCCCTGGGAACCGGTGTTGAGGTTCAGCCCGACCGCGCCGAGGTGGGTGAAGGTGTTCCCGGTGAAGGAGATGCCATGGCCGTAGGTGACGTTCACCGCGCCGGGCGTCTTGACCCACTCGAGCCGCGTGGAGTCGAAGTCGGGGTTGTCCGTGCCGACGATGCGGAAGCCCGCCTGCCCCTCGACCATGCCGTCCGCCGAACTGGGCGCCAGCCAGGTGGCGTAGGAGAAGGTGATCCCCTCGAAGCCGACGTTGCTCACCGGATGATCGATGTCGCCGTTCAGGTCGACCAGGTCCTGCACCCGCGGCACGGTCACCGTCGCGGTGGACAGGTCCTGCCCGGACTTGGGCATGTAGTACAGGTCGCCGGTGGTCTTGTCGAGATACCACTCACCGGGGGTGTCCAGGAACTCGTAGGCGTTCTCCAGCCAGCTCGGCGTCTGGATCTCCTGCCCCTGATGCAGGTTCGCGTTGTGCCAGCACTGCTGTTGCATCGTCATCGCGGTGGCCGTGATGCTCTCCACCGGGCACCGGTACTGCATCCAACCCCAGCGGCTGTCCACCTCGATCGCCGACTGGTTCTTCAAATGCTGCAGGCTCTGGTCGGTGATCGCATACCCGGTCGCGGTCTTCGAGAAGCCGGGCGGATTGTCGCCGGTACGCGCGCGCGTCTCCAGTTCCCCATCGACATACAACTGGCGCGTGTCGATCCCGCCAACGTGGGCCTTGTAGATGTGGCGCGCCGGATCCGACAACACCCACCCGCTCACCTGGCTGCCGCCGTCGAGCACCGGGTGGGCCCCGGGCGCGGCCTTGTAGGTGATCCGGTGCCCGTTCACGCCCGAGTCGGCGCTGGTCAGCGTGAAGGTATCCGCGATCGGATAATCACCGTCGGCCAGCACGACATCGATGTCGCCATTCGTCTGCTGGGCAATGCCCCGGACGTAGTCCCTGGCATGGTCGAGCGTTTTGAACGGAGAAGCCGCGGTCCCGGAGTTGCTGTCCTGGCCGGTCGGCGAAACATACACGCTGACGGCCGCTGAAGACGTGTCATCCGCCCAGGCCGAACCTGCGGACACCAACGAGGTGACGGCCAAGGCAAGCCCGGCCGCCGCAGAGAACACTGCACGGGTAGTACGAGATGACGCAGATAATATCGACATTGAGTCCCAATCAACGCGTGCGGGAACTGGAGGGGTGATCACGCGGCAGCCCTCCGACGGAGGACTGAACTGAGCCGAACGCAACGGCTGGAACGGAACCCGGGTGCCCGGGTTATGTGCGGGTGACCAACCGGTCGCGGATCCGGCGTTCGAACTGGTCACGTGTGGTATCGACGTGCTCGATCATCAGCTTCCCGGCGGTCTCGGGGTCGCCGGCCGCGATGGCCTCGGCGATGCCGATGTGCTGCGCGCCGGCCACTTCGAGCGATCCAGGCACGTCGCCGTGGAACAAAAGCACGTCAGACTGCAGCACGAACCGGCGAATGTTCGCGACGGCGGCCTGGAGGAACACGTTCTGCGCCGCGGCACTGACCGCGTTGTGGAAGAGCGCGTCGGCATCGCGGAAACCCTTGATGTCGACCTGACTCGCGGCCGAGGCGGACTGCTCGGCATGCTCCCGGATCGAACGCACCTGGATCGGCGTGGCAAGGGCTGCCGCACGCGCGGCGCTCTCCCCCTCTATCAACCGGCGGTAATCAAGAAGCATCACCACTTGCCGCAGATCGGTGGGCTGGAAATCCGCCAACTCCTCGTCGGCGGGCCCCGCGGGCACTCCTGAAGAGGCGACGAAGATGCCGGCGCCCTTACGGACACTGAGCCTGCCGATCGCCGCGAGCACCTTGACCGCTTCCCTCGTCACATTGCGACTGGCGCCGAGGATCTCGGCCAGCCCCTTCTCCGTGGGAAGCCGGTCACCGGACCGCAGGTGATGCTCGGCTATGTAGGCCAGCAACCGCTCCGCGACCAGTTCATAGCCGGGACGGTAGCGATCGGAGTCGCCGCCGTGTTCGCCGTCGCCCAGTTTCCCCGCACCTGCCGCCATCGGTCCACTCCTCACAACGGATAGATCCGTTCTATCGCTGGAGAGTATGCACCCGTGAGCCCAAGAACAGAACAAGAATTTACTAAGAATCCTGGACATCACCCTGTGATAGCAGATGTATAGACATAATCCGGGCAAAACGGTCAGTAATTGACCATATCTATTGACCCATAGGTCCAGGAGATGCGCGCCATGAGCGACCTGGCGCCGGAGCACCACCACCTCATGCCGCAGTACGAGAATTTCCACTTCTTTAGAAGCATCGCTGCGGGCCAGCAGCATCAGCCAGCCCACAACCCGGACGAAGACCAGATACAGCAGACGGACATACGAGGAGTGAGGATAAACCGCAGGTCAACCGCCGTGGACGAGTATTGGCACCACAGGCACCTGTGCACCGGCCCGTCCCCCGCCGGCGGCACGACCCTCGATGCCGTCCTTCCGCTCTGACGCCCCTCTGACGCCGCCATTGACAGCGGGGCCCGGTCGATCGTAACCTCAGCGCACTACTGTTAGTAAACTTTCTTATAGGAAAGCTTCCTTGGTGGCTCCTGGGCTCCCGCCGTCCCCACTCCGGCAGGGGAGGCACGGGTGCCCATCGGCGCGTAAGCGATGGCAGGCCACGGCACCGGCGGCCATCACCACTCTCGGCCCCGCTCTCGGCGGGAATTGGAGGTGGTCGGCGGATCGACGTCGGCGCGATCGAACCGCCATCTGGACGTGCGAGCAGCCAAGCCACCTGCGATCGACGACTCGGACGGCTCATCGTGGCACGGCGTAATTCCGGCCGGGCCTTCTCGCACGCTGAGCCCGCACATCAGCCACCCCCCATCGCTGAAGGATCCCCGTGCCCAGGAAATTCGTGAAACGCGCCCTCGCCGCGATCTTCGGCATCACTGTCGCGGCCTCCATCGGATTCGCCGTCAGCCCGGCCAGCAGCGCCGTCACCAGGCAGGCAGCCGCCACCCCCTTCAAGGTGCTCGCCTTCTACAACGGCACCTGGGACGCCGCCCACATCGACTTCGACAAAGAAGCCAGGGAGTGGTTCCCCACGGCCGGCGCCCAGAACGGCTTCACCTGGGAGGCGACGACCGACTGGAGCCGCCTCAGCGCCAGCGGCCTGTCGCAGTACAAGGTCATCATGTTCCTGGACGACGTCCCGCCCGCGAGCCAGCGTGCCGCGTTCCAGACCTACATGCAGAACGGCGGGGCGTGGATGGGCTTCCACGTCAGCGCGTTCACCACCGACGCCAACTCGTGGAGCTGGTACTACAACACCCTCCTCGGCTCGGGCGCGTTCCAGACCAACACCTGGGGGCCGACCGCCGAGACCCTGAAGATCGAGGATCGCGCCCACCCGTCCACGGCGGGACTGCCGGCGACCATCCAGTCCTCGGTGAGCGAGTGGTACTCGTGGAGCCGCGACCTGCGGCAGAACCCCGACATCGACATCCTTGCGTCGATCGACGCCTCCAGCTTCCCGGTCGGCAGCGACCCGAACCAGCAGTGGCGCAGCGGCTTCTACCCGATCATGTGGACCAACAAGAATTACAAGATGCTGTACGCCAACTTCGGCCACAACGACATGAACTACTCCACGAACACGCGTACGTCGTCGACCTTCGCGAGCGCCCAGCAGAACCAGTGGCTGATCAACGG
Source organism: Sphaerisporangium perillae (assembly GCF_023276435.1). Lineage (GTDB taxonomy): Bacteria > Actinomycetota > Actinomycetes > Streptosporangiales > Streptosporangiaceae > Sphaerisporangium > Sphaerisporangium perillae. The sequence goes on from NZ_JALLPO010000012.1 coordinate 13,740, forward strand.
CCTGCTCTGGCTGGCCAACGCGGGCAGCACCACGCCTCCCACCACTCCGCCTCCCACCACTCCGCCTCCCACGACGGGGCCGATCTCCCCGACGACGTGGTACTCGGTCGTCAACAAGGGCAGCGGCAAGTGCGTCGACGCCCGCGCGGCCGGCACGGCCAACGGAACCGCGATCCAGCAGTACACCTGCAACGCGAGCAACGCGCAGCAGTACCAGTTCGTGCCGACGAGCGGGAGTTTCGTTCGCGTCAACAACCGCGGCAACAGCGCCCAGGTGCTCGACGTGACGAACGTGTCGACCGCCGACAACGCCCCGATCCAGATTTGGACGTACGGCGGCGGCAACAACCAGCAGTGGCAGCCGGTGTCCGAGGGCGGCGGCTACTACCACCTCGTCAACCGCAACAGCGGCAAGTGCCTCGACGTCCCCGGCGCGTCGACCGCCGACAGCGTCCAACTCGTCCAGTACACGTGCAACGGCACGGCCGCGCAGTCCTACCAGCTGACCGCACAGGGCTGAGGCGGCAGGCTCACGACGCGAAACCGGTGGCGGGGGGGGGGGGGGCCCCCCCGGGGGGGGGGGGCCCCCCCCCCCCCCCCCCCCACCGCGGCAGAGCGCCGGGAACTTCCCATCCCGGTCACGAATCAGATAGCGCACCCGGCAGCCCACACCGGCAACGCCTGCCACCAAGTCCGTGCGGCTCGACACAACGGAGCCTGGTCAACGGAGCTCTGACAGTTCGTGATCATTTTGTGTCTACACATGCCAGACATGAACGTGTTAGAACCACATTGATAAGTGTCCGAGGCGTAAATAGGCTGTTACTGACACGTCCCACGACCGTTCGACAGCATGACGGAGGCGGCACCCCCTCTGGCCCCCGCATCCCCCCGGCAATCAGCGTGGCGGCGCGCGCCTTGCCTGACTGAGCCATGAGGTCAGGTCGAAATGCACATGCATATGGGAGTTCACCTGCGCAGCGTGCGAGGTGCGGCATGAGAAGAATTCTCACCGCCATGCTGCTGCTCGTCTCCACCCTCCTAGTCCCTTCGCAGGTGATCTCGGCGCAGGCCGCGGCCGCCGCCGAACCGCCGTTCGCCGCGCTGGTCTTCTCCAAGACCGCCGGCTTCCGGCACACCTCCATCCCGGCGGGCATCGCCGCCATCAAGCAGCTCGGCCAGGAGCACGGTTTCACGGTCGACGCCACCGAGGACTCCGCCGCCTTCACCGAGGCCAACCTGGCCAAGTACCAGGTCGTGGTCTTTCTGTCCACCACGGGTGACGTGCTGGACGCCACGCAGCAGACCGCCTTCGAGCACTACATCGAGGGCGGCGGCGGGTTCGCGGGCGTGCACGCGGCGGCCGACACCGAGTACGACTGGGCCTGGTACGGCAAGCTGGTCGGCGCGTACTTCAAGCAGCACCCCGCGCCGCAGCAGGCCACCGTCAAGGTCGAGGACCCCGCGCACCCCTCCACCGCCGGGCTGCCCGCCCAGTGGTCGCGCAACGATGAGTGGTACGACTTCCGCACCGACCCGCGTGGCGCGGTCCACGTCCTGACCTCCATGGACGAGACCAGCTACAGCGGCGGCACGATGGGCGCCGACCACCCCAACAGCTGGTGCCAGAACTACGACGGCGGCCGCTCGTGGTACACCGCGCTGGGCCACACCGACGAGTCCTTCGCCGAGCCCAACTTCCTGAAGATGCTGCTCGGCGGCCTGCAGACCGCCGCGGGCGTGGTGCCGGCCGACTGCTCGGCGAGCCTGGACTCGGCGTTCGCCAAGGTCACCCTCGACGACAACACCTCCAACCCGATGATGCTGGACGTCGCCGCGGACGGCACCGTCTTCTACATTGACCTGGTCGGTGACGTCAAGGCGGTCAAGCCGGGCGGCGGTGTGGTCACCTCCGGTCACCTGGACGTCTTCACCGCCAACGAGAGCGGGCTGCTGGGTCTGGCGCTCGACCCGGCGTTCGCCACCAACCGCTGGGCGTACCTGTACTACTCGCCCCAGTCCAAGGTCGTGGACCGGCTCTCACGCTTCACCGTCAAGCCGGACCTGACGCTCGACCTCACCAGCGAGAAGGTCGTGCTGGAGGTGCCGGTCCAGCGGGCGGAGTGCTGCCACCACGGCGGTGGCATGGTGTTCGACAAGGCCACCGGCGACCTGTGGCTCGCCAATGGCGACAACACCAACCCGTTCGCCTCCGATGGGTACACCCCGATCGACGAGCGCGCCGGGCGGGACGTCTGGGACGCCCAGGGCAGCGCGGCCAACTCCAACGACCTGCGCGGCAAGGTGCTGCGCATCCACCCCCAGCCCGACGGCACGTACACCATCCCCGCGGGCAACCTGTTCCCGCCGGGCACGGCGAAGACCCGCCCGGAGATCTACGGGATGGGTTTCCGCAACCCGTTCAGGATCGGCATCGACCCCAAGACGCACAAGCTGCTGGTCGCCAACTACGGCCCGGACGCCGGCCAGCCCAGCGCCACGCGCGGCCCGGAGAACACCGTCGAGTGGGACATCCTCAACGGCCCGGGGTTCTACGGCTGGCCGTACTGCGTCGGCAACAACAAGCCCTACATCGACTTCGACTTCGCGACGAACACCTCCAAGCAGGCGTTCGACTGCGCGGCGCCGAAGAACGACTCGCCCAACAACACCGGCATCACCGACCTGCCCGCGGCCAAGGCCGCCACGGTCTACTACCACTATGCCGCCGACCCCGCGTTCCCCGAGCTCGGCGGCGGCGGCGCGCCCATGGCAGGGCCCGCCTACCGCTACGACCCGGCGCTGGTGTCCGACCGCAAGTGGCCCGCCTACTGGGACGGCAAGGCCGTCTTCGGCGAGTGGAACCAGAACTACCTGTACTCCTTCCAGCTCAGCGCCGACGGCTCGCAACTGGTCGACATCAACCCGATGCTGACCTCGATGAGCTTCAAGAAGCCGATGGACATGAAGTTCGGCCCTGACGGGGCGCTGTACCTCATCGAGTGGGGCTCGGGCTTCGGCGGCAACAACACCGACTCCGGCATCTACCGGATCGACTACACGAAGGGCAACCGGGCGCCGATCGCCCAGGCCAAGGCCGACAAGACCTCCGGCCCCGTGCCGCTCGCCGTGAAGTTCACAAGCGCCGGGTCCGCCGACCCCGACGGCACGCCGCTCACCTACGCTTGGGACTTCGACGGCAACGGCAGCGTCGACTCCACCGAGGCGAACCCCGCCTACACCTACACCACGGCGGGCAACTTCGCCGCCGTGCTGACCGTTAAGGACCAGGGCGGCAAGACCGCCACCGCCAATGTGCCGATCGTGGCCGGCAACACCGTGCCCACCGTGACGATCAATCTGCCGCCCAACGGCAGCCTGTTCGACTTCGGCGCCCAGGTGAAGTTCACGGTAACGGTCACCGACCCCGAGGACGGCACGATCGACTGCGCGAACGTGAAGATCCAGGCGATCCTGGGGCACGACACGCACGGCCACCCGCTCGACCAGTACACCGGCTGCTCGGGCACCGTCCAGACCACCCTGTCCTCCGGGCACAGCGACGGCGACAACATCTTCTACGTGCTCGAGGCCAGCTACACCGACCATGGCGGCGCCGGATCCTCCGGTCCGCTGACCGGCAGGGCCCAGACACTGCTGCAGCCCAAGCACAAGGAGGCCGAGTTCTTCACCACGACCGGGCGCGCCCCCGACGGCACCGGCACCGGCGACTCCGGTGTGCAGGTGGAGACGACCTCCGACCCACAGGGCGGCTTCAACGACATCGGCTCCATCGAGGACGGCGACTACTGGACCCACGACCCGGTCAACCTGACGGGGATCGACAGCCTGAGCTTCCGCGCGGCCTCCGCCTCCACCGGCGGCACGATCGAGGTCCGGGCGGGCGCGGTGGACGGTCCGCTGGTCGGCAAGGCCACGGTGACCAGCACCGGCGGCTGGCAGACCTTCCAGGACTTCCCGGTAACGCTGACCAACCCGCCCACGACCAGCGGGCCGCTGTACTTCGTCGTCCGCAAGCCGGCGGGCAGCACCAACAACGGCGCGCTGCTCAACGTCAACTGGACCGACTTCATCGGCAGTGTCAACGGCATCACCCTGAGAGCCAACCCCACCAGCCTGTCCTTCGGGTCGCGCATCACCGGCACGACCAGCCCGGCGCAGGCCGTCACGGTCACCAACTCCGGAACCGCGGCGGCGACCCTGAACGGGGTCACCGTCACCGGTGACTACGCGCAGACCAACACCTGCGGCACTTCGCTGGCCGCCGGCGCGTCGTGCACGGTCAACGTCACCTTCACCCCGACCGCCTCGGGCAGCCGTCCTGGCAGCCTCAACGTGGCGAGCAATGTGGGCGCGCTGACGGTGGGCCTTTCCGGCAGCGGCGTCACCTCGACCACCAACCTGGCGCTCGGCGCGACGATGACCGCCAGCTCCTCGGCGAGCGGCTACCCGCCGAGCAACGCCAACGACAACGACACCTCCACCTACTGGGAGTCGGCCAACAACGCCTTCCCGCAGTGGCTGCAGGCCGACCTCGGCTCCACCCAGAGCATCGGCTCCATCACCCTGAAGCTGCCGCCGCCCGCCGTGTGGGCCAGCCGGACGCAGACCCTGTCGATCCAGACCAGCACCAACAACTCCACCTGGACCACCGTCAAGCCGTCCGCCTCGTACACCTTCGACCCGGCGACCGGCAACAGCGTCACCATCCCGCTGACCACGACGGACGCCCGCCAGGTGCGGCTCAACTTCACCGCCAACACCGGCTGGCCGGCGGCGCAGGTCGCCGAGTTCCAGATCTTCCCGGGCACCGGCAACCCCACGCAGAACCCCTCCCTGTCCGCCTCGCCCGGCAGTCTGTCCTTCGCGTCGCGGGACGTCGGCAGCACCAGCCCGGCACAGGCCGTGACCGTCACCAACAACGGCACCGCCACCGCCAACCTCGGCACGGTCGCCACCACCGGTGACTTCGCGCAGACCAAGACCTGCGGGACCACGCTCGCCGCAGGCGCGTCCTGCACGGTCAACGTCACCTTCACCCCGACGGCGTCCGGCTCCCGCACCGGCACGCTGACCGTGGCCAGCAACGACCCGAACAGCCCGCTGACCGTCACGCTCAGCGGCACGGGCGCCACGGCCTCCAACCCCAACCTCGCCCAGGGCCGCCCGACCACCGAGACCAGCCACGTGCAGACGTACGGGTCCGGTAACGCCGTGGACGGCAACGCCAGCACCTACTGGGAGTCGGCCAACAACGCCTTCCCGCAGTCCATCACCGTGGACCTCGGCTCGGCGACCAGCGTCGGCCGGATCGTGATGAAGCTGCCCCCGGCCACCGCCTGGGCCACCCGCTCCCAGACCGTCGCCGTCACCGGCAGCACCGACAACTCCACCTACACCTCGGTGGTCGGCGCCACCTCCTACACCTTCAACCCGTCGACCGGTAACACCGCCACCATCACCTTCCCCGCCACCAGCCGCCGCTACCTGCGCCTGACCTTCTCCGCCAACACCGGCTGGCCGGCGGGCCAGCTCTCCGAATTCGAGGTTTACGCCTCCTGACAGGCCCCCCGACCGGACTCCGGGGACAGGAGGACGCGCCTGTCCCCGGAGCCCTCTCACTGATTGACGCCCAACCTCCGACGGTAGTGACAGAGGACTGCGGGTGGGCGCGGATGGACCGGACGGTGCCCGGACGTCCCCGCCTGTGCCGCTCGACAACTCGAACCTGGCTGTGAGCTGGGGCTTTGTCTGCGGCTGCGTGAGCCTGCTTGGGAGCCTTGCACGGGTCCGGCGCACCCCGCCCGGTCCTCGGCGGCCTGATCAACCAGTACACCAACGCCGCCTGACAAGCAAAGAAAGCCCAGCTCAGACCCAGAATCCTATTTTCGAGCAGGACAAGTCGGCCTCGCACTGATCTGCCGTCTCGGCCGAACCGCAGTCGTGGTGATCGCCTTTCGGACGGACGCGTGACGAGCTTGCCAGCCAGTCATCCGGTCACACCTGCCGTCAACTCTTCGGAATAGCTGAACAGCGCGGGAAGACCGCCGGTGTGAACGAACACCACGCGGTCACCTTCCGGGACGTGACCGGCCCGGCAGTAGTCCAGCAAGCCGGCGAACCCCTTGCCCGAGTAGACGGGGTCCAGCAAGATCCCTTCAGCCGCGCCAAGGCGGTAGATCGCCTCGACGGCTGCCGCGGTGGGCACGCCATAGCGCTCACCGACGTAGTCCTGCGTCGTGGTGATCCGGTCCGCGGTGATCTGGGTTGTGACGCCGAGAAGTTCCGCGGCGCCCTGCGCGAGTTCGGCGATCTGCTCCGGGCTCAGGTACGCCTCGTGCTCGGCTGTCATCGGGCAGACGCCGACGAGCCGAGTCGGAAGTCCGAGTAGCTCGCAGCCGAGCTGCAGTCCGGCGAGGGTGCTTCCCTGCGTCGCCGAGAAGATCCAGTCCGGAACGGCGTCCGGCCGCGCGCGCACAATCTCCAGCAGCGCCTGCACGTAGGCCACGGTGCCGAGCGTCAGGCTCCGAGTGGCCCCCATTCCGACGACGTAGGGCCTGCGGCCCTGCGCCCGCAGCTCCTCGGCCAGCTCGGCCTTGCGGGCCGAGGTGCTCTGGCCGTCGTCGATCGGGAGGATCGTCGCGCCCATCAGGTGGTCGATGAGGTAGTTGCCCTGCACCGGCGAGCTCTTCTCGTCCAGCTTGGGCACCAGGTAGACGTCGAGGCCGAGCCGTGCGCAGGCCGCCGCGAGCTGGCGCGAGTGATTCGACTGAGCGGCCGAGCCCTGGATGACGCAGTCCGCCCCTGCGGCAATCGCGTCGGCGAGCATGAACTCGTGCTGGCGGACCTTGTTGCCGCCGAACGCCAGCCCGGTGCAGTCGTCGCGTTTGATGCTGATCGTCCGGCCCAGCTCGCGGGAGAGGTTCGGGCAGTCGTCCAGCGGGGTCGGCAGGTGCGCCAGCGACACCCTGGGGATGGCGTCTATGCGCTCCTGGACCTCGTCGACCGTGTAGGTGCGGACGCGCGTCATGCCATCTCCTTGCCTTCTCCGGACACGATCGCTTCGACCTCCACCGCCGCGTTGCCAGGCAGCCAGGCGACGCCGACCGCCGAGCGCGCGTGGCGGCCGGCGTCGCCCAGCACGTCCACGAGCAGTTGGGATGCGGCGTCGACGACCTTGGGCTGCTCGACGAAACCGTCGGCGCTCGCGACGAATCCGGTAATCTTCAGGACGCGGGTGACGTTCTCGAGCCCGAGTTCGGTGTCGATCGCCGCGAGGAGGTTCAACGCGGCGATGCGGGCCGCCTGCTGACCCTCGTCGACGGAGAGGTCCCCGAGCCGGCCCGGGTGCTGCACGGTGCCGGCGACGATCGGCGTCTTGCCGGAGAAGAACCAGAGATCGCCCGTCCGGGTCGCGGGCTCGTACTGGTAGCGCGGCGCGGGCAGCCGCGGCAGTTCCAGTCCGAGGTCGGCGAGCCGCTGCCTGATCTGTTCGTTCACGATGTCACCTCCAGGACGGCCACCCGGCCGCCATCTATTACCACGGCGCCGTCGCGCCATACCTGGCGGATCGGTGCGATGCGCCGCGTCGCCTCGTTGGCGAGACCGTCGAGCACCACCAGATCCGCGGCCTTGCCCACCTCGATGCTGCCGATCTGGCCGGCCAGCCCCAGCGACTCGGCCGAGCGCAGCGTCGACATCGCGATCGCCTCGCTGTACGACAAGCCGAGCGCCTCCATCGTGCACTCCACCGACCGGCCGAACTCGCGAAACGGCGTGAACCGGACGCCCGCATCGCTCGCGACGGACATGTGCACGCCGGCCGTGCGCATGGTGCGTGCGAAGGCGAAGTCGTCGTACAGATTGCCGGTCGCGGACATGGCGTGCGCCGCGCCCAGCTCCACCGCGTCCGCGGGATCGGCGTCGGGCAGCAGCACCCGGGCGATGCCGGCCATCGTCAACGTCGCCGACACCGGGAGCCGCGCCATCTCGTCCACCAGATCAAGGTCGAGGTCGGGCGCGCCCTTCTCATCGACCCAGATGCAGTGCTCCAGGGTGTCCACCCCGGCGGCCACGGCGCGGCGGATGCTCTCGGTGTTCAGGGCGTGGGCGGCCACCCGCCGGCCTAGCCGGTGCGCCTCCTCCACCACGACCCGCATCTCGTGCGTCTGGAATTGCGGCTGCAGCTTGTTCGAGCCACGGGTCATGTTGCCGCCGCTGGCCATCACCTTGATGACGTCCACTCCGCGCGTGCAGAGCCGGCGGGTGGCCTTGCGGATCTCGTCGACGGAGTCGGCCGCGTTGCCGCACCAATGCAGGTGCCCGCCCGTCGTGGTGATCGGCGGGCCGGCGGCGAGGATCCGCGGTCCCGGCACCCGGCCGGCGTTGACCGCATCCCGTATTTCGAGGGTGACATAGTCGATGTCGCCGCAGTCGCGCACGGTGGTCACGCCGCCGAGCAGGCACTCCGTCGCACTACGCGCGCCGATCAACGCCAGCGCCGCCGGGGTGGAGTTCTCGACGCCGGCGCGCGTGCGTTCGTGATCGAGGTCGCAGGTGAACAGCAGGTGCACGTGCGCATCGACGAAGCCGGGGACGACCGTCGCGGTCGAGTGGTCGACGAGGCGGCCGGGGCCGGCGTCCTTGGGCAACTCGGCCGCGGTGTGCACGCCCGCGATCACGCCGTCGACGACGTGCACCACCGCGTCACGACGCAGCGGTTCGCCCGTTCCGGTGACGAGGACGCCGCAGCGGATCCAGTGCTCGGTCACGCCGACGTCCCCGTCGTGTGCGCGTCGCAGGCCGCGACCCACTGCTCGCTCGTCGCGGTGTAGCCGACGTTGGTCTCGATGAACCGCACCGCGTTGGCGTCGGCCCACTTTCCGTCGCCGGTCTCGGCGTCGTCGCCGTTGGCCAGCGGCGAGGTGCCGATCGCGTCCCGCAGCGCGATCACCCGGTAGTTGCGGTACATCGCGTCGATCACCGTCGTGTGCAGGCAGATCCGGCTGTCGAAGCCGACGGTGACCAGGTTGTAGATGTCCAGGCTACGCAGCAGCGAGTCCAGTTGGGTCTCGAAGAAGCCGCTGTAGAGCTGCTTCTTCACGAGGTACTCCCCTGGCCGAGGCGCGACCACGTCGGAGTAGGCCAAGATGTCGTTCGGCTCCTGCCAGCTCTGCAGGACGTCGATGTTGTGCACGCGCAGCGACATGTTGCGCCATTCGCTGCGCTCGTTCAGCGTCGGCGACAGGTGGTTGGAGAGGTAGACAATCGGTATGCCGGCTCGGACGGCCGCCTGCTTGGCCGGGACGATGTGGTCGACGACGATCCCGCGGCTGGCCTTGGCCTGGTCGGCGTACAACGCGGGCAGGTCCGGCGACGGCGCCGGCTCATCGCGGTCGAAGCCGAGACCGTTCACGTCGACGAGCAGGAAGGCGGTCCGGCGCGGGTCGAGGTCTAGCGTCTCCTCCGTGTGGCCGAGCGGCGCCTCGACCGGGAAGGTGCGGTAGTAGCGCGCGGCCAGTTGGAGCGGGGCAGTTGTCACGGTTTCGACCCTTCGGTGAGTGCTGGCAGTCGGTAAATTGCGGCGGCGGTGCCGGACAGGATCTGGATACGGTCGGCGCTGCCGAGCTCGCACGCGTCGAGGACGGTGCGTGCCTGCGCGTACCCGTTCACGTCGGTCGTGTACGGGAAGTCCGAACCCCACATCAGGCGTCGCGCGCCGAACTCGGCCAGGACGGTGCGCACCCACGGCCACACGTCCTCGTGCGGGTAGGCGCGAGTCGACATCTCCGGCAGCGCGGAGAGCTTGATGTGGACATTGTCGAAGCGGGCGAGCCGCAGCAGATCGTCGGAGACCGTCCCCGGACGCTGCGGGTCAAGGTCGGGGCGGGCGAGATGGTCGATGACGATCGTCAGGTCGGGATGCGCAGCGACCCACCGGTCCACCACTGGCAGGACGGCCGGAGGGATCAAAAGGTTCGCGCTCAGCTCCAGAGAGGCGGCCGCCTTGTACAGCGGCTCGGCCGCCGCGTCGAACCAACTCAGGTCCGGCGCGATCAGCGGAGCGAGCCGGAACCCCCGGATCGGCGCGCGCTGCACCAGCTCGCGGAGCCGGTCCACGAAACGCGGATCCACCGGGTCGGCCAAGGCGATGCCGACGAACCGGTCCGGTTGCGCCTCGAGGCAGCGCAGCAGCTGCGAGTGGTCGAATCCGTAGAGGCTCGGCTGGATGAGAACGGCCTGGGCGACCCCGGTCGCGTCCATCGCTTCCAGCAGCTGCTCGACTGGCGCCGTGAACGTCGGCGCGCTTGGGAACCGCGAGCTGCGCGGCACGCCGCTGCCGGCGGCGGCGGTGACGTGGGTGTGCGCGTCGATGATGGACGAGCCGGTCACTGTTGCACCTCATTCAGGACGGGCGCCAAGTGGCGCAGGAACTCCTGCACGTCGGCGACGGTGTTGTAGATGTGCGGCGAGATGCGAACCCGGCCGTCGCGCCCCCACACACTGACACCGTGCTCGCCGAGACGGCGAGTGATCTCCGCCTCCCGCGAGGTGGCGAAGGAGACGATCGACCCGCGACGCCCGGGCTCGCGCGGCGTCAGCGGCGCCACCCCGAGGTCGGCCAGCCCTTGCATCGCCACCGCCACCAGTTCGGCGTTATGTGACGCGATGGCCTCGACCCCGATGGACAGCACGAACTCCAGAGCGTTCTCCAGCACGTGCAGACCGAGGTAGTTGGGCATGCCTTCCTCGAACCGGCGCGCGTCCGGGTACAGCTCGAAGCGTTCCAGCCGGTCGGCCGCGAACAGGTCGGTGACGCCCCGGTACGCGACGTACGGCGGGGCGAGTCGGTCGAGGGCGTCCGGGTTGACATAGAAGATCGCCAGGCCGTGCGCTCCGAGCAGCCACTTGTACGTCCCGGCGCAGAGGAAGTCTGCGACACCGGCGTCGAACGGAACCGCGCCCGCGGCTTGCACGGCGTCGACGAAAAGCAGCGCGCCGCGCTCGTGGGCTGCGGCGGCGAGCGCGGGGAGGTCTACCAGGAAGCCGTTCTCGTAGCTGACCAGGCTGGCGACGACGAGCCGCGTACGCTCGTCCATCTGGGCGGCGTAGGTCTCGGTGGGCACGAGGCCGTCCTCCCCGGTCACCACCCGCCGCTCGACGCCGAGCTCCGCCAGGTGCACGGCCGCGAACGCGGTGCTCGGGAACTCCGACTGGGCGAAGACGATGTTGTCGCCCGGCATCCAGCGGATCGTCTTGATAACCGCGTCGAGACCGCGGGAGGTGCTGGCGAGGAAGGCAACCTGCCGGCCGTCCACCGAGAGCAACTCGCCGGCCAGCGCGCGGCAGTGGGCCTCGACCTCGGCGCAGGCGTCCCGGCCGCGCGCGCCGAGGTTCTTGCGCGCGGCGTAGTCGTTCATCGCGCGTACGTGCGAGCCGAGGAACAGGCTCTCCGCCGCGCTGTTGAGGTAGACGCCGGAACCGGTCCCGGGGAACTGGTGACGAACCCGCGTGGCGAGGTCCGGCGATTGGGTCGGTGCGGTCATGCGGTGAAGCCCTCCTGACGGATCTGGTCGTCGATCTGCTGGATCACGCGATAGGTCGGCAGCACGTCGGAGAACGACGGCCAGGAGCCGGACCGGTCGGCGATCGCACGCAGGAACGTCTGGGCCTGCGCGAACACCGCGTCCCCGAGCAGGTCGTTGGGATCGGACGCCGCCGCGGGCGAGGGTTGCCAGCCGCTGATCCGTACGGTCTCCGAACGGCCGAAGACCGACACCTCGCTCACCGGGCGCATCGCGTTGTAGGACATGGCGATCGTCGCGAGGCGGCCGGTGCGGGTCCGCAGTCCGACCGCGAGGTCCAGCGGGCGTCCGGTCTCCGGGTCCGCCGGACCGGCCAGGGCCCGGACCGACTCGATGGTGTCGTCGAGCAGCCGCAAGCTGGTGTCCACCGCGTGGGTCGTGTGGTGCCAGACGATGTCGTCGACCCAGGTGCGCCGCTCTCCCGTCCAGCCGACGTTCGAGCGGCGGTAGATCGCCGAGGTGGTCGAGATGCTGAACGGTTCGAAGTCGCCGGCGACGACCCTCGCGCGTAGTTCCGACACCACAGGGAAATGGCGCTGGGTGTGGCACGCCATCGCGATCAGATCGCCCGCCGCTTCGGCGGCGGCGGTGACCTCGGCCAGGGACAGCCCGATAGGTACCTCGCAGAGCACATGCTTCCCGCCGGACAGCGCGGCGAGAGCCTGCCGGGCGTGCTCGCCGCTGGGCGAGGCGATGACCACCGCGTCGACGTCTTCGGCGTCCACGATGCCGGCGACCGAGTCCGTCGCGCGGCCCACCGCGTGCTCCTCGGCGAACTTTCCCGCCGCCTCGGCGTCCGGGCCCATGACCGCCGCGAGGGTGCAGCCCGCTCGCCGGAACGCGCGCGCGTGCTCTACCGCGATGGCGCCATGCCCGAGAAACCCGATCCGTGGCAGAGTCATGCGGACGCCTCCCCTGGGACGAGGGAGACCTCGGCCGCGGCCGGGGTCTGCTCGGCGAAATGGCAGGCCGCCATGTGCTCCTCCTCCAGCCCCGTGAGCGGCGGCTGGACGGTGGCACACCGATCGGGATCCTTGACGATCTTGCGTAGCCAGCACCGGTCGTGGAACACGCACCCGCCGGACATCGGCCCGGCCGGCGTCGCGTCTCCCGCGAGCCACGGCCGGTGGTGGGGCGCGTCCGGGTCGCCGGTTGGCGCCGCCGACAGCAGCATCCGGGTGTACGGGTGCCGCGAGTGCTCCATGATCTGCTCGCGCGTGCCGATTTCCACCAGCCGCCCGCGGTACAGCACGGCGATGCGGTCACTGAGGAAGTTGGCGACCCGCAGGTCATGGGTGATCATCACGATGCTGAGCTTCAGGTCGCGGCGCAGGCTGAGGAACAGGTTGAGGATCTGCGCCTGAATCGACACGTCCAGCGCCGAGACCGGCTCGTCGGCGACGAGCACGGACGGCTCGACGGTCAGCGCGCGGGCGAGCACTATGCGTTGCCGTTGCCCGCCGCTGAACTCGTGTGGGTACCGGTCGAGCATCGCCTCGCTCAGGCCCACCTTCGGCAGCAGTTCGGCCATCGCCGCCGCGCGCGCCGCGCCGGGGGGCAGCCCGCGAGCGGCGAAGCCGGAGTGCAGCACGTCCCGTACCGTGCGGCGCGGGTTGAGCGAGGTGAACGGGTTCTGGAACACCATCTGCACGCTCTTGCGGAAGTTGCGCAGCGCACGCCCGCGCAGCGCCTCGGCATGGGTGCCCTCGAACCACACCTGACCGGACGTCGCCCGCTCCGAGCCGACGAGGATCCGTCCCAGCGTCGTCTTCCCGGACCCGCTCTCGCCGACCAGCCCGAGCACCTCTCCCCGGCGCAGCTCCAGGTTCACGTCGTCGAGCGCGCGCACGCCGGCCGACCTGTTGAGACCGAGCAAGCCGCGGAAACCGCCGAATTCCTTGGTCACGGATTCCAGGCGGAATACCACCTCTGGCTTAGTCATCGACACGCACCGAACCCCTTCCGGTCCCTACCGCGTCCTCGCCCGGAAAGTGACAGGCGATAGCGTGCGCGCCCACATCGCGCAATGCGGGTTCCTCCGCCTCGCAGATGGCGGGATCGCCGAGCGCGGCGCGGCGCGGGCAGCGCGGGTTGAACCGGCACCCGCTGGGCCACTCGTTCGGCTGCGGAGTCTGGCCGGGAAGCGCCTGGAGCACCGGCGGCGGCGCGCCTCGCAGCGGCAGCAGCGCCGCCAGCAGCGCGACGGTGTACGGATGGCGCGGCGAGGTGAAGATCTGCCGGACCGGCCCGCTCTCCACCACTCTCCCCGCGTACATCACCATCACCCGGTCGCAGGTCTCGGCGACGACGCCGAGGTCGTGGGTGATGAGCAGCACGCTCGTTCCCTGCGTCCGGCAGGCGCTGGTCAGCAACTGCAGCACCTGCGCCTGCACGGTCACGTCCAGCGCGGTCGTCGGCTCGTCGGCGATGATCAGCCGCGGTCCGAGCAGCAGGCTCTGGGCGATCGAGACCCGCTGCTGCATGCCGCCGCTGAGCTGGTGGGGGTAGGAGTGCAGGCTGTGCGCCGGCCGCGGGAAGCCCACCGAGGCCAGCACGTCCCGCGCCCGCACCAGCCGGTCGGCCCGGCCGGCCTGTCCGTGGTCGCGGAGCACCTCGGTCAGCTGTTCCCCGACGCGCGTCACGGGGTTCATCACGGCCAGCGCGTTCTGGACGACAAGCGAGATGTCCCGGCCTCGTATCCGGCGCAGCTCCTTCTCCGGGAGCGGAACGAGGTCGCGGCCGTCGAAGATGACCTCTCCGCCGACGATCTCGCCGGGTGCTTCGATGAGCCGCAGCAGCGACATGCCGAGGGTGCTCTTGCCGCATCCCGACTCGCCCACCAGCCCCACGATCTCGCCGCGGCCGATCGACAGCGAGACGTCGTCCACCGCTCGCACGGTCGTGTCGCCGGTACGGAAGTGCACGGAGAGGTTGCGCACCGTGAGCAGCGCCTCGGGCGTCTCGCGTTTCGTGGTGGTCGCCCCTGTCATTTCGCACCGCCCTTTCGGTAGCTGTGTCGCCGGGTCCACGCCCTCGGGTCGAGCACGTCCCGAAGCCCGTCACCGAGGATGTTCACGCCGAGCACCGCGACGACGACGAAGGCGCCCGCGCCGATCGGCAGCCATGGCGCGTCGTACATGTACTGGCGGCCCTCGATGAGCAACGAACCCCATGACGGCGCGGGCGGCTGCACACCCAGACCGAGAAAGCCCAGGCTCGCCTCGTCGAGGATCCCCCAGGCGAGCGAGGTGGTGACCTGCACGACCATGATCGGCAGCACGGGTGGCAGCAGGTCCTTGACCACGACGACGATCGCCGGGAGTCCGAGCCCGCGGGAGGCCTCGACGTAGGTCTGGTCTCGTGCCGCCACCACAACGCCGCGGAAGACCCGCGAGAACTGCGGCGTGTACGCCACCGCCAGCGCCACCGTCACCGACGTGGCCGACGCGCCCAGCATCGCGACGATGCCCAGCGCGACGACCAGCGCGGGAACCGCGAGCATCGCGTCGATGACCCGGCTGAGCACGATGTCGATGACGCCGCGCATGTAACCGGTGAGAAAGCCGATGACCGTACCGATCGCCGCCGCGATCCCGACCGCGCACGCAGAGATGATCAGCGAGGTCTGTGCGCCGACCATGGCGCGGCTGAGGATGTCGCGGCCGAGTTCGTCGGTGCCGATCAGGTGAAGCCACTGTGGCGCGGCGAAGCGCGCCTGCAGGTTCGTCGCGTCCGCCGGGTACGGCGTCCACACCAACCCCACCACGGCGACGGCGACCACGATGAACAGGAGGGTGCCGCCGAACACGACCCGTCCGTTGAGCAGGCCGCGAGAGCGGAGCGTGCCGCGCCGCCTCTGGGCCGTGACCGGCGTGGCGGCCGACGCCGCGGGCGCGGTCACAGCCGGATCCTCGGGTCGAGGGCGGCGTGCGCCAGTTCCGCCGCGAGGTTGAGCACGACGTAGAGCACCGCGATGACCAAGATGACCGCCTGCACCATGTAGTAGTCGCGTTGGACGGCGCCTTCGATGAGCAGCCGGCTCAGGCCCGGCCAGTTGAACAGTTGTTCCACGACCACCTGGCCACCGATCAGCGCTCCGAGCTGCAGGCCTATGACCACGATGGTCGACGGCACCGCGTTGCGCGCCGCGTAACGCAGCAGCATCGTGCGTCCACGCAGGCCCTTGGCGCGCGCGTGCCGCAGGAACGGCTCGTGCTGCACTTCGACCGTCGCCGCCCGGGTCATCCGCGCGAGGTAGGGCGCGAGGCCGAGCCCCATCGCGAAGCCGGGCATCAAGCTGTCCTTGATGCTCTGCACCGGATCAACGGCGAGCGGGACGTAACCTCCCGCGGGCAGCCACCGCAGGTGCACGGCGAACACCAGGATCAGGATCGTGCCGATCCAGAACACGGGGGTCGACAGGCCGACCAGTGTGATGCCGGACAGCATCCGGTCGGCCCAGGTGTCCTTGAACGCGCCCGCGAGGAAGCCGCCCAGCCAGCCCAGGGCCACCGTGAAGATCAGTCCCGTCACGGTGAGCTGCAGCGTCGCCGGTATGCGGTCCATCAGCACCGGCGTGATCGGCTGGCGTGTGATGAAGGAGATACCGAGGTCACCGTGGGCGAACAGGTTCGACAGCCAGTGCCAGTACTGGCTGGGAAGGGACTGATCCAGGCCCAGTTCGTGGCGTAGCTGCGCGACGAGCGCAGGAGTTCCACCCGGGCCGAGCATGCCGGCCACCGGGTCGCCAGGAATGATCTGGATGTAGACGAACGTCAGGATGGACAACAAGAACAGCAGCGGCACCGCAAGGCAAAGCCGGTAAAGCGCGTACTTGAGCAATCAGATCACCGGAGTCGTTTCGCTAGCCATGAGCGGCACCGGGTGGCCGGACAGCGTTCCCGCCGACCACCCGGGCCCGCTTCCTAACCCAAGGTCGCCTCGATCAACGGCCGATTCGATCCGTCGGTGCGCGCGACGTAGCCGTGCACCCGCTTCGCCAAGCCCACCACGGCGTACTGGTTGCCGGTCACGATCAGCGGCACCTGGTCCTGTACGATCTGCTGAACCTGCGCGTAGAGCTGCTTCGCCTTGGCGAGATCGAGCGTCGCCTGCGCCTGCGCGATCAGGTCGTCCACCTGGGGATCGCACCACTTCGCCATGATGTTGGTGGCCTGTCCCTTACAGGTGAAGGCCTGGGACATCTCGTCGTCGACCGTCGCCCACTGGTTGCCCGCGTGGTACATCTGGAACTTGTTCTTCCCCGCGTCGGCATAGAACGTCGCGTCATCGTAGGCCTGAGGGGTGATCGCCGCACCGAGCGGCTTCAGGTCCGACTGGAGCAACTGGGTGTGGCAGCGCGACTGCGCCCAGTGGTTCTCGTACGGCACGGTGACAGCGAGCTTCGTCCCGTCGGCGACGCCCTTGACGCCCTGGGCCTGCCGGACACCGTCCGGCCCCATCTTCCACCCGGCCTCGTCGAGCAGCGCGCCCGCCTTGGCGAGAGCCTCGTCCTTGCTCACCCCGTACTTGTCGAACCCGGGCGTGTACGCCCAGTTGCCTTCGAAGATCAGCTCGCCGGTCGCGTCGACGCCGATGCCGTTCCAGCACGCGGTCTGCTTATCCGCACGCGGAACCATGTAGGCCACGGCCTGCCGCACCCGGACGTCGTCGAACGGCGCCTTCGTCTTGTCCAGGCCCCACATGATCACGCCAGGGGTCGGCGTCGGGTAGTTATCGATCACGCCGGCTTTCTGCAGCCGGACGGCGTCCTCGGGGGCCATCGGGAAGGTCATGTCCGCGGTGCCGGCCTGCAGCGCCGACGCGATGGTCGTACTGTCGCCACTGAACGTGTAGTTGATCGTCTTGATCTTCGGGAACCCCGTGTGCCAGTACGAGTCGTTGGCGGTGAGCGCCAGACTGCTCTTCGGCGTCCACTGCTGCAGTGACCAGGGCCCGGACGTCGCCGTCGGCTTGGTGAAGTACGACTGGCCGCCGGCGGTGACGGCCTTTTCCGACAGGATCGCGGCGTTGCCGACCCGGGCCAGCGCGTTGAGGAACACGCGGGACGGTTCCTTGAGGTTCACCTTCACCGTGGACGGGTCGACGACGTCCACCGAGTTCATGTCCGACAGCGCCGCGCCGAGCGCGGCTCCCTTCGCCGCACGCTCGAGAGAGAACTTGACGTCGTTCGCCGTGATCGCGGAGCCGTCGCTGAACTTGGCTCCGTCGCGGAGGGCGAATGTGTAGCTCGCGCCGTCGGCGCCTGACGTCCACTTCGTCGCCAGGTCAGGAACCAGGTTGCCCTTGGCGTCGTAGTCGATCAGTGTGTCGTAGATGAGCTCCATGACGCGCAGCGACGTCTGCGTCACCGCGGTGTTGGGGTCCAGGCCACTGGTGGGCTCGGCGGTGATGATGTTCAACCCCCCTGACGAGCCCGAACTCCCGCTGGACGAGCAGGCCGCCGCCGCGCCGGCGGCCAGCGCCGTCACCACAGCCATGGTCGTAGTTCGCCTAACGACGCTTCGAAGGTTCACGCTTCCTCATTTCCGCTCCGCGAGCCCAGTGGCGCAGCTGGGGTTAGTGTTGCCTGGTGTCCTGATCAGCAGCGATGAACGGAGAGTCGCCGGACGAACTCTCCTCGATGATCCGGCGGAGTTCCTCCAGGTGCTCTGGGGTGGGATCGACCAGCGGCGGGCGCACGCCGCCGACGTCGAGTCCCCTGAGCCGCACGCCGGCCTTCACCAGTGACACGGCGTATCCGGGAACCTTCGAGCGCAGGGCCACCAGAGGCACGAAGAAGGTGTCCAGCAGCCGCTGCACGAGCTTCACGTCCTGCGTGGTGACCGCATGGTGGAAGCGCAGTGCGACCTCGGGGGCGAAGCAGAAGACGGCGGACGAGTACAGGTGCACGCCGAGGCCCGCATACGCGGGGACGGTGACCTCTGCCGTGGGAAGTCCGTTGAAGAAGTGGAACGACTTGTCGCTACCGTCCAGCGTGGTGCGGACCGAGGAGATGATCCGCGTCATGAGCTCGACATCGCCGATGCCCTCCTTCAGCCCGATGACCGAGGGCAGCTCGGCGATCGTCGCGGCGGACTCCGGGTCGAACCGGGCGTTGCCGCGGTGGTAGACGATCACCGGTAGGTCCGTCGCGGCGGCGACGGTCTCGACGTAGCGGGCCAGTCCTCGAGGCGGCCCCTCCACCAGGTAGGGCGGCATCAGCAACAGGCCGTCGGCACCGGCCCGCGCCGCGGCGCGGGCCTGCTCGACCGCGACGCTGACCTGGCCGCCCGCGCCGGCGAACACCGGTACCTGCCCGGCCACGACTTGCACCGCCGTCTCCACCACCTGGGCCGACTCGGCGGGGCCCAACGAATGGAACTCGCCGGTGCCGCAGGCGGCGAAGACGCCGCCCGGCCCGGCGGACAGTCCGTCCTCCAGATGCTTCCGCAGGACGGGGAGGTTGAGGTCCCCGGTAGGCGAGAACGGTGTCACAGGAAAAAACAACACTCCGCTGAGTTGCGGCAAGATCCCTCCATGTGTTCTCATATGTGAACCATGTTCGAGCTGCTGACCAGGTGTGCAAGAATATGGTCACTGTTCATTGCGGTCAAATGTCCGAATGATTACAGAAAGGCAACACATGTCGGAGTTCCCCCCCCTGGCCGATGATGTGCGCACGAACAGAATCAGCCGGGCGACGACCGCTGCCGGGCCCGTGAAGTCCGCTGATCGCACGATCGACGTGCTCGAGCTGCTCGCCGGCGCACCGCGCCGGCTCACCCTCAGCGAGATCCATCGCGAACTTGGAGTACCGAAGTCGAGCCTGCACAACCTGCTGCAGACGCTCGTCTCCCGCTCCTGGCTGGAAACCGACGAGCGGAACTCCACCTACGCGATCGGGCTGCGCGCGCTACGCGCCGGCGCCTCCTACCTCGATCGCGACCCGGTGATCGAGGCCGCAGGGCCCCTGCTGTCCCAAATGCGCAACGAGCTCAACGAGACAGTGCACCTGGCGCGGCTCGACGGGTCTGACATCGTCTACCTCGCGAGCCGCGAGTCCGCTCATCACCTCCGCAGCAGCTCCCGCATCGGACGCCGCCTGCCCGCTCACGCCACCGCCCTCGGCAAGGCACTGCTCGCCGTCCGCAGCGACGAGGAGGTGGCCACGCTGCTGCCGAAGGACCTCGAGCGGTTGACCCCCGACACCGTCACCGACCTGGAGACGCTCATCGGGGAACTGAACCAGGCGCGACGAGACGGATACAGCTTCGAACAAGCGCAGAACACGCCGGGCCTCGGCTGCTTCGCCGTGGCCGTGCCCGGACGACAGCCCGCGATCGACGCGCTGAGTTGCTCCGTCCCCCTGGTGCGCCTCATCGACGAACACCGGCCGCAGATCGTCTCCGCACTCGTGCACGCCGCCGAGGAGCTGGGGCACATCGCACGACGGCAGGCACGGTGAGTTGACCCCTACCCCGAACAGGAGCCCGATGACCCAGGACACTCAACTGGAACCGCTGTTCAGCTTCGATCCGCACACCGGCCGGCGGGTGTACGACCCGGTGGCGCAGACCACCTCCGCCGAACTCGCCGCGACGGTCGAGCGCGCCGCCCTCGCCGATGCGACATGGGCACAGACGCCGCGGAGGCAACGCGCGTCCTGTCTCGAAGCGATCGCCGCCGCACTGGACGCCGCGGCGCCCGGCCTCGTCGACACCGCGATGGCCGAATCAGGCCTACCCTCCGCGCGGCTCACAGGCGAGGTGAGCCGCACCACCGGCCAGCTGCGGATGTTCGCCGACGTGATCCGCGACGGCGGCTATCTCGGCGCGATCATCTGTCCGCACGACGCAGCACGCAACCAGCCCGATGTGCGCCGCGTGCTGCGTCCGATCGGGCCGGTCGGCGTCTTCAGCGCGTCCAACTTTCCTTTCGCCTTCTCGGTCGCCGGTGGTGATACCGCCTCCGCGTTGGCCGCCGGCAGCGCCGTCGTCGTCAAGGCGCACGAGGGGCATCCGCGCACGTCGGCAC
This sequence comes from Sphaerisporangium perillae, assembly GCF_023276435.1. Taxonomy (GTDB): domain Bacteria; phylum Actinomycetota; class Actinomycetes; order Streptosporangiales; family Streptosporangiaceae; genus Sphaerisporangium; species Sphaerisporangium perillae. Next base: position 34,382 of record NZ_JALLPO010000012.1, read on the forward strand.
AGGTAGCCGCTGTGGTACGCCAGGCGCTCCACGATGCCGGCGCGCCAACCGACATCCTGCAGGTCGTGTACGGCAAGTCCGCCGGGAGCGAGCTGGTGCGGCATCCAGCCATTCGCGCGGTCGGATTCACCGGCTCGCTCGCCGGCGGGCGGGCACTGTTCGACATCGCCTCCGGCCGTCCGGACCCCATCCCGTTCTTCGGCGAGCTGGGGAGCATCAACCCAGTCGTCGTGCTCCCCTCCGCCGCGCAGCTACGGCGCACGGAACTGGCGGACGGCTACGCTGCCTCGCTTACCTTGGGCTCGGGTCAATTCTGCACAAACCCCGGCGTCATCTTCGTGCCGGACGATGCCGCGTTGCTGACCGCGATCGCCGATGCGGTCGGGGCCACCACCGTAGGGCCGCTGCTGACCGAACGGATCCACGACGGGTTCCAGGCCGCAGTGACCGACGAAGTGTGGGCATCCCTGCCGCTCCTGGCGAGCGGAACGTCCGACGGCGCATGGAGCGTCCCGGCGCAGATCCGCCGGGCATCGCTGGACCAGTTCCACAGCGCACGCGACATCCTCACCGAGGAGCGCTTCGGTCCGGCCGGTCTCGTCGTGACGTACTCGGACGCGTCGCAGCTGCTGCCGGTGCTCACGCAGCTCCCGGGCAGCCTGACGGCCTCGGTGCACGCAGAAGACGGTGACGCAGAGCTTGCCGCGCCGATCGCAGAGGCGCTCTCGGCCAAAGTAGGACGGCTCATCTGGAACGGCTGGCCGACTGGTGTCGCGGTAAGCTGGGCGATGCATCACGGCGGGCCGTGGCCAGCGAGCACCGCGGCGTCGCACACATCCGTCGGCGCTACCGCAATCGCGCGCTGGCTGCGACCAATCGCCTACCAGGACTGGCCACAGTCCCTGTTGCCCGAGGAACTCCTCGACGACAACCCAACCGGCGTGCTGCAACTGCGCCGGTGACAGCAGACGCCCGACAGTAGATGGGGCATTGCTGCTCACCGCCCCGTTCGCGGTCGGTCAGGCCGAAGTGGGCGAGAGGTCGGGGTTCTCCGGCTGAAGGATGGGGCGTGCGGTCCCCTGGCCGGGCGTGTTCCCGGCCTCCGCCGCTTCGTCGTCGTGCAACCGCGGCCGCGTAGGGGGCGATCTTGTCCTCGATGCGGCGGGACACCGTCTCGCCACTGACAGCAACGCTGACCAGTCGACGCCCTGAGATCACCATCCGCCCTGTGGGTATCCGCCGCGTGGGTAGTGGTGCGCGATGACCAACGCCACCCCGACCGACGTCAAGGCGTTGACACGCGAAAACGTTGGTCAGCGTTTTGTTCGTTGATGCCGACCAGCACGGCGGCGATCTTCTCAACTCGCTCGTCAAGATCGTGGGGGCTGGACCGGCCGGTGGCGAAGAGGTGGTGCAGTGCGCCGACGAACATCAGGGCCAGTGTCTCCGCGTCGGCGTGCAGCTTGATCCGTCCCAGCTCCTTCTCCGCCGCGAAGTACTCGGTGAAGGTGCGTTCCAGGTCCTCGATGCCGCCGCTGCCCTCGACCGCAAGCGCCTCTTGTACCCGCGACTGGAGCTGCGGTTGAGACATCAGCAGGCTCGCGATCGCCACTGACCTGGAACCGAACACCGAGACCGCCGTCGTCGTGAGGTTCCCGATCACGGTTCCTTCGCCGGCCCGTGCGGCCAGTTGAGTGGCGTTCTTCAGCAGTTGACGAAGGCGGTCGGCCGCGAATGCCGTCAAGAAACCGTCGAGACTGCCGAAGTGGTTGTGCAGGACCCCCTTCGCGCAGCCGGCTTCGGACGTGATGCTCCGGCTATCCAGCGCGGAGGGGCCATCGCGGACGAGCAGTTGCTCCGCCGCATCGAAGAGCCGCTCGTGGAGCCCGGCGACGGGCACGCCTCGTGGTGACATCCGTTGATCCCCGCCACCTCTTGAAAGTATGGGCGTTCGCCCATACAGTTTGGGCAACTGCCCATACATTAGCAGCGACGCCCCGGCGTGCGTCCGACACGTCCTTCGCACCGGGGGGAAGGAACGCGTGGCCCATGCCTGAGCGACGCTCACGCGGTGTGATCAACTTCTCGGCCCGCTACTACGACCTGATCGTGCAGTGGTTCGTCATGCGCGGTAAGGAGCAGACGTTCCGCTCCATGACCGCCGATATCGCCCACCTGCAGCCCAGCGAGGAGGTACTGGACATCGGATGCGGCACCGGAACGATGGCTGTCGCCGCCAAGCGGAGGGTCGGCGAATCGGGGCATGTGGTCGGCATCGACCCGTCGGCTCAACTGCTCGCCGGCGCACGACGCAAAGCCGCCCGGCAGGGCCTCACGATCGACTTCCGGCTCGCTGGAGTCGAGGAACTGGACTTTCCCGACGACTCGTTTGACGTCGCGATGGGCACCTTCATGATCCATCATTTGCCCGACGACGTCATCCGGAGGGGGCTCGCGGAGCTTGGCCGCGTGCTCAGACCTGGCGGACGCCTCCTCCTGATCGACTTCAAGCGGCCGGAGGACCACCACGTTCGGCCCGAGCGCTTCGGCGAAACCGCGATCGGCATTCAGGACCTGCCCCCACTCCTGGAGACAGCGGGTTTCTCCCGGCTCGAGTCCGGCGAGATGCCGTTCAGGATCCGGAGCGTTTCCAGGGAACACAAGTCGTACGGCTACGTCCGGGCGGTGCGGGGGTCTCGCTGACGGTTCGACCCGGACACCAGCGCGAACGGCAGTAGCCGATGAGGGTGAGTTGTTCGATGGATGTGGGGAGGTGTTGCGAGCAAGTGGTGCACGGGAGGTTGGTACCCGGCGTGGCCGGCGCTGTCGGTGAGGTTCCATGGCGCCGCGTCTCGAGCACGGCGCGGCCTCGGAAGCGCTGGTTCAGGTGATGCTGAATTTCGCTACCGGAACGGTCAGCCAAGGATGCCGGCCTCGACCTCGGGGATCGGCAACTCCTCAAGGACAGTGATGGCGCAGGACTCGGCCCACTGCAGGTGATGGTGATCGCGGACCATCCCGAGCGCGTCTTCCATGGTGTCGGCCTGCAGGATCGTCATTCCGATGACCTCGGTCGGCGCCGCCGTGATGCCGCTGCGGGTCACGGTCCTCGCATTACCGAGGGGACGGCCGGGGTCAACCAGCGCCGAGCCGAGTTGGTCGAACCATTCCGTCCAGAGCCGTACGCCGGCCTGGGCCTCCTCGGTTGTGGCCGTTGCGAAACGTTCCGCGGCCTCTTGTGGAGCGCGGTACAACACGATGAACCGTGCCATTTCGTTGTCTCCCTAGTGAGTTATGACGCCTGTTCTTCATTACTCATGCTCGATGCAAGGGCTTGCGAGACCTCATTGAGCGAGGTCGTCAGTTCACGCAATGTGGCCTCGCTCAGCCGTGACGCGATCTCGGCGAACCATGCCACCTGCCGCTGGTAGATCTCACCGAGCACCTCGTGTCCACGGGGCGTGAGTTCGACCAGCTTTGTGCGACGGTCGGTAGGGAGTGGCCGATACGCGATCAGTCCCTCCCGCTCGAGTACGTCGGCCACCCGCTGAACGCTCTGTCGTGCGTGCCCCATCTCGGCCGCCATCTGAGCGACGGTCTGCGGCTGGAACGCTCGCCCGAGCACGTGCCACCGCGCCGAGCTCTGCCCCAAGGGGCGCGAGATGCGCTCGCCTGCCTGGGTTATCAAGCCGTTGACGTCGAAGACGGCCAGTACGAACTCGCTCCACGCGTCCTCGGGTCCGCGCCGATCGCTCACGCGGCCAGCATCACACGATCGACAGCATGCTGTCAATCGTGGGCGGGCGCCGGACGCCGGACCGGCGATCCCGACCGGCCGTGGGCGGCCTTCCCCGGCCAATCGGGAGATCCGCCTCATGCCCGCGGGAACGAGGGCGCAGCACCCTGGGCCCATGAAACAGCTCGCGCACATCGCGTATCCGATGCTCACGGCCGCCGGACTGCTGCTGCTCGTGGCAGCGCCCTTCGAGGTGCTGACCGAGATCGACGACCGCCCCTACTCCCAGCAGGCACTGGCCTCGACCTATCACGTCGACAGCCTGCTCGGCCTCGTCTCCACGCTCTGCCTCTTCCTCGGAGTCGCCGCCGTGGCCGGCCGCACGGGGCCGGGGGGCCGCATGATCAGCGGCCCCGCGTGCGTGACGGTCCTCCTCGGCCTGATGGGCGCGGCCTTCCTCCAGGCCGTCAGCGTCTTCCTCGTCCCCTCGCTGGCCACCTCGGCTCCGGCCGTGCTCGACGCGCCTCCCTCCGGCTGGCACGCGGCGGGGGTGATCGTCAGCCTCGCGCTCTGGGTCGTGGGGATCGTCTGGCTGTCGGTCTCCGCGTTCCGCTCCCGCGTGTTCCCCAGGATCGCCGCCGTCGTGCTCGGTGTCGGCGGAGCGGCCACGTTCTTCGGCCCGATCAGCGGGTTCCTCATGGGGATCGGACTGCTGTGGATCGGCATCGCCGGGATTAGGCTGAAGCAGGGTGGCGCATGACACGACGGTTGTGGACCTCCATCGTCCTCGGCGGCCAGGCGGCGATGACCGCCTGGCTTGTCGTGTTCTTCGCTGGCTTCGGGCGTGTCGTCCCCGCGTCCGGCCCGGAACAGGCGGTCCCGATCGGCATCGGCGTGGCGGGCTTCACCGGCCTGGTCGTCGTCGGCGTCCTGCTCGGGCGACGCCAGCCGGCTCATCCCCTGGCGCCGTTCCTGATCGTCCCCTTCATGCTGTCGACCGCCGCCTTCGCCCTCACGGCATGGGTGCTGGTCGCCCACGCGTACGGCCGGCCCGAGCTGGACGCCGTGCTCTGGGTGGCCGGATGGATCTGGACGGCGCCCGTCTTCGGCCTCATCTTCCTGGTCTTCCGTTTCCCGACCGGGCGACCGGCGGGCCGCTGGTGGCGACGGTACGAGTACCTGGTCGTGGCCACGATGGTGCTGGGGACCGTGCTCGCCGCGTTCAGCCCAAGCACCAGCGGGGCCCCGGCGCCGCTCGACCTGCCCAATCCCCTGGGCATCGCCGCGCTGGGCGGCCTGGACCGGCTGCTCAACGTGCTGACCGGTCTCTACGTCGTGCACGCCGCGGTCGGGCTGGCCTGCATGGTCACCCGGTATGTGCGCGGCGACGAGGTGGAGCGCCAGCAGCTCCGGTGGGTGGCTGCCGCCGGAGCGCTGCTGATCACGGTCACCGTCGCGGACGCGTACGTCACGACGTGGCTGCCCGAGGCGATCGCCATCGTCCTCCTCCCCGTCGTGATCGGTGTCGCGGTGCTGCGGTACCGGCTGTGGGACCTCGGGCTGGTCATCCGCCGGGCCGTCGTGTACGCGCTACTCACCGGCCTTCTGCTGCTGGCCTACATCGGCCTGGTCCTGGTGCTCAGGTCGCTGCTGCCCGGCCTGGCGCCGGAGATCCTGGTGACCGGCCTGATCGCCATCGTGGCGCTGCCCCTGCGCGAACTGCTCCAGACAGCGCTCGACCGGATCCTGTACGGCTCCCGGCGCGACCCCTATGCGGTCGTCCGGATGCTGGGTCACCGGCTGGAGGCCGGGGCCGAGCCGCTGCTGCCGATGGTGGTCAGAGAGCTGGCCGAGGCGCTGCGCCTGCCGTACGTGGCGATCGTACTGACCGACGGCGGCGTGGTGGTGGCCCACGGGTCCCGCCCGGCGTGGGAGGTGGAGCCCATGGCCCTGCACCACGGCGGGAAGCCGGTCGGTGAGATCCTCGCCGCGCGCCGCCACCCGGCCGAGTCCCTGACGGCACGCGACCGGGAGCTCCTCGGCGGTCTGGCCGGCCATCTCGGCGTCGCCGTGCGGGCCGCCGCCCTGGATGAGGAACTGCGGCAGAGCCACGCGCGGCTGCTCGCCGCCAGGGAGGAGGAACGGACCAGGATCCAGCGCGATCTGCACGACGAGCTGGGCCCGCTGCTCGGGGCCGCATCACTCCGCGCCGAGGCTGCCAGGAACCTCCTCTCGGGCCAGGACCGCATCAGCGACGTGCTGACCGCCCTCGGCACCGATCTCACCAGAGCCATGGGAGAGATCCGCCGCATCCTTGCCGACCTCGCCCCAAGCCCGCTCGACGGGCAGGGGCTCATCGCGGCGCTCCGGCAGCACGCCGCCTCCTGGACCGGCGGGATGAACCTCGGCCTGGACCTCCCCGAGACGCTGCCGCCGCTCGATCCGCCGGTCGAGGCTGCCGCGTACCGGATCGCCGTCGAGGCCCTCCACAACGCTCAGCGGCACAGCTCGGGGTCGAGGGTCACCCTGCGCCTCCGCCTCACCGGCGAGACCCTGGAAGTGCGGGTGACCGATGACGGGACGGGGTTCCCCGTCCAGGCGGAGGCGGGCGTCGGGCTCCGCTCCATGCGGACGCGGGCGCAACAGCTCGGTGGATCGCTGGTCCTCGAGTCGGGCGAGCGGGGCGGCGTCGTCGTGCACGGGCTGCTTCCGGCGAGGGCGGTGACCCCGTGACCATCCGGGTCCTGCTCGCCGACGATCACCCCGTCTACATGGAAGGGTTGCGCATGTTGCTCGGCACCATCGACGGGATGGAGGTCGTGGGCGCAGCCGTGGACGGCGCCTCCCTTGTCGATCTCGCCGATCAGGTCGACGCCGACGTCGCCGTGGTCGATCTCGACATGCCGGGCATGGACGGTGCGACCGCGTCGGCCCTGCTGCGCGAGCGGCATCCGGATCTCGACGTCCTGGTCCTCACGATGCACGAGGAAGAGGCGATGGTGATCCGGGCACTTCGTGCCGGAGTCAGAGGGTACGTCCTCAAAAGCGCCGGTCCCGGCGCCATCGCCCGCGCCATCCAAACGGTCGCCGAAGGAGACACGGTGCTCGGCGGCGGCGTGGGCACCTGGGCGCGGACCGCGGCGGCTCGCGCGTCCGCGACCGGACCTTTCCCGGAGCTATCCACTCGCGAGACCGAGATCCTCGACCTGGTGGCGCGCGGCCTGTCGAACCCGCAGATCGCTCAGCGGCTGTTCATCTCGGTGAAGACGGTCGGCAACCACCTAAGCAACATCCTCACCAAGCTGAGCGCGGCAAGCCGGGCCGAGGCGGTCGCCCGGGCCCGTGACGCCGGCCTGGGAACCGACTCCCGCGCCTAGCTTCGCCGGTCCCGGCGATTGCCTATTTGGTCGCAGCCGATGAAGACACCGTGCGCGATGTCATCCATGCCTCAGCGACAACGGGCTTGATGCACTGGACCCTAAATGGGCGGGTGGCCGTCCCCGCCTGATCAGTACCGACGATGAGGCGTTCGCCTCGCAACGGCCGTGACGCGCCCGGAGAAGCTGGGTCGTCCGTTCACGCAGTCGTCATCGAGGTCTGGGTGGGCGGCGGTGGCGGGCGCCGCCGGTGAGGTTGGTCTGTTTAGCGCCCTGCGGCCGCTCAGTTACCGGCGTGCCTTGGTCAGTTGGGCGCGCATATTGGGGTCGAGTGGTGCCCGGTCGAGCAGCCAGCCCAGCCATTGTTCGAGGCCGGAGACGAGTCGCAGCTACGCGCTCGGCTGGGATCTTTCGTGGCTCGCGCGGTATCCGGCTGGATCGCGCCGCCATGCTTTCGAAGAACTCGGTGTGGACGTCGCCGCAGCGCAGGAGACTGACGTGGACACCGGTGCGGCGCAGCTCGCGGTGGACCGCGGTGCTGTATGCCGCGAGGAACGCTTTCGTGCCGGTGTACATCGCGAGTCCGGGGAAGTGCACGTGCGCGCCGCCCGAGCCGATGTTGACGATGTGACCGCCGTCGGCCGGATGCGGAGCTCCATGTCCGTGACGAACTCGGCTTTCTCCGTTTTCTCCGGTGTGCTGAACGTCGGCTGAAGGTAGAGCCATGCGGAGGTTCCCTGAGCCATCCGCAAGTAGGCCGGCAGGGTGAGCGTGACATCGGGCTCGCGATTCAGCGTGCTCCAGTTGTCGAGCGACAACACGAGGGCGACGACTCCGGTTACGACTCCGGTCCAGATCTGGATGAGCTCCAGCCACCCTTTCCCGCTCCGGCTTCTGCCCGTGGCACCGGACGGCCCCCCCGGGATGGGTTCCTCGGCCATCCTGGGCCGGGGGCCCGGTTTCGTCGTTCTGGAGGAGAGCGGAGGTGCGGCGCCACCTTCCTGGCGAGTTTCGCCGGCCGCTCCTGCCGGATCCGGGTTCATTGCGGAAGGGCCGGTCGACGCAGAGGTCATGCCCTTTCCATTCGTTCGCCGGAGAACCCTGCGTGGCATAGGACGCGAGCGGCGTCCTTCCGGATGACCCTGCGAGGAGCCGCGTCTCAGTGGGGGCAGGCCTCCTCGAGCAGCAGGGCGGCGCGGTCGAGAGCTTCCGGTGGGGCTGTATAGGGGAGGCGTAGCCACTGGGTCAAGGTGCCGTCCGGGGAGAATCGGGGCCGGGGAGTAATTCGAGTCCCGCCGACGCCGCCTTCCGGGCCACCGTCTCCGGGGACACGCCAGCGAGCCGGAGCCGTCGCCCACCCAGGGCCCCGGCGAGTTTGCAGATCCGCGTGACGGCATCGTCGACGAGATCGTCCCCGAACACCCGACGGGCCACTGCTCTCCTGTGATGACAACCGGACCGCAATGCAAAGCTGGACCGCTCACAGATACTCCCGCGCCGTCGGGTTTGGAGAGGCAAGGCGGTCGAGCCATCTTTCCGGGCCGGAGTGATGATCACCTCCGTGTGCGGTGATGCCTGATGAGAAACGTTACGACGTCCCGGTCCGGAGCGGTTGTAACTCATAGTGATAGCAATACTCTAGGAACCAAAGAATGCATGATCCTGACGTGAGGTGCCTATGACCCCGAGGTCAACGCCCCTCCTGCTCCTGCACACCTGGGGCGGCGACGCCGCCACCTGGGCGCGGCACTGCCGCACCTGCGTGCCGGCGACCGGCCCGCCGAGGCGCCCGACCTGCCGGGTCACGGCGTCCGCGCCGCCGAACCGTTCATCCTGGCCGACGCCGTTGCCACGGCCGCGGCGGCCCTCGACCGGCTGGACCCCCGGGGTCGCGGGTCGCGGCGCCGCCGGGCCCCGCCCGCTCGACATCATGAGCTCGGGACCGCGGAGGTCGCTCGCCCGGCAGCTCGGCGCCACGCCCGCCACCGTGCCCGGAGCGGGCCACATCGCGTACCTGGATGAGCCGGAAGCCTTCGCCGCCACGCCGGCGGCCTTCCACCGCGGCTTCGACGCGGCGTCCGGTGGGCCGTCGGCCGCGCTCGGCGGCTGCCCCGTTCGGGACGCCGGCCTTACGGCGAGCCCCCTGGACCGGTACGTGATGGGCGGCGTCGACATGGTCCACAATAGATCGCATCGCCGAGCCACCGCAGCGGCGCGTCGATACGACACTCATCAGTCCCGCCAATCCGACGCTCCCCCGAGCGCTTACCGATCAAGGACAGATCCATGCCGAAACCGCTGACCAAGCGCGATCGCATCGCCAACGAGCTGCGGCGGATGATCAGCGAGGGGGAGCTGCCCCGCGGCAGCCGCATCCAACAGGACGTGCTCGCCTCGATGTTCGACACCAGCATCACGCCGGTCCGCGAGGCGCTACGCCTGCTCGAGGCCGAGGGCGTGCTGGTCGGCGAGCCATACAAGGGCCTCCGGGTCGCCGACGCCGACTACGAGCAGGTCAAGACCGTCTACATGCTGCGCCGCCTCGTGGAGCCGTACGCCATGCAGCGGGCCGCCCGGCGTCTCTCGCCCCGCGACATCGACCTCGCCGAACGTCTGGTCGCGGAGATGGAGCAGGCCGCTGCCGAGGGGGACCTGGCGCGGCTAAACGCCACAAACCACCGGTTCCACTTCCTCTTCTACGCCAAGTGCGGCAACGAGGGACTGGCCGATGAGATCGATCAGCTCTGGCAGAAGTTCCCCTGGGACATGCTGCAGGTGCTCGACGACCGCGTCGACGAAACCCCCAACGAGCACCGGGCGATGCTGGCCGCGGCCCGGCTCGGCGACGGCGACGCGCTGGCCAAGGCGACGGAGTGGCACCTCTCCCGGAGCTTCCTGGCGCTGGGCCGGCACCTGACCGGGCACAAGATCGCCGATCCGTTCGAAGTCGACAACGACTGATCGCCACCACAGCCCGGGCCGGTGCCGCAACCAACGGCCCGCGTCGGCCCGGGCTGTGGTGGCCTACCGCGCGGCCGGTGCGGACGGTGGTGTGGTGGGCATCGCGGACGGCTCGAGCAGCTCGGCGATCTCGGTCTCGGACAGGCCCAGCTCGCGCAGCACCTCCGCGGTGTGCTCGCCCAGCAACGGCACCCGCCGGCCACCGGGCGGCTCCGGCTCGCGATGCAGCGGCGAGGTGACCACCCGGACCGCCCGCCCGGACGGCAGCGTCGCCTCCGACCAGCGGCCGGTCGCTTCCGCCTGCGGGTGGACGAGGACGTCGGCGATCTGGTTCAGCTGTGCGTACGGCACGTCCGCCCGCTCCAGCCGGTTGATGACCTCGGCGGTGGACAGGGTAACCAGCCGCGCCTGCACCGTCCGCTCGGTGCGCTCGCGGTGCCGTACCCGGGCGCTGTTCGACGCGAACGCCGGGTCCTCCAGCAGCGCCGGGTCGTCCAGCACGGTCCGGCACAGCCGGCGCCACTGCCCCTCGTTCTGCACCGCGATCAGCACGTCCTGGCCATCGGCCGTCGTGTACGGCCCGTACGGGACGATGCTGGCGTGCCGCAGCCCGGCCGGCTGGGGAGCCGAGCCCGAATGCAGCTCGGCCAGCAGGAGCGGGCTCATCCACTCCAGCAGTACGTCGAACAGGGCCACGTCGATCCGCTTGCCCAACCCGGTCCGCTCCCGCGCGTACAGGGCGGCGGTTACGGCGGTGAGCGCGTACGTCCCACCTGCCAGGTCGGCCAGGGAGACCCCGGGCTTGGCGGGCGTCTCGGGGGTACCGGTGGCCATGATCGTCCCGGCCTCGCCCTGCACAAGCGCGTCGTACGCCTTGCGGGTGGCGTACGGGCCGGTCGCTCCGTACCCGGACAGGTAGCAGCGCACGAGGCGCGGGTTCAGCTCGGCCAGCTCGTCGTCGGAAACGATCCGATCCAGGGCGCCCGGGGCGAGGTTGCACACCAGTACGTCGGCTTTGCGCAGCAGCCGGCGCAGTATCTGCCGGCCCGTCTCCGCCTTCAGGTCGAGTACGACGCTGCGCTTGCCCCGGTTCAGCCAGACGAAGTGGCTCGCCTCGCCGTAGACGGTTTCGTCGTAGCCGCGGGCGAAGTCCCCGCCTCCCGGCCGCTCGATCTTGACCACCTCGGCGCCGAGGTCGGCAAGATGCCGGGTGCACAGCGGGCCGGCGACAGCCTGCTCGACCGCGATGACGCGGATGCCCCGCAGATCCGCCGTCATCAGCGGGCGAAATGCAGCACGGTGCCTACCGCGGGCTGCACGTAGTTCGCGGGCAGGTCACGGGACAGGTGCGCATGGGTGCGCAACCCGCTGCAATGCATCGGCATGACCGTCGCCACCTCAAGCTCCGTGAGCGCGGTCGCGGTCAGGTCGACGTTCTCGGCCGGGGTGGTGGGAAAGCCGAGGTGGAAGCCGCCCATCACCGCCCTTACCGGCTTGGGTCCGCACACCGCACGGGCCTGGGCGATCGTGTTGATGACGCCGGCGTGGGCGCAGCCGGTCAGGATCACCAACCCGACATCGCGCACGTCCACCACCAGGCCCATCTCGTCCATGACCTCGTCCCGGCGTAGCTTGCCCTGCGCCGAGACCTGGTAGAGCCCGGGGTCCCCGGGCTTGAAGGCGGGCGCCGCGCCGGCCTCGAAGGCGACCTTCCGGGGGATCTCCCCGGTGGTGTGCACGCCCCAGCCAAGGTCGAGCGAATCCCGGGTCAGCACGGGTACGCCGCCTGACCGCTCGACCTCACCAAACCCAAACGCGGCGTTGTAGACCGGTGAGGTCCGACCGTCTCCCATGACCGCGTACCTCGGCAGTTCCGCGTCGGCGTGCGTGGCGACGGGGATGCGGCGTCCGGCGAGGCCGAGGAAGCGGTGGATCCCACCGAAATGGTCCGGGTGGCCGTGGCTGATCACGACGTGGTCGATCGTGGTGGGGTCGACGCCGAGCACCCGCATGTTGTGTTCGAGCACCGTGCCGGTCAGGCCGACGTCGAACAGCACGCGCAGGGTGTGCCGGCCCCGGACTGCCTCCACCAGGAAGCTGATGCCGTTCTCCGCCTGCGGCGGGACGCGCTTCGGGTCGAAGTGCTCGATGAGCCCGTACCGGGTGACGCAGTGGTCGTCCCCGTCGGCGGGGCTGGCCTGGTCGGGCAGCAGCATGTCCACCTGGTTCTCGACCAGCACGGTTATCGTGACGCTGTCGGCTTCGAACACGCCGCGATCCTCTCCTCGTGGGCGGGACTGACCGCAGTCCCACGCCTCGCCACGGCCCGGGTGGCCCGCCTGGTCAGCGTGGCTCGGCCCGAATTATCTTGACTGTAAACTACATGATCTAATCAGAAAATGCATCATCTACCTCTTTATGTATGAGGAGTAGCCGGTGTCCCCTCGACCACCCCGTTCGCACCTCTACGTTCCCGCCGACCAGCCCCGCTTCCTGCGCAGCGCCCTGCGCACCGCCGCCGACGCGCTCATCCTCGACCTCGAGGACGCCCACCTGCGCAGCCTCGGCTTCCAGGGCCGTGCCTGCATTCACCCCGACCAGGTCACCATCGCCAACGAGGTGTTCGGCGTCGACGACGCCGAACTGGCCGACGCCCACGCCCTCCTCGACCTCTTCGAGCGACACCAGCGCTCTGGCAGTGGTGCGTTCCGCGACGCGCACGGCGCGATGGTCGATGCGGCGACCGTACGCCGTGCCCGGGACCTCACCGGACGGACCGCGACCTGACTGCGTCCGACTGGTGTGCTGCCGCTCTGCCATCCGAAAGGCCTGGCCTTGGCGCCGGCTGGGCTTGCCTCCGCCCGTCGCTCACGTACTTCCCCCTTCGCGCCGCCTTCGTCACAGTTCCACGGGGCTGTCCGGTTCCGGTTGTGACCCGGCGAGCCGGACGCCATAGATGGCGCACGCCTCGTCCACGTCGGACAGGTCACCGCTGACACCCACGGCGCCGAGTAGCACACCGTCGGTGTTCCGGATCAGTACGCCACCCGGGACCGGAACGACGCGGCCATCGGAGGCGACGGAGATCGCGGCGAAGAAGCCCGGCATCGACTCGGCGCGCCGCGCCTGCTCGCGCGAGTTGAAACCCATGCCCAGGGAGCCCCAGGCCTTACCCACGGCGATCTGTGGCCGCAGAATGCCGGATCCGTTCTGGCGCTTCAGGACGACCACATGTCCACCGGGATCCAGCACGGCCACAGTCAGTGGAGCCGCTCCGAGCTGCCGCCCGCGATCGAGGGTGCCAGATACGATCTCGTCCGCGTGCTCAAGGGTGATCATGCCTTGTCCTCCTGTGCCGGGGTGTGGTGGGAACCGATGCGGTCTGAGCCCATCACAGTGAGCAGAGCCGCGGCGTCGTCGTCGGCGAGTCCATGATCGATCGCTCGACGGTAGAGGTCTCGGGTAGCGCTCAGCATCGGTGTCGGCAGGTCCAGCTCCTCGGCGTAGGCGGTGATCACGTCGACGTCCTTGAGGAACATGCTGAGCTTGGCAGACGGCGGTTGGTACTGGCGCCGAGCCATGAGCAGCCCGCGCTTTTCGAAGATGACCGAGCTTCCGGCCCCGTCCTGGATGACGTCGAGGATCTGAGCCGGGTCCAGACCTGCTCGCTCACCCAGCGCGAATGCCTCTGCGGTGGCGACGTTGTGGATGGCCACGAGCAGGTTGGCCACGAACTTCATGGTGGACCCGCGACCGAACTCTCCGAGGTATCGCACCGAGCGGGCGAATGCCTCGAGTACTGGGCGCACCGCCTCGAAGGCGTCCTCGTCCCCGCTGCCCAGGACCACGAGATCCCGCTCGAGTGCCTGCGCGCCGGTGCCGCTCAACGGGCAGTCGAGCAGTGTCATCCGCGCGTCGGCGAGCAGTCGACGGCACTGCTGTTTCACGTCCATGGGCAGTGTCGATGTCTCGACCACGGTGAGCCCCGCAGGCCCGGACGTGGCGACCCGCGCGCACACGTCTAGGGCGGCGGACGCGCTCGGCAGGGATGTGATGGCGAAGTCGCAGCGACGAGAAAGCACCTCAACGGACTGCTCCGCGTGACCACCGGCGGCCGAGAGAGCGGCGGCGCGCTCGGGTAGGGGGTCGTAACCGACCACGTCGAAGCCGCGTGCGAGCAGGTGGCCCGACATGGCCGAACCCATGATCCCGAGACCCAGCATCCCCACAGTCGTCACTGGTGCTCCTTATCGTCATCGTCGCTCTGGGCTCCGAACGATCGGAGCGCTACCGCGTCGACAGAGACGCCTCCGTCGCGAGAGTGCACTATATTCCACTTGAGGCATCACCATAAGGTCTGGTGCCCGTTCTCGTACATCTGACCTCAGATGCGCCCTGCTGCGGCCAAGTCCGGTGGGGCTTGCCGCAACCGGCCGTCGCAGCGCCGAAGTCGCTGCCTCTCCCAACCGTCCGGGCGCCTGCCGGTCTGGCCGCCGGCTGCCCGTCCGAGGTGCGCCGGCGCCCCTGGTGGGCGGCCGTGCGCCCGGGAACTGGGTTTTTGTGCATCACCCGAGGCGAACGTGCCACATCGCTGGTGTGACGCATCAAGAATAAAATTATGTATCAGACGTAGACACGATGCATCGGATGACCTAGCGTCGCACTACCGAAATACGCCGGAAACAGTCCCGTCGAGAAACACTTCCGCCCCTGAATGGCAGGCCGCTCAGACGCTCGCCTCCGAGCTCTCCGGCCGCTCCGACAGGTACGTCAACGTCCAACCGGACGTCGGCGCTGACTGCGTTCCGGCGCCTAGAGGCCGGTTGCCATGAGCAGACCCGACCACACCAGACACACCACCCATTCGTCCAACGTCGCCCTCCGGCGCAACTTCAGAGGAGGAGCTATGAGGCCCTCAATCAGGAAGCTCATACCTGCGCTCGTGATACCGCTGCTCGTCGGGCTTGCCGGCTGCGGGGGTCCCGGTGGCGCGGGATCGGGGGAGGGCGGTACGCCGCTCACCTTCGTCTTGCCCGCCGGAAGCGTGATGCAGTTCCACCCGTGGTACCTCGCCGAGCGGCTCGGCTTTTTCAAGGACGAGGGAGTGCAGGTCAAGCTCGTCGCCGGTGACGGCTCGAGCAGCATCATCCAGCAGATCATCGCCGGCAACGCCGACGCCGGCGTCCCCTCTCCGGCCGCGATCCTCGTCGCGGCCGACAGCGGTCGAGAGCTCACCGGCATCTTCCAGTACTTCCAGTCGAACGTCTTCACCTTGGCCGCACCCACAAGCGGGGGTCTGACCAGCGTCGACCAGTTGCGCGGTAAGGCCGTCGGCGTCTCAGACCTTGCAGGCGGCGAGGTTCCCCTTGTGCGGGCGGCGCTGCGTGAGGCCGGCCTGAAGGATGGCACGGACGTAAAGATCACTCCGGTTGGTGAGGGTGGTGCCCTGACTCTGGAGGCGCTGCGCAAGGATCGGGTACAGGCCTACGCTTCGTCCTTGTTCGACGTCGCCCTGGTCGGGGCAACGGGCGCACCCATGACGAACATCCTGCCCGAGAACCTCCGGTCCTTTCCTGCCAACACCGTGATCACCACGCCGGACACGCTCAAAGCCAAAAGAGCAGCTCTGACGAAGATGATGAGGGCCGTGGCGAAGGCCATGGTGTGGACGAAGGCCAACCCCGACGCGGCTAAGGCCCTGTCAGCCAAGGAGGCGCCGGAGGAGTTCGACAACCCCGCCGTCGCGGACAGCGGTTGGAAGGCCGCGGAGACGTTGAAGGAGCTGCCGCAACAGATCCAGGGCCAACCTCTCGGCACGTTCGTCCCGCAGAACTGGGAGCAGTACCAGCAGTTCCTGCTGCAGGGGACGCGTGAAGAAGGTGCCCTGTCGCGGCCGGTCGACCTGAAGAAGCTGCTGGACAGCTCGCTGCTTGCCGACATCAACAAGTTCGACCAGGCCGCAGTGATCCAGCAGGCCAAGGCGTACAAGGTTACGTCATGATCGCGGACAAGGGCACTTCCGCAAAGGCCACCAAGACCGTGGTGGAAGCTGGTCGACCGCTGATCGAGATCCAGGGCGTCCGCAAGTCGTACGTGACGCAGGAGAAGACCGTGAAAGCTCTGGCCGAGGTCAACCTGGACATCCACGCGGGCGAGTTCATGTCCTTCGTCGGACCGAGCGGTTGTGGCAAGTCGACTCTGCTGAACATCGTAGCCGGGTTGTTGGACGCGAGTGAGGGCACCGTTCTGGTCGGCGGCGAGCACCTGACCAAACCTCGCAGGGACATGGGCTTCATGTTCCAGGCGCCGGTGCTTCTTCCGTGGCGGAGCGTCGAGCGAAACGTCATGATGCCCGCTGAGGTCTTCGGACTGCCCCAGGAGGAGATACGGCCCAAGGCCCGCCGGATCCTGACTACCGTCGGGCTGGGCGACTTCCTCGACGCGCTGCCTTCCGAGCTTTCCGGCGGCATGCAGCAGCGCGCGTCGTTGGCGCGAGTGCTCACCTACGAACCCCGGGTTCTCCTGATGGACGAGCCGTTCGGCGCTCTGGACGAGTTCACTCGGGAGGCGATGAACCTGGAGCTGATGCGCATCGCGGCGGAGACGGGAATCACCATCCTCTTCGTGACGCATAACATCAGCGAGGCGGTATTCCTGAGCCACCGCGTCGTCGTCATGAGCGCACGGCCGAGTCGGGTGGCTGGTGTCGTCGAGGTCCCCTTCGAGTATCCGAGAACGGTGGACGTCATGCACGACCCCCAGTTCACGGACTTGACCTTCCAGATCCGCCAACTCCTGGGGGAGTCTGTATGACCAGCAGCACACTGCGACGGTTCAGGCATCGTCGCGCGCCCGCCTCGAGCCGGCAGCAGATCTCCCGAGCACAGCGGTGGAAATATCGCGGGGCCAGCCTGCTCATCACCGCGGCGATCCTCGGGTTCTGGGAGCTGCTTCCGCGGACCGGGCTCGTGTCGGAGATCGTCCTCCCACCTCTGCACGAGGTGATCACGGCACTGGGCCTGCTCCTACAGCAAAGCACCTTCTACGGACATCTCGCCGTCACGCTGCGCGAGATCATGGGTGGCTTCCTCGCGGGTACCATCATCGGGCTGGTCGGCGGTATCGGGCTGGCCGTGTGGCAGCCCGTGAAGCAGGTCACCTATCCCTACGTGGTCGGTTTCCAAGCGATCCCCAAGATCGTCTTTGCTCCCCTGTTCATCGCCTGGTTCGGCTACGGCGAGGGGTCGAAGGTCGTGATGGGTATCGCGATCGCCTTCTTCCCGGTTCTGATCAACACTCTGGTCGGTCTGGAGTCGGTCCCCACGGACTCCGTCAAGCTGATGCGCTCTCTGCGTGCGACCTCGTTGCAGATCTTCCGCAAGGTGTCGTTCCCACATGCTCTGCCGCTCATCTTCGCCGGTATCAAGCAGGCACTCACCTATGCCGTCATCGGTGCGCTCGTCGGAGAGTTCGTCGGGGCTTCAGCGGGTCTTGGCTACCTGTTGGACTCCTACAACTACCAGCTGCGGATCGACTATGTCTTCGCCCTGATCGTCGTCCTCGCGGCAATCGGAGCGGCCCTCTACTTCATCGTGGAGTGGCTCGACAACCGGCTCATCTACTGGCGAGAGCAGTAGATCGGCCGAACCGTGCCCCCGCGCACCACCCACGTCCAGCAAGGAGTCCGTAATCGAGCGGTCAGAGAGGCCGCCCGCCCCGGCCGGCCCGAATCACAGTCTTGCGCGATAGAGCAGGCGGTGGCGGGACCTCTCTGCACTCGTCACGTGCCCGAACT
The DNA here is from genome assembly GCF_023276435.1 of Sphaerisporangium perillae. Classification (GTDB taxonomy): domain Bacteria; phylum Actinomycetota; class Actinomycetes; order Streptosporangiales; family Streptosporangiaceae; genus Sphaerisporangium; species Sphaerisporangium perillae. Next base: position 52,251 of record NZ_JALLPO010000012.1, read on the forward strand.
GGGCACCGACTTATCAGAATCGAACGTCCGGGAAAGGGAGATACCGGGTTGCGACGACGAACCATCATGCGACTACGATTTGCTGAGGCCGCGTCAGAAATGACCATCCCGGCAAAATGAGGTCATCGATGTAGCGGTACTTGCCAGGTGTTCGGCCGTCGTGGGTAAATTCCGCCGCGCGTTTTCGCTCAGTGACGATATGACTCCAGGTCAAATCGCAATGGTGCGTTCTCGGCCGGTGGCCGACGGGCTTCACGGCCATACGCATCCGTCCGCGACCGGGAGCCCCCCGCAGCGCGGGCGGCAGCCTGCCCAGGTGGATGCGGCGACCCCGACGCATTACGCGGTCCAGCGCGTGCGGCAGCCCCCGCTCGACGCCAGCCACACTTGGAAATATCGCATTCGTCGATACAACCCAGCAAAGCACTTTCAGGAACGGTGAGGAGACGGTATGGGCGAGCGCGAAGCAGGTCAGACAAAGCGAGATCGCATCGTGCACGAGCTTCGTTCGCTGATCGCCTCGGGGGAACTGCCCCGCGGCGCGTGGGTGCGTCAGCTGGAACTCGCGAAGCGGTTCTCGACCAGCATCACACCGGTCCGGGAAGCTTTACGTCTACTCGAGGCCGAGGGTCTGGTGACCGCCGAGCCGCGGCGTGGGGTGCGCGTAGCGTCCGCGGACCTGGAACAGGTCGGTGGTTCGTACATCGCCAGACGGCTGATCGAGGCATATGCGACTCAGCGCGCCGCCCTGCGGATGTCACAGCGCGATCTGCAGAAGGCGCAGGCCTACCTGGATATGCAGCGGCAGGCATACGAGAACGGGGACCGCAACGCGGTCCTCGTGGCCAATCGCTCCTTCCATTTCCACTTCTTCGAGAGGTCGGAGATCCCGAGCCTCGTGGACATAATCGACGGACTGTGGACAGCCTTCCCCTGGGACGTCACGAATCTCAACAACGAGCGCGTTGAGGCATCCCTGGCCGAGCACGCGCAGATCCTCGCGATGGTGCGTGCCGGAGATCTCGATGCGGTCGGGGCCGCGGCCGCGGAGCACGTCAAGAACAGCTATTTGGCGCTCGTCGAGCACCTCACCGGTAAGCCGGCGATCGATCCTTTCCCGGTGGACGGCGACGTCATGGAGTGACCATGTCGGACTCGTAAACGGGTCAAGCCTGTGAGCCGCCGAGACTCGGATCGACCCGACCGAGTGCCTGGCATGGACGTGTCGCCGGGTGGCCGGCATTGGTGGGCGCCTGGTCGCACCGCGAGACGTGACCGAGGCGGCCGTTTTCCTCGCGTCCCCACGTGCCGCCTCGATCGCGGGTGAGGACCTCAATGTCAGCGCCGGCTTGGTCATGCACTGACGTACAAGAGAAAGGCTTAACTGATGTCGAATCCTCCAGCCACCGAGGGCCTCGTCGTCGAGCAGCGCGGTGACGTGCTTGAGGTGACGATCGACCGCGGCGACGAGAACCTGCTGTCGATGCCGATGTGCGAGACCCTGACGGAGTTGCTCCGTCGCCCGCCGGCCGGGTCACGCATCATGCGCCTGCGGGCCAACGGCCCCAACTTCTGCCTTGGCCGGGACCGGGGCGAGCGCGACCCCGACGCCCTGCGCCACCAGGCGAACATGCTCATCGAGCTCAACCAGGCGTTGCAGGGCGGCGAACTGGTGACGGTCGCGGAGGTCACGGGCGGCGCGGCCGGCTTCGGCGTCGGGCTGGCCGCCTTGTGCGACCTGTCCTACGCGTCCCCCTCGGCGCAGTTCTGGTTCCCGGAGGTCAACGCGGGCTGGGCGCCTTCCGTGGTCCTGGCCTGGCTGCCCCGCATGGTCGGCCGCTCCCAGGCTTTCCGGCTGACAGCCACAGGATCCCGGCTGGATGCTGAGGCGGCTGCCGGGCTCGGCCTGATCACCGAGGTGGCCAAGGGGGATGAGGACCTGTCAGACCTCGTCGAGTCGGAGATCGCGGCGCTGCTGCCGCACGACTCCCGGACCCACCACGAGATCCGGTCGTTCCTGCGGGACACCGCGAGCGCCAGCGTCGACCAGGCATACCGGTTGGGCGTCGAGCGCCTGACGCTTGGGGTGCTGCGCCGTCTCGGATCGGCCGGCAGCTAGCCACTGTGGTCAGCGCGAAGGTGGCCGGCGTCGAGCGCGTCACGGCGTGCACGCCTCCCATCCGGGCAAGATCCCCGCGGCGACCGTGGCGGTACTGGCGCTCGCCGGCGCCGCACCACTGTCAGACCTATTGATTGACCGAGAGGAACCTTAGAAACATGAGCGGGAACAACCGCCGCACCGTGGACCTCCACGCGCACGTGTTCACCCCTGCGTGCCTGGAGCTGGTCGAGGGCCTGATGGCGCCGGAGATGGAGCCCTTCTCCTACTTCGGCGGCCAGGAAACCAACGCCTACCAGGTCGGGCATGTGAAGAGCATCATGCCCAAGCTCACGGATCCGGCAGTGCGCATCGCCGACATGGACCGCATGGGCATCGACGTGCAGGCACTGTCGGTGGCACCGCCGCAGTTCTACTACTGGACCGATCCCGAGCTCGGCCGCCGGCTGGCCCGCTTGCAGAACGAGCACCTCGCCGAGCTGGTTGCCGGCAACCCCGACCGGTTCGTCGGGTTGGCGACGGTGCCCATGCAGGACGTCTCGTCCGCGGTTGCCGAGCTGGAGTACGCGGTGCGCGAGCTCGGCTTCCGGGGAGCTGAGATCAACACGAACATCGCCGGGCTGGACCTCGACGACCGCCGCTACCGCCCGTTCTTCGCCAAGGCCGAGGAGCTGGACGTTGTGGTGCTCCTCCACCCGAACGGCTTCACCCACGGTGAGCGACTGATGAAGTACTACCTCACCAACGTCCTCGGGAACCCGCTCGACACCACTGTCGCGCTGACGCGGATCATCCACGGCGGCGTACTCGAGGACCACCCCGAGCTCAAACTGTGCTTCGTGCACGGCGGCGGCTACCTGCCGTTCTACTCCTCGCGGATGGACCACGCGTACGAGGAGCGCCCCGAGGGCCGCCACCACATCTCGCGCCCACCGAGCACCTACCTGAAGCAGGTCTACGTCGACTGCCTTGTGTTCGACGAGGTCCACCTCGAGTTCCTGCTGAAGAAGATGGGACCCGACCACGTCGTGGTCGGAACCGACTACCCCTTCGACATGGGGTACTACGACCCGCTCGGCCAGCTCGACAGGGTCCCCGGCCTCAGCGACGAGGAGCGCGAGATGGTCCGGGGTGGCACGGCCGCCCGGCTGCTGAAGCTGGACCGCTGACCGCGGCTCAGCCGTCCCAGGGCGCCGCACACCTGCTCTCCGCAAGAGTGCGGCGCCGCTCGTCTGCGTGCCATGTCGATCCCGCGCCACCCCGTTCGGGCCCGACATGGCTCCCCCGACGGGAGGCCCGCCCGTCTGGACCTCAAGCACAGCACGGCGTCGAAATCCGTGTCGAAGGCGCGGGCCGGCCGGTGAAGTCCTCACTCACGAGCGCCGATGACTGATATGGCGCTCGGCCGTACTGCCATTCGCGCTGGAAGCAGGGTCGCGGCCAGGCCCAGAACGACTGCCAGAGCCACGATGGTGAGGTAGATCAGCGGAGGGGCGGCGAACGCGGGGGTTCGGGCGAGCGCCAGGCTCGAGCTCACCAGTGTGGTGGCGGCGATGAGCGTGCCGAGAAGGACACCGATCACCACGGTGATCAGGGCCTCCCCTCCGACCATGGTCAGCACCTGACGCCGCGTTGACCCGGCAAGGCGCAGGGCCGCGAACTCGCGGGTACGGGCCGCGGTCGCCGCGGCCAGCGTGTTCATCACGGATATCGCTGTGTACAGGCCGATCAGCATGATGAAGAGGTAGACGGCGGTCGTCTGGGAGTCATTGCTCCTCTGTAATTGCGACAGGTATGCGCCCCGCGAGAGCGTGACCAGAGTGGGGTGGTCTTTCGTGAGCGCGCTTAGGCTGTCTGCCGTCGAACGGCCGTCGTCCTTGACGTAGATCGCCGACGCGAGCGCCTGGGGTGCGTAACGCGCGGCCAAGTCCGCCGACACAAGCACGTCGCTCAGGCCCAGGCTCCGCTCGTATGTCGCCACGAGATGCAGTTCCTTGCGGGTGCCGTCTGGCAACGCCACTGGCAAGCTGTCACCCACGTGCCAGCGGCTTTCCCTCGCCAAGGATGAGCTGGCGGCGATGCCGTCATCGGTCAGCGTACTGAGGTGACCCACGCTGACATCGAGATCCAGAAGCGCCGGCACCTCACCGGGTTCGACAGCGAGCGCCATCAGTGTTCGCGTCAGCACAGGACCACCGGCTGCACCCATGCCCAGACGCACGGGGATCGGAGTCGTCGCGGCGACGGCGCTGACACCGGGAAGGCGGGCGACGTCCCTGGTGACGGCGGAGGGCAGACCCTGCCCGTCTGCTGAGACGAGTACGTGGTCGGCATGGATACGCAGCAGGCTCTCCTGGAGGGTGAGCATCTGCACGGTCTGTGGCATGAAGATCATGATGCAGGTGAACGTCACCGCGAGGGTGATCGGTATGCTCGCCGAAGCGATACGCCACGGATTGGCTTTGGCGTTGGCGGCGGCGAGGAATCCCTGCCCCCGCCCCAGAATGACGATCAGCGGGGCGACCAGGCGGGCTAGCTGTGCGGTGATCAACGGCCCGAGCAACGTGACCGTGATCATGAGCGTGAAGCTCACGACGAAGGCGTCTCCCGACCCCTTGTTACCGCCGGTGGCGATGCTGTTGACGACGATGAACGCGCTCAGGGCTCCGAAGGCGGCACCGGCCAGCAGCCGCAAGCGGGACAGGCGCTTGAGTGGGGCCGCCGACTCACGGAGCGCCTCTGTCGGGCGCACCCGCGCGGCACGGTTCCCAGCGGTGAAGGCCGCGAGCTGAGTGAGTCCGACCCCCGCCGCCGCCGTCACGATCAGCGGGATGGCCCCGTAGACGGGGTGGAAGCCCGCAGGGGCCACCCCCAGCGATACCAGAAGGCCTGCGAGTGGCCGGGACAGGGCGAGCCCGGCGGGCACTCCTGCCACCAGAGCGATCGCGGACACCACCAGGCCCTCGGCGGCGATCATGCGCCGAACCTGTCCGCCTGTGGCGCCGATCGCCCGGAGCAGCGCGATCTCCCGGCGTCGCTGCACGACCAGGAGGGAGAAGGTCCCCGCGATAACGAAGATCGCGACGAACCCGGCGACGGCACTCATAATGCCGAGGAACGCGGTAGTCGCAACGTAGGCGCCGGAGTCGGCCGACGGCTCGGCTTGAGAGGTGTCGGTGAGCACCAGGGTCCCGTCCCCGGCGGCGTCCCGGACACGAGAGGCCAACTGTGCGATGTCCACGTGCGGCTCGGCGAACACCGCGACCGCATCAACGCCGGTCGAGTCTCCGGACAACCGCGCGACGGTCTGATCGGTGAAGAAGACGGTGGCGTGAAGAGGCCCAGGCAGGGCTGGATGGGCTACACCTGCCACCCGGTAGCGGCGCGAGCCGTCGACCGCTGTCACAACGTCCGCGAAGTCCCCCGTGCCGAGACCCGTGCGAGCCGCGACACCGCCGTCCAGGACGATCTCATCTGGTTTGACCGGTGGATGGCCCTCCCGCAGCCGGTACGGCGTGAGCCGGCTACTGCTCCAGCCATGACCCCGCGTGGCACCATCCGCGTTCAGGCGGGACGACGGCCCGCCGGCCTTGACGACATGGCTGTAGATAGAGACATCCGTCACCACCTCCCGCACGCCGGGCACCTGTGCGACGCGATGCGCCACGCTGAGAGGAAGCCGCGGGGGTGGAAGCCGGTCCCCGACGGGATCGGCTCCAGAATCGATCGGCCGGCCACCCGGCGCCACGGATATGTGCGGGTTCCCGGTCACGACCAGGGTGACGGCGTGAAACCGCCGGGATCCCCCATCACCGGTCACCGCGGACTGCAGCAGGACGCCTCCGGTGGTGATGACGGTCACGGCAAGTGCGACGGCAAGCAGCGAGCCCGCGAAACGCGCCTTGCGCGTGCGAACGGATCTCAGGCCGAGACGTAGCACAGCTCACGCGTCCAACCGGGACAGCCAGGCCGAGGTCCGTTCGACCGTTGGACTGCTCATCTCGTCCACGATGCCTCCGTCCACAAGGAAGACGACCCGATCGGCATATGTGGCAGCGCGCGGGTCGTGAGTAACCATGATCAGAGTGCGGCCGAAGCCGTCCACGGTCTCCCTGAGCAGGCGCAGGATGCCGGCCCCGGTCTGGGTGTCGAGCGCGCCGGTGGGCTCGTCGGCGAAGATCACCTGCGGTCGGGTGACAAGAGCCCTCGCGATGGACACCCGCTGCTGCTGTCCCCCGGAGAGTTCGGCGGGAAGATGGTCCATCCGCTCGGCAAGACCCACCCTCTCCACGATCTCGTCGACCCATTTCCCGTCAGCCCGCCGACCGTTGAGCAGAAAAGGGAGCGTGACGTTCTGCCGGACCGTGAGGGAGGAGAGAAGGTTGAAGGACTGGAACACAAAGCCCATGTTGTTACGCCGGAAAACCGTCAGCCGACTCTCGCGCATTTTCGTGATGTCCGTTCCCGCGAGGAACACGGCGCCGGCGTCCGGCCGTTCCAGGCCGGCGGCACAATGCATGAACGTACTCTTTCCCGATCCCGAAGGGCCCATCAAGGCGGTGAAGGTGCCCTCGGGGAAGGCCATGGAGACGTCGCGGAGCGCGGCTACCGAGGTCAGGCCCGTGCCGAAGGACTTGGAGACACCCTGAAGGGCCACGGATAACGCCTGCCCGCCTGATGGTGCCGGATCCGGCATCTGAGGGGCGGAGGACGCGGTGGAACGAGCCACAGATGTATCCCATCGATAGTAAATACGCGAAGCAGGACCAAGCACATGCCGACGGCAGCTGAAACCGAAGGTGACGGCGTGGTGAGGATTTGAGGAGCGGCGAGGCTTTCCATGGAAGCACCCCGCCACCTGTCCATTCGCCGGCCCGATCTCCTGGCCATATTCGACTGATACGAAGTCGGCGGCTATCGGGTACGACCCTGGAATAACCCTCAGGCGTCCCTTACGGCCGATGGGACTTCCGCGGGGTCATGGAGGCATGGGGTCGGATCGTGGTTCGGCATCTGACCGGGGCGTCCATCATCAGCCCGTGCAGCAGCACGATCGTGGGGCCGTCGCCGCCGGTGTCCTGGTATTCGATGGTCCCGGCGGACAGCTCGATCTCCTTCATGCCGGTCGGTGCAGCGAGGATGCCGCGGCGGCGGGGTCGTCCGCCGGTGGATGATCGAGCAGGTGCCGGCGCAGGAAGGACAGCTCGACGTCGACGGCCTGCTCGTGCCCGCCCAGGAAGGATTCGTAGTGGCCGCCGGGCATCCGGACGAGCTCTCCGCCGGGGGCTCGCCGCGCCGCGCCGGCCATGATCACGCAGGCACCGTTGGTTCCCGGATAGTGCCAGCGCCCCGGGCATACCTGGCCAGCAGGGCCACCACGCGATTACCCCCTAGAGCCGGGTGGGGGTGCCAGGTGTGACATCCGCCCGCGATCTGTGATCCGGATCTCAGTCGTCCGAGCTGATGACAAGGTTCCCGGCCCCCGCAGGCTTGGACAAGATTATGCAGACCGGTCTATTCTCCTACTGTGGCGGTCAAGGGTGATGAGACGCGGGCGCGGCTGATCGAGGCGGCTCGGACGCTTGTGGAGGCGAAGGGCTACCACGGCACCGGGCTCAACGAGGTGCTCGCGGTGGCCGGCGCTCCCCGGGGTTCGCTCTATCACCACTTCCCCGGCGGCAAGGACCAGCTGGTCGGCGAGGCCCTCGCCGCCGCGGGCCGGGAGGTCGACGGCATCGTAGGAGAGCTGACCGCGACGGCGCCCACCTCCCGCGAGCTCGTGCTGGCTCTGCTGGAAGGGCTGGCCGACAGGATGGTGGCGGCCGGCTATGCCAAGGGCTGTCCGGTGGCGACCGTGGCCCTGGAGGTCGCCTCGACCAACGACCATCTACAGCCGATCTGCGGCGGCATCTACACGGGCTGGCAGCGGCCGCTGGCCGATGCTCTCCGGGCCGACGGTCACGACGCGGCCGAGGCGGATGAGCTCGCGGTGACGGTGCTCGCCCTGATCGAAGGCGCGCTGGTACTGGCCCGCGCCGGCCGCAGCCGGATCCCCATCGAGCAGACCGGCCGGCGCATCGCCAAGCTGCTCGGCACCGACTGACCATCGTGGAGGTGCCGGGCGCGTTTTGCCGGCCAAAGATTATGTAGATCGGTCTAGAGAGGAATCTGACATGGAAGAGACTTCGGCTCGCGCGCCGGACGCCGTGGTGTTCGGCGCGACCGGCTTCATCGGCAGGTGGACGGTGCTGCACCTGCTGGATCAGGGCCGTACGATCGCGGCCGTCGTCCGCGAACCGGCTCGTGGCCGCATGGGCGCAGGCGCCGAGGGCGAGCCCGTCGCCGGCCGGGAAAGCGAATTACGCGCCTGGCTTCAAGATCATGGCGTGGCCGCCGAGCGGCTCGCGGTCGTGGACGGTGATCTCACGGCGGGTGCGGGCCTGGGGCTGAGCGCGGCGGACGACGAGCGACTTGCCGACGTACGGGATGTTTTCCACACAGCCGGCATCTACCGATTCGGGCTGGGGCGCGAGGAGGCCAGGGCGGTCAACGTCGAGGGCGCCCTCAACGTGCTGCGCTGGGCCGCAACCCGGCCCGGCCTGCGCAGGCTGATCCACGTGTCGGGCTACCGGGTCGGGCTGGCCCCGCGAGCGCGCTATCCGCTTCCGGAGGCCGAACTGGTGAAGCTCTACCGCGACAAAGGGGCTTATGAAGGCTCCAAGACCGAGGCGGATGCCGCCGTACGGGTCGTCGCGGCCCAGTTGGGGGTCCCGCTGACCGTGGTGAATCCGAGCAGCGTGATCGGCCACTCGACCACGGGCGAGGCCGGTCAGTACATCGGTCTGGCCGAACTGGTCCGCGACCTGTGGACCGGCCGGCTTCCGGCGCTGCCGGGAACCGCCCGTACGTTCGTGCCCGTGGTGACCGTAGATCATTTCGCGAAGTTCATGGCCGCGATTCCCGAACACGACCCCGAGCCCGGCGGGCTGCACTGGGTACTCGATGAGAACACCCCGGACCTGCCCGACCTGATTCGGCTGCTCGCCGGCCACCTGGGCGTACGCGCGCCGAAGACCCTCGTGCCGGTGGCCCTGATCCGCCGCCTCCCAGCGGCGCTTACCGGAGCCAACTCTGAGACCCTGGCCTTCCTGACCGAGGACCGTTACGACACGGCCTCAGCCGAAAAGGTCGCCGAGGTCGCCGGGCTCCGGCAGCCTCCCGCCGAGACCGCGCTGCGCCGCTGGGCCGATCGGCTGGTGGCGGACAGATTCGGGACGGCCTCGGCCGCGCTTCCTGGCGGCTTCCACGAAGTCGGCGGATCCCGGACCTACGTCACCGGGGACCTGACCTCGCCCGACTTCGTTCTCCTGCACGGACTTCCCCTCGACGGCGAGTCCTGGCAGGGAGTACTCAGCGAGCTGGACGGAGCATCCGCCCTCGTCGCCGATCTGCCGGGACTCGGCCGTTCGGCCCCCACGGCGGCCACCCCGCCGGACTGGCTCACCGATCTGCTGGCGCCCGTACGAACCCGGCCCATCATCGTCGCCCACTCGGCGGCCGCCGCACCGGCGCTCCGCTACGCCGCCGCGCATCCCGATCGCATCACGGCCTTGCTCCTCATCTCCCCCTATTTCCTCCAGGAGCAGCCCTCAAGGTTGCTCCGCACACCGGTGCTCGCCGCACCACTCCTCAGGAGGATCTCCGCCGACCGTCTCGCGATCTCACTCCTCGGCGCGAACGGCGGCGTTTCCTCAGACCAAGCCCGTCCGGCCATTGCGAGTGCCGCCGCCCAACTGCACCGGCCCGGCGTCGCCCGCCGTACGGCCCACCGGCTCCGGGCCGCGAACCACCCCACCGAACGCGCCGCTCTCCAAGCCCTGCTCAGCGGGACAAAGCCGGTCTCAGTCCCGGTCCACATCGTCGCCGGGCAGCTGGATCCGCTGGTCGGCGATCCCGGCCCGGCCACCGTCACGACCATCCCCGCCACCGGACACCACCCGCACCTCACCCACCCCTCCGCCATCGCCACGATCATGCGGGGCATCATCGACGGATCGGGGCCGGGTGAGTCGGTGGCAGGCCGAACCTCGTGAACACCGCGGGGTCGTGGAAGGCGTGGGCCCGGCCCAGACTCGGCCTCACCGGGTAGCCCGCTCTACGCCCCCTGTGCCCGCGAGCGTGGCCTTCTGCGGCACCCGGGACAGGACTGCCGCGGTGACCAGGCCGCACACCAAGGCGACGCCGTGGTGGTCGGCGAAGGCCACCAGGACGAGACCGGCGACGGCGCCGATGGCAGGAAAGGCCCACCGGGGGAACCGCTCCCGGCGGGCGACCATCTGCACGCCGAGCGCGCTGATCACCGCCGTGGCTATCACCCCTGCGATGGAGTACCCGAGCACCCCGGTCCCCACGCTAGCGAGGGCGTAGTACGCGCCGGCCGCGCCCGCGAGCCCGCCGTCCGGGACTGCCGCCAGCAGTCCCTTCCCGGAGGCCGTCGTACCCCTGGCGGTCGGCTCGCCTGACAGGGCGGCGATCATCAGGCCGCCCGCGAGCCCGCAGACGGCGATCGAGTTGCCGGCGCCGGCGTGACCGAACAGGCAGCCGGCCGCCTGGCCGCCCGCCGCGCCCGCCGCGTACAGCAGGAGCCACCGCGCGCGCCCGAGGAGGCGTTCGGCCAGGAAGCCCAGCACCGCGAGCGTCGCGAGGTTGTAGACGGTGCCGAAGACGCCGCCGTCCTGGAAGACCAGCGAAGTCAGCAGCCGCCACCACTCGCCCGCCGCGATGGCCGAGAGGTCGCGCCTGAACGCCTTCTCCAACGCGGGGTGGGCGAGCTGAAGCAGGCTCGGCACCGCCGTGATGACGAAGGCGGCGAGGGTCAGGCCTGGGAAGCGGGTCTTGGTCACGGCAAGAATCGTGCCAGGAACGGCTCTGTCCCGGCAGAGAGCGATATCGCACGTGTGCCGGGACAAATGTCACATCAACCGGGGACGGGCAGGATTGACCGGCCGAGAGCGGCAGGCGGCGGGCCCTCGCGGCCATTCAGGCGGGGGCCCCGCGGCCGGTCAGGCGGGTGGCGAGGCTCAACCGATGGTGAGGACGACTCTGCCGCGGCCGTGTCCGGTCTCCACCTCACGGTGCGCGTCGGCCGCGCCATCCAATGGGAAGGTGCTACGGACGTGGATGCGCAGTTTCCCCTGCGTGTACAGGTCGGCGAGCTCGGCGAGCCGAGCCGCCGAGCGCAGGTTGGGCGTGACCCGGATACCGAGTTCCCGCGCCCTGCCGTGCTCGACGAGCGTAAGGATCCGATCCCGGTCGGCTACCAGGGCCAGCGACACGGTCAGCGCGTCGCCGCCGGCTCCGTCCAGGGCGGCGTCCACGCCGTCGGGTGCGACCGCCTGCACCCGTTCCAGCAGGCCATCGCCGTACGCGACCGGGATCGCGCCGAGCGAGCGGAGGTAGTCGTGGTTCGCCTCGCTGCCGGTGCCGATGACGGTGGCCCCCCACTGCGCCGCCAACTGGACCGCGACCGTGCCGACCGCGCCGGCCGCCCCATGGACGAGCACGGTGTCGCCCTTGCCGGCGCGCAACTCCTGCAGCGCGATGTGCGCGGTCTGCGCCCCGGCACTGAACCCACCGGCGACCTCCCACGGCATGCCGGCGGGTTTGGCGGTGACCTGCTCGGCGGGGACGACCAGGTATTCGGCGTAGGAGTTGAGCTGCCCGAAGCCGAGCACTTCGGCACCGGCCGCGACGCCGGTGACGCCGTCGCCGACCTGGTCGACCACGCCGGCGAACTCGTTGCCAGGAATCTTGGGCAGACCTGGTGCCACACCCGGCGGTGTCCAGCCCGCTCGCACCGCACAGTCGTACGGTTGTACTCCGGCGGCCTTGACGTGGACCCGGACCTGCCCGGTACCGGCCTGCGGGGTGTCGATCTCCATCAGCCGTAGCACGTCCGGACCGCCGTATCGCGAGAATGCCGCTGCTTTCATCAAGGCCACCTTCGTTGTCGTCAATGACGACCGAGTCTCTAACTTCAACCTTGGTTGAGGTCAAGCGAGGAGCCGCGACGCGCACGCAGCTCGGAAGCAGGGTTGGCGGAAGACGGCTCGACTTCACTGACACAAGGTGGCAGTGAAGCGGCTCTACGGTGCAGCCATGGCTTTCGCAGACCGATGTGCTTCGTCCGCTTGGGCCGGTCGCTGGTCGGACGCGTAGGGGCGTTGCCGCCGGTGCTCGGCGATCCGCTTCCCCAAAAGCACGACCTGATCTTGACGCTCATCTCGCCGATTCGCCTCCCCCAAGGCACGACAGGAGACCGCTCATGAACGACTTTGACTTCTACGCCGGCACGTGGGACGTCACCAACCGCCGACGGACGGACTTCCTCGAAGAGACGTGCTTCTTCCAGGAAGCGACCGAGTGGGAGGAGTTCCCGGCCGTCAGCCGGGCCTCCCGGCATTTCGAGGGCGGGGCGAACTTCGACGAGATCGAGTTCCCAACGAAGGGCTTCGGCGGTCTCACCTTGCGGCTGTACGACCCCGAACGCGAGGAGTGGTCGCTGTACTGGGTCAATAGCCGGACCGGCACGCTGACCACGCCGGTCGTCGGCCGGTTCATCGACGGCCGGGGTGAGTTCTACGGGGACGACACCCTGGCGGGCAAGGAGATCCGGGTGCGCTACATCTGGTCGGGCATCACCGCGAACTCCGCCCGCTGGGAGCAGGCGTTCTCGGTGGACGGGGAGAAGACCTGGATCACGAACTGGATCATGGAGTCAACCCGCCGCTGACCTTGCGCCGTGTGTCTCGTCCTTCATGGATGAGACACACGGCCTCTTCGTCATTGGTGGGCGGTCTTGCACGGCCCTGGGGGCCTTGGTGCGGGTGATCCCATGTCGGCCCCTGTCACGGTGGTCGAGGACGACGAGGTGATCCGTAAGACGGTCACCCGGCTGCCGCTTCCCTGATCCAGGATTGGATGTTACTGTAACTTTAGTTACAACATCTAACCAAAGAACCAGCATCTTAGGAGATGGGTCATGGAAGCGACCGAGATCGTGTTGCCAGGCGTGGTGGAGCCGGAGGCGCTGCAGGTGCGGGTCAGGGAGCTCCCCCGGCTCGAGGTTGGACAGGCGCTGGTGCGGGTGGAGGCGAGCGGGGTGTCGTTCGCCGAGCAGCAGATGCGCCGGGGGAAGTACTACGACCAGCCCGCGTTCCCGTTCGTCCCCGGCTACGACCTGGTGGGGACCGTCGAAGCCGTCGGGGACGAGGCCGCCGCGGACGCCGCCCGCATCTCCGTCGGGCAGCGGGTCGCCGCTCTCACGAAGATCGGCGGCTGGGCCGACCGTGTCGTGCTCGACCTGGCCGACCTGGTTCCGGTACCGGACGGGGTGAGCGCCGCGGAGGCCGAGACGGTCGTGGTCAACGGCATCACCGCATGGCGGATGCTGCACCGGACCGCCCGGGTGCGCGCCGATCAGACGATCGTCGTGCTCGGGGCGAGCGGCGGGGTCGGGTCGACGCTCGTCCAGCTGGCCCGGCATGCCGGGATCCGCGTGATCGGGACGGCCTCGCCGCGTGGTCACGACCGCCTCCGCGGCCTTGGCGTGATCCCCGTCGACTACCACGATGACGTGCCCGCGCGGGTGCGCGAGCTCGCGCCGGACGGCGTGGCGGCGGTGTTCGACCATGTCGGCGGGCCCGGCGTCGTCGACTCGTGGCGGATGCTCGGGCGCGGCGGCACGCTGGTCTCGTACGGCAGCGCGTCCACCCGCGACCAGCCGGGCAGCGGGCAACTGACGGTGCTCAAGCTGGTGGCCAGGCTGGCGGTCTGGAACGCCCTGCCGAACGGGCGTCGCGCGTACTTCTTCAACCTGTGGGCCGGCAAGGCACGCCATCTCGACCGCTATCGCGCCGAGCTGCGCGCCGACCTGGGGCGGCTGTTCGCCCTGCTGGCAGCCAGGGACATCACCGCGCAGGTCGCTCGCACCTTCCCGCTGACCGGCGCGGCGGCCGCACTGCGCTACGCCGAGGCCGGCGGTTTCACCGGCAAGGTCGTCATCGTGCCCGGCCATCCCGAGGCGAACGCGTGAACACGGCCGCGAGCTTCGCGGATCCGGCTCCCGTCCCGGACGCCGGCGACCAGCCGGTGAGGTCGAGCAGGCGCCGCACCAGTGGGGACGCCGACCGCAACGTCAGAACATGATCGCCCTCCAGCCGGGCGGCGGCGGCGACCAGGATACGCAGGCTGCCGACATCGATGAACGTCAGGCCGCTCAGATCGACGCAGATGTCGCGGCTGCTCCCCATCGCGGCCAGCGCCCTGATCAGAGCGGGCAGGGTCGTGGCGTCGAGGTCACCGTCGACGCGCAGGCCACGATGCTCGACGAGCGCGGTGATGCGCGGATCCCGGTCGAAGGCCGCGAGGGGGGTGCGGATCGGTTCGGCTCCGAGTCCGTGAGCGCTGCCGGCCATTTCCATGCTGTTCATGCCGTCTCCTATGGGACTGGACAAGATGACCGCACGGCTACAGACGGCATAGAAACGTTGCGATGGTGTCAGCGAGATCGTCGTGATGGCTTAATCATCCGCCCAGCTCGACGGAGCGGAAACCAGCGATCGTGACCTGACTTATCACCGCCGGTGATGACTGGAGGTGTCGTCGTGGGCAGGCAGAATGGCCGCCCGGTCCGGGAGCGGGTTCCAACCCCCCATGACACGGCGAGCCGGACGAGAATGCCTGGTCAGGTCGACGGCGTCGGACCCGTGATCGCGGCCGGTGATGAGGCTTGCTGGGATTGGACGTTTCCCCTGGTCCGCCGATCGCGTTGACTGAAAGACGTTCAGTCGGCGCACCTCGCGTCGCTGTCGCCTGGGGGGGACATGATGACCCAGGACATGCAAGGCATGAACATGGCCGTACGCGGCGGCCTGAACGGTCAGGCGCCGCGCTGTGACCACCTCGATATGGTCCCGGCGGCGGAACCCGGGTTGCCGGAATGCGAGAAGTGCCTGGCGTCCGGCTTGAGCTGGGAGCGCCTGCTGGTGTGCCTGACATGCGGGTGGGTCGCCTGCTCGGACGATTCGTCGGGTGGTCACGCCCAGGAGCACTACAGGGAGACCGACCACCCGGTGGTCTCCGCCTTGGAACCTGAGACGGCTTGGCGCTGGTGCTACGTGCACGGGCGGACCGTGTGAGCGGACGGAAGAGGTTATGACTGTTTCCGAACAAGCGGTGCGAGATCGGGAGGTCTACGACGGCGTATCCCCCTTCCCCCGGGCCGCGGAGCACGCTCCGGCGGGCGGAGCACAGGTAGGCCTGACCGGGGCGATCGTCATCGTGCCGTTCGTCGCGTTGGGGACCGGGATCTGGCTGGCGTGGGGCACCGGGGTCACGCTCACCGATCTGCTGCTGGCAGGGGTCTTCTACGTGGTGACCGGGCTCGGGGTGACGGTCGGGTTCCACCGGCTGTTCACCCATGGGTCCTTCACGGCCCGGCCGTGGCTGCGCGTTGTCCTGGCGATGGCCGGGTCGATGAGCTTTCAGGGCAACCTGATCGACTGGGTGGCGGTCCACCGCCGCCATCATGCGTTCACCGACCGCCCTGGCGATCCGCACTCGCCCTACCGGTACGGCGCCGGCCTGCGTGGGCAGCTACAGGGGCTTGCCCACGCCCACCTCGGCTGGATGTTCGCCGACGATCAGACTCCGGTCACCCGCTACGCCCCCGACCTGCTCGCCGATCCGGCGATGGCAAGGGTGGCGCGCGCCTTCCCCGCCCTGTGCGCGGTGTCGCTGACGCTGCCGTTCCTGGCCGGCTGGGCGATCAGCGGCGAGCTGTACGGCGGGCTGACCGCGTTCCTTTGGGCCGGGCTGGTCCGGGTCGCCCTGCTGCAGCACGTCACCTGGAGCGTCAACTCCCTGTGCCACGTGATCGGCAGCAGACCCTTCACCACGCGCCGCCATGATCGCTCCACCAACGTGTGGCCACTGGCCCTGTTGTCGTTCGGAGAGAGCTGGCACAACGGCCACCACAGCGAGCCCAGCTGCGCCCGCCACGGCCTGGACCGGCACCAGGTCGACCCCTCCGCCGGGCTGATCCGGGTCTTCGAGCGCCTGGGCTGGGCCACCGGCGTGCACTGGCCCGATCGCGATCGCCTCGAACACCGCCGCGCCGCCCCGTCCGTGGAAGCGCGCGCATCCGCAGGTGATGCCGCCAGGAGGAAGGCCTGAGACCGCATCACCGCCTGGACCGAGAGTGAGACGCGGCTACTCTCCAGGAAACGGTTCGCTTGCTGTACGGCCGCCGGCCGCCGCGGGGACCTAGGGTGGACCAAGACGGTCCGCATCAGCGCCGCCCAGGTGGAAAGGGGTGGCGGACATGGAGCTACGCCAGCTCCGCTACTTCGTGACGTTGGCCGAGGAACTGCATTTCGGCCGGGCGGCGACCCGCGAGCACATCGTGCAGTCCGCGCTGAGTCAGCAGATACAGCGGCTCGAGCGCGAGATCGGGGTGCGACTGCTGAATCGCAGCACCCACCACGTCGAGCTCACCCCGGCCGGCGTGGTCTTCCTCGTCGAGGCACGGCAGATCCTCGACCATGTGGGCCGGGCGGCGCACGCCGCACGAAGCGCCGCCGCGTCATCGCCCACGGTCCGGGTCGGCATCATCGACGCCAGCTACGATTCCATGCCGCAGATCCTGCGCGCCGTCCAGCAGAGCCATCCTGAGCTGACGATCCACCAGGTCGAGGCCGGCACCCCCGAGCAGTACCGGCAACTGGCCGATGGGCGCCTGGACATCGGGATCGGGCGCGCATCACAGGCCCCTCCCGAGGTGGCCTCCGAGTTGATCCGGCTCGATCCACTCGGCGTGCTCATCCCCGACGACCACCGCTTCGCCGCCCTGGACGGCGTGCCGGTCGCCGACCTCGTGAACGAACCGCTCCTGCTCGGCGAGGACAGCCAAACGCCGGAGTTGAACCAGTTCGTCACCGAGCTGTGCCGCTCTGCCGGATTCTCGCCCACCATCTACGAGGGAACCGTCGAGAGCAACCGCGCCGCCGCCGACCTCGTGCTCCAGCACCGCTGCGTACTCTGCGTTCCCTCCTCCTACCGCACGTCCAGCCAGCCGGGCACCATATGGCGTCCCCTGATCGAACCGACGACCCGCTACCCGTGGTCGCTCTTGTGGCGCTCGAGTGACCCGCCCCGCCACGTCGCCGCCGTCATCGACAGCGCCAGACGACTCGCCCGCCGGCTCGACTGGCTGGACACATCGGCCTCACCCACTAACGATCACCGTCGAGCCGGTACGTCTTGACCGCCCCGCTAAGGACGCTGCGCCCGCTGGACCATGATGGCGGCGTTAGCAGGCCCGGCACGTCGACGTGCCGCTCGCGTGCCCGTTCCAGCACCCTCGCCCATGGTCCAAGGTCCTCGGCGGTGTCAGGACGTTCGTCCAGCGATCCACGGACGAAGTCCCCTACCGGACGGAGGCGCCGCGTGTGAACGGTGGAGAAAGGATCCGGCGGTCAATCGCACACGTTTATGGAGCCATCCGTGGAACACAACCGGAACGGCACGCTGAGCGTGCTCTGGCACGGCGGAAACCGCTTTGACATCCAGGTCCGCCGCCACACGATCCGCGTCGACCAGTCCATGGACTTCGGCGGGGGCGACACCGGTCCCACTCCTGTGGAGCTGTTCGTCGGGAGCCTCGCGGCCTGCGTCGCGCACTGCGCCGAACGCTATCTCCACCGCTGCGAGCTGTCCGCAGGGGTGACGGTGACCGCCGACTACGAGATGGGTCTCCGGCCGGCGCACGTCAGCCACATCAAGCTGGTCATCGAAGCTCCGGGCGTCCCCGAAGGACTGCGGGAGTCCTTCAGCAACGTCATCCAGCACAGCGCCGTGCACAACTCGCTACGGCTGCCTCCGGAAACGACCTACGAGATCCGCATCGCGGAGGCCGCCGCCGCCGTCAGAGTCCAGCAGTAGCCAGGACAGGCGCCGCGGAGCCGTGGCGGAAGGAGTCGATCGTGCACAAGAAGGTGCGGGACGTCATGACCAGGGAGGTCGCGTCCGTCAACGGCAGCACACCGTTCAAGGACGTCGCCGAGGTGCTCGTCCGGCATGGAGTGAGCGCGGTCCCGGTGGTCGACGGCGAGGGGCACGTCATCGGCGTGATCTCCGAAGCCGACCTGCTCCGCAAGGAGGAGTTCAGGGAGCAGTACTACGGCGAAGACTACCGGCCTTCCCTTCGTTCCCGGCTTCGCCGGCATATCGGCGGCCAAGGTGGGAGCCCGGAGGAGAAGGCGCGCGGGGAGAGCGCGGCCGAGTTGATGACCAAACCGGCGATCACGGTGAGGTCGTACACCTCCGTGGTGACCGCCGCCCGTCAGATGAGCGAGCACGGGGTGAAGCGACTTCCGGTGGTCGACGACGACGGCCTGCTCGAGGGCATCGTCAGCCGCCACGATCTGCTCACGATGTTCGTCAGAACCGACGACGACATCGCCGACGAGGTGCGCGATGACATCGTCGAAGGAGCCCTGTGGCCATACTCGCCTGCCGTCCACGTTTCGGTGGCCGGTGGCGTCGTGACGCTGAGAGGCCAGATGGCGACCCGCGGCGACGCGCGGATGATCGTACGAATGACCGAGCGGGTCAACGGGGTGGTCGACGTGCTCGACGAGCTGGGGTGGAGAGAGGACGACATTCCCGCCGGCGACTGAAGGCGGCGCCGGTATTGAGGCGGCACAGGACGAGCCGGTTTCCCTTCCCGACCCTGATGATCGGATCCTCCGCCACCTCCCCCGGTACGGGGTCGTCAGGTACGGTGCGCTTGATGATGCACCGTCCGGGCGGCACCGGGTCCTCCACCACGACGGCCTGTCCCGGACGGACCTCCGCTTCTTGAGATCGTCCGGGTCCACGTCCCGCAGGTCGACTCCTCCCCAGCGGATCGAGCCGGACGTCGGCTCGAGCATCGAGCATTCCGCATGCTGTGTTCCTTGCCCTGCGCGCACTATGCACCTCTAGGCGATTCGGTCAATCTTGACCGGTTTGCGCGGGTCTTTGTACGATCTTCATCGTCCTATCGGGGCGCCGCCGCGGTGTCGCATCAGGAGACGCCGCTCCTGTCCGGGAATGGGCGTCGTCCTGCCTCCGATGCATTCTCGGCGAGCGTCCGTAGTGTTGTCGCCGATCACGCGCGCGGCGCCGGTGTACCCCTGTTCGCGTGACGAGGTGGGCTCCCGCGGGAGCACTGAGAGGAATCGCATGAGGTCTCGTAGTTTGCGTGGCGCGGTCGTCGCGGCAGGGCTTTCGGTGCTGGTCGGCGCGCAGCCCGCGCTGGCGGCGCCGGCGGGCCACGGTGAGCCGCGCTATTCGGCGGGTGCGCCCAGCGTTGGGGATCCGTACTTCCCCGACGAGGGCAACGGGGGCTTCGATGTGCTGCACTACGACGTCGCCTTCGACTACGAGCCGGCCACCAGGCACATGGTCGCCACCACGACCATCACCGCGCTGGCGACCCAGGATCTGGACCGGTTCGACCTTGACTTCCGCGGCCCGGAGATCAGCGCCCTCCTCGTCGGCAAGCATCCGGCGTCGTTCCGGAGGGACGGGCAAGAGCTCGTCGTCACCCCGCGCCCGAAGCTGAAAAGCGGCGAGCAGTTCACTGTGGTCGTGAAGTACGCGGGCACGCCCCCGGTCATCACCGACCCGGACGAGTCCATCGAGGGCTGGGTGCCGACCGACGACGGCGTGTTCGTGCCGGGCGAGCCGCAGGGGTCCCCCGCCTGGCTGCCCGGCAGCGACCACCCGACGGACAAGGCGACCTTCACCTTCCACGCGACCGTGCCGGAGGGTCTCACCGCCGTCGGCAACGGCCAGTTGCTGTCGCAGAAGACCGTCGGCGGCCGTACGACGTTCGTGTGGGACTCCACCGAGCCGATGGCGACCTATCTCGCTACGGTGACGATCGGGAAGTTCCAGGTCGCCCGGTCGGCCACACCGAGCGGGATCCCGATCTACACCGCCGTCGACCCGCAGCTCGCGAGCCAGTCGGCGGCGACCGTCGCCAGGATCCCCGACATCATCGAATACTTCGGCTCCCTGTTCGGCCCCTACCCGTTCGCCTCCGCCGGGGCGATCATCGACCGGGCGCCGGATGTCGGATACGCCCTGGAGAGCCAGACCAAGCCGATCTTCTCCAGCTCGCCGAGCCTCAACACGATGGCGCACGAGATCGCCCACCAGTGGTACGGGGACAGCGTGTCGCTCAGCCGCTGGTCCGACATCTGGCTCAACGAAGGCTTCGCGACCTATGCCCAGTGGATGTGGACCGAGCACAACGGGGGCGCCACGACGCAGCAGACCTTCAACAGCGCGAGCAACTACGGGCGCGCCGCGACCTCGGCGTTCTGGCAGACCGTCACGACGGACCCCGGCCCGGTGGACATGTTCGGCAGCGTGCCCTACAACCGGGGCGCGATGACGCTGCACGCGCTGCGCGGCAAGATCGGCGACACCGCGTTCTTCCAGCTGCTCAAGCAGTGGGCCACCGCACACCGGTACGGCAACGTGAGCACCGCCGACTTCATCGGCGAGGCGCAGAGCGTGTCGGGCATGGATCTGACGAACTTCTTCGACGTGTGGCTGGTTCAGAAGGGCAAGCCGGCCACCTGGTGATCTCGAACGGCGAGGTCTCCCACCCGTCATCGAGACGGTCTACGCCGCGAACGCCCGCCGCCTGATCACCTGAAGCACTCCCGGCCTCGCGTCCGTTGACGACATGATCTCCGGCAGCGTGCTCTCAACCGCGGAGACTGCGGGACACCACCCCGAGCAGGCGGCCGGCGGGGATGTAGCCGAACCTGCGGGAGTCGGCGCTGGCCGCGGGGTTGTCGCCCAGGAGGACCAGGCAACCCGCCGGGACCCGGGAGCCGGGTGCGGCGCCCGCGGCCGCCGCCACCTCCCCCGGTACGGGGTCACCGGGTAGGGCGGCCGCGCGCTTGATGATCCACCGTCCGGGCGGCACCGGGTCCTCGACCACGACGACCTGGCCCGGACGGACCTCGGCCAGCGGCGCCCTGCGGACCAGGACCCGCTCCCCCTCCCGGTAGGTGGGCGCCATGCTCTCGCCGTGGACCGTCACCACGAGGTACCGACGCCGTGCCCGGAGCCCGATCGCCAGGATGGCCGACAGGGTGAGCACGACCGCCAGGGAGACCAGCCCCGTCATGGTTCGATCGCGGTGGCGGTGAGCTCGTCCCGGTGTCCCTCGGCCTGGAGGTCCAGGTGACCCTCAACCTCGGGGCCCCGGTAGCCCTCGGCTTGGAGGAGGAAGAGCTTCGCGTACGGGCCGTCCGTGCGCAGGAGCTCGTCGTGGGTGCCCTGCTCGGCGATCCGGCCGTCGTCCAGGACCACGATCAGGTCGGCGTCGCGGATCGCGCCCAGCCTGTGGGAGATGAGCAGGCTCGTCCTGCCCGCTCGAAGCCCGCGCAGCCGGCGGTGGATCTCGTGTTCGGCGCGGGCGTCGAGCCCGGCGCTCGGCTCGTCGAGGATCATCATGTCGCAGCCTTCCCGGATGAGCGCCCGGGCGAGTGCCAGGCGCTGCCACTGCCCGCCGGAGAGGACCACGCCCGTGGAGGAGTCGTCCTCTTCCATCTCCCTGAAGAAGCTGCGGCTCAGCATGGTGTCGTAGCCGCGGGGCAGCTTGCGCACGGCGTCGTCGATGCCCGCCCGCCGTGCGGCGGCCGCGATGCGTTCCCGGTCGCCGATCGCCGTCAGGTCCCCGAGCCCGATGTTCTCCGCGGCGGTGAAGTCGTAGGACATGTAGTCCTGGAAGACCGCCCCGAGGCGCTTCCTGAGATCGTCGGGGTCCATGTCCCGCAGGTCGACTCCACCCCAGCGGATCGAGCCGGACGTCGGCTCGTAGAAACGGCACAGCAGTTTCACCAGCGTGCTCTTGCCCGCGCCGTTGAGCCCGACGAGGGCCACGCAGGATCCGCGCGGAATGGTGAAGTCGACTCCGCGCAGGATCCACGGGTGGTCCTCGCTGTACCGGAACCAGACGTCGCGTAGCTCGATGTCGCCGGCGGCGGGAATCCCCCGGGGGCGTTCGGGCCGTGGCAGGTCGGGTTCCATGCGGTCGAGGGCCAGGTAATGGCCGAACATCAGCAGTTCCTGGTGGGTATAGGCGGCCTGCTCGGCCAGGGAGCTCAGCGCCGTCTGCACGGCGGCCACCGCGACCACGAACATGGAGACGTCCCCTGCGGTGCCCTGGCCGTTCAGCGCCGCGTTGATCGCCACGAGCAGTCCGGCGCCCGCCGTGCCGGCGCTCACCAGGCTCAGCGCCGACTGGGTGAGCAGCTCGCGCCGGTCCAGGCTCCGGTGCTCACCGTTCGCGCGCATACGCTCGGCCCGCATCCGCCCCTGCAGGAAGTGGCCGAGCCCGAAGAGCCTGATCTCCTTCGCCGCCTGTACATCACCGAGCAGCCGTCCGTAGAAGATCTCCCTGCGCTCCATGGGGCTGATCTTCCACATCACCTGGGCCCTCCGGCGGCTGAGGGAGAGCTCGGCGATCAGGGTGGGGACGGCGGCGCCCAGCACGGCCGCGGTGATGACCGGACTGATCACCACGAGGGAGACCAGGAAGCCGAGCACCGTGACGGTGTTCTGGGCGATGCCGAGCGCGCCGTCGACGATCTGGCCGGGCGTGTGCCGCGCCGCCTGGTCGGCGAGGCGCAACCGGTCCAGGAACGCGGGGTCCTCGAACCTGGACAGGCCGGTGAAGCCGTTGACCTTGGTGTACAGCCGGTCCTGCGTGCGGAGCGCGGTGGCGCGGCCGAGTTCCGCCCGCAGGTACCGGCGTGCGTGCGGCAGCGTGAGCGCCAGCACCCCGAGGGAGACCAGGGCGATCGCCGCGGGCATGACCGCGGTTCCCTCCCCCGTCAGCCCGTCCAGCACGATCTTAGTCAGCCAGGCGGTCGCGACGGGGATGGCCGCCGCGGCCAAGGTGACGGCCACGTAGGCCGGCAGCAGCAGCGGACCGGCCTGCCACCCGAGGCGCAGCGCCGCGCCCAGCTCCGCGAGCCGGGACCACCGGACCTCCCTCTGTGCGGTCATGCCGGGATCGGGTCCTTGAGTACCGACAGGTCGAATCCCGCGGTGGTGACGGCGTGCGCTTCCCCGACGCGGCAGAACGTGGGGAAGGCGTTCACCTCGAACGCCGTGGCCACCGGTCCCTCGTGGTCCTCCACGACCACGCGGGCGACCTCTGCCAGCGCGTCCGCCATGGCATCGGCGTGGGGGGGGGGGGGGGGGGCCCCCCCCCCCCCCCCCCCCCCCCCCCCCCCCCCCCCCCCCGCCCCCGCCCCCCCCCCCCCGGGGGGGGCCCCCGCCCCCGGGGGGGGGGGGGGGGGGCCGGCCCCCCCCCCCCCCCCCCCCCCCCCCCGACGCCGACGACCACCGCCAGTGCCCGGTCCTTGCCCCCGGGCAGTGCTCTGACGTGTTCGGCGAACTCCGGCAGGCTCGTCCGGCATGGCTCGCAGCCGGGAGAGAAGAATCCGACGACCGTGCCCGGTTCGAGGTCGCGGCGCGACACCGCCTGGAGATCGACCGTGAGCGCGTCGAAGTGCCCGACCGTCGACCCGACCGCGGGAAGGCGCGCGCCTGGGCCACCGGATCCGGATAATTCGGACAACTTCTGTGTGTGTTCTCGTAATCTCCGCACCACCGCGAGTATCAGAATGAGATTCAGCCCGCAGAGGATGCTCAGCACGATCCCGACCGCGGTGAGATAGGGCGCCATATCAAGTCCTCTCAGGTCGATGTCCCGCCGGCCGAATGGGCTCCGGCCGGCGGGCGGGGAAGGTCGCGGCTACGGCCGGTAGACGCAGGAGCCGCAGATGATCACGTTGTCGTCGGGGTAGTAGCAGCAGTACCGGGAGTGCCGGGCGCCGCACTGCTCGTAATAGCAGGACGCGGCGTCCGCGTGCCCCCTGGGAACCAGGAGCCCGAGCAGCCGGTCGGCCAGCGAGCCGATTCTTCTCGCCATCGTTCTTCCCCTCTCTGAACGCGGATCCGGTTTTCAGTGATCGTCGGAAATTGTTGTTCTCAGCTGTAGAAGTGCCGTAGAAAAGGCGTAGAGCTTCTGTTCAGGACCACGTCCGAATGGAGATCCGCTTGGCATCGATGAGGTTCCGCTGCCTAGGGCCTCTGGAGGTGTGGGACGGCGAACGCTGGGTGCCGCCCAGCGGACGCAAGGTTCGCGGTGTGCTGGCCGCCCTGCTGGTCAGGGCGGGGCAGAACGTGTCAACGGACTATCTGGTCCAAGAGCTGTGGGGGGAGGCGCCTCCCTCCTCGTGCAGGACGTTGGTTCGCGGATACGTCCTGTCGCTGAGACGGCTGCTCAACGACCGCGACGCCGACGTCCTGCGGTACCGCGACGGCGGCTACCGGCTGAACGTCGAACGCGACGCCGTCGACGCTGCCTGTTTCGAGGACCTCTGCGACGAGGCGGGGCGGTTGCGGGCTCGCGGCGACCCGGCGGGGGCCGCGAAACCGGTGCGGCGCGCCCTCTCGCTCTGGCGCGGGCCGGTGATGGCCGACGTGCCCGTGACCTCCTCGCTGGCCACGTACGCCGACGTACTGGGCGAGCGCAGGCTGGCGGCGCTCGAATGGCGGATGGAGGCCGACCTAGAGGAGGGCCGGGCGGAGGATCTCGTCAAGGAGCTGGTGAGCCTCGTGGCGGAGCACCCGTTCCGCGAGGGGTTCGCGGTCCTGCTCATGCGCGCCATGCACCTGTCGGGACGGCGTTCCGAAGCGCTCAAGTTCTTCGCCGACCACCGGCGGCGGCTGAGGGACGACCTCGGCGTCGGTCCCGGCCCCGAGCTGGGCCGCGTGCACCAGGAGGTCCTGGTCGACGAGCGCCGCCCGGCGGCGCCGAACCAGCGCCAGGGGCCGGTTCAGACGCCGCCCTGCCTGGCCGACTTCACCGGTCGCCAGAAGGAGATCGAGCACTGGACGGCGGTGCTGGCCGCGGACGGCCCGCGGGCGCTCAGGACCGTCGCGATCTCCGGCCGCGCGGGGGTCGGGAAGACCACGCTGGCCGTCCACCTCGCGCATGGCCTCAGGGAGGGCTACCCCGACGGCCAGCTGTGCGCGGACTTCACCGGCCAGACCGCGCCCGCGGCGGTGCTGGGACAGTTCCTGCGCGCGCTCGGCGTGCCCGGTCCCTCGGTCCCCGAGACCCTCCCCGAGCGGGTCCAGCTCTACCGCAGCCTGCTCGCGGACCGGCGGGTCCTGGTGCTCGTCGACAACGCCGACGCCGAAGCGCAGGTACGGGCGCTCCAGCCGGGGTCGGCCGGCTGCGCGGTGGTGGTGACGAGCCGCAAGCGGCTGCTGGGTCTGGAGTCCGCCTCCTTCGTCGACCTCGACGTCCTAGAGCCCGGCGCGGCTCTCGACCTGTTCGCCAAGATCGTGACCGCCGGGCGGGTCGAGCAGGAGCCCGAATCGGCGCTGGAGATCGTCGAGCTGTGCGGCCGGCTGCCGTTGGCCGTGCGGATCGCCGGGGCGCGGGTGACGGCACGGCCGGGGTGGCGGCTGTCCGCCTTCGCGGCGGAGCTGCGCGACGAGGCGTCGCGGCTCGACCGGCTCCGGGCCGGCGACCTCGACGTGAAAGCCGCGATCGGCACCTCCTACGCGGGCCTCGACGAGCCGCAGCGCCGGCTGTTCCGGCTGCTCGGGCTGCTCGACGCGCCCGACTTCCCCGGCTGGGCCGCGGCCGCGCTGACCGGTACGTCCGAGCGGGTCGCGGACGAATGGCTGTTCGGCCTGGTGGACGCGCGCCTCGTCGACGAGATCGGGCCCGACCTCGCGGGACGGGCGCGGTTCCGCCTGCACGAGCTGATCCGGATCTTCGCCCGCCATCGCGCGGAGACCGAGGACGACGCCGCCGGCGGCCGGGAGGCGCTGTGCCGCGCGTTCGGCGGGTGGCTGCTGCTCGCGGAGGAGGCCGACGCGCGCCTTCCCGCACGGACCTTGGCCGCGTTACATCCCAGCGCGTCCCGCTGGCGGCCCGACGCGGCGGAGAGCATGGTGAGCGACCCGTTCGCCTGGTTCGAGACGGAACGACGGACGATCATCGCTTCGGTGCGGCAGGCGGCCGGCCTGGGCGCGACGGAATACGCGTGGGGGCTGGCGGCCGCCGCCCAGACCTTCTACGAGCTGCGCGACGCCCCGGAAGGCACGCGTACGCACCAGGTGGCGCTGGCCGCCTGCCGGGAGGCCGGGGACCGCCTGGGCGAGGCGATCATGCTGCGCAACCTCGCCGACCTGCATTCCGGCAAGTCCGGCACCGCGCTCGACGACAAGCTGGAGTCGACCGGCTCGTCCTGCCGGATCTTCCGCGAGCTCGGTGAGCGTCGCGGCCTGGCGGACGCGCTGTACCTCTGCGGCGACGCGCACCGGCTGCGGGGTGACCACGACCAGGCCCTCACCCGGCTCCACGAGAGCCTGGAGATCGCCCGGTCGTGCGATTACCTGCTCGGCGAGCTCCACGTGCTCCAGCAGTTCGGCATCATCGACAACGAGCGGGGACGCCTCGACGAGGCGCTAGAGCACGCGCGGCGCGCCATGGTGATCGCCGAGAAGCTCGCCGGCCCGCGTGAGGAGTGCGTCGTGCGCACGCTGCTCGGGGTGATCCACAAACGGGCCGGCCGGTACGACGAGGGCGCCGAGCAGTTGCGCGAGGCCGTGGCCAAGGCCAGGTCGTCGGCCGATCCCCTGCTGGAGGCGCAGGTGCTCGCCCATCTCGGACAGCTCTACGCCGATCACGGTCACCCCGACGCCCGCCGGACGCTGGAGCGCGGCCTGGCCGCCGGCTCCGCCTGCCACTACGACTTCGGCCAGGCGGTCGCCCTCCACGGGCTCGGCCTCCTGGAGAGCGCGGAAGGACGCCACGAACAGGCCATCGCCCGGTTCCGCGCCGCCGCGGTCCTGTGGGAGCGGCTGCAGCACGCGTACGGAAGAGCGCGGACCATGGGCGCGCTCGGTGAGGTCTACGCGAAGGCCGGCGACCGGGCGGCCGCACGCCTCTCCCTTGCCGAGGCGCGCCGGCAGTACCTCGAACTCGGCAACGAGACCGAGGCCGCACGCCTCACCGCCCTGACCCCAGAGGAATGAGCACAGCCGCGCGGGCGGAGCGGCGAGGTGATCACCCCTGACCGCGCAGGTCCGCGCCGGCGCGGGGATGTCCACAGGCTGTGTTCAGGTCGCCCGGTACTGGTCGTGGCGGGCGTACAGTTCCGTCCATTCGTCCTCGGTGAGGGTCCTGCCGGTCTGGCCGATCTCGGCCAGTTCGCGGAAGTACGCCTCCCGGGGCGCGCCCGGCGCGAACAGGATGAGCATGGCGGCGGCTTCGTCGCTCTCGTTGGCGAAGTTGTGCACTCCCCCTTCGGGGACGTGCAGGAAGTCGCCCGGGGTGGCGTCCACCCAGCGTGCTCCGTCGTAAAGCCGGACGGTGCCGGACAGGATGTAGAAGGACTCGGAGAACGTCTTGTGGAAGTGCGGGCTGGACCCGCCCATTCCCGGGAGCATGTTCCACTCGAACAGGCCGAAGCGCCCCTGCGTCACCGAGCCGGTGGCGACGAAACGGGCGACGGTGCCCGACCGCATCGTCACGTGTTCCACTTCGCCGGGCGGCAGGTAGAGCGCGCTCGTCTCACCGACGTCTTTCAGGTACGACACCTCGGGTTCCTTCCTTGTCGCAGGGCGGCGAAGGCCATCCTCCGGCATTTGATCGGCCGGCCGTAAGCGCCAATGCCGGTCCGGTCGATTGGGCCAATGCGGTGCCCGAGGTGCCGGATCGCGCCGGATCCCGCCCGTCATCGCCGGGTCCCCGTCTCACCGCGATCCCTGGCCAGGCAAATCCATGTATTCCCTATTGACTTATAGCAGAATGCGATCGACGCTTGGCCTGAATAACGGCGGGCCTGCGATCACCGCGCCGGTCCGCCAGGTGACGACGCAGCTCGGCCGGCCGTTCCGACGCGGCCCGCCGGCCGCAGAAAGGCACTCCCATGAGTGAGCAGCGATCGGCGGAGGTGCCGGCATGAGCGAGGTAGAACCGCCGACCAGCGGCGAGAGCCGTACCGCGCTCAACGAGGACTGGGCTGCCACCATCGTCGGCCTCGTCCTCCTCGTGCTGATCATCACAGGCGTGATCCCGACAGGGCTGGTGCCGTGATGAGCACCGAGCAGGCCGCGAACACCGGTGTCCAGGCCGGGACGCCCGCCTGGCGGTGGCCCGCCGCCGGAGTCCTCGTCGTGCTCCTCCTTGCCGCGGCCACCCGGTTCCTGGAGAAGGGCGTCCCCACCTGGTTCGCCGGGTCGGGCCTGGCCAAGGCCATCGAGTTCCCCGTGTACGCGATCGTCCTCGGCCTGCTGGGCAACGCCGTCCTCACCGCCACCGGGCTGCGGGACCGGCTGGCCGGCGGCTTCAGGACGGAGTTCTTCATCAAGACGGGCCTGGTCCTGCTGGGCGCGTCGATCAACCTCAAGGTGATCGTCACCGCGGCCGGGCCGGCCATCATCCAGGGCATCGTGCTCATCAGCACGGTCTTCCTGTTCACCTGGTGGCTCGGCGGCAGGCTCGGTCTTGACGACAAGCTCCGGGCGCTGCTGTCGGCCGCCGTGTCGATCTGCGGCGTCAGCGCCGCCATCGCCGCGGCCGGAGCCGTGCAGGCCAGGCGCGAGCAGCTCGCCTACAGCGCCAGCCTGGTGATCGCCTTCGCCCTGCCGTCCATCTTCATCCTCCCGGCGCTCGCCTCCGCCCTCGGCCTCAGCCCCGAAGTGGCCGGGGCCTGGATCGGCGGCAACATCGACACCACCGCCGCGGTGACCGCCGCGGGAACCATCGTGGGCGAGGACGCCCTCGCGATCGCCACCATCGTGAAGGTCACGCAGAACGCCCTCATCGGTGTCGTCGTGGTGGCGCTGACCGCCTGGTTCGCCTTCCGCGTCGAGCGCCGCGCCGACGCCGCCCGGCCGGGCCTGGGCGAGCTGTGGCGGCGCTTCCCTAAGTTCGTGCTGGGGTTCGTGAGCGCCTCGGTGATCGCCACCTGGTACCTGACCACCGTCCCCGCCGCCCAGGGCAAAGCCGTCATCGGCGTCGCCAACGACCTGCGCACGTGGTTCCTCATCCTGGCCTTCGTCAGCATCGGCCTTGAGTTCCGCGTGGCCTCGCTGAAGGAGGCCGGCTGGCGTCCCGTGGGCGTGTTCGCCGCCGCCACCGTGGTGAACGTCCTGGTCGCCCTGGGCCTGGCCGCCCTGCTGTTCAGCGGCTACACCGTCGAATAGGCCGCGTCGGAGGTCCCACACGTAGGGGGCCTGGGCAGCGTCAGGCCGAACCACCGTAGGTCGGCGTCTGCCGGTCCCGATACCCCGGGACCGGCACCCGACGACAGCTGGTGCCTCGACGTTCTATGACGCCAGCTGGAACGCCGTATGTGGGGAGATGTCAGCGCTTGCGTTTCTTGCCAGGTCTGCCGTGGCGGCCGTGCGATCCGGGAGCCGGGGTACGCACCAGACGCAGCCGGTGAACTCGCGCGCGCATCGGTTCGGCCACCAGTATGCGCAGTTCCTCCATGGCCGTGTGACCGGCATGGCCTGAGCTCAGCACCGCCTCGACCATCTCAAGGGCGTCCTTCCCCGCCATTTCCTTGACCTGCTCCATGACGGCTTCAGGACCACCGAGCTCCAGGAGCACGAGCAACCCTTCGGCCAGCAGCGACAGTTGCTCCTGCGGGGTGAGGTCCTCGGGTCGCAGGTCTCCCGCCTCCAGGAGAGCCGTCACGGCGATCGGGCCCAGCGCCGGATCGTGCCGCGCCCGTGCGAGCATCGACCGCCCGTCAGCGCGCACCTCCACCAGGGAGGCGAGCATGGCCGCCGCTCGCGTGCGGAAAGGGCAGGCACGGATGGCGCCGAGAAGTGGTGCGATGTCTCCCCCGTGCGCCGTCAGCCAGCCTTCGAGCTCCAGGGCGGCCTGTTCCGGAGGGTAGTGCTGGGCCAGTACACCCAGCAGCTCCGCCGGTGGAGCATCGGCCAGCTCTCCGACCAGCGGAACGTCCCGGCCGTCGGCGAGCATCTGCTCCCGTACCGCCCTCAGGCCGAGGGGCGTCAGCTCGATCAGCAGGTCCGGCTTGTCCCGGCCTCTCAGGAGCCGCGCACAAACCTCAGGCGGCAAGGGCTGCTCAGCTCCCTGAAGATCACTGAAGTACAACTCGTCCGGAACGCCGTGGCTCAGCTCGACCACGCCTAGCTCGGACAGGACCTCAAACGCCATGAGCAGATCCCGCTCGACCAGCCGCCGCCAAAGCTTCTGCCGGACGTCGTCCCCGGCCTGATCGAGCACGAAGTATTCCTGACAGGTAAGCCACACGGTCTCCTTGAGCCGGGCCAGTGGAACAGGACTCGGCATGCCGTACGCGCTGTTCAGCACGTCGGGGAGAACCTCGTCGAATGTCTCGACGAGCAGGGAGGACGCGCTCCAGGTGGCGGCGGGCACGCCGATCGCGGCGCCCAGCTCGAAGAACACCTCGAACGCACGCGACCACAGGGCCTCGGGATCGCGCAGGACTGGCGCGGCCTTGGCCACTCGCACCAGGCGTCCCTTGCTGACCCGGAGCAAGCGTGCTTTCTTCGCCCAAGCGAGCAGCAGCCCGATGCGGGGCATCTCGGCCGAGCTGCGCACCTTCATTTCCTGCTCTTCGGTCTCGAGCAAGCCAGCCAGTTCCCGGGCATCGCCCAGTCTCAGGTGACCGGCGGCGGTGAGCTGCCGCCCGTCCGCCCCCACCCAGCCGGCCAGGCGAGTTAGCTGCCATACGACCCTGCTCTTGGCCGCCGCCTCGGCGAGTTCCGCAGCCGGCGGGAGTGCCACGGGAAGCTGGGCGAAAGCCCGCTCCTGGTAAGAGCGAGGCCCCGAGTCCAGGAATTGGGCCTTCACCAGGTTGTCGAGCAGGTCGTTGTCGTATCGCACCCGCCCGGCGTCGAGGTCCCGCTGGAACCTCTCCAACGCCCGCCGGTCGGTGAGATCGACACCGTTGTCGAGCGCCGTCCGTGCCCAGAATTTCCCAACGCTCTGACGCAGCGGATCGGCAAGCGCGACGGGGTACTCCGCCGCGACCTCGGCGACGGCCGCCTCCAGCTCCGCCGGCCCGGCGCCACGAGGATCACGCAGACCGGACGCGGCCAGATAGCGCAGCAGGGTGAGCAGGCTCTCAGGCGCGGCGTCGAGGACATCCGGGTCGGCCACGACGCGCTGCGGAATCCACTCCAGCAGTAGCCGCCGCACCTGGCCGGGGCCCCAGAAGGCCAGCCGCCCATCACGACTGTGGTGCCGCGAGTCCAGAGCCGCGGAGATCATCACCTCTTCGGCCCGCATGCCGTGCTCGGCCGCCCATATCTGGCAGCGCCGGATCAGCAGATCCTTGACCGACGCGAACTCCTCGACCTCGTCGAGTTCGAAGTGGGTCCGCATCATGCACTCCGTCTCATGCTCACAGGATCCTGCCATGTGTGAGCCAATCAAAGCGGTAAGCCGCAGTACGGTCACCGCTCTCCTCACGCGGGACCGCAGGTTCGAATCCTGCTTCGGAGGATATGTGATGTCTCCGGACATCCATGTCCATGCTCGACGGCGGTCGCAACCTGAGCACGGCCCTTCCTCGTGAACAGGATCAGCGGCCTTCCTGCTTGGCGCGCTCCAGCCAGTCGAGGCTGTTCTGCCCGATGGCCTCGCAGGCGAGTTGTTTGGCCGCAGTGGTGGAGAGGCCGGTGAGTGAGGTGTCGATCCAGGCCTGCACGTTGACGTGACCTTGGTCTTGGTATTCCCGCTCCCATGACCGGCCGCTCGGTGGCGGGATGGCCCGCCAGGTGACGGCCCGCCGTCACCGGTGGATGCGCGGGCCGTCCTTTCCGGCTCGGAGGGACGAGGACCGGTCACGCCCGCAGGTCGTCCGAGGTGATCACGGGACAGTGGAACAGGCCGGTCAGCGCCTCGCGCTGATGGTCGGTCAGCGGGTTGAGGAAGATGACCGCGTGGGCGCGGCTCTTCTCCCGCACCAGCGCGATCTCCTCCACCTTGCCGGCGCTGACCAGCGTGCGTGACGAGTACGGCAGGTCCATCGTCCGCACGCCACCGTCGGATACTCCCCGGCGCTGGACGAACCGCCCCACCACCTGAGCGCCGAGAGCCAGCACCGAGTCCGCGAACTCATCCATGATCGTTAGATACTGCTTCTCCTTGGCGGAGAAGTAACCGACGAGCACGACGTTCATGCCAGTCAGATCCACAGCCGGAGGGTCCTTCGCGGGACGGGTGCTCCGCGGGGGGCGGCCGCGCCGCCCCATGGGTCGATGTGGCTTCACGATCGCCACGGTAGCGATCGGATGACCGCCCTTCTATCTGCCGCCCGCCCTCAGGCGATGATCACTGGCCGGACTTGAAGGGAACGATCCAGGCGAAGACCACGCCGCCGAAGTTCACCAGCATCGTGTGCGGGGCACGGTTGGCCGTTTCGGTGACCTCGAGCCTGATCACGGAGCCCTCGGACATCCACGCCGCCACGTCGTCCTCGGTCGGCTGGGCGCCGTGCACCCGCAGCATCAGGTCATGGGGTTGTCCGGCCATCCTGAGATGCAACTCGCACGTGGGCTCGGGGTACGCCATGGTCGCCGTCCAGGTGAAGGAGATCGCGCCGAGGTGCCGGGCGCCGGCATCCCTCTCAGCGTACTTGCCCGACCGGCCCGGACCGTCGGGCCAAGGTGCGTGGGCGCGCGTAGGCGCCCTTTCCGGCCGCTATCGTCGGCCATCCATCGGGGCCGGTGAAATAGAAGCGCAGCGATAGGGAGCGGATAGCGACCCCTAATACCTTCGTAATTGCCAGCAGGGAAACGGCAAAGAAATAAGCCGAAGGTCGCAGAAAAGGGGTCAGCAGAAATGACGAACAACCTCAGGTCCACCGCCGCCCGGATCGCCATCGTCACCATCATCGCCATCGGCGGCAGCGCGACCGTCACCAGCATGGCCATGGCCCAAACGTCCGCCACGCCCACCACGGTCACCTCGGAGACGCAGGCCACGCCGACCCCCACCCCGACCCCCACGAGCAGCTTCGGCACCCCTTGGGGCTGATGCCCAAGGAGCGGCCACGGCTCAAATGCGACCGGAGAATTCATTTCTCCGGTCGCATTCAGCATTTCGACCCCGATTCTCACGCCCGATTTCCCGCCGCCCTCCTTTCCGGATTACGCACCCGAAAACCCGCACCGCCCCACGTGAGCCGGCCCCCTACTCCGCTATCGAATCCCCGCACGCGCGCGACCTGTCGTGTGCCCGCATCGACGGCATCCGAACGCCAGGGCAGGCTTTCAGGCGGCGCGCAGTGCTCCGGAGAAGTCGCGGGCGAACTCGGCGAACGGCCGGGCGGGGCGTCCCATGACGTCGGGGAAGTCCCGCGTGGTGAAGTCTCCCCAGCCACCCGCGTAGGCGGTGCCGTACTCGGCGTTGACGGCGGCGATCCATTCGGGCAGCCCCGCGTCGAGCATGGCCTGGTAGGCCTCCCGCTCGCTCAGCGAGTGGTAGCGGATCGGGGTGCCGAGCACGGGCTCCAGCCGCTCGGCGGCCTCCTTCAAGGAGATGCTCGCGGGGCCGGTCAGGGTGTACACCTTGCCGGCGTGCGACGCGGGTGCGGCAAGGACGCGCGCGCCGAAGTCCGCGATGTCGCGGACGTCGATGAAGCCGAGCCGGCCGTCCCCCACACCCCCGTACAGGGTGTCGCCCTGCACCGAGCCGAGCAAGTTCTGCATGAAGAAGTGCGGCCTGATGATCGTCCATCCCAGGCCGGACGCCATGAGCTCGGCGTCCGACAGCGCGTGGAGCCGCCCGTTGCGGGTGGGGGCGTCATGGGCGGCGCCGACCGCCGACAGGCGTACGACGTGGCGGACGCCCGCCTGGCGAGCCGCCCAGAGGGCGTTCATGCTCGCATGCGGCGCCTGCGGGCCCATCGCGTTGAGCAGCCACAGGGTGTCGACCCCCTCGAATGCCGCGCCGAGGGTGCGCGGCCGCTCGAGGTCGCCGACCACGACCTGCGCTCCGGCGACGCCGGGCGCCCTGTCCGGATCGCGTACGAGCACGCGGACGTCATCGGTGATGGGCAGGGAGCGGAGGAGCGCGCCGGAGACGTTGCCGCTCGCGCCGGTGATCAGGATGGTCATCGGGCGTTCTCACTTTCGGTGGTGGTGCCCTCTTCGGAGGAGAGCACGTCGTCGATGGCCGCGAAGAAGGCCGTGATGCCGGGGAGGTTCGCGCCCTTGGCGCGCGACCGGGTGAAGTCCTCGGAGGTCCGCCAGTAGACGATGTCGAGCCACTGGTCGCCGGGCAGGCGTACCAGGCGGGCGTCCAGGAAGCCGGCGCGGTCGGCCCGGAAGTCCGCGAGCATCGCGGGTCGCGCGGCGAGCAGCGCTTCCACGCGGTCCGGTGCGACGTGGAAGCGGGTGAGTTCTACGGTTGTCAACGCTGTCTCCTCCATGGCGACCAGGCGAGATCGACCATAAAGTAAGAATCAGTGACAGTCAAGATTAGTGACTAATGAGACCGGTGATCAGGTGACCTCGATGCGGCGCAGCGAACGCAAGCAGATCGACCCCGACCTCGGCATGATGGCCGGCCAGACGCTGTTCACCATCCAGAAGGAGCTGTTCGAGACCCTCGCCCAGCAGGGGCACCCCCGCCTGCGGCCCCGGCACGGAGCGGTACTGGCCTACCTCGACGAGGAAGGCAGCCGGGCGACGGACCTGTCCCTGCAGTCCGGCCAGCACAAGCAGGTCATCGGCACGCTCGTGGACGAGCTGGTCGAGCTCGGCTACGTGCGCCGCGAACCCGACCCGCAGGACCGGCGCGCCAAGCTGATCGTGCCCACCGCTCTCGGGCTCGACGAGATGGCCCGGTCGGACGCGATCATGGCGGCCATCGAGCACCGGCACGCGCGGGCGTTGGGCGAGGACGTCTATGCGGTGTTCAAGCAGGCGTTCCGCCAGGTCACCGAGCTGCAGCGCGCCCGGCGAGACCAGCACTCCTCCCAGGCCTGAACTCCCCGCGACCCACGCCTGTCCTGCCGTACCTCGCCGATCAGGTGACGGGGACGATCTCCGCGCTCACGAGGCGGCCGTCCTCGATCTGGAGCACGCCGATGGTGCCGTGCGGCCGGCGGCGGCGATCGGTCGGCGAGCCCGGGTTGAAGATGCGCAGCCCCTCCTCGGCGTGATCGAGGGGGATGTGCGAATGGCCGAAGACCACGAGGTCCGCCGAGGGGAAGCGCCGCCGCATCCGGGCCCAGCGCCCCTTGGCCGCCCCGCTGTCGTGGATCATCGCGACCCGCAGCCCGCCGAGCTCGAGCTCGAGGGTCTCGGGCGCCCGCACGTCGGGTCCGTCGTTGTTCCCCTTCACCGCGTGGACCGGCGCGTACGCGGCCAGCTCGTCGAGCACACCGGCCGTGCAGACGTCACCGGCGTGCAGGATGGCGTCGGCCCCACGCAGGTGATCGGCCACCCGAGGCGGGCAGCCCTTCCACCGCCGAGGGGCGTGGGTGTCCGCCAGTACGACGACTCTCATCCCACCTCCGCGCATCGCACCCCCTCATACCCCAGGTCGGCCGCCGCACAACGGCGCCGGCATCGCCGTACCGCTACCCGCCGTCGCGATGCCCATTGATACGACCACCACGCCGGCCGAGAGGAACACCGGCCCCGGCGAGGAAGGTACGGGGGTGGGCCGGGGAGTCGAGGCGGGGTGATCAGGGGTGGGCTTGGACGAGGTGGTGTTCGGCGTCTGTCAGATAACTGTCGAGGAGGCGTTCGGCGCCTTCGGTGTCGCCGGTCTCGATTAGCTGGAGGATGTCGCGGTTGCGCCACAGGTAGGGCTCGTGGAAGGCGCGGGGGTTGTTCATCTCGAGGAAGCAGAGGCGTAGCTCGGCGAGCAGCCGGCTCATGGTCTCGTCCAGCCGGGGGCTGGCGGCCAGCCGCACGATGGCCTGGTGGAAGCGCATGTTGGCGGTGCCGACGTCCTCCCAGCGCTGCTCCCGCGCCGCGAGCTCGGCGCTGCCGACCGCCTCCCGGAGGGCGGCGAGCGCCTCCGCCGAAGGCTTGGCCGCCTGGCGGATGGCGGCGCACTCGACGAGGCGCCGGACGCGGTAGAGGTCGACGACGTCGCTCTCGGTGAGCCGGCGGACGAAAACGCCGCGGTTGAGCTCGTGGACGAGCAGCCGCTCGTGGGAGAGAAGGCGGAAGGCCTCACGGAGCGTGTTGCGTGACACGCCGAGGGCGCTGCCGATCGACTCTTCGGACAGGCGGGTGCCGGGCGCGAACATGCCCTCGGTGATGCGCTCGCGCAGGATCGCGGCCACGCGTTCGGCGGTGCTGGTGCGCCCGAGCAGGGCGCGGTCCTCGGCAAGGCGCTCGGTCGCCCTCGCGGCACCATCTATCACGACCGCTCAGCCCCTTCGTCGTCGTCGACGGAAGAATCTTAGCACGAGGCTATTGTCAGATCGTTGAACAATACTTATGTTGAAACCATTGGCTCCACGAGGAGTCGAGAGACGCTCGGGGGTGGCCCTGCTCGGCCTGCCGGAGACCCGGGCCCGGCAACTTTCCTGAATCACACGCACGAGGACATGGGAGCTCATCATGTCTGGCCCGATCAGAAAACTGGACCTCAACTCCGACCTCGGAGAGGGGTTCGGACGGTGGGACCTCGGCGATGACGAGGCGCTGCTGTCCATTGTCACCAGCGCCAACGTGGCCTGCGGCTTCCACGCCGGAGACCCGACGATCATGCGGCGCACGTGCGAGACGGCGGTCGAGCGCGGAGTGGCGATCGGCGCCCAGGTGGGCTACCACGACCTGGCGGGCTTCGGGCGGCGCTTCATCGAGGTGCCACCCGAGACGCTCGCCGACGAGATCGTCTACCAGATCGGCGCCCTGGAGGCCTTCGCGCGGCTCGCCGGATCCAAGGTGAGCTACGTCAAGCCGCACGGCGCCCTGTACAACGCGATCGTGCACCACGAGGGGCAGGCGGCCGCCGTCGTCGCGGCCGTCCGCGCCTACGACCCCGGGCTGCCGGTCCTCGGCCTGCCCGGGTCCCAGTGGCTGCGCCTGGCCGAGCAGGCGGGGCTCACCGTCGTCGCCGAGTGCTTCGCCGACCGGGCGTACACCCCGCAGGGCACGCTCGTGCCGAGGGACCGGCCGGGGGCGGTGCTGCACGACCCCGACGAGGTGGCCGCGCGCTGCCTGCGCATGGCGCGCGGCGAGCCGATCGCGGCGATAGACGGCACGCCGCTGTTGGTGCGGGCCGGGTCGATCTGCGTGCACGGCGACAGTCCCGGCGCCGTGGCCATGGCCCGCCGGGTACGGGAAGTGCTCACGGCGGGCGGCATCGAGCTCGCGCCGTTCGCCATGGAGCGTGCGCGATGAACCCGCACCTCACTCGCGGAGCCCAGGCCGTGAACGCGCGCCTCGCCGTGGAGCGTGCGGCGTGAACCCGCGGTTCCGCCAGTGCGGTGACAGCGCCGTCCTGGTCGAGCTGGACGGTGTCGAGGAGGTCCTCGCGCTCTACGACGCGCTCGCCGCCGACCCGCCGAACGGGGTCACCGACCTCCTCCCGGCGGCCCGCACGCTGCTCGTCCGCTTCGAGCGTCCCGCCCAGCGCGAGGCGGTCCAGTCCGCGATCCTGCGGGCGCGCCCGGCGTACGGCGGGCGGGCGGCGGGCGGGGAGGTCGTCGTACCCGTCGTCTACGACGGTGCCGACCTCGCCGACGTGGCGGCGCTGACCGGGCTCTCGGAACGCGAGGTGGTGGAGGCGCATACCGGGACGGCGTGGACGGTGGCCTTCTCCGGCTTCGCGCCCGGATTCGGGTACCTGGTCGGCGGCGACCCCCGGCTGGCGGTCCCCCGCCGGACCGAGTCGCGCGTCCGGGTGCCCGCCGGAGCGGTCGCGCTGGCGGCCGGGTTCAGCGCGGTCTACCCGCGCGAGTCGCCCGGCGGGTGGCAGCTCATCGGCCGCGCCGAGATCACGGTGTGGGACCTCGCCGCCGACCCGCCCGCCCTGCTGCGTCCGGGCATGCGGGTTCGGTTCGCCGAGGCGGGCGCCACCGGAGCGAATCCGGCGGCCCCAGGCACGACCAGAGGCACGAACCCGGGCGCCACCGGAGCGGCGAGGCCGGCGGAGGCGGGCCGTGGCTGAGATCAGATGGCTGGAGGTGCTGGTCACCGGGCCGATGACGACGGTGCAGGACCTCGGGCGCCCGGGTCGCGGCGATCTCGGCGTGGGCCGCTCCGGCGCCGCCGACCGTGGCGCGCTCCGCCTGGCGAACCGGCTGCTCGCCAATCCCGAAGGGGCCGCCGGGCTGGAGGTGACGATGGGCGGGCTGCAGGTGCGCGCGCATGGGCATCTGCTGGTCGCGCTGAGCGGTGCGCCGTGTCCCGCGACGGTGACCGACGCCGCGGGCCGCACGCGCGGCGCCGGTCACCACGCCGTCGAGTGCTTGCCCGACGGGGCGACGCTGCGGCTCGGCGTGCCACGGCATGGCCTGCGCACGTACCTGGCGGTCCGCGGCGGGCTGGACGTCCCCGCGGTGCTCGGCTCGCGGGCCACGGACATCATGGCCGGGGTCGGCCCGGAGCGCCCGGCACCGGGCTCGGTGCTGCCGGTGGGTCCTCCGCCCGAGATGTACCCGGTGGTGGAACTCGCCCCGGTGCCCACTCCGCACCCGGGTGAGCCGGTGCTCGACATCCTGCCCGGCCCGCGCGACGACTGGTTCGCTCCGGAAGCGTTGCGGACCCTGTGCGCGGAGCCGTACGAGGTGACCGTCGACAGCAACCGGGTGGGCATGCGGCTGCGCGGGCCCCGGCTGGAGCGGTTGCGCGAGGGCGAGCTTCCTCCCGAGGGGATGGTGCCCGGGGCGCTTCAGGTGCCGCCCTCCGGCCAGCCGACGCTCTTCCTGGCCGACCATCCGGTGACGGGCGGGTACCCGGTGATCGCGGTGGTGCGCACGCGTGACGTCGACCGCGCGGCGCAGGCCCGTCCCGGGCAGCGCATCCGCTTCCGGCTGAGCCGGCCGGAGCGGCGCTGAGCAGGCCGAACGGGTAGCAGGCAGAGTCGGACGCGATGGGTGGACGAAGGAGGAGAAGGTGGAGAGGACCATGGTGGATCAGGCGCGGATCGCACCCGGGGAGGCCCGCTCGCTGTTCCGCGAAGGGCTCGTGACCCCCACCTCCGGCTGGTCGTCCGGCTGGACGCAGGCCAACCTGCTGGCGCTGCCCAAGGACCACGCGTACGACTTCCTGCTGTTCGCGCAGCGCAACCCGCGACCGGCCCGACTTCGGCGAGCCGGTCGAGGTGCGCCGGGGGAGGTTCCGGTCTTCTGGGCCTGCGGGGTGACCCCGCAGGCCGCCGTGATGCGGTCGCGCCCGCCGTTCGCGATCGGCCACGCGCCGGGGCACATGGCGATCACGGACGTCCGCGACAGCGTGTACCTGGTGCCGTGAGCCGGTCCGGGACCGGCGGGGTCACATGGCCGGCGACGTCTCCCAGCCGTAGCCGGCCTGGTAGGTCACCTCGGCGAGCAGCCGCTGGCCTGTGGTGTTGGGGTGGAAGTAGTCCCAGGTGCTGAGGTCCGAGAGCGCGAACGGGTGGCCGAAGACGGCGCCGCCGTCGTACCGGCAGGTGGGCTGTTCCCCGCACACCCGCGCGAGCACCGTGTTGTAGTCGGCGACGCGCTGGCGCACCCGGTCGCGTCTGGCGACGTCGGCCGCGTCGGTGGAGCGGGGGCGGGCGAGCATCGACTGGCAGATGTCGAGGGCCGCCCACGCGGTGCGGGCCGACAGGCTGCCCTTGCCGACCTCCCACAGGCGCTTGATGTCGGGAATGCTGGCGACGAAGATCGACGCACCCGGCAGGCCGGTGGTGAGCGTCTGCATGGTGGTGCGGAAGTCGGTCTCGAAGGTGGCGACCGAGGTCATGCCGGCCTCCGAGGAGGCGCAGGCGTCGTTGGCCCCGATCAGGATCGTCACGTAGTCGGCGTCCTGCGAGACGGCCTGCTGGGCCTGTCCGGGCATGTCGGCGACCTCGGCGCCGGACTTGGCGTCGTTGTGGGCCACGAGGGAGGGGTTGGCGGCCCGGATGCGCAGGTAGTGGCTGTTCACGCTGCTGCTGGATCCGGTGGACCACGACCTGGACGGGCAGTCGACGTAGAAGCCGCAGGCGTTGAAGCCGCGGGTGATGGAGTCGCCCATCGAGGCCATCGAGTCGGGGACGGGTGCCGCGTCCGCCACGGCGGAGGCCGGGAGGAACGGGAGGAGGATGCACGCTACTGCTGCGAGGAGGACGAGGGTGCGACGGCGGGTGTCCAAGCTGGCTCCTGAGGTGAACCCCCGATCGGCGGTTTGCTCAAAATGTCAGCCCACTTGGCCCGATTTACAACCTCACATTACAAGTTACTGACCTGTTAGTAACATCCGGTTCGGTGTCCCGGCCGCCCCGGCGTACGCCGCACTCCGGCCGCCTGAGGTGAGGGCGGGCGAGGATGGGAACATTGCTCGCGACCGAGCGTGAACGGCGGCGTGGCCGGAGGTGGAACGTGCGGGCGGATCCGAGCCTGGTCGTGGAGGCGCTCGCCGAGGTGTCCGCCATCGGCCCGTACTTCGCGATCTCCACCGACCCGGCCTGCGAGGACGATGAGGCCTGGCGCCCGCTCGCCGAGCTGTCCACCGATACGGGCGCTCTGCGGGCGCGCATCGACGACTTCCAGCGGCGCCTCGGCACCGAGGAGAGCCGGGTCGCGGCCTCCATCCTGTTCCAGGGGCTGGCGGCGCGGCTGTGGTCACCGGTCGTGGGCGCCTTCGCCGCGCGCGGCCTGGTCCCCGTCGCGGCGCCGACCGGCATCCGGTGGCGGCCGGCCGCCACCGGCCCGCTCCCCCTGTGCGCCTCCCGGACCTCGCGCTGGTCCATCGTCCCCGATGACCCGCCACGGGACGCCGAGCGGGCGCCGGGCGAGGCCGCCGTGCTGGTGTACCAGGCCGTCGTGGACGACCTCCTGGCCCCTCTGGTGGCGGCCGTCCGGAGCATCACCAAGATCTCGGCATCTCTGCTGTGGGGCAACGCCGCGTCGTCGCTGGCCGGGACCCTCCGGACCCTTCCCGCCGCCCGGCCCGACCTCGGGCCCCGGGCGGCGCGGCTGGTCCGGGACGTGCTCCGGCTCGGCGTGCTCGCGGGGACGGGACGGCTCGCCGAACCGGCGCCCGGCCAGTACTTCTTCGTCCGGGTCAGCTGCTGCCTCTACTACCGTGTGCCCGGCGGCGGGATGTGCGATGACTGCGCCCTGCTCGACCCGCCCGCCCGTGACACGCAGTGGGCGCGGGCCGTACGA
The DNA here is from genome assembly GCF_023276435.1 of Sphaerisporangium perillae. Classification (GTDB taxonomy): domain Bacteria; phylum Actinomycetota; class Actinomycetes; order Streptosporangiales; family Streptosporangiaceae; genus Sphaerisporangium; species Sphaerisporangium perillae. The sequence continues at coordinate 93,864 of NZ_JALLPO010000012.1, forward strand.
CAGGCGGGAGGGACGCGGTGAACGACGCGACGACGGACGGCGGCACGATGCAGGACGACCTCGGCCTTCCCGTAAGGCTGCCCGCCCAGGTGCGGCGGGTGGTGTCCCTGGTGCCCTCGCTCACCGAGTCGGTCGCGGCGACGGCGCCGGAGATCCTGGTCGGCGCGACCAACTGGTGCTCCCACCCCGCCGATCTGGACGTGACGCGAGTGCGCGGCACCAAGAACCCCGACGTGGAGGCGATCGTCGCGCTCCGACCCGATCTGGTGCTGGCGAACGAGGAGGAGAACCGCGTCCCCGACCTCGACGCGCTGCGGGCGGCAGGGGTGCCCGTGTGGGTCACGGTGATCCGCACGCTCGACGACGCGCTGGCGTCGCTGCGCAGGTTGCTGGTCACCGCGATGGGGCTCCCCGAGCCGGAGTGGCTGCCCGCCGCCGAACGGGCATGGAACGCCGGCGACCTGGCCCGGGGGCCGGGCGAACGCCGCGCCGTGATCCCGGTGTGGCGCAAGCCGTGGATGGTCGTGGGGCGGGACACCTTCGCCGGTGACCTGCTCCTTCGCCTGGGCGTCCAGAACATCTACGCCGGGCACGCGGAACGCTACCCGCGCATCCCCCTCGACGAACTGCTGGCGGCCCGCCCCGATCTGGTCGTCCTGCCGGACGAGCCGTACCGGTTCACCTGTGACGACGGCCCGGGATTCTTCCCCGGCGTCCCGGCCGCGCTGGTCAGCGGGCGGCACCTGACCTGGTACGGCCCGTCGCTGGCCGAGGCCCCCCAGGTGATCGCCGCGGCCCTCGCCGCCGCGCACGCCGCCCCGCCCGGCGCGCGCTGACTCCCGCTCCGGAAGGGCGACCTGTTCTAACCTGGTTCGATGGCGGTGGCACTACTCGGCGACCTCGCCGGGCAAGGCTGGACACAGGTCGGTGAGCTGGCCCTGGCGTTCGTGCTCTCGGCCGCCATCGGCCTGGAGCGGGAGATCCGCCAGAAGAGCGCGGGGCTGCGCACCCACACCCTGGTCGGCTTCGCCTCGGCCCTCATCATGCTGGTGTCCAAGTACGGCTTCGCCGACGTCCTCGGGCAGAACGTCACCCTGGACCCGTCCCGGGTGGCCGCCCAGATCGTGTCCGGCATCGGCTTCATCGGCGCCGGGCTGATCTTCATCCGGCAGGACGCGGTGCGCGGGCTCACCACCGCCGCGACGATCTGGCTGACCGCCGCCATCGGCATGGCGGCCGGGGCCGGGCTGTGGCTGCTGGCGGTCATCGTCACCGTGGGGCATTTCGCGGCGGTGTTCGTGCTCACCCCGGTGGCGGGCCGGCTGCCGCACTCCAAGTACGCCCCCTCCCGGCTCCACCTCACCTACCAGCAGGGACGCGGCGCGCTGCGGCGGGTGCTCGAGGAGTGCACCCACCGCGGGTTCAGCATGAGCGAGCTGTCGGTCGACCAGCGGGCCGGGCGGGAGGATTCGGCCTTCGTGACGGTGTGGCTGAGCGTGCACGGCCCGGGCGCGATCTCGGAGCTGACCGCCACGCTCACCGAGATCGACGGGGTGCTCGCCGTCTCCGGCCAGGACTCCGACTCGGCGATGCCCTGACAGGCGGTTTCTCCTGTCCGCGCGCGGGGAGGTAGTCGCAATGATCCACAACCTCGTGCGGGGCGCCTTCAGCGGCGTGATCGCCACCGCTGCCATGAGCGCCGTGATGGTCGCCGGAGACCGGGCCGGGCTGATGGGCGAGCATCCACCCCAGCGCATCGCCCGGGCGGCCCTCCCGGGTCCGAAGCACCGGCCCAAGCCGGGTGAGGGCGTGCTCGGCGCGGTCGCGCACTTCGGGTTCGGCGCCGTCAGCGGCGCGCTGTTCGCCGCGGCGGTCGGCCGTCGCGAGCCCCGCCCGCCGCTGGGCGCCGTGTACGGGCTGGCGATCTGGGCCGTCAGCTACCAGGGATGGGTGCCCGGCCTCGGGATCCTCCCGCCCATCCACCGCGACCGGCCGGGCCGGCAGGCCATCATGGCCGCCGGTCACGTGGTGTACGGCACGGCGCTGGTGCTCGCCCTGAACCGCCTGCGCCGGGGCGACCGGACGGCCGTGCGCCACTGACACAGCGACAGTTCAGCGCCGTTTGTATGGGTTTTTGGATCTTTTCTATATGAGTCCTCCGGACGCTTTACGGCACGGCCCTCCGAGCCTGGAGCGCCTGCCTTGAGGAGGACTCATGATGGCTTTCCGCGCGCGCCGCCCCCATCGCCTGGCGGTGGCGCTGGCCGGCTTACTCGCGACACCGATCTGCCTGCTCGGCCAGCCGGCGAGCGCCGCACCGGCCGACCCGCTGGCCGACGCCTTCAGCGGTGCTGCATCGGCGTACGAGGTGCCACGCGATCTGCTCGTCGCGCTCGCCTACTCCGAGACCCATCTCGACGGGCATGGCGGCAAGCCGAGCGCGAGCGGCGGCTACGGCGTGATGCACCTGGTCACCAATCCGACCAACCACACGCTGGAACAGGCCGCGGCGCTCACCGCCAAGCCGGTGGCGACGCTCAAGTCCAACAGCGCGGCCAACATCGCGGGCGGCGCCGCCGTCCTGCGCGCCCAGGCCGACAAGCTCGGCCTCAGCGCGGCCGGCCGCAAGGACCTCGGCAAGTGGTACACCGCCGTGGCCAAGTACGGCGGCGCCACCAGCCCCGGATCGGCCCGGCTCTACGCGGACACCGTCTACGACCTGCTCGGCGAGGGCATCCGCGCCGTCACCCCCAGCGGTGAGACGGTGAGCGTCAAGGCGCAGGCGGTGGAGCCGGACCGTGGCGAGTACGCCGACGCCCCCGACCTGAACGCCCCGCGCCTCGCGGCCTCCGCGGACTACCCGAGCGCCCAGTGGGTCGCGGCCAGCACCAGCAACTACCGGGTCGCCAGCAGGAACGCGAGCACGATCGACCGCATCATCATCCACGTCATGCAGGGCTCCTACGCCGGCACGATCTCCTGGTTCCAGAACCCCAGCGCCAAGGTGTCGGCGCACTACCTCGTGCGGTCCTCGGACGGCGACATCACCCAGATGGTCCGCGACAAGGACGTCGCCTACCACGCGACGGTCTACAACGACCGCGCCATCGGAATCGAGCACGAGGGGTACATCAGCGACGCCAGCTGGTTCACCGACGCCATGTACCGCTCGTCGGCCGCCCTGACCCGTTACGTCGCCGACAAGTACGGCATCCCGAAGGACCGTACGCACATCATCGGCCACGTCCAGGTTCCCGGGACCGACCACACCGACCCGGGGCCCAACTGGAACTGGACCAAGTACATGCAGTACGTCACCGGGAGCACCAGCGGTAACCCCTACACCCCCGAGCAGGTCTGCGGGAGCGGCTACAGCGTGATCGACTCCGCCGCCCTCGGCTCGTCGGGGACGGTGTACCTGCTGTACAACACCGACACCGGCTACAACTGCGTCGCCACGATCAAGAGCACCTCACTCGGCACCGCCTCCGCCGCCTCGGCGTACCTGGAGGTGCAGGGGTCGACGAGGATCACCGACTCGGGCAACTTCGCGTACTACGCGGGACCGGTACGGGCCTCCGCGGCCGACAAGTGCGTCAAGTGGGGCGGCAAGGCGGGCACGTCGACCTACGACAGCGCCTTCGAACACTGCGGCTGATCTCCGGCGACCCGACCGTCTCGGGCCGCCTCCCCACCGGGGGGCGGCCTTCGGCCGGGCTCACCGAACGGGGACGGCGTCATGGCTCCCGGAGAGAGGCCGGTGCCTTCACGACCCGCCGAGGCGGCGCAGCAGGGCCTCGCGCCTGGCCTCGAGCGTCGCGATGAGCTCCTCCTGCTCGTCGGCCATGGCGATCAGCATGGCGACCTCGGCCGCGTCGGTCGGAGCGATGGAGCGTTCCCCGATGGTCCCGCGCAGCTCCGCCACGCTCTCGCGCAGCTTGGCCAGATCCTCCTCGACCATGCGAAGTTCTTCGCGAAGCTCGGTCTCATCGCCCTCGGCCGCCATCAGCGCTCCCTCCTTCTCCTCACGCCGGGCCCCGTGCGAGACCCACCCGCACGGCACCGCCGGGCACCCACCTGATACCCAGTCGGGCGGCGACCACCCCGATCCGGCGGGCGCCGGCGGGCACTATGATCACTCGGTCCGCGGCTTCGTACGGGTCTGCCGGAAAAGGGAGTTGTGGGTCAACTGCCTGAAAAGCCGAAATGGTGGCAGTAAGCCGACTAAGGTGCTGGACGACCGATCATGCGAGGAGTGGCAATGAGCGAGTACGCGGTGACCTTCGATCTGGTCGACGCCGACAAGGACGGGCTCATCTCGGCCGGAGAGCTGCTGCGGCTGATGGAGGTGCTCGGCCAGCCGGTGTCGGCGGAGACCGCCGAGACCGCGGTCCAGAAGCTCGACTTGGACGGCGACGGGCGCATCTCCCTGGAGGAGTTCTCCCGCTACCTGGCCTCCACCACCGGCTGACCGCACGCCGCGACGATCAGGCGATCCGAGGTCACGGCTTCCCGGCCGCGCCGCTTCAGGGCCTCATCGCCTGGCGGGCGCGTAGCACGATCTCCAGCTCGAAGCGGATGTCGGGGTCGGCGAGCTGGTCGCCGTACAGCTCCTCCAGTTGCCGCAGCCGGTAGCGCACGGTCTGCGGGTGGACGTGGAGCCGCGCGGCGACCTCCCCGGCGCCGCGCCCGTGCCGCAGCCAGGCGAGCAGCGTCTCGGCCAGCCGGTCCTGCCGGCTGGGCGGCAGACCGGCGAGGGGCGCGAGCCGTACCTCCGACAGGGCCCTCACCAGCGCCTCGTCCTTGAACACGATGAGCACGGCCATGTGGTCCGAGCATCGCACCACTCCCTTGCGCTCCGGGAGTACGCCGCGCTTGGCGAGGCCCAGCGCGTCCCTGGCCCACTGAAGCGACGTCGCGGCGTCCAGCAGCGGCACCGCCGGGCCGATGGCCGCCCGCCAGCCGCGCAGCCCCGCGTCCAGCATCTGGGCCCGGCCCGGTCCCGAAGGATCGGGGACGATGAGGCAAGGAGGCTCGCGCTCCAGCCCGATCAGGACATCCGGTGGCAGCGACGGCGCGCGGAAGCCGCCCCGCTCCTCCATCGCCACGCCCGCCACCGTTCTCGGCGGCCGCCATCCGGCGGCCTTGGCCAGGCCGGCGATGACCTCCGGGGACGCGGCCGGCCGGGAGAGCAGCAGGTCCAGGAGGCGATGCCGGCGGCGTTCCATCTCGCCCGCCGCGTTGGCCCTGGCCTCGTTGTAGCCGTCGGTCGCGGCGTCGGCGAGCTGGTCGAGGAACACGAAGATGGCTTCGCCCATGTCGTAGAGCGTGCGCGGGTCGAGGGCGAGCCGTTCGGCCTGCTCTGTGAGGCGATGCCACGCCACCCGGGCTCCAAGGCGCATCGCGGTCTGGAGGGGTTCCAGATCGCGGCCCTCGGCCGCCTCCCCGCGGCCGATCGCGCGGAACACCTCGGGGTCCCAGGCCTCGTGTGGTCGTTCGATACGGCCGAGGAACCGCCGGAGAGCCTCGTCGACGGCCAGGCGCAGCACCTTGATGTAGATCTCGTCCGCCGGACGGGCGTACTCGGGCACGCGCTGCTGGATCTCGCTGATCATCTGATCGGCGAGGTCGCCGACCACCGGCCGGAGAAGTGCGGCCACACCGGCCGGCACGGCGGCCCAGAGCTCGTCGTCCGATGTGATCGCCAACGCACCCTCCCGTCGGAGTCCGTCCAATTGTGGCGTACGGGACAGCGGGCGCAGGGGTGAGCAGCCCGTTTTCCTTGGCGGGTGGTCATACGACCCGGCCGGATCCTCGCCGGAAGAAAGTGGGACCTGGGGTCGCACGTGCGGCCAAGTATGGGTGAAAGCATCGAAACCCGGAGAGGACCGCACGTGGTGAGTGCTCAGGCACTGCTCGACGGCTCCACGCTGGACGACTCCACCGTGATCGCCCGCTCGCTGGAACAGCCCGAGCTGTTCGCGGTGGTGTTCGACCGGCATGCCGACGAGATGTTCCGGTACGCCGCGAGGCGCCTCGGAGCCGAGCCGGCCGAAGACGTGGTGGCGGAGGTGTTCCTGGTCGCGTTCCGCCACCGGGGCCGCTACGACCGCACGCGTCCCGACGCCCGGCCGTGGTTGTACGGCATCACGACCAACGTGGCATCCCAGCACCGCAGGGCGGAACGCAGGCGCATCGACGTCATGGCGAGGATCGGCGCCGACCGCCCGGGATCGTTCGACGACCGGAGCGTGGAGCGCGTCACCGCCCAGCAGCTCCAGCCCCGGCTGGCCCGGGCCCTGTCCACGCTGTCGTCACGCGAGCGCGACCTGCTGCTCCTGGTGGCCTGGACGGACCTGAGCTACGAGGACGTCGCCGAGGCGCTTCGCATCCCCACCGGGACGGTCCGTTCCCGGCTGCACCGCGTCCGCGTGAAACTCCGCCGGACGCTCGGCGCCATCGACCCCTTCACCTTGGAGACCCAGCATGGATGACGAGATCCAGCCGTTCGCGGACGGCCGTCCGGCCGCTCCGCCGTACCCCGCGGAGGCGCGGGAGGCGGCACGCGACCGCCTGCTCGCCGAAGCCGCCGGCCGACGGCGGACCAGGTTCCGTTTCGGGTCCGGGTCGGGCCGGCCGGGGGGCCGGTTCGGCGTTCCCCGGCTCGGCTGGCAGGCCGCCGGAGCCTTCGGGGTGACCGTGGCCGTGGTGGGCGGCGTGGTGCTGGCCCTCCCGTCACGGCCCGCTCCGGTCGCGGTGCCGGGGGCCATCGCGACCGCGTCGCCGCAGGCCACGGCGGCCGACTCGGTCGCGGTGGCTCCCCCTGTGGACGGCGCGGAGCTGCACCCGCGGGCCGGCCAGTTCCTCCTGGTGGAGTCCGAGACCATGTACACCGCCGAGACCATGGGCAAGACGGAACGGGCTCGCTACCTCTACCGGACCAAGCGCCAGATCTGGCAGGCGGCCGACGGGAACGCCGGAGGTCTGCTCCGGATCGAGGGACTCCCGCCCAAGCAGATCCCGGGCTGGCCGCTGCCGCAGGAGGCGCAGCAGTGGGAGAGCGGCGAGTGGCATGAGATCTCCGGCCACTGCCCCGGGCAGTCCGACGACTTCCGCACGGACTACGTCCACCTCAGCACGTTGCCCGCGGACGAGGCCGGGATGCGCGAGCACCTCTACACCGGGTCGCCGACCAAGAACCCCGCCGACGACGCCGCGTTCACCGCGGTCGGCGACCTGGTGAGGGAGAACTACCTGCCGCGCGCCCAGAGGCAGGCGCTGTTCGAGGCGGCCAAGACCATTCCTGGGGTGGAGGTGGCCGAGCGCGTCAAGGACTCGGCGGGACGCGAAGGCATCGCGCTGGGCAGGAACGAGCGCGGCACGCTCACCCAGCTGATCTTCGATCCGGAGACGTACATGTTCCTCGGGGAGCGCGGCACGGTCGTCGACGCGAAGGCGGCGGAAGCGCCGGCCGGCACCGTCCTGGCGCTGACGGCGCAGCTGAAGGTGTCGGTCGTGGACGAGCTGCCGAAGGTGTCCGGGGCCGGCAAGGACGGCAGCTGCGACATGCGGCAGCAGGAGCCGACGCCGCCGCCCGACTCCCCCGACCAGAACGGCGACGGAGCCCTTCCGACGCCGACGCCGACGCGGACGCGGACGCCACAGTCCACGGATGGCGACACCGGCCGTCCGACGGCGCCGCCGCCGAGGCCGGAGCCGCTCACGAACGGCGACGCAGGTGTCACGACGTGGGCCGTGCCGAGCGACTGACCCGTTCTCACCCACCGCGCCGGCATCACCGTCCCGACATCGCCATCACGGGGTCAGACGAGGCCGATCATGAAGCCTTCGTCGCGTACGCCGAGGTAGATGTTGGGACGGTGCGTCCGCATGCCCTGCTCGATCGGTTCGATGTGCTTGCGGACGGATCCGAGCGGGAGGCGGTAGCCGTTCACGACGCGGTGGAACTCCCACAGGTGCTCCATCTCGGGATGCCGGGCCCGGAAGCCGGGGTCGGCCGGGAAGAGATCGAGCCGGAGCATCACCTTGCGGGGCATGAGGTAGTCGTCCAGCCTGAACCGGCGTTGCACGGTCCGGGAGACGGCCACTGCTGCCAGTTCGGACCACGCGACCGCCCAGGACCTGCCGGCCGGGTCGTCCCACCGGATGCCCGGCTGCTCGATGACGAGCTTGCGCGGTCGGGTGATCTTGCGCCAGGTCAGCACCGGGAGCAGCGCGATGGCGATGAACACCACACCGAGAACGCCGACGACGGCGGCCGTGGCGCCGCCGCCTTCCACCTGGCCGGTCAGCGCCGAGAACACCGAGATCAGCCCAAGCGCCCCGGCCACCACGCCACCGGCGACGGCCTTGCCCTTCGACCCGGCTCCCACGTCCACCACGACCGGCTCCGCCCCCGGCTGCGGCCGCGGGACGTCCCCCTGCTCTCCGAACGCACGAGCCGGCACCGCCGGCTGAACGAACTGCCCGGGCGGCACAGGGGGCTGGACGAACTGCCGTGCTGCGTGCTGCCTGCCTGGCGGCGGTGGAGGCGCCTGCTGTGATGGGAACTGCTGCCCCGGTCCCGTATATGCCACACGGGGATGCTAGGCCGAACGATGAATGGAATACCGGAATTCGGGATGACTCGCCGTAGATAAGTCGAGTTATCACGCTATGTCATGAAAAAATCCCATGCCGTACCCCACGTCCGGCCTACCCCATACCGCAGGTAAGGCGTGGTAGCGGGGCAGGCCGGGGGTGGAGGTGGGGTGGGGGTCAGTCGGTGATGTAGATCTGGCTGAAGACTTCCGAGAGCTTCTTCACGTCCTGGGTGATGCCGACCTCGGGGGAAGCCGCGCTGTACATGGTCGACAGGCGACGCTGGAGGGGCTGCAGCTTGGTGAGCTGCTCCCAGGCGGGCGTGGCGGTCAGGCCGGAGCCCATGACGCGGTACGTGGCGCCCGTGCCGTCCTCCCAGCGGGTCCACAGGTTGACGGTGGCGGCGCCGTCCTTGAGCGGGGTGGCGATGCGGTCCTGCGCGGCGGTGGCGGCCTGCTCGGCGGTCAGCGGCGAGGCGTCCTTGCCGGCGAGCCCGGCGTCCTCGGCGGCGATCTGCGCGAGCGTGTCCCACGCCAGGGACTTGACCTTGGTCCACTGGTTGCGCTGCGCCTGCTGGGGGGTGATCTTCCAGGTGGCGTAGGCGCTCTGCAGCAGTCCGGAGTCGAGCGCGAGCTGGTCCACCGAGCCGGAGGTGAGCAGCGGCTCGATGTGCTCAGGCGTGAGCAGCGGGTACTTCTTGGTCATCTCGGCCTTGCAGGAGTCGTCGGCGCCGCAGCCGAACTCCGGGACCACCGTGTGGACGCCGAGCTTCTTGCCGGGGGCGACGGTGTGCAGCGCCGCGGCGGCGGCCGAGACGAAGGTGCTCATCTCCTCGGGCGTCTTGACGGCGCCGTTGTAGCCGAGCTGGGAGGTGAACCGGATCCCGACGACGCCCGGCTGGGCGGCGAGCGCGCCGGCCTTCTTGACCGCGGTGGCGAAGGCGGCGGCACCGGCCTTGTAGTCGTCGAGGAGCTCGGTGTCGACCCACACCCGCATGTTGCTCGCCGCGGCGGCGGCGATGGCCTGCCCGGCGGGCGTCTGCGCGGCGGCGGCGATCTCCTCGGGGGTCACCGAGCAGGTCTCGCCGGCGGTCTGGCAGGTGGGCGGCGTGTTGTCGTCCTGGTACCCCTCAGGGGCGGGGTCGCCCTCGTCGTGGGCCTGGCCGTCACCCTCACCGCCGGTCGCGCACGCCTCGACGGTGCAGTCGATCCAGCCGACGGGGTACTCGGTGGCCCCTTTCAGATTCGCACCGTCGTCCTTCGCCCAGAACCGGACGATGTCCAGCGCCTCCTGCGGGGTCGGCGCCAGCCAGAAGCACTGGGGGTCCGACTGCGAGGCACCGTTGGTGTAATTACGGCAGTCGTCGGCACCGTCCTCGGAGAACGCCGTGGCGGCCGGGATGCCCACCGCGAGAACGGTGAGGGCGGCGCTGAGGGCGAGTGCTCTCCTGATTCGCATCAAGCGTCTCCTTGGGCGGCGCGAAATATTGGTGATCGTCCATAAACGATCGAAACGACTGTATCGGGCACATCATTACTCGACCAGTGGCTCTCCAGGATTCCTTGACCGGCGAGCGCCCCACCTGCCCGTCCGTCCCATCAGTTCACCTGGTGTGATCCTCCACGTTCCCAGGCCGGCGGCGGAACGCCGCACGCTTCCAGCGGCGTGTCGCCGCTTCCCCGACGCGCCGGGGCCCGGCCGTGCTCACCCTCCTTCCTCCTGAAGGCGGCCTCACCTCGCATAATCGGGAGATGCGCGACCATAAGGGGAGCCCGGAGTCGGCCCAGACCCTGGAACGAGGGCTGCGGCTGCTCCGCCTGCTCGCCGACGGGCATCGCGGGCGCACACCCACCGAGCTGGCGCAGGAGCTCGGGCTGAGCCGCCCGATCGTCTACCGGCTCCTGACGACATTGCAGAACGAAGGGTTCGCGCGGCGGGACGCCGAAGGGCGGGCCCATCTCGGCTTCGGCGTCCTCGCGCTGGCCCGCGCCGTCCAGCCGCTGCTCCGGGCGGCCGCGCTGCCGGCGCTGCGCCGCCTGGCCGAGGACACCGGGGCGACCGCCCACCTGACCGCGGCCGAGGGCGACGAGGGGCTGGCCATCGCCGTCGTCGAACCGACGTGGACCGACATGCACGTGGCCTACCGGGAGGGCTCGCGCCATCCGCTGTCGCGCGGAGCCGCGGGGCTGGCGATCCTGGCGCTGCGCGAGGGCCGTACGGAGTACATGGTCACCGAGGGACAGCTCCAGGAGGGGGCGCGCGGCGTCGCGGCTCCGCTGCCGGGGCTGCCGTGGCTGGAGGCCTCCGTGGGCATCGTGACGTTCGGCCCGATCGACGCCGCCACCCTCGGCCCCCGCGTGGTCGCCGCCGCCGTCGAACTGGGCGGGGCCCTGACGTAGCACGCGGCCTTGTGTGGCCCACGAGCGTGGCGTGGCGCACGGGCGTCGCGTGGCGTGGCGCACGGGCGTCGCGTGGCGTGGCCGGAGGGTGACGACCGTCTGTGACCAGCGAGGGAGACGCGACGATCAGGTTGACATCGCCGGGATGATGGCGGATCGTCGTACGTATAGAGGACATCATTGTCCGATATGCGTACACCGGGAGGGGCGATGCCGCACTACCGCACCGTCGGCGAGGTGCCGCGCAAACGGCATATCCAGTTCCGCAAGCCCGATGGCGGGCTGTACTCCGAGGAACTGATGGGCGAGGAGGGCTTCTCCTCCGACTCCTCGCTGCTGTACCACCGGCACCTGCCCACCGCGATAGTCAAGGCGGAGGCGGTGCCCGACATCGTGCGCGCCACCCTGTCGCCGAACCTCCCCCTCTCGCCGCGCCACTTCCGCACCCAGGGGCTCCCGGTGGGCGGCGACCTGGTCACCGGGCGGCAGCCGCTGGCCGGCAACGCCGATGTCCGCATGTCGTACGCCGCCGCCGACCGGCCGAGCGAGCTGTACCGCGACTCCAAGGGCGACGAGTGCGTCTACATCGCGAGCGGCCGGGTGCGCTTCGAGTCCACCTACGGCGCGATCGAGGCCGGCGAGGGCGACTACGTGGTGGTCCCCACCGGGACGATCCACCGCTGGGTGCCGCTGGACGGCACGACGGTGCGCGCGCTGACCATCGAGGCCGCCGGGCACATCCGCCCACCGAAGCGCTACCTGTCGCAGTACGGCCAGTTCCTGGAGCACGCCCCGTACTCCGAGCGCGACCTGCGCGCTCCGGACGAGCCGCTGATCGTCGAGGAGTCCGAGACGCCCGTCCTGGTCAGGACCCGGGGCGGCCTGACGCGGCTGACCTACGCCCATCATCCGTTCGACGTGGTCGGCTGGGACGGCTGCCTCTACCCGTACGCCTTCGACATCAACGACTTCGAGCCGGTCGTGAAGCGCACCCACGCGCCGCCACCGGTCCACCAGACCTTCGAGGGGCCGGGCTTCGTCATCTGCTCGTTCTGCCCCCGGCCGCTGGACTTCCACCCCGAAGCCGTGCCGATCCCCTACAACCACCACAACGTCGACTCCGACGAGTTCATGTTCTACGCCGGCGGCGACTACACGGCGCGTAAGGGCTCGGGCATCGACGTCGGGTCCATCTCCCTGCACCCCGCCGGCTTCACGCACGGTCCCCAGCCCGGGGCGGTGGAGGCGGCCGTCGAGGCCGTGCGGCGGGGCACCACCGTCACCAGCGAGCTCGCCGTGATGATCGACACCTTCCGCCCGCTCGACCTCGGCGACGCCGCGCTGTCCTGTGAGGACCCGTCCTACGCATGGACGTGGGCCCGATGACCGGACACGTCGTGGGCACCGAGACCACCACCCCCCGTACGGCCGACGAGGAGATCGCGGTGAGCACGCTCTTCCGGTCCCTGGTCGACGACGCCGGCCTGTTCCCGCCCACGCTGCTGCCCATGTCGAGGGCGCTGGCCCGCCATTACGCCGACGAGGACGCCGGCAACCCCGTGCTCACGCACCGCCTCGTCTGCCCGGCCAGCCGCCTGGACGAGCTGCGCGCCTCCCTGACCCGTCCCGTCCGGGTGGGGGTCATCGTCGACACGCCCCTGTCACCGGAACTCCTCGGACTGACGTCCTGCGACCCGAGCGTGGAGGTCGAACTGGTCGAGGCGCCCCTCCCGCCCGACGCCACCGTCGTCGACGTGGCGGAACGGCTCGGGCCGGCCCGCTCGCGGGCGCGGCTGTTCGTCGAGGTCTCGCCCACCGACCTGCACCATGTTCCGCACGACGTGGGGCTGAAGGTCCGCTGCGGAGGGCTCAACCCCGAGGACTTCCCCTCCACGCACGAGCTCGGGGCCTTCATCCGCAACTGCGTCGAGCAGGGCACGCCGTTCAAGGCCACCGCCGGCCTGCACCGCGCCGTCCGCCACCCCGACCCCAGCCTCGGCGTCTACCGGCACGGGTTCCTCAACCTGGTACTGGCCGTGTGCGCGGCCGTCCAGGGCCGCGACCCGGTCCCCGTGCTGGACGGCATGGACGAGGACGAGCTGGTCGCGATGGCGCGTGCCATGCCCGAGGAGGTGGCGCGGCGCGCGAGGGAGCTGTTCGTCTCCTACGGCTCCTGCAACACCAGCACTCCCATCGAGGAACTGCGGGCGCTCGGGCTCGCCGAACGGCGCCCCCGCCGCGAGACGCCCGTCGTAGTCAGAGAGGAGATCGTGATCCGCAGCTGGGTGCCCGGGGCGGACGCGAGCCCCTACACGGTGGCCAACCTCCCCTACGGCGTGTTCTCCCGCCCAGGTGAGCCCCCGAGGGCCGGGGTGCGCATCGGCGACCACGTCCTCGACCTCGCACCCGTGCTGCACGACGAGATGTTCGCCACCGGCAGCCTCAACGGCTTCCTCGCCAGAGGGCGCACCGCGTGGCGGGACACCCGGCGGCTGCTCCAGCGGCTGCTGTCCGCGGACGCCAAGGAGGCCGCGGCCAACCGGGCGGCGCTCCAACCACACCTGATCCCGCTCCGCCAGGTGCGGCTCCACCTGCCGATCGAGATCGGCGACTACGTCGACTTCTACTGCTCGCTGGAGCACGCCACCAACCTCGGCCGCATGTTCCGGCCCGGCGACGAGCCCCTCAAGCCCAACTGGCGGCATCTCCCGGTCGGGTACCACGGCCGTTCCGGCACCGTCGTGGTCTCCGGCACGCCGGTCACCCGTCCCCGGGGTCAGCGCGCCTCGGCCTCCGGCGGCGAGCCCGTCCTCGGGCCGTCGGTCAGGCTCGACATCGAGGCCGAGCTGGGGTTCGTCGTCGGCACGCCGACCCGTCTCGGTGAGAGCGCGGGCGACTTCGCCGACCACGTCTTCGGGGTGACGCTGGTCAACGACTGGAGCGCCCGTGACATCCAGGCCTGGGAGTACGTCCCGCTCGGGCCGTTCCTCGGCAAGTCGTTCGCCACGTCGATCTCCCCCTGGATCACGCCGCTGGAGGCCCTTTCCGACGCCCGCCTGCCGGGGCGCGCGCAGGACCCCGAGCCGATGGACTACCTGCGCAGGCGGGAACCCTGGGGGCTCGACATCAGCCTGGAGATCACGTTGAACGGCGAGCCGATCTCCACCCCGCCGTACCGCGACATGTACTGGACGCCGGACCAGATGCTCGCCCACATGACCGTCAACGGCGCCTCCCTGCGCACAGGCGACCTGTTCGCCAGCGGCACCGTCTCCGGCGCCGATCCGTCGCAGCGGGGATCACTCATCGAGATGAGTTGGAACGGCGCCGAGCCGGTCAAGCTGTCCGACGGACAGTCCCGTTCCTTCCTCGAGGACGGCGACACCGTGACGATCACCGCGACGGCGCCGGGACCGAACGACACCCGCATCGCGCTGGGCGAGGTGACGGGCACGGTCCTTCCCACCCCGAGCTGACCGCCTACGGCATGGCTCACTCAGGCCCGGCGCCTTCGCCGTGCCCCACCGAGCCGGCCGCCTTCGCCGTCCCCCGCCGGACCGGCCACCTTTGCCGTGCCATGCCCGTCGAATTGGGGATACCGTGGGAATTCAGGAACCACCGAAGCCCAAAGCGCGTTCTCACTAATAAGGGAGGGCCGGGGCGATGGACTCATGGATCTTCTGGTTGATAATGGCGGCGGCGCTCGGTGTGGCGGAGATCTTCACGCTCACCGCGGCGCTCGGGCTCCTCGGTGCCGCCGCGCTGCTGACGGCCGCCGTCGCGGCCATCGGCCTGCCGACCGGCATCCAGCTCGCCGTCTTCATCCTGTCCTCGGTGTCCGGCCTCGTCCTCATCCGGCCCGTCGCCCAGCGCCACATCAAGCAGCCTCCGGTCCAGCGATTCGGTGTCTCCGCCCTGGTCGGAAGGCCCGCCTACGTCACCCGTGAGGTCACCGGGCTGAACGGCCGGGTGCGCATCGGCGGGGAAGAGTGGTCGGCCCGCGCCTACGACGAGACGCTGGTGATCCCGGCGGGCGCGACAGTGGACGTCATCGAAATCGAGGGCGCGACCGCGCTCGTCTATCCCCGGGGGTAAGCATGGACGCCGCTTTGATCGCCGGAATCCTCATCGTGCTGTTCGCGGTGTTCACCGTCCTTCGTTCCGTCCGCATCGTCCCGCAGGCCAGAGCCGGCAACGTCGAACGCCTCGGCCGCTACTCGCGCACGCTCGGGCCCGGGCTCAACTTCGTGATCCCCTTCGTGGACCGCGTCCGGCCGCTCATCGACCTGCGCGAGCAGGTGGTGTCCTTCAAACCGCAGCCGGTCATCACCGAGGACAACCTCGTCGTCGACATCGACACGGTGCTGTACTTCCAGGTCACCGACCCGCGCGCGGCGGCGTACGAGATCGCGAACTTCATCCAGGGCGTGGAGCAGCTCACCGTCACGACGCTGAGGAACGTCGTCGGCGGCATGGACCTGGAGAAGACCCTCACCTCCCGCGACACCATCAACAGCCAGCTGCGCGGAGTGCTCGACGAGGCCACCGGCAAGTGGGGCATCCGGGTCAACCGGGTGGAGATCAAGGCGATCGACCCGCCGAGGACGATCAAAGAGGCGATGGAGAAGCAGATGCGCGCCGAGCGTGACAAGCGCGCCGCCATCCTCACCGCCGAGGGCTTCCGCCAGTCGCAGATCCTCACCGCCGAAGGTGAGAAGCAGAGCGCGATCCTGCGAGCCGAAGGCGACCGGACCGCGGCCATCCTGAAGGCCGAAGGCCAGTCGCAGGCCATCGACGAGGTGTTCCAGGCCGTCCACCGCAACGACCCCGACCCCCAGCTGCTCGCCTACCAGTACCTGCAGGTCCTCCCACAGCTCGCACAGGGCCAGGGCAACACCTTCTGGGTCATCCCGAGCGAGGTCACCTCCGCCCTGCAGGGGGTGTCCAGGGCGTTCACCGAGTC
Organism: Sphaerisporangium perillae; assembly: GCF_023276435.1. Lineage (GTDB taxonomy): Bacteria > Actinomycetota > Actinomycetes > Streptosporangiales > Streptosporangiaceae > Sphaerisporangium > Sphaerisporangium perillae. The sequence continues at coordinate 109,827 of NZ_JALLPO010000012.1, forward strand.
CCTGCCCAGGTCCCCGGCGACCCGGGAGGTCACCGAAGGCAGGAGCGACGCCAAGCAGGAGGCCGTGAAGGCCCAGGAGGCCGCGGACGCGGCCATCGCCGACGCCGAGGAGTCCGGCCCGCGCCGGCTCGGCCCCGGCACCTCCATCCCCGACCCCCTGACCGGCCTGGACCAGACCGCTGCCGCCCAGCAGGCCGTCCACGCCCGGAAGGACACCGCCTCCGACGACTCCTGACCCGAGCAACCTGTCGGACCCGGTCTTCAGAAGGAAGATCTCGCGACAACTGAACAAGGGCGAGAGCCTGCACGCGCTGCGCCGCGACCTGCACTACGCCCAGCAGGGCACGATCACGCGCCCGCACCTGGAGCAGCAGAGGCGTTGATCCAGCGGGCGGCCAGCAGCTCCGAACCGGCGGTCGGGACGGGGCGCGGATGCGCCTGTCAGGCGGTGCCGTAACCGGACAGGGCGGGCTCCAGCAGGTCGAAGGCTTGGGTGGCTTCGGCGGCGATGGCCTGGGCGATCTGATCGTTGGGGTGTCCGGCGAGGGTGAGGGTTTGGATGCGCTGGAACAGCACACGGTGGACGGTGCTCAGCAGGCCGGCGGCGGTCTGGACGGTGATGTCGTCGGACTGGGCGCCGGTGGCCTCGGCCAGGGCCCGCGCCAGGTGGTGTTCACGCTGGTCGTGCAGGCCACGCAGGCAGGCGCTCAGGGTCGGGCTGTTGGCGATCATGCGGGCGAATTGCTGGCCGGAGAACCCGGCGATGGGGTCCTGGGCGGCCACGGCGTCGATGAACGCGCGGCGCAGTGCGGCCAGCGCCGACTCTCCTGGGTGCCGGGCGGCTACGGCGCCGGCCAGGGAGGCGGCGAACTGCTCCTGGTGGTCCAGGGCCAGGTCTTCCTTGCGGGGGAAGTAGTTGGTGACGGTCTTCTTGGCCACGCGGGCGGCGGCGGCGATCTCGGCGATGGTCGTCTGCTCGAAGCCCTGGGCGATGAACAGCCGGGTCGCGTGGTCGGAGATCAGCTGCCGGGTCTCCTGCTTCTTGGTCTCGCGCAGCCCGGTGGTCGCGGGGGGTGTCTGGATGCCCATGGTCGCAATCTTACCCTCGTAGCATCTTTATGTTGACACTCTCGAACATCTCAGGATAAATTTACGTCCGTCGCAAACTTGCGACGGATGGAACGCTGAGTGTGAAAGGGACACCCATGCGCAAGCTCACTCACGACCTCGTCCCGCCCGTGGTCGAGTCCGTCCCTATGCCCCAGCCGCAGCTGCCCCAGCGGTCCGCGCTGCGCGGCGCCGAACTGCGTCGCCCGCCCGCCGCCCACAGCATTCGCGCGTCGCGGCAGACCCGGCACCTGCGCTCCCTGCCCCGCCGCCGCAGCTACTGACCCCGCTCCAACCGCACCAAGGAGACTCGTGCAGTTCACCGCCTCCACCATTTCGCTGACCGTTGACGACGTCACCGCCTCCCAGGAGTTCTTCACCGCCCATCTGGGCTACAGCCTCCAGCAGGCCGCCGACGGTTTTGCGTCCCTGACCCGCCCCGACGCGGTCGATGTCGTCCTGCTCGCCCGTGGCATCCAGGTGCTGCCGCCCGAGCAGCGCGACCAGCGCGCCAGCGGCGTGATCCTGGCCTTCACCCTCGCCGGCGGCCTGCAGGAACAGGAGAAGCGGCTGCGTGACGCCGGTGTGGAGATCACCATGCCGCTGCGTCAGGAGCCCTGGGGCGAGCGCCTGTTCCAGGTCACCGACCCCAACGGAGTGATCGTCCAGTTCGTCGAGTGGGCCGCCCCGGACACCGCCTGACATTCCCCCGCCATCGCCCAGGCCAGCCGCCCCGGCCACGAACATCACGAAAGAGAGCCTCCCGTTGCGCAAGCTGGTGTACTACATCGCCACCACCCTCGACGGTTTCATCGCCGGTCCGGACGGCGCCGACCCCACCGGCCCGGACGGCTTTTGGCCCCTGCCCGCCGACTACATCCAGCACATCGCGGCCCACTACCCCGAGACCCTGCCCGCCCCGGCCCGCACCGCCCTGTCGGTCACCGCCGAAGGCACCCACTTCGACACCGTCCTGGAAGGGCGCCGCACCTACGAGATCGGACTGAAGGCCGGGATCACCGACGCCTACCCTCACCTGCGCCACCTGGTCTTCTCCGGGACCCTCACCAAGAGCCCCGACCCCGCCGTCGAACTGGTCGCCACCGATCCCGCCCAGACGGTACGCGACCTCAAACGCCAGGACGGCAAGGACATCTGGCTGCTCGGCGGCGCCGAACTGGCCGGCGCGCTCTACCAGCAGATCGACCAGCTGATCCTCAAAGTGGGCGCACTGACCGTCGGCACCGGCATCCCGCTGTTCTCCCGCACTGCCACCTTCGACCCACGCGCCTGGAAACTCACCGATCACACCGTGCTCGACAGCGGTGCCGCCTTCCTCACCTACAACCGCCCCGCCGAATCCGCCACCGTCGCATAAGGACGTGGGCATACGACCCTGCTCCGCCCCCGGTCGGCCAACGGCACACCGGCCTCAGGTGAGGTGCCGGAAGGCTGGCCGGGGCCCCTTCCACCGCGACGGCGCCGCGGGCGGCGAAAGTGGCGTTGGCGATCTCGACCGCGATGGTGCGGGCCACTTCCGGGGTCAGGTAGCGGCGGGAAGGGGGTCCGCGGGCCGCGCAGCGGGACGCGGTCAGCCGCGGGCGGTGGTGAGCAGGGCGGCGAAGCGACGGGCGCGCGACAACTCGTCCCGTACCGGGTCGAGGACCAGCTCGCGGCCCACCTCGCCCACGCTGCCCCACAGCGCCCGCCGCGCCTTGCGTGCCCTGCGGGCGCCGCCCAGGGCCGCGGCCACCCTGGACAGCAACGCGATCAGCAACCCGGCCAGCGCTCCGCCGACCAGCAGGACGGTGGGCCACGGGACGGTCTGAAGCGTCGGCGTCGGCACCTCGGGGAACCTCAGGTAGTCGACGACGAACAGCACGGACAGCCAGGCGACCCCGGCGACCATGGCGGCGAACAGCAGCCACTGGAGCAGGCCGACCGCCCGCCACCACCGGGGCCGGCGGCCCGCGCCCATCGACGTCACCGACACCGCGCGGTCCAGCGCCTCGGCGAGCTCGTCCGCCCGTGACCGGGCCGCCCCGCGCACGGCGACCGCCCACGGCTCGGGGAGGTCGGCCGAGGCGGCGGAACCGACGTCCCGGATCGCCGTATCCATGCGCGAGCGCTGCACCCCCGTGGCGGCCGGGATCGACGTGCGCCCACCGGCGGCCGCCGAAGGAGTGCCGAGGTGCAGGCGGCGCAGCGGGTCCGGCCTGAACCGCCGCAGCCAGCGGGTGACCGGCCAGCCGGTGGCCGCGATCGACCGGTGGCGGTGCGCCTTGGCGACGGCCTCCACCACCAGAGGCACGCCCGCCGCCTCCGCGAGCGCGGCCGTCAGCGGCCTGCCCAGCGCGTCCGGCACCGCCTTCTCCGCGGCCTCGGCCCGCTTCTCCAGCCCTCGCGCCGCCTCCGTCCACGTCTCCACCGGCCCTCGCGCCGCCTCCGCCCGCATCTCCAGGCCTCGGGCCTCCTCCGCCCAGGTCTGGGAGCCGTCCGCGCTCCCGCTCGTGCCGGCCGGTACCTGCGCGACCAGGGCGCCCGACGAGGCCGCGGCGAGCAGGTCGGCGGCCCTCTCTGCGTCCGCTTCCAGGCGGGCGGCCCACGCGCGCCGGTCCGCGACCCTCTTGGCCAGCGTCGACCGCAGGTCGGCGATGCCCCTGCCTTCCGGGACGGAGGTCCCGATTACGGGCACGTCCGACAGGCCGTCCTCGGCCAGCAGCCGGCGCAGGTCCCCCATGCAGCGGTCCGCCGCCGCCGGGGTCAGGCGGTCGGTCTGGTTCAGCACGATCACCGTCACGTCCCGGTGCCGGCGGAGGGGCCGCAGATAGCGCTCGTGGACGGCCGCGTCGGCGTACTTCTGCGGATCGAGCACCCACACCAGGAGGTCCACCACGGAGACCAGGCGGTCCACCTCCAGGCGGTGGGCCGCCTCGATCGAGTCGTGGTCGGGCAGGTCGAGCAGGATCAGGCCGGCCAGCGTGCCGTCGGCGCCGTCGACCATGTGGCGGCGCGGGATCTCCAGCCAGTCGAGCAGCGGCCCGGCGCCCTCCGGATCCCACATCGCGGCCTGCGCCGCCGACGTCGTCGGCCGGGTCACCCCGACTCTCGCCAGCGACGTTCCCGACAGCATGTTGAACAGCGAGGACTTACCGCTGCCCGTCGCCCCGGCGAGCGCCACCACCGTGTGATCCACTGAGAGGCTCCGCCGCGCCCCCGCGCGGGACACCACGTCCCCGACCCTGGCCAGCGCCGTCGCCTGGAGCCGCCCTTGGGCGAGCTCCGCCGCCTCGGCCAGCGCGGCGAGCCTGTCGTCCAGCGATACGGCCTTCGGCCGCCGGAGCACCTTCACGGCATGTCCACGGGGTACGAAGGAGCCGGCGCGGCGCCTCCGGCGGCGGGGGCGTCGACCTCCCATGAGGCGGCTGCCGCCGGAGCCGGCCTGTCGATGTCGCCGCGGTAATCCCGTACGGCCTGCGCCGCCCGCCGGAGGTCGGCGGAGATCTCCTCGGGCGGGCCGACGCCGTCGAGCAGTGAGGTGAAGCGGCCGGCCTCCTCCTCGAGCAGCGCGCGCACCCGCTCCTGGAGGTTCTCGCGGGCCGCCTGGGTGAGGGTGCGCACGGCCTGGTCCCCGAACACGGCCTCCAGCAGCTTCTGGCTCAGCACACTCGTCCCTCCGGCGATGCCGACCTCGATGCCGGTGAGCCCTCCGGTGGAGGAGAACACCAGCAGCATGAGCAGCAGGCCCGCGCCGTTCAGGCTGAAGGAGGCGAGCCTCGCGGTGGTGCGCTTCTCGGCGCCCTCCTTGGCCACGAGATCGAGGACGTACGCCTGCCAGCCGCGCACCGTCGAGGCGGCCCGGTCGGGCAGCGTGGAGGACGCGCGGCCGAGGCGGCCCGCCGCGACGGCGCCGGCGCGCTCGATGACGTCGCGGCCCGCGGGCATGCCCGACCAGGCCTCCAGCGCGCGTTCCGCGGCGGCGTCCGCGGCCGAGCGGATCAACGACTCCACCCCGGTCTCCAGGGCGACCTTCAGCCGGGTGTCGGGGGGAGGCGTGCCCATGAACACCGAGACGATCCGCTCGCGAAGCCAGCCGATGCGCGACTCCAGCGAGCGCATGAGATCGCCGGTTCCGATGAAGTCCTGCCAGCGGGTCAGCACCTCGCCGCGCAGCAGGGAACCGTCCCGTATCCCGTCGTCGAAGGTGGCCATGGCCGCCCCGTAGGCCGACTCCACCGACAGCAGCAGGTCGGCGACGCCCGCCCGTTGCCGGTCCGCCTCGTCGGCGAGGGCCGGGACCCGGGTCGCGATGCTGTCCAACGCTCCGGAAAGCGTCCTGCGCACGACCTGCGCGCGAGTGTGGGCATCGGCCGCGATCTCGGCCAGCCAGCCGCGCACGGCCCGTACGGCCTCCTCCGGCAGGCGGGCGTTCTCCTCGGGCAGCGCCACCTCCGGCACGCTGAACAGCGGCGTGCCGGCGAGCCCGTTGGCGTCGAGCAGGCGGGTCAGGTGCGCGGTGACCGGCTCCAGCGCCTCAGGAGGCACCCGGTCGAGGACCACCGCGAGGGCCGTGCTCCGCTCCCTGGCACTGCGCAGGAAGCCCCACGGGACCTCATCGGCGTAACGGGCGGCCGTGGTGACGAACAGCCACAGATCGGCGGCGGCGAGAAGCTGGGCCGCTATCTCGCGGTTGGCGGTGACCACCGAGTCGATGTCGGGCGCGTCCAGCAGCGCGAGCCCGGGCGGAAGGGTGTCGGCCGTGACGATGCGCAGCGTGCCCGGCTCACCGCGACCGCGTCCGGTCGTCCTGGACAGGCCCGGCAGGACGTTCTGCCGGGTGAACCACGCCTCGTCGGCAGGGTTCGCGACCAGCGTCGGCGCGAGGGTCGTCGGGCGCAGCACCCCCGGCTCGGCGACGTCGGCGCAGGCCAGCGAGTTGACCAGCGTGGACTTGCCCGCCCCGGTCGAACCGCCGACCACGGCCAGCAACGGGGCGTCCATGGCCGCGACGCGCGGCAGCAGGTAGTCGTCGAGCTGCCCTCTCAGCTCCTTGAGGGCACGACGATGCGATGCGACGTCCCCGATCGCGAGGGGGAACAGATCGTGATCGAGCTGACGCCGCAGGGTCTCCAAAGCCGCGAGCAGCCCATTGTTCCCTGCCATATGACCGGTCATGCCCCAGCGGCGCCGAGGTATCCCCACTCAACGCAAACCACCCGCTCCACCGGCCCACCCGCCGTACACAATGGCCTGGCCGGGGGTCTGGGTCAGGTGCTGGGTTGGGGGGTGGCGGTGGCGGTGGGGAGGAGGGGGCCGCACTTTTTGAGGGCCTGGGCGATGGCGGGGTCGTCGGTCTTCAGCTGGCGCATGCCGCCGTTGGCCGGGATCTCGGCGCCGTTGTCCTTCATGCACGAGCGGAACGCCTGCATCGCGGAGTCGTCAATACCGCCACGCGGGCCGCCGCCCTGCCCGGAGCGGCCTTGGGGCATCAGCGAGCGGCACGCCTCGAACGCCTTGCGCGCTTCCGGCGACATGGTGCCGAAGCCCCCCGGTCCCCCGCTCGGCCGAGCTGACGGGGAACCGCTCGGTCGAGCCGTGGGTGCGCCGCTTGGGCGGCCATCAGGCATGTTCACGCCGTTCTTGCGCATGCACTCAGCGAATGCCGCGGCAGCCTGGCCGGCGGAACCACTAGGTGACGCCTGGGCGCCGGTCGTGGCGTTCGAGTCGGCACCACATCCGGAGACCAGCAGCACGGCCGCTACGGTGGCGAAGCTGAGAGCACGGGGCAACACATTCACGAAGCGAACTCCATCGGGAAACCGAGGGACTTGGGCAATCACCATTACAGGCCATCAAACTCAGCGTCAGGTGGGACCGACCTGAATTTCGCCTGTCAACCTGTCCGGTCCCTCCCCGGGCCCGTCAGCCGTCGTTGGGGAGGACGACGCGGAAGGTGGCGCCGTGCCCCGGTTCGCTGTCCAGGGTGATCACGCCTCCGTGCGCCTGGACCAGGGCGGCGGCGATCGACAGGCCGAGGCCGGTGCCGCCCGCGCCGTTCCGCGACCGGGAGGGGTCGGCCCGGTAGAAGCGCTCGAACACCCGCTCGGCGTCCTGCAACGGCAGTCCGGGCCCCTCGTCCGCCACCTCCACCACGACCTGGCCTTCGAGGTTGCCGACGCCCACGCGGAACGCCGTGCCGGCCGGGGTGTGCCGGAGCACGTTGCCGACCAGGTTGGTGATCACCTGGCGGAGCCGCGTCTCGTCGCCGGTCACGGTGACCGCCCTGTCGGAGTCGTCCAGCCGGACGAGATCGATCTCGCGGTCCGGGGCGAGCGTCTGGGCGTCCAGCACGGCTCCGGCCGCCACGCTGAGCACGTCGACGGGCTGCCGTTCGAGGGGGCGCTGCTGGTCGAGCCGGGCGAGGAGCAGCAGGTCGTCGACGAGAAGGCCCATGCGGGTGGCCTCGTCCTCGATCCTTCGCAGGAGCCTCGCCGCCTCCTCCAGGTCCGGAGTCTCGTGGCGGTACAGCTCGGCGAACCCTCTGATCGAGGTGAGCGGCGTGCGGAGCTCGTGTGAGGCGTCGGCGACGAACCTGCGCATCCGATCCTCCGACCTGCGCGCCTCGAAGGCCGACTTGCGTGCCGCGATCTCGGAGGCCTCACGGTCGTCGAAGGCGGCCTCGATCTGGGCGAGCATGCCGTTGATCGCCCTGCCGAGCCGTCCCATCTCGGTACGGCGATGCCGCAGCGGCACGCGCCGGGACAGGTCGCCTTCCGCGATGGCCCCCGCGGTCCGTTCGATCTCTCCCAGGGGGCGCAGGCTGCGCCGTACGAGCCAGTGGCAGGCGATTCCGAGGACCACCAGCACACCCCCTCCGACGCTGGCCACGATGACCGCGAGCCGGGTGACGGTGGCGTCGATGTCGTCCATGCGGATCGCGATCACCCGGAACCGCGCGCCGTCGGCCACCGAGAACGCCCGCCAGCGCGTCCCTGCGTTCGATTCCACGGTGAACGGTTGGGGCTTCCCGGAGCGCGGCGCGCCCATCCTGAGCAGCGACAGGGCGGGGGGCGGGTCCCCGCCGTCAGGGGGTTCCTGGAGCGTTCGCTCGATGGTGCCGTCAGGCCGGAGCACGGCCATGTAGAACTGGCCGAACTGCCGCGGAAGGCGGGTGGGGTCCCGCAGTTGCGGCGGGGGCGGGGCGTTGACGTCGCGCCGTGCCATGCCGGCGAGTTCGAGCTGCTGGTCCACCCGGTCGACGAGGTACCCGCGGAGCAGCTGGACGGCGACCCCGCCGGTCAGGGTGATCGCGAGGGTGACCAGCAGGAGCGTTCCCACGACCAGGCGGAGCCACAACGGCGATCGCGCGAGCCGCCGCTTCAGCACCTGGAGGGGCTTCGGTGTCATAGCCGTGGTGCGCGTAGTACGTAACCCACCCCTCGGAGGGTGTGGATGAGCCGGGGTTCCACGGTGTCGATCTTGCGCCGCAGGTACGAGACGTACGACTCGACCACGTTCCTGTCCCCGCCGAAGTCGTAGTTCCAGACATGGTCGAGGATCTGCGCCTTGGACAGCACGCGACCGGCGTTGACCATGAAGTAGTGCAGCAGCTTGTACTCGGTGGGCGACAGCTTCACCCGCTCGCCGGCCCGCCAGACCTGGTGGCCCTCCTCGTCCAGCTCCAGATCCGCCACCTGGAGCCGGGTGGGAAGGTCCAGGTCGGCCCTCGTGCGGCGGAGCACCGCCCGGATCCTGGCCAGCACCTCCTCCAGGCTGAACGGCTTGGTCACGTAGTCGTCGCCCAGCCCGAGCCCGGTCAGCTTGTGCTCGCTCTCGTCACGGGCCGTGAGAAAGACCACGGGGGTCCGCCTGCCGCCGGCACGGAGCCGGTTCGCCACCGCGAAGCCGTCCATGTCGGGGAGCATCACGTCGAGGACCACCAGATCGGGCCGGACGCGCTCCACGAGCTGGACCGCCTCGCGCCCGTCGGCGGCGGTCATGACGTCGAACCCGGCGTAGCGCAGGGTCGCGGACAGCAGCTCGCGGATGTTCGGCTCGTCGTCGACGATCAGCAGCTTCGCCTCACCAGGCACGTCGTGTCCCCCCTCGGCTTGCCGCCTGCTCGTGCTCCCCCGGCCGGCGTTCCGGGGGACGCATCAGCCACCACCCCGGTTGCCGCCGAAGCCGCTGGTGGCGCCGCCCTGGTTCACCGAGGTCGCGTTGACGGAGCCGTCACTGGCGCGCTCGCCCTGGACGACGGCGGTGCTGCCGGGCTTCAGGTCCTTCAGCTTGCCTTCCTTGCTGACCTGAACCTTGGTGTCGCCCGACGTCTTGACGGTGACGACGCCGCCGCCCGCCGTCTCCAGGTAGATCTTGTCGCCGTCGACGAGCTTGACCGTGCCGACCGTCACGTTGCCGAACGCGCCGCCGGCGGCCTGGCCGGCCCCCTGCCCCTGTCCTTGGCCCTGGCCGGCGCCGGGGTATCCGAGCCGGGCGCCGCCGGTCCGCTGCCCGCCGTAGCCGCCGGCACCGGCACCGGCGAGAAGGCTCTGCCCCGCGGCCGCCCGATCGCCGCTGGAGGAGCCCCATGTCTTATGCGCCTGGATGCCCGCGAGCATGCCGACCACGAGCACCACGCCCGCGCCGAGGACCAGGGTCAGCGTGGACATCCGGCGTCCCTCGGGGCGGGCCGCGAGCTCGGCGTCGAGGTCACCCTCGAACGGCGAGCTGTCCAGCAGATCGTCCGCCGTCACCGGTTCCTCCGTCGCGTACGGCTTGCGCCTGCTCGTACTCATGATTTCTCCTTGGATGGCCGTACGTCACTCGTGCCGCAGCGCCTCGATGGGGCGCAGCTTGGCCGCCCGGTTCGCCGGATAGCTGCCGAAGAACAGCCCGATCGCGACCGAGACGCCGAGGGCCAGAACGATCGAGGTGGGCACGATGACCGGTTGTACGCCGGCGATCGTGAACCTGCTGCCGATCAGCGCGATGGCGACGCCCAGCAGGCCGCCGACCAGGCTGAGCATCGTGGCCTCCGCGAGGAACTGGCCGAGGATCGCGCCGCGCGGCGCGCCGATGGCCTTGCGGATGCCGATCTCGCGGGTCCGCTCGGTGACGGTCACGAGCATGATGTTGGTGATGCCGATGCCGCCGACGAGCAGGCTGATCGCGGCGACGGCGCCGAGGAGCACCGTGAAGGTGCCGGTAGCGGCGCTGACCGTCTCCTGGAGTGTCGCCTGGTTGAGGATCCGGTAGTCGGCGGTGGTGGTTCCGGTGATGCCGTGACGCTGGTCCAGGATCTGCGTGATCTCCGACTGCGCCGCGTCCACCGCGCTCGCGGTCTTGGCCTGGACGATGATCTGGCCGAGGGACCCGAACCCGGTGAGGCTCTGCTGTACGGCGGGCAGCGGCGCGATCGCGACGTCGTCGCCGTCCTGGAAGCCGGACGAACCCGCCTCCTTCAGGACGCCGACCACGGTGAACGGCACGCCGGTGATGCTGATCTGCTTGCCCAGCGGGTCGACGGTGCCGAACAGGTCCTCCGCCACCGTCTGCCCGATCACGATGATCTTCCTGGCGGCCAGCACGTCGTCGTTGACGAAGTACGACCCCTTGGCCACCGGCTTGTTGGACGCCTCGAAGTAGCTCGGGTAGGTGCCGACGAGCTGCTGGATGGAGTGGCTCGCCCCCTGGTACGTCGCCGTCTGGGCCGAGGCGGTGACCACCGGGGACACGCTCTTGACCGAGGGCGCGTTGGTCGTGTCGGCGAGGGCCTTGGCGTCGTCGAGGGTCAGCTCCTTGGCCTGGGTGCGCGGGCCGGTGCCGCCCTGCTGCTGCTGCGCCCCGCCCGCGCCGCCCCCGGCGACCACGCCGCCTCCGCCGCCGCCGCGTCCCCCGCCTCCGCCGCCCGAGAAGGACTGCATGACGGTGAGGGTGTTGGAGCCGAGCCGCTGGATGTTCTGCTGGATGGCCTGCGAGGAGCCCTCACCGACCGCGACCAGCAGGATCACCGCGGCGACTCCGATGAGGATGCCGAGCGTGGTGAGGGCGCTGCGCATCTTGTTGGCCGTCAGGCCGCGTACGGCGAAGCGCAGGACCTCCAAGGCGTTCATCGATCGCTCACCGCTCCTCGCCCGAGTCGCTCCGTGCCCTGATGTTCATGGCGGCTGTTCATGGCCCCACCCTCGAGAGCCTCGGCGGGGGCCCGTCCACGGGCGCCTGGCGGCGGTCCTCGACGATCAGGCCGTCGACCAGGCGGATGACCCGCTTGGCGTGAAGGGCCACGTCGTCCTCGTGAGTGATCAGTACGATCGTGCGTCCCATGTCGCTGAGCCGGTCCAGGATCTGCAGCACGTCGGCGGTCGACTTGGTGTCGAGGTTTCCCGTCGGCTCGTCCGCCAGGAGCAGCGACGGCGCGGTGACCAGGGCTCGGGCGACGGCGACCCGCTGCTGCTGTCCACCGGACAGCTCGTTCGGGTCGTGGTGCGTGCGGTCCGCGAGACCCACCTGGTCCAGCGCCGCGAGCGCCCGCTCGCGGCGCGTGCTCGCGCTCACGCCTCCGTACGCCAGGGGCAGCTCGACGTTCGCCAGCGCGCTCATGCGGGGGATGAGGTTGAACGACTGGAAGACGAAGCCGATCTTCCTGTTGCGCAGGACGGCCAGCTGCCGGTCGTCGAGGGAGCCGACGTCGGTGCCGTCGACGAGATAGCTGCCGGCGCTGGGCACGTCCAGGCAGCCGAGGATGTTCATCAGCGTCGACTTGCCGGACCCGGAGGCTCCCATGATCGCGACGTAGTCGCCGCGCTCGAGGATGAGCGAGACCCCCCGCAGGGCGTGCACCGTGGCGTCGCCGTCGCCGTAGACCTTGGTCACCTGGCGCACGTCCAGGACCGGAGGCGCACCCGCGGGACCGTCTGGCAGTGGACCACCGGGAAGGGTCATCGTCCACCCCCGCCGCCGCCGCCACCGATGCGGATGCCGCCACCGCCGCCGCCGCCGGGGAAGCCGCCGCCCGGGAAGCCGCCCTGCGTGCCGGTACCCGTCCCGGCCGCCGTCGTGCGCACCACCTGGTCGCCCTCTTGGACGCCGGACTTGATCTCGGTCGTCGAGTCGCCCTTGACCCCGATCTCCACGGTCTTGGCGACCTGCTTCCCGTTCACCAGCACGGTGACCGTGTTCTGGCCGCCGGCGGTCCTGACCGCCGAGGTGGGAACCGTCAGGACGTCGTCCGCCTTGGCGACGATGACCTGGACGCTCGTCGTCTGCCCCAGCCGCACCGCCTTCGGCACGTCGGTGAGGGAGACGGTCGCGGCGTACTGGACCACGTTGTTGCTGGTCTGCGCGACCGGGTCGATCAGCGTGACCTTCCCCGACGCGGTGACACCGGGCAACGCGTCGAAGGTGACGGTCGCCGTCTGGCCGGCCTTCAGCTTGGTGACGTCCGACTCGGTGAAGTTACCGACCACCTGGAGCCGCTTGGTGTCGGCGATCTCGATGAAGCCGCTCGAGGATCCCGAGCTCCCAGACGACGAACTCCCCGAACCTCCGGAGGCGGCCGAAGAGCCGGAGGAGCCAGCGGAGCCGGAGGAGCCCGAACTCGCCGACGACGTGCCCGATCCGGAGGACGAGCCGCCGACCGTGCCGTTCACGGCGGTGATCGTGCCGCTGAACGGGGCCTTGATCACGGTGCCGTCGAGCGTCCGCTTGGCGTCCCGATAGGAGTTCCTGGCCTGGACGTACTGCGAGTAGCCCGACGCCGTCGAGGTGTCGCCGTCCTGCGCCGCGGTCAGGCCGGCCGTCGCGGCGTCCAGGCTCTCCTGCGCGGCCGTGTCGTCGATGCGGGCGAGGAGCTGGCCCTTGGTGACCTTGTCACCGCTCTCAACATAGATCTTCTCGACCGTGCCGCTCGTGCTGAAGCCGAGTGACCGGGTCCTGGCGCTCTCCACCGCGCCTGAGGCCGATATCGACGACAGGACGGTGCCTCGGGTGACGGGCGTGGTCGAAGGCGCCACCTCGGCGGAGGAGCCCCCGTTCAGGGAGGCATAGGCCACGCCGGCGCCTCCCAGCAACAGCACCCCGAGGGCACCGTTCACGATCAGCGCTCTGCGCTTCGTCGACAGCTTCACGACCCCTGAGCCTGGACCACCCCGCTTGGGCGAACCTCCGCCGTCCCTGAAGGTTTCCTGAAAGACCGGGACGTTTCCGCCGCCGAAATCATCGCCTGCCCTGCCCGCGCGCGCCTGGAAACTCGAAACCGCAGCTCAGCATGGCCTCCCCCCCCGCCGATACACAGGAAACTCTCAGGCCGGGCTGAGCTGGGAGTGACGTCGGCTGACCAGGATGGCCGCATGAGATCGAGCACTCCGCCTACCGCCGTACGCGTCGGGGGACTCGCCCTTGCCGGAGTCGTCCTCGTGGCGGCCGGCCTGGTCTACCTCGGCGGCGGAGACGCCTCCTCGGGGGCGCGCATCGAACTCGCGTCGGCCAGGCGGGGCACGATCGTGAGCGGTGCCTCGGCCGCGGGCAACACGGTGGACGCCAACACCCGCGACCTGGCCTTCGGCGCCTCGGGCACGGTCGAGAAGGTGTACGTGTCCGTCGGGCAGAAGGTCGCCAAGGGACAGGTGCTGGCCCGCATCGACGACACGCTCGCGCGCGAGGACTACACGGCCGCGAAGGCGTCCCTCGCCGCGGCGGAGGAGACGCGCGACAAGCTGGAGGAGGCCCAGAACGCCCCGTCCGGCGCCTCCGGTGGTTCCGGCGGTTCCGGCACCTCCGGCAGCGGCGCACCCTCGGCCGTCCCCAGCGGCGGCGGCACACCCTCCGCCGTCCCCACCGGCCGCTCGACGGCCCGGCCGTCCGCCGGACCGTCGGCCCAGCCCTCGGCACGGCCGTCCACGCCGGCGCCGACGGGTTCGCCGTCAGGGCGGCCGTCCGCTTCGCCTTCCACCCAGCCGTCGTGCCCGCCGTCGTCCGCCGCCCCCGCGCCTACGGGGAGGCCCGACACCTCGCCCACCTCCGAGCCCAGTGCCGTCCCGAGCATCGGCGTCACCATCACTCCGAACGCGGCCAGGCTGGCGGCGGCGGAGATCCCCGTGGCGGATCCGGCCGACCGGACCGTGGCCGAGGCCGGCGACGGTCCGGCCCCGGCGGATCCCTCCCCGGCACCGAGCTCCGCGCCCGCTCCGAGCCCCTCGGCCACCCCGTCGCCGACCCCCACCCCCACTCCTACGCCCAGTCCCACCGCGACATCGACCTCCACCCCGAAACCCGCGGCGACCGAGCGGGCCGAAGGCGGTACCGGGTCCCGCCGGCCCACCCCGTCGAAGACCGCGCACAAGCCGGCACCGACGAGGACGAAGAGGACGCTCAAGGAGACCGCTCGGCACGCCGCGCCCACGGCGACACCGACGAAGGCCACGCCCGTCGCCTCCCCGTCGCACACGTACACGGCACGGCCCACCGTGAAGCCGACGGCACGGCCCACGGCGCAGCCCACCGTCAAGCCCACGGCGCAGCCCACCGTGAAGCCGACGCCGAGGCCGTCGGGGACGGTCGTCATCGTCGTACCGCCGGCCGGCGGGCCGACCGCCGCCCCCGAGGCGAGCGGGACGCCCACCGCGCGGCCGTCCGCCACCTGTGGCGCGAACGGCGGCCAGACCGGCAAGCCCAGCCCGTCGCCTCAGGGCGGCAAAGGCCAGGGTGGCCAAAGCGGGCAGAACGGCCGTGGCCAGGCCGGTCAGGGGGCGCAGGGCGGCCAGGGAGGCACCCGCGCCGGCCAGGGCGGGCAGGTGACCACCGTGGCGCAGGCCGAGGCGAACGTCAGCAAGGCGACGACGGCGCTGCGGAACGCCGAGGACGCGCTGGCCGGGGTGACCATCAAGGCGCCCGCGAAGGGCACGATCTTGACCGTGTCCGGCACGGTCGGCACGCAGGCCGTCGCTGGGTCGGCGTTCATCACCCTCGGCAACCTGGACGAGCTCCAGGTGAAGGCCATGTTCTCGCAGACGGACGTCGGCCGCCTGAAGGTCGGCCAGCCCGCGTCGGTGTCGCTGGCCACCCGGACCGGGGAGACCTACGACGGCAAGGTAGCCCATATCGACGTCACGGCGACCACCACCAACAAGCTCGTGCAGTACGGCGTGATGATCGCGTTCGACCGCCGACCGAAGGGCCTGCTGCTGGGGCAGACCGCGACCGTCCAGGTCACGCTCGACGAGGCCGAGAACGCCGTGTACGTGCCCGCGCAGGCCGTACGGACCCGGGCGGACGGCGTGGCGACCGTGCTCGTCCGCAACGGCGGGCAGAGCGTCGAGCGGACGGTCGAGCTGGGCGTGCGCGGCGACCAGTACGTCGAGATCCGCTCCGGCCTCTCGGAGGGCGACCAGCTCGAACTGCCGGGCAGCACCACTTCTGGCGACTTCCCGGACGACGCCTTCCCCGGCCTCGCGGCCACCCCTGCCACCTGAGCGCGCGATCCGAAATCATCGGAGATAAAAACCACGTAAGCAAATTCGCTTAACGCATGTTTAATGGGCTCTCGGTATTTGTCTGACATGGCAAACACGAGAATCCGGATCGCCGCTCTGGTCGCGATCCCGCTCATCCTCGGCGCGTGCGGCGGTGACCCGCCGGATGCCGGGGTGGCCTCCGGCGGAAACGGCGCAGGCTCGCCGACCTCCTCCGCCGACCTCGCGAAGTACGCGTCCTGCCTGCGCGAGCACGGCCTCACCGTGGTCGAGAGGGACGACGGGCTGAGCGTCCGCGGCCCCGACCCGCGGACGGGACAGGCCGCGGAGGAGGCCTGCAAGCAATACGCCCCGAACCTTCCGGAGATGCCGGCCGATGAGAAGAAGAAGCTCATGGACCAGGCCCTGAAATTCGCCGTATGCATGCGCGAGCACGGGGTGAACATGCCCGACCCGCAACAAGATGCGAAAGGCGGCATCAAACAGGAATTACCCACAGGGATGGACAAGGACGCGCCGGTCGTGCGGGCGGCGCAGGAGGCGTGCCGGCCCCTCATGATCCAGGAAGCACGGTGAGCCGCAGGACGGTGGTGATGGCCGTGGTGGCGGCGGCCGTCGCGGCCGGTGGAGGGGCGGCGGTGACCGCTCTCACCGGCGGATCCGCCGGACCGTCCAGCGGTGCCACGGCCCAAGGCTCCGCCGAGAGAGGCACCACGGACCAGGGCTCGGCCGGGGCCCGCGCCACGAACCAGGACTCGGCTGGGACCGGCGCGACGGCCGCCCGGGCCGTGCCGGCGACCGCGAAGATCACCCGCTCGGACCTGGTGGACACCAAACGGGTCGGTGGCACGCTCGGCTACCAGGGCCGCCGGGTCCAGCCGAACCATGCGCGCGGCACGGTGACCAGGACGCGCGCCGAGGGGACGGTGGTGCGCCGTGGCGGGTGGCTGTACGAGGTCGACCGGCGCCCCGTCGTCCTCATGTACGGGACGATCCCCGTGTACCGGAGCCTTCGCCCCGGCTCCGGCGGCGCCGATGTCGAGCAGCTCGAGCGCAACCTCGCGGCGCTCGGCTACCCGCCGGGCACCGTCGACGGCGACTTCACCTGGCGGACGGCCAAGGCCGTACGGGAGTGGCAGGACGACAACGGGCTGACCGAGACGGGCTCGGTCGACTCCGCCCAGGTCATCGTGGCCTCAGGACCGCTGCGCGTCGCCCGCGCCACCGCGCTCAAGGGCGATCCCGCCGGGGCGTCGGTCGTCACGACCACCGGCACCCGGCGGACCGTCCACATCGACCTGCAGGCGTCCTACCAGCAGTTCGCCCGGGTGGGCGCGAAGGTGACCGTGGAGCTGCCGGACGGCCGCACGGTCAAGGGCCGGATCTCCTCGGTCGGGGCGACCGCCACCGCCGCCGCCGGCCAGGACGGCGCGGACGGCCAGGCGACGATCGGCGTCGAGACCACCTTGACCGGAAAGCCGGGCCGCCTCGACCAGGCTCCGGTGACCGTCGACCTGCGGACCGAGCGGCACGCGAACGTGCTGTCGGTGCCGGTCGAGGCGCTGCTCGCCCTGCGCGAGGGCGGCTACGGCGTGCGGATCGTGGACGGCGCCACGACCCGTGTGGTCCCGGTCAGGACCGGCCTGTACGCGGTGAGCCGCGTCGAGGTCTCCGGCACCGGCCTCGCCGAGGGCATGAAGGTCGAGGTGCCGGCGATATGACCGCGAACCTGGTGATCGAGCTGACCGGTGTGGCCAAGAAGTACCCGGGCGACGTGCACGCGCTGAGCGGAGTGGATCTGCGGGTGGCGGCCGGGGAACTGGTCGCGATCGCCGGCCCGTCCGGGTCGGGCAAGTCGACCCTGCTGCACATGATCGGCACGCTGGACCGGCCTTCGGCCGGGATGGTGCGGATCGCGGGCTACGACGTGGCCGGGCTGGGCGACCGGGAGCTGTCGGCGCTGCGGGCGCGGCACATCGGGTTCGTGTTCCAGCGGTTCCATCTGGCCGAAGGGGCGCCGGCACTGGACAACGTCGCGGACGGGTTGCTGTACGCCGGGGTGCCGCGGCGCGAGCGCCGTACCAGGGCCGCCGAGGCGCTCACCCGCGTCGGCCTCGGCCACCGGCTGGGACACCCGCCAGGCCGGCTGTCCGGCGGGGAGCGGCAGCGGGTGGCGGTGGCCCGCGCGGTGGTAGGTGAGCCGTCGCTGCTGCTGGCGGACGAGCCGACCGGGAACCTCGACAGCGCGTCGGGAGCCGAGATCGTCTCGATCCTGCGTGAGCTGAACGCCGCGGGCACCACCGTGGCGATCATCACCCACGACGACGGGGTCGCGGACGCCGCGCCCCGCCGGATCCGGCTGCGTGACGGCCACGTCGTCGCCGACGAGGGGAAGGAGCGGCGGGCATGAGTGACCGGGCGGCGGCGTACCGGGGTGACCGGCTGGTTCCGGCGCGGCTGAGCGTGGGGGACGTCGTGCGGGTGGGCGCGGCGGGGCTGCGCACCAGGCCTACGCGGGTGATCCTTTCGGCGCTGGGCATCGCGATCGGCATCGCGACCATGGTGGCGGTGCTGGGCATCTCGTTCTCCAGCCAGGCCCGGCTGCTGCGGCAGCTCGACGAGCTGGGCACGAACATGCTGGCGGTCGTTCCCGGTCAGCAGCTCTTCGGCGGGCAGGCGAAGCTGCCGGAGCGGGCGCCCGCGATGATCCGGGCGATCGGCCCGGTCCGGATGGCGAGCGAGACCGGCGACACCGGGGTGCCGGTCTACCGCAACGACCGCATCCCGAGCACCCGCACCGGCGGCCTGCAGGTTCGCGCCACATCCTTGGACCTGCCGGCGACCCTGCAGACAAGGGTGCGGGCAGGCGTCTGGCTGGACGAGGCGACCGCCGCGCAACGAGCGGTGGTGCTGGGCGCGACGGCCGCCGAGCGGCTGGGCGCGACGGCCGGGGACCCGGTGTGGGTCGCCGGCCAGTGGTGGACGGTGATCGGCGTACTGGAGGAGTCGCCGCTCGCCGAGGAGATCGACGTCTCCGCGCTGGTCGGCTTCCCCGCCGCCGGGTCGGTCCTGCACTTCGACCGGCATCCCACCACGGTCTACACCAGGGTCGCCGACGAGCACATCTCGGACGTGCGGGAGGTGCTGGCGCGCACGGCCAACCCCGAGCATCCGGAGGAGGTCACCGTCACCCGCCCCTCGGACGCGCTGGCGGCGCGGGCGGCGGCCGCCGGGGCGTTCACCAGCCTGCTGCTGGGCATCGGCGGGGTCGCGCTGCTCGTGGGCGGCGTCGGGGTGGCCAACACCATGGTCATCTCGGTGCTGGAGCGGAGGCAGGAGATCGGCCTGCGCCGCTCGCTCGGCGCGACCAGCGGGCAGGTGCGGCTCCAGTTCCTGGCGGAGTCGCTGCTGCTCGCCGGGCTCGGCGGGGCGAGCGGCGCGCTCCTCGGCGCCATCGTCACCTACGGCTACGCGGCGTGGCGGGACCTGCCCATGGTGCTGCCGGCGTGGGCGCTGGGCGGCGGGCTGGCGGCGACGGTGCTGGTGGGCACCGTCGCCGGGATCTACCCGGCGATGCGCGCCGCCCGGATGTCGCCGACGCTGGCCCTTTCCACGGCGTGACATCCCGTTGACGACCGGACGGAGCCTTGGGGCATGGTGGACGATTCCTGGGATCATCGCGACATGCGGGTGCTGATCGTGGAGGACGAACGCGTCCTGGCCGACGTCGTGGCGAGCGGACTGCGCAAGGAGAGGATGGCGGTGGACGTCGTGTACGACGGCGACGCGGCCCTGGAGCGGGCGATGACCAACGACTACGACGTGATCGTGCTCGACCGGGACCTGCCGCTGATCCACGGCGACGAGGTGTGCCGCAGGCTCGCCGCCGAGCGGGTCCCGGCCCGGATCATCATGCTCACCGCGGCGGGCGACCTGCGCTCGAAGGTGGAAGGACTGTCGCTCGGCGCGGACGACTACCTGGCCAAGCCGTTCGACTTCCCCGAACTGGTGGCCCGGTTGCGTGCGCTGGCCCGCCGGGCGCCGGCCCGGGTCCCGCCCATCCTCGAACGGGCCGGCATCACTTTGGACCCGGCGCGGCACGAGGTGTTCAGGGACGGCCACTACGTCGCGCTCAGCCCGAAGGAGTTCGCCGTGCTGGAGGTCCTCCTGCGCGCGGAGGGAGCCGTGGTGAGTGCCGAGGACCTGCTGGAGAAGGCATGGGACGAGAACATCAACTACTTCACCAACTCGGTACGGGTGACCGTCGGGACGCTGCGCAGGAAGCTGGGCCCGCCACCGCTGATCGAGACGGTCACCGGCGCGGGATACCGGCTGTGAACGGGCGGCGCCTGCCGGTCCGATGGCGGCTGACCGTCGTGTACGGGAGCCTGTTCTTCCTTGCGGCGGGCATCCTGGTGATGGTCAACTTCTTCGTCGTCACGCGGATCGTCAGCCGGCCGGTCACGATCGATGGCCGGCCCGTCGGGCTGGACCTGCCGCCGGAGCCCGCGGACCAGGTCCTGTTCCGGCAGGTCGCGGCCAAGGTGAACGCCTACAAGGATCAGGTGATCACCTCGACCGTGGTGTGGTCGATCCTGGCCACGGTGCTCGTCGGGCTGGCCGGGCTCGCCGTCGGCTGGGCCGTCGCCCGGCGCGTGCTGTCGCCCCTGCAGAAGGTCACCGAGACGGCCCGCCGCCTGTCCGACAGCACGCTGCACCGCCGGATCTCCATGGACGGCCCGCGTGACGAGATCAAAGAGCTGGCCGACACCTTCGACTCCATGCTCGAACGGCTCGACCGCGCCTTCGACGGGCAGCGCCGGTTCGTCGCCAACGCCTCGCACGAGCTCAGGACGCCGCTCGCGATCGACCGGGCACTGCTGCAGGTGTCGTTCTCCGATCCGGCGCTCCCGGCGGGGCTGCGGCCGGTACGCGACGAGCTGCTCGCCTCGAACACCCGCCAGGAACGTCTCATCGACGGCCTGCTCACGCTCGCCCACACCGAGCGGGAGCTGACCGACCGTGAACCGGTCGACCTGTCCGACCTCGCCCGCTCCGCCCTCGCCCGCTACCAGGGAATCGCGGCCTACCAGGGCATCGAGACCGACCTCCGGCCCGCTCCGGCCATCGGCGACGCCGTCCTGCTGGAACGGGTGATCGCCAACCTCGCCGACAACGCGGTCAAGTACAACGACGAACGCGGGACCGTGTCCGTGCGCACCGGATCGGACGCGAAGGGGGTGTTCGTCACGGTGGAGAACACCGGCCCGGAGATCGCCCTCGGTTTGGTGCCCCGCCTGTTCGAGCCGTTCCGCCGCCTCGACGGCGACCGCACCGGATCGGCGTCCGGCGCCGGGCTGGGCCTGTCCATCGTGCGCGCGGTCGCCCGCGCGCACGGCGGCACCGCCGAGGCCGTCCCCCGCGACGGCGGTGGCCTGATCGTCACCGCCCGCCTCCCCCAGGACCGCTAACGATCTTTACTCGAGGGTAAAGGCAGGGCAAAGCGGCCATGCGCGGGAGCGGCGGGCGGTCAGCGCCGCAGGTCCCCGGCAGAGCCGGACGCCGGCCCTAAGGAGGCCCGATGTCGGCTGTGATCGCGGCGCGGGATGTCAGGAAGACCTACGGCGACGGGGAGACCGCGGTCGCGGCCCTGCGCGGGGTGTCGCTGACCGTGCGTCCCGGCGAGTACGTCGCCATCATGGGGGCGTCCGGGTCGGGGAAATCCACCTTCATGCACATCCTGGGCTGCCTGGATGTGCCGACGGCGGGGCGCTATCTCATCGACGGAGTGGATGTCGGACGCCTGGACGAGCGCCGGCTGGCCCTCATCAGGAACCGGAAGATCGGGTTCGTGTTCCAGACCTTCAACCTGATCCCGAGGATGTCCGCTCTGGCCAACGTGGAGCTGCCGCTCGCCTACGGCGGCGTGCCCTCCTCCGTACGGCGCAGGCGGGCCCTCGCCGCGCTGGACCTCGTGGGCCTGTCGGACAGGAAGGACCACGAGCCGAACCGGCTGTCCGGCGGCCAGCAGCAGCGCGTCGCGATCGCCCGGGCCCTGGTGACGGCGCCCACGCTGCTGCTCGCCGACGAGCCCACCGGAAACCTCGACAGCCGGGCGACCGCCGAACTGCTAGATGTCTTCGACCGTCTGCACCAGGCGGGGCGGACCATCGTCCTCATCACCCACGAGCAGGACGTCGCCCGGCGCACCGGCCGGGTGATCCGCCTGGTCGACGGCCGCATCGCCGAGGAGGATCACCACTCGTCGCCGTGATCGGGCACGTCGGGCGACAGGGGCAGGACGACCCGGAAGGTGGCGCCGGCTCCCGGTGAGGTCGCCAGGGTCACGGTGCCTCCGTGCGCGGCGACCAGCCCGGCCACGATGGCCAGCCCCAGCCCGCTCCCGCCTGCCATCGCACCGCCCGTTCCCGCACCGGCCGTTCCCGCACCGGCCGTTCCCGTGCCGGCCGGGGCGGTCTCCACCGCGCCGGCGTCGCCGGGCGTGCCGCCCTGACCGGCCGGGACGACGGGGGCCCGGGATCTGGACGGGTCGGCCCGGTAGAAGCGTTCGAAGACGCGCTGCGCCTGGTCCGGCGCGAGCCCGGGGCCCTTGTCCGCCACTTCGAGGAACGCGGTGGCGCCGCCCGCTCCCGCCCGGACCGTGATGGGCGTGCCGGGAGGGGTGTGGGCGAGCGCGTTGCTCATCAGGTTCCCGACGATCTGGCGGAGCCGCGCCTCGTCCCCGGAGACGATCGGGGCCGTCTCGCCGGTCACCTCCAGGGCGATGTCGCGGTCGCCGGCGAGGATGCGCGCCTCCTGGACGGCGTCGGCGGCCAGGGCGAGCAGGTCGACCGAGCTCATCGCGAGCGGCCGCTGCTGGTCCAGGCGCGCGAGCAGAAGCAGGTCCTCGACCAGGACGCCCATGCGGGCGGCGGCGTCCTCGACCCGGCGCATGAGCCGGGCGGGGTCGCCCGCGGGGTTCTGGCGGTAGAACTCGGCGAAGCCGCGGATCGAGGTCAGCGGCGTGCGCAGCTCGTGCGAGGCGTCGGCGATGAAGCGCCGCATGCGTTCCTCGGACGTGCGGGCCGCCGCCTCGGAGATCTCGCGGGCGCGGAAGGCGGTCTCGATCTGGGCGAGCATGCCGTTCAGGGATGCCGCGAGGCTGCCCACCTCGGTGCGCGGGTCGGGGTCGGGCACGCGGCGGCCGAGGTCGCCGGCCGCGATGGCCGCCGCGGTGTGCTCCATCTCCACCAGCGGCCGCAGGCTCCTGCGCACGATCACGACGCCGAAGACTGCGAGGACGACCATGACGAGGCCGCCGCCGAGCAGCTCGGTCAGGGCGAGCCGGGCGGTGATCTGGTTGACCGACGACAGGTCGATCGCGATGACCACGCTCCCTATGCCCGCCACCGAGGCGGCGCTCAGCCGCCATTCCCCGCCCCCCGACTCGGCGGGCACGGTCGCCGGCTGCCACGCGGACGTGGCGAGGTCCGGCAGCACGGGACCGGGCAGGTGCTCGGCCTCCAGCCCGGCGAGCGTGGCGACGAGCCGGCCGTCGAGGTCGCGAAGCTGGATGAGCCCGTCGGGGGGCACCCGGTTGCCGAGGCCGGGGCCGCCGCCCAGGCCGGGGCCGCCGCCCAGGCCTGGGCCGCGTTCCAGGCGTCGCGCGACGTCCTGCGCGAACGCGGCGAGCTGCTGGTCGACCCGGTCGACGAGGTAGCCGCGGAGCACCGACACGCTGCCCGCGCCGATGCCCGCGAGCGCGATGGCGACGAGCGCGAGCATCGTGGCGATCAGCTTGATCCGCAGCGGAGTCCGCGCGAAGAGGGACGCCAGGGCCGCTCGCCTGCCCGCGAGAAGGGAGCTCACGAAGGAGGGGTGCGCAGGACGTAGCCGACGCCGCGAAGAGTGTGGATCAACCGGGGGCTGGTGTTGTCGATCTTCCTGCGCAGCACGGACACGTATGACTCGACGATCCCGGCGTCACCGCGGAAGTCGTAGTCCCACACGTGGTCGAGGATCTGCGCCTTGGACAGCACCCGTCCGGCGTTCGCCATGAAGTAGCGGAGCAGTTTGAACTCCGTGGGCGACAGCGGGATGACCGTGCCCCGCCGCCACACCTCGTGGCTCTCCTCGTCCAGCTCGATGTCGGCGAAGGTCATCCGGGGCGGCGGGGCCGTCGGGTCGCCGGCGGTGCGGCGCAGCACCGCGCGGATGCGCGCGATCACCTCTTCGAGGCTGAACGGCTTGGTCACGTAGTCGTCCCCGCCGAGGGTGAGCCCTCTGATCTTGTCCTCGGTGGCGTCCCTGGCCGTGAGGAAGACCACCGGGGTGTGGGTCCCCCCGCCCCGCAGGCGCCGTACCACGTCGAACCCGTCCATGTCGGGCAGCATGACGTCGAGGACGATGAGATCCGGACGGCGGCGCTGCGCCGCCTCCACCGCGTCGGCTCCGCTCGCGGCCGGAGTCACCGTGAATCCGGCGAACCGCAGGCTGGCGGCCAGCAACTCAAGGATGTTCGGATCGTCCTCGACGACCAGCAGTCGGGCTTCAGGCGAATCGGTCACGTACCTATAGTGGCCTCTTCATCTTAAGCCAGGATGAAAGAAACGACGTGCCGGGCGATCGCCATGCTGGAAGTGGCGGCGGGGGAAGGGGCGTTGCGCACGAGGATCACCCGGCCGTGGACGTCCACGACGAAGTCGTCGACCAGGCTCCCGTCCCGGCCGACGGCCTGAGCCCGCACTCCCCCGGAGGTCCGCACGAGGTCCTGCGCCGCCAGGCTCGGCACGTAGCGGCGGGCGGCCTTGAGGAAGGCGCTCTTGGCGAGCGAGCCGTAGACCTCGGCGATGCCGGTCCTCCAGTGCGCGGCGGCCATCCGGCGGGTTCCGGGCCAGGTGAGAATGTCGCGCAGGTCGCGCAACGAGACCTGGCCCCAGGAATAGCCCTCGAGCGCGAGCGCGAGCACGGCGTTCGGCCCGACGAGCACCTCGCCGTCGATGCGGCGGGTCAGGTGCACGCCGAGGAAGGGGTAGCGGGGGTCGGGCACCGGGTAGAGGAGCCCGCGGACGAGATCCTTCGCGGCCCCGGCCAGCTTGTAGTACTCGCCGCGGAAGGGGACGATGCGCACATCTCCGGCGCGCCCGCTCATCGCGGCGACGGCGTCGGAGCCGAGGCCCGCGCAGGACACCAGCCGGTCGAAGGCCAGCCGGGTCCGCCCCGCCAGCACCTCCACGCCGCTCGCGGTCTCGCGCATCGCGCGCACGGGATGCCCGAGGCGTACGGAGCCGCCGGACTCGGTGACGTCCAGGGCCAGGCGGCGCGCGACGGCGGGGAAGTCGACGATCGCCGTGTGCGGGGAATGAACGGCGCCGACGCCGACGGCGTGCGGCTCGATCTCGCGCAACCCCAGGGCGTCCAGCTCGGCGATGCCCGGCACGCCGTTCTCCTTGGCCCGGGCGGCGATGCGCCGGAGCCCGGCGCGCTCCGCCGCCGTGGAGGCGATGACGAGCTTGCCCACCTCTTCGTACGGAATGTGATGTTCCGCGCAGTACTCCCGCAGGAGCGCGACGCCGTCGCGGCAGAGCTTGGCCTTGAGCGAGCCGGGCGTGTAGTAGATGCCCGCGTGGACGACTCCGCTATTGTGGCCGGTCTGGTGAGCGGCGACGCGGTCCTCCTTGTCCAGGACGGTGACCGTGGCACCGCGCGCGGCCAGCTCGCGGGCCACCGCCAATCCCACGATGCCCGCGCCGACGACCCCGATTCGCTGACTCACAGGGCGATATCTTCCTCGGTTTGCCTAGAGCGCGCCACACTGGCCGGCATCAGACCCGGCATGTCCAAGCTAGCGCTTGGAGCAAACTTGGCGAAAGAGGCATAACGGCCATACCTATATCGAACAGACATTCGATACACTTCCTGACGTGTACCTTCCGCCCGGGTGGCCGTCCGAGGTCCGCCCGCCGGGGAGCCCCGACTGGGAGGCCTCGGCGGTCGCCTGGCTGCTCGACGCGGTCCCGCCCGACTACCGGGCCTACGGCGTGCTCCGGCGTCATCCCCTCGCCCTGGCGCGCCTGGCCCGCCACCACGTCAACGCAACCGTGGAGGCCGCCCGCGCCGGTTACCGGGGCGCGGCCGTCGAGCTGAAGGAGCACCTGCCGCCGCACGCCGTCCAAGCGGTCCTCGAGGCCTACCGCAAGGAGGGGCCGAAGCTGGTGCGGCTCGCCGCCTCCATCGAACTGGTCGAGCACGCCCTCCGCGGCGAGCCCTTCGTCCCCCGCATCGACCCCGCCAATCCCCGCATGGGCACCTCCGGTCCACGCGTGGGCCCGGCCTCCGGCCTCCGCGCCCCCGGGCCGCGCGACGACGCCTCGGGCCGCGTGGACACCTCGGGACAAAGAAGATCGCCCAGGTAAAACCCTGGAACGAGACGGCCCAAGAGTCTTCCCCTCCCTACGGTTCCGCGTTACCGCGGGGCATACCTCGACAGGCACGCCAGCATGATCCGCACTGATGTTCTGGCGTGCCTCTCCCAGCCCCGAACTCCAGGGGCAGTCATACGATCGAGGGGTAGTTCATGAATTCAGCCCATGCTCTGGCGTCCCTGCCTCAGCGTGTCCTCCTTCTCGGCGCCACCGCGTCGCTCCTGACGGTCCCCGTCATGGGGGTCTCTTCCGCATCGGCTCAGTCGTCCCCATCCCCGCACTCGGCGCTTCCGGCCTCCCCGTCCGCACCTCCCGCCTGCGTGCTCGGCAACGGAGGCTTCGAGGAGCCTTCCGACCTGCGCGGCGCCGGCAACATGAGAACCGACATCCCCAACTGGCACACCACCTCGGCCGACCGGGTCATCGAGCTGTGGGGCCCGGGCAACGCGCCCGGCACCGGCGTCGAGGTCGCCGCGGACTCGGGCAGCGTGTTCGCCGAGATGAACGGCACGCAGGCGTCCACCCTGTACCAGGACATCACGACCCACCCCAAGACGGTCCTGGTATGGCGGCTGGCGCATCGCGCGCGGAGCACGAGCCCCGACAACAAGGACGTCATCCGCGTGAAGATCGGCGCACCGGGGGGTGAGACGGTCCAGATCCCGCTGGGCCAGACCACTTCCGACATCGCGGACGGCGGCACCGGCTGGGGCCACTACACCGGCATCTACCGCGTCCCGAAGGGACAGAAGGTCACGCGGTTCTCCGTCGAAGCGGTGTCCTCCGCCGCGGGCGTGCCGAGCTACGGCAACTTCCTCGACTCGGTGGAGGTGACCTGCAGCCCGCCGTGCCCGAAGGCGAAGTTCCCGCACCGGTCTTCCTGCGACGAGCTCGGGCTCCCTCGGTTCCACTCTCGCCTGACACCGCCGGCGCACCTGACGCCGCAGGCGCACCTGACGCCGCCGGCGCACCCAGCGTCGCCGGCCCACACGAACACGCCCATCGGCACCGCGACCGACGCCCTCCTCCCGCGCCCCGCACAATGACCGGGCGCTGAGGGACCTGATGATCGGGTGCCTTCCGGGACCGCGTGCACCGGCCCCGGCGGGCACCCGTACCGGTGAACGTGACGAGGCCGCCCAGGCACCCCCGTACCGATGAAGGTGACGAGGGCGGCCGGGCACATCGGTACCGGCGACCGGCCCGGCCAGGTCAGGCGGCGCGGCGCGCGATGAAGGCGATGATGCCGGTGGCGCCGAGGGCGACCCCGAGCCACAACGCGATGAGGCCGGCGGGCACCCCGCCGTCACCGTCCCCGTCGCGGGCCGCCGCGTGCGAGGCGGCGGCGTCGGGGACCACGCCGACCCGGGACGGCGTGACGCTCGCCCGCGGCAGGGCACTCGTGGTCTTTCCCGCCGCGGCCGAGGCCGGGAGCGGCACCAGGTACACCGGGCTGTTCGCCCCCTCGGTGCCGGTCAGCAGCGATCTGCCGTCCCTGGTGTAGGTGATCGATTCGGCCTGCTGCAGCGAAGGCATGGACACCCTGCCGGTCAGCTCGCCCGGCGCCCGGTAGAGCGACGCGGAGAAATAGGTGCGGATCACGAAGCCGGACCCGTCGGGAGCGTAGGCGGCGTCCGTCGCCATGATGGGCGCTGGGCCGACCCGGCGCAGGATGTTCACCTTGTCGGTGCTCAGCCGGGCCGGGGCGGCGTAGATCGAGCCCGCGAACTCCTTGCTCACGACGTACAGCCGCCCGGTCTTGGGGTGGACCATGATGCCCTCGGCGTTGCGGTTCCCGTCCTTGTACCGGAAGCGGTAGCGGGTCGCCGGCAGCGTGGCGTCGCGCATCACCTTGGGCTCGGCCACCTTGTAGATCGAGTAGTCGGGCCAGCCGCCGTTGAGGTTGTCCCCGATGTCCGCGAACCACAGGAAGCTCTGCCCGGTCGCCGGGTCCACCGAGGCGGCCATGGCCTCCCAGTCGCGGGCGACGGCGCCGGCGACCGTGAACGTCGCCAGCGTGCGGCCGTCGGGGCCGACGGCGTAGAACTGGGGCCCCGCGCCGCTGTCGTTGTGGGTGTACACGACGTCCTTGTGCGTGGGTGACACGGCGAGGCCGCTCGACTCGCCGATCCGCGGGTCCTTGAACCGGAAGAGCAGCCGCTCCTTGCCCTCGCCGCGCGGCTTGCCCGCGTTGTACGGCCCGGCCGTGGCCCGTGCGGCGGCGTCCGGCGCCGCCGAGGCGGACGCCGCGACGGGGCAGGCCACCACCAGCCCGAACGCGGCAAGGACTCGTACCGCAACGACCACCCGTGTGCTCCCCATCCGCTCATCATGCCCCGCGCCTCTGGTTGCCGCGCCGGAGCCGCCGCCCGGATCCAGGGATGGAGTTGGGATAGGTCTGGTCGAGACACCGTCTTGGCCCGGGCCCTCGCGCGAGGGCGGGACGGGACCGGACTGGGCTGGAGTGCACTCCAGGTGTTTAGTGTGGGCCTATGGAATATGCACACCTTGGACGCGCCGGTCTGTCCGTCAGCCGTCTCTGCCTCGGCACCATGAACTTCGGCCCCGAGACCTCCGAAGAGGACTCGTTCGCCATCATGGACCGGGCCCACGAGCTGGGGATCAACTTCTTCGACTCGGCGAACGTCTACGGCTGGAAGAAGGGCGAGGGAGTAACCGAGAAGATCATCGGGCGGTGGTTCGCCAAGGGCGGCGGCCGGCGGGAGAAGACCGTCATCGCCACCAAGCTGAACGGCTCGATGGGCGACTGGCCGAACGAGAGCAAGCTGTCCGCCCTGAACATCCGGCGGGCCTGTGACGCCTCGCTCAAGCGGCTGCAGACCGACTACATCGACCTCTACCAGATGCACCACGTCGACCGGGACACCCCGATCGACGAGATCTGGGAGGCCATGGAGGTCCTGCGCCAGCAGGGGAAGATCATCTACGTGGGGTCGTCCAACTTCGCGGGATGGCACATCACCAAGGCGCAGGAGGCGGCCAAGCAGCGCCACTTCAACGGCCTGGTGTCCGAGCAGTCGCACTACAACCTGCTCACCCGGACCGTGGAGCTGGAGGTGCTCCCCGCGTGCGAGGAGTACGGCCTCGGGGTGATCCCGTGGAGCCCGCTCGCCGGCGGCCTGCTCGGCGGCATCCTCCGCAAGATCGACAAGGGCCGTTCCGCGGCCGAGCACGTGCTCGCCTCGCTCGAGAAGCACCGCGACCAGATCGAGCGGTACGAGGCGTTCTGCGACGAGCTGGGCGAGCAGCCGGCCGACGTGGCGCTGGCCTGGCTCCTCGTGCAGACGGCCGTGACCGGCCCGATCATCGGCCCTCGCACGGTCGAGCAGCTCGAGGGCAGCCTCCGCGCGCTGGAGATCAAGCTGGACGACAAGGCGCTCACCACTCTCGACGAGATCTTCCCCGGCCCCGGCGGCACCGCCCCCGAGGCGTACGCCTGGTAGGCCACGACCCGCATCGCACGGGCGCCCGCCTCTTGCGGGCGCACCGTCGAAGACCAGGGCACCCGCCATCGGAGTCCCGCGAGAAGCCCCCGGCGACCCCGCCGGGGGCTTCTTCGATCCTGGTGGACACGTCTCGCATACATCGGCGGGTCAGAGCGGTGACACCGGCCGGTATGGCAAGGGACCGCGCCTCGGAAACGGGCTAGGAGAGCAGCGCGCCGAGCACGATGATGATCACTAGCACCGCGAGCACGGTGGGCAGCAGCCAGCGACGGGGACGGTCCACGTTGTGGAGCCTAGTCGCGTCCGGCCAGTGGCCATGCCCCGAGAGCCTCGTAACGCACCGACGCCCCGAGATGGCTGCGCATCAGGTGGACGGCGTCCGCGCGCCAGGGCGTTCCGGAGAAGGAGCCCAGCGCCTCGACCAGGGGCCGCGCGTCAAGGCCCGTACGCGAGCGGGCCCGGGCCAGGGTCAGGTGCGGGTGGAAGGGCTTGGTGTCGCTGTGGACGGCGCCGGCGCGCCGGGCGCCCGCGGCCAGCGAGGCGGCCAGGCGGGCCAGGCCGGAGCCGCCGCCCCGCAGGCCGAGCCATACGACCTTCGCCCGCGCCGCCGAGGAGAAAGCGCCTGCCGGCCCGAACGACAGCGTCATCGCGGGGTAGCGGCTCGCCGCCCGGGCCAGCCTTACCTCCAGCGCGGGGAGCACGTCCTCGTCGACCTCGCCGAGGAAGGCCATCGTGACGTGCCAGAGCTGCGGCGCCACCCACCGCAGCTCCGGCCACCCGTCCCGGTGGGGCTCGACGGCTTCCGCCACCTCAGTGAGCGCCTCGGGGGGCGGCGACAACGCCACGAACAGCCGCACCGCGCGTCCTTCCCTCGGCGAACCGGGTGAGCAGGATCGCCAGACTGACGCCCACCAGGCACATCACTCCGCAGATCACCACTCCGAGGCGGGGACCGGCGAGCTCGCCGACCCAGCCGATCAACGGCGCACCGATGGGAGCGCCGCCGGTGAACACCAGGACATAGATTCCCATGACACGGCCCCGCATCTCCGGTGAGGCCGCGAGCTGGACGGAGGAGTTCGCGGCGGTGTTCGTCGTGATCATCGCCATCCCGGCCGGGATCAGCAGGAGCAGGAAGACCGGATAGGCCGGCGCGAAACCGGCGGCGATCTGCGCGACGCCGAAGCAGACAGCGCCGCCGACCAGCAGGCGGCGGCTCGGCCGTGCCCGCCGCGCGGCCAGCAGTGCCCCGCCGAGGGCTCCCACCGCGAACACGCTGGACGCGACGCCGAACGACGACGCGCTCTGGCCGAACACCTGCTTGGCCATCAGCGCGATGCTCATCGAGAAGCTGGTCGCGAACATCGCGACGAACGCCACGAGCAGGATCGGCATCAGCAGCTCAGGCCGCTGCCACACATACCGGACCCCCTCGCGCAGCTGCCCCTTGGCCCTCGGGATCGGCTCGGGCGTGCGCAGTTCGGACCCGCGCATGAGGAACAGCCCGCCGATCACGGCCGCGAACGACAGCGCGTTCAGCAGGAAGATCGGTCCGGTGCCGCCCAGCGCGTAGATCAGCAGTCCGGCGACGGCGGGGCCGACGACCCGGGCGAGGTTGAAGGTGGAGCTGTTCAGCGCGATCGCGTTGGACAGGTCGGCGCGGCCGACCATCTCCACGACGAACGACTGCCGCGTGGGCACCTCGACGCAGGAGACCGTTCCGAGCGCGAACGCCATCACGTACACATGCCAGGTCTGAGCCTGTCCGGTGATCGTCAGCAGGCCCATGGTGAGCGCCAGCATCCCCATCAGGGACTGGGCGGCCATCAGCAGCGGGCGCTTCGGGTAGCGGTCGGCGAGCATGCCGCCCCACAGGCCGAACAGGACCACCGGCAGGAACTGCAGGGCGGTCGTGATGCCGAGCGCGGCGGAGCTGCCATGAGTGAGCTCCAGGACCAGCCAGTCCTGGGCGGTGCGCTGCATCCACGTGCCGACGTTCGACACCACGCTGCCGGAGACGAACAGGCGGTAGTTGTGGTTGCGCAGCGACCGGAACATGCCGCCGGTCGGCCGCCCGACGGTCTCGGCCCCCCGGGTCTCCTCGGCCTGCACCTCCCGCAGCTCCGAGTCGCGCACGACCAGCGCCTCCGGGGGTTCTGGGGGTTTCGGACGCCGTGCCGGCCACACGCTTGGCGCCCGCAGCACGCGGGAACGGTTCGCGGCCAGGTCGGCATGCAGGCCTCGCGCCCGGTTCGCGGCCCGCAGGCCCCCCTTCCCGCCCGTGAGGATGCCGTGCCACGAGGCCGGCGCGCCGGGTTCGAGAGGGTCTGCGGCGTCGTCGTCCACAGCCTGTGGACGACTTACATCTGCGAGAGCTTCTCCAGGATCGGCGCCGCGGCCCGAAGCGTCGCCCGCTCCTCGGGCGTCAACTCCTTCAGCCGCTTGGCCAGCCATGCCTCCTTGCCCCGGCGCTCCTCCTTCAGCAGCCCGCGCCCGGCCTCCGTCACGCTGACGGTCACCTGCCGCCGGTCTGTCTGATGCGGGGTACGGGCGAGCAGCCCCCGCTCCTCCAGCGCGGCGATCACCCGCGTCATCGAGGGAGGCTGCATCTTTTCCAGCTCGGCCAATTCGCCAGGGGTGATCCCTGAATGCCGTTCGACGGCGGCGAGTGTCGCGAGCTGTGTGGGTGTCAGCTTGTGGGCTCCGGCCTGCCGCCGCAGCCGCCTGGTCAACCGCGCCAGCGATACCCGCAGCGCGGAAGCCAGCCCGGCGTCGCTGCGCAGGTCCAACGGGCGCCCCATGTTCTTCGTTAGCATAAGTCATTACCTTTGCTAACTATATACGACATCCCGTGATTCCCAATGGCTCGACCTTTTTTCCGGCTGTTCTCCGACACGAGGCCTGATCAATGCGGGGCGGGCGCGGCGGTCCGGCCGGCCGCGTCGGCGCCCTCCGTGGAGCGCATGGTGCGCACCTCCCGCGAGAGCAGGGTGAGCGCCGACGCCACGATGATCAGCGCCCCGGCGCCGTACTGCGTGGCCGACAGCCCGATCCGGTCCGCGAGCGGACCCGCGAGCAGCGCGCCGAGCGGCATCGCCATCACCGAGCCGAGAGCGTCGTAGGCCGAGACGCGCGCCAGCTTCTCGACGGGAACGTTCCGGGCCAGCGCGACGCTCCACTGGACCATCATGATCTCCATGGTCAGGCCGAGGAACACCGCGGCCAGGCAGAGCGCGGGAAGCGGCCAGTGCATGGCCAGCGACAGCGGCGAGATGGCCATGCAGCCACCGATCACCACGACGAACAGCATGGGCCTGCGCGGGGTGAAGCGCAGGGAGAGCACGCCGCCGAGGATCAGCCCGAGGGCCTCGGCCGAGGTGATCGCCCCCCACGCGGCCGGGCCGCCGAGCTCGGCCTTGGCGACCGCGGGACCGAGCACCTGGAACCCGCCGTACCACGCCATGAGGATGACGCAGAACTGCACCACGATCGCCCACAGCCAGGTGTGGGAGGTGAACTCCGACCAGCCGTCCCGCAGCTCGCCCAGCATGCCTGCGCTGCGGACCCGCTCGTGACCGGTCACCCGGATGGCGAGCAGCAGAGGGATGGTGCCGAGCAGCCCGATGCCGCAGATCGACATCGCCCAGCCCGGCCCCACGGCCGCTACGACCACACCGGCCACGGCGGCGCCTCCCATCTGGGCACCGTTCATCGCGAGCCTGCTCACCGCGTTGGCCTGCTGGAGCAGCTCGTCCGGCACGATCTTCGGCAGCAGCGCCTGCGACGCCGGGTAGAAGATCGCCATCCCCACGCCGGTCAGCGTCTCCAGCACGATCATCTGCCACAGCCGGGCCTCGCCGCTCAGCACGAGCAGGCCGAGCGTCCCCTCCGCGACCGCGATCATGATGTTGGCGGCGATGATGACCCGCTGCGGCGGGACGCGGTCGGCGATGACCCCGCTGATCAGCGTGAACACCAGCGAGGGAGCGATCTGCGCCGCGAGGACGTACGACAGGTCGGCGGTGGATCCGGTGAGGTCCAGCACCGCGAAGGAGACGCCGACCAGCGAGAACGCGACAGCGGCCGGCGCGAGCAGGCGGTCTGCCAGCAACAACCGGAAGTCGCGGATCCCGAGAACCGGGAAGCGGCGGGCAAGGGCGCGCCACGGCATGACTATCGTCCGATCGAGTTGAGAGGGCGGCGTCCGGTGCGGAGGACGGTGTTGGAGCCGGCAAGGCGGCGTTCGACGTTAACGGGGTAACCACCGGTGGGCAATCGGTTTTTCGGCCCGCGCGCGCCCATCACCCGAGCTGGGCGGCCTGGAGCCCCGAGTAGAGCCCGCGCCGGCGGATCAGCTCGTCGTGCGTGCCGATCTCGGCGATCCGCCCGTCCTCCATGACCACGATGCGGTCCGCCGTACGGATCGTCGACAGGCGATGGGCCACCACGAACACCGTGCGACCGGCGACCAGCCGCCCCAGCGCCTGCTGGATGAGCGCCTCCGACCGGGTGTCAAGGGCGGAGGTCGCCTCGTCCAGGATGAGCACCCGGGGATCCCGGATGAGGGCGCGGGCGATCGCGAGACGCTGCTTCTGGCCGCCCGACAGCCGCGCCCCCCGCTCGCCCACGACCGTGTCGAGCCCGTCCGGGAGCCGGTCGATGAACTCCGTCGCGTTGGCGTCCCGCAGGGCGTCGCGCAGCGTCCGCTCAGGGACGTCCCGCATGCCGTACAGGACGTTGTCCCGGATGGTGCCCTCGAACAGGATCGACTCCTGCGGCACGATCGAGACGAACCGGCGGTAGGTGCGCAGGTCCAGGGTCTCCATGTCGCGGCCGTCCAGCAGGATCCTGCCGGACGTGGGGCGCAGGAAGCCGATGACCAGGTTCAGGACCGTCGACTTGCCGGCGCCGGAGGCCCCGACGAGGGCGACGGTCTCGCCAGGGGAGACGGTGAGGCTGAAGTCGCCGACCGCCGGCCGGTTCCCCTGGTAGCTGTAGGCGACGTCCTGGAACTCCACCACGCCGCGGACGGAGTCGACCCGCGCCTTGCCCGCGTTGTTCTCCAGGTCGGGCGCCTGCAGGACCTCGCCGATGGACCGTACGGCCTCCAGCCCCTTGCTCACCACGGGAGTGAGGCTCATCAAGGTGGTCACCGAGGAGGTCAGGGTCGCGAAGAACGTGCTCAGCATGACCACGTCACCGGGGGTGATCGCGAGAACCTGGTAGTACGCCACCCACGCCGAGGCGGCGAGGAAGCCGGCGCCCAGCACGTTGAGCGTGATCCACGCCAGCGCGCCGAACCGCCCGTTCAGCAGGTCCAGCCGCAGGCTCGTCCGCAGGACTTTGCTGAGCGTCCCGTCCACACGCTTGAGCGCGTCCTGCTCCAGGCCGTGCGCCCGGGTGATGGGGATGAGATGGGTCATCTCGGTCACCCGTGAGGAGAGACGCTCCACCTCCTGGCGGAAACTCTCATTGTTGGAGCGCAGCCGGTCCCGCATCCGCATGACCAGCAACGCCGCCGTCGGCACGACGACGAGGAAGACCGGCAGCGCCGCCGGAACGCGCACGGCGATCACGACAAGCCCGCCGCCGAGCATCCACAGCGCCGCCAGCCCATTGTCCCCCGCCTGCTGGAGCATCTGCTCGACGCTCTCCACATCGCGGATGACCTTGGTCTGCAGCACGCCCGCGCTGACCCGGGAGTGGTAGCCGATCGAGAGTTGCTGCATCCGGCGGCACAGCGAGGACCGCAGGTTCGTCCCCAGGCGGCGGATGGTCCCGCTCATATAGCGCACGTACGCGAGGTGGAACGGATAGTTCAGGGTCAGCAGGACGAGCAGCACCCCGGTGTTGACCCAGAGCTGCCAGATCGGCAGGTGCCCCACCACGACATCGACGATGTTGGCCGTGATCAGCGGCAGCAGCCACGTCGGGCTGTGCTTGACCATGAACGCGCCGCACGCGAGCACGAGGCGTCGCCGGTCCTCCCGCAGCAGATACGCGAGCGTGCGAAGCGGGTGCTCGCCGCGATACCGGTGATCCAGCGCCCCGTCCGGCACCACCACAGCAACCACTCCCCCTAGAAGCCCACATCCGCCCCAATATGATCACATACCAGGACAAATTCGCGGACGAGGCATCCCGGACGTGCCGCCCGCCACGATCTGGCCAGGAGACGTTCGCGAGGGTAAATTCGCGATATGTCGTGTCTTCAAGTGCGGCTCCGGCCTGATCCCACAGGTCGGCCGCCTCGGCGCCGACGAAGTGTCCGTCCGTACGCGACCTCGGCCGGCGTTTCTGGTACGGAGCACCCTGGTTCGGCACCCGGCTCGTAAGCGCCCGCCGACCTGACTGACGCCGCACTGGAAGCGAGCCGCCGAGCCATGCCCGCCCGCCACGTGGACGCGAAGCCCGTCAGGCGAAGTCCTCCGGCTTGAACTCCCTCGGCTCGACAAGAACGAGCCAGTTGCCGGAGTTGTCGCGGATGACAGCCTCGACGCCGTAGGGCCGGTCCGAGGGCTCCTGGAGGAACGTCACGCCCTTCGCGGTCAGTTCCTCATGGGTCTTCCGGCAGTCGTCGACCCGCAGCCCGAGGCCGCCCATGCCGCCCTTCTCGAGCTGGCGCCGGACGAAGTCCGCGGCTTCGGCGTCGAGCGGCGGGCCCGGCTTCATCAGCGTGATCTCGAGCTCGGGGTGGTTCGGATGGCACACGGTGACCCAGCGGAACCCCTCCCCCATGGTGATGTCGGTATGCGGAACGAAGCCGAGGACGTCGACGTAGAAGTCGCGCGCCTTGTCCTGGTCGAGGCAGTAGAGGGTCGTCAGCGAGACGTTGGTAATCATGTGGGAGAAGCTACTCCGTGTCCTCCGACCTGCACTTCTCCAAAATTGCACAATCAGGGGTCCTCGGTATCGGGCGCCGCCGTGCCGGTCAGATCGAGCACCCCGCACATGAACAGATAGCACCCGGGGACGTGCGGACCGCCGCGGGCCGCCCACCGGTCGCGGTAGGCGCTGGGGCTCTCGCCCACCAGTTGCGTGAACTTCGACGAGAACGACCCCAAGCTCGAGAACCCGACGGACATGCAGATCTCGGTCACCGTCAGGTTGGCGGCGCGCAGCAGGTCCTGAGCCCGTTCCAGGCGGCGGCGGTTGAGATAGCGGATCGGCGTCTCGCCGTACGCCGCCTCGAAGCACCGGACGAAGTAGAACTTGGAGATCCCGGCGACGGCCGCGAGCCGGTCGAGATCGACCTCGGTCTGGTAGTTGCGGTCGATGTGGTCGCGCGCCATGCGGAGCCGAGGGAGCAACTCCACCGGCACCGCCCGTTTTCCCCTGACGGCCACACCACGACACTATCGCCACCGGGACCGGTGGCGGCTTCCTCACCGCCGAACGCACGAGTCACTGACCCCCCGACCAGAAGGTGCCCCATACCCGCCGGAATCCCCCGACCAGCAGGTGCCCCATACCCGCCGGAATCACCCGGCCGGAAGGTCAATCCATCTTCGCCAGGGTGTCCCGCAACCGCCTCAGGTCCCGCTTGCGTGCCTCGTACGTCGCCCCGACCACCACCAGGAGGAGCCCGCCCACCGCGATCGGTACCCAGCGCGGCACCGCGAGCAGCATCTCCGACACGTACGGGGCGAGTTCCCGCACCGCGACCCCGGCCAGCACGACGGCTCCGATCACCGTGGGCGCATGGAGCCGGAACCGGGCTCCGGCGAGCAACACCGCCAGCGCGAGCCCGCCGAGCGCCGGCCACCGCCACAATTCGGTGTCCGCGTAGACCGCCACCAGGCTCGGCAGCATCGTGAAGGAGAGTCCCGCACCGTAGGCGGCCCACGACGAGACGTCCGCGCTCCGCCCCCGCCACCAGCCGAATCCCAGCAGGGCCAGCGAGCACGGCACCGTGTACGCCTCCACGACGGTGACCTCGCCGGCCCACAGCCGCAACCACGAGGCCGACAGCAGCAGGGCGGTGCCCGTGTACCTGAGCCACTCCAGGTTCAACTCGTCCCGACCGGCTCTGCCCGGCCACAGCGACCTGGCCGGCAGGAGCACCCCGGCCACCGCGCACCCCACGCTCGCCGCCACCCTGACCTGCAGGCCCGCCGCGAGCCCCACCGCCATCGCCTCCAGGCCGAGGAAGAGCACGGCGGCGCCCAGCCCCCACACCCGCAGGGCCGTCACGCTGCCGGCCACCGCCATGGCGGCGGCCGGCACCGCCAGGATCGGCAGCACGATCAAGGTCGCCGGCTTGCTGCCGAACGCGTACGCCGCCGCCTCCACCGAGGCAAGACCGGCGACGATCGCGCAGGCCACCGCCCACCGGGACGTCCCGCCCAGCGTGGCGGCGACCGCCCACCGGGGCGCCCCGCTCAGCGTGGCGGCGACTGCCGGCGTGGCGGCCAGCGCCACCTGCATGGCCACCGCGGCCGGATAGGGCACCGCGAAGGCCGCGGGGGCGACCGCGATCGCGAGCGCCCCGGACACCAGCGCGCCGATCAGCGCGATCTCCACCGGCCACCCGCCGGTGCCGCGCACGGCCGGCACGAGGAAGCCGGCCGCCAGCACGGCGAGCACTACCACGTCCACCGGCGATGTCACCTCGCCTGGCCACGGCCCGCCGTCCCACGTGCCCGTCCAGAGCGTGTCCAGCCATGCCAGCGGCGCCGCCAGGGTGGCCGCGAGCCGGGGCAGCGGCGTCAGCGAGGTCAGCAGCGCCACCGTCCCGCCGGTGGCCATGCCCGCCAGCCGTACCCTGCGCCAGGGCAGCCAGGTTGCGGCGAGCACCACCACGAGCGCCGGGACCAGGTAGGCGAGGGGGCGCCAGTCCAGGCTCAGCCGGCCCAGCGCCGACTCCGCCGGCGCGGCCAGGGCTGCGATCAGCGCGAGCGCGGTTCCCGCCGTGACCAGCGCGGCCCAGATCTCCCCCTCCCCCTTGCCCGAACCGGCCAGGCTCCACGCCACGTACGCGCCGAGCAGGGCCAGCGCGGCCAGCGGCGCCGACCTGCCCAGCGCCTCCCCGACGGAGCCGGCGTCGAGCGCGTGCACCGCGCCGCCCAGCAGCGCGAGGGCTGCCATCGCGCTGCCGCAGAGAGCGGCCGTCGTGCGCACCCCCGCCCGGCCGTACCGAACCAGGGCGACGTCCAGCGCCGCCGTGGCCACCAGCATGGCCACCAGCCACGAGCCCGAGGTGGTTCCGGCCAGCAGCGGAAGGACCGGCTGCGCCAGCACCACGGCCACCGGGGCGGGACCGCGAAGCGGCACCACCCGGGCGTAGGCCGCGAGGACCAGCGCGACGAGCCCGCACACCCCGGCCGCGTAGTCGAGCGCCTCGATGGCGTCGACCCCGAGGAATCCCACCCTCCTGGCCGCGTAACCGTCCAGCAGCAGCAGCGCGATGGAGAACCCGGCCACGGTCTCGGCCGTCGCGGTGAGCCTGCGCCGGATTAGTACCACCGGCGCCAGCATGGCCAGCGCGGTGAACCCCGCCAGCACGGCCGCGCGCCCGCCGATGCCGAGCCGCCCCCAGCTCACGACGGTGAACACCACCGCCGCCACCGTCAGCAGCAGGCCGCCGAGGATGAGCAGCAGATTCTGTACGGTCCCCGCCGACACCTCCCGCGTCCGGCCGCTGCCCCCCGCCCCCGCACGCCCATCCTCGCCGGGCCCCGCGCCTGGAGACGGTCCTGCCGCCCGCTCCTGGATCGCTGCTCCGGCGGCCGGGTCACCCACCGCCCCCGCGCGCCCGTCGCGCAGGATGCCCAGCAGTTCCTCCCGGCGGGCCAGCAGCCGCGTCTGCTGGGTTCGCAGCCCGGCGAGCGTCTCGTCCACCCGCCACAGCTCCTGCGCGACGGGTCCCCGCAGCGGCAGCGCGCACTCCGGGCACTCGGGCGCCGCGGGCCCGCCTCCGGCCAACGCCGCACCGCAGTCCGGGCACCTCACATCTCCGCGCATAGGAGAACAATGCAGCCTTCGGGACATCCTTCGCAGGCGCCGTCCCGCTCAGCCCGCCCTCGCAGCACGGCGACCTGGGGGCCGATCAGGAAATAGGCGTCGGCTCGTCAGCGTGTCAGGTGCCGAGGCCGGCTTGGCGGGCGCGGATGATGGCTTCGGCGCGGTCGGCGACCTGGAGTTTGGCGAAGATCGCGGAGATGTGGTTGCTGACGGTCTTGGTGCTGATGACCAGGTGCTGAGCGATGGCGGCGTTGGCGCGACCGGCGGCGATGAGGTCCAGGACCTCACGCTCGCGGGCGGTCAGTTCAGGGAAGGGTTCGGCGCTGGGCACGGCGTGGGCTCCACCGGTGAAGAAGCTGATGATCCGGCGGGCCACAGTCGGTCCGAAGATGGCCTGACCGGCGGCGACGGAACGGATCGCACGAGTGATCTCGTCCTGCTGGGCGCCTTTGATCAGGTAGCCGGAAGCGCCGGCCCGCATGGCGGCGAACACCGACTCGTCGTCTTCGAACATGGTCAGCACGAGAACCCGCGTCTCGGGCACGGACCGCACGATCGCACGCGTCGCGTCGACGCCGTTGGTGCCGGGCATGTGCAGATCCATGACGACGACGTCGGGGCGGGCGAGCTGGGCCTCCCGGCGGGCGCCGTCGCCGTCGGCGGCCTCGCCCACGACCTCGACATCGGTCAGCGACGCGATCAGGGCGCGCAGTCCGTCGCGCATCATCGGATGGTCATCGACGATGAGGACCCGGATACGGTCTGGCGCGGTCAACGTCCCTCCAATGGGAGCAGGGCGTGGACGCGCCCACCCCGGTCCGTGGGTCCCGCGGTGAGGCTACCGCCCAGTTCCGCGGCTCGTTCGTGCATGGAGCGCAGCCCGACGCCGTGCCGCCAGGGGCCGCGCCCGGAGCCGTTGTCGGTGATCTCCAGGTGCAGCGCCCCGTCCGCCCGCAACGTCACGCGGCAGGATCCGGCGTCCCCGTGGCGCAGCGTGTTGGTGATGGCCTCGGTGGCGATCCGGTACGCGGCCACCTCCACCGCGGCGGGAAGCGATGGCAGCGGGTCGGGGGCGTCGATGGTGACGGTGAACGGGGTGGCCTCGCGCCGCCAGGACTGCTCCGCCCGCTGTCGTAACGCGCCGACCAGGCCCAGCTCGTCGAGGTCGGGCGGGCGGAGGTCATAGACCAGACGGCGGATGTCGGCGATGGCGTCGGTCAGGTCGGCGCGCAGATCGAGCAGCAGGCGTGACGCTCGTGGCGGATCGCTCGACTGCAGGTTGTGCGCGGCGTCGGCCTTGAGCGTCACCGCGGTCAACGCCGTACCCAGGCCGTCGTGCAGGTCACGGCGCAGGCGGCGGCGTTCCTCTTCCCGGGCGGCGACGATCCGGGTACGCGACTCGCGTAGCTGCTCCGAGAGGCGCACCGCCTGCAGGGCGAGGCCGATCGGGGCCGCCAGCAGGTTCAGCGCCCGGCCATCGGCGGCGGACAGGCGAGACTCACCGGCGCGCAGACCGACGAGCAGGTCGGCGGAAGGTCCGTCCGCGACCTCCAGGGCGACGGTGTGGCGTACCTCGGGCCGCTCGCCGTACATGGCGATGAGCCTGCCGTCGGCGCTGATCGCCGCGTACGGCAGGCGCAGGGCCTCGCACACCGCGTGGAGGACCCCGTCGAGGCCGGCGCCCAGCCGCGTCCCGACCTGGGCGGCCGCCTGCGCCGGATCGTGGCGCCGGCCGTACATCAGGCGATCCACCAGCCCTTGGAGACCGAGGCGGGCGGGAGCGAACGCGACCGCGATCACCCCGGTCGCGACCAGCGAGTTGGCCGGGAGGTGGTCGCGGGCCAGCACGCCCAGGCCTGCCACGATGCCCAGGTACGCACCGATCCCACCGAACGTGAGCAGCCCGTAGACCAGGGAGCGGTTGACGATCAGCCGGATGTCGTACAGCTGGTGGCGCACGATCGCGACGGTCGCGGCGGCCGGGATCAGCGGCAGGGTCAGCAGGAACAGGATCGGCCCGTCGGTGGTGACGATGCGCTGCACGTTGAGGACGATGAAGACGACCACCGCCCACAGGAGCCACATCACCTGGAGCCGTTGCGTTCCCCGGGAGCGGTAGGCCCGCAGGCCGAGCGCGACGATGCCGGCCAGGAGCACCAGCGCGTCGGCGCCCACGAACACCGGCACCAGCGCTCCCACGACGCGGCCCGCGGCCTCGGGCAGCAGCGGGCTACGGTCGGCGATGGGCTCGGCGTTGATCGCACCGGGGGCCAGCGTCAACGCCGGCGTCAGCACGAGCAGGGCGGCCGTCGCGACGACCAGCGGCCGCCATCGGGGGGACAGCGGCCGTCCGTCCGGGAACAGCTGCAGGATCAGCGGCAGGCACACCGTGACCGCGGGGACCCACACCGTGATGCCGAAAACGTCGACCGCCCGCTCCCACCCCGGCGACAGGGTGAACACGCCCGAGAGCACCCCCAGGCAGGCCACGCTCGCCAGGTAGAACCCGCCGTAGGCGACGAACAGCGACCCGATCCGGTGCCGCGGCCGATGGGCCAGCACGATCGTGCCGAACGCGGTGAAGGTCACCGCCATCGCGCTGTTGGTCAGCAGGTACGACTCGGCGGCGTCCGCGACGGTTTGGCCGCCGGCCAGCCACGACACCCATGACGCGACGACCACCGCCATCGTGACCGCGAACACGACGATCGGCCCGGGTCGCTTCGCTGACATGCGCCCATCATCGGGCACGGCCATCCCAGCGGCCATGGGTGCGCGTTCCCATCCCATCTAGGAGTGCCGGGACCGAGGTCAGGAGCACGCCCCCAGGACGGCGGGCGCCCGCCGGGGCCAGCCTCAGACCGACGGCACCACCACGAGATCGCCTCGGAGGATGACATGACACTCGGTGACACAACGACGGCCGCCGGCCCGTCCGCCGCCAGGCCGCTACGCGACGTCCGCGGATTCTGGCGGGTCCTGCTCGCGGTCGTCGCACCGCTGCCCATGATCGCCAAGGGCGTCTACTACCTGCTCAGCCCGGTCGAGGGCGGCGCCGAGTTCAAGGACACCGTGGCCGCGTTCGCCGCTCATCCACAGCTCGCCGACACCCTGAAGTGGTTCGACGCCGTGTTCGTCGCCGGGCTCGTCCCCGCCACGTTCGCGGTCGCCTGGGCGGCGCGCCGTGGTGCGCCGCGGCTCACCACCGCCGGCGCGCTCATCGCGCTCGTCGGCTTCCTGGCGGGCGTCAGCCTGCTCGGCGGCGTGCTGACCCCGGCACTCCTCACCGTCCAGCACGACCTCGACATCGACGCGATGGCGAAGCTGGACCAGGCCTGGAACAACGAGCCGCTCATAATGGTGGCGGGCCTGCTGTTCATCGTGGGCATCGTCTTCGGCCTGGGCCTTCTCGGAGCCGCACTGTGGCGTAGCCGCGTCGCGCCGGCCTGGATGGGCATCGCGCTGATGGCCGGCGGCATCACCCACCCGTTCGTCCCCGGCCACATCGGCCAGGGCGTGGGCCTGCTGGTCACCGCCGCCGGTTTCGCCGGCGCGAGCGTCGCCCTGCTGCGTATGCGCAACGACGAGTTCGATCTGCCCGCCTGACGGGGCGCCGCGGCAGCGTGACGCGACCAGGTCCTGCACCCGGAAGGTGCGGGACCTGACGTCTTTCCAGCGGTATCACCCTGACGATATGGAACCGGTCGGCTTCCTCGAGACCAGCTTGGTGTGTTCGTACGGTTCCTCGGCTTGCTTCGCGGATCGGGGCGTTCCCGATGCGACGGGGGCGTCCGACGGGTCCTGCCGGTCGAAGATGTCGATGTCGACCTCCTCGCCGCCGACGATCAATGTGTCCCATACCCCGCTCACCAGCAGGGTCCGCAGTGTCTCGCTCTTCAGTTTCCGCAGATGCTCGAGGAGCGTTTCGTCATCGGGCATGCCCGGAATGCGCGGCGACAGGCGGCTCCGGATCTGCCGCAGTTGCTCCATGAGCGCATCGATGTCGGCATCCCGGTCCGAATCCGCGCCGCCTTCTTCTATGCCTTGGACGATCTTCTCTTTGATCGCGCAAGTGACCCCGTGTTCGTCGGTGGTCACCATTGCCTTCCAGGCACGGCTCTTGTGCCGGTACTGCAGCATCGACATCGCCGCTTCATGGCGGATGAAGTCGGCATCGCGGAAGGGTCTCCCGCGCCAGCCGCGGTTGAGGGAGCGCGCCAGCGAGATGGCCGACGCCAGCCCGCTGTTGAGCCCGCGCCCAGGCCAGAAGTGGATCGCGTTGGCGGCGTCCCCGAGGAGGAACCCATAGGTCCCCGGGGTCGACGACGTCGCGGAATACAACTGGGCGGTGAATCGCGGCCGCTGCACCATGTCCAGCCGGAAGGACTGCACCGCGCTCAGGTTGTCTTCCGTGACGCCGAAGAGCACCAGCCCTTCCTGCACCCGTTTCCATAATGCCGAGCTCTTGACCAGGGCGGGCAGAAAAAGCGTGCTGTGGGTCGAGCAGTGGAACTCGCCGTGTTCGGTGCGGCTCATCAGGCATGGGCGGGAGGCGATGCATTCCTCGAACACGTGCCGGATGGGGTCGATCCCGATGACCTCCTTGGCCTCGGCGTCGGTGAGGCGCATGTTCAAAAAGCCTTCACCGCGCAAAGCGTTCAGGAGGAACCGGTTCTGGGCCACGGTCAGCAAGATGGTCATGGGATCCGACAGGTCGGACTTCACCCGCAAGCCCAGCACGACATCTTGAATGTGCTGACCGTCCAGCGAGTAGATCGATTTGTCGGCGGTGCCGAACTTGTCGGTGAAATACTCCCGCGTTCGCGAGCGTCCGCCCTCGCAGATGGCGAGCACATGGTCCTTGGCCACGGTCTCATGGTGCTCGATCGGATCGAAGTTGGCGGGAATGAGCTGGATACGGCCGGATTTCTCGTTCGCCAATTCAAGCAGCGTGTCCTCGACAGAGGCGATCCGGATGTTCCGCGGGCTGAAGCCGCGAATCGAATCGGGGCCG
Organism: Sphaerisporangium perillae; assembly: GCF_023276435.1. Taxonomy (GTDB): domain Bacteria; phylum Actinomycetota; class Actinomycetes; order Streptosporangiales; family Streptosporangiaceae; genus Sphaerisporangium; species Sphaerisporangium perillae. Next base: position 154,270 of record NZ_JALLPO010000012.1, read on the forward strand.
GTCGGCCACATCTCGGAGTACGACTCTTTCCTGAACAGCCGCTCCTGGGCCTCCTCGGGCAGGTTCAGGTATTGGCGACTCTGGATCGTCACCACCTGCTGCCGCCGGACGTTGCCCTGCGCCTGGCTCTTCCATATGATCCGCGACCCGTCCTGAGTCCAGCGGCCGTCGTACAAGGTAATGGCCACGCGCTGACCCATGAGCTGTTCGAGGAGCAGGGCCAGACTCAGCCCGACAGGGCCGCCGCCCGAAATCGTGACATGCAGCACCGACTCCGGTTCGACGCGCACGGCGGATCTGATGAACGACTGGAGCACGAGGGCATCCATGATCGTTTCCATCTCACCGGCGGCCTCGAAACAGAAAGTCTCGTCACCGATCGTGATCAGATCGTCCGACTGGAGCACGTGCGACGTCACGCGGTCACCATTGACGAGCGTTCCGTTACGGCTTCCCCGGTCGTGCAATACGTAGCCACCGGCCTCGCGAAGAATTTCCGCGTGAAGGCGTGAAGCTCTCCCGCTGGCGATTACCACGGTGTTATCGTCTCTGCGACCGAAGGTGATCGGTGCGTCACTGATGGGGAACCGTTGTCCGGTAAGAGGACCTTCACGCCCGACAATTGCAGGTGGCACAGGTCGCACCCCTTTCCACAGGTCACAGAACTGATGCGATCGATCGATCATGGATCCAGAGGCGCTGTGCGCTACATCGTATGCCGCCCGTCCAGGTTCACCATCAAGATTTCTTCGCGTCAGAAACCCCCGCGTGATCGCCGCCTATCGTGCCACGCCTGACGTTCCCTGGAAATGCTCCAGACCTGTCCAAACCGCTTACCGCCGACCCCTGTGGCGCAGGAGGCGGAAGTGCGCCGGCGTTACTCATGTACGCCTTGCCGTCGTAGGGCGTGGCGGGAACCATCTACGTCGGTACGGGGGCTGCTCAACGCCCGGCCGGCGTGATGCCGGAGATCTGGGTGGCGAGTGCGGCCAGGTGTGCGAGCGAGGAGTCGGGGACGGCGACGATGACATGATCGATGCCCAAGGCGGCCAGGTCGCCGCAGCGCTGGACGCTCTCCTCGACGCTCTGACCGTCGGGAATGCGCATGTGGAGGGACTTCTCGATCTCCTCGTACGGCCGGCCCAGCCGCTCGCAGTGGGTGCGCAGCACGCCGAGCTTGTGCCGGACGTCGGCGCCGTACAGGAAGTTGCAGGCGTCAGCGTGTTCGGCGACGAGACGGAGGGTCTTCTTCTCCCCGCTGCCGCCGATCAGGATCGGCGGACGTGCCTGCGGCGCGTTGAGCGCTACACCCAGACCGTCGACGCCGCGCTCGCCGAGATCGACCGGCTGCCCGGACGGCACCTGTACTTCCTCGACGACCACCTGTTCGGCAACGCCAGGTTCGCCTCGGAGAACTGGAGGAGGGCTACTGGCGGGCCTACCAGGACTTCTACCGGTGGAGATCGATATCCGTCCTGTCACGTCCCGCCGGCCGTTCCGGAGCGGGTGGGCTCCGGAACGGCGGGTCGTGTCAGCCCAGGCCGAGAAGGATCTTGACCGGGCCGAGGGCGAAGTAGACGACGAACAGTGCCGCCACGATCCACATGAGGGGGTGGACCTCGCTCGACTTGCCCTTGATCGCCTTGATCAGGACGTAGGTGATGAACCCGGCGCCGATTCCATTGGAGATGGAGTAGGTGAAGGGCATCAGGACGATCGTGAGGAAGGCCGGGATGGCGATCTCGTAGTCGTTGAAGTCGATCGCCTTGATGGCGGTCATCATCAGGAAGCCGACGACGACCAGGGCCGGTGCCGCCGCCTCGTAGGGGACGACGTTGACCAGCGGCGACAGGAAGACCGCCAGCAGGAAGAGGATCCCGGTGACGACGCTGGCGAAGCCCGTGCGGGCGCCCTCGCCGACGCCGGCCGCCGACTCGATGTAGGTGGTGTTGGACGAGGTCGACGCCGCACCACCGGCCGCGGCCGCGATCGAGTCGACCAGCAGGATCTCCCGCGTGCGGGGCAGCGTCCCGTCCTCGGCCACCAGGCCGGCCTGGGCGCCGACGCCCACGACGGTCCCCATCGTGTCGAAGAAGTCGGTGATGAGCAGGGTGAAGACGAACAGCACAGCCAGCACGACGCTGATCTTGCTGAACGACCCGAACAGGCTGAACTGGCCGATCAGGCTGAGGTCCGGCAGGTCGACGATCTTCTCGGGCATCTTCGGGACGACCAGGCTCCAGCCGAGCGGGTTCTTGCCGCCGGCGGACGGGCCGACCTTGGCGATCGCCTCGACGATGATGGCCAGGATGGTGGTGCCCACGATGCCGATGAGGATCGCGCCCTTGACCTTGCGGGCGACGAGCAGCGCGGTGAGCAGCAGCCCGATCACGAAGACGAAGATGGGCCAGCTGGTCAGCGCGCCGCCGATGCCGAGCTCGAGGGGGGTCCCGGCCGCCTTGCGGACGAAGCCGGAGTCCACGAAGCCGATCAGCGCGATGAACAGGCCGATGCCCACGCTGATCGCCGTCTTCAGCTGGCTCGGTATGGCATGGAACACCGCGGTCCGGAAGCCCGTCAGCACGAGGATCGTGATGACGATGCCCTCCAGCACGATCAGGCCCATCGCGTCCTCCCACGACATCTGGGACGCGACGCCGAAGGCGACGAAGGCGTTCAGGCCGAGGCCGGCGGCCAGCGCGAAGGGCACCTTGCCGACGAACCCCATGAGGATCGTCAGGAGGCCGGCCGTCAGCGCGGTCGCCGCGGCTATCAAGGCGTAGTTGGGAGTACTCCCATCCCCGAGGTACTGGCCGTCGGCATCCTTGACCCCACCGAGGATCAAGGGGTTCAGGACGACGATGTACGCCATCGTGAAGAACGTGGCCAGTCCGCCACGGATCTCACGGCTGAGCGTCGACTGGCGCTCGGAGATAAGGAAAAAACGGTCAAGCCAGCCGACAGCACCGGTCGACTGGGATTCGGGGGCAGTTATCTCGCTCACGCGGGCAGATTGACAGGCGGTATCACAGTCCGGAAGACCCCTGAGGCGCTCGTGGTCCGAATGAGACCAACTTGTGTACGGTTCGGATTCCTGGAGGAGGTTACCCGACCCGCAGCGCAACGCGGCACACGCTCTCGCCTAGGCTGGAATGTGTGAACGAGCCGCGCCCCCCGGATCCCTCTCCGCTGGAGACCAGCGACACCGCGACCATCCTCGCGGGAACGGGCCTGTGGGTCGTCGCCCTGATCGTGCTGCTGATCATGCGGCCGTCATCCGACCACCAGTGGTGGATCTGGACGTGCGTGGCCGGCATCGGCCTCGGGGCCTTCGGGTGCTGGTTCGTCCGGCACCGCGACCGGCGTGCGGCCCGGGACGAACGGGCGCGCGCCGGCGACCGCGACGAAGCGTCCGTCCCCGGCCACACCCCCTCCTAAGACCCGAAGGTCCGGTCCGACGGGTTCGCCGCAGCTCACCCGAACGGACCGGGGCCCGGGTCAGCTGTCGAGGTCGGCCTCCGCGAGCAGCAGCGGGACGGCCTCCGGGTCGCGCAGCAGCGCGGCGACCGCGAGCCGGTCTCCCCACTGGCCGCCCGCCCAGGCCAGGCCGCGCGCGAGTCCTTCGACCCCGCTCGCGTGGACCGCGCCTTCGTAGAAGCGCCACGGCACCCGCACACCGTCGACCGTGAGCTCGGCGTGCTCGACATAGGTCGCCGGCACCGATGGCAGCAGCGAGCGGACCTGCGCGGGCACCGGCCGCTCCTGTCCGGACGAGGTGACCTCGCCAGCGACCTCCTCGCCGATGACGGGCAGGTCGAGCAGCTCCGACAGGGCTTCGGCGAGGTCGAAGGGCGCGAGCACGAGCGGGCGCGAGGCGACCAGCGGGAGCAGGTCGGGGGCCTCGACGACCACCGGGCCGCCCATGGCGACCAGGCCGTCAGGGACGGGCCTGCCGTTGCCGCCGACGGGATGGCCGTCATCGGCGTCGGCGACGATGATCTCGCCGTTCAGCACGGCCCGCACGGCCGTGGGCGGCGCCACCCGGGACGGCTCCACGGCCGCGAGCGCCATCCACAGCGACCGTAGCTGGGCCCGGTCGACCTCGAGGGACGGGTCCGCCAGCAGGTCGAGCAGTTCGTCGGGCCCGCCGTGGGAGGCGAGGAGGTCGGCCAGCGTCGTCCGCACGCCGATCAGCGCGAGCACCGTCCCGTCCACCCCCTCGGGGGCGTCGCCGTACAGGCCGTACAGCAGGGGGTCGCCCGAGGGCAGCCGGAGCGCGGTGGGACGCCTGCCGTCGAGCACGGGGTGGCGCGACAGCCACCAGGCGGTGTACGACGGGACCTCGGCGACCTCGCCCCTGACCAGCGCGCGGAGCGGCTGGAGCGCGGCGCGCAGCGGCGGGCGGGACAGCAGGGCCAGCGCCGAAGGCCAGTCGGCGACGTACTCCAGATCGCGGATCGCGGCGAACTCCCGCGCGACCGGCGGCACGTCGGCCTCCGGCAGCAGGTCGAGCACGGCTTCCAGCCACTCGTCCTCGGCGTCCAGGTCGTGGTCGCACTCGTCGGGGTCGAGCAGGACGTCGGAGTCGTTGACCACCGCGAAGCCGTCCAGCACGCCGGCGGCGGAAAGGACGCGCGAGCCGTAGCGCTCGACGAGGTCGGGGGCGGCGACGCCGAACGGCACGTCCTGGTCGATCAGCTTGGCGAGGGAACCGTCCCCGAGCAGCAATTCTCCGGCCGGGTAGAGCTCGCCGTCGGCGCCGCGCAGCGCCAGCGAAGACAGCCACGGAGCCTCACCGGCCGACAGTCCCGCGGCGTCGACCAGCGCCAGGACGGCCTGCGCCACCGGCTCGGGGTCGGCGCTGTCGAGCGACTCGGAGACGGTCGCGCGCGTCAGCGGGTCGTCCAGCACGCTCTTGGGCGTCGCCTCGGCGGCGCCGAGTCGCAGCAGCAGCGGATGGGCGGCGTCCGGGTGGACGATGCGCAGGCCGAGCGGCCCGAGAAGCGCCGGGTCGAGGGAGGATTGGTCGCTGAGCAGGAGGGTGCCGCGCGGGCCGCGTACGAGACGGCCGTCGGCGAGCGGGACGGGCACGGCACCGAGGGCCTCCCGGTCGTCGGCGGGCACCACGTCGTACAGCGACCGCCACCAGGTGGGAGGGGTGTCCTCGACGGCCTCGCCGGACAGCAGGTCGATCACGTCGGCGAGTTCGACGCGCCGGACGCCGAGCGCGGAGAGCGCCGGGTGCCTGGACGCCCAGCCGGCCGGCAACAGGCCGGGCACCACGTTCGCGATCTTGTCGAGGAACTCCGCGGGACCGGCCACCACCGACGCCTCGCGTCCGGAGACGACGTAGGGAGCCCCGCCCTCCGCGACGCCGGCGTGACCGGACGCGGCCTCCTCAGGACGGGAACCGTCACGCAGTGACGCGGCGTCCGCGCGTGAGGAGTCGCCCGCGTCGGCGGGCGGGGACAGCGCCGGGAGCAGCGGCGTGTCGGGAAGGCGGCGCAGGATCGCCCGCCGGATCGCCGCGTCCAGCTCTCCCTTGCCCATCAGGCCGGGCACCAGGTCGAGCAGGCGCGGCGTCTTCGGCAGCGTTCCGAGCAGCCGCAGGTAGGTCTCGGCGGCCCGCTCGACCAGGAAGTCGGTCAGCGGCCCGGAGGCCACGTGCCGCCGGTCAGTGGCCAGCGGGAAGGTGGCGATGAGCAGCGCGGGCAGGTCCAGCGGCTCGTCGCTGGGCGTCGGCGCGTGCACGACCGGGGCGACGTCCTTGGGCAGCTCTCCCTGGTCGCCGGGGACCGCCCAGCGGACCAGCCACTGGGGCCGGGCGCGCTCCTCGGTGGGACGGTCGGCGAACAGCTCGGCGACCTGCTCGGGCGCGAAGCCGCCGGACTCCTCCAGCACCTGCCACCCGTCGGCCGTGATCGTGCGCGTCTCGCCGCCGGCCTCGATCTCGATCTCGGCGAGCGCCGGCATGGCGAGCTGCAGCGCGGAACCGGTCTCGTTGAGCATCCGGCGTACGGCCTGCTCGACGGACTCGTCGCGCAGGGGCAGGCGCACGACGGTCTCGAAGCCGTCCGGGACGGGCACCGGCTCGGCCTCGAACGGCAGGCGCAGCAGCGGCACGTGCCCGCCGCGGATGGCGAGCTCACGAGCGAGCGCGGGCTCGGCGGCGATGATCGCGGCGGTCTCCGACCGGGACCAGCGGACCGCCCCGGTCGCGCGGGAGGCGATCAGCGGCTCGTCGCAGACCGACACGACAGCCGCGAAGCCGACACCGAACCGGCCGATCGACCCGGCCTCGTCACGCTTGCCCGACACCCGCAGCGTGGCGAGACCCTCGACGCCGGTCTCGTCCAGCGGGGCACCGGTGTTGGCGGCGCTCAGCACGCCGTCCTCCAAGGTCAGCCGCAGCCGGCCCGGGACACCGGCACGCAGCGCCGCGTCGGCGGCGTTCTGCGCCAGCTCGACGATCAGCCGATCGCGGTAGCCGCCGAGGGCGAAGTCCTCCTCGGCGTTGGCGTCCTCGCGGAACCTCGCGGGCGAGGCCGTCCAGGCGGCCAGGACGGTGGTGCGCAGGCGTTCGGTGCCAAAGGTGTCAGTCACGGAATCGTGTCCAAGGGTGGAGGAGGCGGGCCGGCCGCCCCCGCGGCCGGCGATCGGAAGTATCGTGACCTACGGCGAGAAGGCCCCGGGGCGTTCACCGTGGAACCCCCGTGGCCGGCGGCTCACCGCGCCGCGGTCGGCGGATCAGGAGTGCCCGAGCGGTTCCGCGCCTTCGTCCTCGACGGAGCCCACGGCGAGAGCGCCCTCTTCCATCAGGTCGTAGCCGAGATCGTCCAGGATGGGCACCGGCTGCTCGGCCGTGACCGGCGCCACCACGGCCGCCTCGGAGTGCGCGCCACAGCCGTGGTCGGCGGCGACGACCTTGCCGTCGTCGGGGGCGTACTCGTTGGCGCAGACGCCGAAGCCCAGGCGCAGCGCGCCGGCGAGCGGCCAGTAGAAACCGCAGGTGGAGCACTGCGCGGGCGCGGCGTGGGCGAGAGGGGTGTGCGGGCCGGAGTCGCCGGCGTGCCAGCGGTGCACGGCGCGGTCGCGCCCTATCGCCGAAAGGACCCGCGCGCGGCCGAGGCCGTACTCGAAGATCATCTGGCGGTCGCTGTCGTCGTCGGTCTCGGTGAATCCGGGGGCGAGCCGGTCGTCGTCCTCGGAGGTCGGCAGCAGGTCGCCCACGCCGAGGTCGCCGGGAAGGAGGCGCTCGCTCCACGGCACCCAGGCCGGAGGAAGCAGCGCGCCCGCGCCCGGTAGCAGGACGGTCTCGCTGATCGTCACGTTGCGCGCACGGGAGGCGCGGGTCACGGTGATCGCCCACCGCCAGCCCCGGTAGGCGCGGTCGAGGCAGGCGAAGTAGTGCGTGACCACGCGCTCACCCTCGGTCTGGAAGCCGAGATGTTCGCCCACCTCGCCGGTACGGGCGATTTCCTCAGCGGCGGCCCGGGCCGGCTCCACGGCGGCGGCGCAAGCCTGATCGACTGCGAAGGTGCGGGAACGAGTGCGGTTCACATGTCAATTCTCACCCATGCGGCGAGCGGACATCACGCGTATGGGTCGGGTAAGACTTTAAACCGGAAGCGGCACACCATCGGCAGGAAGATCGATCGTCAAGACACATACGCGGCTCCGCGCCGGCGGGGGGCGCGAGGACGTGGACACACGGGCGGGCGGGTAAGCGAAAACGTGGGAAGCGGGCACGTGGCACACGGGCATGCGGGAACGTGGGACACGAGCCCGTGGACACGGAGGCCCGCGGGCATGGGGGCATGGCGAGCGCACAGGTGATCGAGCGGGAGCCGGAATTCCGGCGGGGACGACCGAGCGGGCGGAGAGGAGGCGGCGTGGAAGGCCTGGCCACCGGCATCTGTTCCGGTATTCCGTTCACGCGCGTGTGATGCCGGCCTCCTGGAACCGCGTCCGGTCGTCGCTGTCGCGCGCCGGGCAGGCCGCCGCCGGAGCCGGCCGGGGCACCGTCCGTGCCGGGCGCGCGGCGGTGAGGGGTACGGCGCACGCCGGCCGCACCGCCGCCGAGGGGACGGCGCGGGCGGGGCGCGGGGTCCGCCGGGCCACGCGCAGGCTGACCTACGCCCAGGGCGCAGGCCGCACGGGGCTCGGACGCCTGATCGAGCTGACGGCCGCCCACAGCGCCGGGGACGCGCTCATCACCGTCGGCCTGGCCGGCACCCTGCTGTTCGGCCTGCCCGTCGACCAGGCACGAGGCCAGGTCGCGATCTACCTGCTGATCACGATGGTGCCCTTCACGGTCGTGGCACCCTTCGTCGGGCCGGTGCTCGATCGCTTCCGGTCGGGCCGCCGGTACGTCATGGCGGGCACGCTGTTCGCGCGCGGGTTGCTCTGCTGGGCCATGGCCGCCGCGATCGGCCCGGGCGACGGCCTCACCTTGTTCCCGGCGGCGCTGGCCGTCCTCGTGCTGTCGAAGGCCTACAACGTCTCGCGGGCCGCGACCATGCCGAGCGTGCTGCCCGCCGACATCACCCTGGTCACCGCGAACGCTCGGGTGGCGCTGTTCTCGCTGGTCAGCGCCGCGCTGGCGGCTCCGGTCGCGGTCGGCCTGGCCGCGTGGCCCGGCGCCGACTGGCTGCTGCGCGGCACCATGGTGATCTTCCTGGCGGCCGGCGTGGTCGCCGTACGGCTGCCGCCGCACGTCGACGCGCCCGACCTGGACCTCGACGCCGAGCCCGACCGGCACCTGGCCGGGGACCCCGCCGGGCGGCCGGACGGGGACGCCGGCGGGCACCTTGAGGGGGACCGCGGCAGGGGCTTCGATCTGGACCTGTACGGCGGCCTCGACCCGGACCTCGATCGGGAGCCCGGCGGGGACGAGCGAAGGAACGGGCCGGAGAGCGGTCCGGAGAGCGAGGCGGAAAGCCCGGCGGAGGGGGCCCGGAGGGGCCGGTCGAGGAGGCGCTGGCGCACGCTGCTGAACGTCGGCCCCGTCGTGGGCGAGGCGGTGCGAGCGAACGCCGCGATCCGCGTGCTATCCGGATTTCTGCTGTTCTTCCTGCTCTTCCTCGTACAAGACGGGAATCTACGAGGTAGCGGCCTCCCCGAGCAGGTCATGATCGCGATCCTCGCGGGCGGCGCGGGAGTCGGCGGCCTGGCCGGCGCCGGTGTCGCGTCCTGGGTGCGCGGCCGCTCCCCCGCGCTCATCGTGCTGCTCGCGCTGGCGCTCGGCACCGTCACCACGGCGGCCGGCGCGTTCTTCTTCTCGCTGTGGACGGCCGTCGCGGTGGCCGCGGTCGCGGGCTTCGCCCAGGAGATCGGCAAGCTGGCTCTGGACGCGACCGTCCAGCGGGAGATCGGCGAGGAGGTACGGTCCTCGACCTTCGGCGTCGTGGAGGCGTTGCTGCAGATCGCCTGGGTGGGCGGCGGCCTCGCCGGCCTGCTGCTGTCCCTGCTGTCGGGCCGCTCGGCGGGCCCCATCGGCCTGACGGCGGTCGCGGCGGCGCTGGTCGCGGCGCTGGCCTGGCTGGTCGTCGCGCGCCGCCGCCGGTTGCGCGCCCGGACGGACCGCATCCGCGCCGCGCGCGTCCCGAGGACGCCCGCGCCCGCCTCGGCCGCGCCCCGCGAGTCGGAGGTCCCGGAGCCCTCCGCCCGCGATTCGAACGTCCCCGGCTCCTCCACTCGCGAGCCGAATGCCCCGGGGTCCCCGGCAGGACGAGAGCCGTCCGGGCGGGAATCCACGGGACGGGAGCCCTCAGGACGGGAGTCGCAGGCCCCCGCGCCGAAGCCCGGCGCGACCAAGCCCCTGACCAACCCGCACGGGTGAGCCCTGGTGGGCGCGGCCCGTACGACTTCGCCGGCGCCACGCCCCGTCCGGCGGGCAGGACGCGCGCGTACGCCCCTCCGGCAGGCGTGACCGGACGCCCCGTCCTGGATCTTGGGGACGGGGCGGCCGGTGTGGTGGAGGGCGACGGGCCGGAGTGCTCAGGCGTCGATGTCGTCCGCGACGGCTCGTAGCACGGTCGCGATCTTCTTGGCGTGTGCGGCGTCGGGGTGTTTGCCGCGCTGGTAGGAGTTCGAGACGTCGTCGAGCAGCTTGATCAGATCCTCGACGATGACGACGAGTTCGTCCGGCGTCTTGCGCTTACCCTTTGGCTTCACGGTCTTGGCGAGCGTCGGCGGCTGCTCCAGCACGCGGACCGAAAGCGCCTGCTGGCCACGGCGCCCCTCGGCCACGCCGAACTCGACCTTCTGACCCGGCTTGAGCACTTCCGTGCCTTTGGGAAGCGCTGAGGAATGCACGAAGACCTCACCGCCGTCGTCGCGGGTGAGGAAACCGAAGCCCTTATCAGCGTCGTACCACTTGACCTTGCCAGTAGGCACAGGGGTGACCTCGTTCAGACTGTCATGAATGGTAATGGATGTAGGTTATGCCCACCGGGGGCATCACATGACCGTCGAAACGGTCCCGATTTCCGAGATTCGCCAGGCCTCGTACCACCCCGCAAACCCTGTGAGATCCGGCAATACCACATCGGCTCCGTGATCGCGCAGGGCTTCCGCGGTGTACGGGCCCGTCGCCACGGTGACGCTCAGCGCGCGCCCTGCTCTGGCGGCCTCGATATCGGCCACGTGATCTCCGACGTACACCGCCGCGCCGAAGGCGGAGATGGCGATTCCCTTGGCCGCCCCGAACACCGAGCCGGCCACCTCGTCGACATCCAGGTCCAGAGCTTCGACGGTCCGGCGGGCATCGTGGACGTTCTTCCCCGTGACGACGATGACGCGCCCGCCGTGCCGGCGCACCTCGGCCACCGCCTCGGCCGCACCGGCCATGAGCGTGGTCATCGCCACGGCCAGGCCGGGATACAGGGAGCGGTAGAGGTCGGCGGCGGCCGGGATCTCCTCGGGCGGGAGCCAGTGGGCGAGCTCCTGCTCCAGCGGCGGGCCGAGCCGGTCGATGACGGCGGCGCTGTCGATGGGCACGCCGAGACGGTGTGCCACCTCGTCGTACACCGCCGCGATCCCGGCACGGGTGTCCGCAAGCGTCAGATCAAGATCGAACCCTACTGAATACACCATAGAAGGATGCCAAATGCGGAGGGCCGCGCGTACCCCGACCCGTTGTGGGAACCTTGGCATGAAGAAAGGGCTTACTTATCACCGGCACTTCCTGTCCGGGTGCGGCCCGGCTCACCCCCACGGAGCGCTCGGAGCCCGAGCGGAGCGGCTCCGGACCCGGCGGATCACCGGCCGATATAGGTTCGGTACGGCTTGACATACCTCGACCACATAAGGTCGAGGCGGAGGTAGCTAGGTTCCATGACGAGATCGACGCGCGAACGGATCATCGACGAGGCATTGAGGCTGTTCGCCGAGCGAGGGTATTCCGCCACCTCGGTCGCCGAGATCGAGGCCGCCTCAGGGCTCTCCCCCGGAGCCGGCGGCTTGTACCGGCACTTCAAATCGAAGTACGAGGTGCTCGCCGCCGCGATGAACGAGCACGCCGCCCGCACGCGCTCGCAGATCACCGAAGCGCTGATCGAAGTGCACGCCCTCGGCATGTCGGTCCCGATCGAGGAACGGCTCGCCCACCTGTGCCGGGCCGGGCTCGCGAAGGTCCGCGAGGAGAGCGAGCTGACCCGGGTCTTCTTCCGCGACCTCAGCCAGTTCCCCGAGCTGGTCGCCGTCGTCCGCGACGGGCTGCTCCAGCCCATGTTCGACGCGATCACGACCTGGTTCCGCGCCCAGCCGGAGTACGCCGACGCCGACCTCGACTGGCCCGCGATCGGAGCCGTGCTCGGCGGGGCGGTGGTGCACTACCGGCTGTTCCAGGAGACCGTCGGCGAGCCTCCCGGCCGGGCGGAGCGCGACCGGTTCGTGTCCTCCTGGGTGCGCCTGTCGCTCGGCCTGCTCAGCGAACGATCCCCAGCGGCTGCCGCCGGGGTGGCGGAGGTGGCGGGTTGAACAGGCGATAGGCCAGCCAGGCCACCCCGCCACCCGCGCCCAGCATGAACATCAGCCCACTGACGTGCCAGAACGAGCTGACGAACGCCGCGAGCCCGTCGCCGGGAGCCTCAGGTGCCCTGATGGCGGCGAGCACGGCCCCGCCGGCCACATAGGCGACGATCGGCGCCGACAGGCCGGTCAGGCGGTCCTTGAAGACCCAGCCGTCACACGCCAGGACCGTGAGCGCGCCCAGCGCCCACACCAGCACCGGGATCGGGAAGATCGCGACGTACGGCAGAGGAAGCGGCACGAGCAGCCCGGCGAGCAACAGCAGCGCCATGCCCGCCACCTCACGCCGGTCGTTGGCCAGGATCGTCCTGGCGTCGCGCCCGTCGGCGGCCCGCGGGTTCGCCCCCGCCATCGCGGCCCGGCCGAGGCGGGACAGCAGCGGTGAGGAGACATCGTCCGGAGCGGGCGCCGGCGAGACCCTGCGCGTGACGGGAGCCGCACCGCGAGGCAGCGGGCGCACAGGTCTGGACGGCCTGGACGGCCTGGACGGCGGAGCGGGACTCCGTGGCGGCCCGTCGTCCACCACGGCGGGCAGCACCTCCGTCGCGGAGTCGCCGAAGTCGTCCCCCACCGGCGAGCCGGAAGCGGGCACCGCCGGCAGGACCGACGTGGACGCCTCGTCCGGGACCGCCGTACCCGGGACGGCCCTCGCGCCTCGATCGGACCCGAGGCCAGGAACGGCGGGGGAACCGGAAGTCGCACGGCCCGGAGACGGCGACGGCGTGGAGGTGATCGCCGAGGAAGACGGCCGGGACGCCGGCTGACGCCCGGCACCGCGCACCCTGCCCGCTCCCGGCGCGGCCGGAGCGCGTCGCGCGGCCTCCTGCTCGCCCGCGGCCAGCCGCTGGACCTCCCGCTGGAGCAGCACCGCGGGATCACCGAACCTGGCGAGCACCTTGCGGACGGTGGCGAGGTCGTCGCTGCCCCGCCGCTCCTCCTCGATGCGGGCGCGCAACCGCTGCACGAAGTCGAGGCGCTGGTCGGTGCGGAGAACGCCGTGGGCGGCGTCCGCCACCTTGCTGACGTACTCCAAGACGAGCTGGTCGGCGCGCTCGATCACTCTCGCCATACTGCCCCAGCCCACCGGCCGGCGCACCCTTTCGCAGAAATGACTATCCCCGCCGCCCCAACGCCATACCGAGCGAGAGGCCCCCAGTGAAGCCGGGGAATGTCGATGATCAGGTGACTGGCGTACGACGGCCTGTGGGCTCCTACGATGGAGGGGACGGTCCTACCGCGTGGGGCGTGCGGCGAATGCCGGTGGACAGGGGGTTCGGTGCAGCGTGTTGACATCCTCCCTACGGCTGAAGCCGGGGGATTCCAACCCTCGCAGGCCGGACCTTCCCGCTTCACCGGCGACAGCCCCCGGGACAAGCCCAAGCCAGGGTCTTACGCAGCCTCCACAGGCTTCACATCCCGCCGGCCCGGCGGTAGGCCCAGCGGCTTGGTTCTCGCCGCTGGGCGACCCCGAACCTACACCAACCCGTGCGGCACCGTGCCGCGTTTTCCCCCAGGGCTGGAGCCCAGGGGGAAAACGCACCAGGAGATTCGATGAACGCCGAGTTCACTGATTGGCTGCGCGGCCTGAAAGATGACCGGCTGTGTGCCCTGGTGACCGCCCGCCCCGAGCTGATCACCCCCGTCCCCGCGCACGTCGAGGGGCTCGTGATCCGGGCGACCAGCCCTTCGGCGACCGGCAGGACGCTCGACCGGCTGAACCGCTTCGCCCTCGCCGTGGTCGAGACGCTTCTGGTCATGACCGCCGAAGACGGGCCCGGCCTGTCCTACGGCGATCTCCGCAAGGCCGTCGCCAGGTCGGTGGCGTCCGGCGGGGCAACGCGCCTGGACGCGCCGCTGCGGGAGGCGGTCGACCGGCTGCTGGTGCTGGCCCTGGTCTACGGCCCCGACAGCGCTCTGCGGCTCGCGCCCGGCGTCCGCGACGTCTCCGAGTCCCCGGCCGGGCTGGGGCCGCCCGCCGCCGAGGTGTTCCGCCACCATCCGCCGGAGCGGCTGCGAGAGCTGATCCAGGCCATCCACCGCGGTGACACCGGCCGCGAGGAGGCCGTCCCTGAGCGGCTCGCCGCCCTGCTCGCCGAGGGTGGCATCGTCGAGCGCCTCCTGCGGGACGTCGGCCCGCAGGCCCGTGCCGCCCTGGAGGAGCTCGCCTGGGGTCCGCCGGCCGGCAGGCTGCCCAACGCCTGGCGCGAGGTGAGCGTGGCGACCGCGCAGTCGCCCATCGAGCAGCTTCTGGCCCGCGGTCTGCTCGCCGCGACGGGTGAGGAGAGCGTGGTGCTTCCCCGCGAGGTGGCCCTCGTCCTGCGCGGCGGCCAGGTCCATCGCGACCTGCACCCGGAGGCGCCCCCGCTCGAGGGCGCCGACCGTGACCAGACGATGGCCGACCGCACCGCCGCCGGGCAGGCGTTCTCGTTCGTCCGCACGGTGGAGGAGCTGTGCGAGTACTGGAGCGTCGATCCGCCGGGCATCCTTCGCACGGGCGGCGTCGCCGTACGCGACCTGAAGAGGACGGCGCAACTCCTGGACGTGCCCGAATGGACCGCCGCCCTGGTGGTGGAGGTCGCCCACGCCGCGGGGCTGGTAGCGTCGAGCGCGCCGGTCGACGGCGAGTGGCTGCCCACCACGGGCTACGACGGCTGGCGGGTGCGGGCGACCGAGGACCGCTGGGAGGCGCTGGCGACGGCCTGGCTGGCCAGCGATCGCGTCCCGGGTCTCGTCGGGGAGCGGGACGACCGCGACCGCCTGCTGAACGTCCTGCATCCCGAGCTGCGCCGACCGGCCGCGGCGGAGGTACGGCTGCGGACGCTGCACGTGCTCGCCTCTGCGGCCCCTGGGCTCGCTCCCACCGCCCCGTCGGTGCGCGAACGGCTGGCGTTCGAGCAGCCGCGGCGCAAGGGCGCCTACCGCGACCGGCTGGTCGACTTCACGTTGCGCGAGGCCGAGCAGCTCGGGTTCACCGGGCTCGGCGCCCTGTCGGTCTTCGGCCGCGCGCTGCTGCCCGCCGCCACGCCGTCGTCCGTGCCAGATCCGGCCGGCCCCTCGCCCACCGCCAGGAGACGGGCCACCGCGCCGAGGACGCCGACCGAGCTGCTGGTACCGCTGCTGCCCGAGCCGGTCGACCATGTGGTGCTCCAGGCCGATCTGACCGCCGTCGCCCCCGGCCCGCTGACCAGCGAGCTGGGACGCTGGCTGGCGCTCGCGGCGGACGTCGAGTCCAAGGGCGGCGCGACCGTCTACCGGTTCGGCGAGGGCTCGGTCCGGCGCGCGCTGGACGCCGGGTCCAGCGCGGACGACCTGATCGCCATGCTGGAGAAGCATTCGACGACCTCGGTGCCCCAGCCGCTGCGCTACCTGGTGACGGACGTGGCGCGCCGGCACGGCCGCATCCGCGTGGGCACCGCCGGCTCGTACGTTCGGTGCGACGACCCGTCCGTGCTCGACGAGATGATGGCGGACAAGCGCGCGGTGCCGCTGCGGCTGCGCCGGCTGGCGCCCACCGTGGTCGCCTCCCGGAGCTCTCGCGCGGTGGTGGTCGACTCGCTGCGCGCCATCGGCTACTCCCCCGTCGCCGAGTCGTCGGAGGGCGATGTGCTGGTGACCCGCGCCGACGCCAAGCGCACGGAGCGGCCGTCGGCGACGCGCCCCGCTCCCGGGACGTCCGGTCCCGAGGCCGACCTGGTGGCGGCGGCCGTACGCGCGATCAGGGCGGGCGACGAGGCTCACCAGGCGCGCAGGCAGCCGGTCGCGGCGCCCGACGGGCAGGTGCCGCGCACGCCGTCGACGGGCACGGTCGTGGCGCTCCAGGAGGCCATCCGGCAGGGGTCGCGCGTGTGGATCGGCTACCTTGACTCGCAGGGCCACGCCACGAGCCGCATCCTGGAGCCCGCCCGCATGGAGGGCGGTTACCTGACCGCGTACGACGAGACGCGCGCCGCCATCCACCGTTTCGCGCTACACCGCATCACCGGAGTCGCGGACGTCAACTGAGGTCTCACCCAATGACCGGTTCTCGCCGGCGTCGGATGGTGCTAGGAAACCGGTTTATCCGATAGGCAGCACGGGGCCTGTGCATATCGTGGTAAGTGTTGATCTGCCCGGAAACCAGAGAATTGAGACGATCGTGAGCAGCGGCACTCCCGAGTCCTCCGGCCACAGCCCGAAGGACTGGCAGAGTCCCTACGGATCGCAGGGCGGGAACGACGCGTACGGCGGTCCGGCGTCACCTTACGGCCAGGGGGGATACGACCAGTACGGCGGGCGGCCGCCCTACGACCAGCAGGCCACGCCTGCGCAGGGCCCCTATGATCAGCAGCTCCCGCCCGGGCAGGGTCCCTACGACCCGTACGCCACGCCGGCGCAGGGCCCCTACGAGCAGCAGTACGGCGCCCCGGCGCAAGGTCCCTACGATCAGCAGTACGGGACGCCTCCGCAAGGCGGTCCCTACGACCAGCAACAGTACGGCGCGCCGGGCCAGCAGCCGTACGACCAGCAGTACGGCGCGCCCGGCCAGCAGCCCTACGGTCAGCAGTACGGGTACGGGCCCTACCAGCAGAATCCCTACGGCTACCCGCCGAGGCCGGTGAGCGAGGGGCCGCGCAGCCACGCCATCGTCGCCCTGGTCATCAGCATCCTCCTCGCGTTGTCCTGCTACATTTCACTGGGCGGCATCGCGGGGGTCATCCTGTCCGGCATCGCGCTCGGCAAGGTGGACACCGAGCCGCAGCAGGCGCGGTCGCTGCTCAGATGGTGCTGGATCGCCATCGGGATCAACTTCGGGCTGGTCGTCCTCGGGATCGGCGCCGCCATCGTCATCAGCGTCGCCGGAGGCTGATCCACGGCGTCGTGGATGGCCGTACGAGGCGTCCGCACCGTCGCCGGAGCGTCAAGCTGCGGGAAAGCGGGACTGATCCGGGTCGCTCTCTTGTTGGATAAGCGGACGGGACCGCCTGCACGGTGGCCGTACCGTACGCGAACCCCAGGAGAAGAGAAAACGTGTCTGATGGCCCGCTGATCGTCCAGTCGGACAAGACGCTGCTGCTCGAGGTCGAGCACGAGAGGGCGGACGAGTGCCGTAAGGCGATCGCGCCCTTCGCCGAGCTGGAGCGGGCTCCCGAGCATGTCCACACCTACCGCGTCACCCCGCTCGCGCTGTGGAACGCCAGGGCCGCCGGGCACGACGCCGAGCAGGTCATCGACGCGCTGATCAGCTTCAGCCGCTACCCCGTCCCGCACGCGCTGCTCGTGGACATCGCCGAGACGATGTCCCGGTACGGCAGGCTCAGGCTGGAGAAGAACGAGCACCACGGCCTGACGCTGACCAGCACGGACAAGGCCGTGCTGGAGGAGGTCCTGCGGTCGAGGAAGATCCAGCCGATGCTGGGCGAGCGCATCGGCGACGACGCGGTGGCGGTGCACCAGAGCGAGCGGGGCAACATCAAGCAGGCTCTGCTGAAGATCGGCTGGCCGGCCGAGGACCTCGCCGGGTACGTCGACGGCGAGCACCACCCGATCACCCTCGCCGAGGACACCTGGCACCTGCGCCCCTACCAGCGGGAGGCGGCGGACGCGTTCTGGCACGGCGGGTCGGGCGTCGTGGTGCTGCCCTGCGGCGCGGGCAAGACGATCGTGGGCGCGGCGGCGATGGCCCACGCCCAGGCGACGACGCTGATCCTGGTCACCAACACCGTCTCCGCCCACCAGTGGAAGCAGGAGCTGCTCAAGCGCACGACCCTCACCGAGAGCGAGATCGGTGAGTACACCGGGACCAAGAAGGAGATCCGGCCGGTCACCATCGCCACCTACCAGGTGATGACGACCCGCCGGCAGGGCGTGTACCGGCATCTGGAGCTCTTCGACGCGCGCGACTGGGGCCTGGTCATCTACGACGAGGTCCACCTGCTGCCGGCGCCGATCTTCCGGATGACCGCCGACCTCCAGGCCAGGCGGCGGGTGGGGCTGACCGCGACGCTGGTCCGCGAGGACGGCCGCGAGGGGGACGTCTTCTCCCTCATCGGGCCGAAGCGGTACGACGCGCCGTGGAAGGAGATGGAGAACCAGGGCTGGATCGCGCCCGCCGACTGTGTCGAGGTCCGGGTCACCCTCACCGACCAGGAACGGCTGGCCTACGCGATGTCCGAGGCCGAGGAGCGCTACCGCTTCTGCGCGACGACGCCGTCCAAGAACCGGGTCACCGAGACGCTGGTCCGGCGGCACGCGGGCGAGCAGGTGCTGGTGATCGGGCAGTACATCGACCAGCTCGACGAGCTGGCCGAGCATCTCGACGCGCCGGTCATCAAGGGCGAGACGCGGATCAAGGAGCGGGAGCGGCTGTTCCAGGCCTTCCGCGACAAGGAGATCCAGGTGCTCGTCGTCTCCAAGGTCGCCAACTTCTCGATCGACCTGCCGGAGGCCTCGGTGGCGATCCAGGTGTCCGGGACGTTCGGGTCGCGCCAGGAGGAGGCGCAGCGGCTCGGCCGGGTGCTGCGGCCGAAGGCGAGCGGCGGCGGCGCGAGGTTCTACTCGGTGGTCAGCAGGGACACCGTCGATCAGGATTTCGCCGCGCACCGGCAGCGGTTCCTGGCCGAGCAGGGATACGCCTACCAGATCATCGACGCGGACGACGTGCTCGCCAGCGAATAGCCTCGCTGAGCGGCACGTCGTCGGCCCCCCAAACCCGTCCCAGGAAAAGTTTCACCCAGGGGACGGGCATTCAGGTCCACGAAATACCGTCGGTCCTGTTCAACCGCATCACCCCCTCGCTTGTTGGCTCCCACGGCGCCAACTGCGACATACCCCCATGATTCAACCAGATCACAAGGTTTGTCCCGCTTTTTCAGGATTTTGGTATACATCAACGCAACGTGTTGACCTAATCACCGACCGACTAACCCGCCGACGTAAAGCACACCCAGGGCGATTAGCCAGGAAGCCGTTGCGATCCCCACAAGTACCAGTGACTTTTCGGGATATCGACGCATTAGGGGTGGTAGAAGACCGCCCGCCGTGCAAGTCGCCGCGACGATCGCGAAGAGGCCGGACAGCGTGGACACGACGGTCAGACGGTCCATGCACGACTCGAGCGGTTCACCGTTCTCGCAGAACGCCTGCAGCCCCCACCCCGCGAAGACCGAGAAGGTCCACAGGGTGCCGAGCAGCAGATTGGCCAGAACAGGAATGATAGGAGAGACCGCCACCGGGGCACGTGTCGTCACCCTCACGGGCTTACCCAAAGGTCAAGAGTCGGCAAACTCCGGACAAGCAATGCATCGTACGTCCATCCGTGGACACGCGGCGTACGAGCACTCAACGGACGCGGCGCGAGCATATAAGCTTGTTGGTTCGCTGCCTTAGACGACCACCTCCGACCCCCAAGGAGTGCTTCCGCATGCCCGGACATCAATTGGCCCCCGACATATCCGACGGCCCCGACATGCCGGAGGGTTCCCCCTCCGAAGTCCTCCAGGCGGAACGCGTCCACCTGGCCGCTTCGCGCGCGGCGCTGCGGGCGATGCGCGAGCACGCCCAGTCGCTGTCGGCCGACGCGGCCGGCGACTGGGTCTCCCAGCAGGTGCTGCAGGGCCTGCTGGACCAGCGGGTCGCCGCGCTGGCCGACCACTCCGACACCCCGCTGTTCTTCGGCCGCCTCGACAGGGACGGGGACGACGACCTCCCTCTCACCATCCACGTCGGGCGCCGCCACGTCCACGACGACAACAGCCGCCCCATGGTGATCGACTGGCGTGCACCGGTGTCCCGGGCGTTCTACCAGGCGCGACCGTCCGACCCCATGAGCGTGCGGCGCCGCAGGCGGTTCGGGTTCCACGGCGGCGAACTCACCGCGTACGAAGACGAGCCACTCGACCAGGGAGCGCCCCTCCAGGAGTCCCGGATCCTCACCGAGGAGATCGAAAGGCCCCGCACGGGCCCGATGCGCGACATCGTCGCCACGATCCAGCCGGACCAGGACGAGATCGTGCGCGCGGACCTCGGGCAGACCGTCTGCGTCCAGGGCGCCCCCGGGACCGGCAAGACCGCCGTCGGCCTGCACCGCGCCGCCTACCTGCTGTTCACGCACCGCGAGAAGCTGGCGCGGTCGGGCGTGATGATCGTCGGCCCCAACCGCGCCTTCCTGTCCTACATCTCCTCCGTCCTGCCCGCGCTCGGCGAGGTGAAGGTCGACCAGACCACCGTCGCCGGCATCCTCGGCGACCACGCCGCCCACGAGGACGCCTCCGTCGCCGCGCTCAAGGGCGACGCCCGGATGGCGCCGGTCCTCCGGCGGGCGCTCTGGGTGCACATCAGCAAGCCCGAGGAGGGACTGCTGATCACCCGGGGCGTCAACCGCTTCCGCGTCGCCGACCACGAGGTCCGCGAGATTGTCGCCTCCCTGCGCGGCACCACCCGGTACGGACCCGGTCGCGCGGCCCTCGCCCAGCGGCTCGCGCACGCGATCCTCGTACGGATGGAACAGCGCGGCGAATCCCCCGACGACCGGGTGCAGGACGCGGTGGCCCGCTCCAAGCCCGTCAAGCAGCTCCTCGACCAGGTCTGGCCGCGCGTGTCCCCGCAGCAGGTGCTGTTCCGGCTGCTCTCCGACGCGGAGTTCCTCGCCGCCGCCGCGAAGGGCGACCTGACCCCCGAGGAGCGCGAGACCCTCCTTTGGGCCAAGCCGCCCCGGTCGTGGAAGTCCGCCAAATGGTCCGCCGCCGACGCGGCGCTACTGGACGAGCTGGCCGACCTCATCGAACGCACCCCCACGCTCGGGCACGTGGTCGTGGACGAGGCCCAGGACCTCTCCGCCATGCAGCTCCGCGCGCTCGGCAGGCGCTGCCGCACCGGCTCGGCCACCGTCCTCGGCGACCTGGCACAGGGCACCACCCCGTGGTCGGCCCGCTCCTGGGAAGAGGTGCTACTGCATCTCGGCTTCAGCGAAGGTGCGGTGACCGAGCTGACCCTCGGCTTCCGCGTCCCCCGCGAGGTGCTCGACTTCGCCGCCCGCCTGCTGCCCTCGGTCGCCCCCACCCTCGCCGCCCCCCGGTCACTGCGCCCCGGCGCGGGCTCCCTCTCCGTACGCCGCACCACCGACCTGCCCGCGGACCTCGCCGCGACCGTGCGTCAGCTCACCGGGCACGAGGGCTCCATCGGCGTGATCGCCGCCGACGGCTCCGTCACGGCGACGGCGGACGCCCTGTCGGCCGCCGAGATCGCACACGACCTGCTCGGCCCCGACTCCTCCCCCGAGCAGCGCATCTCGGTCATCCCCGCCTCGCTCGCCAAGGGCCTGGAGTACGACCACGTCGTCGTCGTGGAGCCGGCGGACGTCGTCGACGCCGAAGAGCGCGGCCTCGCCCGCCTCTACGTCGTCCTCACCCGCGCCGTCACCTCCCTGACGGTCCTCCACACCCGCGCCCTCCCCACCCAGCTCATGTAACGGCAGAGGCCCTCGCCTACCCGCACTGAACGCACTCCGGCTCGGGCCGTACTTTCCCAGGAGCTCGGCCCCTCCTCGATACCGAGGTCCAGACGCCATCCGGCTAGGTTGATCACGACTTGCCCGCCTTGAGAGGAGCCCCGGCGCATGGCCTTCATCCGCCACGAGATCATGATCGACGCGTCCCCCGAGCACATCTGGGACGTGCTGCGCGACGTCGGCGCCGTGCACGAGCGCCTGCTGCCCGGCCGCGTCACCGGCACCCGGCTCGAGGGCGACCAGCGGTTCCTGACCTTTCCCGACGGGCACGTGATCCGCGAGCTGATCGTCGCGATCGACGACGACGCCCGCCGGCTGGCCTACTCCGTCGTTGAGGGCGCGCGGCCACCGACCGAGCACCACCATGCCTCGTTCGAAGTTCGCGCTGAGGGTGACCGGGCCGGCCGGCTGATCTGGACCACCGACGTCTTGCCGCACGCGCTCGCCGCCGAGATCCGGATTCGCGTCGAACGCGGCGCCGTGGAGATGAAGCAGGCGATCGAGGCGGCAGCACGCGGCTGAACCACCGACCGACACACTGATCGCCTCCGCGCGGCAGCCTGCCCTCTCGCCCCAGGACGGCGAGAGGGCTTCTTCGCAGGGGGCCACGACTTCGGCCAACTCACTGCGGAGCGGCCCCGACCCGTCGCTACTGGATGGGCACCGCGGTGCCGGAGACCTTGACGCGGGCGTCGCCGGGAATGGTGGTGCACGTCAGGAGACTGGGCCGCCCCATGTCGACGCCCTGGTGAATGGTGAGAACGGCGCCATCGGCGAGGCGTCCGAGAGCGCGCAGGTAGCCGGTGAAGGCGGCCGCCGCGGCGCCGGTGGCCGGATCCTCGACCACTCCGCCCGGAGGGAACGGGTCGCGGGCGTGGAAGACGGTGGGGGATTCGGCCCAGAAGAGGTGGACGGTGGTCCAGCCCAGCTCGGCCATGATCTTGCCAAGGGCATCGAAGTCGTAGTCGAGGTCGGCCAGGCGGCCCCGGGTGGCCGCGGCCAGGACGAGATGGTCGTTGCCGGCGTTGGCGACGTGCGCCGGGTAGTCGGGGTCCACGTCGTCCGCCGACCAGCCCAGCGCGGCCAGCACCAGCCGTACCTCCTCCTCGGAGGCTGGGCGGGTGGAGGTGGGCGGACTGGTCAGGGTGGCGGTGATCCCGCCGGCCTGGTCTGTGGCGACCTCCACCGGGACCGGGCCTGCCTGGGTCGTGAGGTTCACGGTTCCGGTGCCGATCCGCTCGCCGAGCGCGACCGAGGTCGCGATCGTCGCGTGGCCGCAGAAGGCGACCTCGGCCAGAGGGCTGAAATACCGGATCCGGTACTCCCGCTCGCCCGTGGGGAGCAGGAAGGCCGTCTCGGAGTAGCCGAGTTCGGCAGCGATGGCGAGCATCTCCGCGTCCGGCAACTCCCGGGCGTCCAAGACCACCCCGGCGGGGTTGCCGCCAGAGGGAGTGGTGGTAAAGGCGGCATATCTCAGCACTTGCGTCATTCGGCCATCATGGCGCGTGCCCGCGAACCGGGAAACTCCGGAGCTCCCTCCCAGTAGCGGCGTGCCACTTCGCGAGCCTCGGTGCCGCCGAGCCGCTCGAAGACGGCCGGCCGCTCGCCGGGCGGGCCGGGCTCGGACGGTGCCGCTCGTTCTGGGCGGTTGAGGCTTCTTTGCTAACTTGCCGTGCATGACCGACACGACGGAAACGGCTCTCACGGTGCGGGCCGGGGTGGTCCAGGATGTGGAGGCGGTGCTGGCCTTCTGGCTGGCAGCGGCGGAGGGTACGGATCGGCACGACAGCGCCGAGAGCGTGCGGCGGCTGATCGAACGCGACCCCGAGGCACTGCTGATCGCCGAGCTGGACGGGCGGATGGTCGGCACCGTGATCGCCGGGTGGGACGGGTGGCGCTGCCATCTGTACCGGCTCGCCGTCGATCCCGCCCATCGCCGCAAGGGCATCGGACGCGTCCTGCTGGACACCGCCGAGAAGCGCTTCAGCGAGTACGGCGGCATGCGGGCCGACGCCATGGTCCTGCACGACAACACCCTCGCTCACCACGCCTGGACCGCCGCGGGGTACGTGCGCCAGCCGCAGTGGGGCCGCTGGGTGAAGCCGCTCCCGAGTACCGGGAACGGGCGGCATTCCGGTTGACGGAACGGCCGGTACTCCCTACCCGAGCCGGCCGCTTCCCGGCGAACCGGCCGCTTCCCAGCCGCTCTGCCGCTTCCGGGCGAGCCTGCCGCTTCTGCGCGAGGCTGCTAGTCCTCGGGTGAGACTTCCTGGTCCTCGCGCGCGGCCGGCTGATTCCCGGGCGGGCCGCCGTCGCTTCTGGGCAAGTGGCGGGCCACGAGGGCGTCGACCTCGGTCCACATCCTGCGGTCGTTCCAGTAGCCGGAGTGGCTGCCGATCGGCGGGGGCGGGTCGCCGTAGACGAAGCGGCTGGTCGGCGGATCCGGCAACCGCCAATCGATCACCGTGCCGTCCTCGGACGCGGCCTCCTGCGCCTTCACTGTCACGCCCTCCGTCACCGTCCAGCCTCCGATGTAGTCGGTGAGGTAGTAGAAGTTCCGCCACGCGTGGATATGCGGGCTTCGCCGCAGGCCGGTGAAGAGTTCCTCGTTGAAGTAGGCCGGGAACCCCCAGCCGTACAGCTTCCGCAGGGGCGACCCGAAGGTCACCAGCACGATGCGGGCGTTCTTCGGGCGCAGGTCCCCGTGTTGGGAGAGGGCGGCGGCGGCCAGGATCGCGCCCTGGCTGTGCGCCGTGAGCACGACGCGGGCGCCGTGGTCGTGCAGGTACCACATCCGGCGCTGGAGCTCCGGCACGGCACGTTCCGCGTACGCGGGAGGTGCCAGGGGGTGATAGCCGCGCGGCCAGAACGTGCCGACGTCCCAGAGGGCGCCGATGACGCGGCGCGTGTCGCGGTCCTTCCAGCCGGCGCGGGCCACGATGACGACCAGGAAGGGCAGCAGCGTCGCCACCAGGGTTCCCACCCCCGCGAGCCAGGGCGTCGGCCGGTTGACGCCCGACCAGATGTGCTGTTCCAGCCAGGCGAACAGGATGATGCCGACCAGGACGACGGCGCTGAACAACAGGTCGAGGTCGAGCGTGGCCTTCGCCAGCCGCCTGGCCCTGCCTACACCGGCGGCCCAGCCCAGGACGTCCTGGGTGGCCCACCTTGAGGAGAGCGTCCCCTTGGCGACCGCGTCCGTGAGCGAGACCACGTCCACCACCCACGCGGCGTCCGGATCATCGGGCGTCGCGACATCCGGCCTGGCGGTGACGGGGCCCACCCCGTCGACGTCAGGTCTCGTCGTGCCGGGGTTCGTGGTGTGCGGCTCGGTCGCGGGGGCCGGCGTGGGGGCCGGGCCGCGGTACTCGTCGGCGACCTCCGCCGCGGCCCCGCTCCCGCCCGCCTGGTACCACAGGACGGCCTGCCAGCCGGCGAACAGCAGCACCAGGGCCAGCGGCTCGAAGATCAGGTATGCGCCCACCTCGCCCATGATCGGGAACACCGCGATGGACGGAGCCCCGTTGATCAGGGGCTTCACCTGCTGGCCGAAGCCGATCTCCCCGATCGTGTCGGCCACCCGGACCAGGAGGCCGACGAGGAAGGTGTTCACCATGAGGACGGCCACGCTGAGCACGATGAACGGGGCTCCCCAGCGGAACCCGCGGTAGTGGTGGCGCGCGCCGATCGCGAAGACGGCCGCGGCGGACACGAGCGCGATGACGATCCAGCCGTAGGGCCAGTCGACGATTCCGAGCGTGACATACACGACGGTGGCGGCCAGGCCGACCCCGAGCAGTTGCGCGGACCGGCGCGGCCAGGTCTCGCGGGTGAAGGAGGCGGCCAGCAGCCATACCGGCACCAGCAGCAGCGCGACGACGATCCCCAGGTACACCGCGTTCATGGCGTAGCGCATGCCGGGAAGCTCGTGGCTGAGGGCGCCTTCGGCCCGGATGGCCTGCGGCTCCAGCCAGGCGAAGACCACCGCCAGGACCAGGGCCAGCACGGCCAGACCGATGAGCACCCGGCCGAGATGGACGAGCGGCCCGGTCACCTTCTCCGGCGCGAGCGCGGCGATCGCGACGACCACGACCACCCCCGCGCACCCGAGGGACAGCCCGTACAGCGGTTCCGGCGCGAGACGCGCCCCGTCGGCCACCACGAGGTCCGGCCGCACGGCGAACGTCGTGTGCACCGTGTGCGTGAGGACGATGGCGAGCAGCGCGAACGCCACGGCGATGTGGATCTCGCTGAGATGCCTGGTGTAGCGGCCGGTGTTCCAGAAGTCGGGATCGGTGAGGCCTCCGGGAAGGGCGGCGGCGTTCCGCGCGCACTCCTCTCGGGGTCCCGGCGTCCCGGGCGGGCGCACGTCCTCGTACCGGCGCCGCGACAGCAGCGACAGCACGGCGAGCAGCACGACCACCAGCAGGGGCACGACGGCGCCGAGCGCGACACGGCGGCCGGGGTGGTCGCCGATCCCGGGCATGCGCAGCGGTCCCATCCACCATGGCGCCGCGCAGGTGGCGTTCCCGCCGCACTGGTAGGCCACGTAGTCCATGGGGATGACGCTGACGAGAAGGACCACGTTGACCGTGACGCCGAGCGCCGCCAGCCGCACGGACTCGCGGAACACCCGGAACCGCAGGGAACTGCGGTTCTGGAACGGCCACATCCAGCCGGCGAGGTTGGCGAGCGCGAAGGGCAGCAGGAGCAGCCAGAGCACCCTCGAGCCGCTCCTGGAGGTGAGCCCACCCCAGCTGTACCCCTCGACGTGCCGTCCCCGGGCGTCGGCGGTCCGGTAGAACCCCGCGATGTCGTCCCCCGCCACCTGCTGCGGTGCGAGGTCGGCCAGCAGGTTCTGCGGCGTGGACCCGCCGACGCCGTGGACGCGGAGCTCGGTCGGGCCGGACAGCTCGACGGCGGGCGCCACCGATCCGGACGGGCGGTCGCCGGTGGTGAGTCCGGACACCGGTACTGGCATGGAGGCCTGCCTGTGCTCACTCGGTGATCCGCGTCGGACCTGCGTCCGGCGTGGTCAGGTCTGGTCGATGGTGAAGGCCTCCCGCAAGCCCACACGCTCCAGAATCACGCGGGCCTCCTCATCGGTCAACCATGGCGCGTCTTCATTCACGGCGCCGAAGGGCGACGGGGCTCGCACGACCCGGCGCTGAAGGGCGACGGGGCTCGCACGACATCGGCCGCCCGGAACGTGGAAGCCGGGTGGGAAGGCGCGGCGCCGGGAAGCGCCGGGCCGCTCCACTGACGAGTCAATAGGATCTGGGGCATGGAAGCGGAGCTCGGCCTGCGGGAGCGGAAGAAGCGGGAGACGCGGCAGCGCATCGCGGACATGGCCATGGGCCTGTTCATGGCCCGCGGGTTCGAGAACGTGACCGTGGCGGAGGTCGCGCGGGTGGCCGACGTCTCCGCCAACACGGTCTTCAACTACTTCAAGACCAAGGAAGACCTCTTCCTCGACCGCCAGGACGTGTACGTGGACGAGCCGAGCCGCGTGGTCCGCGAGCGGCGGGCGGGCGAGTCCGTGATCGCCGCGCTGCGCCGCGACTTCCTCGAGGCGCTCGAGGAGGGCGACTGGCGCAGCGGGCTGAACGAGGGGGCCGACGTGGTCATCCGTCTGATCAACGAGAGCCCTTCGCTGATGGCCCGCATGCGCGAGCTGGCCGAGCGCCGAGAGGAGCGTCTGGCCGAGACCCTGGCGGAGGCGACCGGCGCGGACGAGGACGACATCAGGCCCGGGCTCGTCGCCGCCCAGGTCTGCGCGGCCATCCGCCGGCTGACGGCGGACGGCATCCGGCGCAAGCTGGCCGGAGAGAGCCACGACCACGTCGTCAGGGACATCCGCGCCCAGGCGGGGCTCGCCTTCGACCTGCTGGAGAATGGCATCGGCGCCTACGGTGGGGCCTGACCACGGAGAAGCGGCCGGCGAGTGGGCGGAAACGCCGGCTCATGCGCGAGTTCGACAACGTCACGGTCGCCGAGGTGGCGGAGGCCGCGAACGTCTCGACGAAGACGGTGTTCAACTACTTTCCGCGCAAGGAGGGCCTGTTCCTCGACCGCGTCCCGGAGGCCGTCGAGCTGATCACGCGGGCCGTCCGCGAGCGGCCCGAGAGCGGGCGGCCGCTGACGGCGCTGCGCGGCCTGTTCCACCGGCTCCTGCGAGAAGGCCACCCGCTGGCCGGCATCGGGGAGGGGTACCACCACTTCTGGCAGGTCATCCTGGACTCCCCGGCGTTGCGGGCACGGGTCAGGGAGGCGGTGGACGAGCTGGAGACCCTGCTCGCCACGCTGCTGGCCGAGGCGACCGGCGCCGATCCCGACGACTTCGAGCCCCGGCTGGCCGCTGGGCTGTTCCTCGCGGGCTACCGCGCCGCCTACGTCTCCAGCGCCCGCAGGCTCATGGCCGGCGAGAGCGCCCAGGAGGTCATCCGCGACCACGCGGTCCTCCTGGACCGCGCCTTCGACGCCGTCGACCGAGCGGTGACCACCCTCTGACCCGAAGAGAACAGGGGAACAATGCCAAAGGGCCACCCCCGGGAGTCCGGAGGTGGCCCTTTTGGGTTTTTTGAGCCGGGTGGCTCAGAAGTCCATGTCGCCGCCGCCGGGCATGGCGGGAGCGGCAGGGTTCTTCTCGGGCTTCTCGGCGATGACCGCCTCGGTGGTGAGGAACAGCGCCGCGATGGACGCGGCGTTCTGCAGCGCCGAGCGGGTCACCTTGGCCGGGTCGATGATGCCGGCCTCGAGCATGTTGACGTACTCGCCGGTGGCGGCGTTGAGGCCGACACCCAGCTCGAGGTTGCGGACACGCTCGACCACGACGCCGCCTTCGAGGCCGGCGTTCACGGCGATCTGCTTCAGCGGCTCCTCGAGCGCCTTGCGCACGATCGCGGCACCGGTGGCCTCGTCGTTGAACAGCTCCAGCTTGTCGAACGCCTTGGCGCCCGCCTGCAGCAGAGCCACGCCACCGCCGGGCACGATGCCCTCCTCGACGGCCGCCTTCGCGTTGCGAACGGCGTCCTCGATGCGGTGCTTGCGCTCCTTGAGCTCGACCTCGGTCGCCGCGCCGGCCTTGATGACGGCGACGCCGCCGGCCAGCTTGGCGAGGCGCTCCTGGAGCTTCTCGCGGTCGTAGTCGGAGTCGGTGTTCTCGATCTCGGCGCGGATCTGGTTGACCCGGCCGGCGATCTGCTCGGGGTCACCGGCACCGTCGACGATGGTGGTCTCGTCCTTGGTGATGATGACCTGACGCGCGCGGCCCAGCAGGTCGAGCGTGGCGGTCTCGAGCTTGAGGCCGATGTCCTCGCTGATGACCTGGCCGCCGGTGAGGGTGGCGATGTCGCCCAGCATGGCCTTGCGGCGGTCGCCGAAGCCCGGAGCCTTGACGGCCACGGACTTGAACAGGCCACGGATCTTGTTGACGACCAGGGTGGCCAGGGCCTCGCCCTCGACGTCCTCAGCGATGATCACGAGGGGCTTGCCGGCCTGCACGACCTTGTCGAGCAGCGGGAGCAGGTCCTTGTTGGCCGAGATCTTGGAGTTGACGATCAGGATGTAGGGGTCGTCGAGGACGGCCTCCATCCGCTCCGGGTCGGTCACGAAGTAACCGGAGATGTAGCCCTTGTCGAAGCGCATACCCTCGGTGAGCTCGAGCTCGAGGCCGAAGGCGTTGCTCTCCTCGACGGTGATGACGCCTTCCTTGCCGACCTTGTCCATCGCCTCGGCGATCATCTCGCCGATCTGCGTGTCGCCGGCGGAGATGGAGGCCGTCGAAGCGATCTGCTCCTTGGTCTCCACATCCTTCGCAATCTTGGACAGCTCCTCGCTGACGCGCTCGACGGCGGCCTCGATGCCCTTCTTCAGGGACATCGGGTTGGCGCCGGCGGCCACGTTGCGCAGGCCCTCGCGTACCAGTGCCTGGGCGAGCACGGTTGCGGTCGTGGTTCCGTCACCCGCGACGTCGTCGGTCTTCTTCGCGACCTCCTTGACGAGCTCGGCCCCGATCTTCTCCCACGGGTCCTCGAGCTCGATCTCCTTGGCGATCGAGACACCGTCGTTGGTGATGGTGGGAGCGCCCCACTTCTTCTCCAGCACGACGTTGCGGCCCTTGGGACCAAGGGTCACCTTGACGGCATCGGCGAGCTGGTTCATACCGCGCTCGAGACCGCGCCGGGCGTCCTCGTTAAACGCGATCATCTTGGCTGCCATACGGCTAGACCTCCCAGATACAGGGTGGCTTGCAGCGGATCGAGCCGACGCCCGCGACGGCATGTAGACCCGCGCTTCCACGACACCTGTCGCCGTGGCTCGCCAGGCCCCATCGCCTCGATCCAGGTTTGTCACTCTCGACACGAGAGTGCCAACGAACTGTTTAGCACTCTACCCGGTCGAGTGCAAGCGACAACCCCTATGACCTGGGCGGCACAAGGATTTCTCCGACCGTATGCCGAATATTGGACCCACCCCTAGAGGATGGACACATCGTGCGACTACCGACATGAAGGAAGGTTCGGCCCGTCTCGGTGCATGACGGACCGAACCTTCCAGCTACTGACTGAGAGAGACCAGTGGATCTTCGTCGACCGGGCGGTGCCGGCCGCGTCACACAGTCCGCACGGACTCCGCCTGTGGACCCTTCTGGCCCTGTGTGATCTCGAACTCCACCCGCTGACCCTGCTCAAGGGACCGATATCCCTCGGACATGATCGCTGAGTAGTGGACAAACACGTCCTTACCACCGTCTACCGCGATGAAGCCGTAGCCCTTGTCCGCGTTAAACCATTTGACGGTGCCCTGCGCCACTTTCCGACTCCTCTTGCTGGGCTCCGGACCCCACCCACTCCTCCGCGGGGCCCGTGACCTTCGGAGCCGAGACGCATGCGAACTCCTCGGCTTCGTCGATCGTTCTCGACCATACCTGTGGCATGCCTTGGCGCAACAGAGTCAATCGGGAAACTACTTCTTGACGTTCGCTCTCAGCAGTACGTGACTTTTTCCCGCTCGCGTTTAGTTAGTTGACAATTACACTAACGGAGGGTCCAGTAAGAACTTCTATTACGATAGTCAGCCCGGCCCGCGGCCTTCCCGACATGCGAACGCCCACGCGTCCTCCTGGACACGTGGGCGTTGCCGGGCTGCGGCCGGCGTCGCGGAGGCCGGGAGCTCAGCCCCCCGCGACGGCGGGGATCACCGAGATTTGCGCGCCCTCGGCCGTGGCGGTGTCGAGTCCGTCGACGAATCGGACATCCTCTTCTCCGACATACACGTTGACAAAACGGCGAATCTTGCCCGTTTCGTCCAGAATGCGGGCGCCGATTCCGGGGAAGTCGGCATCCAGCTTCTGGAGCACCTCGCGAAGGGTCGTCCCTTCACCGCTGACCTCCGACGCCCCGTCGGTGTAGGTACGGAGAATCGTCGGAATCCGCACAGAAACGCTCATTATTCGGGACCTTTCAGGAGTTGTCGGCGACAGCCGTACGGAATGCGTCGAGCGAGGGACGGATGACGGCGGTCGGCCGCGCCTCCGCGGACACCGCGTCGAGGGTCTTCAGACCGTCTCCCGTGTTGAGCACGACGGTCTCGGCCTCCGGGTCCAGCAGGCCGTTCGTCACCAGCTTGCGGAGCACTCCGACGGTGACCCCGCCCGCGGTCTCGGCGAAGATGCCCTCGGTGCGCGCCAGCAGCCGGATGGCGTCCACCACCTCGGCGTCGGTGACGTCCTCGACCGCCCCGCCCGTGCGGCGCGCGATGTCCAGCACGTACGGGCCGTCGGCCGGGTTGCCGATGGCGAGGGACTTGGCGATCGTGTTCGGCTTCACCGGCCGCACATTCTCGTGGCCGGCCTTGAAGGCCGTGGACACCGGGGAGCATCCCTCCGCCTGAGCGCCGAAGATCTTGTACGGGGTGTCCTCGACCAGGCCGAGCTTGATCAGCTCCTTGAAGCCCTTGTCGATCTTGGTGAGCTGCGAACCGGACGCCACGGGGATGACGATCTGGTCGGGGATGCGCCAGCCCAGCTGCTCGGCGATCTCGAAGGCGAGCGTCTTGGAGCCCTCCCCGTAGAACGGCCGGAGGTTCACGTTGACGAAGCCCCACTTGTCGCCCAGCGGGTCGCCGATGAGCTCCGAGCAGAACCGGTTGACGTCGTCGTAGGTGCCCTCGACGCCGACCAGCCGGCCGCCGTACACCGAGGCCATGACGATCTTGGCTTCTTCGAGGTCCGACGGGATGAACACGCAGGCGTCCAGCCCCGCCCGGGCCGCCGCCGCGGTGACGGCGCCCGCGAGATTGCCCGTGGACGAGCACGAGAGGGTGTGGAAGCCGAAGTTGCGCGCGGCCTCCAGGGCGATGGCGACGACCCGGTCCTTGAAGGAGTGGGTCGGGTTGCCGGAGTCGTCCTTGACGTGCAGGCTGCGCAGGCCCAGCTCGCGCGCGAGGTTGTCGGCCTTGACCAGCTTGGTCCAGCCGGGGGCCAGGTTGGGCCGCGAGGCGACATCGGCGGGCACAGGGAGCAGCGCCCGGTATCGCCAGATGTTGGTGGGACCCGACTCGATCTGCCGCCGGGTCACCGTGGCGGCCCCGGCGTCGGGGGAATTCCAGGTGTAGGCCACTTCGAGTGGCCCGAAACACTCGATACAGGCGAAGGCCGGTCCCAGGTCGTAACGCGTACCGCATTCGCGGCACGACAACGCGACGGCGGGGCCGAAGTCGAGTGTGGTCGTAGTCTCAGCTGTTGCGAGCGCCATGAAGCGAGGCCTTTCCCTCATCTTCGCCCGGACCACCCTGGTCACGGGCCGGAATTGGCACCTGTCCCGGCGGTCTCACTGGTCTTTTAGTGCCGCGCCATTCGGAGACGCGGATGACCACAGCCGGGAGGGTTGCCGGGGCTTCGCAGGGCCGGTCCCTCCACCCCTCTGGATGAGCAAATATGAAGTTGTGGTGCCGCTCGTATCACAAGCAGGCCAAATGAACTGTACCTCGCCCATCAGCGGCTCCGGCCGCTTGTCTCACGTAGCGAGACAAGCGAGCACGTCAGGAGAAGATGGGGCCGCCCCAGGCGCGCGTGGGCGGCCGGTCGGACGCCCCGCGAGAGGTGGTCACCGGAACCGGCCGTAGTCGTCGCCGAGCGCCGCCTGGACGTACTTGCGGGCCTGGTGGATGCGCGACTTGGCGGTGCCCAGCGGGATGCCGAGCTGGTCGGCCACCTCGTTGTAGTCGAGCTCGCAGATGTCGCGCAGCACCAGGGCCTGGGCGAGGTCGGGCTTGTCGGCCTCCAGGGACTCCATCGCGTCCAGCAGGTCGAGCCGGGAGCCGGCGATCACGCTCACCCGGCGCGGGTCGGCCCGCAACTCGGGCAGTTCCTCGGAGGTCTGCTCGGCGGCGCGGCGCTTGAGCGTGCGGTAGGTCGTGCGGGCGCAGTTCGTCGTGACGATGTGCAGCCAGGTGGAGAACCGCGCCCGTCCCTCGAACCTGCCGATGTTGCGCGCGACGGCCAGCAACGTATCCTGGCAGGCCTCTTCCGCGTCCTGGTGGTACGGCAGCAGCCGGGAGCAGTGCCGCAGCACATCGGGCTCGATGCGGCGGAGAAGCTCTCCCAAGGAGCGGTGGTCGCCACCGGCGGCCGCGTGGGCCAACTCTTCGGTCGTCTCGTCAAGCGCCATGCCGGAGTTCCTCTCGACCGCTTGCACCTTGCCCGGACCTGACCACCAGCCCATCTTATTGGGAGGGTTAAATTCAATTAATCTGCGGCCGGGTGCGCATCACAACGGAGAAGAACGGCGAGGGACGACCGCCACGTGGCGGACGAGGAGTGGTGATGGGCGGATGAACACAGTTCTGCTGGCTTCCAATCGAGGCCCCGTGTCGTTCACACTCGCGGATGACGGCACGCTGACGATGCGCCGCGGTGGGGGCGGCATGGTGTCGGGCCTGTCGGAGGTCGCCAAGGACACCGAGGTGCTGTGGGTGTGCGCCGCACTGTCCGACGGCGACCGCAGCGCCGTACGGGTGGCCCCGGGCGGCCGCCTGGACCAGGCGGGCTACGACACCGGCGCGGTTCGCATGCTCGACATACCGCCCGCGACATTTCACCGCGCGTACAACGCGGTCGCCAACTCGACGCTGTGGTTCGTCAACCACATGCTGTACGACATCCCGAACTCCCCGCAGTTCGACATGCGGTTCCGCCGGGAGTGGGAGTCCTACCAGGACTACAACGCCGCGTTCGCGCTCGCGCTGGCCGAGGAGGCCGCGCACGGCGCCCGCGTGATGATCCAGGACTACCACCTCACCCTCGCCCCCGCGATGCTCCGCGTGGAGCGTCCTGACCTGCGCGTCGCCCACTTCTCGCACACCCCCTGGGCGCCGCCGGAGTACTTCTCGCTCCTGCCCGACGACATCTCGGCCGAGCTGCTGTCGGGCATCCTCGGCGCCGACCGGGCCGGGTTCCTCACCGCGCGCTGGGCGTCGGCGTTCATGGACTGCTGCGAGACGCTGCTCGGCGCCCAGGTCGACCGGGTCCAGCGCACGATCGCCTACGAGGGGCGGACGACGCGCATCGGCGTGCATCCCCTGGGCGTGGACGGCGACGCCCTCTGGGCGCGGGCCCTGGAGCCGGACGTGGAGTCTCACATGCTCGCCCTGCGGGAGCGGGTGGGCGACCGCAAGCTCATCGTCCGCATCGACAGGACCGAGCTGTCCAAGAACATCGTCCGCGGGCTCTCGGCGTACAAGCAGTTCCTGACCGACCATCCCGAGTGGCACGGCAAGGTCGTCCACCTGGCCTTCGCCTACCCCTCGCGGCACGACCTGCCCGAGTACCGCGAGTACACCGCGGCCGTGCAGCGCTGCGCCAAGGAGATCGAGGACGAGTTCGCCGGCGAAGACTGGGATCCGCTGATCCTGAACGTGGACGACGACTACGCGAGGTCGCTCGCGGCCTACCGCATGGCCGACGTGCTGCTGGTCAACCCGATCCGCGACGGCATGAACCTCGTCGCCAAGGAGGGGCCGATCCTCGCGCCGCACTGCGCGCTGGTGCTGTCCAGGGAGGCCGGCGCCGCCGCCGAGCTCGGGGCGGACGCGCTTGTGGTCAACCCCTACGACGTCTCGGGCACGGCGGACGCCCTGTACGAGGCGCTGACGCTGCCGGAGGAGGAACGCGCGAAGCGCGGCATCCGCCTGCGCGCGGCGGCGACGGCGCTGCCCCCCAGCCAGTGGTTCGCGGACCAGCTCGCCGCCCTGGAGCGCTGACCCCGCGTTCTCCGTCGCCGCCTCGGAGCGCTGACGCCCATACGCCGTCACCGCCCTGGAGCGCTGAGCGCTCGTTCTCGGTCACCGCCCAGCACCACCGACTTCGTCCCCTTCTGTCGGATTTGTCGCCGTAATTCGAATTCCTTTAAGGAATCGGGCACTGATACCGTTTTGACCTGTTCGAGTGCTTCGAGGCGCAGGAGATCAGTGAGCGCGACCACATCCGACCGTATGCGCGCCCGGCTCACCAGAGACCGCCCGACCTGGCTCATCTACCTCCAGCTCGCCACCTTCGCCACCTACCTGTACGGCGTCTCCGCAGCACTCCCGCTGCTCCGCCTCGACCAGGGGGTCTCCCAGGCGGTCGCCGGGCTGCACGGCACCGCCATGGCCGTCGGCGGCATCGTCAGCGGCATCGCCATCCCCTGGCTCACCGCCACCATCGGCAGGCGGCGGACGACATGGCTGGGCCTGCTCATGACCGCCTGCGGCATCGCGGCGCTCGCGCTCGCCACGCCGGTGCCCCTCACCCTGCTGGCGGTCACGGTGGCCAGCAGCGGAGGCTCCCTCACGCTGTACGTGGGCATGTCCGTGCTGAGCGACCACCACGGCACGACCTCCGCCGCGGTCATCAACGAGGCCAACGCGGTCGGCGTCACCGTCGGCATCGGCATGTCGTACCTGATCAGCGTCCTCGCCGGCGGCTCGATCGGGTGGCGGGCCGGCATCCTGGTCACTCCCGTCGCGACGTTCCTCCTGCTCGCGCTCATGGGCAGGGTCTGGGTGCCGTCGCTCCCGCCCGCAGCCGTCGCGCCCGTTCCTGGCGTCCCCGAACCGGCCACCATGGCGAAGGTCCCGTTCGGCAGGCGGTTCCACGTCGCCTGTGGCGTGCTGTCGTGCCTGGTGGCCACGGAGTTCCTCTTCAACCTGTGGGCCGCCAAGCTGGTGGCCGACCAGACGGGGATGACCGCCGCGGCGGCGGCCACCGGGCTGACCGCGTTCACCGCCGGGATCGCCGCCGGCAGGTTCGCCGGAGGCCGGCTCGCCCTGCGCGCGGACCCGACGCTGCTACTGGCCTGCGCGCTGGTCGTGACCCTCGCCGGCTGGACGGCCTTCTGGCTCAGCACTCAGCCGGTGTTCTCCTACGCGGGACTGGTCCTGAGCGGCCTCGGAGTCGCCATGCAGTTCCCGCTCGGCTTCGCCAGGGTCATCGCGGCCTCCGGCGGGCGTCCGGACCAGGCGAGCGCCGCCGCGTCCATCTGGGCCGGGGTCGCGGTCGGGGTGGGGCCGTTCGCGCTCGGCGCCCTCGCCGACGGCTTCGGCACCCGCACGGCGTTCCTCATGGTCCCGCTGCTGATCGCCTTCGCGCTGACCGGCATCGCCCTCACCGGCCGCTCACCCGCCTCCGGCTGAGCGGCCGGCAGGTCCTGAGGCTCAGTGCTCGAGCAAGGCGCCGGCCAGGGCGGAGAGCAGTGCGGCGACCCCCGCGGGGCCCTCCACGATGAGGTCGGCGCGGTCGGCCAGGGCGGTGACCTCCGTGGAGGCGCTGCACACCGTCACGCCGGGCAGCCCCGAGAGGCGCACGGCCTCGAAGGCCGCGAGGTCGCCGAGGTCGTCCCCCGCGAACAGCACCGACCGGGCTTCTCGCTCGGCGAGGAACGCGCGGAGCGCGTGCCCCTTGTCCATGCCGGCGGGGCGCAGCTCCAGCACCAGACGTCCGAGCTCTACGAGCATGCCGGTCTCGGCGGCCAGCTTGGCCAGCGGCTCGCGCAACGCCCGCAGGCTCGCCTCCGGGTCCGGGGCCCTTCGGGTGTGGACGGCGACCGCCCTCCCCTTGTCCTCGATGGTCACGCCCGGCTCGGCGCCACCGCTGATGGGAAAGCCCAGGGAGGCCAGCAGGGCGGGCAGTGCGGCGCGCACGCGCCCGACTCCGGGCGGGGGCGGCGGAGAGGTCAGCAGCCCGTCCTCCCAGCGTTCCAGGCCGTACTGGCCGAGGACGACGAGCCCGGGCACGTCGGCGAGGCTCGGCCCGTCCGGTACCTCGCCGTAGGCGACGGCCGTGGCGGCCGGGCGGCCCGTGACGATCACGACCGCCCCGACCAGGCCGCCGAGGCGTACGAGCGCGGCGGCCGCGTGCGGGTCGACGCGGGCGTCGGCGGGGTCGGGGACGATCGGCGCCAGCGTGCCGTCGAAGTCGAGTCCGACCACGGCACCGCGGGGGTCGGCCTTGATCGCCGCCAATCCGGCTATATCCGGCAACACATCATGAGTCACTCGTTGAGCACTACCCCACGGATCACGGGCGCATGCCCAGGCGGCGGGCGGCCCGCTCGCGCTGGCGCGAGGCCCGCAGCCGCCGCAGGCGCTTCACCGTCATCGGGTCGTGCGCGAGGGCCTCGGGACGGTCGATGATCTGGCCGAGCAGCTGGTAGTAGCGCGTCGCGGAGATGTCGAAGGTCTCGCGGATCGCCTGCTCCTTCGCGCCCGCGTAACGCCACCACTGGCGCTCGAAGGCGAGCAGCTCGCGCTCGCGTCCGGTCAGCTCTCCGGGGGTTTGGGGGATGGACGGCTCCTCAGGGTCGCCGTCACCGCGATCCGGCGCGGTGTCCATGATGTCCTCCTCGGTCGGGTACACGGGAGACGTCGGACGGCGGGCCGGGCGGGGGAGGGCGGGAGAGATGCGAATGAGCGCCCGGACGAGCGCGACCCTGAGCCACGACGCGCGCGTGCGGCCCGTGGCAATCGTAGTCGGGAATTCGCGGCTGTTCATGACAGTTCGGGAGACGCGAAAGCTCCCGGATCGCCGGAAAGGTTTCAAAGATGGCGCCGCGACGGTAGATCGATACGGTCGCCGATCTCTCGGGATGTGCCCCTATGACACCGCCTCCCTACGACGTACAGTCACCAAGTGTGACCTCTGTCATCACGCTTCTCACCGACTACGGACTGGAAGACGGGTTCGTGGCCTCCTGCCACGGGGTGATCATCAGTATCGCCCCGCAGACACGGATCATCGACGTCTGCCACCTGGTTCCGGCCGGGGACATCCGCCGCGGCGCCGCGATTCTCGCCCAGACGCTGCCATATCTTCCCGCCGGCGTGCACATCGGCGCCGTGGACACCGCGAGCGCCAGCGCCCGGCGCTCCATCGCCGTGGAGGCCGGCAACCGCGTGTTCGTCGGCCCGGACAACGGCCTGCTCTCCTGGGCCGTGATGGCCGCGGGGGGCGCGCGGGCCGCGTACGAGATCTCCAACACCGAGCTGTTCCTCAAGCCCGTGTCGCCGACCTTTCCGGGGCGGGACATCTACGCCCCGGTGGCGGCTCGCCTGTGCATGGGGCGCAAGCCCGCGGACCTCGGCCCGGAGATCCCGCTCGACCGCCTGCTGCTGCTGCCGCCGCCCACGGCGCGGATCGGGGAGGGGGCGGCCGAGGGCGAGGTGCTGTCGCTCGACCGTTACGGGAACGTGCAACTCTCCGTGACCGCTGACGATCTGGCGACGATCGGCGTCCACGTCGGGGACACGCTGGCGGTGTCGATGGGCAGGCGCCAGATCACGATGCCCTTCCGCGACACCTTCGCCGCCGTGCCACCGGGCAACCTGGTCGCGTTCACCGACTCGGCCGGAAAGGTCGCGTTCGCCGTCAACTCCGGCGACGCCGCGCAGCGCCTCGGCCTGCCCCCTGGCGCCCACGTTCGGCTGGCGCGTGGGGTGGACATCTGAGCGGCTCCGCAATCATTGCCATCACCTGACCGTTCAGCACCCTTATCCGTGTTCTTGCGATGGGTACTGTCACAGCGGTCACACAGAGTAGTCACCCGTGCGCGGGCGGTTCTTGATCAAAGAACTCCGTTAACCAGGGGCTCCAGGTCCAGGACTCCGCGACGGGTTTCCTTCGGGGGGAACAACATGATTCGCCGTCTTCTGATCACCTCGGCCTGCGCCGCCGTCGCCATCGTCGCGCCCGCCGCCGCCGCCTCCGCGCACAGCTCCACGGCGCGCGTCACCATCCACCAGGGAAACGGCATCGGCACCGGGACCGATGTGGACACCGACGTGAACCTGGGCCTCAACCTGGGCCTCGGCCTGAGCCTGGGGCTGAGCGTCAACGCGAACGTGGACGCCAACGTGGACGCGAACGTGGACGCGCACGCGAAGGCCAACGCCAACGCGGGGCTCGCCACGTCGGTGCGGTCGTCCACCGCCGCCGGCCTCAAGACCGGTGCCGGTGTCGGGCTGAGCAGTTCGGCCGGGCTGAAGAGCTCGACCGGCGCCGGGCTCGGCATCTCGGCGTCCAGGCGCTGACTTCGCCGGCTACGGCCGTCGTACCTGCCGTGATGGAGAAACCCTCCACGGGTCGTCCCGTGGAGGGTTTCTCCATCACGTACCGCCCTGCGGGGGCGTGCGTGCCGGCTACGCGTGGATGACGTCGTGCTCCTCGGCGAAGTGACAGGCGCTGAGGTGCCCGCCCGCGCGGATCTCCAGCAGCGGCTCCTGCTCGGCGCAGATGTCCTGCGCCTTCCAGCAGCGCGTGCGGAACCGGCAACCCGACGGCGGGTCGGCCGGCGACGGCGGGTCGCCCTGCAGGATGATCCGCTCACGCTGATCGCGCCCCTCGGGGTCGGGCACGGGCACCGCCGACAGCAGCGCCTGGGTGTACGGGTGGCTAGGCCGCTCGTAGATCGCGACGTCCTTGCCCAGTTCCACGATCTTGCCCAGGTACATCACCGCGACACGGTCGGAGATGTGCCGGACGACCGAGAGGTCGTGGGCGATGAAGATGTAGGCCAGGTTGAACTCGTTCTGCAGCCGCTCCAGCAGGTTCATGACCTGGGCCTGGATCGACACGTCGAGCGCGGAGACCGGCTCGTCACAGATGATGATCTCAGGCTGGAGCGCCAGGCCGCGGGCGATGCCGATGCGCTGCCGCTGGCCGCCCGAGAACTGGTGCGGGTAGCGGTTGATGTGCTCGGGGTTGAGACCGACCACCTCCAGCAGTTCCTGCACCTTCCGGCGGCGGTCGCCCTTGGGCGCGACCTCGGAGTGGATCTCGAACGGCTCGCCGACGATGTCGCCGACCGTCATGCGCGGGTTCAGCGAGGTGTACGGGTCCTGCATGACCATCTGGATGTTGCGGCGCATGCGCTTGAGGTCACCCCCGTGCGCCTTGGCCATGTCCACACCGTTGATCTTCACCTCCCCCGAGGTGGGCCGCTCCAGGGCCATCAGGAGCTTCGCGAGCGTGGACTTGCCACAGCCCGACTCGCCCACGACACCCAGCGTCTCGCCGCGGTGCAGGTCGAAGGAGACCCCGTCCACCGCCTTGATCGCGCCGACCTGACGCTTGAGAACGATGCCCTGGGTCAGCGGAAAGTGCTTGACCAGGTCACGAACCTCGAGGATCCGCTCACCCGAGGGTGCCATCGAGGACCTCCCGGTAGTAGTGGCAGGCGCTCCCGCGCGTCCCGCTGATCTCGTACAGCGGAGGCACGTCGGTCACGCAGTTGTCGCGACGGTACGGGCAGCGGGGGTGGAAGGCACAGCCCGAAGGCATGTCGAGCAGGTTGGGCGGCAAGCCCTTGATGGCGTAGAGCTCCTGGCCCTTCTGGTCGACCCGGGGGATCGAGTCCAGCAGGCCCTTGGAGTAGGGGTGCGCCGGGGTCTTGTACAGGTCGTGGACCGGGGCGTGCTCCACGATGCGGCCGGCGTACATGACGGCGATCTTGTCGGCCACGTCCGCCACCACGCCCAGGTCGTGGGTGATCAGGATCAGGCCCATGTTGCTCTCGCGCTGCAGCTCGGCGAGCAGCTCCATGATCTGCGCCTGGACCGTCACGTCCAAGGCCGTCGTCGGCTCGTCGGCGATCAGCACCTCGGGGTCCAGCGCGATCGACATGGCGATCATGATGCGCTGCCGCATACCGCCCGAGAACTGGTGGGGGTAGTCGTTGACGCGCTGCTTCGCGGCCGGGATGCGGACGCGGTCCATCAGCTCGATGGCCTTCTTCATGCCGTCGCGCTTGGACATGCCGCGGTGAACGCGGAACATCTCGCTGATCTGCCAGCCCACGGTGAACACCGGGTTCAGCGCCGAGAGCGCGTCCTGGAAGATCATCGCGATGCGCTGCCCGCGGATCTGGCTGCGGGCCTGGTCGGAGAGCTTCAGCATGTCGGTGCCGCGGAAGCGGATCTCACCCTTGGGGATCCGGGCGGGAGGCATGTCCAGGATGCCCATGATGGCCTGGGCGGTCACCGACTTGCCCGAGCCGGACTCCCCGAGGACGGCCAGGGACTCACCGGCGTTCACCGTGTAGCTCACGCCGTTCACGGCCCTGACGATGCCCTGCCGCGTGACGAACTCCACGTGCAGGTTGTCCACCGCCAGCAGCGGTTCGTGCCCGACCTCGTCGGCCAGCGGATGGGTGTCGATTGACGGGTTCTTCACCTTCGGTGCCCTCTCCTACCGCAGCTTCGGGTCTAGCGCGTCACGAACCGCGTCTCCCAGCATGACGACGCTGAGGATGGTGAGGCTCAGGAACAGCGCGGGGAACAGCAGCGGCAGCGGTGCCTCCAGGAAGCGGTTGCGCGCGTCCGCGATCATCAGACCCCAGGAGATCTGCGGTGACTGGATGCCCACGCCGAGGAAGGACAGGGCCGCTTCTGCGGCGATGAAGGCGCCGAGGTTGATCGTGGAGACCACGATGACCGGCGCCACGGCGTTCGGCAGGATGTGCCGCATCATGATCCGCCCGGGGCCGGCGCCGAGCGCACGCGCCGCCATGACGTAGTCCTGGTGCTTGGCCGTGATGACCGACGCCCGCATGATGCGCAGGATCATCGGCCAGGCGAGCAGGGACAGCGCGAGCACGACGCTGGCGATGCCCGCGTTGTCGCGTCCGATGACGGCGAGGATCAGCAGGGCGCCGAGGATGGAGGGGATCGCGAAGAAGATCTCGGCGACCCGCGACAGGAGCACGTCCACCCAGCGCCCGAAGAAGCCGGCCAGCAGGCCGAGCGCGCCGCCGACGAGACCCGTCACCACGGCGCTGACGATGCCGACGATGATGGACACCTTGGCGCCGTGGATCACGCGGGAGTACACATCACAGCCCAGGTTGTCCGTCCCGAACCAGTGCTCGGCGGAGATGCCCTTGCGGGCCTGCGCCAGCGAGCAGGTCGACGGCTCGACGCCCACGGTGTCGAACAGGCCGGGGAAGGCCGAGATGATGACGAGCAGCCCCAGCATGATGCCGCCGATGATGAACACCGGGTTGCGCCGCAGGTCGTACCACGCGTCCGACCACAGGCTCGCGGGCTTCTTCTCCTTGACCGGCTTGGCGGGCTGCGGTGCGGGAGCCGTCGCCGAAAGGGTGTCGTTACTCATAGCGGATCCTGGGGTCAAGGACGGCGTACAGCAGGTCGACGACGAGGTTGGCCAGGATGTAGATCAGGACCAGGACCGTCACGATGCCCACCACCACGGGGTTCTCCCGCAGGTAGACGGACTGGAAGAGCTGCTGGCCGATGCCGGGAAGGTTGAAGATGGTCTCGGTGATCACCGCACCGCCCATCAGCGTGCCGAGGTCCGCGCCGAGGTAGGTCACCATGGGGATCAGCGAGTTGCGCAGCGCGTGCCGTCCCAGCACCCGCCGCCGGGGCATGCCCTTGGCGACGGCCGTGCGGACGTAGTCGGCGCGCAGCGTCTCCATGAGGCTCGTTCGGGTGAGCCGGGTCAGGTACGCGATGGACACCATGGCGAGGACGAATCCCGGCAGCAGATAGCTGCGCACCCCGTCCTGCACCCCGGCCACCGGGAAGAAGTCGATGCCCGTGCTCTGCTTGAGCTTCACGCCGAGCACCAGCTGGAGCACGAAGCCGCTGACCAGCGTGGGGACCGAGACCATCAGCAGTGTGATGGCCAAGATGCCCTTGTCCTCCCACCGGCCCCGGCGCAGCGCGGCCCAAAGTCCAAGGCCGACGCCGATGATGGCCTCGAAGATCAGAGCGGTGATGGACAGCTTGAAGGTGACCTGGAACTTGCCCTCGAAGATGGTGGAGACCGGCAGCCCGCGGAAGGTGGTGCCGAAGTTCCCGCTCACGATGTCGCGGAGGTAGTAGCCGTACCGCACGATGAGGGGCTCGTTCAGATGGAACTGCTCCCGGAGCGTCGCCGCGAACACCGGGTCTACGCGTTTCTCGCCGGCCAGCGCTTGGAGGGGGTCACCCGGTAGCGCGTAGACGATGGCGAAGATGAGGAATGTGGTGCCCAACAGCACAGGGATCGCCTGGAGAAGGCGCCTGATGACGTAGCGGCCCATTCAGTCTCCCGATCATTGCAAAGGACAGCCCGCCGCAACCAACTGGGCTGCCCTTGTGGGGTGTCGCCCACTCCGGGTGGTTCAGAGGTTACCGAACCACCCGGAGTGGTTGACGTCAGGCCTTCTCTACGTTGAACAGGTCGATCCGCTCGAACGGGTCAATCTTGA
This sequence comes from Sphaerisporangium perillae, assembly GCF_023276435.1. Lineage (GTDB taxonomy): Bacteria > Actinomycetota > Actinomycetes > Streptosporangiales > Streptosporangiaceae > Sphaerisporangium > Sphaerisporangium perillae. Next base: position 197,536 of record NZ_JALLPO010000012.1, read on the forward strand.
CGTTCTTGACGTGCTGCGAGTACGCACCGTTCGTCTGGTAGAAGTACACCGGAATGTACGGCAGCTCCTTCAGCACCAGGTCATCGGCCTGCTGGTAGAACTTGATGCCCTCGTCGAGGGTCTTGGCCGCGTCGCCCTGGGTGACCAGGTCGTCGAACTCCTTGCTCTTGTAGCCCGAGTAGTTCGAGCTACCGCCGGAACCGAACTGCGGACGCAGGTAGTTCTCCGGGGAGGGGTAGTCCATGATCCAGGCCATGCGGAACGAGCCCGGCCACTTCTTGTTGCCCAGGTCGTCGAGGATGGTGGCGAACTTCTCGACCGGCTTCGGCGTCACCTGGGCACCAAGGTTGGTGCGCAGGTTGTTGGCCACGGCCTCGATCCACTCCTTGTGGCCGCCGTCGCCGTTGTAGCCGATCTCGATGGCGCCCATCTTCGCGCCGCCGGCCTGGTCGAACAGGGCCTTGGCCTTGGCGGGGTCGTAGGTGCAGGCCTCGCCGCAGGCGCCCTGGCGGTAGCCGGAGACGACCGGGCTGATGAAGTCGTCGGCCGGCACGCGGGTGCCGGAGAAGACCGTCTCGGTGATCGTCTTGCGGTCGATCGCCATGGAGATCGCCTTGCGGATGTCCGCGTTCTTGGCGTAGTCGGCGCCGCTCTTGATCGGGAAGCCGATGTAGCCGATGCCGGACGACGGCTGCTCGATGTAGCGGTCGCCGAACTCCGACTTGGCGGTGGAGATGGCCTCGGCTGGCAGCTGGTCCATGATGTCCAGGTTGCCGGCGCGCAGGTCGTTGAAGGCGGTGTTCAGGTCGGTGTAGATCTTGAAGTCGACCGCATCGACCTTGGCCTTGCCCTCCTTGAAGTCCTCGTTGCGGACCGTGGAGATGGTCTGGTCCGTGCCGCGCTTCCACGGCTTGGAGACCTTGAAGGGGCCGTTGCCGATCGGGTTGCCACCGAAGTCGGCCTTCAGCTTGCCCTCGGACTCGAAGGCGGCCTTGGGCAGCGGGTAGAACGCCGTGTAGCCGAGCATCGTCGGGAAGCCGGAGAACGGGTTCTTCAGCTCGACGGTGAAGGTCTTGTCGTCGACGACCTTCAGGCCCTTCAGCGTGGTGGCCGTCGGGGTCTTGCCCTCGCCCGGGTTCAGCTCGTCGTAGCCGACGATGCTGCCGAAGAAGTAGTTGCCCTCCTGGGCGTTGGCACCGTTGGCGGTGTAGTTCCAGGAGTCAATGAAGTTCTGGGCGACGACAGGCTCACCGTTGTGCCACTTGTAGCCGTCCTTGAGCTTGATCGTCCACGTGGTGGAATCGGGCGACTCAATGGACTCGGCAACGCGGTTGTAGGGTTTCTTGTCCGCGTCGTAGTCAACGAGGCCGACGAAAAGTGCGTTCAGCACCTCGGCGCCACTGGTCTCGGTGGTGTTGCCCGGGATGAGGTCGTGTTGCGGCTCAGCGATCTCGACCCTGACCGCCCCGGCGTTACCGGCGGCGCTGGAGCTGGAGCCGGACGTGTCGCCGCTGCCGCCGCACGCCGCGACCGCGAGCGCGAGCAGCGCGGTTCCGGCGACGATCTGTGCGCCCTTGGTCACACGCATCGTGGATTAATCCTCCCTCTAAGGTGGGCGTAGGGACTGAGCCGCTCATGTCGGGGCGTCTCCTAGGGGATCCACCCTGGAGTACGCGGACATGGTCAAATCAGTTGACGCCCTGCCAGTCGACCGTGAGCATTCCTCACTACTTCTCACCAGCGAGTCTCTGGCGCATTGCAGTTCGGTCACACGTGCCCCAGTCGGACGTCACACGCATACCAACTAGGCTGTCAATAATGCCTTGATCCGGCACAAAGCCGTCACTAAGGTACACAGGCCCGGGGCTGATCGCACCAACGGTCACGTGCGGCGTTTGCCCGCGACCCCGTACCGAGCTGCGACGATGCGGCCTCCCGGCCGCCACCGGGCCGCCGCGCCCCCCGGAAGTCTTCAGGTCATGTGCGATCAAGAGGCACCGTAGGCATCTCATTCACCTGTATCCAATAGAGTCCATCCCATGAGTCAGCCGGAATCCGCTGTCGCGGACTCCCGGGCGGGCGACCGGGCGGGCGGCTCCTCCCCCAGCGGGAAGGAATCGCTGTCCGCGCTCGCCGAGCGCCACGGGTTGCGACGCGCCATCGCGCGTCCCAGTCTGCCCGTCTACGTACGCCAACTGTGGGACAGGCGGCACTTCGTCCTCACGTACGCCACGTCGCGGAACGTCTCGAAGTACTCCGACTCGGCGCTCGGCCAGCTCTGGCAGGTGCTGACGCCGCTGCTGAACGCCGGGGTCTACTACCTCATGTTCGGCGTGATCATGGGACAGCGGAAGGACCTCACGAACTACACCGCCTTCCTGATCACCGGTGTGTTCGTCTACGGCTACACCCAGCGATCGGTGACCGGCGGCGCCAAGTCGATCTCCGGGAACCTCTCGCTGATCCGGGCCCTGCACTTCCCACGGGCCGCGCTGCCCCTGGCGTACACCATCCAGGAGTTCCAGCAGCTCGCCATCTCGATGGGCGTGCTGTTCGTGATCGTGCTCGTCACGGGCGAGTCGCTCACCTGGCTGTGGCTGCTGATCCCCTTCGCGCTGCTGCTGCAGACCATCTTCAACGTCGGGCTCAGCCTGCTCCTCGCACGCGTAGGAGCGTTCGTCCGCGACATGAACCAGTTGCTGCCGTTCATCCTGCGCACCTGGCTCTACACCTCGGGCGTCTTCTACAGCATCCCCGCGCGCATGAAGGACCAGCCGGAATGGGCGCGCTTCCTGCTGGAGTTCAACCCTCCATCGGTCTTCATCGACCTGATGCGACATCTGGTCCTCAACAGCTACCCCAAAGACCTCGCGGCGCACCAATTCCCGCACAGCACCCTGCCGCAGCTCTGGCTATACGCTGGTTTCTGGGCCGCGGTGGCACTGATCGGCGGCTTCTGGTACTTCTGGCGGGCCGAGGAGAGGTATGGCCGTGGCTGAGCTGACCAAGGAGCTGTCCCAGATGGCCCACCCGCACGAGCAGGCACCGCAGCCCGACGCGGCCGGCGCCGCCCCGGCGGACGCGCCCGAGCCTGGCGCGCCCACGGTCATCGTCGACGACCTGCACATCGTCTATCGCGTGTACGGGGCGGCCAGCGCCGCCGAGAAGGGCAACGCCGCCAACGCCCTGATGCGCATCGTCCGCCGCCAGGGCCGGCCGCAGATGAAGGAGGTCCACGCCGTCAAGGGCGTCTCCTTCGTCGCCCGCCACGGTGACGCCATCGGCATCATCGGCCGCAACGGCTCGGGCAAGTCCACGCTGCTCAGAGCCATCGCGGGCCTGCTGCCCCCGCACAAGGGCTCGGTCTACACCAACGGCCAGCCTTCACTGCTCGGCGTCAACGCCGCCCTGATGAAGGAGCTCACGGGCGAGCGCAACATCGTGCTCGGCTGCTACGCCATGGGCATGTCGCCCACCCAGGTCAAGGAGAGGTACGACGAGATCGTCGAGTTCTCCGGCATCGGCGAGTTCGTCCAGTTCCCCATGTCGACGTACTCCTCGGGCATGGGCGCCCGGCTCCGCTTCGCCATCGCCTCGGCCAAGGTCCACAACGTGCTGCTCATCGACGAGGCACTGGCCACCGGTGACCGCGACTTCAAGCGCAAGAGCCAGGAACGCATCCACCAGATGCGCGACGAGGCCGGCACCGTCTTCCTGGTCGCCCACAACCTCGACGTGATCGAGGAGACCTGCAACCGGGTCATCTGGCTGCACAAGGGCCAGATCAAGATGGACGGCGACCCCCAGACGGTGCTCGCCGCCTACAACTCCTGACCACGCCCGCCCAGCTGATCGTCTGGGCGGGACGCAGGGGGCAAGATGGGAGGGTCCAGAACGTCCTTTCCATCGGAGGTCCACCGTGGCCAAGCAGCCACCGATTCCCTACGACTACCTGCCCGAGGTCCCCTCCCTGACCGTGGAGAGCGACGACGTCAGCGACGGCCGGCGCCTCTCCGACGAGCACGTGTTCAACGGCTGGGGCATGACAGGGCAGAACCTCTCGCCGCACCTGCGCTGGTCGGGCGCGCCCGAGGGCACCAGAAGCTACGCCGTGACGTGCTACGACCCCGACGCGCCCACCGGCAGCGGCTTTTGGCACTGGCTCCTGTTCGACATCCCCGCCGACGTGACCGAGCTGCCCAAGGGCGCCGGGACGGCTGAGAAGAAGGGCCTTCCCGAGGGCGCCGTCCACGGCCGCAACGACTACGGCACGCGCGAGTACGGCGGGGCCGCGCCGCCTCCGGGCACCCCGCACCGCTACCTGTTCGCCGTGCACGCCCTCGGCGTGGAGAAGCTCGGCGTGGACGGGGGTGACGCCTCGGCGGCCGTCGTCGGCTTCAACATCGTCGCGAACACGCTCGCCCGCGGCTACATCGCCCCGGTCTACGGCACCTGAGAGCCGGCGGCGCACGGACGGACGAGACGGCGCACGCAGACGGACGGATGAGACGGCGCGCGACAGGCGAGACCCGAGATGCGCCGGCGGCTAGACCGTACAGAAGTCCGGACACGCGGCCGGAATCTGCTGACACTGCCCGCGGGATTCCACTATGATTCGAACGAAGATTCGATCTGAGGGATACCGTGATGGAGTGGGGGTGCGGGGTGCGAGAGCTGGCGAACGCGATCGATAACCTGTCCGCCGAGGACCCGTCGGACATTCCACGTGGCCTGCTCGCCGAGCAGCTCATCGAGCTGCACTGGCAGATGGCCCGCTTGCAGGCCCAGATCGCCCGCCGCACCTACGTGCGCGCTCCGGGCGCCTGACATCCGAGGCCGAGGGCCGGCGCCCGACGCCTCACACCCGAGTTCGTCGACCGAGTCCCACCCGTCCCGTCGCTCACCCGTTCGAACAAAACAGGCCGACCGGCGCCCCATCCCGGGGCACCGGCCGGCCTGTCCAGCACGCTCGGTCAGCGGAGCGGCAGCGCCTCGCCGTTCCGCACCACGGGGTCGAACGGGAAGCTGTCGGCGAAGGCCGGGCGAAGGCCGTTGAGCCAGACCGCCTCCGGGTCGTAGTGCGCGAAGAACGGCCGCCCGACCAGGTCGGGATCGCGGGCCTGGATCAGGTGCAGCACGAAGACCCGCAGGCCGGCCACCTCGGCGATCCCGTCGACGCAGACCTTTCCCGGTGTCGAGGACATGGACGGGCCCCGCACCGTGCGGCACAGCCCGGACACGCCCGCGTAGGCGTCCCGGAAGATCTCGTACGCCCGGGCCAGCGGCACGGCGAAGTAATCCTGCGGCCCGGTGTCCCGCTCGACGAACATGTAGTACGGCACCATGCCGAGCGCGTGCTGGGTCCGCCACATCTCCGCCCAGGTGTCCGCGTCGTCGTTGATGGTGCGGATCAGCGGCGCCTGGGTGCGGATCACCGCGCCGGTGTCCCTGATCGCCCGCACGGCGGTCTCGACGAGCTCCGACTCCATCTCCCTCGGATGGGAGAAATGCGCCATGAAGGCGAGGTTCTTGCCCGACTCCACGACCGAGGAGAACAGGCGCAGCGTGTCGGCCGCGTCGGGGTCGGTCGCGAAACGCCCCGGCCAGTACGCCAGCGACTTGGTGCCGATGCGGATCGACTCCAGCTGTTCCAGAGCGAGCAGCGGCTCGACGTACCGCCGGAGCACCGCCGCGCTCATGATCATCGGGTCGCCACCCGTGAAGAGCACGCTCGTGACCTCGGGATGCTCCAGGAGGTACCGGACCAGCCCATCGGCGTCGTCCGAGGCCATCTTCAGGTCCGGATCGCCGACGAACTGCGCCCAGCGGAAGCAGTAGGTGCAGTACGCGTGACAGGTCTGCCCCTGTTTAGGGAAGAACAGCACGGTCTCCGGATACTTGTGCTGCATGCCGGGCACCGGTTCGCTGCCCTTCCGCGGGATGTTCAGCTCCATCTGCCCGGCCGGATGCGGGTTGAGCCGCATCCGTACGGCGTGCGCGGCCGCCTGGATCTCGCCCGGGGTCGCTTCGCCCCGCAGTAAATCGGCGATACGGGACACGTCAGCGGCGGGAAGCATGTCCTCCTGCGGGAACACCAGCCGGTAAATCGGGTCATCGGGGATGTCGGACCAGTCGATCAGCTCGTCGACGACGTAGGCGTTGGTCCTGAACGGCAGCACGGTCGCCACCGCCCGGACGCGCAACCGCGTCTCCGCGTCGAAGTCGGCCCTCTTCAGCAGGTCGTCCAGATGTTTGGCCGTGTAGGCCCGGAACCCTCGTGTACCGGTCTGTGTCAGGGTCACTCGAGATTTTTCCTCTCTTTGGGCTCTCAGGTAAACCTGATGCCTGTGTTGCGCGTCTGGTGCTTTCCTCTACGGACGCGCCAGCCCGGCGAGTCGGTTCCGTACGACCGAAAAGCCTCCGTAAAACCTTCCGGATATCGCGACATATCTTGAGTTGGGTTAGGCTGTGCGGCGTGACCTCACTTACGCCATTCGAGTCAGGCGACACCGCACAGCGCGCCTCGGACGCCGACCGCGACCGGGTCGCCGCCGTCCTCGGCGAGGCACTGGCCACCGGCCGTCTCACCAGCGTCGAGCACGCCGACCGGCTGGAGGCCGCCTACACGGCCGTCACCATCGGCGACCTGGTCCCCCTCACCCGCGACCTGCCCGACGTCGCCAGAACGCCCTCGCCGGGGTTCAGCGCCGAGCAGCAACAGGTCACGGCGGTCTTCAGCAAGGTCATCCGCGGCGGCCGGTGGGTCGCCGGGCGCCACACCGAGCTGCGCTCGACCTTCGGGGCGCTGATCATCGACCTGAGCGACGCCGTGCTCCCCGGCCGCGAGATCACCCTTGAGCTCAACTCGTTCTGCGGCAAGCTGATCGTGCGCGTTCCCGGCAACGCGCGGGTCATCGACGAGGGCAGCGCGCTGTTCTCCAAGCGCCACGTCTCCGGCGGCGAGGAAGGCGGCGACCCCAACGGCCCGCTCATCCGGGTGACCGGCCGCGCGATGTTCGGCAAGGTCGTGGTCTCGCGCGGAGCCGCCGACTGGCACTGGCCCTGGCAGGGGCGCTGATCACCGGTTTCGTCCCCCTGGCGGGCGGGGCACCCTCACGCGCACACCACCCCACCCGGCCACCTACGATGCGGGACACACACTCATTCCGCACGAGGTGACCGCTTGGACGGCATTCCGCCGATAGCCCTTGACGCCATGGGAGGCGACAACGCCCCTGGCGAGATCGTGGCGGGCGCCGTACAGGCCGTGCGGGAGCACGGCGTGCCCATCGTCCTCGTCGGCGCGCCACGGACGCTCTCCGAAGCCCTGGCCCAGCACCGCGCCGCCGGCGAGATCCCCATCGTGCGCGCGGAAGAGGCGCTGACCATGGAGGAGGGCGCGCTCGCCAGCCTGCGCCGGCCCCGTTCGAGCATCGCCGTCGCCTGCCACCTCGTCCGGCGGGGCGACGTCTCGGCGGTCGTGTCCGCCGGCTCCACGGCCGGCGTGGTCGCCACCGCGAAGCTCAGGCTCCGCGCCCAGCAGGGCGTCCTGCGGCCGGCGATCGCCGTCCCGCTGCCGACCCGTCCCCACCCCACCGTGCTCCTGGACGCCGGCGCGACCGCCGACGTCAAGCCCGAGACCCTCGTGCAGTTCGCGCACCTCGGCGTGGCGTACGCCGAGACCGCCCTGAACCTCGTACGGCCGCGCGTCGGGCTCCTCACGATCGGCGGGGAGGCCGAGAAGGGCAACAAGCTCACCAAGCGCGCCCACGAGCTCCTCTCCGCCACGCCCGGGCTCGAGTTCGCCGGGAACGTCGAAGGCCACCAGCTGCTGAGCGGCGTCGTCGACGTCATCGTCACCGACGGCTTCACCGGCAACGTGGCGCTGAAGACGATGGAGGGCGCCGTCCAATACGCCTTCACCGAGCTGCGCGAAGCCCTCGAAGGCGGCCGGGTCGCAAGGCTCGCGGCGATGCTCCAGCGCGGCCGCTTGCGCGACCTGCGCAAGCGGCTCGACCCCGAGGCGTACGGAGGCGCCGTCCTGCTCGGGCTGAACGGCACCGTCGTCATCGCGCACGGCTCCTCGACCGCCAAGGGCATCGCCGCGGCCTGCGCCCTCGCCGCCACCCTCGCCCGTCAGGGCACCGTCGCCCACATCGCCGAACGCGTCGCGGCCACCCAGAAGTCCCATCGCCTCTGGTGAAACGGACCTTGCGGGGTATGGCCGGATAACCATTCTCGGGTGCGGATGATCAGCGGATATCCTTGAGGCATGACCGACCCGCAGCTCGTGCTCACCGAGCGGGTCCAGCAGGCGCTGGGCACCGCGTTCGGCCAGGAGTACGCAGGCGCCGACCCGCTGATCCGGCCCTCCCAGTTCGCCGACTACCAGGCGAACGTGGCACTGAGCCTGGCCAAGCGGCTGCGACGGGCCCCGCGGGAGGTCGCCCAGGCCATCGCCGACGCCCTCGATACCGGTGACGTCTTCTCCAAGGTCGAGGTCAGCGGCCCCGGCTTCCTCAACATCACGCTCAACGACGCCTGGATCGCCTCCCAGGCCCTGCGGACGCTGGAAGACCCGCGCAGCGGAGTCGGCCTCACCACCCCCCCGCAGACCGTCGTCGTCGACTACTCCGCGCCCAACGCCGCCAAGGAGATGCACGTCGGGCACCTCCGCACCACCATCGTCGGCGACTCCCTGGTGCGCATGCTGGAGCACCTCGGCAACCGGGCCGTCCGGCAGAACCACCTCGGCGACTGGGGCACGCCCTTCGGCATGCTCATCGAGCACCTGCTGGACATCGGGGAGGCCAACGCCATCGCCCGGCTCGAAGCCGGCGAAGGCAGCGAGTACTACCAGGAGGCCCGGGGCAAGTTCGACACCGACGCCGACTTCAAGGAGCGCTCGCGCCGGCGCGTGGCGACCCTGCAGGCGGAGGACCCCGAGACGATCCGGCTGTGGCACCTGTTCATGGACGCCACGATCCGCTACTTCAACAAGGTCTACGCCACGCTGGGCGTCACGCTGACCGACAGCGACATCGCCGGCGAGAGCATGTACAACCCGATGCTCGCCGAGACCTGCGCCGACCTGGAGTCCTCCGGAGTGGCCGTGATGAGCGAGGGCGCGCTCTGCGTCTTCCCACCCGGCTTCAAGGGCAGCGACGACAAGCCGCTGCCGCTCATCATCCGCAAGAGCGACGGCGGGTACGGCTATGCGACGACCGACCTGGCGGCCATCCGCTACCGGGTCCGCGACGTCAAGGCCGACCGCATCCTGTACGTGGTAGGCGCCGACCAGGCGCTCCACTTCCAGATGCTCTTCGCGGCCGCCCGCCAGGCCGGCTGGCTGACCGGGGACGTCTCCGCCGAGCACATCCAGATCGGCATGATGCTGGGCGCCGACGGCCGCCGGTTCCGCACCCGCAGCGGCGAGTCGGTCAAGCTCACGGACCTCCTCGACGAGGCCGTCGATCGGGCCTCCGCCGCCATCGCCGAGCGGGGCTACGACGAGGCGACCCGGTCCGAGATCGCCCGCACGGTCGGCATCGGCGCGGTGAAGTACGCCGACCTGTCGGTCAGCCACGACAGCGAGTACATCTTCGACTTCGACCGCATGCTGTCCTTCACCGGGAACACCGGGCCGTACATGCAGTACGCCACGGCTCGGATCCGCTCGATCTTCCGCAAGGGCGGCATCACGCCCGCGGAGGCCACCGGCCCGATCATCCTGGGCGAGGCGGCGGAGCGCGCCCTGGCCCTCCAGCTCCTGGGCTTCGGCGCGGTGATCGAGAACGCCGCGGCCCTGGCCGAGCCGCACCGGGTCTGCGCTTACCTGTTCGAGACCGCGAGCACCTTCACCACCTTCTACGAGAAGTGCCCCGTCCTGCGGGACGACGTGGCCCCCGCCACCCGCGCCTCCCGCCTGGCCCTGTGCGCCCTCACCCTCAACATCCTCCAAACCGGGCTCAACCTCCTCGGCGTCCCCGTCCCCGACCGCATGTAGCGTTCGTTCTGGGCCGATCAAGTTCCTCGCCCTCGTCGGCGTGCCGCACCGCACGGGCTCGCCGGAAGAACTAACCTGGGCGCGGTCATGGGAGTGCCCGCCGAACCCTCGCCTCCGGGGGCCTTCCTCACGCCTTCGGGGAGTTGCCCGCCTTGAGCATGGATCTGACCGCGAACCCCGACGTCCCTGGGGCCGCGGAAGCCGCACACCTACCGCATCACGACGAGGAGGAGCCTCCCTCGGAGTCCACGCAGGCGCGTTACCACGAGGGAGGGCCTGTTCCAGGGTCAGGGGAGCCGCAGGACCACGGTGACGATCTGCCGGAGCTGCGGCGGTACGCCGAGGCGTTGTTCACCCATCTCGCGGCCGACGGCACGGTGCTCCCGCCGCCCGCGAACCTGCTGAAGGCGCAGGGGCACTGGCTCGCCCCCGCGATCAAGGCGCTCCTGCTCATACTGTCGGGCGAGGACGCGCTCGAGCCGCTCGCTCGCGCGGCCCAGCTCGACCAGACCGACACGGCCCTGTTCCTCTGCCTGTCGCTCGCCGTCAGCGGGCACGGGGACCGCATCCATGCCTCGTGGCTCGGCACCGCCTTCGGCGATCTCTCCACCGACCGTCCCGTCACACCCGGCCAGCGTGCCCTGTGGATGGCCGCCGCCCGGGGCGCGTACGGACCGGCCGGCAAGATCTTCGTGCTGCGCAAGCTCGACGCCGCCGCGGTGCCCTCCACCGCCGAACCCGACCGCTGGCTGAGCGCCCTGGTCCCCGGCGATCCGCCGCCCGCCGCCGCGTCACCCGCGGAGCCCGTGCCGTCACCCGCGGAGCCCGTGCCGTCGTCCGAGGCGGTGACCTCGTCGGAGGTGGTGCCGTTCTTGTCGGAGGCGGTGCCGTCGTCGTCGGAAGTGGTGCCGTTCTTGTCGGAGGCGGTGCCGTCGTCGGAAGTGGTGCCGTCGGAGGTGGTGACGCAGGCGCTGGCGGAATCACCGGCGCTGACGGCCCTCCCGGCGCTGGCCGAGGTGCCCGAGCTCGTACGGCCCGTCCAGGCGGCGGCGCGGCTGTCCCGCCTGCTCGAGCGATGCGCCGAGATCACTTCCACCCGCCCGGCCGCGACTCCCCGTTCCGAACTACCAGGCCCCTGGCCGGACACCGAGCCCCTGACCGTGCTGCGATCGCTCATCGGGTCCGAAGAGCCCGGCCCGCTGTGCTCGCTGACGGGACACCTGCTGGAAGACGTCCAGTCCGGCTCCGACTCGCATCTCGCCGCGATCGCCTTCCATGTCGCCGCGCCCGTCGTACGGGCCGCCGCCGAGGATCTCGTGCAGGGAACCCGGATATCGCCGCCCGATGAGATCACCGTGCCGATCCTCGGGCACGACATCATCCTGCGTCCGGAAGGGGCAGACGAGGCGTCGCTGGCCGCCGCGGAGGCGCGGATCCGGGCCGAGGGAGCGGCCCGCCTGTCCGGGCGCTGGCTCGCGTACGCGCCGGCGCTGCTGCCCATGGTGGCGGTGGTGCTCGCGTTCACGGTCTCCGAGCTGTTCGCCGTCGCCGGGCTGGTCCTCGGCGGGATCGCCGGGTACCTGCTGTGGCGCCGTAGCGTCCGCGAGCAGGCGGAGGCGCGCAGAGTCGAGGCCGAGGTCGCGCAACTGCGGGACCAGGCGGAGGCCGCGGTGTGGGCGTTACACGACTACGCGCGCGAGGCCGCCGAGCGCGCCGAGACCGCGGCCGAGAACCTCACCGCCCTCACCCGCCTGCTACGCCGGGGCCCCGCGGTCGCCGAGCCCCGCCCCTAGCCGAACCCCCGAAGCCGGACGCGAAGCGGCCTCCCGTAGCGGACAGCCCGCAGCGCGCGCGGAGTATGTACGGCGCGCGCGAACCTGTGCACGAGCCTCAGCCTGCGTGCGACGCTCTGCGTGCGCGCAGCGTGCGGGAGGCCAGGAGCACGGCCAGCACGCCGTGCATGAACAGCACCAGGAACGCCCGCGTCTGTGGGGTCGCGAGCCCAGGCACTTCTATGCCGGGGACCTGCGGGGCCAGAGCGATGGAGAACCACGGGGAGCGTGCCACCGAGCCCGGGTCGACGGCGGTGGCCGCGAGCGGCAGCAGGACGAGCAGCGAATAGTGCCCGAACGCCGGCGTGCACACCAGGAACACCGTGATCATGATCATGCAGCCGGTCTCCACCGGCCGCGACTCAGTGGGGTCGGGCAGGCGCCAGCGCCACCAGGCCAGCGTGAACCCGGTGACCGCCACCACGGCCCGGGCCGCCAGCGTGACGCCGTCCCCGGCCCCGAGCCGGGGAAGGATCGACGCCAGCGAGGCGTCGTACGGTCTGGCGTACTCGTCCTGCCCCTGCAGCAGGAACGGCAGCGTCTCCGACAGGAACCGGCCCGGCTCGGCGGTGAACGGCAGGGACAGCAGGACGAGGACCCCGGGGACCACGACAAGGGTGACCACCGCCCGCCGCCGCCCGGCGAACAGGAACAGCAGGGCGAGCGGAACCAGCATGGGTTTGAGCGCGATCGACACCCCTGCGACCGCCGCGGCGGCCACCCAGCGATTCCTGGCGCAGAGCAGCAGGACGGCGGGCAGCGCGACGACCGCCACCGCACTCCAGTTCCCCAGGATCAGCAGGCTGCGGTAGCCGAAGAGCAGGGGGATGCCGACCATCCCGAGGACCCCCAGCCGGCTGTCCAGCCGCGTGCCGCCAACCCGCAGGGCCAGCCACCAGCCCGCCAGCGTCAGCAACGACAGGACGAAGGGCAGGACCCGCCGGATCGTGAGGTCGTCCAGCCACGCCTCCGCCAGTGCCGCCACCGCGCTGCTGGGCAGGTAGAGGAAGCGCTCGTCGGCGTACGGCGACCGGCCGCTCAGGAGGGCTCTGGCGGCCTGCACGACGTCCCCGTTGTCCTGCAGGACGCTGCCCCTGCGGACCACCGCGGCTGCGGGAAGGATGACCACCACGGCCGCGGCGATCCGCGCGGGCAAGGACGCCCGGCCCGTCAACCACGCGGTGAAGCCGTGGTCCGGGCCTTGCGGCCGAGCGCCGTCCGGTCCGGCGGGGGAGCCTGGGCCGTGGTGGTCAGGTGGTCGTGATCTCGACGTCGGCAGGGGCAAGCAGGAACACCTTGTCGGCGATCCGCTCAATGCGTCCCTCGCAGCCATACGTCAACCCGGCAGCGAAATCGACCATCCGGGTCGCGTCGGCCATGGACATCCCCGCGACGTCCATGATGACCGCCTGGCCCTCCCTGAAGTGCTGCCCAACGGTAAGCGCGTCGGAATACTTCCGCGGACGGATCATGATGATCCGCGCGGGATCCCCACCCGACCCCCAGCGCCTGGCGGCCCGTTCCGACGCGGGCATCCACTCATCCTCGTACTCGTCATACTCGTAGGGCTCGTCGTACTGATCCCCATCGCCCAGGCCAAGGTAGCTCACCACCCTGCGCACTGCCCCCATCGGCTGTCCTTTCCGCGAGAACCGGCCACATTCGCCGTGCCCCGACACAAATGACCGTAACCGACGTGCCGCCTGAGGCGGCGCGACACGCCCATGTGCTTTTGATTTTGCCCGGCTTTCGCTGCCGTTTCGACCGGTTATCTGGGGGTGGATAGGATCGAGAGCATGCGTATCTTCACCGTCGATTCGTTCACCGATCAGCCCTTCAAGGGTAACCCGGCGGCGGTCTGCCTGCTGGACTCTGGGAGATCCGACGAGTGGATGCAGGCCCTGGCCAGCGAGATGCGGCACTCCGAGACGGCCTTCCTCCTGGCCCAGGACGGCGGCCGGCCGAGCTCTCTGCGGTGGTTCACACCGGCGGTCGAGGTGGCATTGTGCGGTCACGCCACCCTCGCGACGGCCCACGTCCTGTATTCGACCGGAGCCGCCTCAGGGCCGATCGAGTTTTCCACGAAGAGTGGAATCCTGACCACCAATCAGCTTGATCACGGCCGTATTTCGATGGATTTTCCGGCGTACATGCCGACCCAGATTTCTCCTCCCGAGGCCCTCGTCAAGGCGCTCGGCGTGCCCGTCACCTGGGTCGGGATGGGGCGCATGGACATCCTGGTCGAGGTGGAGTCCGAGCAGGTCGTCCGCACTCTGGCCCCGGACATCGACGCTCTGACGGCCCTGGACGCCCGTGCCGTCTGCGTCACAGCCCGTGCGTCGGCCCCTTCGGGCGACGTCGACTACGTCTCCCGGTTCTTCGCGCCGAACGCCGGCGTTCCGGAGGACCCGGTGACCGGGTCGGCTCACTGCATGCTCGGCCCCTACTGGTCGGCGAAGCTCGGCGAGAACGCACTCGTCGGCGCTCAGGTGTCCCAGCGCGGCGGAATCGTGCACACCAGGGTGGGCGACGACGACCGGGTGGAGATCAGCGGCACCGCCATCACCATCTGGTCCGGCGACCTCCACGTCTGACGAACCCCTGCCCCTTCCCGGCAGGGGCAGGGGTCGAAGTCTGACGAACCCCGGCCTTTCCCCGGCAGGGCGTGGTCAGGTCGAAGGTGTCCTGAGCAGCACGGGTCGAACGTGGCCCTGGAACGAACCGGCCCTGGAACGCAGGAAAGCCACCCACAACGTGGATGGCTTCCCTGATGATGCATTAAATTTTGTCCGGCGGTGTCCTACTCTCCCACACCGTCCCCGGTGCAGTACCATCGGCGCTGGAAAGCTTAACTTCCGGGTTCGGAATGTAACCGGGTGTTTCCCTTCCGCTATGACCGCCGTAACCCCTTGAAACACACAAACCAGGCCAAGGCCAGAGTTTGCTGCCTCTGAGTTACATAGTGGACGCGAGCAAGAAGCTTTGTGGTCAAGTCCTCGGCCTATTAGTACCGGTCAGCTCCACACCTTACGATGCTTCCACCTCCGGCCTATCAACCCAGTCGTCTACTGGGAGCCTTACCCCCTCGCGGGGTGGGAGACCTCATCTCAAGGCGGGCTTCCCGCTTAGATGCTTTCAGCGGTTATCCCTCCCGAACGTAGCCAACCAGCCGTGCTCTTGGCAGAACAACTGGCACACCAGAGGTTCGTCCGTCC
>NZ_JALLPO010000120.1 GCF_023276435.1 Sphaerisporangium perillae
GCCATCGCCGCCACCAGCATGATCGGTGCCACCCTGGTCACCTCGGCCAACGCCGCGACCGCCCCGGTCAAGAAGACCGTGTCGCTGGCCTCCTCCTCCGAGGCCAACAAGATCACCGACTTCTGGACCCAGAAGGGCTCCGCCAACCTCAAGGCCGCCGCGCAGTACAAGGGCGACGAGCAGGTGTCGGGCAAGGTCAAGCTTGGTGGCGGCGACGCGGCCCCCAGCGGCAAGGCCGGCGTTGTCCCGCCGATCGGCCAGGAGAAGGTCACCCCCACCAAGGTCAAGAACGTCAACCTGCCGAAGACCATCGGCAAGGTGTTCTTCACGATCGGTGCCGACGAGTTCTGGTGCTCCGCGTCCTCCGTGCAGTCCAAGTACCACAACCTGGTCGCCACCGCCGGGCACTGCGTGTTCGACGAGGGCGTGCAGAACAGCGCGATTGACAACTGGGTCTTCATCCCCGGTTACTACCAGGGCAAGTCTCCCTGGGGCATCTACGTCGGCAAGGCCGCCTACGTGCACTACGACTTCGGCGTGTACGAGGACTACGACAGCGACTACGCCTTCGTCACCGTCTACAACGGCATCACCTACGCCGGC
>NZ_JALLPO010000121.1 GCF_023276435.1 Sphaerisporangium perillae
CACGCACCTGCGGGTCAGGGATCTGCGGATCCGGCTTGCTCGCTCCCACGAAGGGATGTCTCCTTCCCCACCCTCGATGCAGAGTTTTGCGCCTGTTTGCTACCTCTATCCATTTTGGCAGGGAGGGTGCCGGCCGGCAACGCCTGGAGCCGTGCGGTGAGCTTGCGGCGGGTGGTGATCTGCTTGAGCTTGGTCACCGCGGCCGCCAAGTCAGGGCTCAGGTCGTGGACCAGCCATAACACCCGGTTGATCAACCTAGTGCGCTCGGCGATGAGGGCCTCACGGTGATCGACCAGCAGACGGATGGGGTGTCAATCCCCTCAAACCGTGGAGACGGTCCTATGCCACAGCGGCCCTCAGCAGGGCCGTTGATGCTGTCCTCTTCTCGATCATCAGACGCTCGAATGTGACAGGCGGCAGCCCGTCGTTGGCACTGTGCCTGCGCTTGACGTTGTAGAAGTCCGCGATCCAGGTCGCGATCTTCAGCCGAGCCTCCGCCCGGGTACGAAAACGGTGGCGGTG